>NZ_JAASRU010000006.1 GCF_011761495.1 Alkalibacillus almallahensis | reverse complement strand
AGTCTTATTGCATCATAAATATAAGGATATACAAGGCCAAATGGCATAAGTAAGGAGTGCTCTTAAGAGAGCACCCCAACATTTGACTTAGAACCATTTTTTAAGCAAAACCTTTCGTAAAACGAAATATTTTTGCTATGATTAATTGTTGGTGATTAATTTATAGAAAGAAGGAATAATAATGTCACTAGGAAACCAACAAGAAAAAGATGATATCAAACGTGCGCCCTTAATGCTTGTTTTAATTTCAGGCGCGTTTGTTGCGATATTAAACCAAACATTACTGGGAACAGCACTTCCACATATTATGCGGGACTTACAAATTGATGAATCTACCGCACAGTGGTTACAGTCAATATTTATGTTAGTGAACGGGGTTATGATCCCCGTGACGGCCTTTCTAATTGGCCGATTTACGACAAGGGCCTTATTTTTAACAGCAATTGGTTCCTTTACAGTCGGGACTTTATTGTGTGCCATTGCGCCGACATTTGGATTCTTATTAGGTGGACGTATTTTACAAGCTGCCGGAGCAGGTATCATTCTGCCGCTCATGCAGACAGTCATATTCTTAATTTTTCCAATCGAAAAACGTGGACAAGTAATGGGCTTGTTCGGCTTGGTAATTGCCTTTGCGCCAGCAATTGGACCGACATTATCAGGTTGGTTAGTAGAACAGTTTGTCTGGCGTAGTCTATTCTGGGTTGTCTTACCGATTGCAATTATTGATATTATTGTCGCGTTCTTTATTTTGAAGAATGTAACGAAACGAGATTTTCCGAAAATCGATGTGTTATCTATTATTCTATCGACACTTGGTTTTGGTGGCCTATTATATGGCTTTAGTGTTGCCGGAAATGAAGGTTGGGGCTCACCTGACGTTTATATTTCCATGGTTATCGGAGCGATTACCCTAACGATTTTCATTTTAAGACAACTGAAATTGGAACAACCTATATTAGAGTTTCGTATTTTTCAATATAAAATCTTTACGATTGCAACAGTGATTGGTATGACTGCTTTCTTTGCTATGATTGGCGGAGCGATTGTATTACCGCTTATGATGCAGAATACGCTGGGTTATACAGCGCTTGAAGCAGGATTTATGCTGATGCCTGGAGCTGTTTTGATGGGGATGATGAATCCTATTACGGGTCGTTTATTTGATAAATTCGGACCTAAATGGTTATTGTATGTCGGTTTGACACTGACGACGGTGACCACATTCATGTTCGCCAATTTAACGCCAGAAACGAGTTATTTCTATTTAGTTGCCGTTAATGCAGTTCGCATGTTTGGTATTGCAATGGTGATGATGCCCGTGACGACAGCTGGGCTAAACGTTTTGCCAGAGCATTTAATTGCACATGGTTCAGCGATGAATAATACATTTAGACAAATGTCAGGTGCCATTAGTACGGCATTGATGGTGACAGTGATGGTCACGTTAGCTGATCCAGATGGCGGTGTTCAAGGACAGCTTCAAGGGGTGAATGCCTCATTCTTCTTAGCTGGTCTATTCTCACTACTTGGCTTAGTGTTAGCGTTCTTTATGACAAGAATCAGTCGAAAAGAAAATCAAGATTTAGCTTCGTAATTAAAAGCAAAATCACGCTTAATTGCATATAGTTCAGTTTTGGCGAGCAAAGTTATTATTTGCCCCTTAACTGAACTATTTTTTATTTTAAGGCTCTGTTAAAGTCCGTTGTTGAAATTGTGATCCGTTCTCGGTGGACGCTTTCCGCGGGCACGGCTCGAGCCTCCTCGGCCAAAAAGCGCAGCCTGCGGGGTCTCGAGACTCGTGCTATTCCCGCAGGAGTCGCCACCTTCGCTTCTCACAATTCAACAACTTAGTGCTTCATCAGTTGAAAATCAACACTAAACTTTAACAGAGCCTATTTTAAAAGGAGGATATATTGCATTTTATCAGGATAGGATGTAATATATATTTAACATTAAGTAAAATATATATTACACAGTGTGCGTGAGGGATTATATGGTCAACAAATTGAAGTCAGCAAGAGTGCAAAAGGATTATACTCAAGAACAGCTTGCAAAGCGAGTTAATGCTACGAGGCAGACAATTGGATTGATTGAAAAGGGAAAATACAATCCCAGCTTAAACTTGTGTATCGCTATTGCGAAAGAATTAGATAAAACATTAGATGATCTATTCTGGGAGGATGAGTTGTCATGAAGTCTTGGATATCTTTTTTATTACCGGATGATGAATATAAGGAAAAGAGGGTATTGTATTTTTTCGCAGAAGGAGGAATACTCCTGTTATTTACCCTTGTAGGACTACTTATCTTAAATAACTATTTTCACTTAGATGCTGAAACTGCTCTTTTAATGGCTATTGCTGTATTCCTTATTTACGTCACAGGGAGATATACACTGTCTGGTATTGAATATACCGATATAGCAACAGTAGGAGCTTACAGTAAAGAGTTAAGGCATATTATGTTTAAAACAAGTAGTTTTGCAGGTATTTTTATTCTGTTATATTTAGTGTTTATTGGTGTACCCAGCAGTCAAAATGAATGGATTGATATCATTGGAATATTAGTAGTTTTTTCTTTGTTTTGGTTTTTGACTAACTACATTTCTTTAAAACGATCATACAAGAAAAATAAGGAGTTACTATAATCAAGGCTTTTGAATTAATGTACTTGTAGTAACTAGTGTTATTTAAAAGCTTAAGTCTTTTCTCAATGGCTCTGTTAAAGTTTAATGTTGATATTATTTATAAAAATGGAACTTCCTAATAGGCGGAAGTTCCATTTTTATAATATTTGCTTGTAGACTAACGCACCCGTTAGTGGAATAGACATACCTTATTCTTTGTTCATCTTTTCAACCTTTTTTCTGTAATTTAAATCTATAACAATATCTCCGACACCCATTGCAATAAATCCATTTAGTAAAGCAAATATCGGAAGGGTTATACCGCCACCACCATTTGAAAAAGGAACCATAATCATAACCACTACACTAAAGAAGACAAAAGCCATTCCCATTAAATATAACGTTCGACCAACAAACAATTTAAACCACTCCCATCTATATGAAGAACTTATGAAAAACTAATTCTTTCTTTAAGTAATCTGCCCTGTTAAATGAACAAGCAGTAATGTTTATATCGTGAAACTAGATAGCCTAAGCGTATCATATGTTTCGATATTTGTATTAAATTCCCTTTTATCATCAAGTCATTCATCGTAATAGGATGCCTTTGATGTTGATGGCTTAAAGAATATCAGTTGCTCTCACGTTCATCACCGATTTTAATATAGTTAGACCTATTACAGAACAGAAGTTCCTCTTAATCAAATTAACAACAACAGACTTTAACAGATCCTTTCAATAAACACTCAAAATATAGATATAACAAAGAAAAAGGGTTAAATTGCATAGCAATTTAACCCTTTTTTTCATGTTTACTTCCGATATTTTAATGTTGATTTTGGTATTAATCTTATACTTGCTGTAAAAATTTAATGTTGATTTTCAAAATGATGTAGCACTTAGTTGTTGAATTGTGAGAAGCGAAGGTGGCGACTCCTGCGGGAACAGCACGTGTCTCGAGACCCCGCAGGCCACGCTTTTAGGCCGAGGAGGCTCGAGCCGTGCCCGCGGAAAGCGTCCACCGGTAGCGGATCACAATATCAACAACGGACTTTAACAAAGTCATTTTATAAAGTCATTAGTTTATGAAATGCTTTTCTACATACGCTTTAACATCAGCGTTCGTTGATTGGGATAGGATTTCAGTTGTTGCTTCCTGTAATGCGCTATAACTTAAGTTTTGAATTTGCTTTCGTGCTGGTAAGACAGCTGAAGCACTCATGCTAAATTCGTCTAAGCCTAGACCGAGTAAAATCGGGATAGCTACTTCATCGCCAGCCATTTCGCCACACATGCCTGTCCATTTACCTTCTGCATGAGAAGCATCAATGACTTGCTTAATTAAGCGAAGGACTGCTGGATGGTATGGCTGATAGAGATGACTGACATGTTCGTTCATGCGATCAGCAGCCATTGTATACTGGATTAAATCGTTCGTACCGATACTGAAGAAATCAACTTCCTTGGCGAATTGATCAGCTAAGGCAGCAGTGGATGGGATCTCAACCATAATACCAACCTCAATATCATCACTAACGTCATGACCTGCTTGAATTAAGCCTTGCTTCTCTTCTTCAAGTATAGCCTTAGCCTGACGGAATTCTTCTAATGTAGCAACCATCGGGAACATGATCTTGAGATTACCATAGACACTAGCGCGTAATAAAGCGCGTAATTGGACGCGGAATAAATCATCTCTTTCTAGACATAAACGTAATGCACGAAAGCCTAAGAATGGATTTAGTTCCTCTGGTAAGTCTAAATAAGGTAAGTCCTTGTCGCCACCAACATCTAAAGTTCTAATCACAACAGGTTTATTGGCCATCGTCGATAGGACTTGTTGATAAGCTTGGAACTGTTCTTCTTCTGTTGGCAGGCTGTCACGATCCATGTATAAGAATTCAGTTCTAAATAACCCGATTCCTTCGCCATCATTTTCAATAACGGTTTCTAAATCTTTCGGTGAGCCTATGTTAGCCACTAATTCGACAGTATGATCATCCGTTGTAGTAGCAGGTTGGCCGATTAATTTCTTCAATTGTTCGGCTTCTTCTTGTTCTTTTTGTTGTTTCGCTCGGTATGAATTGAGTTGGTCGTCAGTCGGATTTATGATGACATCGCCTGTTTGACCATCAATGATGACTGTCATACCAGCATTTACTGAATTCGTGGCTTCCGAAGTACCTACAACAGCTGGAATGCCCATTGAACGGGACATGATCGCTGAATGTGATGTTCGTCCACCTATATCCGTCACGATTCCTTTAACATACTTCCGGTTAAGCTGAGCGGTATCAGAAGGAAGCAGGTCATGTGCTACTAAAATAACCTCTTCTGTAATGTCACTCGTTGTGACTAAAGGTTCACCTAATAAATACGAGATGACGCGCTTTGAGACATCGCGAATGTCAGCTGCACGTTCTTTCATATAATCATTGTCCATGCTTTCGAACATGGAAATGAATTGGTTTGCTGTATCATTTAATGCTTTGTCGGCATGAACTTGCTCGGACTCAATTTTTGTATTGACCGCATTCAGAAGCTCAGGGTCTTGTAAAACGAGCAAATGAGCACCGAAGATTTTCGCATGATCCTCGCCCATTTCCTGTTCGACATGCTTTTGAATACGTTCTAAATCAAGCTTAGCTTGTTCCACAGCATCATTAAATTGATCTTTTTGCTGTTGGACGTCGCTAGCTTTATCTTCATTAATCGTTAATTTAGGGTCTTGAAGTACAAAGGCTTTTCCTATTTGAACGCCATTAGAGGCTCCGATGCCTTTAATTTCAGTCATAATCAATCAACTCCTTGAGTGAATTTTATCATAAATGGATGAAGTGTTGGGAGTCAACTTTCAACAAAATCTTTGACACCGCTTACATCATCTATTATAATCAAAATCAGTCAAATACAATCATAAACAATCAAAAGTGATCATATATGTGATTAAGAGAGGTGTTGTTTATTTGCTTTATGGTGAAGAGCGAAAACAGCTAATCCAGAATTATATCGAAAAACATCAACGGGCTTCAGTTCTACAATTGTGTGATGCATTCAATGTGTCAGAATCGACAATTCGTCGTGACTTAAAAGAATTAGAACAAGATCACGTGATCAAACGAACGCATGGAGGCGCCATTGCGCTTGAAAGTGTCAATTTCGAACCGACTGTTACAGAAAAATCTGATCGGTTTCTAGCAGAAAAACAAGCCATTGCCAAACGCGCAGCATCGTATATTCAAGAAGGTGACACCATCTTAATCGATGCAGGAACGACAACACTTCCGTTAGTTTATGAAATAAAACAGTTTCAATCCTTAACAGTTGTCACGAATTCGGTTGTCCATGCTGAGCTGTTAAAAGATTCACCCCAGTTTGAAGTGATCGTTCCAGGTGGTCGTCTGCGTCATGAAACGCAAGCATTAGTCGGACCAATCACTGATCAAACCTTATCCATTTTGCATGTTGATAAAGCATTTATCGGAACAAACGGTATTGATTTGGAAGATGGACTCACGACACCGAACTTAATCGAAGCTTCTACTAAGCAATTGATGGTCCAACAAGCATCGGATGCGATCGTATTAGCTGACCATAGTAAGTTTGATAAAATTACGTTTGCGAAATTTGCGGACCTTAGTATGATTCATCATTTAATTACAGATGATCGTGTTGATGATTGGTATCAAACAGAATTAGATCAGATAGGTGTCAAATTAGATATTGTAAAGCTTCAGGAGGATTAAATCATGACCAAACCACTGACAGTGACACTTAATCCCGCCTTGGATAAAACGATTTCATTACCCGAATTTGAAATAGGTGGTTTAAATCGTTTGAAGTCAGATCCTGTGACTGATCCAGGTGGCAAAGGAATTAATGTCGCTAAAGTATTAACACAGCTAGATATGAAAACACAGACAACTGGTTTTAGCGCCGGATCAACTGGCCTCATGATTGAAAATGCGTTAACTCAGTTATCGATTGATTATGATTTCCAACAAGTTTCTGGAGATGTCAGAACCAACTTGAAAATCGTTGATGAGTCTAAAGGCGTCACGACAGAAATTAATGAACCAGGTATCAAGGTATCTGACAACGACCTACAAGCATTCGAACAAAAATTAACTAAATTATTAGCTGATACAAACTACTTAGTTTTAAGTGGAAGCACCCCGGATGGTGTAGACGATGATCAATACAAGCGTTATATCAACTTAGCAAGAGAATATGGTGTAAAAACGATTTTAGATGCAAGTGGTCCTAATCTAAAAGAAGGGGTTAAAGCTAAGCCACATGTCATCAAACCGAATATTCATGAGTTAGAGGAGTTATTTGATAAAACTTTTGAATCGATTGAAGCAATTGTTAAAGCGTGTCAGGAATTAGTTGAGTCAGGTATCAAGATAGTTGCTGTTTCTTTAGGTGGAGACGGTGCACTATTTGTTAGTGAAAAAGAAGCTTATCAAGTAAAACCGTTTTCAATCACACCACAGAGCACAGTTGGAGCAGGGGATTCAATGGTTGGCGCTATGGTGTATGCGCTCAGCCAAGGATATGATTTTGAAACACTAGCCAAATGGGCGACAACAGCAGGGACGATCACGGCTTCGAAAGCAGGGACAACGGTTTGCACCTTAGAGGAAATCGAAGCACATGTCGAGTCGGTTTCTGTTGAGAAAATAGGATTAAATGATTTGGGGAGGTTAGAAACATGACAAAGTTAGTAGCAGTCACAGCTTGTCCAACGGGTATTGCCCATACTTACATGGCAGCCGAGGCATTGGACCAAGCCGCAAAAGGTAAAGACATTGAAATGAAAGTGGAAACACAAGGGAGTGTCGGTGCTGAAAACGAACTGACAGCAGAAGACATTCGCGAAGCTCATGCCGTCATTTTAGCCGTTGACACGAATGTGGATGAAGAGCGCTTTGCTGGGAAAAATATCATTCGCGTAGGTGTTAGTGAAGCGATTAAAAATGCGGATGGCTTAATTGATCGCGCTGTAAACATGGAAGAGAAATCAACTGAAGAACATGACGAACAAGTCAGTAAACAAGAAAAAAATGAAGGAAAAGGGTTCTATAAGCATTTAATGAACGGTGTTTCCTTCATGATTCCATTGATTGTAGCTGGTGGTTTACTGATGGCCTTATCATTTGCTTTTGGTGTGAAAGACTCACCAGAAGAAGGGTCACTTCCTTTCTATCTAAATGAAATCGGCGGACTAGCGTTCTCGATGATGGTTCCGGTTTTAGCTGGTTTTATTGCGTATTCAATCTCGGATAAACCTGGTTTAGCGCCTGGTTTAGTTGCTGGTTTGATTGCGGATGAAGTGGGAACTGGTTTCTTAGGTGGTATCATTGGTGGTTTCTTAGCAGGTTATGTCGCCCTTGCGATTAAAAAGTACTTCAAAGTTCCGAAAAACCTCGAAGGACTTATGCCTGTATTAATCATACCGTTATTAGCTACTCTAATCACAGGTCTATCGTTATTTTATGTTATTAATGATCCTGTAGCGGCGATGATGACAGGATTAGAAAATTGGTTACAATCAATGTCTGGAGCTAACGCAATTCTATTAGGTCTTATTTTAGGTGGAATGATGGCTATAGATATGGGTGGTCCTGTTAATAAAACAGCTTACGCCTTTGCCTCAGGTTTACTTGCAAGTGAATTATTTGGCCCAATGGCAGCAGTCATGGCAGCTGGTATGACGCCGCCGTTAGGTGTTTGGTTAGCAACTGTATTTGTGAAAAATAAATTTAACCCTGAACAACGCGAAGCTGGTAAAGCAGCTGGTGTTATGGGGATATCATTCATTACTGAAGGCGCGATTCCATTTGCGGCGGCTGATCCATTCCGTGTTATTCCGGCATTAGTAGTTGGTTCAGCCACAGCAGGTGCATTAACAATGGCATTTGATGTATTATTACGTGTGAATCACGGGGGAGTCTTCGTGTTATTTATAGGTGATGCTGTAACGAACGTCTTCTTATACGCATTAGCGATTGCAATTGGTGCTATTGTAACAGCTTTATTAGTTGCATTATTTAAGAGAAAACCCGAACAAGTCACAGAAGCTTAATACAGCAAGATACAAAAAGGAGTTCGATTTAAATGGAATTAAAAGAGTTATTGAAAAAAGAACATGTCTTACTTGATCTTGATGCAAATTCTCGAGATGAAAGTCTTGACGAATTAATCAAAGTCATGCAAAATACAGGCGTTGTAGAAGATGCAGCCGTCTATAAAGAAGCGGTGCTAAATCGTGAAGCAGAAGGATCGACAGGAATTGGTTTTGGTGTGGCGATTCCACACGGCAAATCAACAGGTGTTAGTGAACCGGGTCTTGCCTTTGCTCGTTTAACCAATGAAATCGATTGGCAATCATTAGATGGTAACCCCGTGACGTCAGTATTTATGATTGCGATTCCTGAAGAGCAAGCAGGGAATGAACACTTACAAATCTTGTCGCAACTATCACGAAAACTCATGCATGAAGATTTCCGTCAGAAGTTACAAGACGCTTCTTCAAGTGACGAGTTGTTAGCAGCGCTCGAAGCATAAGGAGGACCTATCATGAAGCAAGTAGAAGTAGTCGTTCAAAATGAAACAGGTTTACACGCTCGCCCAGCACAACAATTTGTGCAAGAAGCTAGCAAGTTTTCTTCTGATATTAAAATTGTAACAGGTGAAGAGCAGAAAGAAACTGAAGCTAAAAGTATTCTCGGCGTTATGACGCTAGGAATTGAAAAAGGGACGACAATTGGCCTTAAAGCAGAAGGCGAAGATGAAGAAGAAGCTATTGATACACTAGTCAACTTAGTCAAAAATAACTTCGAATAATAAGAAAAAGGTTGGCGCTAATTAGGCGCCAACCTTTTTTTGTTCCACTCGCACAAAAGTATCATAAACTCGATCAATTCTACATTACCAACTGATCACTTATTCAAACTCAATATCAGGATTAACCGACATTAGTTGTTTCACAAATAAACTATTATCTGAAGGGGAGACGCGAATCACTTGGTGATCGTATCCGTATGTAATTTCGAGTCTTGTCAGCGCCAGTGCTGGTGAAAACTTAAGACTACGAACTAAACGAATTTTTTCAATATCATGAATGTCGATTGATTTTTTAAACGGTCCATAATAAGCGGTCAAATGGCGTTCTTCTACATGATAGCGAACTGTCAGCCAGAACCAAACCGCTACAATTAATGCAATGACACTAATGCTTAATAAAAGCATATCATTATTTATGAATGTCCAGATTAGAGCAATTGCAATAATGCCAAACCATAATATAGCGGTCCAAATATCTTTTCGAGATGGGTAAGTCATGTCGTCACTCCTTTAAATTTAATAAAAATTATGATTAAATAAAACTGTAAAATTTTGTTTTTGGGGTGTTAAGATGCCAGGTGTTATGATTATTTATTTAACATGTGTCTTCGGATTGTTCATGTTAATGTTTCAATTCGGTTTTCGGTACGTCTTTGGCATGGAAGCGACAGGTGATGCGATTTTTCGCCAGCAACCATATCACGATCAGAAAAAACGGATACAAAATAGAATCATGCAGATTTTTATAGGGTTGTTATTGGTTTCTTCACTAATCGAAACAAATATATCAGATATAATAGAAAATGTGTTCCTAATCTTGTTATTGGCTTACTTTTTTGTATCCGCGGTTCTATCTTTCATACATAATCCAGAATCTAAAGAGCATTGGTTGATCATCATTAATCGCATTCTAATAGTTGTTTTTATAAGCTTTCTGATTTGGTTATCTTAAATCGACATATCATGATACAGAACCATTTCAATTTCATGAACATAACGATGGGCGTGTGGGACGTCATTTAAATTAGAAAGCATCCCTGTAATAACGGGTTTTCTGACTTGTTTTCGGTTTATTTCATCCCGAATGACATCAATCGAAACTTGGTAATCGCTAGCCTGAGATAAGTTTTGTACGACTTCTTCTAACTTCGATAAGCGCAGTTCAATGGCATCGTACCACGATAGCTGTTGATCATGCGCTTTTTTTAATAATTGTTTTACTTGAATGTCGTTTAAAAAAGGTAGATCTTCACGCAAGTTAAACCCGTCGATAATGTCATCAATTCGCTTGAGCACAAAACGTATGAGTGATTCCATGTCATAATGTGAATTAGCGTGAATGATGACAGGGATGTAAGCGCGAATCATACCTTCTAGCATTAAGGCTAAATCATATAGAATGGGTTTGATAGCTTGACCATATAGAGTCTCTAACCCTTGCATATAAAATCGATGAACGTCAGTGTATTTATCTCGGATGACTTGACGGATCGATTCGCTTAAATAACCCCCTTGTTCATAAGGGAGTTCCATGAATTCGCGGTGTTCAATCACATTTTCGAAAAAATAGGTTAATTGAGCGACTAATCGTTCATGCGGATCCTTAGGTTCTGCAATGGTCGAAATCCGGATTAATATACTGTCAAAATAGTATTCTAATGCAGCAAATAATAAATCGTTCTTCGATTTGAAATAAGCATATAACGCCCCTTTAGAAATGTCGCATTCATCGGCGATTGCTTGCATCGATGTTTGAGAGAACCCTTTATGAGAGAATAGCTTAATGGCATTGTTTAGGATGATTTGTTCTTTATCAGTCATGGCGTGTCAACCTTTCCTCATGTTGTAAAAAAGCTTGAAAGGTTTGATAAGCACGACCTGGATTGGCTTTAAGGTCGCGTATATAACGTTCAATGGCTTGAGCAGGTACAGTTTCACTTTGTTGAATGCGTTTGTAAATATAGTTTAAACTTTGCTGTTGCAATGAACGATTATGATGCATGGACTCTTTGAATAGTGCCATTCCTACAGCGCCGAGAACAGCCAGTATACCAATGATCACAGCCGAATCCTGATTAATTGAAGTGGTGGTTAATAGATAGATAAGGTTAAACACAGATATCGTAATCAGTGGAAAGGCAATCATCGAATAGATAATACTCTTTTTAAGTATAGGTGATAAATAGCTTTCCATCTCACTAAACCCTTGCTTAACATAGGGAGATGCTTTTTTCGGTGTTAACAGTTTCATTTTTCATCACTCCTTTAACGCTGGCTTCGAGCAATCATAATAAATTTAATTAACTGCAAGACAGCCATGAGTGTACTCGCTACATAAGTCAATGCAGCAGCATTTAACACTTTTCCGACGCCACGGACTTCTTGATTAGAGATCATGCCGAGTTGGACGAGCTGGTTCTTTGCTCTACGGCTGGCGTCATATTCAACAGGCAACGTCACAACTTGGAATAACACCGCAGCCGAAAAGAGTATAATCCCCACGGTTATTAAGTTCGCCATTTCTAAAAGAAAACCACCGATGAGTAGAAAAGGCGCCATTTGCGACCCAATATTGGCAGCTGGGAATAGTTTATGACGCAATAATAACATTGAATAATTCGTTGAGTCTTGAATAGCGTGACCGACTTCATGCGCTGCTACGGACAATGATGAAATAGAGTTGCCGTTATGGACTGGGTCAGATAAACGAATGGTTTTCGCTTTTGGATCGTAATGGTCAGAGAGAGCTCCTTGTTTCGAGTGTGTCACTTGTACATGATGAAGCCCCTCAGCATCCAGTATACGACGTGCGACTTGAGCTCCGTTCATTCGAGCCGATGCCTGGACTTGTGACCACTTTTCAAAATTCCCTTTGACCTTTGATTGCGCCCACATGGCTAATCCGAGTGCCGCAAATATTAATATATCCATTGGATGAAAAAACATCGCTTACATCGCCTCACTTCAAATATTGACTATATGGTCATTGTGTGACTTGTTGGTCACAAGATTATTTTACTGCATCGTTCACACGGATTCAAGTAACTAGTCTTAGTCGGATGAGGAAGGGTTTGTTTTAGCTAAATAGATGATATCATCAGGCCCTTTTGGCTGGGAAATAGACACAGTCCTAACGTCATCAAAATAGTCGTTTAACATACGAACAAAGTCCTCAGATGGTTGAGCACTCCAAAAGGCGATGACCCCTCCTGGAAGAAGAAGTTTTCTAAGTTGCTTTAAAGCTCGCGGTTCATATAGGGACCCATTCTCGTCGTACACTGTCCAGTCAGGTCCGTTATCTATATCAAGACAAATCGCGTTAAACCGATCGGTTGTGCGATAAATCCATTCAGTTAAGTCAGCGTGAATAATAGTTGTTCGTTTATCTTCAATAGCATGATTCGTTATTGGAGCTAAAGTTTCATGATTCCATTTAATAATTGCGTCTTCAATTTCAACGACTTTCACCTCACAAACAGCATCATCTTTCAGTGCCTCTTGTAGTGAGAAGCCTACGCCAAGCCCTCCGATTAGAACTCGTTTGTCACCACTTAATTCTGCCAATGCTGAGCGTACCAGTTCTCGCTCAGATTCTCCATTATAGGTCGCCATTAAAAACGTGCCATTACTAATAATTTCATAGTGTTCACCACGTTGTTGTAATTGCAAATCGCCTCGGTCTGTTTTTAGCCGTTCAATAATATTGAGGGTTGTCATATTCGTTAACTCCTTTTGCCAGAAAATTCAGGCTAACTCTATTGTACGTTTGGTACAAAAAATAAACAATCAAGAGTTATGTTTGATATTGTAAAATTTTGTGATGATTAAGTTGTTATTTTGAGCATTAGTTTTCACGTAATCCATGACAATATGGTATAAATTTTATGAGAAAGGAAGGTGACTATCATGTCAAAGCAGATGTGGGATGAAAGTTTTTCTGATGAAGATTTTGTCTATGGGCGAGAACCGAATCAATTTATTAAAGAGCATTATTCGGTGTTACCTGAGGGTGGAAGAATCGCTTGTTTTGCAGAAGGAGAAGGGCGCAATGCAATCTTTCTAGCTGAACAGGGTTACGAGGTCACCACGTATGATCAATCTGAAATGGGCCTTGAGAAGACGAAACAGTTAGCTGAAGAACGAGGTGTTTCAGTTCGAACGGTTCAGAAAGATTTAACAGCTGAAAAAGTAGATCCTTACTTATACGAAGGTGCTATTATGGTGTTTGGCCACGTGCCAAAAGATGATCAAGTATTTCTTGTTCAGAGCATGATCGACTCAGTTAAGCCAGGTGGCTACATTATGTTCGAAGTATACTCTGAGCACCAGTTGCCTTATCGTTCAGGTGGACCGAAAACAGAAGAAATGCTTTATAATCCGAGTGAAGTATTAGATTGGATTGATGATTACAAATGTCTGCATTTCTATTATGGCGAAGCTGATCGAGTTGAAGGAAAGCGTCATTTAGGGTTAGGTCACGTCATCCAAGTTATTATTCAGAAGATATAAAAGAAGAGCTGGTGACTTAAGCCAGCTCTTCTTGTTCGTTTGATTGAGAATTTTGTTTTAATGCGTCAGGCTTTTCGTACGTCACATATGTACCGGCCATAAAGTCGTGCATGGAACGTTTGTCTTCACGAACCCCAACCATAATTGCACTAACAATGAGTGCGACCCCTAGTGTTAATGCATACACTATAGCTGCCACTATTTGGCGCAATAGCATCGTACCAATCGTGACTTTTTCACCATCAAGACGCGCAATGCGGACGCCCATTGCTCGCTTGCCTAGTGTATAACCATACCAGACAACTGGTAAGATTAAGAAATAAAGCATGCTTATTAAATCTAATGGCGAAGTTTCATCCAATACAAACTCTCCATAAATAGCAATAGATAATAATGCTAAAACAGCGCTAACGGCGATGTTATCAACAATATTAGCGACTAATCGTATCCAAAAACCTGCTGGTGAAGGTGTTGACATATACATTCTCCTTCTCTTTAAACATTACAGGTCACGATAGGTAAAGTCAGTTGTTTGTAATCGTGACAACACACCTAAAGTGAACCAGAATTTAGCGAAGTCAGTCCGTGACATGCAAAGATTTAGTAGAAATCGAATACTTGTTATAATCAATAAATCCTCACATGTCGAACCGATTGCTTACTATCCTACCATATTTTATGGTTTGAAGAGAATGCATATTAATATTTTCTTTTAAAACATACTTTCAACCTTGTCATTATCAGCATTAACGATATACCAGCCATAGGTTGCTGTATGCGAACCTTCTTCACGCTCAACGACTTCGAATACTTGAACAACATAATCGTTGTCATCATTTTTGTGGTCAAATTTTACTTGGTAATTGCCCTCGTCTGGGAGGTCGATTGATTCCAGAACACGTTCTTCTGCCTCGGATTCAGTTGTAACCGATTGGTTACCTTCTTCTGATTGACTATTTTCATCTGAAGAATTGTCCTCTTCCGCTTTGCCACTATTTTCGTCTGTTTCATTGTTTTTCTCAGATGAGTTGTTTTCTTCAGATTGATTATTGTCTTCAGTTTGCTCTTCCTTTTCTGGTTCTCCAATTGTAATGGTGTGTTTGTCTGAATCAGTATTCTCTTGCTCCTCGTAACCTGATGATTCTTTTGCTTCGACCTCGTCTTCACCTGCTTGATCTGTTGCAAATGAATAAACTAGAATAATTAATCCTAGTGTGACTAATGTTGTAAAAGTAAATGTTAAAAACCTTATCATATAAATAGCACTCCTCTTCGCTGGCTTTATAACATTAGACGGAAATAGAGTCGATTTAGTGACATCATTTTAGAAATATTTAAGCCATGATTGAAATTTAGTAAGATAGAATTAGATTGACAAGAAGGAGTGTCAGATATGCTAGTTCGTTTTAATTTTATACTTTCGTTAACCGTGTTCGTCTTGATTTTATTAAACTATTTTACCGATTCAGTCCAAACATCTCCATTTATTATTACCGGTTTAGTCAGTGTCGTTATTGGCTTGATTGGTGTTGAAAATGTAAGAAATGGGCTTAAATTTCAAGCAGGTTCTTTTCTGTTTGCAGCAAGCTTACTCATGCTAGTTGCGATTTTAGGTTTCGCTGGCGTCATTGAATTATAACTCAAAATATAAATGGTGATGGTTCCGACAATGCCGATTGAATGGTGCCAGGCAGTTTGCACAAACGCTTGGATTGTTTAAGTAGGTTTCAATAGTCAATTCCGAATGACAAGCTCCACAAAAAATGGCCTCATGATGACGTTCGTCTTTATTCCACCGTTCAATCTCATGTTCCGTGTGTTCTTGATGGCATTCGTAACAGGGAAAATACGTGTTGCAACATTTGAATTTAATCGCAATCCGATCGACTTCTGATTGATAGTGCTTGCAACGCGTCTCGTCATCAATACTTCCAATTACATTTTGTATGTTCATAATACCTCTCCTTAGCGTCCCGAAATTTTTCCTTCATTTTTATTCCAACAATCCCTATCTTAAGTTATAATAATAAGAAATGTTTAAATTATCAAAAAATATTTATTGGGGGAATCTTAATGATGAAGTTTCCGAATCCGACTGTTGAGCAATTTTTTCGCTCATATGTCATCTCTGATTTTACCGTAAGTCCGAATGAAGACAAGTTATTATTCGCATCCAATTTGGACGGCAAGATGAACGTATGGGCGATGAACTTACCGAATCAATATCCTTATTTATTCGCACATCATAACCAGTCTGTTGGTGCATTGAAAGTTGATCCTGAAGGACGATATGTTATTGCCAACTATGATCACGAGGGGGATGAAAATCATCAGCTTTATGCATTGCCACCAGAGGGCGGGCTGCCCCAACCTTTAATCACCGGAGAAGATGAGGATAAATACTTATTCGGTCATTTATCTGAAGATGGTAATCGCTTGTATTACTACACATCCAAGGGAAATCCGAGTTATTTGAATACTTATGTCCGTGATTTAGAGTCAGGTCACGATACATTATTACATGAAGGAGACGGTGGGGCCACATTCTTAGCAACTGTTTCTGATGATGAAGAAGCTGTTGTGTTCACAACGCTTTATGCGAATACATACGTGTTAGGTTTTGTGAAAGTAAATGGCGAGACACACTATTTAACACCTGATCCTGATAGCGCTCATGTAACAGGTGGTGCTACGTTTGTTGGAGATGATATTTACTTCGTGACGAACTATGACAGTGAATATTATTACTTAGCCAAGTTTAATCTCCAATCGAAATCGTTCGAGTCAGTGCTATCACTTGAAGGCGAAAGCATCAATAATTTGAAATATGATCAAGAAAATAAGCAATTTTATATCGGGACGGTCAAAGGGGTTCAAAACTTTCTTTATCGCTATGATTTAAAAAATGGAACATTAGAAAGTCTCGATATCCCTGTAGACCATATCGGCAAACTGCATGTAGCGAAGTCAGGTAATGTCTACATGTTAGGTCAAAGCGCCGTCACTCCACATAATATTTTTGTCCTAAATAATCAAGGGTGGAAACAGTTGACGGCAAATCATGTCTTAGGGGTTACACCTGAAGATATGGTTGACCCAGAAGTTGTGTCATATAAGTCTTTTGATGGTATGGAGATTGAAGCGCTATTATATAGAGCAAAACCGGAAAATGATAATGGTTATACTGTGTTTTGGCCACATGGTGGTCCCCAGGCATCAGAAGAAAAAACGTATCGTGCGATGTTCCAATGCTTCCTAAATCAAGGCTACACTATTTTCTGTCCGAACTTTAGAGGTAGTACAGGTTATGGTTCCTCATTCGTGAAGCTAGTAGAGCATGATTGGGGCGAAGGACCGCGATTAGATAATGTGTATGGCATTGAGTGGTTGTTTGACCAGGGGATTTCAAGTCCAGATAACTTGTTCTTAGTTGGCGGTAGTTATGGTGGTTATATGGCCCTGCTATTACACGGTCGCCACCCAGAATATTTTAAAGCGGTTGTCGATATTTTCGGCGTGTCAAACCTGTTCACCTTTGTTAATTCAGTACCAGATCATTGGAAGCCGATGATGAAGAACTGGTTGGGTGACCCGGAGGAAGATTACGACCGCTTTGTCAAAGATTCTCCTGTTACTTATTTAGATAGTATGGAGAGACCGATGCTCGTCATACAAGGCGCTAAAGACCCGAGAGTTGTCAAAGAAGAGTCAGATCAGATTGTTGAGAAATTACGTGGCCAAGGTCGAGATGTTGATTATCTCGTGCTCGAAGATGAAGGTCATGGGTTTTCGAAAAAAGAAAATGAAATCAAGGTTTATCAAACGATGCTTGATTTCTTAGAAAAACATCAAGGTTAATGATTTGATAATAGGAGTGATCACCATGCGCGAACTTGTCACAATGGACCGTGAATTGTATCCATTTGATTTATTCGGCGTACCGCATATGGTGGCGCTCCTTTTTTGTTTAGCTATTATTTGGTCGCTCTATCATTTTCGTGACACTCTTCGAAAACAATCGCGTAAGCTTTGGATATATAGTCTGATAGCTATATTGCTAATAGGAGAAATCAGCTTCCATGCTTGGTATGTCACATATGGAGAATGGGATCTAGCCGTTAATTTACCCCTGCAGTTGAGTTCAATCTCGGTTTATTTAGTGGTGTTCATGTTACTGTTGAAGCGGCGATGGTTATTTGAGATCACATTTTTTATTGGCATTACGGGTGGACTGATCGCCATGATGACACCAGAATTGTTTTTCGGCTTCCCGCATATACGATTTTTTCAATTCTTTATAGTGCATGCCGCTATTGTGGTGGGTTGTTTTTATATGCTTTTTGTGGAACGAATGGCATTAAGTTGGACGTCTGTTTTAAAATCCTTTTTGGCTTTAAACGTAATTGCCGTATTGGTATTTATGGTGAATGGCTTATTTGATGCTAATTATATGTTTTTAAGTGAAAAACCAGCACAAGCAACATTGATTGATCTTATGGGACCGTATCCGTGGTATATTGTGACGTTAGAATTATTGGCGTTCACACTGTTTTGTCTAATATTTCTTTTAGTGAGTAAACAGAATAAACGATGAACCCTAAAAATTTCCACAATCTATTTGAAATATCGTCTATTATTTTAGTAAAGTATAATTAATGACGTTTAAAGGGGGCAATCATCATGAAAGTGATTTTAATTCACGGTTTCTTCAGGTCTGACCGTGATATGCAAGACATGGCGAATTATTTAAAACGAGAAAATTATGAATGCTATACCCCTAATTTGCCCCTGACTTTTAATGAATTTGATGTGATCGTCTCACAAGTAGAGGATTTGCTCGAAGCGATTGTTAAAACAGGTTTGTCACCTGGTGAGGAGATTCATTTGGTAGGACATAGCACTGGTGGCCTCGTGATTCGAAAATTATTAACGGATACAAAGTATTTAGATGCCATTGGTCGCTGTGTTCTAATCGGCACCCCGAATCGCGGTAGTCAACTGGCCGACTTAGCGAGTAAAATACGAGGTTATGTTAATATCTTTAAAACCGTAAAATCCTTACGCAAAGAATACCTGGATAATATTGAGTTTCAAAACGAAACTGGTATTGATATAGGTGCAATTGCAGGTAATAAAAGCAAGCTCGGGTTTGACCCACTAATTTCTGGTGAGAATGATGGATTTGTTGAAGTCGATTCTGTTTACTTTCCAGGTTTACGAGATTTTAAAGTATTACCACTTACGCATCGAACGATTCATCATGACGTAGAAACCTTCCAACAAGTCCAGCAATTTTTAGAAACAGGACAGTTTAAGTCATAAAAAAAGCCATCAACCAAAAGGGGAAGGTTGATGGCTTTGCTATATCTATATCTAACAAACTACTATTCTATGGAGCTATTCTTGCTGTATTTGTTTGGTTGCGCTAATTAAAAGATTTTGAAAAAGTGAAAGATTGAGCTTGATGGCTTTTCTACTTTTTTACTTGGTTGTGTGTATTGATTTCTCTTATCAGTCACAATAGCATCGCGTAACATTTGATGATCAAACATGTTAATCGCCTCCTTGTAGCGAGTGGTAATTTTTTCTCTCGTTTATCCATAATTAAGTATACCCACATCTTATGTATTTGTAAACAATTTGGCGCTTAAAAAATATAAAAAGTTTCATTTTGTTTTAGATGTCTAATTATATAAAACTTTCTGACAATGAATGACTATTCAATTTAACATAATGTTAAAATTTTCAGAAAACATACAAAAATGAAAATTTAGGTCTATCGTCCGACAAAAATTTTAAGAAAGGCTGAAGATTGGTTCAGTTATGGCTGGATTTTATAATGAGGTCATGATAGAATACTAAGAAAAGCGAACGTATGTTTGTTAATTTTGTGCGCTCATAGTGAAAGGGGATTTCTATGAAAATATTCCATACAGCTGATTGGCATCTTGGTAAAATTGTTCAGGGTGTTTACATGACGGAAGATCAAAAGTATATATTAGATCAATTTGTAAGGGATGTTGCTGAAGATCGACCAGATGTGGTTGTGATAGCAGGTGATTTATACGATCGTGGAGTGCCACCTACCGAAGCGGTACACGCATTAGATCAATGTTTAGCGCATATTGTTTTGGAATTGAATATTCCGGTTGTTGCAATCTCTGGTAACCATGACAGCCCAGGACGATTACGGTTCGGTAGTCAGATGATGAAAGATCAAGGGCTTCATATTGTTTCAGAGCCATCGAAACAGCCTGATCTTGTGGTATTACATGATGATGCTGGAGCGGTTCATTTTCATTTGATCCCTTATACAGAGCCTGGCACAGTTAGGCATTTATTTAATGATGACACGATTAAAAGTCATCATGATGCAACAGAAGCCCTGGTTAACTCTCTAAAAGAAACAATGGATGAATCTGCACGCCATGTTATGGTAGGTCACTTGTTTGCAACTCCTAAAGGACAAGAGCAGGATAATACAAGTGATTCGGAACGACCACTGGCTATTGGTGGAGCAGAGCATGTGGATGCATCACTATTTGAAGTGTTTAACTATACGGCTTTAGGCCACTTGCATCAAGCGCATTTTGTCGGACAAGAAACGATTCGCTATTCAGGCTCGCCTTTGAAGTATTCCATTTCTGAAGAAAACCACCAAAAAGGGTATTTAGTTGTTGATTTAGATCAAGATGGAACAGTTAGCATTGAAAAGCGCTCGCTACAACCGAAACATGATATGCGTACGGTTGAAGGCTACATAGACGACTTGCTTAAACAAGAAGTGAATGAAGATTATGTGTTCGTTCGTTTATTAGATGAAGAAGCGGTTCAATTTCCAATGGAGCGAATACGTTCAGTGTTTCCGAATGCCTTACATGTTGAAAGGCAATTACCTCAGTCTAGTCATCATATAGAGCAAGAAGATCGGGCAGCACGCCATCGTATGTCAGACATGGAATTATTTCAGGCATTCTATCAGGATGTCAGAGGAGAGAATCCTTCTGAAGAAGACGAGGCTATTATGGCAGAAGTTTTCCATGATGTATTAAATCAAGACTAGAATGAGAGGAGAAACACGGCATGAAACCTTTAACCTTAACTTTAACGGCATTTGGACCTTACCGCGAACGTGAAGTGATTGATTTTCAACAGTTAAAACATCATCGTTTATTCGTTGTATCTGGTAAAACAGGTGCTGGTAAGACAACCATTTTTGATGGAATTAGTTATGCGCTTTATGGGACAGCTAGTGGGGAAGACCGTGACCATGAACAATCGTTAAGAAGTGATTTCGCCAATGATCAATTACATACTAGTGTTGATTTAACATTTGAAATTGGTGGCGAAAGATATCGTGTTTACCGACAAATGCCCCACGTTAAAGAGGGGAACAAGACAGCAACAGGAGGGCGACATGAACTATATCATTTAACTGAAGACGGGGAAGTACCTTTTGTTGACCGGCAAAAAAAGTCTGACGTCGATGAGCAGATTAAAGCAATTGTCGGTTTAACCCAAGATCAATTTCGTCAAATTGTCATGTTGCCACAGGGTGAATTCAGGAAGCTGTTAACATCTGATACGGAGAATAAAGAAGCGATACTAAGACGAATATTTAATACTATTCCTTATCAAGAACTAAGTGAACGACTCAAAGAAAAGCGTGAAGAAGCCAAAAAAGAAAATGAACATGCTCTTAAAATGCGTGATCATTATGTACATGCGATATTGAACAAATTACCTGAACGTGATTCTCACTTATTTCATGTCTTAAACCAAGACTACTACAACATTAATCAGGTTATTGCTGGTTTGACTGAGGAAAGAAAACATTATGTTGAGCGTGTGAACCAACTTGAACTGGAAAAGCAACGTTTGAATACGGAAATTGAAAAGCAAACAAGTCATATTCAACAAGCTAAAACAACACAAGAAGAAACCAAGAATTTAGAGCAAAAGTCGACGCGTTTAAATCACTTATTAGAACAAGAAGATGAGATGAAACAAAAGGAACAATCATCACAACAAGCTGAACGTGCCGCACAGATCGAACCTTATGAACAGCAATATCGTGATATCAAACAAGAGTTAACAGACCAACAAAAGACAGTGGAAGCATTAACACAGCAACAAGAACAAGCGAAGCAACACTTAAACCACGCAACAACAATTTATCAACAAGAAAAGGCCAAAGAAACGAAACGACAAGAAATCCATGTTGAATTCACCCGATTAAAGGACATACATCCCAAAGTCCAAGCTCTTCATGAACAAGAAACAAAGCTTGATCAAATGAAAATTAACTTAAAAAATGCAGAGAAGAAAAGTTCTGATTTAAATAAACAATATGATGAGAATGAGGATGCTCTACAATCAAAACGAAAACAAGTTGAACAACTAGAACAAGCGGTTGAGAATTATTTATCATTAGTTGAACAACGCCAAACAAAGCGCGAACAATACCAACTCGTAAGGGATTACGCGAAACAATCCCAAGAAAAACAAGCGTTGGAGCAATCAATTCAAGAACAAAAGCAACTTTATGAACAGGCTAAGGCAGAGTATGATGCACTGCAGAATCACTGGTTAAATAGTCAAGCGAGCGTATTAGCGTCTCATTTACACGATGGTGAGGCGTGTCCAGTCTGTGGCAGTGTGGACCATCCAGATAAGCAGACTGCGACAATTGATGCTCCTTCAGATGAAAAGTTAGAACAAACAAAGCAGAAGATGGATCAAGTCTACGGAAAACTTAATCAGCTGGAAGGACAAAAAGAAACGATTGATTCGCATTTGAAATCACTTGAACACCAAGTGATTGAAACAGGAGAGACGGTAGAGGATATTGATCAAACACGTCAAAGAATAGAACGTGAAGGACAAAAATTAAAAGAACAAGTAGAACAGAAAGACAAACAAAATCAGGATTTAAAACAATTAAGGCAAGATGTGAAATTGGTTGAAGACCATCTCAACACACTTCGCCAGCAGAAGGAAAAGCAGAACGAAGCACATCAAAAATTAACGGCAGATGTACAGTCTGAAGAACGGACTTACCATAATTTATTAAATGATATACCCGAAGAAGTGCGTCAACTTTCCCAGTTAGAAGAGAAGCTTGCTCAATTAGAAGCTGAGCAAAACCAACTTCAGAAGGATTGGGAAAACGCACAGAAAGCCTATGAGCAGGCACAGGAACAAAAAACGACCATTGATACTCAATTAAACGAAGCTCGTCATCAATTAAACCAACTTGAAGATAAACAAACTCGTCTACATTCAGTGTTTGAATCTAAACGTCAAGAAGCAGGCTTTACGAATGTTGAGGATTATGAAAAGGCTAAGTTATCAACTGAAAAACGAGAACAAATGAAACAAGTTACCGAGCAATACCGACAAGAAGTGTCTGTGTTAAAAGAGCAAGTTGAAGAGTTGAAACAGCGCTTAGAAGGGAAACAACTCGAAGATATAGAAACGCTAGAGCAACAATTACAAGCTGTGAAAAATGCTTATGAACAAACACTGAATAACTACAATACACATTTGCGGCAACTTGAGATAATTGATGAGCTCATTAATAATCTCAAAGAAAACCAAGAGACGATCGCTGAGAAAGAAAAGCAACTAGGTCAGTTCACTGATCTGCATGATTTGGTTCGTGGTCACAATGAACAACGCTTATCATTTGAACGTTATTTACAAATTGATTATTTAAATCAAATTATTGAAGCAGCTAATATGCGATTACGTCATTTATCAAATGGTCAGTTTTACTTGGTAAGAAGTCAACGTCAAGAAGCGCGGGGTAGGCAAAGTGGTTTAGGATTAGATGTGTTTGATGCTTACACAGGTCAAGAACGAGATGTGAAGACTATGTCAGGCGGAGAGAAGTTTAATGCTTCCTTATGCCTTGCGCTTGGTATGTCTGATGTGATTCAAAGCTATCAAGGAGGCATCTCGATAGAAACGATGTTCATTGACGAAGGCTTTGGTTCATTGGATGATGAATCTCTTAATAAAGCAATCGATACGTTAATTGATCTACAGCAATCCGGAAGAATGATTGGTGTCATTTCGCATGTCGATGCTCTAAAATCAGCTATACCAGCTGTGTTAGAGGTTTCAAAAACGATGGACGGGTACAGCCAAACACAATTTATCGTAGATTAAGCATCATTAAAAGAGCGAACATAACCCATGTGGTATGTTCGCTCTTTTTTGTTTAATAGAATATATGGTGGGCGATGATATATGACGCCCGCTCGCTGGTATTGCGCCTTCACTCGATGGAAAGGCTCGCTCACTCACTGGTATTTCACCTAAACTCGATTGAAAATATCTTTAACTCGCTGGAAAAATACCTAGTCGCAAACAACCAAGCCCATAAATAGATAAAATACCCGTTCTAGTGAAGTAGAATTATAGATAATAGTCATTATCTTTCAAAAGAATACGTAATTTTCGTTTGGCAGCTTGTCCCCACCCTTTAACGGCATCAATTGTCCCGCCTTCTTTTTCGGCAATTTCGGCAAGTCCATAGCCTTGGATGATTCGCTTTTCAACAAACAACCATTGTTTATCGGTTAAGTAGGAACGTACAGATGACCAAAAATGTGGATCGAATTGCTCCATCTCTATTGGCGTAAAGGATTGCTCTTCCATAAATTCTTTCATAACTTCGCGGTCTTGAATGCGTGTCCGTTTACGGATTAAATCAATTAATCGACTACGTATGAGGATCGAAGCCATTTTTGAAAAAGTATCCGTATCCCCATATTTCTTCCATGCTTCCCATAGTGCAAGCATACCTTCTTGATAGAAGTCTCCATGAGGGTCGCGAATATTTAAACGATGGATATGATAATGAATCATTCGTTTGTATTGGTCTAATATTTGGTCGAAATGATCGGTTTTCATTTATTTGCTCCTCTAATTAAGAGGCCGGCCTTCAAGTAATACTGTAATTAACTTTTACAAATTTGTCATTTCAGGTTTTGCGTGAATTAATATTGAGATAATGCTTTTTTCTATCAAATTAAAGCAGTTATTTACAAAAAGTCATGACTTTTTAACATTATAGGTGAATTTTCTACAAATCAGCTGATAGGATTTCAACTATACAATCGTTTACCCCCTGCCTAAGGTGTTAAAAAAATAGCGGTTCACCACATAAAGTGATAAACCGCTTATCAGGATTAACCAAATGGATATTGATAGTTAATCTCTTCATTAAATTCAACATAATCAAGGTAAATCATTAATAGTAAGTACCATTTTCCGTTCTGTGGATCTCTGACCACAATATGATCTTTACCTGCTTCTTCAATAATGCCAGTAAACGTCATATCGTTCCATGCTTCATTATTTTCAAATGTCATATAAAAGGTAGCTTCTTTTCCTGTGTTCAAACGTAGAATGTTTTCAATATATGATTGTTCACGCGGGATTCCACTGATTGATCCAGGACCACCTGGACCGCCTGGGCCTCCAGGACCACTTCCATTTTGCATCCAAGGTGGCATACCTTGCATTCCCTGCATGCCCTGATTCTGTCCCATATTGGATTGAGGGGGCATATTAGGATTCATTTGCTGGCCGTACATATTTTGTTGTGGCATTTGTTGCTGTGGCATTTGTTGTTGAGGCATATGCTGTCCTTGGCCTTGACCTTGCCATTGATTTTGTTGGGAAGGAGAACCTTGGTATGGAGGCATATTTCCTCCTTTGACATTAGGGTTGAAGCCCCATGGTTTATTGTTTGGTCCGCCTTTGTTCATTCCCATTTGTCCTCCTTTGTAAGGTGGTTTATAAGATGATCCACCTTGGTTCGATGATTGTTTTCCTTTGTTTGGATACCATCCTTGTTGGTTTTGTTTAGGTTGGTAAGGTTTTTGAGCGGGCTGTTTGTAGGGTTCTTTTTTGAATGATGGTTGAGATCGTTCATTGTCGTTTTGGTGATCCTGATTATTGTTAGACTGATCCAAAATAATCAACCTCCTTAAATTAGTTAATGAAGTTAAGCCCGACTATAAGATATTAGGGCATTCTCCCGGATACGGATTATAAAAACAATGCGATTTGTATCTGCCAGACAGTGGTTGCCCGAACCATTCGGGAGGGCATTCTCCTTCTGGACGGAAAAACCACAGTGAGAATTGTCCAGGACTGAATGTTTCACCCCTCACTGCCCTTCTGGCCAAGCGAATGTCTTTTTCACGAGCTCGTTGATAAAAATAAGATTCTTGAACGGCTTCAAATCCACCTGGTGATTGATAGATCATGTCAGGGAGTGATCGAATATCTTCAAAGTCTAAACAATTTCCTAATACTCGATTAACTCCAACATTTCCGACTAGTAACATACCAAGTTGGCCGTCCCCTTCTGCTTCAGCACGCATGAGTCGAGCGAGTTCTTTTAGTTGTGCTTCTGTATATTTAATTGCGGCCATAAGATCACACCTTTATTAGGGCCAATTTTCATCACTAGTTCATGTATATGTAGGCTAACGTAATTCATGATAGGTTTTAGTTAAAAAAATAACCCTTAAGCCGGATATTGGCTTAAGGGTTATGGATGTTTGTGCTTATTAAACTTGTAAGAGTTTTTCTAATTGATCGCGTTCTTGGCGATGCCCGATATAAAAGGATCCAAATTCAGCGAAGCGAGCGCTCACTTCATCGAAACGCATTTCATAAATAAGCTTTTTGAATTGAAGCATATCATGAGCAAACAAGGTTACGCCCCATTCCCAGTCGTCTAAACCTTGACTTCCGGAAATAATTTGACGAACCTTACCAGCGTATTTACGTCCAGTCATGCCATGCTGATACATTTGCTTACCGCGTTCTTCTTTCGGAAGCATATACCAGTTGTCATCACCTTCGCGGCGTTTATCCATTGGGTAGAAACAAATATGGTTCCATTTAGGTAAGATTGGCTTTAGTCGAGCCTGTATTTCAGGGTCTGTTTCAGGATCTTTACCTTGAGCCATATAAGTTGATAATTCAACGACGGAAATGTAGGAATACGGTTGAGTGAAAAATTCCGCCATTTTGGTTTTGTCTAGGGCAAATTCAAGGTCAGTTAACTCTTCAGTTGTCGGTCGAACATTTAAGAATAATAAATCCGCTTTATGACCAATCATTTTATAGAAACCGAAGCTACCTTGTTTGTCACCTTCAACATCTTGCCATGATGCCATTAAGTGATTAAGTTCGCTAACGGCTTGATCGCGTTCTTCTTGGCTCGCTTTTTTCCAAGCGGTCCAATCAATTTGGCGGAAATCATGAAGCATGTACCAACCGTCTAATGTTTCAACTGCTTCTGGCATTTGTGTCACTCTCCTTCAAATAAATCATCCATTAACTACTATAACACAAGGCATGTCTAGGGTTAAAAGAAATACATATGAACGTTTTGTTAACTCGAAATGGTTCGATTACGTTTGTACATAAGGTTCAACCTATTATCAAACCATTGCTGTTCTGTTTCAGTAAATGCTTGATTAAAGACTTCGATATTTCGCTGTTCTAACTTTGTCATGAGCTGATCTTTTACTTCTTTCGTTGATAAAGATTTGCCCAGTAACTGTTCTAAAGAAGCCATCACTTCTGGTCGGATCGAAGGATAGGTGAATTTCGTTTCTTCGCCTTGAACAGACTTATCATAAAATTGCTTGATGACGTCTGCTCGTTGTTGTCCATTACCTTCAATGCATAAGTAAATTTGCACAGCTGTTCCTTGTTTGACGCGTCGTTGTGAAATACCAGCGAACTTTTGGCCATTAATACTTAAATCGTAAGTGCCAGGACAGTACGATTCGGAGATTTCATAAGCATCGATTGTATATGGCTCGTCTTCGAATAACCAACGAATAAACTCGACCATGGCTTGATAACTGTCATGGATATCGAATTGTTTTTCTTCAGGGAAAATAAGCGAAAGATTAAGTACCCCTTCATCTAACAAAACAGCTAGTCCCCCAGAGTTTCGAATGATCACTTGGTATCCTGTTTCGTTTAAAAACTGAATGCCATCATTTATGTAGGGTGTTCGACTGTCAGGAATTCCTAATACCACAGTAGGGCGGTGAACCCATAAATGGATCGCGGGTTGTTTGGTTTCAGTTGCGGTTAAGCACAGCGTGTCATCAATCGCAAATGACGTCATGATATCGGATTGGTTAATATCACTATCATCAACGAGACGCAACTGGTTAAATTGTAATAACGCATGATTCATCTTCATCGATCCTTTTTGTTTGAACTTCCTTCATTATAGCAAACTTGAACAATTAAAAGAAAAGTTTTGTAAAGCCCGTTGTTGATATTGTGATCCGCTTTCGGCGGACGCTTTCCGCGGGCACGGCTCGAGCCAGGCAACTACATCGAATAAGCTTCTTTGCTACTTGCACCGAGGAAGCTACTTCGAAGCGTTACGAGAAGACGCAGGTGCATCCCTCGGCCTAAAGGCATGGCCTGCGGGGTCTCGAGACACGTGCTGTTCCCGTGACGGCCCGGACGGCCTAATGTCAACGTTGGTCACAGGACGTGACCGAACTTAGTTGACCAGGAGTCGCCACCTTCGCTTCTCACAATTCAACAACTCAGTGCTAAACTATTTAAATATTAACTCAACAAATTAATACTAAAACAAAAACTAATAGTGCTTAATGGAAGGGGCGAAAAATGTTAAAATAGTGATAATTTTAAAATAGTTAAGGTGGACCAATCATGAAACGATTACTATTAACAGGTTTCGAACCATTTTTAAATTTCCCAATTAATCCAACGAAAACAATTGCCGAAGCTTTAGATGGGCAACAAATAGGTGAATATGAAATTATTAGCCGTATATTACCCGTTGATTTTGCGACAAGTGGCGAAGCAATAACTCAAGCTATTAGTGACTTAGAACCTGATGCGATTGTGGCATTAGGTTTAGCGGGAGGTCGGCATAAGGTTACACCTGAAAGAATTGCGATTAATTGCAATGGAGGCGTTGAAGCGGATAATCAGGGCTATATTCCTGATGGAGAACCAATTGTAGAAGATGGTCCAGATGGGATCTTCTCAACATTACCGATTCAAAAAATGGTCGATCAAATGAAAGAAGCAGGTTATCCAGCTGAGATATCTAATTCAGCTGGGACTTATCTGTGTAATCATGTGATGTATCGAGCGCTTTATACAATTAAATCGCAAGCTGAACAGATATCGTGTGGTTTCATTCATATGCCGGCTTCTCATGAACTGGCGATTCAGCATGGAAAACTACCCAGTTGGTCGCAGTCAGATTTACAACGAGCTGTAGAAATATGTCTGAATACCATTGGAGCCGATTCATAATGCGATTTTCCATGTATCCATTGGGCAATGAAGCTGTCGTTGTAGTCCTAGGTGAAACGATATCGCCAGCGATTCATGATGATGTGGTGCATCATTATCAAATGATTCAACAGGCAGATTTGCATTATGTCACAGATATCGTTCCCACTTATCGATCCATTGCTGTGTATTATAATTGGCGCCAAACAGATTATGATGAGATGACAGATTTGATTCAAGACATATTGAATCAAGATGACTCATCTAACAGCTCGCCACAACGGCGGACGATTCATTTGCCTGTTTGTTATGATGAAGCGCTTTATGCTCCTGATTTAGCTCAACTTGCACAAGCTCATCAGTTAACGGAGAAAGAAGTCATCGAACGCCACACGGCACCCTATTATCGTGTCTATATGATCGGGTTTCTACCTGGATTTCCGTATATGGGTGGTTTAGATTCAACATTAGAAACTCCAAGGTTAACGACACCGAGAGCTCATGTGCCAGCTGGGAGTGTTGGGATTGCAGGTGCACAGACGGGTGTTTATCCAGTAGATTCCCCTGGGGGGTGGCAAATCATCGGACATACCCCTATTCAACTGTATAATCCAGAATCTGAGGATCCGACATTGATTAAAATGGGTGATTGGTTAACGTTCCAGTCGGTCACTAAAGAAACATACGAAGCAATTAAACAAGATGGTCGAATAGAAGACTTTATTGAGGAGGGGTGAGAATGGAAGTTGATTTAAATGCTGATATTGGTGAAAGTTTTGGACCTTATAAGATAGGTGATGATCAACGTCTGATGGATGTTGTTTCGTCTGTCAATGTCGCCTGTGGTTTCCATGGTGGTGATTACCGTGTCATGCATCAGGTCGTTAAACAAGCTGTTGATAAGAATGTGAAAATTGGTGCGCATCCTGGTTATCCAGATTTAATCGGTTTTGGACGTCGCCATATCGAAATGACCTCAGAAGAAATCTATCAATTAATGGTGTATCAAATTGGAGCACTGCAAGCTGTTTGCCGCGCGCATCAGACATCGTTACATCATGTGAAACCCCATGGTGCTTTATATAACTTAGCTGCTAAAGACCGAGAAGTCGCTCGTGCTATTGCTCAAGCTGTTTTTGATGTCGATCATAATTTATTGTTATTTGGATTAGCTAATAGCGCTTTGCTTGAGGCAGGAGAGGCTATTGGTCTAGAGGTGGTTTCAGAAGTATTCGCTGACAGAACGTATACACAGGAAGGTTTGTTGACACCACGTGGTCAAAATCGAGCTGTATTGACTGAGGTGGATGATATAAAAGAACAGGTCCAGCAAATTGTTTTTTACCATGGTGTCAGAACCCCAGGTGGCGAGCGAATTCATTTAAAAGGCGAAACGATTTGTTTTCATGGTGACGGAGAAGATGCGTATCAACACGCACGATTTATTCGAGAGTATTTGCAAGATGAAGGAGTCGTGATTAAGGCATGTGATTCCCATGACTAATGAGACACGACCATTATTACGAGTCGAATCTGCCCAATTGCCTTTAACGGTACAAGACTTAGGTCGACCAGGTTATCAGCATTTAGGCATTCCTGTTTCTGGCGCAATGGACCGCTATGCGTTAATTACGGGGAATCAACTATTGAATAATGATCAAGGACATGCAGCATTAGAAATCACACTAGGTGGCGTAACACTTACTTTTATAGAGGAAGCCGTCATTTGTGTAACAGGTGCAGACTTATATGCAACATTAGATGGAGAAATTATTCCTTTATGGCAAACGTTCAAAGTTGAATCTGGACAGACACTTTCTTTCGAGCGTCCGGTGAAAGGGGCGCGTGCTTACCTTTGTGTCACAGGAGGTATTGATTCTCAAACTTGGTTAGGTAGTCAATCGGTGTTCGAGAAAGGTCAGTTAGGCCGGAAATTAACAACAGGTGATCAGGTGTATGCTACCGACAAAGTCACGGAAGCAGTAGTCGAACAACAATTATCACCCGAATTAATTCCTGAATATACGAAACACATGACATTACGAGTTATCTTAAGTCCCTACGCTGAACGTTTATCGAACGAGTCTTTGGAGCACTTCTTTCAGGTGACTTATACGTTTCAAAAAGGCGACCGTATGGGGTGCCAACTACATCATGATCAACCTTTAATTCATCAAACGAATGACAATATGGTTTCTGATGTCGTGAGTTTTGGGACAATTCAAGTGCCTGCAAGTGGGCAGCCAATGATGCTATTGGCAGACCGGCAAACAACAGGTGGTTACACAACGGTTGGCACGGTCATTACGGCTGATCACTGGAAATGTGCTCAGTTAAGACCAGGCTCAACGATTCGATTTCAAAGCGTATCGATCCATGATGTTGATCAATTACTACAACCCTGGAAAGAAAAATAATAAATTTTTAAGCAGTTGGCATGCCTAGTAAGTAAGCGGTTTGATGAAGGATGTTAGGTAGGAGGTTGGGTTTTAATGGATGTCGAAACAAGCTATAATATGACTAGAGAAAACGAAATAAGAGTTGTGAAAAGAAAGGTCGGGGAAAATGGCATATCGTGATGAAAAATTAGACGAAGAAAAAGTATTTAAAGATCCTGTCCATCGTTATATTCATGTCCGTGATCGCGTCATTTGGGATCTTATTGGCGCACGTGAATTTCAACGACTCAGACGTATTAAACAACTCGGAACGACTTATTTGACCTTTCATGGCGCTGAACATAGTCGCTTTAATCATTCATTAGGAGTTTATGAGATTGTGAGACGGATTATAGAGAACTTCCGTGAAGAACCATTTTGGAACGATGATGAGCGGTTGTTATGTTTGTGTGCGGCGCTTTTACATGACTTAGGCCATGGCCCTTTTTCCCATTCATTTGAGAAAGTTTTCGATTTAGATCATGAAGATTTCACGCGGAAAATTATCTTAGGTGATACGCAAATTAATGCTATTTTAAAACGTGTTGACCCGCAATTTCCGCAAGATGTCGCTGATGTTATACATAAGACGTATTCTAATAAGTTGGTTGTGAGTTTGATTTCGAGCCAAATTGATGCGGACCGAATGGACTATCTTCAGCGTGATGCGTATTTCACTGGCGTTAGTTATGGACATTTTGATATGGAAAGAATTCTTCGTGTCATGCGACCGAAGGAAGATCAAATGGTAATTAAAGAAAGTGGAATGCATGCCGTAGAAGACTATATTATGAGTCGTTATCAAATGTACTGGCAAGTGTATTTCCATCCTGTGACTCGAAGTGCAGAAGTGATCTTATCGAAAATCTTACATCGTGCTAAAGAATTGTATTTTGCTGATGATTTTCAGTTTAAATTAAAACCTCGCCATTTTGAAAGTTTCTTCGAGCAAGAAGTGACCTTAGATGATTATTTGAAACTGGATGAAAATGTGGTGTTTTATTACTTTCATATTTGGCAGGAGGAAGATGACGAGATTTTAGCGGATTTATGTCGCCGATTTGTTGATCGTGACTTATTTAAATATATAGAATTTGATCCAGCTGATCAGTATCAACAATTAATCGAGCTAAAAGAAAGTTTCATTCAAGCAGGTGTTGATCCAACTTATTATTTAGAGGTTGATTCCTCTTCTGATTTACCATATGACTTTTATCGCCCTGGTGAAGAGGAAGAGCGCTTGCCGATTCATTTACAGTTACCTTCAGGTGAATTGAAGGAACTCTCTAGGCAATCTGAAATTGTTGAATCCATTTCCGGTAAAAAACGAACCGACCATAAGTTGTATTTTGCGAAGGATTTAATTGATCAATTGCCAGATGACGATGTTAGTAAACAGCGGATATATGACATTTTAAAAGGGTAAGGAGTTGTGCTCATGTTAGAGGATCATGCAAAGTTGATGGCGTTTTTTGAACAGGCAGATGAAATTGTCGGACGTAAACGACTGCAAAAGATGGTTTATATTCTGAAGAAAAGTGGCTTTGATTTTTCAGAACGTTATACTTTTCATTTTTATGGTCCATATTCTGAAGAGTTATCGACACGAATAGAAGAGTTATGCAATTTAGGATTCATCGAAGAAGAACGCGAAAAAGAAAAAGGCTATTATCAATATCGTTATCAACTAACGGACCGAGGCGTTCACTTTTTAGAGCAATCAGATTTAAGACCAGAGAATATGACAACTCTAATTGAAGAAATGGATGAACATAGTTCGAAATTTCTTGAATTAGTCTCGACCATGCTTTACTTTGAGGATTTCTCAAAGGATGAAATCGAAGAAAAAGTGCAAACCGTTAAGAGTCAACAAAACTACACAGCTGACGATTTTGAAGCGGCTTGGCAGTTTATTGACCAATTAAATGCACACTAAGAAGGGGGAGTGACCCCTTCTTTTAATTTGAGAATATTCTTGTGAATCGTTATGATGGATGTGGTGAATTAAATAGCTTAGGAGTGACTCAAATTATGGAACGCAACTTAAAAGTCGTAGGTATATGTGGTAGTCTGCGCGAAGACTCTTCAAATAAAAGGTTACTAGATTTAGCTAAAACAATGTTTCCGGATTATGTGGAGTATGAATCTTTAGAATATGAAGATGTGCCAGTGTTCAGCCAGGATATTGAAAAACCTGTCCCTGAACCCGTTCAACGAATGAAGGATCAGGTTGAACGCGCCGATATATTGCTTATTGCGACGCCTCAATACAATGGTTCATTTCCAGGGAACCTAAAGAATGCGATTGATTGGATGACACGCCCAGGAGGCGACAATTCAATCTATGGAAAAGTGGCTGGCATTGTCGGTTGCACACCTGGTCAAAGTGGTACGATGCAAGCGCAATTACATCTTAGAGAAGTATTGAGCCATTTAGGGATTCAAGTTCCAGCTCAGCCTCGTGTGATGATCAGTGGTGTACTTGATTTGATCGATGAAGATGGTAACTTACAAGTACCAGAGGTAGAGGTTAATAATTATCAAAAAATGCTAAATGAATTATTTAAGCTGGCTCAAATTAAATCACTATAAATAAAACAGGTTAGCCTCGCTATGAGACTAACCTGTTTTATTTTTGTTCTAAACGGCGGATACGTTCATCCATATCAGGGTGAGATGAAAGTAATTTCATGAATCCGCCTTTATTATTAATTTTCATTGTTTGGATCGCATCATCATTCGTGTTGTCTTTTGCATTGTTCACTGTGTTTTTCAGTGATTGCAGTGCGTGTTGCATCTTATCTTTACCGGCTAAGTCGGCACCGCCGCGGTCAGCGTGGAATTCGCGGTGACGTGAGTACGCCATGACGACCATACTGCCTAAAATCGAGAATAAGATTTGGAAAACGATAATCGAACCAATGTGCACGATGAAACGCATTTCTTCGCTTACGAAGTTCGATACAATCGATGCAGCAATACGTGATAAGAAGACGACAAAGGTGTTAATGACACCTTGTAATAATGTCATCGTGACCATGTCACCATTCGAAACGTGTGCCACTTCGTGTGCTAACACACCTTCAACGGCGTCGTCATCCATTGAATTGAGTAGTCCAGATGAAACAGCAACAAGTGATTTTTTCTTCGATGGCCCTGTTGCAAATGCGTTCACTTCTTGTGAACGATAAATACCCACTTCTGGCATATGCATTAAACCAGCAGAACGAGAGAGACGATGAACGCGTTCAACGAGCTGACGTTCAGCTGTCGATAAATTATCATTTGGATCAAGGACTTGTACCTTCATCATCTTCTTAGCCATCCAACGGGACATTGCTAAGGAGATAAATGCACCGGCGAAACCGATTAGGATACTGAATACACCTAGTGAAACGTAACCGATGCCTAAGCCACCACTGTTATTATACATTGGACCAATGTCTGTAAATGATCTGATGACTGACCAAACAATGACGATCGTTGTTAATACGAGAATGTTTGTTAATAAGAAAAATAAGATTCTTTTACCCACTATACTTCCCTTCCTTTCTTAATCGTCCATTTGTATTATACCACGAAAACAAGACAGCGAAAATGTAAAAGCTTCCTTAAGTATGACAATTTAACGAAATAGTAAAACGATTCAGACGTCTAGAACATATGATGAATAATGTATGGTTTAAGATCACGAAGGAGGAATGGTTATGTATTATAATGATGAAGAATATCTTGTCCCACCCACTTATCTATATGCACCGATGAGACAGAATTATGAAGGCGAAAGTATAAGTGGTGACGCAACATGGACTGAAGGTGGTCCTGTTACGAAATGTAATTTAGCTTGGTCGGATATGAATCATATGACAACGGCTGTTAGTACTGACAGTCCATATACTTGTGGTCAATTATTAAATGTGAGATTCGAAGACACAGGTAAAGAAGTGACGGTGAAAGTGGTGGATACGGTAGCAGGTTATCCACAGAATCGCTTGAATTTACATCGACAAGTGTTTGAAGCCTTAGGGGCTAATTTAGATTGGGGAATTATACCAATTCGAATTGCGGTCGTTCCAACAGACGGAAACGGTCAATTACGTGATGTTTTATGGAATGTACTCGGGCAAACTTATCCAGGAGCCACAATAAAAAATAGTCAGTGGCAAGAAGAAGAGAATGTATCAGGGGGTTACCTGAAAGAGTCGTATTTGTTCACATTAGGTACATCAGAAGGTGATATGACTGTCAGAGGAGATGTGGTCTTTCATCCGAATACGAAGCGAATCCGATCGATTAATTTAACTGAAACGTCATGATGAAATAAGGATGGGACAAAAGGATAGTCAATTGTGCAAAAGACGAATGTTTGAAAATCATACCAGTTATTCACTTATGAAGCGGAGTCAAAATACGTAGACGCCTGCGGGAACAGCACGCGTCTCGAGACCCCGCAAGCCCCGTTTTTGGGCTGAGGAGACTCGAGCCGTGCCCGCGGCAAGCGAAGTGTTTTGATGGAGCGTGATTCAAGCAGAAAACCCGAACAATTAATCGTTCGGGTTTAGCTTTGTATTATTAACTTTTGTCTCAATCACAATATTAATTAGTCTCTGGTACAAGCTAATTAGAGCAGGATGTTCAGTATTATTTACCAAATCCTATCACTATTATTGTAATTCATGAAACTTTGGATTACGATTTAACTAAGGAATTATTGATGAAAGAGCGAGGTATATATGGAAATACTTGATATTATTTGGTGGATTGCCATCATTGCTTTATTTGCACTAAGTTACGCAGGAGTTATTTTCCCCGTCATTCCAGCACCAATTGTGTTGTGGGCTGGCTTTTTCGTTTATCAATTTGGGGTAAATTCAGACGAGCTTACATGGGTTTTCTGGTTATCTATGGCGATACTGACGATTGTCTTAATTGTAGCCGACATTATTGCGAATAGTTATTTTGTGAAGCGATATGGCGGTTCTAAACTTGGTGAATGGACAGCTGCGGCTGGTGTGATTGTAGGTTCATTCGTTATTCCTCCATTTGGAATTCTGATCGTACCAGCAGTCGCCGTTTTCGTTGTTGAACTCATGCAAAACCGACAAGTGATGGAAGCATTACGTGCTGTGTTTGGCTCATTAATCGGCTTTCTAAGTGGAGCATTAGCTAAATTTGTTGTCGTGACTATTATGGTCGTCTGGTTTTTCATTGTGATTATTTTTTAATTAAATTAAGAAATGAGGGGAGCACCCATGCGAAAGTGGATATGGCTAGCTTTAATCATCGTATTAATTGGGTGTACAAGTGAGGAAGAGCAAGAAACTGAAGAGCAGACGTTTGATGAATTGTTGGGGAAATGGCATGGAGCAATTGAAGTGCCGAATATGCCATTGGAAATACAGCTAACATTTGAAGAGGATGACGAGAGCGAAGAAATTGTTGGTTTTATTGATATTCCTGCGCAAGGGATTAATCAATACCCATTATCTGAGCTAGAGCTTGAAGAGGAACAGGTTCGTTTTAAAATGGATATCCCTGGCCAATTTGTGGAATTTGTGAGTGATTTACCTCATGATCATACGTTAACAGGTGAATTTAGTCAGCAGGGGCATACATTTGATTTCGAGTTAGAGCGCGGCGAACTTGAGACTGAACCTGAACAAGCGAGTGATGATATTAATTGGTTAACGATTTCATCAGAAATTGGTGACTTAAAAGGTGAGTTACTACAACCTAATAATGAACAAACAAACCGAGTGGCTTTAATTATACCTGGTTCAGGACCAGTTAATCGCGATGGAAATAGTGCTGGAACAGAATCGGATACATTAAAATTATTGGCTGAATCTTTAGCTGAACAAGGCACAGCTAGTCTACGTTATAGTAAGCGAGGCGTGGGTGAGAACCAAGAAGCGACCATACCAGAAGAAGAAATGACGATTGAACGTATGTCTGAAGATGCAGTGGCATGGGTGGAACGTTTAAAGGATGACTATGAGCAAGTCATTATAATAGGTCATAGCCAAGGAGCGCTTGTTGGTCAATTAGCAGCACTGCAAACGAGAGTTGATGGTTTTGTTTCCTTAGCGGGAGCAGGTCGTACGATTGATGATGTCTTAAACGATCAATTATCAAATCAGTTACCTCAAGATCTAGAAGAAGAGGCTCAAAGTATCTTAGACCAACTAAGAGAAGGTGAATTAGTAGAGGAAGAAGAGATCAGTAGTGAGCTATACAGTATCTTTCGACCAACGATTCAACCGTTTCTTATGTCATGGATGTCATATGATCCAGCTGAATTGATGACTCAAATGAGTATTCCATCATTAGTTATTCAAGGTACTCATGATCGCCAAGTTTTTGAGGAAGATGCTGAGCAATTAGCAGCAGCAAATAATCAGGCTAAATTGGTCATGGTAGAAGGAATGGATCACGTGCTTAAGCAAGCTAATAGCGTAGAAGATACCTCAAATTATCAAGAACCAGAACAACCGCTAGCTGATCCATTACTTAAGGCCATTGAGAAGTATATACAAAACTTATCTCAAAATGATAACTCATAACCCGTTAATCTTATTCAAAAAGAATTTGTTTTAAAAAATTTAAAACGAATTGATCATATTTTCTGTTCATATCTTTATTTTATGCTACAATGATTTAGAAGTCTGATAATTTAGAGAATACGTTTTTGAGATAAACAATCCATTGATGGGGGAATCGTGTTGAAAGGTTTTGCGAAAGTCATAATGGTTGTTGGCATCCTTTCGGTTGTAATGGGATTATTGTTTGTTGTGGTTGAATCGATCACAGATGATTGGTCATCACTCATGAATTATGTTACATATATTTTATTGGAGGACTCCGAACGAGCTTTATGGCAAGTAGGTGTGTTGATGGCCTTACTTGGTTATTGGTTATTATCAAGACAAAGACGAAGACAAAGAATATTTTATTAACTATTATTTTAATATAAAACGCGAACGATTTATCTAAGTAAATCGTTCGCGTTTTTTGGTGATGAATATCATTTTTATTGATTATTAAAGTATAGGTATTTGAATTTCAGATAAATATTCTTCTGGATTATTTGTCATAAACTGATCAATAATTGTCCGTTCAATGGCATCGCCAGTAATCGTTAATTGATGTTTTTTAATATATTCGAACAAACATTCATAATATGACGGCGAATGAATACGTGCATCCTGACAGTATAGACAAACATATTTACCAGCTGGCAATGTCGATTTAAGTTCACTCGTTATATGTTCATCATCTATAGCAATAAAAACTGAGTTATAGGCGTTGTATTTCATCTGATTTATTCGTTCAATTGGCAGAGTGACACCAACTGATCCAATAAAAATGGATGAAGTTAAATGAGATGTGTTTTCAATCTTCCGTAATGATAGCTCTAAATCTGACTGGGATTGAATATCATGATTTAATTGTAATATATGTCGATCATTATAGTATCTAATAAATGGTTGATGAATATTGTTGGACTGCTTTGCTAGATCTATCTCATTAATCCGGTTATCGACACGTTGATGAATTTGCTGTAATTCTGAGATTTTTTGAGCTATCTCTACTTGGTGACGTTTTAATAGTTCGAGGAAATCGTCTAATTGACGTTCCTCGAATTGTTTTTTGATATCTTTTAAAGGTACACCTAAACTGCGTAAATAATTAATCGTGTTTAAATGTTCAAACTGCTCTGTTGAGTAGTATCGATAATTGTTATTCGGGTCAATTTCGGCTGGTTTGAATAAGCCGATTTGATCATAATAACGAAGTGTTTTAACTGATAAATTGTGTAGTTTAGCGATTTCGCCAATAGTAAAGCGATCTTTCATACTTGCCACCTCAATTGTTATTGCAATGCGTTATGGACTTCTTCGATCATGTTTTCCACTGCTTGTAAACCACCGTCAGCTAGATACCAATACTGTGGGTCGAGATAGTGAATTTGGTCTTCTTGATAAGCAGTTGTTCCTTTAATTAGGTCGTTTTCAATCGTTTCTTTGGCTGCAGCTTCTCCATTAACGACTTTATCACGGTCGATTACAAAGAGATGGTCAGGATCCTGTTCAACGATATATTCAAAAGAAATATTTTGTCCATGTGTCGATGTTTCGATTGAGTCATCAACAGGTTTAACACCCAATGCATCATGAATCATACCGAAGCGGGAACCTGAGCCATAAGCGCTGACTTTACCACCAGTTGCTAAGGTGATTAATCCAGTTTCTTCGCTATCTGATGCAAGATCATTTACTTCAGATACCTGATTTTCTATATCACTGATACGTTGATCGACTTGATCTTGAACGCCAAAGACGTCACCTATAATTTTAGCGTTATGAGCAATGGAATCAACATAGTTCTCTGAATCTGTTTCAACATAAACCGTTGGTGCAATCTCTGCAAAATCTTCATATAGATCTTGTTGACGACCGGAAATGATAATCATGTCAGGGTCCATTGCATTAACCGCTTCGAAATCAGGCTCTTTTAACCCGCCTGCATTCTCGTAATCTTCACTACCGTAATCAGATAGGTAGTCTGGTAAACTATCTTGCGGGACACCTTGAACAGGCAGGTCGAAAGCATCAAGCATATCAAGCATACCGAAATCAAAGACAACAACGTTTTCAGGGTTTTTATCTACTTCTGCTGTTCCTAATTCGTGTTCAATCGTTACGGTTTCACTACTATTATCTCCTTCCTCAGCATCAGCTGAACCACATGCTGTTAGAAATAAAGCGATAACGCCTAAAGTTAATAATAATACGAATCGTTTCATCATAATCACCTCATATAATTTTTTATCCAAAGTACACACATACCTTACAACGATCGAGTTGCTTGATTGGAATGTCCATATCGTATATTTCTTTAAGTGATGATTCTTCAATAATGTCATCGACTGGTCCTTGGTTAATAATTTCTCCTTCTTTTAAAGCGACGATATAGTCTGAATAAAACGAAGCGAAATTTATATCATGAATCACAATGACAACTGTTTTCCCAAGCTCATCAACAAGTCGGCGTAAAACTTTCATAATCTGAACGGCATGCTTCATATCTAAATTATTTAACGGTTCATCGAGCAAGATATAATCCGTATCTTGAGCAATAACCATGGCGATATGAGCCCGTTGCTTCTGTCCGCCACTTAACTCATCTAGATATTGGTTCTCTAGGTTTTCCAATTCCATAAAGGCGATGGCCTCGTTGATGTGGTCGATGTCCTCTGATGTTAAGTTGCCTTGTGAATAAGGGAAACGACCAAATGAGACAAGCTCGCGAACGGTTAGTCGAACGGTAATATTATTTGCCTGTTTTAAAATCGCCATCTTCTTAGATAATTCCCGGTTTTTCCACTGACTGATGGATTGGTGGTCGATATCAATATTGCCAATGTCATATTTAATCAGTCGGCTAACGGCTGATAATAAGGTGCTTTTGCCTGCACCGTTCGGGCCGATGAAAGACGTAATTTTCCCTTTTTGGATATTGACCGAGACATTGTTTACGACAGGTTTGTCACCATATGTTTTCGATAGCTCTTTTACTTCAATCATGCTCGACTCTCCCTTAATAAAAGATAAATAAAATACACACCGCCAGCGAAGTTGATAATGACTGAGATTGTTGTTGAAAATGTGAAGACACGTTCAACAATTAATTGCCCGCCGACTAAAGCGATGATACTAACCAAAATCGCCCCTAAAATCAGCACACGATGGCGATAGGTTTTTAAGAATTCGTAAGCGACATTAGCAACTAATAGACCTAAAAACGTAATCGGGCCAACAAGGACAGTGGCAATAGAAATTAAAATAGCTACAATGATAAAAATGTGTCTTACGATATGGTCATAATCAACACCTAGGTTGATCGCTTGATCCTTGCCAAGTGATAGGACATCTAAAAACTTAGCGAACTTCAAGAAGTATAGGGTTGTAACTGCCATACCGATTAATGAGATATAGAATAAGTCAGTATTTACATTGTTAAAGCTCGCAAACATTTGATCCTGAACGACTTGGAACTCATTTGGGTCGATTAATACTTGCATAAACTCTGATAAACTATTGAAAAACGTTCCGAAAATCAATCCTACTAATAAAAGGAAATAAATGTTTTCACCCTCACGCTTAAATAAAAAGTGATAGAGTAATAATGCAAAGACAATCATCAATCCAACTGAAATGAAAAAGTTAACGTATTGATTCATAAGTGAATGAGTTGAGCCAAACAGGAAGATGAGACCAGTTTGAATGAGTAAATAGAGTGAATCTAACCCAATAATACTTGGTGTTAAAATGCGATTATTCGTGACTGTTTGGAAAATGACTGTTGAAAATGCAATGGCGCTACCTGTTAAAACGATGGCGAAAATTTTCATTGCCCGTCTAGGTAGCACATAACCCCAATGCTCATCTAAGTTTGAGAAAAGGAATATCGCGATTAACCCGAGTGAGAGAATTCCGAGAATGACCAGTTTCGTTCGGTTATGCATATGCCTTTCTCCTTAACAATAAATAGATAAATGTACCGCTACCAATCACGCCAACAGTCAAGCCGATTGGAATTTCATAAGGGTAAATGATGACGCGACCGAGAATGTCACACGCTAGAACAAATAAGGCACCAAGTAGGGCGGTATGGGGCAAGTTTTTGCGTAAATGATCCCCATGATAAATCGATACGATATTTGGAATAATCAATCCTAAAAACGGGATAAGCCCGACTGTTAGAACGACAACAGATGTTGATATTGCCACAATAATCAGACCAACGTTCACGACTTGTTTGTGATTTAACCCTAAGTTCGTTGAGAAATCCTCACCCATTCCAGCAATCGTGAATTTATTCGCATAACCATAAGCCACTGCCAGAAGCGGGATGCTTATGTATAATAATTCATAACGTCCCGCTAGTATCATAGAAAAGTCGCCCTGTAACCATGATGACATGCTTTGAATTAGATCATGTTGATAGGCGAAAAACATCGTAATAGAACCGATGATATTACCAAACATAATCCCAACAAGCGGAATGAAAATAGCATCTTTGAATTTAATTTTATCGAGTATTTTCATGAACACCATGGTGCCCAGAACGGCGAATACCATGGCGGTAAGTGCTTGTTGCATAGGGCTGGCTGATGTGAATACTAAAAGTGAAACGAGAATACCAAGCCTTGCAGAATCCATCGTGCCTGCTGTAGTAGGGGAAACGAATTTGTTTCGGCTTAGTTGTTGCATAATTAGTCCACCTACAGCCATCGTAGCACCAGCAATAATAATACTGATCAACCGAGGAATCCGGCTTTGCCAAAGAATTTGCTGTTGTTGGTCTGTTAGGCTAGTGATATCACTAATGTTTAGATTTGTTACGCCGATAAAGACTGAAAGAACGGATAACAAAACTAGTACAATGAGTAAGTAGCGTTGTTTCATAGGACACAAACTTTCTAATGACATTCTCGTTTAATTGATAATGATTATCAATCTATATTGAATAATAAACTCTCCAGTGGGTGGAGAGTCAACAGAAATTGAGAATTATTTTCAATTATTTTTAGGAGATGGAAAGAAGAAGGGATTTAGGTTAACCAAACATTGTCGATTAAGACATAAACAATTAATATTGCTGTTACGATCCGTAAGAGTGGTTTAATGTGGTCAGGATTAAGTTTGCCAGCTAGGCGCACACCAATTTGGGCTCCAATTAATGAACCGCAGATTAAGGTGAAGGTGAGGGACCAAACCACATGACCTGAGGCAATATAACTGATCGCGGCACCAAAGCAACTGGCAAAAGTAGCAGCACGCATTAGGCCAACCGCTCGGTAGTAAGCTATGCGCAAGTATGAGAACACATATAACATTAGGGTACCTTGACCTGGACCGAACATGCCGTCATATATACCGATCCCATATAAGAGTGGTGTACCGCGTGTTTTAAAGCGAAATGTATTCGTGCCGTCAAATGATGTTTTACTAATAAATGAAAATAAAAACGCAAAGATTAATAGACCAATTGCAATCTTATACATTAGATCAGGTGGAATAATAGACGCTACATAGCCGCCTGTTATACCGCCTGCTAAACTAATGGGTACGATTTTTAAACCTTCATTAAGCGTTACGCCCCGATGACGTAATACCATGAAAAAGATGATGAATGAGCTGATTGAATTAGTTACTTTATTGGCTCCAATAGCTGAATGGACAGGGATTCCTAGTGCAAGCATTGCTGGTAAGCTGATTAATCCCCCTCCGCCGGCAAGTGTTCCTAAGATAGTTGCACTTATTCCGACGAAAAAGAGGATGATGATCTCTAACATGGGATGTCACATCTTTCTATTGATTGTCTTTTGCATTAATTAAAGCGTGGATATGATTAGTGTCATGGGCTTGTAAGCTTTGAATGATCTGACTTCCAACGACTACACCGTCAGCGACTTTTGTCATGGATTGAACATGGTCTGGTGTTGATATGCCGAAACCAGCCAATACAGGGACATCACTATATGTTTGGAGTAATTCGAAATGGGTTGCTAAATCTTCCGTGAATGTTTGACGCGCTCCCGTAATCCCATTAACCGTCACAGCATACAAAAATCCTTCTGACGCTTCAGCAATTTGTTTAATCCGTTCTTTGGAACTTGTTAATGAAACAAGTTGGATTAGGGCTAAGCCGTGCTGTTCTTTTGCCTCTCGAATAAAACTTTCGTGTTCGAGTGGTAAATCGGGAATAATCAGGCCATCAATTCCTGCTGATTGAGCAACTTCCATAAAGCGATCGACACCAAATTGAAATATAGGATTTAGATAGGTCATGACAATAATTGGCGCTTTAATTGAATGGCGTTCCTCTGCCAGTTTATCAAGGATCTGATGTAAAGTCACCCCTGTTTCACGGGCGCGTTTACCAGCTTCTTGAATGGTGGGGCCATCAGCTACTGGATCTGAAAAAGGAATACCAATTTCAATGGCAGTAGCGCCAGCTTGATCGAGCTGCTGTAATGTAGGCATAAGTGATTCAATCCCGCCATCACCAGCCATGATGTAGGGAACAAAGATTTTTTCATTTTGTTCAAGCGTTTGATTAAAAACAGCTTGCATATATTGTTTACCGTGCGTGATCGTTTCCATGATAGGCCTCCTAACCTTGTAAATGCTCTTGAACAGCTTCGACGTCTTTGTCGCCACGTCCAGATAAACAAATAACCAATGATTCATCTGGGCTCATTGTTTTGGCGATCTTAACCGCTTCAGCAACCGCATGCGAACTTTCTAATGCTGGAATAATCCCTTCTGTACGTGATAATAGCTGAAACGCTTCAAGGGCATCATCATCTGTAACTGCGAGATATTGGACACGATCTGTATCTTTTAAATAACTGTGTTCAGGTCCAACACCAGGATAATCAAGCCCTGCAGAAATAGAACTCGCTTCTTGAATTTGTCCTGCGTCGTCTTGTAATAAATACATCATCGCTCCATGCAAAATGCCTGGTGATCCTTTTGTTAAAGTGGCTGCATGGTGATCAGTTTCAACGCCTTCACCCGCAGCTTCAATTCCATATAAGGCGACGTGATCATCGATAAATGGATAGAACATCCCCATCGCATTACTCCCACCACCGACACAAGCGACGACGGCATCGGGTAATTGACCTTCCACGTCTAGGTGCTGTTGTTTTGTTTCACGCCCAATCACACTTTGAAAGTCACGAACCATCTTAGGAAAAGGATGAGGCCCTAGTACAGATCCCATAATGTAATGGGTATCGTCGACGTTGCTTACCCAATAACGGAGAGCTTCGTTCACGGCATCTTTAAGTGTTGCACTTCCTTGTTCGACTGCTTCGACCTTAGCGCCAAGTAATTCCATACGAAAGACGTTCAGTTTCTGACGCTTCATATCTTCGGCTCCCATGAAGATTACGCAGTCTAAGTTAAGCAAGGCACAGACTGTAGCTGTCGCAACCCCATGCTGACCAGCACCTGTTTCAGCTACGACTTTACGTTTACCCATTCGTTCAGTGAGTAATGCCTGCCCGATAGTGTTATTGATTTTATGAGCGCCTGTATGATTCAGGTCTTCGCGTTTTAAATAAATCTTTGCGCCACCGATTTCTTCGGTTAAGTTAGCTGCATAATAAAGGGGATTCTCGCGACCAACATATTGTTTGAGTAATTGTTGTAAACGCTCTTGAAAAGCTTCGTCTTGTATCGCTTCCTCGTATGATTCTTCTAATTCTTGTACAGCGCCCATTAATGTTTCAGGAATGAAGCGGCCACCATATGGACCGTACATACCGTTTGACCCTTGAGATTGTTCCATGGTTAGCTCTCCTTTACAAGTTTAATAAAATTCTTGATTAATTGATTACTTTTTTGTCCGTCTTGTTCAACACCACTTGAGACATCCACGATCGCTGGTGTTGTTTGTTCAATCGCTTGATTAATATTACGTGTGTTAAGGCCACCTGCGAGAATCAGTTGACTTCGGTCGAATGGTAGATGATCTAAAACACTCCAATCGAAAGTCGTGCCATTCCCGCCTTGATAAGGACCACTTGCGCTATCGAGTAATAAGTAACTCGCTTTCGTATATGGCTTGGTTTTCTCTAAATCTGCCACTGTATTAATCCGAAACGATTTAATATAGGGAACATTCAATTGCTCACAAAACTCAGGTGGTTCATCCCCGTGTAATTGCACATAATCTAAGCCAACTTCATAAGCTGTTTGTTCTAAAGTGTCTTTCGATGCATTAACAAAGACACCTACTTTTTGGATAGATGCTGGCAGTGTTGACGCGATATGCTTGGCTTGCTCAATTGACACTTTTCGTTTGCTCTCAGCAAAGACGAACCCAATCATATCAGCTCCCGATGTTTCTGCTGCTTCTGCATGACTTGTTTGACGAATGCCACAAATTTTTACCCCAGTCATGATTGAACCCTCCTTGTGGTTGAGACACGCATCTCACTAAGTGCTTCTGAGACGTTATCGCTTTTCATAAAGGATTCTCCGACTAATATGCCATCTGCCCCTATATCTGCGACTTGTTTGGCATCATCAGAAGTTTTAAAGCCGCTTTCGCTAATAACGACAATGTCTGGGTCGTCGATTTGGTTAATTAGTGTTTCAGTTGTGTCTAAATCAACTTGAAATGTCGTCAGATCGCGGTTGTTAATACCAATGATGGTAGCTCCTGTTGCTAAAGCTAGGTTTAATTCTGCTGAATTGTGTACTTCAAGCAGTACTTCTAATCCAAGGTTAATAGCTTCATCGTATAAATACTGTAATCGTTCAGGTGATAGGGCTGCGGCAATTAATAAGACAACGCTCGCTCCTGCTTGTTTGGCCCGTTTTAATTGAATGGGGTCGAGAATGAAATCCTTACATAAAACAGGTAAGTTCACCTTTGATTGAACATGATTTAAATCCTCGATTGACCCTTTAAAGTAAGGTTCATCTGTTAATACGGAAATCGCCGAAGCACCTGATTCTTCATATAATCGCGCCTGTTCAGGTGGCTCGATTCCTAAGTTGATATCGCCTTTCGAAGGTGAGGCACGTTTGATTTCTGCAATAATTGATAACTGATCGTCCTGTTTAAATGTTTCATATAATGACGGTTTAGTTGAGACTGGTAATGGTTGATTTATTAAAATGTCCTGGTCATAAAGTGCTTGAATCTCTTCGCTTTTCTTATCTAAGATCCGGTCGAGAAATGTATCCATTATGAAATCCCCTTTCGTTTACGCTCCTCACTGAAATGGGTGAGGTGATTAAGTTTAGCTAAGGCTTTGCCTGAGTCGATTGCTTCTCGTGCTAGATCGACTCCTTCGCGGATTGAGTTTGTTTTATTAGCGGCAAATAATCCGATTCCTGCATTGAATAAGGTGGTTTCGAAATAAGGACCACGCTCGCCATTTAACACGTCTAGCAATATACGAGCATTATCTTTCGAATCACCGCCGACAATGGCTTCGTTTGAATACGTGTTTAGACCAACATCTTCTGGACTTAAGGTGAATGAAATGAGTTCGCCTTCATCTAATAAGACAAAATGATTTTCGCCTGCAAGTGTTGCTTCATCAGTGTGACCAGCTCCATTAACGACAACGCTACGTTTTCTACCTAGACGTTGTAGGACAGCTGCCATTTGCATTAACATATCGCGACGGTAAACGCCTAGGAATTGCGTATCTAAGGCAACTGGATTTGTTAAAGGACCAATTAGATTAAAAATGGTTGGTACGTTTAATGCTTTTCGGACCTGCATAATACGTTTTAATTGATGATGCACATGAGGTGCGAAAAGAAAAGCGATTCCATTCGTCTCGATTAAATGCTCGACTTCATCACTTGTAAAATCGAGCGCAACCCCGAGTTCTTCTAAAACATCCGCGCTTCCAGTACGGCTTGAAACGCTACGGTTACCGTGTTTAGCAACTTTCGCCCCAGCGCCAGCTAATACGAAGGCTGACGTTGTGCTAATATTAAAGGTGTGTGCGCCATCACCACCTGTTCCGCAATTATCTGTGACATCTGCCAAATGTTTTTGAATCGGCATGGCTTTGTCACGTAGAACTTCAACAATGGCTGTGATTTCTTCGACTGATTCACCGCGTACTTTTAAGGCGGTTAGGACAGAGGCGATTTCACTTTCGGTGGTTTGTTCGTCGAATAGTTGATAAGCGACTGATGTCATTTCATTTTGAGTTAGTTTTTCACCATTAATTAATTTCTGAAGTTGTTCCATGAAGATTCTCCTTTCGCGTATGATTCAGAAAACGGTCTAAGACTTGTTTGCCTTCTGCTGTTCCAATCGATTCAGGATGGAACTGGATACCAAACAATGGGTAATTGTCATGTGTGATGGCCATTAATTCACCGTCATCCATCGATATAGCTTGCCGTTTGAAAAAGGGAGGGACGGTTTTTTCGTCAACAACGAGTGAATGGTAACGCATGACATGTAAGGGCTGACTTAGGTAACTGAAAAGACCGTGTCCTTTATGAAGAATTAACGATTTCTTTCCGTGCATAATAATATCGGCTTTCTTGACCTCAGCTCCGAATGTAGCGGCAATGATCTGATGACCTAGACAGACGCCTAAGATCGGCATCGACTGATAATATTCATTAACGATCTCGCCTGTGTTCGGGTAATCATCAGGTTTCCCTGGCCCAGGTGATAGGACGATTGCTGTTGGATTAAGTTCGTTGATTGTGGTGATATCAATGTTGTTGTGCCGTTTTACGATAACAGTTACGCCGAGTTCTTCTAGATATTGATATAAGTTATACGTAAATGAATCGTCATGATCGATGAGCAGGATCATTTATAACACCTCCATAAGCGCTTTGGCTTTGTTTAATGTTTCTTGATACTCGCTTTCGGGATCAGAGTCATGTACGACACCTGCGCCTGCTTGCACATGTGCTAGACCGTCTTTAATAATCATCGTTCGAATCGCTAAGGCAAAATCTAAGTTACCGTTAATGTTCAAATAACCTACAGCACCTGAGTAGGCACCGCGTTTAGTTGGCTCTAAGTCATTTAATAATTGCATAGCTCTAATCTTCGGTGCACCACTTACTGTTCCAGCAGGTAAAGTGGCCTTTAATGCTTCAAGAGATGATATGTCAGGATTCATTTGGCCACTGACTTCGGAAACAATATGCATAACAAATCGATAGCGTTCAATCACCATGTATTTGGTTAAAGTAATGGTGCCAGGTTTTGCGATTCTGCCAATATCGTGACGACCTAAATCGACTAACATTTGATGTTCAGCAATCTCCTTTTCGTCTGCGAGCAATTCGTCTGCAAGTGCCTGGTCTTCGTCAGGATTTTGACCTCTTTTCCTTGTACCAGCGATAGGATTGGTCGAAACGGTTCTGTCTTGTGCTTTGACGAGACTTTCAGGAGATGCGCCGATTATTTGATAATCTACAAAATCGATATAATACATATATGGCGATGGATTTTGTTTACGAAGTTGTCGATAGAATTGAAAGGCGTCACCTGAGCATGTTGCAGTCAATCTTTGCGATAACACTGTTTGAAAGACATCACCTGCTTTAATCCTCTCTTTAATTAGATCTACGTACTGTTTATATTTAGCTTGAGAAAAGTTGGACTGAAACTCACCTAATGTAAAGGCAGTTTCATCTTCTGGCTGTCCTGACTGAATATCATGCAATAGGCGGTTAGCTTCGGTCTCGAAATCAATTGATTCTCCAGTAATCCAACGATCAAAGATGAAACAATGAATATTTTGTAATAAATGATCATAAACCACGACTTTTTCATAAAACATAAGATGAACATCGGGCATGTTGGCATCATCGTGCTGATTAATTCCGATTGATTCGAATTGCTTCCCTAAGTCATAAGCCAGATAACCAACTCCCCCTGCGAAAAAAGGAATTTCGATATCTAATGTGACCTGTTCATCAATTAAGGCATTTAAAGCAATTAATGGATCTTGCCTTGTTGTTGTACTTTGTTCGTTGATTAAATCAGTTTCTGTAATTTGATTACCGTATGCGATAAATTCATAGAATGGATTCGCTCCAATAAATGAAAAACGGCCATTATCTTCATGTTTCAAAGAGCTTTCTAAAAGAAATTTTCGATTTCCTGTTAAGTTAGAGTATATTGAAATAGGTGTATTTTGGTCGCCTTCAATTACGTCGTGACGATATTTCATAGGTTATTGACCTCCTGATTATGGTATAAAAAAATCCCCTGCATACTTCAGCTGTATGCAGAGGACGATCGGCTCGCGGTGCCACCTCTATTGAACACGTGATTAACACTTGCTCCACTTCATTTCGGGTACGGGAAGGATTAATGGTTTTAAAAAGGGGAAAATAATAATCCTTCCGATACCCTATCCTGTTAACGGTGGAATGCCGGGCTCTCATACTCGAGTTCAGAGAACCTCTCGTAAGTCCATTCAACGAATCGTATCATGCTAGCATCTCACCATCGCTAGCTCTCTGTCATGAATCCGAATCGTCTACTCCTCTTACTCAACGATTTAGTCTATAGTGATTTTAATCATAAAAAAAGGGTATTCTATCCTTATAGAAAAGGACGGAATACCCGTGGTGCCACCTTGTTTGACTGCTACCGTTGCAGTCCACTTAGTCGTATCGAAGCGTGAAAGCTTTAATACGCGTCTCTTGTAACGATGAGACATTCGCCAACCTTAATAACTCCTATTAAGCGTTCGGTTGGAGGCTCAGAAGTCCATTCGTTCAGTCGTTCACGCTAGTTTACAGCAACCACTAGCTCTCTGAAGTGACAGGCTGAATTACTTCTCTTCATCTTTGCCAATCCGTTTTAAGATTTAATTCATAGCATAATTGAATGAGATGACAATGTCAACATAAAAACTTAAAAATATGTTATTGTTTCTTAATTGTGTTTGCAGGGCTAATCGTTTAGCATAAGCTATAATAGGGAAGTTTCACGTATTAATAAGTCGAGGTGGAGGGTCATATGTTTCGCTTGTTTAAACGCAGCTTAGATGACTTTAAAACAACATACCCACAACATTTAGCGTTTGCTATTTTTTACATGTTACTGACGAGCTTTATTTTTGTACCCGTGGCTTCGATCTTTTTTAACCGTATTCTTGTGTATATTGATGCCCCTACACTAATTAATAATGAAGTTTACTCAGTGGCACTGAGTTACACGGGCATCTCGATATTAATATTAGTTGGACTCATCGTTTTTATATTATTATTTATACAATTCGCTGTATTTATTGTGATTGCTCAGAAACAATACTTTAAAAAACCAATTACCGTGGCTAATGCCCTTATAACAGGGTTTGCACGAGCGAAAAAATTGTTAAGCATTAGTGTGCTGCCTTTGATTCTAGTGCTGTTATTACTCACGCCATTTATCAGAACACCGCTAAACGAAATTGTCTATGACTTGAATATGTCGATTTTATACTCGGGTCACTTATCTTTATCCTATGTTTCGTTGGCAGTGTATTTCTCCATATTAATGTTTGTTCTTTATATAATTTTGCGTTGGATTTTCGTGATTCATTTTATTGTTATTGAAAAAAACAATGTTCGACATGCAATCAAACGCAGCATGAAATTAACCAAGCGTCATCAAAAATCGATTCTAATTAATGTTTTATCGATTAATGTCCTTATTGTTGTAGCGAGTACGTTCATATTGTATTTGCTATCTCTAATTCCGAATGTCATGACGGGGACGATCATCGGAGAATTAATTGAACATTACTTGGTGACGATCACAAGTATTATTGCGACTTTATCGACGCTTGTTTTAATTCCTGTCAATGTGATTATGTTGACTCGTTTATTCTATCAGTACAAACATGAAGAAGAACAAGAAGTAACGGATGACCTGGAATTATCACGTAGTATAAGGTTGGCGGTTGCTGAGCGCAAAGCTTATTCATTTTTTAGACGTAGACGATTATTAATCTCATTATTGGTCATCGTCTATGTCACAGGTGTATTTGCTTATAACCAAACAATAAGCGGCAATCTTGTTTACTTAGATTGGAATGTTGAAGTGGCGGCGCACCGAGGGGACTCAAAGAATGCTCCAGAGAATTCGATGAGTGCTGTTGAATCAGCCATTGAACAAGGCTTGAATGTGGTCGAAGTCGACGTGCAATTAACACGAGATAACGTATTGGTATTACACCATGACAAAACTTTACTGCGGACAGCAGGAGCGCCTGAACGCGTGAGTGATTTAACTTATAACGAATTACGGACTCATGATATTGGTTCTTCATTTTCTGAAGAATTTGCGGGTGAATCGATTCCTAGATTGGAGGATGTTTTTGAGGTCGCTCAAGAAGCAGGCGTTAAATTACTACTAGATGTTAAACCCGATGAAAATGAGGAAGCTTTAGCACGAAATTTAGCAATCTTGCTTGAAGAAAAAGAAATGATTGGCGAAACGTATGTTCAATCGTTCAATAATCAGTTTTTACAATCCATAAGAGATGAAAATGAAGAGATTGAAATTGGTCAGATTGTATTCACGGCAGTAGGGGATTTATCTCGATTAGATGTCGATTTTTATACGGTTCATCAAACCATGTTGTCAGATGATCTAGTGAATGAGCTCAAACGCGATGGTTATGGTATTTGGGTCTGGTCCACGAATATCGACCGAACAGCGAACCAAGTCTTACAGTACGATGTGGATGGGATTATCACGAAAACACCTGATGTGGTTTTAAGAATGATTGAAATTAGACAATAAAGATAAAAGCTGGCAGTGGTCCAGATTCAGGTTGTCGACATTTTTTCGGCAGCCTGATTTTTTATGAACTTTAAATAATCTCCATTAAAAAATAAGCTTCATGAAAACATGGAAGTTCTCTTAATGTGATGCAGAATTAACTACTATTAAATTGAAGGAGAATGTAAATGCCAACCTATAAATCAAATTCAACCACATTTGGCATAATAAAATAAGCGAATACAATTAAACCAACGACCCAAACAAGTAATAAAGAATTAATAATTATCCTGTGTTTAGATGGACCTGGACTAAATACATTGAGTTTTTCTCCTACAATAAAAATGGGGGCCGATAAGTAAAAATAAATAAAAAATATGATGGTTATTCGTTTTGAATCCGGCGTATAATATTCGAACATAGAAAGTTCTGTAAATATAATGATCGGAACAAAAAGGCCATATGTACTAAAAAAAAATATTTTATTCCACATATCAATCACTCCTTTATTATCCATTTTCGACCATCTTAATTGGGGCATTTAACACAGATGTACTGGTCTCAAATCAATTTATGTAATAGGTCATATTCTTAATGAATATGACCTAAATTATTTTTTTGGGAACTTATAAGACAATGACCAGGATTTCCTTTTATTAGTCACGTTCAATGGTTAATTACTGACTTTACAATGGTACAGTTCACTATTATATTTTATTTAGTTTACTTGATAACCGAAAATATTTAAATATCCGAAATAGTATGATGCAGCAAACGCCAAGAATAGGGCGCCAACCATCATACCGAGAAAACGCCAATCTCGTTTGGTGACCGTCATTTGGTGATAATGTGTTCGATCATGTTCCCCTGTAAATCCTTTTGATTCCATAGCGTTAGCGACGCGTTCAGCTTTACGAATTGAATTAGCGAGCAAGGGAATGCTGTAACGTTTAAATTGTCTAATGCGGCCTCGAATGCCTTTTGCCCGACCCACTCCACGAACGCGATGAGCTTGCCTTAGAACTTCAAGTTCATGTTTGAATGTCGGTAAGAAACGGTAACCCGCTAACACGCCATACGTGATTTTCGGTGAGAGTCGCAATTGTTGCATGAGACTTAACATAAATTTCGTCGAATCTGTTGTCATGATAAATAGTAGTGACAAGGCAATAAAACATAGCGACCTTAATGCCAAACTAATCGCAACAAGAAGACCACCTGTGGTTACTTCGAATGTCCAAAATGAAAACAGCACGGATCCATTTTGGAATGTTTCGCTGGTGTATAGTAAACGTGCCCAAGAAAACGATGCGATAAATAAAAGGAACGGAACGAAAAATTTAATCCATCGTTTAAAGGGAATGTCTGACAGTAATAAGGTCACAGTTAAAATAAAAATTAAATAAACAAGTGGTGTGAACACATCAAATGTTAGACCTAGTAAAATACCAGGAATCAACACCGCAATTGCTTTAACAGTGGGGTTAATGGCCGAGATCATGAGCAACACCAACTTTCTCCCGCATTTCCAGTCGAAATGGTTTTCTTAATCTTGCCTGGTTTAATAACTCATCATGTTCCCACAGCTTAGCTGGGTGCCCGTGATATTGTATTGATTGTTCATTAAGAACATAAACCGAATCACAAAACTGATCGACTAAATCCATATCATGAGTAACGAATACAATCGTTGTACCTTGTTGCTGAATTTCGGTCATGATCTCCATTAATTCATGAGTCGTTTGGGCATCCTGACCAAATGTCGGCTCGTCAAACAGTAATAGATCAGGCGTTTCGTCTAACATAGTCGCAACACTAAGCCGTCGTTTTTGACCACCACTTAAGGCGAAAGGATTCTGCGATTGTTCATGAATTAAGTGAAAATGGCTTAGTAATTCTCTAGTTCTTGTGTCGATTGTTTCAGCATCATACCCGTTTAATGTCATGCTAAAGGCGATTTCTTCGTAGGTCGTATCTGTAATAAATTGATGTTCGGGATTTTGAAAGACAAATCCCATATGCTGACGTAATGACTGTTCCTTCCACTTGGTGAGTGGCTTGTTTAAGAAAGTCATGGTGCCTGCTTCTGGTTGTAAGAGCCTTGCCATTAATTGTAATAAGGTGGACTTACCTGCACCATTTTCACCGACAATTGCTGTCATTTCACCTTTTTTCAGTGTTAGATTAATATTTTTTAAGATTGGTTTGTTCTTTCTGGAAAACGAGGTGCTTTCCATCGTAAAACACGGCTCTGTGTTGTTTGAATGATTAATCGGTTTTGAAATGGGTGGTGAGTTAAGATATTGTTTTGGGATGAAAATACCATGGTCGATTAGTTGCTGTTGTTTCGTTTGGAATATAGATTCGACTTCACCATCTTCCATTAGTTCCCCTTGTCGACTTAATACTAGAACACGGTCGATTAAATAGAGCCAATCATCAGCTTGATGTTCGATTAAAAGAATCGTTAGTTGCATAGCTGATTGTAATTGTTCGATTAACTGAATAAATTCGAGCTGACTCATCGGGTCTAAGTTAGCTGTTGGTTCATCGAGAATAAGCACGTCTGGTTCTAGTAATAGCACAGAAGCTAGGGCGATTTTTTGTTTTTGGCCACCTGAAAGGGTATGAATCGCTTCGTGCTTATAGTCATACATCCCGATTGTCATTAATATCTCATCAATTCGCGCTTCCATCTCTTCACGCGGAGTTTGAATATTTTCGAGTGTAAAAGCGAGTTCATCTTCAACGGTGATCATACAAAATTGACTATCGGGGTCTTGGAACACGATGCCAATTTGTTGATTAATCTGTCCTTTTTCGAAATCATGAACAGGTTGACCACGGAAACGAATCACCCCTGATGCAGTGCCTTCGACTGCATCAGGATATAATCCGTTTAAACAAAGTGATAGGCTAGACTTACCAGATCCACTTGGACCGATTAGAAGTGTTGTTTCATTTTCATATAACGTAAAGTTTAGTTGGTTCAGAAGTGGTTCGTCTAACGTCTCGTAGCTAAAGCTGTAGTTGTGAACGGATATGACGGGACTAAGCTGCATCTTGTTCACGGTTTTGTTGACGCTCCTTTCCTAACGCGTAGCCACGAAGAACACCAGTCTTCGCTAATTGATCGCTAATCCATTTACCAAGTAGGGCCATAATTAACATACTACTTATAATGCGTGTGATCAGCATAACGCCAACTAACCACGCTTCATAGGCAAAGAAACCTGCTGAATAGTAATGCCAAGCAAAACTAACAATCGCTGTTAGTACAGCGGCTAAAAGTAACACACGTGTCCGGTAATCCCGCCATTTCGTCACAGCAAAAGCAGTTTCTGCACCAAGTCCTTGCACTGCTGCACTGATTATAAGTTGTGGGCCAGCTGGACTTCCAATTAAGACTTGAACAACCCCAGCAATCAATTCTGACATAAAGGCTGCGCCAGGCTTGCGAATAATATAAGCGGCAATAATCGATACAATGAACCAAATGCCATAAATAAATTCATAGCCAAGAGGTCCAATGCCAAAAGGTGTTAGAGCACTGACAAGTCCTTGGCCGATTCCAAAGGCTAATAGATAGATTACCGCAAATACGACGCCTAAAATCGACAGCAACACAATTTCTTTCAGTTTCCATTGTTTAGTCATGGCTTACCTCCTATTTATTTGACGGACTATTTGCCGAAATAGTAAAGGTCATTGTTGTGTGTGATACTTCTTGCTGGACAGATTCGAACGCATCTTGCATAGCATCAAATATAGCTTGCACATCACCATCAAGGCGCGTCATATAATGAGCAGCACTGACATCCACGCCACGTGCTTTGGACAGATCAATTTGTTCATAGATTTTGTCCATATAGTCTTCCCGTCCAAGTGGATGAATCGCGAACTTACAACCAGCACGTTGTGGTGCATTGGCTAATTGAGGAGCATTCGCTGGTGCATCTGATTCTGCCATATAGACGTCAGCTTCATTATCACCAGGGCACCCGATCGAATAAGTTCCTGTCATGGCAACATGTTCACCTGTTTTAGCGGCGTGTAAGAAGATAGCCTTTGTTACATCAAAGATATGCACAATTTTACCTCTTACACAAGTTGTGACATCATCGGTTTCCTTCCATACTTTCGATTGGTCAACTTCATCTAGAGCGGACAAAATAATATCGACAAAGTTGTCGCTCATTGGGTAGAGCGTGAATTGAACCCCTGCAATACGACTTGTGTTGCACTGTTGATTCGTCATGACGAATCGCCTCCTTATAAAGTGTCTGTTTATAACAAAAAAACTGCATCCCGTGGGAATGCAGTTCAGCTATTGTGTCGTAACACTTATGGTAGATTAAGCTTCACTGCACTTCCCCACGCTAGTATTACCTAGTTCGGGTCTTGAGGGTCAGGTCCAACCTTCTCAGCCACTTGACGTAGCTCCCCTAGTGCATGTTCATCACGTATGCAGTTTTGTTATACTTACATCATAATAAATGAAAGCATGATTGTAAACGTCTAAGATTGCTAGTCTTTGTCGTTGGTCATGTCATAAAGGGTGATGTCGAGTGAATGAACGGGAGCAGCAAGTGATTCAGAATACGGAAAAATTCGTCCATCGTCAGTTAGTGTCAGAGGGGTCTGGACATGACTGGTGGCATATCCAGCGTGTTGTTAACAATGCTAGACAAATAGCTGATACAGTAGATATTGATAAGTGGATTGTAGAGATGGCGGCTTTATTACATGATCTAATCGATGATAAAGTCACTCATGATGTTACAGGGAGTCGACAAGACCTCATGAAATGGTTAGAAGATCAACGCGTTTCAGAGCAACAAATTGACCATATATTTGCCATCATCGATACAATCTCATTTAAGCATGGTTACAAGACATTACTGAGCCGTGAAGCGGAAGTCGTCCAAGATGCGGACCGTTTAGATGCAATTGGTGCTATTGGTATTGCTCGAAGTTTCACCTATGCAGGGTCTAAAGGGCATCTCATCCATCATCCCGAAGAGTCACCACGCGACAATATGACAGAAGATGAGTACCGCTATGAAACCAATACGGCGATTAATCATTTTTATGAAAAATTATTAACCTTAAAAGAACAAATGAATACAGCTGAAGGTTACCGTATGGCAGAGAAGCGTCATCAATTTATGGAAACATATTTAGAACAATTTTATGCTGAATGGGATGGAAAATCATAAATCGTGTTACGTTTTGGTTTAAATGTGGAATAGTGTTATAGAACATTATTATAAATGAAAGGTGATGACATATATGTTGCAATATCAACCTTATCTTGATCAGTTAGCGAATCATACAACTGAATCCCAAGCGTTAGTTAATCCGCATACAAAAGAAGAAATTGCTCGAATGCCGATTTGTAAAGAAGAGCAGATGGAGAAAGCTATTAAACAAGCAGATGAAGCATTCAAAACAATTAAGAATATGCCTGCCCACGAACGCAGTGATATTTTAAATCGAGCAAGTGACATTTTACAGGAAAATAAACAAATGGTCGCTGAAACGATTGCTCAAGAAGCGGCGAAACCGATGAAGTATGCTTTAGCAGAAGTAGACCGCACTGTGCAGACGTTGAAATTCTCCTCAGTTGAAGCACGAAAGCTAGAAGGTGAATCCATTCCAATGGATGCTGCGCCAAATGGTGCTGGGCGTGACGCTTACACGATCTTTGAACCGATTGGCGTCATTGGTGCCATTACACCATTTAATTTCCCACTTAATTTAGTCGTGCATAAAGTTGGGCCTGCGATTGCCTCTGGTAATACAGTCATTGTAAAACCTGCTGAAAAAACACCTCTATCAGCGATCTTATTACGTGAAGCGTTGGTACAAGCGGGATTACCTGAAGATGCTTACCATGTCGTACCAGGCGAAGGCAAAGTGTTAGGCGATGTCTTACTTAAAAGTGACGCGGTCCAAAAGATTACATTCACTGGTAGCCCACCAGTTGGTCGTGAAATTAAATCGAACGCGGGCCTTAAGAAGGTTACCCTTGAATTGGGTAATAACTCAGCACTATATGTCGATAAAAGCATGAATGATCGTATGGATGATGTCGTACCAAAAGCCGTGCATGGATCTTACGCATATAACGGACAGGTTTGCATTAGTACACAACGCATTTATGTGCATGAAGATATTGCTGACATCTTTGCAGAACAATTTGTTAAGGGTGCTGAACAACTTACATTTGGTGATCCACTTGATGAAGAGACAGATGTTTGTAATTTAATTGATGAATCATCACAACAGACCTTACTCGAATGGATAGAAGATGCTGAGCAACAAGGTGCAAAAGTTTTAACAGGTGGAAAAGCTAAGGATAACGGCATTGCTCCAACTGTTTTAACAGATGTTCCAGAGGGTGCGAAGATCATGAAAGAAGAAGCTTTTGGACCTGTTGTTATTATTAATCGTGTAGCCAGTGGCGATGAGGCGTTAATAGCGATGAATAACAGTCAATACGGCTTAAGTGCTGGTCTATTTAGTAATGATATGAAGCAAGCAATCGATATGGCCCATGGTCTAGAAGTTGGTCAGGTACTGGTAAATGATGTTCCGACATTACGTTTTGACCATATGCCATATGGAGGTCGAAAACAATCAGGTTATGGCTATGAAGGCGTCAAATACGCCATTCATGAAATGGTAAATCGGAAAATGATAAGTTTAAATTACAGATTTTAATACGGTTTATAGGTGCCGATCAGTATAACAACTGATCGGTATTTTTTATGATATAGTACTTGTTCTGATAAATTACTTTGACAGACAAAGTAATATGTTGTACATTGTTATTGTGGAGGTGAGATATTTGGCATCGAATATTTCAACAGATTTAATTCGCGGACATACATCAACGATTATTTTAAATATTCTACGTCAAGGCGATAGTTATGGTTATGAGATTTATAAACAAATTATTGCCCTAAGTAATGGCGAATACGAATTGAAAGAAGCAACACTTTATACAGCATTTAGACGTTTACAAAAGGATGGCTTGATCGAATCGTATTGGGGAGATGAAACCCAAGGAGGTCGGCGGAAGTATTACCGTTTGACTCAAGCAGGACGTGATACGTATGAACAGAACCGACAAGATTGGCTTTTCGCTAAAGAAGTCTTAAACAAATTAATAACAGGAGGGGATGACGATGAGTCTTAATCGAGATGTCCAACACTATATAGACGATTTATTTAAAGATGTCGGCGAAAGTCAGCAACTCTTTGATTTAAAGCAAGAGTTAATTACCAATATGCATGCTCGAATTAGTGACTATCAGAAGCAAGGCATGAGTGAGCAAGAAGCTTTTCGGGAAACTAAAGCATCGATGGGAGATATGAGTGGATTAGTAGAAGATATGAGACAACACGGTGCAGACACATCAAAACAAACCGTCTATACATCGATGACGAATAGAATGGCAGTTGGCGCTCTTGTAATCGGGGCGATGTTGATTGTTTTTGGATTGCTAATGTCTATGAGCATGATGTTTATGGACGTTGAACCTGTAGCGGTGCCTGGTGCGGGAATATTTGCGGTCATTGGTGGTGTCTTTTTGACTTACGGTATTCTAACACGCGAAACCCAGACGATGTACGCCATGCAACGCTTGCGTGCTGCACTTTACTCTGTTGCAATTGGCTTTATGTTATTTGCGATTTTCACAGCGATTACCTCAGGATTAGCGACAGGTGAACTATTTGTTGGTTTTGCTGCTTTTACAGTGTTTTTTGTGATTGGTTTTGGGTTATGGTTAGGTTTATTATTGACTACTCAGGTGAGTCGGCAGAAGTAGTTTGAATGATAGAACTCTGTGACTTTAGTTTTGAATGCACCCAAACATTAAAAAGCCCCGAAGTGACTTTTCAATAAGTAAATAGTCGCTTCGGGGCTTTAGTATTATAATGATCGTCGTTTATTATGTTTTTCCTGTCGCGTACGTTCTTCAGCTTCGGCAGCTCTTCGTTGTGCTTCGAAATCAGCGCTATCAGCTAAGTCTTCTGCAAATTCAACATCCTTAGACTCGACTTGTTGATTTTGTGGTGTTTGCCCAAGTGGCTTTTTACTTTTTCCTTTGTGTTCATCTTTTCCCATCATGTTCACCCTTTCTGAAAGTTAACACGCGTAGTATGTGCTTATGGGTGGTCTGATATGTAAGAATGATGAATAATAAATCATAAAATAACCACCGTTCTAATCAGGACGGTGGTTAGGTTTATTTATTCTTTTACTGGACCATTCATTTTACGTGCAAGATATAAAATCGGTGTGTCTAAGATCGCTACAAGGAGTTTTAATAAATAGGTTGTAATTCCAATCATAACAACTGTGCTGAATCCAAATACTCCAAGAAATGCAATGAATGTAAATATAAAGCTATCCACTAATTGACTTGTTGCGGTACTGATATTATTTCGAATAAATAAAAACTTACCATCTGTTTTACGTTTAATGGCATCAAATATATACACATCAAGTAGTTGAGAAATGAAGTAGGCCACAAAGCTTGCGATCATGATTCTTGGTGTGATGCTGAACAATGTTTCCATGGGTTCATGCGCGAAATCTTCAGAGTTCGGCACATAATTTAAGTCGACTTGAATCATGATGACGAAAAAAGCCATCGAGGCTAGTCCAACAAATACACTTTTCCGTGCTTCTTCTTTTCCGTACTTCTCATTTAATAAATCAGTGGCTAAAAAGATCGTCGCATAGACGACATTTCCGAGCGTTGCTTCTAAACCGAATATATTGACGCTCTTAACAACTTCTATATTCGCAATCACTGTTGCAAAAGCAATCCAAGCAAATAATCCAGTTTTTCCAAATAATTTATAGAATAACAATATTCCTATAAAGTTAATGGCTAAAGTCACAAAAAATAAAATCTCGTTCAATTTTGTCATCTCCTTAATTTTTTTATAGCAGGTTTTGGGTAACTGCTGTATTTGTTAGCGAATATTGTAGCTAAATCGCTTGTAAATCATACCACTCAATAATACGTTGTTTCAATCATTAATTATTCGAATTCCTTGGATAACTCCAGTTTGATACATGGAGTATGAAGCGTCTTAGATATTTGACTTATAATAGTACTTGAACTAACATAATTCTAATAATTTACTGGATTAGGCTGAAGGTACAGTTTAAATTCATTGCCGGGAAATAATCATCGAAATACGTCATATTACCCGGGAAATAATTTTATTTTGTCGGAAGGTGGTATTTTAATGAAAACAATTGGTGTGATTGGTGGTATGAGTTGGGAGTCGACCGCTGAATATTATCAGGAAATGAATAGACAGGTGAAGGAACGCTTAGGTGGGCTTCATTCTGCTGAGTGCATAATCTATAGTGTGGATTTTGCTGAGATTGAACGTTATCAGGCTGAAGGTGAGTGGGATAAAGCGGGACAAGTGTTAGCAGAAGCAGGGAAGAAGCTTGAATTAGTTGGAGCTGACGTGATTGTCTTAGCTACAAATACGATGCATAAAGTAATCGATCAGATTGACATGGCAACTAAAGTTCCGACTATTCATATTGCTGATGCAACAGCTGACGCCATAAAAGCACAGGGCCTAAATCGTGTCGCATTATTAGGGACGAAGTATACAATGGAACAAGAATTTTATAAAGGACAGATCGCTGAACAGAATTTAGACGTGTTAGTACCTGATGAGACTGACCAGGACCATGTTCACCATATTATTTTTGATGAGTTAGTTTTAGGTGAGTTCCATGAAAATTCAAGACAGTATTATATAGATGTGATTAATCAACTTGTACAACAGGGTGCTGAAGGCGTTATTTTTGGTTGTACAGAAATTGGGTTATTGATTAAGTCACACGATGTGACAGTGCCTGTTTTTGATACATCCCAAATTCATGTCACACGTGCTGTTGATTACGCATTAGAGAATTAGTGAGTTGAGCGTTTTTCACGGATTCGTTCGTCAAAGAACCAAAGCGTAAAAGCGGCTAACACACTAGCTATAAGCAGACCATACATGTCTGCAATATAATGGTTAAATTCCTGCATGAGTTTAGAGGGGTCTGCTAATAAACCGAGGATAAAAATAAAGTTAAATCCGAATATCAAATGCCAAATGAGTGCTGATTTTTTACGGTTTTTAGGTTTTAATTTATAAGTTAAAACATCGCTTAATACGGATGAGGGAATGCCATAGGAAATGAGGCAACCGATGACATATAAAGCAACCATCAGTAATAGAATGGTGAAAGAAATAGTGCTTGTGAAACTTAATGTAATCGTCACGATCGGAATTAAACATATTGTCGTTAGTAAAAAGGCGTAAAACTTTCTTAAGAGCATCATGATCACCTGCTTTATTGTTAGCTTATCACGGCTCAGTAGTTTTTGAACATACAAAACGGGAGAGTAATCATATTCTCTCCCGTTTTTATTGTTTATTCTATTATGGATAATCCTCGTTCAATTAAAGTGTGTAATTCATCATTAACTTCTTGTAATTCATGCAATTCCGTTTCGACTCTGGTTGTTAATGGATCGTTTGGCGCTATGTCGTTTAATATTTCGAACAACTCAAGCCGTGATAACCATTCATGAGGATGGTTTTCGTTTAATTCTTGGTGGACTTTTTTGATGGCTTCCACAGTCGGATTGTTCTCACGAATCTCGCGAATTTCTGCGAACAAGGCATTTAATGGCGTGTCAGCAGCTGATTCTGTACTTTCGTTTTCATTTTCGTGAACGGTATGAAAACTCTCACCATCTGCTGCACCTGCAAATACAGATGTAACAGACATTCCAATAGCTAAATCAAATGTCTCTTCATCAAATGTCACAAGTGAATGTTGACCTAGTGACGCATGGCCGTTCTTGAGTCTTAAGAGAACAACTTTGTCATTTCGTTTGATGATCGAATCAACCTCACCATTGATTTCTATTCCACTATTATAAATCAACGAGACTCGTTCACCTTCATGAATACCATTAGCTATTAATTCATCATCCGTTAATGTTTCAAGTGGTTGGTCTAAATTGATGATTTCCCCGATTGGCGCTTGAAACCCTTCTGGATATTGATCTGAACCATGTCCGACTAATTGTTTATCATCCACGGCTAGAGCTGTTGCTCCGTCTGTCGTGAGCCAAATCGCTTCTCCTTGGTCGTTCTTAATTAAATCAGCGATTGTGCCAGTAATCTGTATACCTGATGACATCACTGCTGTTGCTGTATGACCTGACTTAACGGCTTTATCTAAACTTTCAGTACCGCCTTGCATAAAGGCCATTGATTGCGCGAGTTCTTCAGCAGCTTCTGATAATTGTGCGAAACTTTCACATACAAATAAATGAGGTTGCGGTTTTGTAATATCAAAATCTGTTTTGATGACTGTTTCCTTATCAAATGGTAATTTATCTACCTCATCACTTAATGCGTTAGATCCTTCTCCGACAGAAGATAGTAAGCCGGCACCATATATTTTAGGGTCATCGAGTGTTCCGATAAGTCCAAATTCAACTGTCCACCAGTAGAACCGTCCAACGATCTGCGCTTCAGATAATTCGGTAATTTGTGCTTCACGTTCCTCTACTTGTTGTTTTGCAGCAAGAATTTGTTCATCTGTCGCTTCACCTTTTTCTAATAAATTGGAGTAGTGGCGAACAGCTTCAAAATGATCATGTTCTTCTTTCGTCGCTAATGCCTTCATCCCAATTTCGCCAAATCGTTTGACGAAAGCAGAGTATTCAGGGTCGGCTAAAATCGGAGCGTGCCCCGCTGCCTCATGAATAATATCAGGCGCTGGTGTGTATAATATGTTTTCTAATTTCCGTATTTCATTAACGACAGGAAGAATACCTTGTGCTTGAAATTCGAAAAATGCCACGCCTGGAATAAAACCATCAATTGTCGCGGCTCCCCAACCAAATGTGGCTAAACTTTCATTCATTTCCTCGACATTAGGAATTTGTTCAATTGATATAGCAGATGCTTTAAGTCCATCTGTGTAAGCTTCATGAGCTTTATCTTTTAGTAAATTATGATTTTGTCGCATCACATAACGCCAAACAGCATGATTAATTGATGTATAGTTTTCATAGTTCTGGTCAACCGTGTATTTTCGTAGATGTTTAGGGACTGATTTCGCTTCAATTGTCTGCATATTACCTCTCCTTTTTAGCGCTTTTATACTAAATCGCTTAAACGCTTTTATCTATTAAAGTTATGTAAGAATTATAAAGAATATAACATGGACTGTGAATCTAAACAAATACTTTTTTATATTTTTTTGACTAATTTTCGTCAACTTGAACAGGATATAGTTGGTAATAGCTGATGTGGTGGGTGTTTAAGATATTTAGAAGAAGGGTATATTGAACAATATGTAGAGTGAAAGTACGGATCATTATTGAAAGGGGATTTAAGCTTATGAAAATGAACGTAACACAAAAACTCATTTCTGAACATTTAGTTTCAGGTGAGATGACACCTGGTGAAGAAATCGGGTTACAAATTGATCAGACATTAACGCAGGATGCGACGGGTACCATGGTCATGCTTGAGCTTGAAGCGATGGGCATTGATCAAGCTAAAACAGAAGTTTCAGCTCAATATGTTGACCATAACTTAATCCAAGATGATTATCGTAACCCAGATGATCATATGTTCTTACGTAGTGCAGCTAATCGTTTTGGCATTTATTATAGTCGCCCAGGTAATGGGGTCAGTCACCCTGTTCATATGCAAAAACTAGCTCGTCCAGGTAAGACATTATTAGGTTCAGACAGTCATACGTGTGCAAACGGTTCTATGGGAATGCTTGCGATGGGCGCAGGTGGTATTGATGTTGCTTTAGCAATTGCTGGAGAGCCTTATTACATTAAAATGCCAGAAGTTTGGGGCATTAAGCTAACTGGTAAGCTACCTGATTGGGTCAGTGCCAAAGATGTGATTCTTGAGTTATTACGTCGTCATGATGTAAAAGGTGGCGTCGGCAAGGTGATCGAATATTATGGTCCAGGTGTCAAAGAATTATCAGCGATGGATCGTCACGTAATTGCGAATATGGGGGCTGAGCTTGGTGCAACAGGCACGGTTTTCCCAGCGGATAAAGAAGTGAAACACTTCATGAAAGTGCAAGGTCGTGAAGAAGAATTTGAAGAACTATCAGCTGATCGTGGCGCTGAATATGATATTGAAGAAGAGATTGATCTTTCACAATTAGAGCCGTTAATTGCTAAACCTTCAAGTCCAGGTAAAGTCGTACCTGTTAGTGAAGTTGCAGGAGAACCGCTTTATCAATCATACATTGGTTCATCAGCTAACCCTGGTTATCGTGACTTTGCTATTGTAGCTGAGATTGTTAAAGATAAACATATTGCTGAAGGGTTATCGCTTGATATTAACCCATCATCTCGTCAGATCCTAACGCAACTTGTGGAAGATGGCCATATCGCAAGCTTACTTCAAGCTGGAGCTCGTCTTCACCAAGCGGGTTGTAATGGATGTATTGGTATGGGGCAAGCGCCAGCTTCTGGGAAAAACAGTTTAAGAACGACGCCTCGTAACTTCCCTGGTCGTTCAGGTACGAAAGAAGACAGTGTATTCTTATGTAGTCCTGAAACAGCAGCTGCATCTGCTCTAACAGGTGAAATCACGGATCCTCGTACACTTGATATGAGTTATCCGAAAATTAAGGAACCAACGAAAGTCGATTTCCAAAAAGAAAAACACATGTTAGAAGCACCATCAACACCTGCTGAAGGGTTAAAAGTGGAACTTGAGAAAGGGCCTAATATTAGCTCGATCCCACAAATGAATCCATTACAGGATCAATTTGAAGTGCCAGTTCTACTGAAAATGGGAGATAATATTTCAACAGATGAAATCTTAGCTGGTGGTTCACGTGTGCTACCGTACCGTAGTAATTTACCGAAGATTAGTGCCTTTACGTTTGAAATCGTTGATGATCAGTACTACGAACGGGCAATGAATATTAGAAATGAAAGTGGTCACGCTGTAATTGGCGGATATAACTATGGTCAAGGTTCAAGCCGGGAGCACGCTGCACTTGCGCCGAGATATCTTGGTATGAAAGCTGCTATAACGAAGGACTTTGCAAGAATCCACTTACAAAATTTAATTAACTTCGGTATTTTACCGCTAACGTTCGTGAATGAAAGTGATTATGATAAGGTCGAACAAGACGATGTCTTAGAATTCACCGATGTCCGTAAGAAAATCCAAGAGTCTTATGAATTTGAAGTCGGCATCAAAGGAAAAGATGAAACAATTCGAGTTAAACACAGTTTAACTGATCGCCATTTGGACATAATACTAGCAGGAGGCATTATTAACTGGGTGAAAAACAAACAAGAAAGTGGTGTCTAAATGGGTTCACAGGATTCGCGTTGTAAAGCATGTGATGGCGCTGGTCTATTAATGGACGATGAGGAATGGCGCTATACTTGCACAGTTTGTGGCGGTGACGGTTTTGTTTCAGTCTATGACCAAGAGGATAATCGTCACTTAAGCAATGTTGATGAAAACAATCGAATTTTAGACTAATGAGAAGCATCTCAATCCTCAGGTTGAGATGCTTTTCTTATGCAGGTTATTTTCGTTTGAATTGAGCTTTTGCTATGATGAAGTCAGGAGGGATGAGGAAATGAACGAACAAACAATTTTTGCAGATATGGACTTTTGGCGCAATGGTCTAATTAAATTAACAGAATCGATGACAGAAGAAGATTTAGATCGAATTCCTCAAGGTTTTAACAACAATCCGCGTTGGAACATTGGTCATGCTTTAGTCACAACAGATAGCTTGGTCACAGGTGCGTTAGGTGAAAGTAGCTTAGTACCAGATGGTTATGCTGAGCTATTCGCACGTGGAACGAGTCCAAACGAATGGGAAGATAAAGTAGTACCTACGAAAGATGCGTTAATTGAACAATTATCCTTGCATAATCAGAAATTACAAGAATTAGTTTCAGGTAAATTAGATCAATCAATGGCATTCGATATGTTCCACTTAGAAACAGTTGAAGATGCGATTAAATTTGCAACATCTCATGAATCGATGCATTCAGGTATTGCTAAAGCGCAGAAACCGATGAAGTAAATGAAAAGGCTGACATATGTCGGCCTTTTTTTAGTTCTTTTATAAAGTTTTCTTTGAACACGTCACACATCCCGACATTATTTGTTAAAATAATATAAGTCTTTGTTTAAAGTTGTAATTAATGGGGGTGATGATATGACGTGGGAAATTCTAAATGTGATTGGTACAATGGCGTTTGCTATTAGTGGAGCGATTGTCGCTTTGGAAGAACGATATGATTTATTTGGTGTTTATTTACTTGGTTTCACGACTGCCTTTGGTGGTGGCCTCATACGACACGTTGTCTTAGGGTTACCAGTTTCAGAAGTATGGAATCAAAGCATGTTGTTTTTAATTGCATTTATCACGTTAACGTTATTATTTTTCATCCCGTTTCATTGGTTTTTAACAGGTTGGGCCAAATGGGGTGCATTCTTTGATTCTATTGGCTTATCCTCCTTTGCTGTTCAAGGGGCACTCTTTGCTGTGGCAGCTGGATATCCGTTACCAGCCATTATTGTAGGAAGTGTCATTACAGGAACAGGGGGCGGGATGGTGCGAGATGTCCTTGCGGGTCGGAAACCACTTGTATTACATAAAGAAATTTATGCGATGTGGGCTGTATTAGGTGCGATTGTAATTGGTGTTGGCTTAGCTGATGAGATGATGGAGTATATGATATTATTGTCCTTAATCATTACGTTAAGAATGCTCTCAGTTATGTATGACTGGCGATTACCTAGTCGAAGTGACTGGTTGAATTTCTTGAGACGAATGGGTCGTTCGTCTTAATATGCACCATTAAGTTTGTAAGAGTTATGAGGTGTCATCGTCTAGAAAGGGAGATATCATGACTTATTCAATGGGATTCTTTCGCCAATTTCCGATTTTTCAGGATTTAGCTGATGAAGAATTACAAGAAGTGAATGATATTGCTAATCAGCGTGATATGAAAAAAGGAAATGTTGTTTTTCATCAAGGAGAAGCGCGAGATGCTGTCTTTTTTGTGATCTCTGGATTGATCAAAATTTATAAAGTGAGTGAGAGTGGCCAAGAACAAGTGATTAATTTCATTCACTCAAATGATATGTTTCCGCATGTAGGTTTTTTTGATGATTCCCCTTATCCTGCAACTGCTGTTACATTAACAGATACACACTTGCTTGCAATTCCAATTGAGGCTTTTGAGAATTTATTAATTCAAAAGCCCAAGATTTCAATCAAAGTGATGCGAGTGATGGGAAAGAAAATCTTAGATTTACAATCTCGTGTCCAGCAAATTAGTACGAAAACAGTGTTTGAGCGAACGGTTTCGATGCTAATTCAATTGACAGATGAGTTAGGTGAAAATGAAACAAGTGGTGAAATTACTTTAAACTTACCGATTACGAATACTGACTTAGCTAATATGGTCGGGGTTACACGTGAGTCAGTGAATCGGACATTTAATCAACTTAAGAAATCCAATATTATTACATATGACCGAAACTATGTGATCGTCCACGATTATGAAGCGTTATTAGAACGGATATAACAGTTGAATCTTTTCAAAGCCTTTTAATGAATTGGCAGCATTGTGAGAAATATCACAAAGCTGTCATTTTTTTATGCTCCAAATGTGATATAAATCACAAATTATTCTCCTAAGGATTAGTATGATGAGATTAGATTCTTAAGAGGGGGCATTGATATGAGCTCAAGAAAGAAGTCGGACCAAAATGAACCGAAGCTTTATGGCACGTTTATTTCGGTTTTAATCGTTGGAATTATTATTACATTGATGTGGATCGGAATCTTTATTGGATTTATGTAATTCATAAATAAGAGAGGAGAGTGAGTTTATGCATGTACACAAGTTAGAGAAAGTTTGGTTAGCAATTGGATTTATCACGTTAGTCGCATTTTTAACAACTGTCGGTATTCAAGCTTTTGCTTCTGGACACGGGGCTCCGAGTGATTTAACAAAAGTGGATCCGCAAAATCTTGAAGAAACGGAACCGTTTGATGACCCAGGTTTACATGAAATTGGGGAAAATGAATATGAGTTAGTGATGATTTTACAGTCTTATGGATTCACTCCTAATGAGATCACAATACCTGAAGGTGCAACGTTGCACTTTAAAATAACCTCAAAAGATGTAGTGCATGGTTTTGAAATTGCGGGGACAACAGTCAATATGATGGCAACACCTGGGTATGTTAATTCAACAACTTATACCTTTGATGAGACGGGCGAGTATTTAATCTTGTGTAATGAATATTGTGGAACGGGTCACCATTTCATGAGTGCTCAATTGGAGGTGAAGTAAGTGGGTCATCAAAATGACGTAAAGCTAAGCTTATATCATATTTACGCGGCGTTTGTCGCACTATTTATTGGCGGATCATTAGGGTTATTACAGACTTTAGTACGTAGTGAATCAATTACGTTACCTTTTAAATTAAATTATTATCAAGTTTTAACAGCTCACGGCGTATTGTTAGCATTAGTGTTTACGACATTGTTTATTTTTGGCTTTATGTATGCTGGGATATCACGCACTACAGGTGAATTCACATCGCATCGACGTAAAGCAGCATGGATTGGTTACCTTCTAATGATAGTTGGTACGGTTCTTGGTGTCGTGATGATTTTAATGAATAAGGCAACCGTACTTTATACCTTCTATGCACCTTTACAAGCATCACCTTTGTTTTATATAGCATTAGCTTTATTAATTGTCGGAACGTATTTTGCTAGTTATGCGATCATTTCTCAATATAATGGTTGGCGAAAAGCCAATCCTGGTCAAAAGACGCCTTTATTTGCGTTTATGGCAGTTGCAACAATCGTCTTATGGTTAATTGCAACATTAGGCGTAGTTGCGGCAGTCCTCTTTCAGTTTATTCCTTGGTCATTGGGTTGGTCTGAGGAGATCAATGTTACCTTAAGTAGAACATTATTCTGGTATTTTGGGCATCCATTGGTTTACTTCTGGTTACTACCAGCTTATATGGCGTGGTATGTAGTCGTACCAAAAGTGATTGGTGGTAAAATATTTAGTGATTCATTAGCACGATTAGCCTTTTTATTATTTATTTTATTCTCAATCCCTGTTGGTTTCCACCATCAGCTAACAGAACCAGGGATCAGTGAGGCGTGGAAGTTCTTACAAGTTATCTTAACATTCGCAGTGATCCTACCATCATTAATGACTGCCTTTTCTATGTTTGCAAGCTTTGAGTTGGCTGGACGTGAAAAAGGATATAAAGGAGTATTCGGTTGGTTTAAAGGTTTACCGTGGAGTGACGTCCGTTTTCTTTCGGCATTTATTGGTATGGCATTCTTCATTCCAGCTGGAGCAGGCGGTATTATTAATGCGAGTCATCAAATGAACCAAGTCATTCATAATACAATTTGGGTCACAGGTCATTTCCATATTACAATAGGAGCAACAGTGATCTTAACGTTCTTTGGAATTGCTTATTGGTTGGTGCCGCATTTGAAAGGGCGCGTGCTGACGAAACGAATGAACAGTTTGGCTAATTTCCAAATTGTATTGTGGACAATAGGTATGTTTATCATGTCAGCAGCTATGCACTTCTCAGGATTATCAGGCAATCCGCGTCGTACGCAAAACACTGATTACAACGGTCATGAAGTCGCTAGCCAGTGGGGGAGTTATGAGACGGCGATGGCTGTAGGTGGAACATTATTATTGTTCTCAATCTTTATGTTTATCATATTAATTATTCGCTTAGCTAAAACTGAACCATTAGGTCAAGAAGAATTTCCAATTGGCACAGCCTTAGATGAAAGTACTAACCCTCCGAAACTTTTGGAAAACTGGAAACTGTGGATTGGGATTGCGATTGCGTTGATTTTAGTTGCATATACCATCCCAGTATTTGATATTATTCAAAATCCTGCACCAGGTTCTCCAGGTTATAAATTCTGGTAATATAAAAGGAGGCTTCTAATATGAAACGACATGAATCATTATATCCTCTGTCCCATCACCACCATCATGCCTTAGTGATGGCTGTGAATATGACTCAAGTGGGTACGGATAAACAGAAGCACTCATATCGTGAAATGTTGAGGCAGTTGATTGAGTTTTGGGAGAAAGACGGTGATCAACATTTTCATGATGAAGAAACAGTGCTGATTCCTCTTTATCTCGCGTATGGTGAAGAGATTGATCATGAATCAGTAAAACGCATGTTATATGAGCATGCGCAGGTTCGTGGCTATATTCATCAACTTAGACACTCAACGCGTGCTATGACAGAAGAGATGCAAACGTTAGGTCAATTATTACAAGATCATATCCGTTTTGAAGAACGTGATCTATTTCCGAAAGTGGAAGAACAAATACCAGAAAAGTATTTATATCAAGCTAATGGTCAGTTTACAAGAGATTCATATAGTGGGTTTTAAAAAAGGATCGAGCGCATGTTGCGCTCGATCCTTTTTTAAAGCAACTCGCCGTATGGAGCAAGCAACTCGCCGTATGGAGCAAGCAACTCGCCGTATGGAGCAAGCAACTCGCCGTATGGAGCAAGCAACTCGCCGTATGGAGAAAATGAACACACAAAAAACCAGCCGCAACGTTATGCGGCTGGTTTATCAGTCAAAGTTTATTTTTTTACATCTTCAGGTACTTCCATGCCAAGACCGTCTGCAACACGTTGACCGTATTCAGGGTCTGCTTTGTAGAAGTGACCGATTTGACGTTTCTTAACTTCTTCCATTGTGCACTGGCCTAAGTGACCTACGACTGCTTCGATGAGGCGATCTTTTTCATCAGCGCTCATAAGGCGATATAAGTCACCAGCTTGTGTGTAATGATCAGAGTTAGGGTAAGGTGCTTGTAGTACTTCACCTTCAACATCAAATTGTTGTACTTTGCTGTCTGGATCTTCTTTCGGTGCGTCATCATAGCTATTTGGTTCATAGTTGATGTTGCTGCCGTGATCACCATATTGCATGTAACCGCCACGCTGATAGTTGTTTTGCTCATTTACTGGACGGTTAACTGGTAATTGTTCATGGTTAACGCCTAAACGATAACGTTGAGTATCTGAGTAAGAGAATAGACGTCCTTGTAACATTTTGTCTGGTGATGCTTCGATACCAGGCACTACGTGAGCTGGTGATAATGCTGCTTGTTCAACCTCTGCGAAATAGTTTTCAGGGTTGCGGTTTAAGACCATCTTACCAACTTCGATACGAGGATAATCTTCTTTGCTTACTGTTTTAGTAACGTCAAAAATATCCCATTCATAGTCTTTGAAGTCGTTATAAGGAATGATTTGTACGTAAAGTGTCCAAGAAGGATAATCACCTTTATCAATCGCATTGAAAAGGTCTTCTGTATGATAATCAGGGTTTGTACCTGCGATTTCATCAGCGACACTTTCGTCCATACCTTTCACACCCTGGTCACTAACAAAGTGATATTTAACCCAGAATGCTTCTCCTTCTTCGTTAACCCACTTATACGTGTGGCTACCGTAACCATTCATGTGACGGTAAGTCGCTGGAATACCACGGTCACCGTGTAGGTACGTCACTTGGTGTAGTGACTCTGGTGAATTACTCCAGAAATCCCAAACCATGTTTTTGTCTTTTAAGTTTGTTTGTGGGTTACGCTTTTGTGTGTGGATGAAGTCCGGGAACTTAACCGCATCACGAATGAAGAAGATTGGTGTATTGTTACCAACTAAGTCATAGTTACCTTCTTCAGTATAGAATTTTAATGCGAAACCGCGTGGGTCGCGTAGTGTATCAGCAGAACCTTGTTCACCTGCAACTGTTGAGAAACGAGCGAACATTGGTGTGCGTTTACCTTTTTCGTTTAAGAAATCTGCTTTTGTATACTTAGAAATTTCATCGTTAGTTACTTCGAAATAACCGAAAGCGCCTGCACCTTTTGCGTGAACGACACGCTCTGGGATACGTTCGCGGTCAAAGTGTGCTAACTTTTCAAGTAGATGAACATCTTGAATTAGTGTTGGACCACGTTTGCCAGCTGTAATAGAGTTCTGATTATCGCCGACAGGGGCGCCACTAGACGTCGTTAGACGATTGTTTTTGTCTACCATAAAATAATTCCTCCTTAGAATTAAATGATACATTATTATATTAACTAATTTATATAGATTTGTAAATTAAAATAATTATAAATAAACTGTGACAAAACTATAGTGAAAAAGTAGCTCAAAAGACTAATAGATTTAATTGAAACTATTTGATAGTTCTCAAAAAAATCAAATAAATTTACACTTTTTATGATACATGGATTTTTATTATTTGGCTAGTGAAATGACCTTAGAGGTACCATGAATTCTTAGTACCTCATAATCGGCCAGTTTAGAAGCGTTTGGCGATGCCTTCAATCTCGACTTTAACGTTTTTCGGTAATTGGCTGACTTCATATGCCGCTCGAGCAGGATAAGGTTCATATAAATAGCTCGCATAGATATCATTTACCGTCGCAAAATCACCCATGTCATCAAGTAAGATGGTTAATTTAACTAGGTGATCATACGTTAACCCCGTTTGATCAAGTATAGCACCAATGTTTTTCATCACTTGGTGGGTTTGCTCTTCAACAGATTCGCCTACAATCTCCATTGTTTCTGGGACGAGAGGAATCTGACCGGAAATATAGATCGTACTGTCGACCTCAACGGCTTGAGAGTAGGGACCAATCGCTTCTGGTGCTTGACTTGTTGCATAAACTTTTTTCATCGAATCGCTCCTTTCGTGTTAACTCTATCTTAGCAAAAGAATACCCGAACGAAAAATGACAATTAAGATAATTATAAAATAATTATTTATATTTTAAGAAAATTTGGTATAATCAGATTTATACAATAATGAAAGGGTGATTATATGAATAGAGAACAACTAATAGCACCTGAATATTACAACATCGTAAATGAATTTGAACAGTATCTAAAAGACCCGCAACGTGATGCGATTTTGTGGCAAGATGAAAACGGTAACAAGGATAAGGTAACCTATGAAGGGTTATTTAATCGAGCGAATCAATTTGCGAATGTGTTTACAGAAGCAGACTTACATAAAGGGGATAAGGTCTTGGTGATGATCCCCCGCCTAATTGAGGCGTATGAAGTGTATGTTGCAGCCTTAAAAGCAGGACTTGTTGTTATTCCTAGTTCTGAAATGTTGAAGACAAAAGACTTACAGTATCGTATTCAGCATGGTGACGTTAAAGCTGTCGTCAGTTATTATCCTCATACAGATGAGTTTGAAGCGGTTAATCAGTTTAGTGATCTAACGCGCTTTATATTGGGTGGCAATCAAACAGGATGGCACCGATTAGATGAATTAGCTGATCAAGCCTCTACTGAGTTTGAAACGGTACAAACGAAGCGTGATGATATGGCATTTCTATCCTATACGTCTGGTACAACGGGCAACCCTAAAGGTGTCGTACACACACATGGTTGGGGCTATGCGCATTTGAAAACAGCTGCGCCGAAATGGTTAGGCATTCAAGAAAAAGATCTTGTATGGGCAACTGCTGGTCCTGGTTGGGCGAAATGGTTGTGGAGTCCATTTTTATCAGTATTAGGCTCAGGGGCGACGGGCTTTGTTTATCAAGGTAAATTCTCACCTACGACTTACCTATCATTGCTACAGTCTTACGGTATAAACGTCTTATGCTGTACACCGACAGAGTATCGTCTGATGGCAAAAGTTGACGGACTAGGAGGTTATGATCTAAGTGAACTTCATAGTGCTGTGTCAGCTGGTGAGCCATTAAATCGTGAAGTGATCGATACATTTGAGCATTATTTCAATTTAACGGTACGTGATGGTTATGGTCAAACGGAAAATACGTTACTTGTCGGTGTGACCAAGGGAATGGAAGTTCGTCCTGGTTCGATGGGTAAACCAACGCCAGGTAACTCAGTGGATATCATTAATGAAGACGGTAATCCAGTCAAAGTTGGTGAAGTGGGAGATATTGCTGTTCACCAGTCGACGCCTGCCTTGTTTAAGAAGTATTATAAAGATCCAGAGAAAACAAGCGCTACTTTCCGTGGTGAGTATTATTTAACCGGCGACCAAGCGACAAAAGATGAGGACGGATATTTCTGGTTCGAAGGTCGAAGTGATGATATTATTATTAGTTCTGGTTATACGATTGGACCATTTGAAGTAGAAGATGCCTTAGTAAAGCATCCCGATGTTCAAGAATGTGCTGTGGTCGCTAGCCCTGATGAAGTACGTGGTGCGATTGTGAAAGCATTTATTGTCTTGAAAGATGGCGTTAATCACGAACGTGAAGGTTTTGTTAAAGAGTTACAAGACCATGTTAAAGACTTAACGGCGCCGTATAAGTATCCACGTGATCTTGAGTTTATCAAAGAACTGCCGAAAACAACGTCAGGCAAGATTAGACGGATCGAACTTAGAAAGCAAGAGATGCAACAATAAATAAATGCCAGGAGGGAAACCTCCTGGCATTTTTGCGTTCAAGATAACTATTCATGATAAGGATTAACGTGAACATAAACGTCTTGCACTTCTTGATGATCTTCCATAAGCCGTTCTTTGACTCGAGCTGCAATACTATGACCTTCATCGACTGTAATATTAGGGTCGACACTGATTTTGACGTCAATGATGACATAGGAGCCATGGGTTCTGGCATTTAATAAATCGAGTCGCTTAACACCATCGATTTTTTCAGTGGTGATCTCGAATTTTTTCGTTCGACCGTGATCCAGCACTGTTTCTAGCGTCACACTGACCGCATCGCGACCAATTTTAAAGCCCATCCACATGACGAGAATCGATATTAAAGCACCCGCAATTGGGTCGAAATATTGTAAAACTGGAATGCCAGCACGTTGACCAATCATCGCAATGCCAATACCCGCCAGAGCAATAAAGGAAGAGAGTGCATCTGATCGGTGGTGCCATGCATCAGCTATCAGTGCAGGGCTATTAATTTTATCGCCGAGTCGTTTCTTATATTGAAACAGAACTTCTTTCACAATAATCGAAAAGATGATGACATATAAAGCAATCGTCTTTGTGGCGCTTTCTTGTTGTTCTCTTAAAGATGTAATGGAATCAAGGAGAATCTCGAAACCAACAACAACCAGTAAAATCGCAACAATTAAAGTTGCGATATTCTCAGCTTTACCATGCCCATATGGATGCTCAGGGTCAGGTGGTTTTCTTGCTGCACGTATCCCAACTAAGACGGCAACTGAGCTTACAACATCCGATGCTGAATGAAAGGCATCAGCTATCAAGGCTTTACTATTACCAAAGACACCCGCCACACCTTTGATAATGGCAAGAATTAAATTAGTGACGATGCCAATAATTGATGCAAATTGTGCTTTTTGATGACGATTTTTCATATTTTAACCCACTTTATAATGTTCTAATGTTTATCATACCAATCTTAATTCCCTTTAGTCTAATGTTATTAAAATTATTTATGAAACTTTTGTTCTTCATCACATATGATAACGACATAGAAGATTAGGAGAGGAGTCGGTTCGTATGTGTGGATTAACGGGGTGGTTTCATTGGAATCAGACAAACCCTAATCAGTATCCAGTGTTAAAAAAAATGACAGAGACACTTCAACACAGAGGAACAGATGATCAAGGCTTTTTTATGAATCATCACGTCGCATTGGGTCATCAACGATTAGCTGTCATTGACCCAGATTACGGTAGGCAGCCAATGACGGTAGAACATAATCGCAATCGCTATACGATTGTCTATAATGGGGAACTTTATAACACGGAGGAGTTAAGACGACAACTAAAGCGCGAAGGATTTGAATTTCAAACAACCTGTGATACAGAAGTTTTGTTAACAGCTTATGTTCATTGGGGAAAAGATTGCTTAGATTATTTGAATGGAATTTTCGCCTTTGCTATTTGGGATGATGCAGAAGAGGAGTTGTTTATGGCACGAGACCGACTAGGGGTGAAGCCACTATTCTACAGTGAAATTGGTGGTCAATTCTTATTCGGATCAGAAATTAAAGCTTTATTAGAACACCCTGATATAGAGCCTCTTGTTGATGAGAGCGGATTAGCAGAGGTTTTTGCACTCGGACCATCCCGTACGCCTGGCCATGGGTTATTTAAACAGATTCGTGAATTGCGTTCAGGTCATGCTTTAACTTGTTCGACGAAAGGTGTTCGTGTGTGGCGCTATTGGCAATTAGAAAGTCGTGAGCACATGGATTCGTTTGAAGAGACCGTGACTAATGTTCGTGAGTTGTTCACAGATGCAGTTAAACGACAATTGGTTTCTGATGTACCTATTTCAACATTTTTATCGGGCGGCGTTGATTCGAGTGCGATTACAGCTGTTGCGGCGAATCACTTTGAAGGGCAAGGTAAAGGGAATTTGCCAACATTCTCAGTTGATTATCTTGGAAATCGAGATCATTTCGAATCGAATGCCTTTCAACCGACAACAGATGCTGATTTTACCTCAATTATCGCTGATCGATTTGGCACGGACCATCACAACTGTTATATCAGTGAAGAAAACTTGGCTGGTTACTTAAAGGATGCCGTGATCATGAGAGACGCACCAGGTATGGCAGATGTGGATTCATCATTATTATGGTTTTGTGAGCAAATAAAATCAAAGACGACTGTTAGTTTATCTGGAGAATGTGCAGATGAGATCTTCGGTGGGTACCCTTGGTTTCAAGATGGTTTTGATCAAAGTCATGGTGGATTTCCGTGGATTCGCTCATTGGCGGAACGAGAGAACTTATTAAGCCCTGAATGGCGGAAACGATTAAATATACAGGAATATGCAAACATGAGATATCATGAAACATTAGCTGAGACACCACAATTAATGGGCGAGAGTAACCAAGATCAAGAGCGGCGGGCTCTTTTTTATGTGAATATGCAGTGGTTTATGGCGCAATTGCTTGAACGGAAAGATCGGATGAGTATGGGCGCAACACTAGAAGTAAGGGTTCCATTTGCGGATCATCATTTAGTTGAATATGTTTGGAATGTTCCGTGGGAAATGAAGCAAGCAGGTGGCTATGAAAAAGGGCTATTGCGTTATGCTCTAGAAGGCTTATTACCGCAGGAGGTCTTATATCGCAAGAAAAGTCCTTATCCGAAGACTTTCCAACCGAAGTACACAGAATTGGTCGTTTCGATGATGAATGACGTTTTGAAAGATTCACAATCGCCTATATTTGATTTTGTTTCGAAAGAACAGATCACTGAATTAATAGAAACAGAGGGAAAAGCTTATCGCAAACCATGGTATGGTCAGCTAATGACAGGACCCCAATTATTGGCACATCTTTGGCAGGTGAACTATTGGCTTAGTCATTATGATGTGCGTGTGACGTCATAAATTAAAGGCACGTCAGCTATGTCGAAAACATACTGACGTGCCTTTATATATGTGTTAGATGTGCCCTTTGCCTTCATGTTTCAATATTAAGTCAGCAGTTAATTGACCTGATAATGTCACCATAGGAACTCCACCACCTGGGTGAGTGGAGCCGCCGACAAAGTATAAATGCTCGAACTGGTCGCTTTTGGCGGGGATTTTAAATCCGCCGTTTGTTTTCTTATTGGCTGCTACACCATAAATGGAACCACCATTCGCGCCGTAGAGTGATTCAAGTGTGTCAGGCGTGAAGCGGTATTCAAACTCAATATGCTCCTCTAAATCAGTGAGTCCCATACGTTTTAATTTATTAATCACCACTTGTCGGTAATCTTCCCAATCAACTGATCCATTCGTTAATGTTTTAGGTGGGACATGTGTTAAGACAAATAGATTTTCCTTCCCACCTGGAGCTTGGGAATCATCATTTTTCTTGGACACGCCAATATAGACAGTCGGATCATCAGCGGGTCGGCCTTGATCAAATATTTGTTTGAATTCTAATTCAGGGTCTTCAGAGAAGAAGAAATTATGGTGTTCTAACTGGTTGTATTCTCGGTCGACACCAAGTAATAAGACTAATCCTGATACAGTTGGTTCATAGGTCTTACTTAATTTTTTCGCTTCTTTTTTGGTGCGTTTACTTTGCGGGAACAACGTTTCATAGGCTGGAATGACTTCGAGATTCGATACAACCACATCAGCATGGTAAACGTCACCTGATGTTGTCACGACACCTTTTGCCTTACCTTTTTCCGTTAACACATGGGAAACCGGGGTTTCGGTCTTAACTGTCGCTCTTAATTCATCTAATACATTCTTCATACCGCGAGCGATGTTGTACATGCCACCTTGAACATAATGAATCCCTAAGCCTAATTGTACATAGGCAAGTTGATTGAAGATGCTAGGTGCTTGATAAGGGCTCGAGCCTACATACATCACAAAAAAGTTAAAGATCTGTTCTAAGTAATGATTGTTAAAGTGCTTGTGTGTTCCTTGAGCCACAGTATGAAAAGGGTCCATCGCGAGTAATTCTTTCATTTTATGTGACTTTCTAAGGTCAGCTAGTCCCGATAGGCTATATTTGTAGAAGCTTTTCATGCATAGTTCATACATATGTTCACTGTAGCTCAAAAACGAGGTTAGCTGTGAAGCGGGTGCATCTGTGACCTTCTCCATTTCGTTGATCATCTGTGGCAGATCGCTTGTTACATCCAAGGAAACGCCATCTTCGAAAAATGTACGCCATTGTGGCTCGATGCGCTCGATCGTCATATAATCTTCTAACCGACGATGGACAGAATTAAATAATTGCTCTAAAACCCAAGGCATCGTTAAAATCGAAGGCCCAGTGTCGAATGTATAGCCTTTTCCTGAGCGTTGATTGAGTTTCCCACCAATTGTCTCGTTTTGTTCTAAAACAGTGACATCATAACCATCACCAGCTAGACGAATCGCGTTGGATAGACCACCTAATCCTGCTCCAATAATAACGGCTTTCTTTTTCATAAAGCACCTCCAAAGATTAATAAATAAAAGGAATGAGTCGTGCGCGCTGTTTCATCCACTGTTCGTATGAGTGACCAAAGGATTCAATAAGTATGCTTTCTTCTAACTGTATTCGATGAATAATGGTAGGAATAAACCAACTGAAGACTAATAGAAAACCTATAAAACTTAAGTTGATAAGAGTGAATCCTGTCATAATTAATAGTAACCCAGTGTAGAGGGGATGACGTAACCATTTGAACGGGCCGTGCTTGATTAATACATCTGCTTGATCAACATAGACATGTCGGGTGAACTGTTTACCAAGGGTTCGAATCCCCCAATACCTTAAGGTAATACCACTGGCGAAGATAATTATTCCAAACCATGCTGCAATGGGCCAGTCGATCACCCAGAAATTCATCTCACGTGAAATAAGTGATGCTGTAATAATAATGAGAACAGCTATTAACACCCAAGAAAAGCTTCGTCGATCAGTTGAGTCGTTCACCTTACGATTACGAAAGACAGTGAATTCTGATAGCCAAATAATAGACAATATGATAAATAATAAATCGATCATTTACTTACCCCATATAGAAGACATGTACCTTCTTTTCCCTATAATGAATATCATTAAGCCTCAATTCATGAATTAGTTATAAAAATTTGGTTATAAAAACAATTGAATTAGAACTCCGTATGTAACCCCTTCCAATAATCTGAATATTTAAACTTTATTTTTATGCAGAATATAGCTTTGACAACTACATATAATGTGTTAATATACATTTAAACGTATAAATATACAAAAGGGGCGATAAACATGAAACAAAACAAATGGGGATTAGCTTTTCTACTAGGAATAGTTTTAATCGTATTATCAGCATGTGGTGCAGGTAGTGCTAGTGACGGTGAGAGTGGTGATGCAAGTGGAAATAGTGAAGGAAATGGCGAGGATGAAAAGCAAGTGATTGAATTAGCAACATCTGCTGACTATCCTCCTTTTGAATCGATTAACGAAGAGGGTGACATTGTCGGTTTCGATATCGATTTAGCGAATGCAATTGCAGATGAATTAGGTTATGAATTGAAGATTAGTGATATGAACTTTGATGGGTTGATTGGAGCATTGCAATCAGGACGTGCGGATATGGTGATGGCTGGTATGTCAGCTACCGAAAAACGTTCTGAAAATGTGAATTTCTCAACGTCTTATCATAGTTCAGGTGAGATGTTCGTGACCAATCCGGATTCTGATATTACTAGTATTGAAGATCTAGATGGCACAACAGTTGGTGTTCAACTTGGTACGATCCAAGAAGAGGGAGCAGAAAACTTACAAGAAGATTATGATTTTGAAATTCAAGCCATGGACAAAGCAACGAATATTATTCAAGAGCTTAAAACAGGACGTATTGATGTTGGTTATCTAGATAAAACCGTTGCAGAAGGATATATCGAAGAGCAGAACCTAGCAGGATTCGATGATCCAACTGAAGCAGCACCAGGCATGGCCATTGCTTTTCCAAAAGATGGCGATGAAGAATTTTATAACGAAGTAAATAGCCTTGTAGAACAATTTCTAGAAGACGGTACGGTCGAAGAACTTGAAAAGAAATGGGAATTAAACAAATAAAAAGAAAGAGTTAGGGGTGAGTAAGGCATGAATTTGGATTTTAGCCAAATCGTGCCTTATATTCCTTTTATGTTAGAAGGAGTATGGGTCACGTTACAATTTGTTATTATATCAATTATATTTGGTTTTATTTTAGGATCATTAGTTGCATTAGTAAAAATCAGCAATATTAAATGGTTGAAATTTCTAGCAGATGCTTATACATCCGTATTTCGTGGAACGCCATTGATTCTGCAGTTATTATTGATTTATTATGCGATTCCACAGTTAACGGGATATGATATTTCACCGTTCTTATCAGCCATATTAACGTTTGGTTTGAATTCATCAGCATATGTATCAGAAATTATCCGTGCAGGGATTCAAGCTGTCGATAAAGGGCAACGTGAAGCAGCTGAGGCTCTTGGGATCCCATATCGACCAATGATGCTTAAAATTATTTTGCCACAAGCAATGAAAAATATTTTACCAGCTTTGATGAACGAATTTATTACATTGACGAAAGAATCAGCGATTGTTTCTGTCATCAGTTATTTAGATTTAATGCGTCGTGCGCAAGTGGTTGCCTCAGATATATACCGTAACTTCGAACCATTATTATTTGTTGGGGTCTTGTATTACATTATGGTCATGATTCTCACAATTGCTGGTAAGTATGTAGAGAAAAGGATGAGAGCAAGTGATTAAAGTCGAACAGTTGCACAAAAGTTTTGGAGACAATGAAGTATTAAGTGATTTAAATACATCAATTGAACGTGGTGAGGTTGTAACAATAATTGGGCCATCTGGTTCAGGGAAATCAACATTTTTACGTTGTTTAAATTTACTTGAGAAACCCACTTCAGGTCACGTTTTCGTTAATGATGCCGATATTACTAATCCGAAAGTGGATATTCTCAAAGTACGAGAGCAAATCGGTATGGTTTTTCAACACTTTCATTTATTTCCGCATATGACGGTTTTAGATAACTTAACCTATGCACCGATGACGGTAAAGGGGATGAAGAAGGATGAAGCGGTTCGTAAAGCAAAGGATCTGTTAGAGCGAGTAGGACTTAGTGATAAAACCAATGCTTATCCGAATAGTTTATCAGGTGGGCAAAAGCAACGTGTCGCTATTGCGCGTGCTTTAGCGATGGAGCCTGAATTAATGTTGTTCGATGAGCCGACATCAGCTCTGGATCCAGAAATGGTCAAAGAGGTGTTGGACGTAATTAAGGATTTAGCGCACTCTGGTATGACATTGGCTGTTGTCACGCATGAAATGGGCTTTGCGAAAGAAGTGGCTGATCGTGTGGTTTTTATGGATCAAGGTAAGATCGTAGAGGAAACACAACCGAAGACCTTTTTTGATCAACCTCAAACTGAACGTGCACAGAATTTCTTAGATAAAGTCTTATAATCATCTGAAAAACACATCGAAATTCGGTGTGTTTTTTGTATAGATTTAGGGTTGTTCGGGCTAACTAATAATAAATGATTAATGAAGGATGATGGTCATGGGGCAGAAAACACTGCGTTATTTTTTGTTAGCCTTAGCAATCAGTTATATTATTGGTTTATTTCTGTTTGCGCCTAGTGAGAATCCTGGGGCGCTACAGGCTGAAGAAACGGATGAATTAGAAGACACAACGTATCCTGATATTCAAATTCGAACTGTTTCAAGAGAAGATGAGCAATATAAGCTATATGTTCAGACACCAGTGTTTCAGGAAGCGACTTTAGACCAATTTTTTGGTGATTATGTCGAGCAGGTGATGAATCAATTCTTTCATATTGTTGAACAGAAGCAACAGCTGAATCATGACGTTCCAGCTGAATTGAAGTTAACCGTTGAAATCGCTAAAGCAGGCGAGGGGCTATATTCGATACAATTTCATGAAGAATCTTATACAGGCGGTGCAACCGTTAATCAAAAAGTGAAATCATGGATGGTGGATTTAAAAGAGGGCGAGTTATTTGATCGCAAATCTTTATTTAAGGACACGGAAAAAGCCAAGGATACGGTGTTTGCCTTAATTGAAAAGCAACTCTACACGTCAGAACAATATCGTGATTATATTTTGGAACCAGAGTTAGAAGGATGGTTAGCTCAAACGGATTATCATTTTTCGAATATGTTCATTGATGATGGAAAGGCTGTTTTCCATTTTGATCAGTATGAAGTCTTGAGTGGAGCGGCTGGACTGCCTGAAATATACGTTCCCATGCAGGAATTAGAGGACTTGATTCAAGATGAATGGCTTAAAAGGTTAGAATTAGAGGATGCGACGGGGTTAGATTTTTATATGTAAGGCACTGCTAGAAGGTGAGCATACTAGCAGTGCTGATCTTTAATCAATAAGAAGATAAGAATGTCTCAAGCTCATCGATTGTTGGAGATGAACGGGCGCCTTCTTTTCTGACACTGAATGCAGCCGTGGCATTGGCGTATTTAAGACTCTCTTCTATGGAATAACCCTTCATGCAAGCGTAGATGAAACCAGCATTAAAGATATCTCCTGCACCAAGAGTGTCCACAACTCCAATAGGGTAGCCTGAAGCCTTAATCGTATTTGCCTGTTGAACGGCTAATGCTCCTTGGTCTCCCATACGTGCGATGAAGGTTTGGTTTGCTGATACCAATTGTTTAACCGTGTCTAACCAGTTCTGTTCAGTGGACAAATAATGGAATTCATCTTCACCCGAGCCTAGAACATAATCAGTGTATTGAATCGTCTCCATGATTGCCTTGTAATAGTCTGAATCAAGATCACTGTCCACCCTTAAATTTAAATCGAATGAGGTTGTTAACCCCAATTCTTTCGCTTCTTTAAATAGTGATAAGATTGTCTGTCGAGCTGAAGTGTCCTCAAGCATCGAAATGCCTGATGAATGAACCCATGAGACGTTTTGAAAGATATTGTGATTTAATTGATTACGGTTTAACGACTGAAATGCCAAGTCATGTTTAGGCCAAATATAAGGGTGTCGCTCACCATCTTGATCAATAAAGGCGAATGTTGAAAACGTATTTAGATCATTGTTGACCATTAAGTGATCGATGTTAACGCCTTCGTGTTGAAGCTCTTCAATCACCTGCTTACCTTGAGCATCGTCACCTATGGTACCTAGAAAAGATGTACTCATCGCTAATCTACTTAGGGCAACAGCTGTATTGGCTGAAGTGCCACCTCCGAGTAAAAAGGGTTCTTTAAAGTCAGCCTTTCCATCTTCACTAATTTCAGGTAAATGAACGACTATATCTATACCTGCATCGCCAATCACTAAGACTTGTAAGTTTTGTTCAAGCATCCTGAGCCGCCTCCACAAATGCACGTATTTTTTTGAAAGCCTTAATATGTTTTTCGTCAATAGGATTGTCTTCATTGGTTGAAGTGAATGAATCAACGGCGTATGGTTTGGAGATACGGATTGCTTCTTGAACATTTTCACTCGAAAGACCACCCGCTATAATGCAAGGGACATTTGTTGATTCAATGATGGCCCGATCAATCTCCCAATCATGTATTTCGCCAGTTGCTCCGATTACATTTTCAGAATGTGATTTTGTATCGATTAGAAAATAGTCTGAAACGCCCTCATAACGTCTTACATAATCAAGTGTCTTTTGGTTGGCCAAATCTTGATCAGCGTAGACTGGAATCGCTTGCATAATTTTTAATGGTTTAAACGCTTGCTTTAGTTGCTCAATTTCTTCAGGTGAAATGGCTTTGATATTACCAGAAAGATGAAGTACATCTGGCATGACAGCTTGTAAATTTTGTTGGATGTGATTGATATCTTCTGAAATAGTTAGTCCGATTTTTAATATGTTAGAAGGAATAAATTCAAAAACTTCCTTTGCTTCTTCACATGTCAGATGGCCAGGGTAAGCCGGATTTTGATCATATGGGATGCCTAGATGATCAGCTCCTGCTTCAATAGCCTTTTGCGCATCTTCAATTGATCGTATCTCATAGATTTGCACTTTCATGAATCATCCCCCTTTTTTGAAGCGTTTCTCATAAGGTATTTATATCTATTATAGCAATAATTGTCGGAATATTTAAATTTTAAACACTGGATAGTGAGGAACTTGAACAGACTTATCTGAAATATATGAAAAATATGTTAATATAAATATCATATAAGTCTTGATGATAAAAAGGGGTGAGGGAACTGAATAGGGTAGAAATTTTGGGCACCGTTTTATTCGCATCGGGCATCTTGCTGTTTGGACTTATGCACCTTGCGATTGCTAATTATGTGCCTTACGAAATAAATAGTTTTAAACTTAGTCATGTCATGGAAGCAACCATGGTGAATGTCCCATACTTTTTAAGTATCGGATTTATGATCGTTGGGTTATTGATGATGTTTTATCGTGATATTAGAAGTTTAAACGACACAATACCAGAAGATGAACAATCATAAGGTTATGGTAGCAATAATGAAATTAAAACCCGAATGATTTATGTAGGATGAATGACTCTCACTCAGTAGATAGTTTGCAAGGAAACGGTCTACTCAATAATCCTATAAAACAATCGGGTTTTTCTGTGTGAATGATGATTCAAAATTAGTAGGTTTTGTTCATTTTTTATTGTGATTCAACGGGATCCTCAAGCATTTATTGAGCTTGATTGTTGAGCTGAGCTTGGTGTAAATCAGCGTAATGACCGTTTTGTTGCATTAACTCCTCGTGTGAACCTTTCTCAATCACTTGACCATTTTCAAACATAATAATTTCATCAGCATGGCGTATCGTATTAAGACGGTGGGCAATGACGATACTCGTACGACCTTGCATGAGTTGGCGCATGGCTTGTTGAATCTTAATTTCAGTCACCGTATCAATACTACTCGTTGCTTCATCTAACACTAAAATTTTCGGATCCGATAAGATCACACGAGCAATTGTAATTAATTGTTTCTGGCCCTGACTAATACCACTACCTTCTTGGTCAAGCATGGTATGATATTGATCAGGTAATTTCGCGATAAAGTCGTGTGCATTGGCAAGTTTAGCCGCTTCGGTGACTTCTTCATCCGTTGCATCTAAACGTCCGTAACGAATATTGTCCCGAATCGTTCCTTCGAATAGATAGGCATCTTGCAAGACAAAGCCCATATACTGGCGTAAACTTGATCGTTTTATATCCTTTATGTCGGTTTCATCTAGTAGTATTCGGCCTTGATCGTATTCATAAAATCGAGATAATAGGTTAATGATCGTTGTTTTACCTGCACCAGTATGACCGACCAGGGCTGCCATACTACCAGATTCGACCTGAAAAGAGACATCGTCTAATACTTTTTCATTGTCATAGGCAAAATGAACATGATCAAATGTGATGTCCCCACGAGGTTCATCAATATCAATCGCATGAGTCTCGTCTTTTTCCTCGCTCTCTTCATCTATGATGTCAAAAACACGTTCTGCCCCTGCTACTGCGGTTAATAATTGATTAAATTGATTGGCAAGTTCGTTTAATGGACGTGTGAATTGGCGCGCTAATTCTGTGAAAATCACAATGGTACCCACTGTCACCATCCCATTTAATGCGAAAACACTGCCGGCAAAGGCAATAAGGGCAAAGCTTAACGAGTTCAGCATATTTAATACTTTAGGAATGAATCCAGAAAAGACAGATGCCCAGTAGCTGGAATGCATGACAGCGTTATTTTTAGCCTCGAATTCGCGAATCACTCGATTTTCTTGGGAGAATGTTTTAACAATAGGCTGACCTGAAATCGTTTCTTCAACATAGCCATTTAAGTCACCAATACGATTTTGTTGGATTTTAAATAAAGGTCTAGTTCGTTTCGTAATCCATTTAATCCCGAACACAAGTAAAGGCACAATGGTTAAGGTAACGAGCGTCAATGGTGGGCTTAAATAAAGCATGACGCTGACAGTTCCAACAAGGGTTAAGATGCTTTGAAATATTTGAATAAACGATTGATTTAATGTGTTACTAATATTATCGACGTCATTTGTCACACGACTCATAATTTCCCCGTACTGACGCTTATCAAAAAATGAGATCGGCAGCTCATGTAAGTGATTAAATAATTGAGAACGTAAACGATAAACAGCGTTTTGAGCAACGCCAATCATGAGGAAGTTTTGTGTAAACATTGTGATTGAGTAACTGAGATAAATGACAAGTAAAATAAGAATGAATCTCGTAAACCCATCTGACTGACGGTCCACAATGAAATCATCAACACCTCGACCAATTAAATATGGCCCAAGAATGGAAAAGGCTGCACTAAACATGACGAGAATCATGACGCCAAGTAAAAGCCAATTTTGACGCCACAAATAAAACCAAATACGCTTAATCGTTCCTTTCCAATCACGGACTTTTGGTTTTCGCCCTGCTGATGACTGATTAGCTTCACTTAAATCAATTTTTTCATATTGAAATGGCTCTAATAGTTTTTGTTTAAGACTCATGGCGTTCACCCTCTCCGAATTGTGACTCAACAATTTGTTGATACATCGTCGATTGTTGCAATAGGTGGTCGTGGGTGCCTTCAGCCATTAATTGACCTTCATCAAAGAGTAAAACACGGTCAGCTTTCATAGCTGTAGAGATTTTCTGAGTCACAATCAAAGTCGTGCACTGATAATGATCAATAGCGTTGAGTAGTTGGGCTTCCGTTTTCAAATCTAATGCACTCGTACTGTCATCGAGCATGAGAATCGTCGGTTTACGAATGAGTGCTCGGGCAATGGAAATACGTTGTTTCTGACCCCCAGAAAGGTTGACCCCTTTTTGTCCGATCTTCGTTTGATAGCCATCTGGTAATGATGCTATTGTATCGTGAATTTGCGCATCTTGTGCTGCTTGTTGAACATCTTCAAGTGAGGCGCCATTTTTCCCCCAAGCAATATTATGAAAGACTGTTCCTGTGAATAAGAGTGGATCTTGCGGTACGTATCCAATTGATTGCCTTAATTGATCGAATGAATAAGATTGAACTGGATGATGATCAATATATAATTGGCCCTCACTTGTATCATATAAACGCGGAATCAATTGAAACAATGTTGATTTCCCTGACCCTGTTGCCCCGAGAATAGCCACTTTTTCTTGTGCCTGAATCTCAAGATTAATATCTTCCAAGACATTGTCATGAGCGTTTGGATAGTGAAATGATACTTGATTAAACTGAATGTTACCTGCAGTGAAATGTTGATTCTGGTCGACTGATGGGTCTTCGAGTAAATCGACTTCTGTTGTGAAAACGTGTTCTAAACGTTCTGAAGAAGCCTTAGCACGAGCGAATGCTCTTGTTAAGAAGCCAAACATATTCATCGCTAGAGAAACTCGTAAGGCATAGTTAATAATTGAAACAACTTCACCCACTTGGGCATTATTTTGATTGATTTCCTCATAACCAAACCAAAGAATGAACAGAAGACTCAGGTTCATGATTAATAATAGAATCGGAGAGGATGCTTCAATCACACGAAAAGCTGTTTTCGTTTCGTTCATGAGATGAGTATTAGCTGTTACAAAACGGTTTTTTTCATGGCGACTTCTTAGAAAAGCCTTAATTAATCGAATGCCACTTAGATTTTCTTGCATCACACGGTTCACTTTATCTAAATAACCTTGGACTTTAGTGAAAAGTCGGCTACTGATTTTTACAATGATCCCTAGTAGTAAGATAAGAATAGGGACGGATATTAGAAATATGAGCGCGATTCGCCAGTTAACGATAAACGACATGGTTATGCCGCCAATAACTAATAGTGGCGCACGGAACATAATTCTTAAGGCTAAGAAAAGCCCGCTTTGAATTTGTCTAATATCATTGGTAAAGCGAGTGATTAAGGTTGATGTCGGGTGTTCATTTAGGTTTTTAAACGAAAATGATTGGACTTTATCGAACAAATAGCCTCTAATATCATAACCAAATTTATAGGTCACATGTGATGAATAGAAGGAGTTTCCGATTCCTGCTACAAAAGATAAAATCGCAAGCCCAATCATGATTGAGCCCCAGTATATGACGACGTTTAGGTCTTGGTTGAGAATACCGTTATCAATCATTTTGCCAAGGAAAAATGGCAACATTAGCTCGACTGATAATTCGATTAACATCAGACTCCAAGCGATGATCATATGGAAATAGTACGGTGTTAAGTATGATAAAATATAACGCATATGATGGCCTCCGTGATTGCTACAATGATGGGAGAATAATATAGCTTAGAAATATACTCTATCTTATCACATGGCTATTAGTAGGTAACAGCAATATGAAATCTATGAAATAAAAAAGAAGAGGCTGAGACAAAAGAATAATCTTTTATACAAAGAGCGAATGTTTGAAATAGTTATAGGTGAGCAGTAATAAAGCGGAATCAAAACACGTAGACGCCTGCGGGAATAGCACGCGTCTCGAGACCCCGCAAGCCCCGCTTTTGGGCTGAGGAGGCTCGAGCCGTGCCCGCGGCAAGCGAAGTGTTTTGATGGAGCGTGATTCAAGCAATAAACCCGAACGATTTATTTTTTCAATTAAATCGTTCGGGTTTCACTTTGCTTTATGGGGTTTTGTCCCAGCCTCATCTTAAGTGCTATAGTTGTTCGTAATCAACATTTTCTAAAATCCAGTTGTCATCTTGATAGCTGATGTTATAAATGACTCGAACGTGTCCTGAAAGTTCATTTTCTATTTCTTGAGTAACACGATAAGTCGTATCAGACGGTTGTTCAACTTGATAATCTTCCTCGAGGTTGATGCGTGTGTCACCACCTGTTGGACGAATATACAAGCCTTCTGAAGCATCACTTGTAATATCTTCTTCAACAATGAAACTTTCAAATAGGTAATTAACTCGTGTTTCGGATAAAGTGTCGCTCACGTCATTGATGATCTCTTCTTTGCTGTCATAGTGCGCTAAGCGATGGCTCTCACCTTCCACAGTTTCCAATATTCTATCCTGAACAGCGTGATACTCATTCAATAAATCTTCTATATTTGGTTCGGAAGGGGAGTTCGTTTGTTCTTCTGATTCAGACTGTTCTGAGTTAGATTCATCTGAGTTGGATTCATTTTCGTCTTGTTGTTGTTCTGAGCGTGATACTGTCATGCTCTGGTCACTAAAATTCACTGTTATCGCTTCGATGGAGTCGTATTCAAACACGGTATTGCCAATGTCATCAACTAGTGCATCTTGATCGATATCGCCTGCGTTATCAAGGTTGATCGTTAGCATTTGTTCTTCGGCTTCAAATCCTTGATAGTTAACACTGCTATAGTCGTCATTGATTAATTGTGATAAGGATAAATCAAGTTGAACTTGTTTTGCGCCAAGTAATGATTGGTTTTCTCCATAAGTGGTACTGACACTAGAACCATCGACTGCGATTGCGAAGCTGGCGGATTGACCTTCCATTCCAGCATCTTGAATATCGATTAACCAGTAGCCTTCCTCACTTAATAATTCAACGTTACTCACTACTTTAACCGTGTAGTCCTCTATAGTGCGTAAGGCTGATGCTAAAGCTTCTTGTTGTGACATATCGGATTGTTCACTTTCTTCAACAACTTCAAGGTGATCGGCTTCACCTTGGGAAGGATAAGATTCTGCTAAATCAGAATGCCATACACGGACTTCGTCACCTAATTGAACATCTTCCTCTACATCAGAGTACCAAGTGGCAGGGTATTGACCGCTTTCATTCTGCTCACTTCCCGTTACAAGAATCCGGGTATCTTCTTCTTCAACGACATACCCTTCGACATCAGGGTCGCCTTCAGGTGCCGTCATGGTTTCTTCTTCACCTTCATTGGCTGTATTTGGGCTATCATCAGTTGCTAAACTTGCAAAAATGGTGAACATTAGTAGTAAAGCTGCCGCAAGTGGAATGATCACTTTTAATGGAAACATGGGCTGCTTTTCTTTTCGTTTCGGTTCATTTAATTTCGCTAAAACTTGTTTACGATCATCATTCGTAAACGATGTTTGATTTCGATAAGTTTCACGTAAATCTTTAAGCTTTTGATCCATTTTCTTCACCTCCAGACTCGATGATGGTTTTGAGTCTTTCTCGTCCTCGTTTTAACCGAGCCTTAATTGTATTAGATTTCGTGTCTAAAATTGATGCAATCTCTTGTACGGATAATTGCTCAAAGTAATATAAAATAATCACTTCTTTATATTTTTCCGATAATTGATATACGCGTTGTAGTAATAACTCATTTTCATCAGCTTCTACTGAAATGGATTCAGGTGTTTGGGTTTCAATCGAATCTTTCTGTGCTGATTGCATCAATTTATCTCGAATTCGTTGTTGTCGCTGTTTAAATGATCGTAAATGGTCTTTGCTTTTATTAATCGCAATCCGAAAGAGCCAACTTTTTAATTGAGATTGTTGGTTAAATTGATCAATCTTTTGATAGACCGTAATAAATACATCTTGTGTCACGTCTTCTGCATCGGCTTCGTTCTTCACATATGAAAGCACGACACGTTTAATATCAGACCCGTAATATTGCATGCAATAATCCAAGATGTCGAGCCGGTCTTGTTCGGTTAAAGAATCTTTTTCTAGTGCAGTTAATTCAGAAACCGACATAACGAGCCTCCTTTCTGTTTTACTTATTAGACGTCGTAAAGCCAAAAGCGGTTGCATGATTTATGAATATTATAACCTTTAAGTTATTAATCAGTGTATAATAGAGTAAATATAAATGAACAACGGAGGCTCTATATAATACATGGATGATTTAGTTCAATATTTACAAGATCGAGAAGGTGACATGGTAGAGTTGTTGCGTGAATTGGTTTTAATGGAGTCACCTTCCAATGATACTAAGTTGACGAATGCAATGGGAGATTATTTGTACAAAATAGTGAATTCGATGATTGAGGCTGATGTGACACGTCTATCAGGTGAACCATATGCGCCTCATATAAAGGCTGAATGGGGTGAGGGAGACGGGCAGTTGTTGATTGTGACACATTTAGATACGGTCTGGCCTGAAGGTACATTGGAAGACATGCCTTGTCATATAGAAACAGGTAAACTATATGGACCAGGTTCATTTGACATGAAGGCAGGGATTGTTCAAGCGCTTTTTGCGATTCAAGCGATTGAGCAGGTTATTCAAACAATGGATAAGAAAGTTATTCTATTAATGACGAGTGATGAAGAATTAGGGAGCCCGACGTCTAAGCCCTATATAGAAGAGGAAGCGACGAAAAGCGATGCGGTTTTTGTTTTAGAACCTGCACAAGGAGAGCGTGGTGCTCTGAAAACCGCTCGAAAAGGGGTGGGGACTTATGAACTTAAGGTTCATGGGATATCTTCTCATGCTGGGATTGAACCTGAAAAAGGCGTCAGTGCTATAGAAGAGTTAGCTGAACAGATTACATACCTATCCAATCTAACTGATATTGATCAAGGAACGACTGTCAATGTCGGTGTGATTGACGGTGGCTCATCGAAAAATATGATCGCAGAAGAGGCGCATGCAGTGGTCGATGTTCGTGTTCAATCTGAAGCAGAAATGAACCGAGTGGTGTCTGAAATTGAAACAATTAAGCCGATCAATGATGGCATTAGCATTGATATACAAGGCAGCATTTACCGTCCACCTCTTGAACGTACCAATGATAGTGAGGTGTTATTCGAGCATGCTCAGGCGTTAGCGAAACAATACTTAAACATTGAGTTAGAAGAAGAATCGACGGGAGGAGGAAGTGATGCGAATTTCACTGCTTCATTAGAGCCAACTCTAGATGGTTTAGGTGCAGTGGGGGATGGGGCTCATGCGAAGCACGAGCATGTGATCATTCACGAACTTCCGAAACGTAGTGCTCTTTTAGCTATGTTATTACGTCGTTACGGACAAGTGTCTCAATAAGCAGGTCGTGTTATCTGAGGGATAAAGGGTTTGTCTTTTAATATGATAGGTCATTTACTTCAAAAGACACGTTCATTAATCAATGCTATAATGACAACCATAGATTGTTTAAAGGAGTCCAACCATGATTTGCGAACATCCCTATATTACGTTCAGACGTGAAATTGATCATGTTCATTTTCAACAGAAAAACATCGAAGATACCCATTATATTCGATTATATGAAGATCGTATTGAAACAGCTGAATACACGTATGAAATAAGCATGATCTTTGATATGTCTTATAAGATGTTATCAGGTCAGTATGGGTTCTTATATTTACACACCACAAAAGGGGTTATGACCTTTCAAATAAAAGAAAATCCTGAACATTTAATTCATGAATTCCGTAAAGTTGAAATCAAGTAATGGAGGAACACAATGAGAAAACATGTATTACTCGTTGATGGAATGGCTTTATTATTTCGTGCCTACTATTCCACAGCGATGATGAATAATTTTATGATTAATAGCCAAGGCCTTCCAACGAATGCGATTCATGGCTTTACAAGACATTTATTAACGGCAATTGATACTTTTAATCCAACACATGTGATTAGTTGTTGGGATATGGGAAGTCACACCTTTCGAAATGACCTTTTCCCAGACTATAAAGCCAATCGTAGTGCCCCACCAGAAAATCTCGTGCCACAGTTTGATCGAGTGAAAGAAGTGACAACTGCGATGGATATCCCGAATGTAGGGATTCCTGGCTATGAAGCAGATGACTGTATTGGCACATTAGCAAGTCATTATCAGGATGAGGCAGATGTCACGATCCTTACAGGGGATCAAGATATCTTGCAATTATTAGATGATCATGTACGTGTTGCCCTTCTGAAAAAAGGATACGGCAACTATGATACTTATGAGGCGCCACGATTTGTAGAGGAAAAAGGCATTGAACCGAAACAAATGATTGAACTTAAGGCAATGATGGGCGATACGAGTGACCATTACCCAGGTGTTCGAGGCATTGGTGAAAAAACAGCCTTGAAATTGTTAATCCAACACGGGTCACTTGATGCCATTCTTAATAATTTAGATACTCTAACGAGAGCCCAGCGGACAAAATTTGAAGCTGACCTTGATATGGTTCATTTATCAAGACAACTAGCCGAAATTCGGTGTGATGCAGATGTGTCATGTGATTTGAATGAAGCTCTATATCAGCCAGAACGTGAGAAAATAATCGCTAAATTTAATGAATTTGAATTTAAACGGTTAGGCGAGCGAATCTAGGAGGGGATGACATGCGCATATGGTCTGTTCACCCGAAATACTTAGATGCTAAAGGCTTAGTGGCGTTGTGGCGTGAGACCTTGTTAGCTCAAAAAGTATTAAAAGGTGAAACAAAAGGGTATCGAAATCATCCTCAACTCGTTCGTTTTCGTGATCAGAAGAACCCACTTCATACGATTGGCACGTATTTGCAGTATGTGTATGATGAAGCTTTGCAACGTGGCTATAACTTTGATCAGAGTAAAATCTATGATGTCGACCAAACGCTTCGTCTAAAGGTAACGAAGGGACAATTGGAATATGAATGGCATCATTTACTGGCAAAATTAGAAGTGCGTGATCCTGAGCGCTTTGAATCGTTAAAAGAAATGAAACACGAATCAATTGAAGCACACCCTTTATTTTCGATTGTAGAAGGCGAACTCGAAAATTGGGAACGTGTGACCAAGAAATAGGAAGGGTTATTTATGAGTCAATTAACATTAATTAAACCGACAGCATCACTTGAATCAGCTTATCTGGATTTTTTAAATGATTGGCATGAAGCGGGTGAAAGTGTTGTACCGTCTGTTTTAGATGCAAAACCATCAGAATTCGAGGCATTAGTTGAACAATTATTAAACCATGAAAAAGGGGTTGGTCTAACAGGAGAAGAGGTCCCAGCTTCGACACGTTGGCTCGTTGATGAAAAATATAAAATTATCGGTGCATGTGTTATTCGCCATGAACTAGTTGGTTCCTTAGTAGAAGTCGATGGTTTAGTCGATTTCGGCGTACGTCCATCTGAGCGAAATGAAGGGCATGCCACGTTTATGTTGAATGAAGCGATGGCAATGTTGAAATCATTTAGCATTCCTCGTGCCTTAGTCACTTGTCAGGATGGCGACTCAACTGTACAACGCGTTTATGAAAAGGTTGGCGGTATGCAAGGCCTGCCATTTACCAAAGAAAACGGTGAAGTGGTTAGACGCTTCTGGATTGATTTACGAAGTTAAGTATAAACAAAGAATTAAATTAAACAAATCAATCGATTGATTAATAGAAAAACATCATGTATTAAAACATGGAGGTGAACATATGAGTATTTTAGGAATCCATCATGTATCAGCCATGGCGAAACAAGCTCAATTAAATGTTAATTTCTATACGAAACTATTAGGCATGCGAATGGTCAAAAAGACGGTCAATCAAGATGACCCATCGATGTATCACCTCTTTTACGGTGACGAAGTTGGTCGACCAGGGACTGAATTCACATTCTTTGAAATTCCGCAAATTGGTCAGAATCATGATGGCAATAATAGTATTTCGGCAACATCGCTTCGCGTACCTACTGACGAAGCCTTGACTTATTGGGAGGAACGATTATCCTCAGCTAATCTAGAACATGATGGGGTTCAGGAACAATTTGGTCGTAAGGTCTTACCATTTCGAGATCATGAGAAACAACGGTTAATTTTGGTGTCTGATGAAGGGAATAACGGTGTAGCTGGCGGCAAGGCTTGGGAGAAATCATCCGCAAGCCCGCAGCATGGCATTGTTGGTCTTGGTCCTATTCATTTAACTGTGCCTGACCTTAAACAACTAGAATCAGTAATAGTCGACGTTCTGGAATTCCGTCATATTGGCGAGTATCAAGGTGAACAACATGAAACGGTTTATGTCTATGAGATGGGCGAAGGTGGCACAGGTGCAGAAGTACATGTCCACCATCGCACGGATCTTCCTTCTGAACGATTGGGTCGTGGTGGCGTTCATCACGTGGCATTCCGTGTTGAAGATGAGTCGAGTTTGAATCGTTGGATTGAAACCTTAACTGCGAATGGAATTGGCCATTCTAATTTTGTTGATCGTCATTATTTTAAATCCGTCTATTTCCGCGAACCGAATGGAGTATTATTTGAATTAGCGACTGATGGTCCTGGTTTTGCAACTGATGAAGATATTCATCATCTAGGTGAGTCACTTGCTTTACCACCATTTTTAGAACCGAAACGGAACCGTATTGAAAAAGTTTTAAAACCAATTCACACGTCATAAGAAATTGATATGGTAGGTGCCAATAAAAAATGAAAAAAGTATACTGTCAAAACTGTGGAAAACACATCGAATCCAAACGAGATTTATTTACAACTCAAATCTTCTTTATGATTCAAGCTTATTGTCAAACATGTTATTTTGAACGCATTAAAAAGGTGTCATCACTTGCAGTGAGCAATACACCACTGAATGGACGTTATTCAAATTTCCTAGCGTTAATGACATTGGCAGGTTTAATCATGGTCTATTTTGCTGAAATAGACTATATTAAAATTCCACTATTAGTTGTTCTATCCATTGTGTTATTCATGCGTTTGTATTCATTTATTCGATTTGAACGGCATTTGCTATTATAAAGGTGGGGCATGTCCATGCGTTATATGTTTCTTGTCTTAGCTGGCGCAATCTTGTGGGGAACGACAGGAACGGCGCAAGCACTCGCACCTAATGAGTCATCACCACTTGTAGTAGGTGCATTACGCTTACTCATTGGTGGTGGCTCTTTATTTATTTTAGTTTCATTACAAAAACGATTTTCATTTCGTCATTTACCTAAGAAACCCATATTAATAAGTGCCATTGCTATGGCTTTATACCAACCATTCTTTTTTTCAGGTGTCGCAATGACAGGAGTTGCTGTTGGAACAGTCATTGCGATTTGTAGCGCTCCAATTATAGCTGGATTATTCGAAGCCATTAAATTTCGAAGTATTCCAGAAAGACTATGGGTCATAGCAACAGCTTTAGCTATTCTTGGGTGTGTCTTATTATTTTCAGCAAGTGAAAAGGTCGCCTTTGACCCGAGGGGAATGATTCTCGCCTTGCTTGCTGGGGTAGCCTTTGCTGTTTATACATTAACGAGTAAACAACTTGTCGCATCTTATCGATCAGACACGGTTGTAGCAGTGGTGTTTAGTACGGCAGCATTATTCTTATTACCTATTTTAGTAGTATCTGATTTAGCCTGGGTTTTTGAACCAACGGGGCTTGTGACGATGCTACACTTAGGGTTGCTGGCCACTGCTTTGGCCTATTTATTATTTGCAGCTGGCTTAAAAGGTGTTTCCGCTTCTGCTGCTGTCACGCTTGCCTTAGCAGAGCCTTTAACAGCTGCTATGCTCGGGTTTATTTGGCTAGGCGAGCCATTAAATATCGTGTCTGGTTTTGGAATTGTGTTGTTATTAGGAGCGATATTGCTCCTGACTTTAAAACCGTCAAATCAAGCTTCAACCGCATAGAAAGAACCGTGAAAATGATTAATCATTTTCACGGTTCTTTCGTTTGTTAAAACTCATCACTAATGATGATAAGAAATTGCCGAGTAAGGTGTATACTAGAACGGCAAAAATAGCGGAGAATTCAATGACATAAATGCCATCTAACACTTTTGAAGGAAAGATCCCTTCAAACGGAAAGAGTAATGGCGCGCTTGTTTGATAAATCCATTCCACAAATGGAGCCGTCTCAGACGCACCGAATAATTTTAGGATAATTCGTAATCCTAAGAGTATCTGAACGATCCAGACTAATATATTGATCAATTGATTGATATATTGCATTATTTTCATAAGTTTCACCTCTTATTCATGGTTACCACATATGTTTCGTAGCTTAAACATCTCTTTTGACGTTGAATATGATATAGTTTTGTTAGAGAAGGCATAGTTTGTTAATTATTAAAACAAAAAGACTGAAGGAGTTTGAACATGTTTACGGTATTAATTATTTCAATTGTGATTGTTATTGTTGTAGCTGTTCTAACAATTATTGCAATATCAAAAGGGTATGCCTATGAACATACCGTCGATCCTTTACCTGAAGATGAAGAAAATGATCAATCAGATCCTGACAAAAACAATGAGTAGCCCAAGCCATTTGTTAAAGGCCGACATGCACTTAAAAACGTGCATGTCGGCCTTTTTTATCACTTCGAGATTAAGTTCTAACAAAATGTTAGGTACTGTTTAAGATAGGTGTTGATATTACAATGGTTTAGCACTTAGTTGTTGAATTGTGAGGAGCGAAGGTGGCGACTCCTGGTCGACTAAGTTCGGTCACGTCCTGCGCCTGCGAGTACTCGGCGCAGAATTAGGCAAAGAAGCTTATGAAATCAGCCTTTGTGACCAACGTCGACATTAGGCCGTCCGGGCCGTCATGGGAATAGCACGTGTCTCGAGACCCCGCAGGAAGTGCTTTTCTTCCGAGGGATGCACCTGCGTTTTCTAGCAAATCTTCGAAGTAGGCTTCCTCGGTGCAAGTCCCAGAGAAGCTTATTCGATGAAGTTGCCTGGCTCGAGCCGTGCCCACGGAAAACGTTCACCGAAAGCGGATCACAATTCAACAACGGACCTTAACAAAGCCAAATAGTACAAAATATTACAACGATATAATAAATCAATAACAATTTGGTTGTATGGGTTTAATCAATCATAGAGGTGGGGTATTATGTCTTTGGTTGATGGGAGGCGAAAAGATTATGCAACGACTAGCCTTTTTTGACAACGCCAAAGTCTTTTTTATATTTTTAGTTGTTTTTGGACATTTAATTCAACCTATGCAAGGTGAGTTGATCAGTGTTGATGCACTGTATCAATGGATCTATATATTTCATATTCCTGGATTTGTGTTAATGAGTGGTTATTTCGCTAAAGGAAGAGGCGATCAAAGTTTTCTAGTTAAAATGATGAAAAAGCTGTTACTACCATTCTTATTATTTCAAGTACTATATTCCATTGTACCTATTTTGAGTAATAATGACCCTTGGTATGTCGCTTTATATGAGCCTCATTGGAGTCTGTGGTTTCTAGTAAGTCTATTTTGTTGGCATCTTCTACTAATTGTTTTCAAACACTTATCGCCAATTAAAGGTTTGATGATCGCTTTTAGTATTGGTTTAGGCATTGGTCTTGTCCCATTTATCGGGCATGAATTTAGTGTGTCGAGAACCTTTGTGTTTTTCCCATTTTTCCTAATGGGTTACTGGATGGACCAAACATTAATCACGTATCTAAAAGAAATGAAGTTCAAGGTTGTAGCCGTTTTAATCTTAGCCACCTTATTTGTAGGCAGTCTAGTTATGCCCGTTATCCCTGATGAGTTACTGTTTGGATCAGCTTCTTATAGCGCTTTAGGGATGGAATCGATTGGAATTATAGCACGGCTAAGCTTATACGCTTTAGCGATTCTAATGGTGTTTTCTGTATTAGCCTTAATTCCAAATAAGAACTATCAGATCACGGCAATGGGGCCTTATACACTTTACGTCTATTTGCTTCACGGTGTGATTATTCAATTTGTTCGCGAGCTAGGATTGCTTCGAATGAATGAGAATTTGGATGTCTTAGCTTTAGGGATTATCGCTGGTGCCATTGTCATGTTTTTATCATCAAGATATGTGTTAATCTTCACCCAGCCGATCATTGAAATGAATACAGTCTGGGCACAAAAATGGTTGAAAATTCGAAGTCAGCAGCGAATGAATTATGGTAATCATGAATCGACTTAACGTTAAACGAATTGAAATCTAAAAAAATCTCCGAGCTAGCCTGGTGGTCAGCTCGGAGATTTTTGTGTTGTTTAGTCTAAGACAACTTGATTGAAAAAGGATTCGAATTGTTCGTTTGGTGCAGCACCGACTATACGGTTGACTTCTTCGCCATTTTCATAATGAACGACAGTTGGTGTGCTTTCAATATTAAAATCACTCCAGCTTTGGTCATGTTCATGAAGATTAAATAATGTCATATCTACATCCATATCTTCAGCTAATGGCATCAATCGTGGTGTTGTTTCTTGACAATGGTGACATTCGGGACTGAAGTAGTACACTGTTAAGGAATCTTCTTCTGCAATCTGTTGTTCTAATTGGTCTGGTTCGACCGCTTGACTATAATATTCTGCATTAGATGTGTCAGATTCTTGGTTTGTTAATAAGATTAAGACGACAAATAAGACAATGATAATACCGCCAAAAATTAATATTTTTTTCAACTTAAATCCTCCTAAGTTAGATCAGCATAAATTAATGAGATTGCTTGATCTTACGGTTACCTAAGACGCTTAGCGTAAGTATAATCGCAAATGCAAGCCCTGCTAAGAATGGGATTGTAATAAATCCACCCCAATTAATATATTGTGCGACACAAGATACCTCACCACAGCTTAAAGCATTATCTTGCATAAAAGCAATTTTTTGAATCGTGTAATGATATATCGAGATAGCTAGTCCTATCCCTGATAAGATCATGCTGTATTGGAAAACGTGACGATCTTTCCCGACGATACCGATTATCATGATGATGACGAGTGGATACATGAATATCCGTTGATACCAACATAATAAACATGGCTCGAACTGACGAATCTCTGAGAAGTATAAAGAACCGAGTGTAGCAATTAATGCCACAATCCATATCATAATCGCAGTATTTTCGCTTTGTTTTTGCATGGATAGATCTCCTTTTACAAATAACATCTATCACAAATTATAGTATGAATGCTAGAAAAAAGTAAGTTTTATTTATGAACATTTTCTAACTTCACGAAAATGGTGTATGATAAGAAAAGATTGGAGGCGAATTCATGCATAAATTACATAATATAAGTAGTCGAATGGCAACAACTTTTTTGACTATGGTCTTAACATATATCGCTTACTTACTATATTCAGGTTTTCGTTTGTCAGAAGCTTATGATCTTGTGTCTAATCCATTTATTTGGTTGATTTTCATTGTTTATTTGGTGATTTCCTCTTATGTAAATGAATGGGCAGCACGTAAGCTGGATGATGACTCAAAACGGACGTTTGTGTCGTTGTATATGCTTTCAGCCATGTTTATTTGGGTACTTGTTTATATCCCTTTAGCGATGAGTTCTATAGCGGCATACCTTTACATGATTTTTTATAGTAGTTTATTTACAGTATTTGCGTTTTTATTGTTTTATTTTATTGAACGCATTGTGCGTCGTTCGAAAAGACGTCCATTTGGCGTGGGGGTTCCTGCGATTCTCATTCTAATTATTATTATGACCTGGAATCCTGCGATTAAATCTGGATTTTCTGAAACATATGATGAAGGTCAGTATGAAGTAACTTTTGATCAATTTAATGGTGAGGAAACGGTATATATCCCAGTGGAATCCGGTCAAAATTATGAAGTGAAGGTTGAATGGGACCTAGCCGATGACTCAGGGAATAATTATGGCCTAAAACGCCATTCGGCTACAAGTAACTACGGTAACTTAGATTATATCGGTGAAGATGAGGATTGGTTATACCAATTCGAATCTACTGAGTCAGGTGATTTACCTATTAAATATCACGGTCATAATATAAGTGGCTCAATTGTGATTACATGGAAAAACGTCTCAGACAATTAATCTTGTCCGAGACGTTTTTCATTTGATTTAAGTTGTTGCTTATAATCATACATCGCACGATCAGCTTTTGAAATATAGAATTCAATGTTTTGCTCATCATACAGGGATTCAATTTCATTGGCGGTTAATTCCACAAAGCCAAAAGATAACGAACATTCCCTGGATTCTTCTTTAAACTGTTGATCAATATCGTGAATGATTTGTTTAATATCAGCGAGATTATACTCTGTTGTAATAAACAAAAATTCATCTCCACCAAAACGAAACACCTGTGTTCGGTCTGTTTGATACTGATCAACGATCGTAGCAAACAATTTAAGCAGTCCATCACCTGCGAGGTGACCATAATGATCATTGATTTGTTTTAAATTGTTAAAGTCAATCACTGAGAGAATTAAACGGGGTGGCAGTTGATTTGCGTTGTAAAGCTTAGCGATTTGATCATAGAAATGCTGTCGGTTATACAAACCTGTTAAAGGATCAGTCATACTCTTTTCTTTTAATTGTTTGATTGCATCATTTAATTGTTTCTCATTTAAGGCTTTTTCAACGTACAATTCATTCAGTTGGTTGGTCGTATCATAAATATTGGCAATTGATTCTAAAAATGATTCTGGAAAAGGTGTCATGATTAACCAGAATTCTTTTTTTACATGTTGAACCTCTACTATATAAGGAACTGACTCATCATCTAGCTTTAAATAAATATCTGATGTATATTGTTCTTCATGGTTTAAGATTCGCTTCATTCTAGTTAAAGATTGCTCATCCACAAGGTCAAAAATGGATTGAGAAGGATACATATTCTTTGCTTGTTTCCCTGTTCGGGTTAATATTTCACCGTCTTGATTAGTTTGGATAATCAATGTATCGGATTGATTCAGAACTTGCATAAGGTTCTTATTGTTATTGTGAATAGAAATCTCCTCCAGGGTCTAATTGAGCAATAGCTTTTTTTAAGCATGTGATGAAAAAATGTTGTTCATTAAAATCCGTAATAGTTTTTGGGATATGTTCAATTAATAATCGATAGTTTTGCACGATATGCCCTGAATCAATGCCACGACTTGTTAATACTTCGTTTAGCCAAGCTGTATAATCGAGAAAAATAGATGTCGATTTTAAGTGATAACTTGTTGTAAGATACTGCAAATGGAAATAGTTATCCTCCCGACAACGTTCTACCCCTTTATCACCAAAGCGATCGTACAGTTCCGGTTTTTCCTTGTAGATGTCTGCCACAACAGCATCAACAAGTTGTTGATAAGGGGCATGCTGCATAAGTTCTGCAGGGTACATTACGTCGCCACCACCTTATATCGATAGACTTTAGGAACAATTTGAGCTAGCTCTTGATCGGGATAATTTTTTTCTAGTTCATGAATTTGCTTAAACTGTTCGCTACGAGCCCAATTCAAATAATCTTGCTTTGTTTCCCAAATAGTATGCACGGTTAACTCATGAGGTTTTTTGTCGTTTTGAAGTAATTCAAATTTAATGAAGCCAGGTTGTTCATCTACTTGACGTGATCGATTTTGATAGATTCCAATTAGCTCATCAATTTTGTCTTCTGGTACGACGACAGTGGAGTCGACAATATACATCTTAATCACCTTTTCCAATCAACCACTGATGAAGGTCATCAATGTTTTCAAAATTATAGTCATGTTCAAGTTGGTTATAGAGCTCAGGATACTGTAATAAGGCGTAACCGCCAATCAGTATTTTCGTATGGGCTAATCTTTCCTCGTTGCGAATCATTTCACCGAGCTCTTTCGCTTTTGTTACATGGTTAGGTAACGTCATCGAATAACAAATATAGTCTGGTTGATGTTCAATCAATGATGAGATTATATGATGATTCGGAATATCCGCGCCATAATAATAAGTCAAAAATCCATGCTCTAAAAACATGTTGCGAACGATTTGAATGCCTAAATTATGTTGATTTGTCTCAACAGAGAACAAAGCAACAGACTGGTTGTATTCTTGATCTGCTTCTATTGCTTGAATCGTTAATTGTGTAATCACGAATTGTGATACAGCCGTTGCTAAGTGTTCTTGAGCAACTGATAGGCTATTTTCCTGCCATAGCTTACCGACTTCATACATTGCTTGTGAGACGATGCGATAAGCATCCACTGTATCACCATGTTCCAATAGGGATTTTATGACGCTCTGAGCTTCATTTGTATTACCAGTTAGTACTGCCTCATAGAAGTCATTAAAATAATCAGATGGGTGCATAGCTTTCCCTCACAAAAATACAAATTTCGATAATTATATTATAGCGGTTAATCAAGGAGAAATAAAGGATTTAACGTTATCGACAACCTCTTTACAGTTATTAGTCTATAACTTATAATCATATAAGTATTATCTTATATAAGGGGATGCTTATATGATGTTAAAACCTCAATCTATTCAACAAACGTCTCAAACTCTAAAGTTATTAGGAGATTCTAATCGTCTTAGAATGATGCAATTCATTTATGAACGTGAATGTTGTGTTTGTGAATTAGTAGAATTGATCAATCTATCACAACCAGCTATCAGTCAACATTTACGTAAGTTGCGAGATGGTGGTCTCGTTATGGAACAGCGAAAAGGATCATGGGTGTTTTATCGAATGAATGATGAACACGCAACTATTGAATTAATAAAAGAAATTCTTCAATCTTTACCAAGTGTCCAAGGTGAGTTGGATGAACTTGAACAAGATGGACTAAACGTCATATGTCATAAATAAAGGAGTTTACGTCATGGATTTATTCATAGCTATCATCATATTTTTAGTTACGTTAACATTTGTCATCTGGCAACCTAAGAATCTAGGGATTGGTTGGACAGCTTGTGCTGGTGCATTGCTTGCATTAGTTTTTGGTGTTGTAAACGTGCAAGACGTCATTGATGTAACGGAGCTTGTGTGGAATGCGACATTCGCATTCGTTGCGATTATTATTATCTCGCTAATTTTAGATGAAATTGGCTTCTTTGAATGGGCAGCTTTACATATGGCACGACTCGCCGGTGGTAATGGTGTGAAAATGTTTGTGCTTGTGACATTACTTGGTGCTGCTGTGGCTGCGTTATTTGCGAATGATGGAGCGGCATTGATTTTGACACCGATTGTTTTATCAATGGTGCGTGCTCTTAATTTCAAAGAGGCGATGATTTTGCCGTTTATTATGGCGAGTGGTTTCATTGCTGATACGACATCACTCCCTTTAGTGATTAGTAACCTTGTGAATATTGTATCGGCTGACTTTTTTGAAATCGGCTTTTTAGAGTATTTATTACGGATGATTATTCCGAATTTATTTTCAATGATTGCAAGTATTGCGGTATTATATCTATTCTTCCGAAAATCTATTCCAAAGAATTATGATTTAAGCGAATTGCAAGAACCTAAAGAAGCGATTAAAGATCATAAGATGTTCCGTATTTCGTGGTTTGTCTTAGCTGTTTTACTCGTTGGGTACTTTGCAAGTGAGTGGGTTGACTTTCTTTACGTGTCATTCGTGGCAGGGGCGATTGCTGTTATCTTTCTCATTTTAGCGAAACGAAGCCCAGCTGTTCCAACAACCGATGTTGTCAAAGGTGCACCATGGGATATTGTCTTCTTCTCGGTTGGAATGTATGTCGTTGTTTATGGGTTGCGGAATGTTGGACTAACAGACGTCCTCGCCAATGTGATTGATGCAGCTGCAGGCCAAGGACTGTTGGCTGCGACGATGTCGATGGGCTTTCTTGCTGCGATCTTGTCTTCTCTGATGAACAATATGCCAACTGTCATGATCGATGCTTTGGCTATTGAGGCCTCGAATACATCAGGTATGATTAAAGAAGCATTAATTTACGCCAATGTGATCGGAAGTGACTTAGGTCCGAAAATCACACCAATTGGTTCACTTGCGACATTGTTATGGTTGCATGTGTTATCGAAGAAAGGGATTAAGATTTCGTGGGGCTACTACTTTAAAGTCGGGTTAATCTTAACGATTCCAGTACTAGCTATCACGTTACTCGGCTTGTATGTCTCAATTATTTTAGTGAATTAATAAGGAGTGTTTTGTATGAGTAAACCTATTATTTATTTCTTGTGTACGGGTAATTCTTGTCGTAGTCAAATGGCTGAAGGATTAGGACGTCAATTATTAGGTGATGAGTGGGAGGTTCATAGCGCTGGGATTGAAGCGCATGGTGTGAATCCAAAAGCGATTGAAATGATGGATGAAGTTGGCATTGATATACGAGATCAGCAATCAGCTGTCATTGATCGTGATCTATTGAATAGAGCGAGTTTAGTGATCACGCTCTGTGGTGATGCGAAAGAAAATTGCCCCGTTACACCGCCAAATGTTGAGACGGATCACTGGGGGCTGTTTGACCCAGCTAAAGCAGAAGGAAGCGAAGAAGAAGTAAATCAAGTTTTTCGTGATGTTCGAGATGATATCAAACGTCGAATTGAATCATTGAAGAATCATAAATAAAACCCAAAACACCTCAGCTTCATGAAATTCAACTTGAAGCTGAGGTGTTTTATATGGTTGAGGTTATTGCACTGTTTCTAGTTCTTCTTGTGGGCCGAAGAATTCAAAGTTAAGACGGTCTTCGGTCACACCGTGTTGACTTAAATGATTCATAACAGCTTCCATAAACGGCTTCGGACCGCAGAAATAAAAGTCAGCTTCATCCATTGGCAAGTGATCCTTCATCCAATCGTAGGTGATGAAATCTTTATGATGGTAATGTTTATTGGCCTCATCATCCGCTGTTGGGTGAGATAGAATGGTATAAAGGTTAACATGTTGATGATCTAACACTAAATCCGTTAATTCTAGTTCGAAAGCTTGAACATTACCATTACGAACAGCATGCACGAATGAGACTGGTCGATTCGGTTGTTGCTCTACGACTGTATGGAGCATATTGATAAGCGGTGTAATGCCAACGCCACCAGCCATCAGAACGAGTGGTTTTGTACTATTCGTGTCTAGCGTAAATTCACCTGCAGGTGCACTGACGTCTACTTGGTCACCAATGGATGCTTCGTTGTGTAAATAATTCGAGACCACACCGTTCGGATCGTGCTCATCTTCACGTTTAACACTGATTCGGAAATAATCTTGATTCGGTTTGTATGAAAGACTGTACTGTCGAATATTCGTGTAGGTTTCACTTGGAATATCAAGTTTAACACTAATATATTGACCAGATTTGAAAGTTGGTAGTGGTTGTTCATCAACTGGTTTTAAATAGAACGATGTGATGACATCACTTTCAACAACTTTATCCGAAATGTAGAAAGGTTTGAAGTCTTTCCATCCACCTGGTTGTTGTTCAGTTGCTTCATATAAATCTGCTTCAACACTGATGAAAATATCAGCAATCACTTGGTAAGCATCTTCCCAAGCTTGCATGATGTCATCTGTTGCAGCATCACCTAATACGTCTTTAATCGCAATAAGTAAGTTTTCGCCAACGATTGGGTAATGTTCAGGTTTGATACCTAAACTACGATGTTTGTGTGCAATTTGTTCGACAACAGGCATAATCGATTCTAATTGGTCGATGTGTTCAGCTGATGCGATAATAGAGTTAGCTAAAGCGCGTTGCTGTTTACCTTGTTTTTGATTCGCTTGATTGAATATATTTAAGAGCTCTGGGTGTTTCTCGAAAAGCAATTGGTAAAAACGTGTTGTAATCGTGGTGCCGTGTTCACGTAATACTGGAGCTGTTGCTTTAATGGTATCTTTTTGTTGTTCTGTTAACATTTGAAACCCTCCATATTTGAGTTAATTTCATTATCTAATCTATAGAAGGTTTAATTTGTGATATATATCACAAAAACAGTTTGAAATTATGAAGATTTTATTAACGTGTAAGATTTTTTGATTCGTAACGTCTAATAAGTAATCCAGACAGAAAGTGGGGGCGTGAGATGGATGATGATTTGATTATAAAATGGTTTGATCAATATGCTGATGATATTTATCGATTCTTAGTCTTTCGATTAGGGACGCCAGATGTTGAAGACTTAGTCCAAGATGTATTTATTAAAGCGATTAATCACCATCAGTCATTTCGTGGCGATGCGAACCCTAAAACATGGCTTATTAGCATTGCTCGTAATTTAGCTACAGATCAAATGCGTAAAAACAAAGTAAGAGATTGGCGACGATTGATAGATGAGGAAGACTATCAACCCAAAACAGTTGATTCGCCCGAGACAGTCGTGGAAAATGCTGAATTAAAAGTTTATGTTCGAGAATTAATCAATCAATTAAAGCCTAATTATCGGGATGTTGTCTTTCTGCGAGGCATCGAAGAATTCTCGGTTACAGAAACCGCACAAGTCTTAGGATGGTCCGAAAATAAAGTGAGCACCACTTATCATCGTGCGATTAAAGCACTTCAGCGTAAAGGAGGGGTTGCTTTTGAGTCAGAATCATGATGAATTAGATGTTTTGAAAGAAGAATCGAAGGAATGGCAAATGGACCAACAAAGAAAACAACAGATGCGCCAATCGATTCAACAATATGCTCATAAAAAACAAAAACGTCAAAAACGCCAACGTTGGATGGTAGCAGGAACAAGTGTCGCAGCTGCAGCATTATTTGCTTTTGTGACGTTGGGGATAATGAGCGACGGTGATGAAGGTCAGCAAAATGTTGCTCCTAATCATAGCTCTGAAGAGGCGGAAGCGAAAATATCACCTGAAGAATTTGTAGAGAAAGCAGAAATTGAAGGGGAAAATGGTAACTATACGATTACTGGCCCAATTGGTGTTAGTGATGGTTATTATGATCTTAAGCATCAGATTACGTGGAGTAGTGAGACAGTTATTATTTCAGATTTGACCATGGATGAATCTGTGACGAATGAATCTTTTACGATGAATGTTACAATACCTGAATCCGAACTACCAAATTCAGGAGAAATTAGTTTGCAAGTGTCTAATGATAATGAAACAGCTTCATTATTACTCGAACGGTTCGAGCAAGCATCAAATACGACAGAGGAATTGTCGACTGAGGTTGTGTCAGTTGATGAAGGGACGATCATGCTTGAAGGGATGGAAGAGCAGACGGAGGTAACAACATTTAGGTTGAATCCTTACGGTATCACATACCAAATGGATGAATGGCTTACACCTCATAACGTAGAAGATGGCATCGTTACTCACCATAACAATGCGGAATCAGTTGATGTAGCGATTAACCTCCAAGTATTTACCAATATGACTGTTAATGAAGCGGTGAATCCATTGACAGTTGATGACGGTGAATTTGAAGGAGAAGAGAATTTGGAGAACTATGACACGTCGCTTGAAGGCAAGCACTATTACCGTTCGGGTGAAGGTTATGTTGCAGGCACGCTGGGTGATAACGTGGTCGTGATCGATTATCACTACCCGATGAGAGCAGGCGACGGATTCTGGCCACGCTTTGAACAATTACTTGAAACAATTGAAAAAGAATCTTAAATCGAAGTTTGGAAGCCTTATTGGTACAATAGAGACCAATAAGGCTTTTTTATGTGGGGGAGAAACGGTGTTTGATTCATTATTAGCTTTAAAGAAAGGTAGTCCGTATCAAAGACGAGCTTATGAAGCGATTCAAAAGCTTGGCGTTTTAGATGAGTTAGCATCATACGATCCGATTGTTTGTGGTACGATTCCATTGAATGTCCATGACGGAGATTCTGATCTTGATATTATTTTTTATGTACATGATCTCGATGATTTTGCTAGACGGTTAAGTGAGGCTTATCAGTCATTTAAGTCATTTTCACTCAAAACAATTGAAGTCAAAGGGTCAGCTGTCGTTAAAGCTAATTTCTATGCTTATGGCTTTGAATTTGAGTTATTTGGTATGAATCAACTCACAACGCGGCAAAATGCATATTTACATATGATGGTCGAAGCACACATATTGATGGATCATCCAGAGTTTATGGAGGATGTACGTCATTTAAAAAGAGAAGGATTCACAACCGAAGCGGCGTTCTGTGAATGCCTAGGACTGGATTATCAAAATCCTTTCGAGCGATTAAAGGATTATGGTGAGGAACATAACTATATTTAAGAGGGTGTATAAGGTGAAAAAGAACATTTGGCATAATCAAGCAAAAGAACAATGGAACGAACGTGCAAATTTCTGGCACGCTAGAAGTCAATCCATGTGGGAAGAGGGAAGCCGACGTAACATTATCCCATTTTTTAATCAGTTCGTGCCGGAGCATAGTGCAGTTCTAGATTTAGGTTGTGGTGATGGCTACGGCTCTTATAAGTTGTGGCAGTTAGACTATAAGGTAACAGGCGTTGATTTATCGGATGATATGATTGACTTATGTCGTGAGCGTCTGACTGAGGATATGGATCAGTTGCAGTTTCAACAAGCTGATATGGCTCAGTTACCATTTGAAGATAGTGTGTTTGATAGTGTGCTAGCTATCAATTCACTTGAGTGGACTGAAAAGCCATCTGAGACTTTTCGAGAAATAGGGCGAGTCGTTAGATCTGGAGGCTATTTATGTTTTGGCATCTTAGGCCCTACAGCAGGACCTAGAGCTAATAGTTTTGAGCGACTATACGGGGAAGATGTCATTATGAATACCATGATGCCGTGGGAATTCGAGCAATTAGCTGAACGTGAGGGTTATCATATTATTGGTTCAGAAGGAATCTATAAGGAAGCTGTATCTGATAGCATGCTTGAGCAATTACCGAAAGATTTAAAACAAAGCTTAACTTTTATGTGGTTAACGATGTTACAGAAACAATAAAACTTACCCATTTTTTATGTCACCAATATATTGTACAGAACGGATATGTGTTTTGGATAACTCGATGACTTCATGGATGAAGTCATCCTGGCTTTCTTGAAATCCGCTTTGAATCCAACTCTGAATCAATCCATAGAAGCCGAGGGCGATATAATGTTTAAAATAATCCATATTAACAGGTTGGTCACCGATTGTTTCGAATGTGAAATAGTTTTTATAAATGTCTAAGAATTTATTAGGGAGACTGCGATGGAGACCAGGTAGTGTATCGTCATAGTTAATTAAATCAAAATAGAAACGTTGTTGGTAGACATAAGAAATAATTTCAAAGTTTGAGGTTGTCAATTTCTCAGTGTTGATTTCTCGACGGCGCTTATAGGGAAGTTGCACAGCCTTATCTAATCCGACTAACAGTTCATGTAGGAGTTCTTCTGCTAATTCAAACTTATCATGGTAATGAACATAGAAGGTACTCCGATTATATTGTGCTTGTTGAACGAGATCCTTTACTGTAATCGTGTGGAAGCCTTTTTCTTTAATTAATTCAGTTAAGGCGATTTTGAAATGGTTCTTTGTTCGGTTTTGTCGAATGGATTCCTCTTGCATGATATTCCTCCCTTTATTTAGACAAATGAAACTAATCTGTCTAAACAATAGACAAATGTTTAAAGATTAATGATTGTACGATTATCTAAGCGTTGTATACTTTAATTATAAACGAACATTAAGCGACATGACATAATTTAAAGCTATGAAATTTTGGTCGTTTGATGTAAGCGTTTACCCAATAATAAAGTAAACCAAGGAGGTTTATTCATGCAAAAACGTTTCGACAATCAAGTTGTATTGATTACAGGTGCAGGGTCTGGTTTAGGGCAGGCTGCAGCAGTTCAAGTTGCAAAAGAGGGGGCGAGCCTTTCTTTAGTAGACCTTAATCAAGAAGCATTGGATGAGACAAAAGCGAAAGTTCAAGAAGTAGCGCCTTCAGTTGAAGTACTCGTTATTAGAGCAGATGTCTCCAATGAAGATGAAGTTAAGAATTACGTTAATCAAACAGTAGAAACATTTAAACAAATTGATGGATTCTTTAATAATGCAGGAATCGAAGGGAAGCAAAACTTAACACAGGATTATGGTTCTGATGAATTTGAGAAAGTTGTTAATATCAATTTGAACGGTGTTTTCTATGGCATGAAATATGTACTAGAAGTGATGAAGAAACAAGAATCTGGTTCAATTGTTAACACAGCCTCAGTAGGAGGTATTCGTGGAGTTGGTAATCAATCTGGTTATGCGGCAAGTAAACATGGTGTTGTAGGCTTAACGAAAAACTCAGGTATTGAATATGGTCAATATGGCGTTAGCATTAAAGCTATTGCACCAGGAGCGATTATGACGCCAATGGTTGAAGGGTCCTTAAAACAGATCGATCCGGATAACTGGGAAAAAGTTGGCGAACAGTTTGTTGAGCCTAACCCAATGAAGCGGTTTGGTAAACCTGAAGAAGTCGGATATTTAGTCGCTTTCTTACTCTCTGATCAAGCTAACTTTATTAATGCTTCAGTCATTCCAATTGATGGCGGACAATCGTATCAATATTAATAAAAAAAGGCTACTCCGACTTTTCGGAGTAGCCTTTTTAATTAATTAAATTTTAACGTTAACTTCAGTGTCTTCTTTTAGATTTTCAATTAACGTTTGTTGTTGTTCACGTTGTTTTTGTTGTTTGACTTGTGATTTTAATTTACTACGCATTTTTTCTAAACTTTCTGCTTCTTGATCCGCTTGTTTCATTTGTGATTTGTAGTCTTCATACGCTTTTTGAATGTCTTCATCTGAAACATTTGGTTCTTCCATGTTTTCATCCAAATAGTTTTGGATTAATAAAGATGACCGAATTTGACTTTTTACCTCTTCTTTGCTCATACCAAGTTGCTCGTATACAGCATCTTTAGATTCAAGCTTATTTTTTTCTTTCATTGAACTAATTTGTGAGTCAACTTCTTTAGTCACTTCTTCTTCAGAAGGTTCAAGACCAGCCTCAAGTGCTGCTAGTTCAATTACTTTTGAGTTAACAACCTGATTCATAGCTGCATCACGAATTGCGCCAGCGTTCTTACTAGGATCTTGTCCCATCATTTGATAGCGTGAACTTAGTGTTTGTTCAGCTTGAAGTAGACGAGAACCTAAGATGTCTTCTCCACCAACAGTTGCGACGACTTCATCTTCACCAACGTCTGAAACACCTTTGCTTGATGATTCAGAGTTACCTTCGCCGTTAGATGATTCTTCACTGCTACCATCTTCGCTATTACTATTTTCTTCATTACTGTTACCATTTTCATTGTTACTTTCTTCTTCTGATGTACCTTCATTTTCTGAGTTGCTTGAATCGCCTTCATCGTTATTATCACCGCCGCAAGCGACCATTACGCTGGCGAGAATCGCTAATACGAAGAGTAAAAGCGTCTTTTTCATGTTAATACACATCCTTTGCTGTTTATAAAATGTTTCGTTAGTGAATTGTAGCAGAGGGTTTAGACTAGTACAAGCCAAAACCCTGCTTGAAAATAAAATGTAATATGATTGTTATAAAGTGTTATTAACGCATGTTTTATAGGGTGTTCTAAAAAAGTTTTTGTATTTTAAAGGGTTTGGGGTTGCAATTTAGTTCAGAAGTGTGTAAAGTAAGAGTTGAACAAATGATTGATATCGATGATTACTGAAAGGCCTCTCTTAATTGATGTCGTAAGTAACGAGATTCAATTTTTGTCAACACAATTAAGGAGGTCATTATATATGACAGGTACAGTTAAATGGTTTAATTCAGAAAAAGGTTTCGGATTTATCGAGCGCCAAGACGGTGACGATGTATTCGTACACTTCTCAGCTATCCAAGCGGAAGGTTTCAAAACATTAGAAGACGGCCAAACAGTTGAATTCGAAATTGTTGAAGGCGACCGTGGACCACAAGCAGCAAACGTTGTTGCTCAGTAATAGACTGATTAAAAAGGTGTGTAGCTTTAGCTACACACCTTTTTTTGTATCTTCTAGGCTTTATATAAACCTCTCCATATACATAAGTTTTTATGAATAAATTTCAGGGTAATGGTAAATGAGAACTTAAATGGACGATTAGGAGGTACAATTTATGCGTGATACTTTTAAAAAAGGATTATCATTAGGTTTGGGATTAGCACAGGCAAGTAAAGAGCAAGTGGATAAAGTATTAGATGAAATGTATGATAAAGGTGAGTTATCCAAATCAGAATTAACCAATTTATTAAATGAAGTTCGTCAAAAAGGTGAACAACGGCAAGAAGAACTGGATCAAAAAGTTCATGATAAGCTTAAGTCGTATCTACATGAATTGAACATACCGACACGTGAAGATTATGATCAATTAGAAAAACGTATTGCTGAATTAGAAGCGAAACATGATACGAACGAAGAGTCCTAATTAATAGCGATGGAGGCATTCCATGATTGGTAAACGAATGAAGCACATGCGGCGGTATAGAGAAATAGCAGCAGCACTAGCACGAAATGGCTTTGGATACTTCGTAAAAGAAGTAGGGCTTGATCAAGTGTTTTCTTTACCACGTCGCGTGTATGTTAACCAACGACATAGTGAAACATCCCAACAATTAGGGATGAGACTACGGTCATTTTTAGAAGAGCTAGGCCCGACGTTTATTAAGGTTGGCCAAATTGCTAGTATGCGTCCTGATTTATTACCTAAAGATGTCATTCGTGAATTGTCTTATTTACAGGATGAGCTAGAACCATTTTCATTCGAAGATGTTCAAATGATGATCGAGCAAGATTTCGGGGAACGTGTTGAAGATTTATTTGATGAATTCAACCCTGAACCAATTGGTGTAGCGTCTATTGGTCAAGTACATGAAGCGACATTACCTAATGGTCAACGTGTTGCGGTTAAGGTGCGTAGGCCAGGCGTGTTCGAACAAATACATACAGACCTTGAAATTTTAGAAGAGTTAGCCAAACGTGCTGAACGTCGTTTTGATTGGGCCGGGCAGTATCAAGTTACAGGTGTGTTAGAAGAATTTAAGAGTGCTATTATTGATGAACTTAATTATGAAACAGAAGGATTAAATGCTGATTTAATGCGCAAGCAATTCGAGGAATGGGATACAATTAAAATTCCTGATATCTATTGGGATTACTCCTCTAAGCGTGTGTTAACGATGGAATTTGTAGAGGGGTATAAGCTAAACCAAGTTGATGAGATGAAAGAAGCGAATTTTGACCTTGATACGATTGCGGAAAACATGATCCAAGCCCTGTATCATCAAATTTTTAAAGATGGATTATTTCATGCGGATCCTCATCAAGGAAACTTCTTTATAACTGAAGATCAACAAATCGCTTTAATGGATTTTGGGTTAGTTGGAAGGCTGTCCCGTGATATGAAATCGAGATTGGCTTCATTGGTCATTGCGATTGTGCGCCAAGATGCTAATAAAATCGTGAAGACAATTAAGAAACTAGGAATTGCACCAGATCATCTAGATGAATCGTCTCTAAGAAGAGATATTGATCAGCTCATGATCAAGTATTATGATGTCCCATTAAAAGATATTAGCATTGGTGAATCGATCACGGATATGTATAAGATTGCTCAGCAACATCAAATCTATATTCAACCTGACTTATCGTTAGTGGGCAAGACGATGTTCACCATGGAATCAGTCATTGAAACGCTTGCGCCTGATCTGGATATGTTTGCGATTGCTGAGCCATACGGGCGAGACTTACTTCGTCAAAAGTACAACCCGAAACGAACAGCTGAGAAGATATTTGACCAATTAGGTGAATATGGAGAGGCTGTCGAAGATTTACCAGAAGTCTTACAAGAGATTAATGCTATGGCTAAGAAACGCAAAGTTCCGATTGAGATGAATTTCTCTAAAGCAGACACATTTATGCGGAAATTAGATCAAGTGAGTAATCGATTATCATTCAGTATTGTGTTATTAGCGTTTAGTTTGATTATGGTCGGGTTAATGATTGGTTCTGCATTAAACGAACAACATTCCATGGTTTGGAGTATTCCTGCGATTGAAATTGGGTTTGTGATAGCATTATTAATGTTTCTTTGGATGTTATATTCAATTATGAGGTCAGGCAGGTTTTAAATTAATATTAGAAAGTTAATGGCAGCGAACGGTTTAGTTTGCTGTCTTTTTTATTGGCTAAAATCAAGTGGCGACAGGTAAAGCATGTAGTGGTGCAGTTAATGTTACGAATTTTGTCGAAATATCATAGTCATTTTGTCTTAACTGTATTAAAATATGGATAGATGTTACAAGAAATTGTGAGGAATATTAGATGGGTTTATTAGACTATAATTTGATCATGACAGTAACAATCAATGGTACATACAATCAGTTTTTAGTAAGTTTATCAATTCTGATTGCGATTATTGCCTCTTATGCAGCATTGTCCTTAAATGAGCGTTTATATCATAGTGGTCTAATTCATCCTTATTTTTGGATTGGTTTAGCGTCATTGACGATGGGAGCTGGTATTTGGTCGATGCACTTTATTGCCATGAGCGCTTATCAATTAGGCGTGCCGATGACGTATGATCCTATATTAACCATTTTGTCCGTTTTGCCAGCGATTTTTGCTGCATTATTAGCTTTTTGGATGGTTTATTACCGTAAGCGTAAGTACTTACATATGCTGATCGCTGCTATGATTATGGGGATAGGGATTGCATCTATGCATTATTTAGGTATGGAAGCGATGCGAATACCTAATGTCACCATGGACTATCATGCTGGCTATGTCTTTCTCTCTATCATACTAGCGGTAGCTATTTCATTAATTGCGCTTCTCATATTGATTAACCAACCTGAACGCATGAAGTTTCTTAATAAAGTGGCGATTGCGAGTTTATTAGGTTTCGGGATATCTAGTATGCATTATACGGGTATGTATGCGACGTCATTTGAGGCAGATCCTGTAGTTCTAGAGGCTCAAGGGACGCATGAACTGTTTGGTATTCTCATCTCGAGTGTTGTAGTGGGTGTGTTGGCTATCGTCTTTTTCTCAATATTTAGTACTATGTTTGACCGTCAATTAAAAAGGCGACTGGAATTATACGATCCATTGACCAATCTACCTAACCGTAAAGTTTTTAATCAACAAATGAATCAATTTAAGAATATGAATGAGATTGGTCTTGCGGTCATTCATCTACATGATCTCGATACAATTAATAATAAGTATAGTTATCAACAAGGTGATGAAACAATCAAAGTTTTAATTGATTTAATTAAACAAGCCTATCGACAGATATTCTCTAGACGTGAATTTTTAATTTATCGAATTAGTAATCAAAAAATCGGTGTCATTGCTAGTGAATTTACTATATCAAAAAAATTAGGAGTTTTCTCTAAAGACTTAATTAATCGATGTCAAAGTGAGACTGTTGCAGGACTTAATGTTAGTGTAGCTTTGGCATCTAAACCAAAAACAACGAAAGATGCATTAGAATTAGTCGATCAGGCTTATGCTGTCATTAATACAAAGGGCTTGGATTTAATTAATGATTTTGCATTTTACCAAGGTACAACACACAGCGAAGGTCTCCGAGAAAAACTATTGGAACGATTACGTTTAATTGAATATGATGAAGAACTAGTCGTGAAGTATCAACCAAAAATTGCGAATCATAGCAACGATTTCATTGGAGTTGAAGCTTTAATACGCTGGAATGATCGACAACTTGGGTTTATTTCGCCAGGACAATTTATTCCGATTGCAGAAAAAACAGGCGACATTCATCCTATTACATTATGGCTTATCGAACATGTTTGTAAACAAATCAAGGAATGGCAGTGGGCAGGATTTGATGTGGGTAAAGTGGCTATTAATTTATCAAACCGAACACTTATAGAAGATACCTTTGTTGTTGATGTTGAACGTATTATTGAGAAATATCAGGTTAATCCAAGTTTACTAGAATTTGAAATCACAGAATCAAGTATAATTGAAGAGGAAAAAGTGGCACTCATGACAATGAAAAGCCTGCGTGAATTAGGAGCAACGATTGCTTTAGACGACTTTGGGACAGGTTTTTCATCGTTAACTTATTTGCGTAAACTCCCAATCGATAAGATGAAAATTGATAAGTCCTTTTTAGAAGGGGTTATAGAAGACTCATTAGCTCAACAATTTTTAACGGAGGTGATTGATCTCGGTTCAACTTTATCCCTTGGTGTTGTTATTGAGGGTGTTGAAGAAGTTGAAGAGCTTGATATTATTAGACAAACCTCTGCTGACGAAATTCAAGGTTTCTATTTCGGAAAGCCGATCTCAGCTCATGAATTGATGGACTGGAATACTTCCTATCAAGAAAAATTATTAAATTAATATAATATTGCATGCATGAAAATTTGATTTTTCGGGTATAGATTAGATAGACTTTATATAAAGGAGTGTTTAAATATGAGTCATTTATTTACAACAAAAGCAACAGCACAAGGCGGACGTGGTGGTCACGTTAAGTCAGAAGATGGCGTGATTGATTTAAACGTAGTTATGCCGACAGAGAATACGGATGAAACAGGGACAAACCCTGAACAATTATTCGCAGCCGGTTATGCAGCATGCTATGACGGGGCTCTTAACTTAGTTGCTAAGAATCAAAAGAAAGACATTGAATCAACAACACACGGTGAAGTTAGTTTCATGAAAGATGAATCTGATGGTGGCTTCAAAGTTGGTGTGAAACTGATTTCTGAAATTAGTGGTGTTTCTCAAGATGAAGCGGACGAATTGATGAAAGAAGCGCATAAAGTTTGTCCATACTCTAAAGCAACGCGCGATAACATTGATGTAGAGTTAGAAGCGGTTGTTAAATAAAAATGTGTAATAAGAAGGTCTGTGGCTGTTCGAGCCACAGACCTTTTTTTGAATCAAGAACCTTAAAAGTTGAATCAACCACCCCAAAAGATGAATCAAGCTTCTTCAAAGTTGAACTAAGTCACATGAATAATAAATAGCATAAAAATAAAACCAGTTAAGAAATCGATTCCTTAACTGGCTACGTTCATTAGTATTCTAATATCTTGATTTGAACTTGTCTTCTTCCGAATCGGTTCGCATCTGCTTCGTTAGCCATAAACACATCAATGCGGTTACCTTTTATGGCGCCGCCTGTATCTCCTGCTATAGCTGTACCATAGCCTTCAACCCAGACTTTAGCCCCTAATGGAATGATGTTCGGATCAACGGCAATGACTTTTTGATTTGGATTAGCACGTAGGTCTATACCTGTTTTTGTTATACCACTGCAACCATCACAATATGCTGTGTAAGCAGTTGCTTCCATATACATTCTTTCTTTCACATCATTGGATTCACTGACATGTTGAACCTCACCAGAATTATCTTGTTGCTTTGTTTCTTGTGTTTGTTGTTCTTGGTTATTATTTTGGTTTGACTCTTGAGATTGTTGCTCATTGTTTTGTTTTGATTCTTTTTCTTCGTTATCAGCTTGATTACTAGATTGTTTGTTAGCTACTTTTGTTTTAGATTCTGATTTCACAACAGTAATGCTCTCTTTTGATGAGAGATGTGTTGAAATGGCTTGGTAGTTATTTGAGCTTGTCTTCGATGAATCTGTTTCTTCTGTGTTTTCTGCATCTGTATCTTGGCTTGAATTAGCGTCTTTTATATTAGAATCAAATGCTACTAATAGAGTGGCAATCAGGATCCCTGCACCAAGCATTAGTACAATAGTTTTATTCATGTTCATACCTCCGTAAATTGAACAAATTGACAATAGGACTTTGGTTTTCTTTTTTGAGCCCGAGGGGTAGTATAACAGTTACAAGTAACAGGTCAATCACAGTGCTTGTACAAATGTATAACAGTTTGATGACATGCCTGAAAAGAATCTAAAAATTTTTAACAAACAGACTAAAAGCACTATTTCATCAATTTGAAAAGGCTGTCACAAAGGGTTAAAATAAAGTCAAGATCCTAATGGGAGGGGTATTAGTGAAAGTTGTATTATTGAATGGAACTATGGTTGGCTCAAAGACAAAGACGCTTTTATTAGAAGCGGAGCAACATTTAAAAAATATATCAAACGAAATTGAAATTGAATCTATAGATTTAGAACAATATCCTGTCGATTTTGCAGACGGGCGGGGATTAGAAGATTATTCTGAAGTGACACAATCGTTGATTAAAAAATTGGAAGAAGCGGATGGTTTTATTGTGGCGACGCCTATTTTCCAAGGGTCTATTCCAGGTTCGCTAAAAAATGCTCTCGATCTTGTGTCACCTCAATCGATGCGCTACAAACCCGTCTCACTTATGGCGAATGGTGGAACGGTACAACATCATTTAGTGATCGAGAACCAACTGAAACCTGTTTTTGATTACTTTAAGTGTTTAATCACGCCTAATTATGTCTATACCGATTCGTCTCAATTCTCCCATACTAATGAATTAATTGCGGAAGGTGTAAAACATCGCATTTATGAAATGGCTCGTGTATTTTCACATTATTTACCGATGAGTCAGGCGATTAAAGAAGGCGATCATTTATACTCTTAAGTTGCTAAATGATGAAATTGATAGATATTTCCCCTAAAAGTACAGGTCTAGACCTGTACTTTTTTAATGGTGTCAACATTCATGTTGTCAAAAATGCTTTAAGAGAAGATTGTGAAGGTAATGAAAACGCTTTACCATAGACATTAGCAATCATATTAGATTCAGTTAAAATCATTTTATAAGTAACTTGAGGAGGAAAAAGTATGGCACAAAATAGTGTGCGCGAAAAGATTCAACGTTTCGGTAGTTATTTAAGTGGTATGATTATGCCGAACATCGCAGCTTTTATTGCATGGGGCTTAATCACGGCCTTATTCATTCCGGACGGTTGGATTCCAAATGAATCATTGGCTCAGCTCGTAGGACCGATGATCACCTATTTATTACCGCTTTTAATTGGTTATACCGGCGGTAAAATGATACACGGTGGCCGAGGTGGCGTAGTTGGTGCAACAGCGACAATTGGTGCTGTTGTGGGTACAGACATTACCATGCTCTTAGGTGCTATGATCCTAGGTCCACTCGGTGGTTATATCACTCGTAAAATGGACGAGGCGTTTCAACATCGTATTCGCTCAGGATTTGAAATGCTTTATAATAACTTCTCAGCAGGTATATTAGGTGCAATATTAGCAGGATTGGCATTGAAAGTCTTTGGCCCATTAGTTTCTGCATTAAACCAAGTGTTAGCATCAGGCGTTGAAGTGTTAGTGAATGCAGGATTATTGCCATTGGCGAATATCATTATTGAACCAGGTAAAGTTCTGTTCTTAAACAATGCGATAAACCACGGTATTTTAAGCCCGTTAGGTTTAGAAGAATCATCTGAAACCGGGAAGTCTATTCTCTTCTTATTAGAAACGAACCCAGGACCTGGTTTAGGTGTTTTACTAGCATTTGTTGTGTTTGGTACAGGAATGGCAAGAAGTTCTGCCTCTGGTGCGACTATTATCCAATTCTTTGGCGGTATTCATGAAATCTATTTCCCTTATATTTTAATGAAACCATCATTGTTATTAGCGGTAGTAGCTGGTGGTGTAAGTGGTGTATTCACCTTTAGTATCATGGATGTTGGTTTAACAGCAACGCCATCTCCAGGTAGTATTTTTGCTTTAATGGCAATGACTCCTAGAGGTGATCATTTAGGTGTCTTATTAGGTGTGATTGTTGCAGCAGCTGTTTCATTCTTAATTGCTTCTGTTATTCTGAAAGCGAGTAAGACTGATGGCTCTGAAGAGTTAGAGAATGCAACTAACCAAATGGAATCACTTAAAGGTAAAGAGAGTTCGGTCTCTGGACAGTTAAAACAAGATCAACAATCAGCTCAATCTGATGAAACAAACGAAGACCATCAATCCGAAGAGGAGCCTGCTGAAGTGCCTGAGAACGTTAATAAAGTCATCTTTGCGTGTGATGCAGGTATGGGCTCAAGTGCGATGGGCGCTTCGCTCTTAAAAGACAAATTCAAAAAAGCTGACATTGAAGGTATTGAGGTAAATAATACAGCCATTAATGAATTGCCTGGTGATGCTGATATTATTATCACGCATAAAGACCTTACTGATCGTGCTAGAACGAAAATGCCAGGTGCTTATCATATTTCAGTAGAAAACTTCTTGAATAGTCCTAAATATGATGAGTTAGTTGAAACTATTAAAAAGCAATAATCTAACAAAAAATCGTGGAATAGCCTTTCTAGAGTGATTTCCACGATTTTTCTATGCGCATTAAATAATTAAGTTGTTTAATGATGACAACAATGATTATGTCTAAATAGCAAGAAGATTGAATTGCTTAAGCAGTTTTAGGGTAGTTACAATAATAGTGGGCATTTAGATGAAATGTCAGAAGGGGGTGTGAATCAGTGTACATTTCTGGTCGTGAGCGTAAATTAATTGAGACACTCTTATCTTACGATGAACCAATTCCTGTTAATCAGTTGTCAGAAGAATTAGATGTTAGTGTCAGAACGGTTCACCGTGATTTAAATAATCTTGAATCAATCATTCAAGATTATCACTTAACGATTCATAAGAAATCTGGTGTGGGCGTTGAGTTATCAGGAGACAAAGATGATCAAGAACGGTTGAAGCATGCGATTTTACAACTTGAGCACACTGATTACACACCCGAAGAGAGACAATCTATTATACTGACGACGTTATTAGAAGCTCAAGACCCGATTAAATTGTATGCATTGGCGAATGAACTACAGGTTACCATTGCGACGGTTAGTCATGACCTCGATTATTTGCAGCCTGTATTAGAGCAATACGAGTTAAGTTTAATTCGTAAGCGAGGGTATGGCGTGAAGATTGATGGTGAAGAAAAGCAAAAACGCTCAGCGATGAGTTATTTCATATCTAAACATGTCGATGAATCAGAGCTCATTCATTTGTTAAGTAAACATATAGAGCAAGACTCGCAACAGATGAATTCGATTTCGCATCGTCTTCTTGATTTAGTCGAACATGATAAATTATCGCGGGTTAAAGAAGCGGTCAATCAAACGAATGCGGATTTACCGTACGAACTAGCAGACAATGCGTACATTGGTTTGATTGTTCACTTAGCGTTGGCTATGGAACGATTACAAAAAGGTGAGACGATTCAATTTGATCAGGCGTATTTGACCGAGTTAGAAGATTCGAGAGAGTTTCAAATAGCTCAAAAGATGATAGAAAAGCTAGAGAAGGCGTTTGATATGACGATCCCTCGTGATGAAATTGGGTATATCACGATGCATCTTCTAGGGGCAAAGTTGCGTTATGATCATGATTATTTGCTAGAAGAATCTTCACTTGATATGGCTTTTAAAGCTAAAGAATTAATTGATTTTGTTAATCGCAGAATGGAGCGGTTTGTATTTGAGCAAGATCAGATTTTAAATGATTTGGTGGCTCATTTAAAACCTGCTGTTTTCCGTTTATCGCAAGGGATGAATATTAAAAACCCCTTAGCATCACAAATTGAAACCGATCACCCTGTCTTATTCGAGATTATTGAAGAGGGAGTTCATCAAGTTTTTCCTCATTTAACTTTTCCAAAAGAAGAGGTGGCGTATTTAGTATTACACTTCGCCTCGACGATGCTAAAGATGGAAGAGGATGTACGTTTTGATGTATTAGTTGTGTGTTCGAGTGGGATCGGCACATCGAAAATGTTAGCGACTAAAATTAATCAACAATTTACGGAGATCAGTTCAGTTGACCATGGTTCTTTGTTTGATATCGAACGCTTAGACTTAGAGAAATATGATTTTGTGGTATCAACTGTCCCCATTCAAAACATGTCTTATGAATATGTGCTGGTATCACCTATGTTAGACCAAGATGACATTCGTGAGATTAATCGTTTTATTCATAAACAACGCGTGAGTCGAAATGTAGGAAGAAGGAATCAATCTGAAGCAGGATCGGCTCATAGTGCTGAAGTAGAAGCTTCTGAACTGAAACATCATCTACTCCCCATTATTGATGATGTTTCAGTTGATCCGATTCAGGAAACATTAAGTTTAGAACAAACGGTGAAAAAGGTTTGTGAATTATTGCTTGATCAGGATGTGATCCGCGATGATCAAGTTGTTTCAGATCAGTTGTTAAAAAGGTTGAATAGCGGTGGGGTCGGAATCCCCAACACATCTTTAGCGTTATTTCATACACGGAATCATGAGGTTGTGAAGCCTTCCTTAACAATTTATCCATTACAGACGCCTATTAAGGTAAAGGGAATGGACGATCACTGGATGGAAATGAAGCACATGATGGTTATGATCTCACCAGAATCTGTTGGTCAATATGAATTAGAAGTTCTAAGTTCGATTAGTGAATTACTCGTTAAGGATGATCAAGCGATTTCTGTTTTCGAGTCTCAAGAGGAAGAAATAATCAAAGCTTATTTAGTGGAGCAATTGACTTAAGCGACTCTTAACATCAAATAGAAGGGAAGAATGACAATGGCTAATGATATTTTAACGAAAGACAATATTGTATTAAATGCAGAACTAAATAGTAAAGAGGAAGCTGTGCGATATGCAGGGCAGATTTTAAATGATCAAGGGTATGTAGAAGCGAGTTACATTGACAAAATGTTAGAACGTGAAGAAGTATCTACGACTTATATTGGCAATCAAGTCGCGATTCCTCATGGTACAGAGGATGCGAAATCAACCGTTAATGAGACGGGTCTATCTGTTGTGATTGTACCGGATGGTGTAGACTTTGACGGGAACGAGGTCAATATTTTAATCGGTATCGCAGGTAAAGGAAATGAGCACTTAGAGATCCTATCTAAAATTGCACTCGTTTGTTCTGAAGAAGAAAATATTCAAAAGTTGATCAACGCTGAAACAAAAGACGAAATTCTAACGATTTTAGGAGGCGTTAATTAATGCTAGCTGTGCATTTTGGCGCTGGTAATATTGGTCGGGGATTCATTGGGACGTTGCTCTCTGATGCGAATTACCATACCGTGTTCGTCGATGTTAATGAAACTATTATTCAGGAAATTAATGAACGCAAGCAATATCCTGTGATTTTAGCAGGAGAAGAAGAGCAAGAGAAAATTGTGAGCAATATTTCAGGTATTGTCAGTACTGAACAGCCAGAAGAAGTAAGTGAAAATATTGCTAAAGCAGATATCGTCACAACTGCCGTTGGACCGCAAGTACTTCCGATTATTGCCCGAAATATTGCTGAAGGCTTAGTGAAACGGTTTGATGAAAAGAACGATTACCTGAATGTCATCGCCTGTGAGAATATGATCGGTGGCAGCTCATTACTCAAAGAAAAAGTGCTAGAACATTTGCCACAAGAGTATCATGCGTTGTTAGAAGAGCGGGTAGGGTTTCCAGATGCTGCTGTTGATCGCATTGTCCCTAATCAAGAAAATGAGGATCTGTTAGCCGTTACAGTTGAGCCTTATTTTGAATGGGTGGTCTCACGAAATGATGTGAAAGGTGAGGTTCCAGATATAAAAGGAATCACTTATGTTGAAGATTTAACATCATATATTGAACGCAAATTATTTACGGTTAATACAGGTCATGCAGCGATTGCTTATCTAGGTGACCAATTTGGATATGACACCATTAAGGAGGCAACCCAAGATCAGGAGATTATAACGACTGTGAATGGCGCTCTACAAGAAACAGGACATGTCCTCATTCAATTATATGGCTTTGATGGCGCGACGCATAAGAAGTATCGTAAGAAGATTGTTAATCGCTTTAAAAACCCTTATTTAAACGATGAGATTACGAGAGTAGCACGTGGACCGAAGCGTAAATTAGGAGAGAAAGATCGCTTGATTCGCCCAGCTCTTCAGTATGTGGAATTGTTTAATGAGGCTCCTAAATATTTGATTAAAGTGATTCTGAGTGCCCTAAACTATAGTAACGAAGCAGACGCTGAAGCGGTGGAATTACAACAAACGGTTCAAGAATCTGGTTATGCACAAGTCTTAGAAGACGTGTGTGGCCTAAGCCCAGACGAACCACTTTATGATTATATAATGGACGAGTTAGATAACTGAGTTTTGGAATATATTTAAGCTCTAAGTCTAATGTTAGGGTGCTTCTTTAAAAATACTTCTCATCTGTGCTGTTTGGTCTTGTATATTTTTATTTTTATGGGACTATAAAACTTTTCAACGTACGCGAACAATGTGCTAAGTTGGCTTCAAGCGAGGAGCGTAGGTGGTGACGCCTGGTCAACTAAAAGCGGTCACGTCCTGTGACCAATGTCGACATTAGGCCGTCCGGGCCGTCACGGGAAAAGCACGCGTCTCGAGATCCCGCAGGCCACGCATTTTTGGCCGAGGAAGCTCGAGCCGTGCCCGCGGCAAGCATCCACCGTAAGCGGAGCGCTTGTAGCCAACGGACTCTATCCCAATGCTTAACTACATTGTGTATCTACACCAACAAATTAGAGTCTATATTAAAATCCCTTAGCCAACTCATACATACGGGTATGAAGGCTAAGGGATTTTTATTAAGGAATTAATTTGATCTTACTCCCAAGTGAAATTTGGATGGCGCTTATTAAGAAACGCATCAACACCTTCTTGGTGATCTGAAGTTTGTCGCATAGCCGTCTGACCTTTTGTCTCAGCAGCCAAGAATGATTTGAGTTGATCAATCGATTGGTGATGATAAATCATTTTTGATTCAATCATCGCTAGGATTGGTGACTTCTTCAATTTATCAATATATTGGTTAACCACTTGATCCATATCAGAGTTGATCACAAAGTCAACTAAACCTAATCCTTTTGCCTCATCAGCCTCTAATCGTTTACCTTCCCAGATGGTTTGCTTCGCGCGTACGGTTCCAATACGCTGTTGCATGAAGAAATGGCCGCCGCCATCAGGAATCAACCCTATTCCGATAAAATTCATAGCGACTTTAGCATCTGATTTAGCTAAAACGTAGTCACAAGCAAGTGTTAAACTAAGACCTAATCCAGCAGCTGAACCTTTCAGAGCAGCGATCGTGATTTTAGGCATTTGATAAAGGGTTAAGACAATGTCCTCAATGGTGTTCATAATGTTTTCGAAATGCCCGCCAGCATCTGAATTTATCATCATGTTTAAATCGCCACCTGCTGAAAACGCTTTCCCATTCGCTTCTAAGACGACAATCTTAGAATCATTATGGAATGCTTCATTTAAGCGTTCAGCTAAAGCACTTAACATTTCTTCGTTTAAAGCATTCACTTGTTCAGGACGATTCAAGGTAATAGTCGTCACATGATCTTCTTCGGTTAATAACACGAGATTAGACATAGAATCCCTCACTTTTAATAGTTTAGATGCCTATTTGCATCAACTTTTTGTAATACGTAATTGCTTCACTGTCGCGATTTTGACTGACTAGTGACTCTGCAAGGAAGAAATATAGTTGTTTTAGTGTTCTATTTTCTCCTCGTTCAACCAAATAATTAAGCCAATATTGTTCAGCTTCATTAGTAAACTGTGTTGTGTGAAGGGTATCATAAATTCGATGTTCTAACAGCCATAATAAACAACGAATTTTCTGGTCACCAATTTGATCACTTAATTGTTTACCATATTCAATATACGACATGGCTTCGTTATATTCCTGCAAATGATGATAAGCTTTTGCGATCAGTTGAACACAATGGAGCTTTTCAAAAGTAGAATAAAATCCTGAAAAAGCTTGATGTAAGTAGTTCAACGCTCGTTCCCAGTCTTGTTTCTCACAATACATGAAGCCAATATTATACTGTACATTGGCCGTTACATGATCTGAATCCATCATCGGTCTTGAGTTTAAGACTTGAAAGAAATAGCGTTCTGCAATATCAAATGCTTGCAATAATGTATAATTGATGCCGAATAAGATGTAACAATTGGTAATTTTGGGATACATAAACACATTGATATATTGTTCTTTAGCAATTTGACAATAGTGATTGCTGCGGGCAGGTTCAGATAATCTGGTGTAAGTAGCAGCAATTAAGTAATACAAGTCAGGACCTTTCATCGCATAACGCGTTAGGACTTGTTCAGCATCGATGAGATAAAGAATCGCTTGGTGAGGATAAGCAAGGTGAATATAGTAAACGCCCATGATTTTAAGAAAGTAGTAGCGTTTTTCTTCCTCGAAGCTTGATTCCATTCGTAATAGCTCATCTATTTCATAGTAATTAACTCGGTCATCTTTCATTTCAATAAAATAATAAAGTTCGATTAACTTAAATAAATGGATGATTTTTTCATGGTGAAAAGGAGTTAATTGGTTTTTTAAAAATTGATAGTAGGAACTTGCTTCATTGAAATTCTTTTTCGAAATAAGTTTATAAAGCCACATGATTTCGTCTTCAATAGCATAGTTAGTCATTTTATTAAAAGATTCAAGTGACACACCCAATCGCTCGCATAACTCATTAAATAAATCCTGGCTCGGTTCAATCGTAGCGTTCTCTATTTTACTCAAATAAGAGATTGAGCATATTCCTTCTGCGAGATCTCGTTGGGATAAACCTTGATTTGTCCTATGATATTGAATGAATGAACTAACATTAAACATTTTTTCACCTAATTTATCTGGGTAGGATAGTCTGTTATAAAACAATTGTATGATTTTACCTTCAAATAATATTGTAAGCAAAAAGGTAGCAAATGTAAAAAATCCCTTTCGACTTAACTACTATGTTGTCGAAAGGGATAGATTTATTTAATGAAAATGTGAGGTTTTTTCATTTAATTCTTCAATCATCATTTCAAGCTTCTCCGCTTCTTGTTGTAGTTTTTGGAAGGCATTTTGTTGTTCGCTTGCTGAAGCTGAAATTTCTTCAGTACCTGCGGCTGTTTCTTCAGTAACAGAACTAATGCTTTCCATTGTTGCGGTGATTTGCTCAGATTGCTTACGTGATTCGTTCATATTGTGTGATAGTCTCTCTAGACGATCATAGATTTGACTGACGTGCTCAGCGATATTATTAAACGATTGCTCAGATGTATCGACTGCATTCACTTGTTCTTCGCTTAGACGTGTTGTTTCTTCTGTTTGAACATTGATTTTATCGACACCTTGGCGAATTTGATCAACCATTTGTTTAATATCATCTGTCGCTGAGGTTGATTGATCAGCTAATTTACGAACTTCATCAGCTACAACGGCGAAACCTTTACCGTGTTCACCAGCACGCGCAGCTTCGATCGCTGCATTTAAAGCAAGTAAGTTCGTTTGTTCAGCAATATCGTTTACAAGGGCAACAGCTTGCTCAATCTGTTCCGTGTAATGTGTGAATTGTTCTACTGATGAACGAACTTCCGCCATCGCTTCCTGGTTCTGATCCATAATCGTTTTCTGCGAAACAAGTGCTTTATGCCCGTCTTGGACCGCTTGTTGTGCATGGGTACTTTCTTCGTTTGCTGCATCACTTTCTTCAGCATTCGCTTCAAAGTCATGTTGCATATTTTCAACAAGTGTGACCGCATCTTGCACATCGTTAGAAATGGATTGGCTACCTTGTGCTAGTTCGTCGGTAGAACTGGCGACTTGTTCACTACCTTCTGTTAAGCTTTTAATTTCATCATTTAGTTGTGTACTAAAGTCGTCTACACGTCGATTTATAGAATGGATGGATTCGACGGTGTCCTTTAAGTTTTCAATCATGGTCTTAAATGAACGCTTAAGCTGACCGACCTCATCTTTTTCTTTCTCATCAACGTCGATGTCTAATGATAGTTTACCAGAAGCCGCTTCTTGTGCTTGTCGTGATAACGCTTGTAGTGGGTTAGCAATGCGGTTCGATAATCTAAGGGTTAAGAACAACGTGAAGATAATCAGGATAATACTTGCGATTAAAATAATCGTCAGTAATCCACTAATCATATTTTGTTGTTCTTCGATATTCTGATCATACCAATTATTACTCGCACGCTCTAACATGTAAGCATCATTCACAAGACCTGCCGTTCTTAATGCTTGTTGTTGGACGTTGTTCATGTTTTCGGATTCAAGCGCTTCATTGGTTGCTGTTTGCCAATTTGAATACTTTTCTTGAGCTTGGCTAGCCCAGCGTTGTTGCTCCTCTGTCTCAACTAAATCCATAATCCCTTGAATTGTTTCATTTGTTTGCTCTACTTGCAATTCAGCCTCTTGTTTCGTTGCTGCAGAAGGGCTGTAGAAGTAAGTAGACAAAGCCTGTTCAGTAGATTGAAGCTGAGAATAGATATCTTTACTTTCAAGTAAGACATCAATGTCATCTTGTGATGAATCTTGTAAATTAATCATCTGATAAGCAATAAATGACACGATTAGTAAACTCAATATAAGCGGTGTCAATGTCATTATGTACAATCGTTTTTTAATGGACATTCAAAGACTCCTTTCCGGATTAATTTTGTGCATCATCTAAGGTCTGTTGTTGTTGATCCGTTAGCTCTATGACGCGAATTGGCGCTAAACCAACGCCTTCTTCTTCTAGTCCTAATTCGCGGTGATTTCCTTCTAGTGATTCACCGTTACTGAGCTGTTCCATTACATTATAAATGGCAATATTGACGTTCTTGACCATGGATGAAACAACGGCATCTTCAGCAATCGTGTATTGGTCCGTATCGACACCAAATGCATGAATGCCCTGACTTTGTGCTTCTTGTAAAGCACCTGTTCCAGTAAAACCTGCAGATGGGAATATGTAATCGGCACCTTCATCAATCATGTCGCTTGCAATCTCAGCCCCTAATTGGTCGTCATCGAATGAACCCGCGTATTCAGTTAAAATCTCAGCATCTGGATTTGCTTCTTGAACACCTTGTTTAAAGCCATCTTCGAATTTCTGGATTACGTCGCTTTCGACACCACCGATAAATCCAACGACGTCACTATCGGTGCGCATCCCTGCAATTAATCCAATAAGACGGCTTCCTTCATCTTCTTTAAAGGTAATTGACGTTACATTTGGTAGGTCAATCGTGTCATCAATCACGACAAATTGTTGGTCTGGATATTCTTCTGCCTTAGCTTTAATCGCTGGAGAAGTTGTGAAGCTTAGACCAAAAATGACATCATGATCTTGGTCGATGAGTTCCTGAAGTTTCTCTTCATAGTTCTCATCTAATGGTTCGCGGTAATCAAAAACCACATCTAATTCATCTCGTGCTTGTGTTAATCCTTGGAAGGCTAAGTCACTAAAGGCATTATCACCAATACCGCTTTCTGTGACGAGAAGCCCAGCACTTAGGGTGTCCTCACTTGAGTCTATATCCTCACCGTTTGATGAACAGGCGACTGTCATCATTAGCGCGAATAGCAGAAGAACAGTGATTTTGATTCGTTTCATAAACAACCTCCTAAACTTGTTAAATATGTCGAATTTCATCGATATTTCTTACTAGATTAATATCGGACGGCGAGTTATTTTTTAAAGTTAAATCTCAAGAAAATAACAAAATTTGTTTGACGTTCATGTTGTTTCAGCTTAAGATTAAAATAGATTAACTTAATCAATAGAATATATAGGTGTGAATGATGACGAGCATTCACTTAATAGGGAAGTCCGGTGTGAATCCGGCGCGGTCCCGCCACTGTGTAGGGGAGCAACTAACCAAACCACTGTCGAATCGACGGGAAGGGGTTAGACGCTAAGATCCTGAGCCAGGAGACCTGCCTATATATTTTAGCTGATTTCCTTCGGGGTCAAAGGGAACGCTATATATCAATCGGATGATTTATATATAGTAAAGCGACATGCGCTTGTTTTCTTCGATCCACGAAGGAAATAGGCGCATTTTTTAATGATAGAAAGGAAGCGGTAAAGATGATGCAAAGCAACTTAAAAAAATGGCTTCTCACGTTATTAATCGTGTTAGTTGTCGGGTTAACAGCTTGCCAGAGCGATGAGGGGTCCGAAGAAGCAAGTAATGGAGAAAACAGTGGAGAAGAGACAAGCGAAAATGAATCTGAAGAATCCAGTGAATCCGATGGTTCAAGTGAATCTGAGGAGCAGTCGTATCCCGTAACGTTAACCGATCGAACAGATACTGAAGTTACGATTGAAGAAGAACCTGAGTCAGTCGTATCGGTTATTCCAAGTGCGACGGAAATTGTTTATTCAGTAGGTGCTGGTGATAAAGTAGATGGTGTGTCTGAATGGGCAGATTATCCAGAAGAAGTATCCGACGTGGAAACCGTTGGGGATATGAATCTAAATATCGAAAAAATTGTTAGTTTAGAACCAGACTTAGTCGTCGCAGATGTTGAAAATGCTGACGACATTCAAGCTATGCGTGATGCTGGATTAAAAGTGTTAGTCATAGGTTCTCAGAGTTTAGACGAGGTTTATCAAGATATTGAAATGGTTGGTCAAGCAACTGGTCAAACAAATCAAGCTCAAGAAGTCATTGATGATATGAAGACAACGGTCAGTGACGTTCAAGATACTGTAAGTAATATTCCAGAAGAAGAACGTAAAAAAGTGTGGATTGAAGTAGGGCCAGAACTGTTTTCTGGCGGTGAAGGATCCTTCTTACATGAGGTCCTAACGTTAGCCGGCGGTAAGAATATTATAGGCGATCAAGAAGGTTGGCCACAAGTAAGTGAAGAGGTCGTTATTGAGCAAAATCCAGATGTTATTGTTACAACTTACGGTCAAACGACTGAGGGAGCACATGAGACCATTATGAATCGTGATGGTTGGGATAGTATCTCAGCCGTTCAAAATGAAGAAATATATGACATCAAAAACAGTCTTCTATCACGACCTGGACCACGGTTGGCACAAGGTGTGGAAAGACTGGCAGAGATCTTGTATCCAGAAGAAATGGAATAAACGTAAAATGAATGGATGTTGATGATGGCGAAACGTTCGACTTTATGGTTAACGATAATCAGTTTATTAATAGGTTTAGTGATATTGATGGCTTTATCCGTATCACTTGGATCAGCCCAAATCTCTTTTGTTAATGTTTGGCGCGTCATCTTGTCACATGTTCCTATAATAGACGGGTGGATCGAACGTGATTGGCCTGATTCAACAGAGACAATTGTGTTAGATTTGCGAATGCCACGGATTTTACTTGCGGCCGTTGTGGGTGCAGCCTTAGCACTGGCAGGTGCGCTTTACCAAGGGGTGCTTCGTAATCCACTTGCTGACCCATTTATATTAGGTGTTTCTTCTGGCGCATCTTTTGGGGCAGCGATGACATTTGTTTTTGGGATTCAAATGGTATGGATCGGGCAGATGACATTACCTGTCGTTGCGTTCATTTGTGGGTTTGCAACGTTAATGATTGTTTATTCAATTGCTCGAATCGGTCAAAAGGTCAGAATGGAAACGATTATCTTAGCAGGAGTAGTTGTTCAAGCATTTCTAGGTGCCTGTTTATCATTAGTTATGTCATTAGCGAATGAGAAATTGCAGACGATTGTGTTTTGGATGATGGGTAGTCTGACATTGACGGATTGGAGTTATAATGCGGTTGTTATACCAGTGATTGCACTAACAGCAATTGTGGCCATGATGTTCACGCGAGAACTTAACATGCTTGGACTAGGTGAAGAAGTAGCGTATCATTCTGGTGTATCTGTCGAACGAACCCGATTTGTCCTATTAGTCTTGGCATCTCTTATGACAGGTGCAGCTGTCGCCGTCTCAGGTGCGATTGGTTTTGTCGGACTAGTCGTACCCCATATGATTCGGCTAATCGTTGGATCTGACTACCGATTAATCTTGCCTTTATCGATTATTGGTGGTGCGATCTTTCTTGTTGGTGCTGATACATTAGCGCGTGTGTTATTAGCACCAAGAGAGTTGCCACTCGGTGTGATTACAGCCTTTTTAGGTGCACCATTTTTCATTTATTTATTGCGTCAGGCAAAACGCGAGTACTTTTAGGAGGAATCGATATGCTTTCCTTACAACATGTATCGAAAACCGTTGATGAGCAGACACTTGTTTCTGATGTATCCTTTGATGTGGAAGCGGGGCAGTGTGTTGGTTTAATTGGACCTAATGGTGCCGGAAAATCAACATTAATGAAATTAATTTCCGGGATGTATGAAGTGACAGATGGGCAAGTGCTATTGTTTGGCCAAAACGTGAAACGGTGGTCGCATAAGAAAAAGGCTCAACGCGTATCTGTTTTGACACAAGATGGGCTCGCGCCATATCCTATGACGGTTTATGAAACGGTGATGATGGGATGTTATCCACACTTGAAATTTTTCCAACGTGAAAGTGCAGATGATTTAAGCCGGGTTGATCATGTGTTAACTATGACAGGATTAATGAACTTAAAAGATCAAATGCTTGATACATTGAGTGGTGGTGAACGTCAACGCGTTGCGATTGCGAAGGCAATGGTTCAGGATCCTGATTTATTATTACTCGATGAACCAACATCCTTTTTAGATATTGGATATCAAACGGAAGTCTTAAATATCGTAAAGGCGTGGCAAGAGCGAACAGGTTTAACGGTACTGATGGTGTTACATGATTTGAATCTTGCTGCACAGTACTGTGATCGACTCATTTTGCTTAATCAAGGCGAAATCGTGAAGCAAGGGGCGAGTGATGATATCTTGAATACCGAGACATTAGAAGCGGTTTATCAAACGAAGCCCGAAATTGTTCGTCATCCTGTCAAAGATATTCCACAAATTTTATTATAAGGGCATCTTCCAACGACCATGTTATGTATAATAGAATAGGTGAAGGTATGTAACATGGAATAGGAGTTGACGTTTGTATGGAATGGCGGAATTTATATAGAGGTATTATTATGGGGATCAGTGATATTGTCCCTGGAATAAGTGGTGGAACGATTGCTGTTATTTTAGGTATTTATGAACGGCTAATTGAAGCGATTAATGGTGTTTTAACACGTGACTGGAAGAAACATCTTGGGTTTTTGATTCCACTCGGATTGGGCGTATTACTGGCTATATTCACATTAGCGAATGTGATTAATTGGTTACTTGACCATTATCCGAATCAAATCTTATTTTTATTTATTGGTTTAATTATTGGCATTATTCCGATGTTATTGAAAAAGGCTGATTTTAAAAGAACTTTTGGCCGCAAGCATTACTTATTGTTTGGACTAGCTGCTGTATTGATCGCTTCGACAGCATTTTTTCAAGAAGCTGCAGGTGAACCGATTACGACGTTTGATGCTCGCACATATGTCTTGTTATTTTTATCAGGTTGGTTAGCGAGTTCTGCGATGATCTTACCGGGAATCAGCGGCTCGTTGCTATTACTACTCGTTGGCATGTATCCGACATTTACATACGTGTTAGAAGATATTGTAATTCAAGGACTGATTCCACTAGCGCTCGGGATTGGATTTGGGTTACTTGTGATGAGTAAAATTATTCGGTATTTCTTATCGCACTATTTTTACCAGACGTATGCGCTAATTATTGGACTCGTTGTTGGTTCTGTGGTCGTGATTTATCCAGGTTTTCAACCAAGTATTGTTTTAAATGTCATGAGTATCGCGCTGATCGGTGTAGGGCTCTATGTGGCGGCCTTATTAGGTAAATTAGAACATCAAGCATAAATACAGAAAACTGGGCTTACCCTATGCAAGTAGGATGAGCCCAGTTTTTTGTATCAGACTGTTGTGTAAGTTGTTTACAATTGTGCGAGTTGTACAAATAAATGTGCGACTCGTCCAATAATTGGGCGCAATGATTCATAATTGAGCGGGATTCAATATAATTGAGCGCGATCCAATTTAAAAGTGCGAACTCTTATAATAAATGAGCAACTTCTGCTTCGTCTCTATAATTTATGAAATTGCGGTTTTTGTTGCTCGAATGTGGCAACATAGTTAAAGCCGACGTCGCGCAGTAGTTCATAACTTGATTCGATGTGATCCCCAACGCGCTCAGGTTTGTGAGCATCCGAACCAACTGTGATAATTTCGCCGCCCATATCGTAATACAATTGCAGAATGTCACGGGTTGGGTGAACACGGTCCATGCCGTACTTGTACCCAGATGTATTAATCTCAATCCCTTGGCCGCGTGGAATAATGACTTTAAAAATTTCTTCGATTACGTCATGAAAATGATAGACGCCAGGTTCATATTTATAACGAGTGACTAAATCAATATGGCCTAAAATACTAAATTGTTCAAATGCTTTAGCGCATTCATATAATTCGGTGTAGTATTTTTCGTAGGCCTCATTTAATGATTGGCCTTCGAATAAGCGTCCGGAATGTAAGTCTTTATGGTCAGTCGTATGCATTGAGCCAATTATAAAATCAAAGGAATGTTCTTGTAATAATTGTTGATAACGCTCCGTTAAATGAGGTTGAAAGCCAAGCTCAATTCCTTTTTGAATCGTGATTTGCTTACCGTATGTCTGTTGCATCTCACGTATTTTTTGTTCATATTGATCTAAATTAACGTCGAAGTGAATCGTCGGATCAGGGTAGTCATAGTCAATGTGTTCGGTGAATGACAATTCCTTGACCCCGCGCTTGATACCCGCTTCAATCATGTCTTCCATGGGTGCGTCGCAGTCAGCTGAAAAATTCGAATGCATATGATTATCAAACATGGTCTCATCCTTTCTATCAATCTCATTGTAATGGCTTGACAGTTAATAGGGCAATCGTTAAAATATTTTACATAACTTTATTCTGATAAAGTGATAAATAAATAGAGTGATAAAGGGTGTTTATATGGCATTGAATCAACCGTTGCCACAAGGGGTAACTGATTTATACGCACAGGATTATGAATTAAAACAAACATTAATAGATCGACTTAAACAACTTTATCATGTGTATGGGTGTCAGCCGATCCAGACACCAACATTTGAGTATTATGATTTATTTAAAAATATACCCGGAACAATGGATGACGATCAAATGATTAAATTAATTGATCGTGATGGTAAAGTGCTTGTATTAAGGCCTGATGCCACGGTTCCGATTGCACGCATGGCCTCACAGGCGACGTCAGATGCACCATTATTAAATAAAATGTATTACGTCACGAATATTTTTCGGATGGAAAGTGGTGAATCAGACCGAACGTCTCGCTCCTTTTCCCAAGTCGGCGTTGAATGGTTTGACGATGGTCGTGAATTAAATGATTTAGATATGGTTGTCTTAGCGATTAAATCATTGAAACATACTGGCTTAAACGCTATTCAACTCGAACTAGGTCAAGCAAGTTTCTTCCGGGCTTTGATGAGTGAAACAGATTTAGATGCTGAAGCGGAAGCGCAAATACAGGCGAAGTTGGAAGCGAAAAATGAATATGAACTAAGTGATTTATTGGATGAATTAAATGTATCAGAAACGGTGAAGCAAGCGTTACTTCAATTACCGCAATTATTTGGTAAACCTAGTGATGTATTAAAACAAGCGACGACGCTCGTCTTAAACAGTGAAATGACGCAAGCTTTAGATCATTTAACCCGTTTAGTGGAGCGTCTGGATGAATTAGGTTATGCTGAAGATGTATCGATTGATCTTGGTTTAGTTAATCATTTGAATTATTATACAGGGGTTATGTTTCAAGGTTATATCGAAGGGTATGGTAAACCAGTGATTCAAGGTGGACGTTATGACCAATTGATGACGTATTTTAACCTCAAAACAAGTGCCATTGGTTTTGGCGTATATATCGATGACTTGTTAAGAATCGTCAAACAACAGCAAGCTGTCTCATTACCGAGACCAACACAAGCTGTGGTTATGACGAATGATGACACGATTAAAACAGCGATGGAGTTAGCCCAACAGCTACGCGAATACAATGTCGTGACGACGTTAGCTTCTGATCAAGATTCAATCAATCAGGCTGAATTAGTCATCGATGTTGTGAATCAAACGATGAATATGAACGGAGAACAGGAACCTTATCACCAACTAGATGACGTTTTTGAAAAGGTAGGTTTAACGAATGGAAACGATTAAAATTGCTCTCGCTAAAGGCCGCTTGGCTGATTTAAGTCTAGAACTACTTGAACAAATCGGTATATCATTTTCATCTTACTATGAAAAAACACGTAAATTAACGTTTATAAGTGATGACGGAAACTATGAACTGATTTTAGTCAAGGCGATGGATGTGGGTACTTATGTAGAAAATGGGGCTGCTGATATAGGTGTTGCTGGAAAAGACACATTGCTTGAAGCAGGTGCAGATGTGTTTGAAGTGATTGATTTAGGGTTTGGTCGTTGTGAATTTGCAGTGGCTGGTCAACCAGGCACGGAATTGTCTGCTCATCAACCACTTACCATTGGAACGAAATATCCGAAGATTACCAATGACTATTTCCAAGCACAAGGACGCCAAGTAGAAACCATAAAATTAAACGGTTCGGTTGAATTAGCACCATTAGTCGGTTTGAGTGATGTCATTGTTGATATTGTAGAAACTGGGAGTACGCTTAAGGAAAACAATCTTGAAGTAATCGAGACGATGCTATCCATTAGCGCACGACTCGTTGTGAACAAAGCCAGTTTCAAGACAAAAGGTACAGCCATTCGTCCAGTGATCGATCAAGTCAAATCAATCGTTGATGAAAAAGGACGTGTCACAAATGGAAATTAATCGTATCCAAACAAATGATATTCCTCAAATTATCAAGAATCGCAAAAGTCGAGACGCTGTTCAATACGATGAGATTGATGCCCGTGTTAAAACGATCGTACAAGCGATTAGACAAGATGGCGATGAAGCGGTTAAACATTATATCCATCAATTAGATGGCGTTCATCTAACCGATTATATCGTGACACAAGAAGAAATAGAGGAAGCCTATCAAATCGTAAGTGAGGATATGATCGACGTCCTAAACGAAGCGAAAGCAAATATTAAAGATTATCATGCTAAACAGAAAGAGACTTCATGGTATTCGACAGATGCGCAAGGGACGTGGTTAGGCCAACAGGTGACGCCAATTGAGCGTGTAGGCGTTTATGTCCCAGGTGGGAAAGCTGCCTATCCGTCGACGGTTCTGATGAATATCATGCCGGCTGTTGTAGCAGGGGTAAGTGATATTATCGTGACAACGCCAGTACAACCTGATGGAACGATCAATCCGATGACATTAGTTGCTGCTGATTTGGCGGGCGCAAGTCAGATTTTAAAAGTTGGAGGCGCTCATGGTGTGGCAACCTTAGCTTATGGTACGGAAATAGTCCAGGCTGTTGATAAAATTGTCGGGCCAGGGAATGCGTACGTAGCACGTGCCAAAAAGTATGTCTTTGGTGATGTAGGCATTGATATGATTGCTGGACCGAGCGAAGTGTGTGTTATAGCAGATGAAACGGCAGACGCAGCTTTTGTTGCTGCCGATTTAATCGCACAAGCTGAACACGATGAACTCGCATCGGCTGTCGCTGTAACGACAAGTGAAGCGATCGCATCAGCCATACAACGAGAAGTAGAGGGACAGATGAAAAAACGTGCTCGCCAGGCTATTTTACAAGAGTCGATTCAGCAACAAGGCGGGATTTATGTTGTGTCAGAATTGGAGACAGCGATGGAATTCGTGAATGCCTGGGCACCAGAACATTTGGAATTACAAATAGCTGAACCGTTCGAATGGTTAGCTCATGTGAAACATGCGGGTGCTATTTTTCTAGGACACTATACACCAGAGCCACTCGGTGATTACTTCGCTGGGCCGAATCATACATTGCCGACAAATGGCACAGCTAAATTTTCCTCGCCGCTCGGGGTTTATGATTTCATGAAAAAATCTAGCGTGATTTATTATACAGAAAGTGCGTTAAACCAAGTGAGACATCAAGTTGAGCGATTTGCTGATCAAGAAGGGCTTGATGGTCATAGAGAGTCGGTCCGGATTCGATTTAATGAATAAGGGGAGGTTATCATATGCGCCAAGCAACGATTAAACGAGAAACAAGTGAAACGGCGATTAGTTTAGCTTACGGATTAGATGGCAAACAAGACATTCATATTGAGACAGGTGTTGGTTTTTTAGATCATATGTTAACGCTATTTGCCGCACACGGGTCTTTTGATTTAACCGTAAGTGCTGATGGCGATACGTCTGTAGATGATCATCATACCGTGGAAGATGTCGGGATTGTCTTAGGCCAGGCGTTTAAGCAAGCGCTAGGTGATAAAGCTGGGATTACCCGATATGCGTCTGATTTTACACCTATGGATGAAGCTTTAAGCTTAGTGTCAATCGATGTGTCCAATCGTCCATATCTCGTTTTTGATGTAGATGGCTTAGGTGAAAAAGTAGGGGCGTTTGATACAGAACTCGTTGAGGAATTCTTCCGTGCGTTTATCAATCAAGCGGGTGTGACTTTACACATTAAATTGATGCACGGCTCGAATAATCACCATATCATTGAATCGATTTTTAAAGGATTTGGTCGCGTATTAAATGAAGCGGTCACGATTAAACATGGAGACGGATCCGTCCCTTCTACAAAAGGAACGTTATCAGAGTAAGGAGTACAGCCATGATAGCCATTATTGATTACGGAGCAGGTAATTTAAAAAATGTGAAACACGCATTAAAACTATTAGAAATTGATGCATTCGTTACGGATGATCCAAGTGATCTAGCTCAAGCAGACGGGATGATTTTGCCTGGTGTTGGTGCTTTTGGTGAAGCGATGAAACGCCTTGAAGCAAGTGGTTTTGTCGATACAATTAAACAAGAAGTAGACAAGGGAACGCCTCTTTTAGGGATTTGTTTAGGGATGCAATTGTTGTTCGACAAAAGTTATGAACACGGTGAACATGCTGGTTTAGGCTTGATAGAGGGTGAGATTGTTCGGTTTTCTGACGATGTGAAAGTCCCGCATATGGGTTGGAATCAGTTAGCATTAAAACAAATGACATCGCTTAATGAAGGTGTTCAAGATGAGGACTATGTTTACTTTGTTCATTCCTATTATGCTCAAGCGACACATGAAGCAGATATTTTACATGAAACGGTTTATGGAAAGTCGTTCACGTCAGCTGTGAAACGAGGTCACGTGATGGGGATGCAATACCATCCAGAGAAAAGCTCGCGTGTCGGAATGCAATTACTAAAAAATTTCGGGGAGATGGTGCAATGAGAATTTTTCCTGCGATTGATTTACGAAACGGACAATGCGTTCGTTTAAAGCAAGGTGACTATAACGATGAAACCGTTTATGGTGATCCTATTGAGATGGCGGAACAGTGGGAACGTGATGGCGCGAGCTACTTACACCTAGTCGATTTGGATGCAGCTAAAGGGGACCCTTCTGAGAACGGCCAGGTAATCGAACAAATTGTGAGTCACGTCAATATTCCAGTTCAAGTTGGCGGAGGCGTGCGCGATTTAGAGCGTATTCAAACATTATTAGATAAAGGCGTGACGCGAGTTATATTAGGGACGGCGGCCGTGAAGGATCCGGCGTTTGCTAAAGAAGCAGCCGCACAATTTGGTGGTGACCGTGTTGTCGTTTCGATTGATGCACGTGATGGTTATGTAGCAACGGACGGTTGGATCGAAACGTCTGAATTAGAAGCGGTTGACTTTGCTGTCCAGATGCAGTCTTATGGAATCAAAACGATTGTTTATACTGACATTGCTAAAGACGGCATGCTCCAAGGACCCAATATCGATGCGCTTTACGAAATGAATGAGGCCACGTCGCTTAATGTCATCGCATCAGGTGGTGTGACTTCCTTAAAAGATATACGCGCGCTTAATGACGTGAAACTTTACGGTGCGATTGTTGGAAAGGCGTTATATGAAAACAAAGTGAATCTAGCAGCGATTATGAAGGAGCCATCAACATGTTAGCCAAACGCATTGTCCCATGTTTAGACGTACAAGATGGCCGTGTGGTAAAAGGCAAGAAGTTCACTGATATTCAAGATGTGGCTGACCCGGTTGAGTTAGGTAAGCGGTACAGTGAACTAGGTGCTGATGAATTAGTATTCTATGATATAACGGCTTCCCATGAAAAACGCGATATTTTCTTAGACGTGGTCGAACGTGTATCAGAAGAAGTTCACATTCCATTTACAGTCGGCGGCGGCATTCGAACGGTCGATGATTTTCGGGCTGTTCTTCAAGCTGGTGCTGATAAAGTGTCGATCAATAGTGCGGCTGTCACGAATCCAGATCTGATCGATGAAGCATCTGTCCGTTTTGGCAATCAATGCGTTGTTTTATCGATTGATGCGAAAGAAGCGGACGGTGAATGGTACGTCTTTGTGAAAGGCGGCCGAGAGAACACGGGTAAGAAGTTAATCGAATGGGCCATAGAAGGGGAAAAACGTGGCGCTGGCGAGATTGTTTTAAATGTCATGGATACTGATGGCGTTAAACAAGGCTATCGAAGCGATGTGATGGCTCAGTTAAGTGACCACGTTAACATCCCTGTTGTTGCTTCAGGTGGTGCAGGTAAAGAAGAACATTTCCTCGATGTATTAACGAATGGAAAAGCAGACGCAGCCTTAGCCGCTTCTGTCTTTCATTTTAATGAAATAGAATTAAGCGATCTAAAACAGTATTTATATAATCATGAACTTCCGATTAGGTTAGGGTGATCATAGGTGGAATCATTAAATATTCAATTCGACGAACAAGGCCTTGTCCCAGCCATCGTACAAGACGTGCGAACAGGTGAGGTATTAATGCTAGCGTATATGAACGAAACGTCGTTAAATAAAACAATCGAAACCAAGCGAACATGGTTTTATAGCCGTAGCCGCGAAGAATTATGGCAAAAAGGGGCAACATCTGGAAATGAGCAGCATGTTAAACAATTATACTACGATTGTGATCAAGATGCTCTACTTGTAAAAGTTGAACAAACTGGCCCAGCTTGTCACACAGGTGAGAAGAGCTGCTTTTACCGCGAAGTGGACTTAGGTGAGCCATCAACGGTTGATTCTCAAATAGTTGAACGTGTCTTTGAATCTATTCAAAACCGGCGTGACCATCCTCAAGCAAATTCATATACGAATTATCTATTTGATGAAGGCGTTGATAAAATCCTGAAGAAAGTAAGTGAAGAAGCAGGAGAAGTCATTATCGGAGCCAAAAATCAAGATAATGAAAATCTAGCGATGGAAATAGCAGATTTAACCTATCATACGCTTGTGTTAATGGCTGAGCGTGGTTTGAGTACAGATGACGTTAAAGCCGTTTTGACCGAACGGATGAAAGGGGATTCCAATGAGTAAATTCTGGAGTCGGACAGCTCGAGAAGCGAAGCCTTATGTACCAGGGGAGCAACCTAGTGATGCCAATGTTATTAAGTTAAATACAAACGAGAATCCATTTCCACCATCACCTCTTGCGCTTGAGGCTATGGAACAGTCGATCAATGCTGATTTGAAGAAATACCCAAGCCCTACAGCGGATCGCTTAAAAACAGTGATTGCTAAACGAGAAAGTGTGGATGTCAATAAAGTCTTTGTTGGAAACGGTTCAGACGAAGTGCTAGCGTTTGCGTTTCAAGCGTTTTTCGACCCGAATGAAGCGATTAAGATGCCAGAGATTACGTATAGCTTTTATCCTGTTTATGCGAATCTCTATGATATTCCTTTTCAACAAATACCATTACAAGATGATTTATCGATTGATGTTGAAGGATTTAAGCGATCAGTTGGCGGCGTTATTTTTCCTAATCCGAATGCGCCGACTGGTTTAGCGTTATCGCGCGAAGAAGTCGAAACTATTGTCGCTCATAATCCCAATCAAGTGGTGATTGTAGATGAGGCTTATGTAGAATTTGGAGCAGAATCCGCTATAAGTCTAACCACGCAATATCCGAATCTATTAGTGACGAAGACGTTATCTAAATCGCACGCTTTAGCAGGGCTAAGAGTTGGTTACGCGGTAGGTGATGTAGCGTTAATTGAAGGGTTAGAACGGATTAAGAATTCGTTTAACTCTTATACGATGAATCGTGTTTCTTTAGCTGGAGCTGAAGCGGCATTAGCTGATGAACCGTATTATGCTGAGACTCTGCAAGCCATCGTCAAATCGCGTGAATGGGTAAAGCATGACTTAAAGGAGTTAGGATTTTGGGTATCGAATTCTAAAGCCAACTTTCTATTTGTTAAGCCAAGGGGAATTGAAGCCGAAACCTTATATCAACAATTAAAAGCTCGAGGGGTATATATTCGCTATTTTAATAAGCCAGGATTAGAAGGTTATGTTCGAATTTCAGTTGGAACAGATGACGAAATGAAGCGTTTGATTGATATCATTCAATCACTTATCTCATGAGATTAAGGCAAAACCTCATAAAGTAAATTAAAACCCTAAGGATTTAATTGAGAAGTAAATCCTTAGGTTTTTTTGCTTAAATAACGCTCCATCAAAGCACTTCGCTTGGTTCTACGTGACATAAGCTCAACATCGGCTCTGCTAATGCAATCGCCGTGTTTCCTTTACCGGGGCACGGCTCGAGCCAGGCAACTTCATCGAATAAGCTTCTTTGTTACTTGCACCGAGGAAGCCTACTTCGAAGCTTTGCTAGAAGACGCAGGTGCATCCCTCAGCCCAAAAGCGGGGCTTCCGGGGTCTCGAGACGCGTGCTGTTCCCGCAGGCGTCTACGTGTTTTGATTCCGCTTCATAAGTGCTCTATTATAACGAATAAATATTAAACAGTCGCTTATTATACAATTAAGATTATAATGCTCGAGCCAAAATAATTTACTTATTCTGCTTCATGAGACGTAAGGCGTTGAGTGTAACGAGTAATGTTGCTCCCATGTCAGCTAATATCGCAATCCACAATGTGAGCCATCCTGGGATGACGAGTAGTAAAGCAAGAGCTTTGGTACTTAAAGCAAAGACGATGTTTTGTTTGATGATTCTTAACGTTTTCCGACTTAACTTCACGGTGTAAGGGAGGTTTGTTAAATCGTCTCCCATTAAGGCGACATCGGCTGTTTCTAATGCTGTGTCGGTTCCAGCACTTCCCATCGCAATGCCGACATCAGCAGTCGCAAGGGCCGGCGCATCATTGACACCATCACCTACCATCGCAACAGTCCCATGTCTCTGTTGTAATTGTTGAATTTGCGTCCGTTTATCTTTTGGCAATAGTTTGGCGATATATTGGTGTATACCAACCTGTTGACTGATTGATTGAGCTGTTCGATCATGGTCACCTGTTAATAAAATCGTTTCAGTTAATTGGGCTTCTTGTAATTGTTCAATCATGTCTTTAGCAATAGAACGTAATGGATCAGCGATATTAATAAAGCCAAGTGAACGTTCTTGATCACCTAAAATAATCACAGTGTAACCTTGTTCCTGTGCTTCTTGGATTCTAGCTTGTTGATTTTCAGTTAGCTCGAAGATTTCAGGGCTTCCAATCCTATAGTGAGTGCCATTGATTGTCCCTTGAACACCTTTCCCTGTTAAGGATTGAAAAGATTCAACGGTGAGCGTTTCGTTTATTTCGAATTGGTTATCTGTATAATCAATAATCGACTGTGCTAATGGATGTTGAGATTTCATTTCTAGAGCGCTAGCTAACTGGAAAAATCGCTCTGATGATACTTGATCACTGAAGAGTTCATATTGTTGAACAACAGGCTTCCCTTGTGTAATGGTTCCTGTTTTGTCAAACGCAATCGCTTTAATTCGACCGAGAGTTTCTAAGAATGAGCCCCCTTTAACAAGCACGCCGTTACGGGCAGCGCTTCCAATTGCTGTGACAATCGCAACAGGCGTGGAAATCACAAGGGCACATGGACAACCAACGACTAGAACGGCCAGGCCTTGATATAGCCAGGTTTCAAAACTTAAACCAAATGCGAGCGGTGGAATCGTCGCAACGCCAAGGGCAATAACCATAATAAGTGGTGTGTAATAAGCCGCGAATCGGTCGATTAACTGCTGTGCAGGGGCTTTTTCATTTTGAGCTTCTTCAACGAGATGAATAATTTTGGCTAGCGTTGATTGATCCGCACGCTTTTGCGCCGTGATTTCTAAATAGCCTTCTTCATTGAGGGTACCAGCGAATACATTTTCATCCTCAGCTTTATAGACAGGAACAGACTCACCTGTAATAGCTGCTTGATTAATCGAACTTTCGCCTATTGAGACAACGCCATCAACAGGAATTTTCTCACCGGGTTTAATGATGATAGTCTCGCCAACTTCGATGTTTTTGACATTGACGACTTCATTTTGCCCGTTTCGTTTGACGGTGGCTGTATCAGGTGCTAAATCCATGAGTGATTGGATCGACGAACGTGCGCGGTCGATTGAGAATTCCTCGAGCCATTCGCTGATCGCAAATAATATGACAACAACAGCTCCTTCAACCCATTCGCCAATAATGACAGCGCCAATGACGGCAATGGTCATCAGTGTTTTCATATCGAAACGCCACTTGATTAGATTACGTACACCAGTCTGAAGTAACGAATATCCGCCGATTGCTATTGAACCCAGGAAGATTGTTCTTGTAACGATGTGTTCTTCACCTAATTGATTTAATGTGACTAATCCAATTAGAAGCAAAATGAATGACGTGACTAAATGCCAGTTTGATTTCAAGGTTTGCATGAGATCAAATGATTGTTTGTTGTATTCTTTAGAAACGGCTAATTTTTCGAATGAACCGGCTTTCTCGAGGTCATTAATTGACGCTTCACCATAAACCGTAATCTTGGAGGCGCCGAAGTTAACTTCAGCGTCTTCAACAGACTTAATCTCTTTAACATTGTCTTCGAACGTTTTAGCACATGAAGAACAAGTCATCCCTTGTACGTAATAGGTTTCTTGCGTCATGATAAGGCCTCCTGTTCGTGTTGATGTTCAACAGCTACTTGGATAAGTTGGACGACATGATGATCATCCAAAGAATAATAACTATTTTTTCCGTGTTTACGGGTTTTGGTGAGCCCGTGTTGTTTTAATGTTCTTAAATGATGTGATGCTGTCGCAACAGATGTTTCAGTGACAGCTGCCACATCACAAACACAGAGTTCGTCTTCAATTGTTAACGCTTGGGCGATTTTAACGCGTGTAGGGTCAGCAAGCACTTTGAATAATTGAGCAACGGATGGCGTTTCTGTTTGACTAACTTGTTTATGAATATGGGTTAACTGTTCATCTGTGATTTCGGACGTGCAATTCGTTAATTTCATAATAAGTCGCCTTCTTTCATTCAAACCAGTATTTGATTGTATTATATTCAAATGAGTGTTTGAATGTCAAGCGCAACCGTTCACTTTAGCGTGGTGATATGATAAACTAATGGAAAAAGTTAAAGGTGATCATGATGATAAGAGAGGCAACAGAGCGAGACTTAGATCAAATAGAAGAGATTGTCGGAGAGGCTAAACAAGTGATGGCTCAGGCTGGCTTAACACAATGGGGAGAGACGTATCCGCTTCGTGAACACTATGAAAAAGACTTACATAATCAAGAGCTGTACGTGTTTGAACAAGATCAGCAAATTATTGGTGTGGCATGTATTAGTAACAAAGGACATGAAGAGTATCATGAAATTGCTTGGTCAGAAGCTGATGCATTTCTCTGTTTGAAACGTGTCGCTGTATCGCCACAAGCGAGACAAAAGGGAGTAGGGTTGGCTTTCTACGAGTATGCTGAACAATTAGCCGCTCAGCGTGATATTCCTTACATTCGTACGGATACTAACGGGGAAAATGAAGCGGCTCTGAGACTATTTCAAAAAGGCAATTATACGTTAGTAGATAAACAATACCATGGGCAGTTTCCCGAACCATTCTATTATTACGAAAAGAAGATTCATTCCTCATAAACTAAATTGAAAAGGCCAGACAAAGCATTTTGCAATTGTCTGGCCTTTTTTAGGTTTGATCCTATTATTTAGATGTTAGATCGAGGTATTCCTCAACGTCTCGTTTACAAAGCTCAATGCCTTTTTCCCAGAACGCTTCTTTCGTAATATCCTCACCTAAGTGTTTCATGGCTAAATCTTCAACACTCATTCGAGCCGTATCCTGCAATAATGCCATGTACTTGTCTTCATAGCTCACGCCTTCTTCAAGTGCTCTCGCATAGATACTAAGTGAGAATAGATAACCGAATGTATACGGGAAGTTGTAAAAAGGCACGCCCGTAATATGGAAATGTAGTTTGTTAGACCAATAGCTTGGACTCGTAGACCGTACAGCGTCTTGATAAGCTTCACGCTGTGCTTGATCCGTTAATTCATTCAATCGCTCAGCTGGGACGAATCCATTTTTACGTTCTGCGTAAAAACGAGTCTCAAATAAAAAGCGAGAATGGATATTCATGAAAAACGCTACGCTTCGTTGTAACTTATCTTCTAATAACGCAATTTTATCTTGATCAGACTCAGCTTCTTTAACAGATGCATCAGCTACGATCATTTCGGCGAAGGTCGAAGCTGTCTCAGCAACGTTCATGGCATAGCGACGATTTAATGGATGAACGGGCTTTAAAGCATGTGTATGGAAAGCGTGACCAAGTTCATGTGCTAAGGTAGCGACGTTAGACATAGAACCACTGTAAGTCATGAAGATTCGTGATTCTTCGCTTAGTGGGAATCCAGTACAGAAACCACCAGGGCGTTTTCCTGAACGGTCCTCAGCTTCAATCCATCCATTTTCAAAAGCATGCTCTGCAAAATCAGCTAGTTTCGGGCTAAACTGCTTAAAGTGTTTCAAAATAAACTGAGCACCTTCATCATAAGATAGAGTCTGAGTGTTTTCTTGAGTTGGTGCACCTAAGTCGTACCACTCCAGTTTCTCTTTACCTAGTAAGTTTGCTTTACGGTATAAGAAATCAACAAAAGGTTGTTTGTGTTTCGTGATGGCACCCCACATCGCATCAAGCGTCTCTTGTTGCATACGGTTAATATCGAGGGGTTCTTTTAACACATTGTCCCAACCACGTTTGTCATAAACGTTTAAGCGGAAACCAGCTAAATGGTTTAATGTGTTCGCAAATAGTGATTCTTTCTCTTTCCAAGCAGCTTCAAGCTTTTCATAGACTTGTTTACGGACATTTGGGTCTTCATGTGAAAGTAAGTTATTGGCTTGCCCGACTGATAATTCCTTTTCTTCACCGTCGACTGTCACGTTAACAGTCATTTCACCAACAATGGTGTTATACATCTGACCCCAGGCATGATAACCATCAACAGACAGAGCTGTAATTAAGGACTCTTCATCTTCTGATAGCTGTTCTTGTGCCGCTTCACGCCATTCATTTAAGACAAATGAAAGGTCAGCTAATTGCTCGTGTTTAAGTAATTCTTGCCAAACGGACGCTTCAGTTTGGGCTAGCTTTTGCTTGAAACGGTTAACAGCTGCGCCATAAGTGGCGTTTAGTTCCATCACTTCACTGCGAAGGGTACTTGCTTTATGATCCGTCATATCTTGAGCTTCTAAGCACGTAATAAAAGCACCAGCCTGACGAATGTGTTGGCTAACATTTGAACCTTCTTCTATAAGTGAAGCAATGTCATCAGCTTCAGAACTCGATGTTGGGGTCTCAAATTGATTTAGTTTTGCTGAATATGTTTTTAGACGGTCTTTAACCTCATCTAAATGTTGGCGCAGCTCTTTAGAATCACTGCCCCCTTTAAAAAATGTCTCTAAATCCCAGACAATCGGATAACTTGTTTGTGGCATGCAACGAACCTCCTGTTTAGTTTCATAATTTTCTAAATAATACAACGATAGTATAGCATACTCATTAGTTCGAGTGAAGAAAATTTCGAAACTAGAAATAAATTCAACAAAAAAATCGCGCAACATCCAAGTTGCGCGATTAAATCAAACATTATTCATTTAAATCTTTTTTCGCTAAATACCAGTCAATCACTTCAACACTGTCATCGTTCACTCGAGCATCTGCATCTTGTTGAGTAGCAGGTGGTGGAACGAGGACTTGATCGCCTGGAGTCCAATTTGCTGGTGTTGAAACTTGGTGCTTAGCTGTTGTTTGTAGTGCTTTAACTAAACGGACAATCTCAGCCATATTACGCCCTGTTGTTAACGGGTAATAAATGATGGATTTAATCTTCTGTTGATCGTCAATGACGAATACCGCACGGTTTGCTTCAGTACCACTGTCATTCGGATGGATCATGCCGTATTTTTTAGCCACATCTTTACTTAAGTCAGCAATTACAGGAAACTCGATTTTAACATTGAAATTTTCTTCAATATTTCGAACCCACGCAAGGTGAGATTGATTACTGTCGATACTTAGACCAAGTAGCTCTGTGTTCAATTCCTTAAGTTCAGGTAAGATTTCTTGGAATGCGACAAACTCTGTTGTGCAAACAGGTGTAAAATCCGCTGGGTGTGAGAATAGCACAAGCCATTTTCCTTTGTAATCAGTTGATTTAATCGGACCTTGTGTGGTTTGCACTTCAAAATAAGGGGCATCATCACCAATACGTGGCATTTGATACTCTTGCTCTTCACTCATAAAACAATCGCTCCTTCAAAGTATTATAATTCAGATAAATTTACTACGTTTTATTATATACTCACTTTAACAAATAGATACAGAAAAATCAAAAAAAACGACCCATATTATTAAGTCGTTTACATACAGTGGGGAAAAAAGCAAAAGCTTAATACGTTAAGGATACTTATTTATGTTAAGATAATTCTAAATACTGGAATTAATGGTTTCATTTGAATGGCTTGATCATTAAACAGTAAAAACACAATAGAATCATATTGTTGAAAAAACAAAGTTATTACGACGGAGAGGAGGATCAAATGTTTAAAATCATTTTTTTGATTATCTTTTTGGGACTGATGTATGTTTTGCTGAGAAACGAAAGGAATAGCATCAAGTTCACATTTCTCATATATTTTTCTTTATTATCGATTGTATTCATAATTGGATTAAACTATATATCATCAACCTATCAGTTGTCCCACGATCCCATTGACGGTGGTTTCGATAAAAAGTTTGACTGGGTGTATGTATTTTTGTATTTATATTTCATTCCTCTGTTTATTTTATTGGGATATAAGTTATTTAAATTCACTAATAAAGTTTTTGAATCAATTTGGGCAAAAATAATGATGTCTATACTTTGGCTTGTTCTATTAGCAGGAATAGGGTTTGTTCTACCCTTTATATTTATACTGATGTTTTATGGATTTGCACCATAACTAGACAGACACCTTTATAAATTGTTCGATCATATGTGCAGCAACTAGAATTTGCATTAATTTAGCAAAGAAAAGCCTTTGCAAAAATTAGTATATGTTAAGTAGCGATAATTTTTATGATGCTAAATGATGAAAGTTGGAATGATTCATATGACACTTAGTAAGAAGGCAAAAATACTTGCAATAGTTATTGGTGTAACTGTTTTTCTAAGTGGTGTAGCAAGTAAGCTAATTGAAAAGTTATTTTAAATAAAATACTGACATATAGAATTTGGGCGTCCACCTAGTTCGGATTTTGTTTGTTATGTTAAATAAGTATATTAAGGAGAGTTTGTATGTTTTCATCAAAGATTAAGTGTAGTCATTGCAATAAAGAAATTGAATCAACTGATAAGATAGCGATTATAGTTGAAGCAGGGGAGTTAAATGGTATAACAAATTTAAAGAGCTGGGCGAAGAATCATAAAATCCTTTGTTTACAGTGTAACGATACAAAATAATAAAATTAGATATAAGAAACAGCTCAGTAAAATTGAACTGAGCTGTTTTATCTTACATCAAAATCTAAATGCATTTTTAGCATATATAGTTCTTGAAATGCGTAAGAAGCAATTATTTAAGGTTTGCTTCATCCAATTTAACGAATTCAAATCCATCATTTTGTAATTGGGGAATGGCGGCTTGAACACCACCACTAGTTCCGCTTGATGGCTGGTTCATGTGTAATAATGCGATTGAGCCTGCTTCGGCTTGTAAAAGGGATTCCTCAACTTCATCGCTAGAGTAAGTTCCACCAGCGTCACCGAGAATGTCGTAGTTAACGACTTCCAACCCTAAGGCTTCTACAAGATCAACGGCGACATCGTCGTAATGAGCTGTTCCGGAACGAAAATATGACGGTTCTTCTCCAGTTATGGAGGATATATGATCTTGGTTGACCATCACTTCGTCATATGCTGCTTGTGCATCTTCCGTACCGTTAATTCCATAAGCTTCTTCTCCTGTTACAGAGAGAGGTTTATGATGAGTGCCGTGATTTTCGATTTGAAATAATGGGTTATTGGCTAGTTGTTTGAAGGTCTCAGGATTCTCTTCAATCCAGCGTTTGTTCATAAACAACGTCGCTGGAATCTCTTGTTCGATTAGGTAATCCATGAGTGCCTGATCATAGCCACTGCCATGCGCACCACCACAAGCATCAAATGTTAAGGCCATTTGTTTTTGATTGGTATCGAGTTGAGTTTTAACGCCACTAACAAATTCACCCCATTCAGAAGGGGTGCGGTCATAGTGATTAATGGTTATAGAATGGTCTTGTAATTGTAATGATTCTTTTTCATGAGTGGATGGGGCTATTTCTGGATGCATGTCAGCTGGTAGCGTATCAGAGCAAGCACTCAACAGAAAGCATCCCCCTATTAATAGTATAATCTGTTTCATAAGTTATCCTTTATTTAAATGTAATATGTTCAAACTGGGCTACCAAATGATTACCAGTATCGACTGAAATTTGACCATTATCTAGAATAATATGATCGTCTTGCCGACAACTAGGTTCAATGATTGCTAGAGTATCTAAAAAACGTCCAGGATCATTGACACCAATTTCAATGTTTGAGAACGATCGCTGGTTAATCAAACTGGAATCCCCTGGTCGATTAATGTCAACGTCCCATTCTATTAAGAAGGGGAGCGGTCTATTAAGTGATTCATCCATTGGAAATAACATGCGCCAAGCTAATTCTGATCCGTCTGGTTTGGTTCGTTGTCCAGGAAAAGGTCCCGCAAATGACACTTGCTCTTGTGTTAAACGATTCATGATGTCATCTAAATGATTGACTCGTAAAGCGAATTGAAACGGGCCCTCATGCTTTTGGTCGTACGCTTGAATGGTTGATTGAATCAGTGGATTTTCGGATGATCTCGCAATCGTTTCATCATCAACTCCAAGCCATTCAATATAACAATCATTTTGCATAAAGGCTAAATGATTATGAGTCCCCCAAGCATCGTGCTTTCCGCCAGCTGTTCCTTGTAATTGATGAACTTGCGAGAATAGTTCTTTATGTTGCTTCGGATTGAAAGAGTGTATGACAAGATGGTCAAAAGCTGTCACATAAATCCCTCCAATTTAAGATAAGTGAAAAGCGTGTGCGATCTTTTCATAAGCTGCTAGTCGCTGTTCGAATGGCGCGACAATTGAATTAATCATGACTTCACTAACTTGATAATGGCTTGCTAAGTCGATAAGCTGTTGTTTAACACTTTCGACATTTCCCAGAATCATCCTGCCACGATTTTCGACAATTCGTTTTTGTTCGAAATGATTAAACGTCATTTGACTGGCTTCTTCAGGGTTTGGAAAATGATCGCGTCGTTGACCTTGATCAGCCATTAGTAAGGCAGTATCCAAACTCGAAGCATAGTATTCAGCTTCTTCATCTGTATCACCAACGACGACGAACACGGCAATACTTGCGTATGGTTCTTCCTGGAGTGGTGACGGAATGAAATGGTCATAATAGCGCTCGACAGCATCACGGCCATCTTCAGGGTTAATAAATTGGGCGAAATTATAAGATGTACCGAGTTCGCCCGCCACTTGAGCGCTGGAACCACTTGAACCTAACATCCATACTGGTGGTGTTGTTGGACTCATTGGTGTTGCTTTAACCTGATAACCCTGTGGATCATGACCCAATAAATAATCGATTAAATGTCCAGCATCAGTCGAATAATTTTTGGTGTCGGGATATTGACCACGATTGAGCGCATAATTAACGCCAGGTTGTCCCCCTGGTGCTCGGCCAATTCCTAAATCAATTCGATTTGGATACATAGCTTCTAAAACGCGAAATTGTTCGGCCACTTTAAATGGGCTGTAATGCGGAAGCAGAACGCCACCTGTGCCGACACGAATGCGCTTTGTGTGAGCAGCAACCGTAGGGACGAGCATCTCAGGTGCTGACCCAGCTAAGCTCGTTGTACTATGGTGTTCGCTCATCCAAAAACGTGTATAACCTAACTCATCAGCGTGTTGTGCTAAAGTTAAGGTTTGCTGTAAGGCTTCTTGTGACGTGTGATTATGTAATAATGGTGATTGATCGAGTACACTTAGTTTTAACATGATACATGACACCCTTTGCAAAATAAGTTATGATTATAATTGTTTTAGATATTAAGAGAAAATTCAATTGATTTGCCTATAGAATGAGGGGAAGAGCGATGGGAAATAAACCAATCACCTGTTATTGGTGTAATAAACCAATTACCGAACGAGAAAATTTAAGAACGGCTAACATTAAAATGCTTGTTAGGCCGTTTCATGAAGACTGCTTCCAGAAGCGCGTAGAAAAGAAGAAAGAATCAGCCTCAATGTTTTTTGATGCAACACCGTTTAACGGGCGTTATGCGAACATCATGACGGCAATCTTTTTAGTGTTATATGTGTTGTTTATCTTTATTATTGAAGTCCCAACTATAGCGTATGTATTAGTTTTACTGTATCCTTTATACCGATTATATAGTTGGCTACGATTTGAACGAAGGTTATAAGAATTATGAAGTAAAAAATGAAAAGAAGCTGTAACAAAAGGTTGTTTAATTGTACAAAAATGAATGTTTGAAATCATAACAGTTAAGCACTTATGAAGCGGAATCAAAATGCGAAGACTCCTGCGGGAACAGCACGAGTCTCAAGACCCCCAGAGGCCCACAGGATGTGGGTCACTTCGGCGTTCGGACACGACGTCCGGTAGTTAGCCGAAGTTCCATTAGTTTCCGAGGAGGCTTGAGCCGTGCCCGCGGAAAGCGAAGCATTTTGATGGAGCGTTATACAAGTAGAACACCCGAACGTTTTATTATTTCAATTAAATCGTTCGGGTTTTACTTTGCATTATAAGGGCTAGTCCCAACCTATTTTTATGCTTGCTAATGATGTTCTTTAGCTAATTGCGCGAGTTGTTCAGCTGATTCATTGACTTCACTATAAGATTCGCTTAGTTGCTGAATAATCTCGTTAATATGCGCTAATTTGTTACCCATTTCATCATTAAGGGCTTTACTCTCATGTGTATTTGATAGAATGCCATCGAAGAAAGCATCCATACGTTTCATGCTTTCGCTATTCTTTTGGATATGATTAGTCGTTTCAGAGACCCTTTCTGACACACGATTAATTTGATTATTTGTCGTTTCGATTAATTCGGTAATATGATCAATTGAACCTCGCGTCTGTTCCGATAGTTTCTTCACTTCTTCTGCTACCACCGCAAAGCCTTTACCTAATTCACCCGCCCGTGCAGCTTCGATGGAGGCGTTTAAAGATAAGAGATTCGTTTGCTCTGATACATCTGTAATAAAGTTAAGCATTTCGTTGATTTTAGATGATGCTTGTTCAAGTTCTGCCATATCTCGATAAATGGCATTCATTTGATCTTCTATGTAATCAATTTGAACTAACTGTTGTTCTAAGTCAGCTTTGCCTGTTGAGGATTGATCTTCAACGGTTGAAGCTGTTTCAACTGTTGTTTGAGAGAATGAATGGATCTCATTCGAATGCTCTAGTAATTGTTTGGTTGCTTCGTCTGTTTGATTAGAAACAGCGACGAGCTCATCTGACATACGTTCAATTTCCTCAATCAGAGCTTGCTGGCGATTGTTATGTTCTTGACGTTCTCGGTTGTTTTCTTGTTCAAATGTTTCTAAAACAAGTTGTTGTTCAATGTTTAAGATTTTAGATGTTGCAGATAGGGCGATGCGAATATCATCCACATGCTCAAAGTGGTCGAAATAAATCTCGTGAAAAGAATTCAATAAGTCTTGAAAGGCACATAAATACCATTTAGGCATGAGTCCAATTTTGACATGAGCATAAGCAATATACTTACGTTGCTCTACGAAAGAATCATCAATTACCCCGTTGAACATTTCTTGAATGTGACGGGTTAGAGTTTGTTTTAGTCGTTCAACGGAACTATTAGTCTCAATGATTTTCATTAAAGAAGGTTCATGCTCAATATTGGCATAAAACTGTGCAACAATGGATTCAATATGCTCTGACACAAGAGGTTTGAGTGACTTTAGGGTTGCAAGATCATATGATGTTAGGTTCACCATTTTTAATTGCTTCTTTAAGTCTACTTCTTGATGAGCATTCATTTTGACTTCATTTAAGTAGTTTTCTGGATTTAGAACAGGTGCTGCTTGCTTCTGACGTTTAAACATAATGGACACTCCTAAAACGGTTATTATTGTTTTTAGTATAATAATAAAGTCATGGAAAGTAAATCCGTTTTTTAGAACTTTTGTCTTATTGTGTCGATTGAGCAACAGCAATCCCTAGTGGATAGTGTACACCTTCACGTCCTGGTTCTATTAGGACACCGTTTTGGTAGTAAAATTCTACATGATTATAATCAGAAAATAGATCTTGGAATTCTGCGATGGTTAATTGATGGACATGAAACGGTGAGCCGACTGGCATGCCACGTCCCTGACCGAATGGAGTAGACACGATTAATGTGCCACCAGGCTTTAGTAATCGTTTGTAATTATCGAGTAAGGCTTGTTCTTCAGCTATATGTTCAATGGTTTCAAAGCTAACAATTGCATCGAAAGTGCCGTATCGATCAACTAACGTCTCATCAATCGCATTCTCAACCACAAATTGTGTTTTCGGGTGATAATATTCACCCTTTGCGTACTGGATGATCTCAGAATCAAGATCCACACCGACTACTTCGTCGACTTGTTTTTTGCGTCGTTTTGCTATCATATGACTGCCATAACCAGCCCCGCACGATAAATCAAGGACGCGTCCGTGTAAATATGGCAAAGCAAATTGGTAGCGTGCAATATGTTCTAAAAGTAGCGGATTTAAAGGATCCATCATTTTAGGGATGACACGTTCACCTGTATCTTCAATCATGATTGTTCCTCCTTGTTTATAAGGGTTGTTCATTAGTTTGGTTCTATAAATTTTAGCGTTTTTTGTTGCAAAGGTTTAGCACTTAGTTGTTGAATTGTGAGAAGCGAAGGTGGCGACTCCTGGTCGACTAAAAGCGGTCACGTCCTGTGACCAACGTCGACATTAGACCATCCAGGTCGTCACGGGAACAGCACGTGTCTCGAGACCCCACAGGCCACGCTTTTCGGCCGAGGAATGCACCTGCGTCTTCTAGTAGTGCTTCGAAGTAGGCTTCCTCGGTGCAAGTTCCAAAGAAGCTTATTCGATGTAGTTGCCTGGCTCGAGCCGTGCCCGTGGAAAGCGTCCACCGAAAGCGGATCACAATATCAACAACGAACCTTAATAAACCGATTAGTTCAAATAATTGCCAAATGTTTTTGACGGGTGCGTAGGAAAAATCTATAATTAATGTAACATAGATAAAGGATGATGAGGATGAATGAAGAAGAATATAAAGTCCGCAAAGAAGACCCGTCACTTAAATTATTTGTCGTTTTATCAAAAGCATCGGGAACGCTAAATCATTTAGCACAACATGATATGACACGCTATGGCTTGAACCCTAGTGAATTTGCCTTATTAGAATTGCTTTATCACCGAGGACGTCAACCCTTACAAAAGATCGGCGAACGGATCCTTCTAACTAGCGGGAGTATTACATATGTCGTGAATAACTTAGAAGCAAAAGGCTGGCTAACTCGAGTGCCGTCACCGAATGATCGTCGCGTGACTTATGCTGAAATTACAGAAGCTGGCCGAGACTTGCTGAACGAAATTTTTCCGAAACATTGGCAAGCAATCGAGCAGTTTATGGATGGATTGACAGAAGAGGAAAAACGAGAAGCGATTTCGCTTATGAAGAAACTTGGTCGTTCTGCGGAAAACCATATGCATGAGGATTCGTGACGCACACCTACTTGTGTCCTTCATATAATGTGAGTATCAAGGCTTCTTAGGTGAAAGGTGGTAGGTCGATGTCTCCCAATGTATATAACGGATGGCAGAGTCCGGTCGTATATTATTACGATCCGACTGTTTATGCTGAATGGGGATACCAGACACAAATGGAAGCGCCATATTTACCGAATGACTCAATGGTTAGTACGAATCAGATGGAATGGCTGTGGCATTATTTCCAAAAAGAAGACGGTGAAATAGATCTTGATAAAGTATTAAAAACATTAGGGCAAGTGGTTCATCTGAGCCAACAAGTATCGCCTATAGTTAAAACTTTATCTACATTTGTTCGCCCGAATGAATAAGTCCAATGCGCCGCAAAGCTTAGTCAAATGCGGCGTATTTTTTGTTAATCTATCATCTTCATAGAGGGTTCATAAGTAAAGCATCTATGTTAAACTAATTAGGGTTACGAATGATTACAATCGAAAGAAGGATGATCATGATGAAGAATCAACCACCTATTAAAACACCGTTCTATTATGGTTGGCTTATTGTAGTCGTCTCTGCGCTGGGCGTATTTTTCTCAGGCCCAGGCCAAACATATGCCATATCGATTTTTATTGAATATTACATAGAGGATTTTGATTATTCGCGATCGCTAGTGTCAGGGCTTTATTCAGCCGCGACACTGTGTGCGGGATTTCTGTTGTTTACAATTGGTAAATTAACAGACTTATATGGTCAAAGAATTATGATGTTAGTCATAGGTTCATCACTAGCATTTGCGACGGTTTGGAATGCCATGATTGTAGGGCCAGTTATGATGTTCTTTGGTTTCTTCATGTTGAGGATTTTTGGACAAGGATCGATGACTTTATTACCCAATACCTTGGTGCCACAATGGTTTATGCATAAGCGTGGACGTGCATTGAGCGTGATGACAATTGGTGGTTTCGCAGGCGCAGCTTTAATTCCACCCCTTAACACCTTTTTAATTCAAACGTTTGATTGGCGAACGGTTTGGTTAATTTGGGGTGGAGCTATTGCTCTCATATTTATTCCAGCTGTCTTACTCATTGTTCGTAATAAACCGGCAGATATTGGTGAAGTTATTGATGGATCGACTCCGCATAAAGGGCATCGTCGTTATCCGTCACGGTTACCTTCGTTTGCTTTAATTGGTGTGGCATTATTAGTGTTAATCACTTTAATTCCGACCATTGAGACAGCATTTATAGATTGGATAGGTTGGTTACCATCAGCCTTTTGGCGAATTCTATTGTTTACTGCCCTAGTGATTACGGCTTTTTATGTAATGCGTCACCGTCAATTCAAAGTGAAACAATTAGATGAATCGCCAGAGGAACATGAGCGTTCACAACCTGAAAACGAAGACCGTGAAGTAAGCTGGACGTTACGTGAAGCGGCCAAAACACGAGCTTTTTGGATGATTTTATTCTGTGTTAGTGTGCCAGCTCTGACCAACACAGGTATTACTTTTCATCTTGTCTCTATTTCTGAAGGAAAGGGCCTATCTGTTGAATTATCCGCGATTGTTCTATCATTAATGGCCATTGTTGGTTTTCCGATTACATTTGTAACAGGTTATTTAGTGGACAAGTTTAAAGTTAATATTGTGTTATCGATGACATTTGTGGTGCATATCGTTGCGATCCTATGGTTATGGCAGACACAAACGAATATCGCCTTTATTATTTATGGCGTCATTTGGGGAATTGCTCATGGTTTTGAGCGGATTACACTGAATATTGTCTGGCCGAACTATTTTGGTAAACAACATTTAGGAAGTATTCGTAGTGTAGCGCAATCTGTAATGGTTGTTGGTTCAGCTTTAGGCCCACTTCCATTCGGTATATTTTATGATTGGCTGGGTGGCTATTCTGAGATTTTATTAATATCCTTAACCTTACCAGTGTTGGCCGCCATATTTGCCTTTATTTCTCCAGCACCAAAATCTGAATAAGATATAAAAAGAGCACGACGAGGAAAGGCTCGTCGTGCTTTATTTATTGATCATCACGTAAGAAGGAAATAACAAGTCCGCCTTCACCAGCATAATTGGCAATGAGTGGACCCATTTCAACGATGTACTCTTCATCTTGATGATAACGGTCTCTAATTTGGTCCATAATTTGCTTGGCTTTTGATTCACAACGGCTTTGTGACATGACAATTGTTTTGCCTTCAAGTGATTTAGTATATTCGCCAATTTGATCGACTAAACGACGAAGTGCTTTCTTCTCGCCACGTATTTTTTCAGTAACTTCAATTTCACCTTCTTCAGAGGCGCGCATAAGTAATTTGATATTTAATGTTTTAGCAATAGCACCGCGAAAACGATCGAGACGTCCGCCTTTAATTAAATTTTCAACCGTTCTAAGGGAGAAAAGCGTCACTGTGCGTTCAGCATTTTGTCGTGTTTGGTTAACAATGTCTTGAAACTCAAACTGTTTCATTTTGAGTTTAATAACTTCATTTAATAAGAGAGCCATTCCACATGAAGCACTTGTGGTATTAACAATCTCGATTTGTCGATCTGCATCCTCTTCAAGTAACATATCCCGTCCGATAACAGCGTTTTGATAAGTGGCGCTGATATTCTTGGATAAGGATAATAATAGAATCGGAGTGTTTGGATCAACAGATTTGAAAGCTTCATAGAAATCGTTCGGGCTTGGTGCTGATGTTTTGGCTAAATCATCTGTGTCACCAAGTTTTTCGTAAAATTGTTCTGTCGTTAAATCGACGCCTGCTTTATAGACGCCATCACTAAAATGAATGTTAAGTGGGATTGTTTTGACGTTAAACTTGTCTGCGAAACCTTGTGGCAGATCAACACCGCCATCGACCATTAGTTGAAAAGACATTTTATTCACCTCTATTTAATTGCTTATTTTGTCTTTCGTTAATTACTTTAACCTTTCGTTTCTTTGATGTACTAATAATAAATAACATTAAACCAACAATAACTATGGAACCACCTAAAAATTGTGACCACGTGACCAGTTCTCCTAGTACGAAATAGGCCAAGACTGAGGCGCCGACAGGTTCAAATAAAATCCCCATCGTAATCGTTGAAGCGCTCACCCATTTAATCGCCCAATTGAATAAAGTATGGCCAAAGAATGTTGGAATAATAGCTAATGCTAGAAAGACGAGCCATGTATCATTAGAATACCCTGTAAATGGTTGAGATAGTACTAGATTATACAAAATTAACGTAACAGAGCTAATACCATAGACGATAAAAGTATAGGTCATCAGTGATAGGCGTTGGCGAACGTTTTGTCCGAATAAGAAATAACCTGTAACCGCGATTGCTCCCATTAAGGCAAGGAAATTACCGAAGAGCGCCCAACCACTAATTTGAAAATCACCCCAACTAATGATCGCGCTACCTGTGAAGGCGATTAACATGCTCAGAACTGCCCCGCTAGTAAATCGTTCTTTGAAGAATAAATACGTTCCAATGAATGCGAAAATGGGTTGTGTCGTCACAAGAACAACTGAACTGGCAACAGATGTATGATTGAGTGATTCAAACCATAAGATGAAATGAAAAGCTAAAAACACACCTGCAGCAGCTGAGTAAATCCAATCACGCTTAGATATATTGCGGAATTCACCGATGTTTCTTAATAATACATACGGTAACATAATAATCACAGCTAGTAATAAGCGGTAGTTGGCAGTGATTGACGATGGAGCATCAGCGAGTCGAACAAATATAGCAGAGGTGGAAACAGCTAAAACGCCGATCACAATCGCTATATAAGGTGCAATTGTTTGTTTGTTCATCGTGTCACTCCTTATCTGTGATTCAACTTAAATGCGGAAATGCCCTTTATAACGAGCGAACAAAATCGGACCGAGTGCTAAACCTCCGATTAAGCCAAAAATATGAGCGTAAATATTAATGCCAGGTCTAAATGTTAAGACAACCCCAACAATAATGATCACAATAATGATTTGGCGACTATTAGCATCAATTAATTCGGGGCGCATTAATAATAAAAATAAGTAAATACCGAACAAGCCAAAAATAGCGCCTGAAGCACCTACATGAGCATAAGTCATCTCTGCTAAAAATAGTGTCACGACATTAGCCATTATGCCAACTGCAAGATATGCTAAAATGAATTTAATCCGACCGAGCATGACCTCTAAGGCAGGCCCGAAAATAATTAAACTAAACGTGTTAAATAATAGATGCATGGGTTCAAAGTGTGTGAAAATTGGCGTGACAAGCCGCCAGTATTGTTGGTCAAGTAAGATCGGTAAGTTCGAACCAACGATGAGTTCTCGGAAAGGCATAGATAGACTTGATATCATGAAGACAATGATATGGATTGCTACAAGGGTTGATATCACTGGGTAAAATTTAAGAAATTGCTTAAAGCTCTCTGTTCGTACGAAAAACATCCTTGTTAGCCTCGCTTTATTAAACACATTATTTCCTTTAAGAATACTAATCTTTTGCCAATCTTGCAATAAGAAAGACAGGTGAACAATCATGATCCAAGGTATTGGTGTTGATTTGACTGAAACGAAACGGATTCAAACGTTATTATGGCGACAACCTCGCCTGATCGAACGCGTATTAACTGAAAGAGAACGAAGCGTGTTATCACATTATACAAATGAAAAGCGTAGATTAGAGTTTATTGCTGGACGATTTGCTGCGAAAGAAGCATATAGTAAGGCAGCGGGGTGTGGCATAGGAAAAGATGTTTCATTCCAATCGATAGAATTACTTTCTAATGGTACTGGACGGCCTATAATTTATATTAATGGCGTTTATAGTCAACATGTCCATGTTTCGCTATCCCATAGTGATCACTATGTCATAGCTCAAGTAATTATTGAAGAGACTTCATAGCTCGTCTGCATATTCCAACTCCTTGTCTCATATAGTGTATTGCGGGTAACAAAAAGGTCTGATGTGCACATTGTCACCGCAACTGAATAGATTGCTTGTTTCTATGATACAAGCCATAAAACAATGAGACGGAGGAGTTGTTTGCATGAAAAGAAAACTAATGCTCTTTGTAACTGCGGTGGTTGCCGTAATGGTATTGACTGCCTGTGGTGAGGAGACAGTGGATGATGTCTTACAAGCATTAGACGACCAAGTAGCTGACATGTCAAGCTTTAAAGGGAAAGCTAGTATGACGATGTCGACTGGAGATGAGCCAGAGCAATATGAAGTGGACGTCATGCATAAGGCTGATGATTATTTCAAAGTGGTTATGAACAATGCTGAAGATGAAAAAGGAAATCAAGTGATTCTCAGAAATGATGAAGGTGTCTTTGTATTAACTCCTTCGATTAACAAGAGCTACAAATTTCAAAACGATTGGCCTAATCAACATAGTCAGCCGTATATGTACACATCGCTTGTGAATGACGTTTTGAATGATCGTGACCGAGAATTCCAAATGACAGATAACTACTATGTATTTAAGGTCAAAACGAATTACAAAGGTAATCAACAATTACCGTATCAAGAAGTCTATTTCCATAAGGACTCGTACAAGCCCGCTTTAGTTCGTGTACAAGATCAAAACGGTGAAACAATGGTAGAAGTTGACTTCGAATCATTTGAATTCAATACAGATATTGAAGATCGTGAATTTGATACAGATGAGAATTTATCTGAAGGAGCAGTCAGTGTTCCGACGATGACAGAATTAGAGGAACAAGAAGCGACTGTTTACAAACCTAATTTCGTCCCAGAAGGTGTCGAATTAGCGAAGGAAGAAGTTATTGAATTTGAAAATGGTGAACGCGTCATGATGTCTTATGAAGGCGAGAAACCATTCACTATCGTTCAAGAACAATTCGAATCCTATCCGACAAGCCTGCAAGTCCCTGTTACTGCAAGTGGTGACATGGTTGATTTAGGGTTTGCTGTTGGTCATTTAAATAATCATTCACTTGAATGGCAATATGAAGGAAACCGCTTTGTGATCGCGAGTGACTCATTAACTGTAGATGAAATGATTCAAGTGGCTCAATCTGTTGATCAACAAGTTGTGAAGTAAAGCGAGTGATTAGATCAACCCGTCTTTAAGGCGGGTTTTTATTTTAGGAAGGTTCGTGATTGACAGCCTGCAATTTAGCGGTAGATAATATCAATAACAAACATTCAAGAAAAAGAAGGGTCCTAGATGACGCAATCATTTTACCGTGATACGTGGGCTGATATTGATTTAGACGCGATCCGGTTTAATATGAAGCAAATGAAGAACCGATATCCATCACCTAAAAAAGTATACGCTGTAGTTAAGGCTAATGCTTATGGACATGGTGATGTTGAAGTAGCGCAAGCGGCTTTGGAAGCGGGGGCTGATCAACTTGCGGTTGCTTTGCTTGATGAAGCGGTCCATTTACGAAAACAGTTTCCAGAAGTACCGATTCTTATATTGGGTAGGATTCGTCCGGAACAAGCACCTGTTGCGGCAGAACACAATTTAATGGTGACAATCTTTCAATCGGAATGGGTTTTAAAAGCAGATCAATACTTGGATGAACCGTTACACGTTCACCTTAAAATTGATACAGGTATGAACCGTCAAGGTATAAAGTCGGCTGATGAAGCGTATGCTTTATTAACAACGATGAAATCAACATCCTTAGTTTTAAAAGGGGTCTATTCTCATCTTGCAACAGCTGATGAAGACGAACGACTCTTGCTAGAAACGCAAATGACACGCTTTCAGCAATATATCACAGAATTCCAAGATTACTTGACTGATGAAATAGAAGTTCATCTAGGTAATTCAGCGGGAGCAATGCGTTTTCCGGAATCAATGTATGACGCTGTTCGGTTTGGGATTGGTATGTATGGCTTGTATCCTTCTGATCTAGTACGCGATGAAACTAAGATTCCATTAAAACCCGCATTTTCACTACAGAGCCGATTGATCCATGTTAAACAAATTGAACCAGGTGAAACGATTAGTTATGGAGCGACTTATACCGCTCGGGAGAAAGAATGGATTGGTACGGTTCCATTGGGATATGGTGATGGCTGGATTCGTAAATTACAAGGATTTCATGTTCTAGTAAACGGCAATAAATATCCGATTGTTGGCCGGGTCTGCATGGACCAATTTATGGTGAAACTTGATCAACATTTTCCAGTTGACACACCAGTAGTTATTATTGGTGAACAACAAGGGAACGCTGTCACAACAGACGATGTGGCAAGGCATTCAGATACAATCAACTATGAAATTCCTTGTATGATTAACCAGCGTGTTCCGAGAGTTTATCATAACGTGAATAGATGAAATAGCGTCAAAATCCCATTTTATTCGTAATTTCGCTTTACGAAACTTAGCGAATAATGTTATGCTACTTACAGATTTGCTGTTCGTAAATTGTTGGGGGTGTAAGGATGTCTGATAATTCACAAGAGGTGGTTGTCGAACTGCCGATGTCTTTACTTAATGAGTGCGATGAATTAGTTGGCTCAGAGCAAGATCACTCTAATCATCAAGAACTCATTTTGCAGGCTGTTCACAGCTACGTCAAAGAAGAGAAGAAACGTCAAATCAAAGAAAAGATGCGCCGTGGTTACGTAGAAATGAAAAATATCAACTTAGATATCGCATCTGAAGCTTTCCAAGCTGAAGAGGAGGCTGAAACCACTCTTGAGCGCTTAGTGAGTGGGGTGTAAATAACTTGTACGTTAAACGAGGCGATGTCTACTACGCAGACTTGACGCCCGTAGTAGGATCTGAACAAGGCGGTGTTCGCCCGGTTCTTATTATACAAAACAATATTGGAAATCGTTTTAGTCCAACCGTCATCGTAGCAGCAATTACAGCACAAATACAAAAAGCAAAACTACCGACACACGTCGAAATTGACTCTGAAAAGTACGAATTTGAACGAGATTCGGTTATTTTGCTGGAACAAATACGAACAATCGACAAACAGCGTTTAACTGATCAAATTACAACGTTAGACGAATTTTTGATGGGACAAGTCGATGACGCCTTGCAAATTAGCCTTGGACTTATGGATTTATAATTCATCATATGAACCACCTATTGTTTGCAATAGGTGGTTTTTCATGTGTATGGTGGTACATGATTATTGGCTATTTTATGTAATTAGCTGTCATGACTTTATGTTTCTTGAAATTAAAGATATAATAAGCACAAGTGCGTAAAAGGCTTAAATTTTCTGAAAAATGTAGAAAATGATATAATTTAATGGTAAATTGATAATAATAGTCTATTTATGGAGGTATTGGAACGACATGAACGTAAAAGAAGTTGTATTAGAGAATAGTGATCAGTTAATTGATCGCTGGATTAGTCAGTTGGAGAACGACTCATTACAAGATTACACATCAACAATTTCTGGTGACATGGTTGAGCAAATGAATAAAGAATTTGCTGAAGTTGTCATGCAGAGCTTGAAAGAAGAGAATAATCAACTTGAAGCTTTAGATCAATTTGCTGAGAAGGTTGTTAATTTAGGTTGGCCGTTTGGTTACATTGCTGAAGGACTTCAAGCGTTTCGTACGGAAAGTACTAAGTTCGTACTTGATCAATTAGAAACTGATAAAAAGGACGAATTTGTTGAAGTAATGGAACGTGTGAACAATTGGATTGATCCACTGAAGATTCGATTAATGAATCAATATTCGACTAATTGGAACAATATTCTATCGATGCAGAAATTAGCGTTAGAAGAATTATCAGCGCCACTTATTCCTGTAATGGACGAGATTACGGTTATGCCATTAGTAGGTACGATTGATACTGACCGCGCGAAACTAATCATGGAAAATTTATTAAATGGTGTCGTAAAAAATCGCACAGACGTTGTATTAATTGATATTACGGGAGTTCCTGTAGTCGATACGATGGTCGCGCACCATATTATTCAAGCAGCTGAAGCGGTAAGATTGCTCGGAGCAACCTGTATTTTAGTTGGCATTCGTCCAGAAATTGCGCAGACTATTGTGAATCTAGGTATTGATTTAAGTCAATTCCCAACGAAAAGCTCACTTAAGAAAGGATTCGAGACAGCTCTTCAAATGACAGAGCAACAAATCGTCTCAAAGGATTCTAGATCAGAAGATATTGAAGAAATATTAGATTCAGTCGGGAAGGAGTAATTGAGTTGCGTGTACCTATTCTAAAACTCCATAATTATTTATTAGTTTCCATTCAAATTGAATTAGATGACCAAACAGCTATGAAATTCCAAGAAGACTTACTAGGTAAAATACATGATACTGGTGCGTCAGGTGTAGTAATCGACTTAACATCAGTCGAAGTCGTAGATTCATTTATCGCAAAAGTATTTGGGGATGTCGTTTCCATGGCTGATTTGATGGGTGCTAAAGTCGTATTTACTGGTGTCCAACCAGCGGTGTCGATGACATTAATTGAACTAGGCATATATTTAAAGGAGGTACCGACTGCACTCGATCTGGAGCAGGGTATTATTAAGTTAAGACAAGAATTGGAGGAGAAGTGATGAAGGGAACTCTATCCTCTGTTGTTATTAAGCAAGAATGGGATATTGTCGGTGCAAGACAAGCAGGCAGACAAGTGTCGCAAGACCTAGGTTTTGGTTCGGTTGATCAAGCTCGAATTGCGACGGCTATCTCAGAATTAGCACGTAACATTTATTTGTACACTGAAGAAGGTGAAATTACATTTGAAGAAGTGCGTGACATCCCTAAAGTTGGTTTAAAGATTATAGCACAAGATCAAGGCCCTGGTATTAAAGATTTAAGTGCCGTTATGAGAGACGGTTACTCAACATCGGGCGGCTTAGGCGCTGGTTTACCTGGCGTTAAGCGTTTGATGGACCATTTTGATCTAGAATCTGATGAAAATGGAACCAAGGTGACCGCGATTAAGTGGGCTCGGTAGGAGGGGTACGTTTTGAGCTCAATCGAATCTGATATGCAGAACTATAAAGAGTTATTATCGCAATATTTACAAACGCGTGATGAAGCCATTTTATATCAAGCTGAACAATTCAGTAAACAATCGATTCAACAAAATATATCTCCAGACGAAATCGTAAATGTACATTATGAAGCTTTGGAAGAAGTCATGCCTAATATGGGCGAACGTGTGCGTGATTCATTCCAGTTTTTGATTGAAACAATGATTGCTTATGGCTTAGCTTACCAAGAACATCAAGTTCTTAGAGAGAAACAAATCGAATTACGTTCGGAAATTGGTGTAGCGGCTAATATGCAAGAAACATTGTTGAAAACTACTGTACCATCTGATGAAAAAGTTGACATTGGGGTGAAATCAGTACCAGCAAAAGAAATGAACGGAGATTATCATCATTTTATTAAAGATGAAGATGGAAATATCGGGATCGCCATTGCAGATGTAATCGGAAAAGGCGTTCCAGCTGCTTTTTGCATGTCGATGATTAAGTTTGCGATGGAAAGTTTTTCAGAGAACGAAATCAATCCACAACGTGTATTAGATTCCTTGAATCGAGTGGTCGGTCGTAACGTAGAAGAAGGCATGTTCGTGACGATGTTTTATGGATTTTACGATACAACTGACCATCAATTTTATTATTCTTCGGCAGGTCATGAACCATGCTACATACTAAGGTATGATACAGGTGAATTCGAGGAAATTGATGCAAAGGGTCTTCTGTTAGGCGTGAGTGGTGAAGTTTCATATGAAGAACGCCAAGTTGACGTCCGATCAGGCGATTTAATTATTTTGCTGACAGACGGCGTGACTGAATGCAGAGTGGATGGACGTTTTATTGAACAAGAAGAAGTTCTAGATATTATAAATCAGTTCGCACACCTAGATGCTCAAGGCATTGTAGAAGGTGTGTTTAAATATTTTGAACGTCTACAAGATTTTCAACTACGTGATGACTTCACGTTACTTGTCATAAAAAGAAAAGATTAGTATGTTTGAGTAATAACTGAAACGGGTATGAATGCTTAAAGAGATTAAGAATGGGGGATTAATGATGAATTTACATATCGATGATCATCTTGAACAAGATGTGGGTGTATTAAAACTATCAGGTGAAATCGATGCTTATACTGCTCCACAACTGAAAGAAAAGTTACTAAGTTTAGTAGAGGAAAAACAAAAAGTTGAAGTTGATTTACTTAAAGTAAGTTACATGGACAGTACAGGATTAGGCGTCTTTATTAGTGCGCTGAAATTATCGAAAGAAAAAGGTCATGAATTTAAGTTAGTGAATTTACAAGAGAATGTCTATCGATTATTCAATATTACTGGTTTAAATGAAGTGATCAATATTGAAAATACAGTTGAGGGTGAAATAACATGAAGCAAGCTTTCGATTTTGTTGAGATGAAACTGCCGGCTAAATCAGAATTCGTTGGTGTTTTAAGGCTTACAATCTCTGGCCTCGCTAACCGTATGGGTTTTTCTTATGAAGAAATTGAGGATTTGAAAGTAGCGACATCCGAAGCGATCACGAATGCAGTAAACCATGCCTATTATGATGAAGACACAGGTGAAGTGACGATTGGGTTTGGTATGTATGATGATCGTATTGAAATCATGATTGCTGATCGTGGTGGCAGTTTTGATTTGAAAGAAATCCGCGAACAAATTGGTCCATATAATGATGGAGAAACTTCAGTAGAAGAAATGCGAGAAGGAGGTTTCGGTCTTTTCTTAATTGATGCCCTAATGGATAAAGTCGAAATTAACAATAATCATGGTGTTATTGTCATCATGACGAAGTTCTTGTATGAAAATGAGGTGGGGCAGAATGACGACCAAATCTCAACAACACAATAATGAGGAAGATATTTACGAACTCATCACGTACTTGCATAACCATCCAGAAGACGAGGAAATTCAAGAACGGATCATATACCAATATGAGAATTTGGTGCATTCTCTAGCAAAAAAGTACTCTAAGAACAGTGAAATCCATGAAGACTTAGTACAAGTCGGGATGCTAGGTTTAATGGCTGCAATCAGACGATATGATGGCTCTTATGGTAAATCGTTTGAATCATTTGCTGTTCCCACAATTATAGGTGAAATCAAGCGGTTTATTCGGGACAAGACATGGAGTGTACATGTGCCTAGACGTATTAAAGAATTGGGCCCGAAAATTAAAGCAGCCGTTGAAGAGTTGACGACTGATCACCAAGAGTCGCCATCTGTACGCGAGATTGCGGATTATTTAAATGCTAGTGAAGAAGAAGTGCTAGAAACTATGGAAATGAGCAAAAGCTACAATGCACTATCAACTGATAGACAAATTGAAGCTGATGCGGATGGTAGTACAGTGACGATATTGGATCTTGTAGGGCAACAAGATGAAGGTTATGAACAAATCGACCATAAATTGCTTATAGAAAAGATGTTACCATTATTGAGTGATCGTGAACGTGAAATCCTTGAATGTACGTACTTTGAGAATTTAAGCCAAAAAGAAACTGGTGAACGATTAGGCTTATCGCAAATGCACGTATCACGCCTGCAAAGACGTGCCTTAAGGAAATTAAGAGAGTCAATGAGTGAAGAAGACTTGGAGGTTTTATTTTGATTGAAAAGCGAGACCGTATGGAGGTTGCGACTTTTCAAAAACCGAAGAAAGGTAACTATCACTCAGGTGACTCTTTTTTTTATCACGAAACAGAAGATGGTTTTTTCTGTGCCCTGTCAGATGGGTTAGGCAGTGGTGAGATTGCAAAGAAATCAGCAGATGCTGTCATTGAAGTCATTAAACACCATCATGATGAGCCTTTAGAACAGATTATAGAAAAAGCAAATCATGTTTTATTCGGCCAAGAATTACGTGGTTGTGTTTTAGGGTTGTTGAAAATCAATTACCATGAAAACACTTTTTCTTATGCTTTAGTCGGGAATATCAGTGTTTTTATGGTGAATGCTGAAGGTAAAAAACAACGGAATATCCCAGTTCCTGGTTATCTATCAGGTGTGGATGCACCAGTTCATGTTCATACCAAACCACTTGAACCAGGTGCCTTATTCTTTATGTTTTCAGATGGTGTTAACGAACAACAATTAACAAAGGAATTCTACAATCAGAATTCAATGGATTTAACAGTGGAATGGTTTAACTTACAACAAGATGAGTATATGGAAGATGATACAACATTAATAGCCATGAAGTATCTTGGCTAAAAAGAGGTAGCAGAGTGCTGCCTCTTTTTTTGTATTAGTCTCTGTTAAATCTTAACGTTGATTAGAAATATTAAGGTAAATGCTTAGTTGTTGTATTGTGATGAGCGTAGGTGGCGACTCCTACGGGAACAGCACGTGTCTCGAGACCCCCAGAGGCCCACAGGATGTGGGTCACTTCGGCGTTCGGACAGGACGTCCGGTATTTAGCCGAAGATCCTTTAGTTGCCGAGGGATGCACCTGCGTCTTCTAGCAAAGCTTCGAAGCATGCTTTCTCGGTGCAAGTTCCAAGGAAGCTTACTCGATGTAGTTGCCTGGCTCGAGCCGTGCCCGTGGAAAGCGTCCACCGAAAGCGATTCACAATAACAACAACGGACTTTGACAAAACCTTGTATTATAGGCCTATATGTGATGTGCGTTGATTTTTGTTATACTTTAAAAGGATTATGATTTGAGGAGGAAGACGAACGTGACAGAAGTTAAAACACAACTAATCGATGTTGTTTCAAAACAAGTAAAACTAGATCAATCGATTGTTCAAACCGTTGTTCAATTATTATCAGACGGCAATACGGTCCCGTTTATCGCCCGTTACCGTAAAGAACAAACTAAAGGATTAGATGAAACAGAAATCCAAGCGATTCAAGAAACTTACGATTACCAAGAACAATTACACGAAAGAAAAGAAGAAGTCATTCGTTTAATAAACGAACAAGGAAAGCTAACTGATGAATTAAAACAAGACATTATGAAAGCAACAAAACTGCAGCGAGTGGAAGATTTATACCGCCCTTATAAGCAAAAACGACGGACTCGCGCGACGATTGCCAAGGAAAAAGGTCTTGAGCCACTGGCATTAAAAGTATGGGCACAACAAGGTATGAATGTACGCCAGGAGGCAGAGAGTTTTCTTTCTGAGGAAAATGAGTTGCCTGATGTGGATGCTGTCATTCAAGGTGTTAATGACATTATAGCTGAGTGGATTTCGGATGAACCGGCATTCCGTGATGATATTCGTGCATTTACATACCATCATGGGTTACTTCAAACTGAGTTGAAGAAGAACGCCGAAGACGAACAAGAGATTTATCAGATGTACTACGAATATGAAGAGCCTATTCGTAAAATCGTGCCTCACCGCGTGTTGGCAGTAAATCGTGGCGAAAAAGAAAAAGTCCTAAAAGTATCAATTGAGCCACCTGCGGATAAAGTGTTGGATTATCTTAAACGAGCGGTTATTCGTAATCAAGATACAGAAGAGGCACAACTCATTGACGAAGCGATTCAAGATAGTTATAAACGTTTAATCCAACCATCGATCGAGCGTGATATCCGTACGTCTTTAACGGACGATGCTGAAGAGCATGCTATTGATATTTTTGCGAAGAACTTACGCAACTTACTCTTGCAGCCACCATTAAAAGGTAAAACAATTCTAGGCGTTGATCCGGCTTTTCGTACAGGTTGTAAGTTGTCAGTCGTCGAAGATACAGGACAAATGCAAGAAGTAGATGTCATGTATCCTACAGCGCCTAAGAAAGATGTAGAAGGTGCCGAGAAGAAAGTGTTGCAGTTTTTAAATAAATATCCGATCGAATTAATTGCGATTGGGAATGGGACAGCTTCACGTGAGACGGAACAGTTCATTGCTGATGTGATTCAAAAGCATAATCTAGATGTCGCTTATTTAATCGTAAATGAAGCGGGCGCGAGTGTGTATTCAGCGTCAAAATTAGCCCGGGAAGAGTTTCCTGACTTACAAGTTGAAGAACGTTCAGCGGTTTCGATTGCAAGACGCGTGCAAGATCCATTAAGTGAGCTTGTTAAAATTGATCCGAAATCAATCGGTGTAGGTCAGTATCAACACGATGTTAGTCAGAAGAAGCTGGCGAACTCCCTACAATTTGTTGTTGAAACAGCAGTAAACCAAGTGGGTGTTAACGTAAATACAGCGTCATCTTCATTACTACAATATATTTCAGGCTTAAATAAAACAGTTGCCAATAATATCGTCGCTTATCGTGAAGAAAATGGACGGTTTTCAGATCGCAAACAGATCAAGAAAGTACCGCGTCTAGGTGATAAAACATATGAGCAAGCGATTGGTTTCTTAAGAATTTTGGACGGCAATCAACCACTTGACCGCACATCCATTCACCCTGAAAGTTATGATGTGACAAAACAATTATTAGCTAATAATGATATGACGGTAGAAGCCATTGGAACAGAAGAGATTCGCCAAACATTAGGCGAAAAATCATTAGAGCAATTAGGTGAAGGTTTAGATGTTGGTCGTTTAACATTACAAGATATTGTAGAAGATTTGAAAAAACCAAATCGTGACCCGCGTGATGAACTGCCCAAACCTTTACTGAAAACGAATGTTTTATCCATGGAAGACTTAGAACAGGGGATGGAGTTACAAGGAACAGTACGGAATGTTGTGGATTTCGGTGCATTTGTGGATATTGGCGTGAAACAAGATGGATTAGTTCACGTATCAAAACTGTCTAATCAGTTTGTCCGTAATCCGTTAGATGTGGTAGCAGTTGGTGATATCGTCACTGTATGGATTGAAGAAGTCGATGAGAAACGACAGCGCATTGCCCTAACGATGATTCCGATGACAAGTTAATTTGAATGGACCTGCGAGCACGGGGATGTTCGCAGGTTTATTCTATATCAAGTTTATAATAGTACCAACATTGATTGAGTGTCACTATTTGCCGTTTATTTTTATTGGCGAAAGCGCGTTGTAATTGTAGCTGTAACCAATTAGGCATAAACATCACCTACAATCGTTTTATTCTATTATATGTAGGTTATATAAAGATGATAATTCTAGAAAAGAGTGATTTTCCTTGGACGAACATAGATTGCACAAACTCACAGTTGATTTATCTAATCGCTATTTTCAAAAACCATTCAAAGATCACATTATCTTTAACAGCAGACTCCGAACGACAGGTGGACGTTATGTTCCTAAGACTCGTACCATCGAAATTAACCCCAAATACTTAGGTGAGCTAGGGGAAGATGCATTGATTGGTATTATTAAACACGAGCTTTGCCATTATCACCTACATATTGAAGGCAAACCATTTCATCATCGTAGTCACGAATTCCGTGAGCTAATGAAACAAACAGATTCCCCGCGGTTTTGTGAACAGCTTCCATCAGAAGTGAGTAAGCAGCGACTACAATATAAATGTACAGATTGCGATTTAATCTTTGAACGAAAGAGACGAGTTAACACACAACAATATCGTTGTGGTAAGTGTGGAGGCCGTATTAAACAATTGGTTTCAGGTGATTGACAATCATTTTAGTTAAATGATACATTATGAAAGCTGTCAAAAATACGGAGCAAAAAGTTCACTCGAAAATATACTATTTTCTTTTTAACTAATTGACAGGAAAATAAAGATGTTATATGATACTAAATGTCGCTGAAAAACGTCAGCGTTTTACACCATGAAATAGCAACATTGAAAACGAAATAAAATGTAAAAAAACACTTTACATGAATGGCGAAACAATTTATAATAATTTCTGCATTGAGCCAATTCACACTTTGAAAATATTCCAGCGTAGCTCAGAGGTAGAGCAATCGGCTGTTAACCGATTGGTCGCAGGTTCGAATCCTGCCGCTGGAGCCATGGAGAAGTACCCAAGTGGCTGAAGGGACACCCCTGCTAAGGGTGCAGGTCGCGTAAGCGGCGCGAGGGTTCAAATCCCTCCTTCTCCGCCATTAAAATGGCCCGTTGGTCAAGTGGTTAAGACACTGCCCTTTCACGGCAGTAACACGGGTTCGAATCCCGTACGGGTCACTTGGTCCGGTAGTTCAGTTGGTTAGAATGCCTGCCTGTCACGCAGGAGGTCGCGGGTTCGAGTCCCGTCCGGACCGCCATTTTATATTACGTTGGGCCATGGCCAAGCGGTAAGGCAACGGCTTTTGGTGCCGTCATGCGTAGGTTCGAATCCTACTGGCCCAGCCAATATTTTTTACAATTCAATAAATGAAATTAAGTCTTTTTTTATGTCTTTTAATCAATAGATTGATTTTATAGAATAAGGGTAAGGTCATTCTAAGAGGATCTATTGAACTTTCTAAGCCTATCACTTGCGGCCGTGGCGGAACGGCAGACGCGCTAGGTTGAGGGCCTAGTGGGGTTTTCCCCGTGGAGGTTCAAATCCTCTCGGCCGCACCATTTAACAAACTTAATTTTATCCTTGCAATCACTTATTATATTTGATATTATAGTGGTTGTCGCAATAAGCGCCCGTAGCTCAATTGGACAGAGCGTTTGACTACGGATCAAGAGGCTAGGGGTTCGACTCCTCTCGGGCGCACCATTTATAGATAATAGATCTTGCGGGTGTAGTTTAATGGTAAAACCTCAGCCTTCCAAGCTGATGTTGTGGGTTCGATTCCCATCACCCGCTCCATATATGGGCCTGTAGCTCAGTTCGGTTAGAGCGCACGCCTGATAAGCGTGAGGTCGGTGGTTCAAGTCCACTCAGGCCCACCATATAAATACATCGAACCTTGAAAACTAAACAAAATAGCCTGTCGTCAATTCGTTTTTCTTCTTATTTGTTAATAGGAAGGAAGCGGAGACGAAATGAAGAAA
>NZ_JAASRU010000005.1 GCF_011761495.1 Alkalibacillus almallahensis | reverse complement strand
CAAGCATCCACCGTAAGCGGATCACATGATGCCAACGGCCACCATCAAACCTTCACGCTAAATTGTGTATCTACCCCAACAAATATTTTAGAGCCATAAAAAAAGGCTGGCGCAATGGCCAGCCTTTTTTAGGTCGTTGGTTACTTAGTTAGTAATTTCAACGTTCTTAAGCTGATGGATACCTAATGGGTCTACAGAGTAGTTTTCTACATTCTCTCTTACACCTTTAAGGTGATCTTGGTGGTGAATGTAAACCATTGGAGCAATATCAGCTAGAAGCGTTTGTGCTTCTGAATAAATTTCTTTACGTTTTTCTTCGTCTGTTTCGCGACGACCTTCATCAAGTAATTGGTCAAGCTCTTCATTTTCTACGAAAGAACGGTTACCTGTTGAACCTACTGCGCTTGAATGGAATAGTGCGTATAGACCATAGTCAGCATCACCAGTAACAGTTGACCAACCTAGAACGAACATGTCGTGTTCACCGTTAGCCGTACGCTCTAAGTAAGTACCCCATTCTAATTCTTGTACTTCAACATCAATGTTGTATTCACTTAGTACGTCTTGCACGTAAACAGCTGTTTCAACACGTGATTCGTTGTCGTTCGTCCAAAGTGTTGTTTCGAAGCCATCTTCATAACCAGCTTCGTTTAATAGTTCTTGTGCACGATCTGGCTCATAACCTAAACCTTCAACGCTATCGTCATAACCGAATACGCCAGGAGCTAGAGGGCCAGTCGCAACTGTACCATTACCTTGATAAATACCTTCAATAACTTCTTCCTGGTTAATTGCTAAGTTAATTGCTTGGCGAACTTTCTTGTTATCGAATGGCTCTTTTTGCATGTTAAAACCGATATAAGAAAGACTGACTGATGGCACTTGTTCTACGCGCATGCCTTCGCCTTCTTCAACGTTAGATTTTTGCGTTGGTGTAATATCCGCAATGTGTGACTCGCCTGTTTCTAGTTCTGCTAGACGTGCACCAGGTTCTGGAACAACTTTGAATGTTACACTATCAAGCGTTGCAGGTTCACCCCAGTAATCTTCATAGCGTGTTAAAGTCGTTGATTCACCTGATGTACGAGAATCGAATTTGTAGTAACCTGTACCATAAGGATTCTCTTGTACGTGAGTACCGACGAATTCAGTGATTTCTCCTGAAACCTCTTCAAATTCGCTACCGCCTTCAGCGCGTAATTCATAATACTCTTCGACTGACATATCTACTTCTTCAGCTTCTGATAAAGCATTTTCGTAGTCAGCATCGATCACTTCTTCACTAATCATACCACCAGCATCGTGAGCAAGGTGTGCAAGTAGTGGAGCGAATGGATATTCAGTTGTGATTTGAACTTCATAGTCTCCTTCAACTGAAACATCTGTAATCATTTCATAAAGGAAAGTACGTGGAGACGCCTGTGCTGGGTCAAGTATACGATCAAGGTTTGCTTTTACAGCAGACGCTGTAAATTCAGTACCGTCATGGAACATAACGCCTTCACGTAGTGTGAATGACCAAGTTGTGTCATCAACTTGTTCCCAATCAGTTGCAAGACCTTCCTGAACCTCCATATCATCATTCTGTGTTACAAGTGTTTCGTAAATATTACTACGGACGTTACTTGATGGAACGTCGTTGTTACCGTGCGGATCTAAAGATACAATGTCTGCTCCCATTGCAACTTCTAGATCGTTACCGCCTGAACCAGAAGCTTCTTCGTCACTGCTTCCTTCGTCACTACTTCCTTCATCACTGCTTGAATCTTCGCTTGAGCCTTCGTCGCCTGAACCGCCTTCATCGTCGGATCCGCCACCAGCACAAGCTGCTAGAAATAGTGAAAGAACTAGCATTGCAGCTACGAGCCAAAGTGTTTTGTTTGACTTCATGCTTGTGTTACCCCCTTGAAAAATTGTTTTTAATGAGTCGAACCTAAATTAAATTTTTAGGTAAGCTCTCAAAGATACTATAAACCATTTTCAAACTATTAGCAAGGTTATATTTAATCTAAAATATTATTTAGCATGCAGTTTCAGTATAATAATATGGATAAATATCAGGTTTAATGAATAAAGTTATTATTGTAGCATTATTCAGAATAGACTTAATTCAAGGTAAATTCTTGTCAGGATTTGAAGATACGTTTATGATAGTTAAGAAGAAAGTAGACTCGCCGAACAAGCTTTCCAAAAACTGTTGTTACTGAAGCGCTTACAATTGTGTTAAAATGATGATTGTCCAACCGAAATTTTTGCACTATTTATGAAATTTGTAATATTTACGCTCTGAACAATATAATGGAAGATTCTGCTTAAGTTAATCGGTTAGATCATCAAAGAAAATAATAGGTTATGAAGTTAAAAGGGGGTATATACTATGTCGAATCAACAAGTAGAGGCAGCGCCTACTCAACCAAAAGTCGAAAATCCTCGTGTTAAAGCGGCGAAAGACTTTTATCGACGTTTGAAAAAGAACGTTCCTGCCTTAATCGGATTTTACACGATTTTAATATTAGTTATCTTTTCAATTATTGGACCGTGGATGTTATCGACAGATCCATCTGATACAGATGTTATTAACAAGTTCGCTGGACCATCAGCAGAACACTGGTTTGGGACAGACCACTTAGGTCGTGATATCTTTACTAGAATTATTCATGGTATGAAACTAACGTTAGGAATTGGTTTTGCTTCTGTCTTTATGGGAGCAGCAATGGGGATTCCAATTGGTATTATTGCGGGGTATTACGGTGGTAAAATTGACGCCGTTATTATGCGTTTCATTGATATTCTACTTGCATTCCCTGGTATTCTATTAGCTTTAGCTATCGTTAGTATTCTAGGTGGTAGTTTAGTTAACGTAACAATTGCCGTTGCGATTTATGCTATCCCTGGATTTGCCAGAATTATTCGTGGTTCTACATTAGCTGCGAAAAATCTTGAATATGTCGATGCGATTAAAGCATTGGGAGCTGGAGATGGACGCATTATTTTCAAACACATCCTACCAAACGTTCTATCACCAGTGATTGTTAATGCGACACTTTATATTGCAACAGCGATTCTAACAGCAGCGGGTCTATCATTCTTAGGTATGGGTGCACAGCCACCTCAACCAGAGTGGGGTGCCATGTTAAACGATGGTCGAAGCTATATGCGTGACGCAGGACATATTGCGTTTTTCCCTGGTATGGCAATCGTCATTGTCGTGTTGGCATTTAATATTTTCGGTGACGGTTTACGTGATGCGTTAGACCCGAAAATGAAAAAATAGGAAAGAGGTGCAAACAAGATGACTGTATATATAATTCGTCGAGTGTTGCAGCTGATTCCGGTATTACTCGGTGTATCAATTCTAGTGTTCTCTTTAATGCACCTAACTCCGGGTAACCCGGCTCAGTTGATGGCTGGTGAAAGTGCACCACCTGATACAATCGAACAAATTGAAGAAAGTTTAGGTTTAAATGATCCTCTCCCAGTACAGTATTGGGATTATATTTCCGGTGTTGTTCAGGGTGATTTAGGAACTTCAATGCGCTATAATACACCGGTAGCAGATGAAGTTTGGCCCAAATTTAAAGTGACCCTAGAACTATCAATCTATTCCACGATTTTAAGTATCTTTATGGGTTTATTAGCAGGTATTATTTCAGCAGTACGTCAGTATTCAATCTCAGATATTACCATTATGATTATAGCGTTATTCGGACTTTCGATGCCGAACTTCTGGTTAGGTTTAATGTTGATCCAATGGTTTGCTGTTAATCTTGGTTGGTTCCCACCAACAGGATGGGAAGGTCCTTCTAGCATTGTCTTACCAGTTATTTCACTCGGTACAGCAGGTGCGGCTATTATCGCTCGTATGACGCGTTCGAGTATGCTTGATGTCATCTCACAGGATTACATTCGAACAGCTCGTGCCAAAGGTGTTAAAAAACGTGTTATTATCTATAAACACGCACTAAAAAATGCTTTAATCCCAGTTGTTACCGTAGCTGGTTTACAATTCGGTGCTTTATTAGCAGGTGCTGTGTTAACAGAATCAGTCTTTGCGATTAACGGTATGGGACGTTTACTAGTCGATTCAATTATACAACGTGACTTCCCGGTTGTTCAGGCATGTATTCTTATTATTGCCGTTGTCTTCGTTGTCGTAAACTTAATTGTCGATATTTCGTATAAATTCCTTAATAAGCGAATTGATCTTAACGATTAATGATAGAAAGCGAGGTGTAACAAGATGAGCCAAGAAACAATTTTAGAAGTTAATGATCTACGAACGTCTTTCTTCGTAGAAGGTAATGAAGTAAAAGCTGTTGATGGCGTCACTTTCGACGTTCCTAAAGGTAAAACATTGGGAATCGTAGGTGAGTCCGGGTCAGGTAAAAGTATTAGTGCGTTATCGATCCTTCAATTAATTGATTCTCCAGGTAAAATTGTGGGTGGCGAGATTAATTTTAAAGGCGATAACTTATTAAAATATAATGATAATCAAATGCGTAAAATCCGTGGTAACCAAATTTCGATGATTTTCCAAGAGCCGATGACATCGTTGAACCCGGTTTATACAGTGGGGCAACAATTACGTGAAGCGTTAAAAATTCACCGTGGTTTAGGTAAAGAAGCAGGGACAGAAAAAGCTGTTGAATTACTTGAACTTGTCGGAATTCCTTCTCCACGTAGTCGTGTTACACAATATCCATTTGAATTGTCAGGTGGGATGCGTCAACGTGTGATGATCGCGATGGCTCTTGCTTGTGATCCTGAATTATTAGTTGCTGACGAACCAACAACAGCACTTGATGTAACGATTCAGGCCCAAATTTTAGAGTTATTAAAAGAATTACAAGATGAATTTGATATGTCTATTATTATGATTACCCACGATCTAGGTGTCGTTGCTGAAACATGCGATTATGTTGCGGTTATGTACTGTGGTAAAGTCGTAGAGTATGCAGATGTTAACACACTGTTCAAAAATCCACGTCATCCATACACGGTTGGACTTTTAAACTCTCTACCGCGTAGTGATGTTGACCAAGAAGAATTAGAGCCAATTCATGGTACAGTACCAGCGCCACATGAGATGCCAGTAGGGTGTCGATTTGCGCCGCGTTGCCCATTTGCGACGGACTTATGTCATGAGAAATTACCAGATCTTGAGGATATTGGTGATGAAGAACAAGTTCGTTGCTGGATTTACACTGATGAATGGGACGGCGATCCGGAGGTGAAAGTATATGAGCCAGAAGCAAGAACTACTAAAGATCAATAATTTAAAACAATACTTCCCGATTAAGGGAGGCATTTTAGGAAGAACTGTGAACCATGTTAAAGCGGTTGACGATATTTCCTTCAATATCTATGAAGGTGAAACAGTCAGTTTAGTAGGGGAGTCAGGTTGTGGTAAGTCAACAACTGGTCGTGCAATTTTAAGACTTGATGACCCAACTGACGGAACAGTTGAGTTTGACGGACAAGATTTACTTTCGATGAGTAAAAAAGAAATGCGCGATATGCGTAAAGACTTACAGATCATATTCCAAGACCCATATGCTTCATTAAATCCGCGTATGACAGTACGCCAAACATTAAACGAAGCAATGGAAATTCAAAAAGTTATACCGCAAGATGAGCGTAATGAAAAGATTGCAGAATTAATGGAAACAGTTGGTCTACAACCACACCAAGTTGATCGTTTCCCTCACGAATTCTCAGGTGGTCAACGTCAACGTATCGGTATTGCACGTGCTCTTTCAGTAAACCCGAAACTAATCGTCTGTGACGAAGCTGTATCAGCACTAGACGTATCGATTCAAGCACAAGTGTTAAACTTGCTTAAGAAATTCCAGAATGAGATGAACTTGACTTACTTATTCATTGCCCATGACTTAGGTGTCGTTCGTCACATTTCTGATCGTATTATTGTCATGTATCTTGGTAAGATTGTTGAGATGGGTGATACGAAATCCATTTTCGAAAACCCACAACATCCTTATACAAAAGCATTATTATCAGCGATTCCAGTACCAGATCCAGAGAAGAAAACAGATCGTATTTTCTTACAAGGTGATGTACCGTCACCAATGGATCCGCCAAAAGGTTGCCGCTTCCACACACGTTGTCCATTTGCGACAGAAAAATGTGCAGAAGAGACACCGGAATTAAGAAATGAAGATTATATGCAAGATGGTCACGTAGCTGCATGTCACTATATGAAGGACATTGAAGCAGGCGTGCACCAACCAACCAAAGACACATCAGCAGTACGTGGCTAATGGTTATAGAAGCAGGGAGTTAAAAACTTCCTGCTTTTTTTATGTACAAATTACTTCGTATCTCATTTACGGAATAGCTAAAGCTAAAGCTTATGGCGCTAAAAACTGATTAAAGTGGGGACTCAATTTATAACCCACAAAAAAACAAAACATGTTATCATATGTATGGAGTGAAACTAGCTTAGGAGGGACATTATGCCAAGTGAAACATTAGATCAATTTTTACAACAAAACTTACAAGATTTAAAAGATCAAGGACTTTACAATGAAATCGACCCTGTTGATGGTGCGAACGGTCCTGAAATAACAATTGACGGTCAAAAACTGATTAACTTATCATCGAATAACTACCTAGGTTTAGCGACGGATGAACGTTTGAAAGAAGTTGCTAAAGATGCCGTTGATTCACACGGTGTCGGTGCAGGTGCAGTTCGTACAATCAATGGTACGCTAGACTTGCACGTGAAATTAGAAGAGAAAATTGCAGAATTTAAAGGAACAGAAGCAGCGATTGCGTATCAATCAGGGTTTAATTGCAACATGGCAGCGATTTCAGCTGTAATGGATAAAAATGATGCGATATTATCCGATTCATTAAACCATGCTTCGATCATTGATGGTTGTCGCCTATCAAAGGCAAAGATTATTCCTTTTGAACACAGTAATATGGAGGATTTACGTCAGAAGGCGAAAGAAGCAACAGAATCTGGTCAATACAATAAAGTGATGGTCATTACAGACGGTGTCTTCTCTATGGACGGTGACATTGCGAAGTTACCGGAAATTGTTGATGTTGCTGAAGAATTTGACTTGATTACTTATGTCGATGATGCGCACGGTTCAGGTGTTCTTGGTAAAGGTGCAGGAACAGTGAAGCATTTCGGCTTACAAGATAAAATTGACTTCCAAATGGGCACATTATCGAAAGCGATCGGCGTTGTCGGCGGTTATGTTGCGGGTAAACAAGAACTAATCGACTGGCTTAAAGTCCGCTCTCGTCCGTTCTTATTCTCAACATCATTATCGCCAGCAGACGTTGCAGCGTCGCGCAAAGCGATTGATTTATTAATGGAATCGACAGATCTTTACGATCAAATGTGGGAAAACGGCAATTACTTAAAAGCAGGCCTTAAAGAATTAGGATTTGATATTGGCCAAAGTGAAACACCGATCACGCCATGTATTATTGGGGATGAAAAAACGACGCAACAATTTAGTAAACGGTTAAACGAAGAAGGCGTTTATGCGAAAGCAATCGTCTTCCCAACAGTACCACGAGGAACAGGGCGTGTACGTAATATGCCGACAGCAGCTCATACCAAAGACATGTTAGATCAAGCGATTAAGATCTATGAAAAAGTCGGTAAAGAATTAGGGGTCATCTAATCGAGAAGTAGAACATAACGGGAGGAGAACCGGAGATGAATAAAATATTAATTACCGGATCTTTAGGTCAAATTGGTTCGGAATTAACGATGGCATTACGTGAACGTTATGGTCATCAGCAGGTGATTGCAACGGACATACGAGAAGCTGACCATCCTGTTGTGACAAGTGGTCCATTCGAAACACTTGATGTCACAGATGGTGATGCGATGCAGGGCATAGCAGATCATTATGAAGTTGATACGATTATTCACTTGGCCGCGTTATTATCTGCTAAAGCTGAGAATAATCCGCAGTTGGCATGGGATCTCAATATGAATGGACTCATGAATGCACTTGAAGTAGCCAGAAAACGTGAAGCTAAATTCTTCACACCAAGCTCGATTGGTGCATTTGGTCCAACCACACCAAAAGATCAAACACCACAATTAACAGTGCAACGTCCAACAACAATGTATGGGGTGAATAAAGTCGCTGGTGAGTTACTGTGTGACTATTATTTTGAACGATTTGGCGTTGATACGAGAAGCGTTCGTTTCCCTGGATTGATTTCATATGATACAGAACCAGGTGGCGGAACAACAGATTATGCGGTCGAAATGTATTATGAAGCGTTAAAACAAGGTCGATATACATCTTATATAGCAGCAGGTACTTACATGGATATGATGTATATGCCAGATGCTGTTAAGGCCATTATTGATTTGATGGAAGCGGATCCCGCTCGTCTCAAAAATCGAAATGCCTATAACGTGACAGCCATGAGTGCTGCACCAGAAGATTTTGCACGGGCAATTCAACAACATATCCCAGAGTTTGAATTGGATTATGATGTCGATCCAGTACGCCAAGCCATTGCTGATAGTTGGCCAAACTCAATTGACTCTAAAGCCGCAAAAGACGAATGGGATTTCACCATTGACTATGACCTCAACAAAATGACAGAAGATATGCTAACCCAGCTCAAACAAAAGCTAGTGTTAGACTAATTTATTCTCCCCACGAGTGTAATTAGCTCGTGGGGATTATTTATTGCTCAAAAAAATTAGCCATAATCCTCATAACTTCTAAAAAGTAGCAAATAACAAGACAAGAGGATAAATAGAGCGACATACTATAGGTCAGCTATCGACAGCTTTAAAATTCGCACGTTTTGCCTAAATCACTTTGCTATAAAATTTTTGACGAATAAACTCGATTAGACTAAAATTTAAGAATAATTGTGTAAAAAACATGTCACAAAAAAGACACAGCACACAATTCACCAAAATTACAGGAGGACAAGGATGAAGAAAAAATACTATTCCGAAGAATACTTAGGAACAGGGACGCAATGGGGTCCATTTGCGATCAGTGGAGGATTCTTGTTATTATTTCTTATTTTAGCGTTTTTCACTCCCGATTTCGCGTCAACAGCGGTTAATAAATCATTTGATTTTTCCGCTAAGTATTTCGGTTTATTCTGGCAACTACTAATGCTTGCCACGTTAATTGTTAGTTTAATTTTAATGTTTTCACGCTACGGTCGTGTTCGTTTAGGTAATAAAGAAGAGGCCCAATATAGTAATTTTCGTTGGATTGCAATGATTACAACAACGTTATTGGCAGCAGGTGGCGTATTTTGGGCTTCAAGTGAACCGATTTCTCACTATGTGACTACACCGCCATTATTTGCTGAAGAAGGATTGAGTGAGTGGAATCGTGTTGTACCAGGTTTAGCACAAGCCTTTTTCCACTGGGGCTTCTCAGCATGGGCGATATTAGGTACTGTTGCAACCATTGTCATTATGTATGCACACTACCATAAAGGTATGCCACTTAAGCCAAGAACGATGTTATATCCCGTATTTGGCGATAAGATTTTCCGTCGTTTTAATATATGGGGTGTTTTAGCCGATGTCACATCAATTATTGCTGTTGCAGCAGGTACAATTGGTGCAATTGGCTTCTTAGGTATTCAAGCCGCATATGCTTTTGAAGATGTATTCGGTGTTCCAAGTACATTGTTTACACAAATTTCGTTTATTATTATTCTTGTAACCATTGCGAGTATTTCAGCTATCTCGGGTGTTGATCGAGGGATCCAGTTATTAAGCCGATTTAACGTTGGGTTTGCGATCGTCTTAATGATTATTATTTTAATTATCGGTCCGACAATGTTTATATTAGATGCTTTCATCACAGCTGAGGCATTCCAAATGCAAAACTTCTTAATGATGAGTTTAACTCGTGGTGATGGCGCATGGTTAAGCTGGTGGACCGTTTTCTTCTGGGGTTGGTTCATTGGTTTCGGACCAATGATGGCGATCTTTATCGCTCGTATTTCTCGCGGTCGTACAATCCGTGAACTTGTTGTCGCAGTGGCGATTATGGCGCCATTAGTCAGTAACTTCTGGTTTGCGACATTAGGTGGCTCTGGACTATCATTTGAAATGGACAATCCAGGTGTTATTTCCGATCCGCTTAATAATGTTGGTCAAGAAGCTGCAGTTGCAGCCATATTAGAACAATTGCCATTTAGTTCATTCTTGGCTGTTTGCTTCTTGATTATTACGGTCGTGTTCGTTGCGACAACAACTGACTCTATGTCATATGCATCAGCCGTTGCTATAACAGGTAATGATGAACCGAGCAAATATGTTCGAGTCTTCTGGGCCCTTATTTTCGGTGCAGTAGCAGCTACGCTTATTGCAATTGGTGATGGTAGTGGTGACAGTATCGGTATGTTACAGAACTTTATCGTTGTGTCTGCCGTTCCAGTCTCGCTCTTACTATTACCACCTGTTTGGGACTCCGTAAAAGTCGCCAAACGATTAGCAGAAGAACAAGGAATCAAAAAGAAAGATTAATTTAAAAAAGGTTTGTGGGGATTCCCTGCAAACCTTTTTGTTTAACTGAGTATTATACGTGTCAAAGAAGCTTACGCGTGATATAATATGAACGGTTTTCGCCACATTAGGCGACAGAATATAAAGTGATATTCAACTAAATTTATAGATAAAGGGTGATGATCATGGAAGCGAAACCGTGTATTCAATCATTAACGGTCAAAAATTCGTTCGTCCTACCACCAGATACGAACGGCCACGGCACATTATTTGGTGGCCAGCTCATGCGTTATATGGATGATGTAGCAGCAATCGCCGCAACTCGTCATGCACGCACACCAGTTGTGACAGCTTCAACAGACTCTGTCGACTTCTTAGTCCCAGTGGAAGAGGGTAGCACCATTTGTTTAGAAGCATTTGTGACGTGGACATCGACAACGTCAATGGAAGTGTTTGTTAAAGCCATCACAGAAAATTTATTAACAGGTGAGCGTACTGTTTGTACCACAGCGTTCTTAACAATGGTTGCAGTTGGTGAAGATGGTACACCACTTGAAGTACCGCCTGTTTATCCTGAATCCAGTGAAGAGAAATGGCTAAATGCAGGAGCGGCTGAACGTGCGGATTACCGTAAAAAACGCCGTAAAGAATCAAAAATGTTGGCTGAACGTTTTGGTGCCGACTTCCCTTGGGATCCAACGCATAATCACAAAGAATAATGAATAGGTATAGATTGAAACGCTATTTGATGACCTCATCGAATAGCGTTTTAGTTTACATTGACTTATTTTCGAAATTGTTTTACAATTTTAGATGAAAATTGAATGAAATGATGGTGTTGTGAATGGTTGACCAACCTCATCGGCCGATTGGCAAGTCAGCGCTTCAATTAGTATTAGCCACTAGTGAAGAGCAAGAAGCGTTAGTCGAAACAATCGAGGCCGCTGATTATCAGACGTGTTTAGGTAAGACAGGATCAATGGAATTACAAAAGGTTGTTTCAGCCATCGAAACCGCAGCTAAGCGCCAGGGATTAATTGATGAATCCTTATACCGTGAAATGCACGCCCTTTATCATGCGATTTTAGAAGCCGTACAAGGTGTGACGCGTGGACAAGCGCAACTTGGTGACGTGATGCGGACAGTTGGACTCAAATTTGTCATCGTCCGTGGTGTAGCCTATGAAAATAGGGCTGAAGGTGAATGGATTGCCGTTGCTTTATACGGGACGATTGGTGCGCCAGTGCGTGGTTTAGAACATGAAACAGCTGGTTTAGGAATTAATCATATATAAATGAAGCCCATAAGTCATTAGCGAATAGGGGGCTTATTCTTAGTGTGTCTAAGAATAAGTCCCCTTTTATTATGTGTTGGAGGTGATGATATGACCGTTGAGTTAAATGGGTATGATCTGACATTAGAGGATATTGAGAAAATCGTGCGAAACGCTGAACCCGTTGCTATTTCAAGTGATGCTTATACCCGTCTAATGAAAAGTCGCGCTCATGTTGAAGAGGCGTTAGCCGGTCATCAAAAATTGTATGGTATTAATACAGGATTCGGTAAGTTTAGTGATGTGGAAATTGATGAAACCGATTTAGATGATCTACAAAAACATTTGATCTATTCGCATGCTTGCGGTGTGGGTGAACCATTTTCAGAATCGGTAAGTCGAACGATGGTCTTATTACGTGCGAATGCCTTATTAAAAGGTTACTCAGGCGTACGTCCAGTTGTCGTTGAAACACTTTGTCAATTACTCAATAGACAGATCACCCCTGTTATCCCGTCACAGGGATCGTTAGGTGCGAGCGGTGACTTAGCGCCACTTGCTCATTTGGCACTAGTGTTACTTGGTGATGGGGAGGTGTTTACAGAAGAGGGACGTCAACCAGCTAGAGGGGTTTTAAAACAACATGACATACAACCTATTAACTTACAAGCCAAAGAAGGATTAGCTTTAATTAATGGTACGCAAGCCATGACAGCAATGGGTGTGCAAACGTATTTACAAGCCGAGCGATTGCTCAAACAATCTGAACAAATAGCTGCGATGACAATGGAAGGTCTCGAGGCGGTTATTGACGCGTTTGATGAACGCATCCATTTAGCGCGTGGTTATGATGAACAAACCGCTGTTGCTAGAAGAATGCGAGATCTATTACAAGACAGTCAATTAACAACATCACAAGGCGAAAAACGTGTTCAAGATGCCTATACAATCCGTTGTCTGCCACAGGTTCACGGAGCTTCTTGGCAAACGCTTGATTATGTTCGGGATAAGTTAGAAATAGAAATCAATGCAGCGACAGACAATCCACTCATTTTTGAAAATGGCGATGTTGTCTCAGGTGGTAATTTCCATGGGCAGCCGATTGCGATTGCCATGGACTTATTAAAGATAGGCGTTTCAGAAATTGCTAATATCGCTGAAAGACGAATTGAACGATTGGTTAATCCGCAACTCAATGATTTACCGCCATTTTTAAGCCCTGAGCCAGGGTTACAATCTGGAGCGATGATCATGCAATATACAGCAGCGTCCCTCGTCTCGGAAAATAAGACATTAGCCCATCCCGCCAGTGTGGATTCGATTCCGTCATCTGCGAATCAAGAAGATCATGTGAGTATGGGGACGATTGCCGCTCGTCATGCGCAACAGATTACTCATAATGTCCAGCGTGTTTTAGCGATTGAGTTAATTTGTGCGATGGAGGCAGTCGAGGTGAAGGGCGTTAACCGAATGGCTCAGAGGACGCGCCAATTATTGGATGAAGCAAGAGAAATCGTTCCTTCGATTACCGAAGACCGACCATTTTCATACGACATTGAAGCTCTAACAACATGGTTAAAGGATGATTCAAAACGTAAGGAGGTCATTTAATGGTAAAGTCAATTAAAGCACCACACGGGAAGGAATTAAAGACAAAAGGATGGGTGCAAGAAGCAGCGCTCCGCATGTTAATGAATAATTTAGATCCAGATGTTGCAGAAAATCCAGATGAACTCGTTGTTTATGGTGGAATAGGTAAAGCCGCGCGAAATTGGGAGAGCTATCATGCGATTGTGCGTGAATTAGAACAGCTAGAAAACGATCAAACCTTGATGATTCAGTCAGGAAAACCTGTTGCCGTTTTTCAATCACATGCTGATGCACCGCGTGTGTTACTCGCCAATTCTAATTTAGTACCAGCTTGGGCGAATTGGGATCATTTCCGTGAATTAGATCAAGCTGGTCTCATGATGTATGGCCAAATGACAGCAGGAAGTTGGATTTATATTGGGACGCAAGGTATTCTGCAAGGAACTTATGAAACATTCGCAGAGGCAGCTAGACAACATTTTGATGGTTCATTGCGTGGGACATTGACGTTAACGGCTGGGTTAGGAGGAATGGGTGGCGCACAACCTTTAGCTGTGACCATGAACGATGGCGTTGTGATTGTGGTTGAAGTTGATGAAGCTCGGATTAAACGGCGAATCGAGCATCGTTATTTAGATCAGATCGCTCATTCTTTAGATGAAGCCTTGAAGATGGCTAATCAAGCTCAATTAAACGGTGAGGCACTGTCAATTGGGCTTGTTGGCAATGCAGCTGACGTGTTTCAGGATATGGTGGAACGTGGTGTGACACCTGATTTAGTCACTGATCAGACGTCAGCACATGATCCTCTTAATGGCTATGTACCGATTGGCTATTCATTGGAGGAAGCGGCGCTTAGACGTCAAGATGATGAATCGCAGTATTTAACCGATTCAAGACAAAGTATGAAGCAACATGTAAAGGCGATGCTGACTTTACAAGAGCGTGGCGCGGTCACATTTGATTATGGAAACAATATTCGCCAAGAAGCTTATAATGTCGGCTTAAATCAAGCCTTCGATTTCCCTGGGTTCGTTCCAGCCTTTATTCGCCCACAGTTTTGTGAAGGGAAAGGGCCTTTTCGTTGGGCAGCATTATCAGGTGATCCAAACGATATTTACCGAATTGATCAAGCGTTAAAAGAGACATTTCCTGATAACGATCATTTGCATCGTTGGATTGATATGGCGCAAGAACGTGTGCAATTTCAAGGTTTGCCAGCGCGGATTTGTTGGTTAGGCTATGGTGAGCGAGCGCGCTTTGGCCAAGTGATTAATGATTTAGTTGCATCAGGTGAGGTATCAGCTCCCATTGTCATTGGACGTGATCATTTAGATGCTGGTTCTGTTGCGTCGCCCAATCGAGAAACAGAATCGATGCTAGATGGGAGCGATGCCGTGGCGGATTGGCCGATTTTGAATGCCCTAATTAATAGTGTGAACGGCGCTAGTTGGGTGTCTGTGCATCACGGTGGTGGCGTCGGCATGGGTTATTCGCTTCATGCTGGCATGGTCATTGTAGCTGATGGAACAAAAGAAGCAGAAGCTAGACTTAATCGCGTGTTAACTTCTGATCCAGGTATGGGAGTCGCTCGTCATGTTGATGCTGGCTATGAAAAGGCTGAAGAAGCGGCGCGCCAAAAAGGTGTTCACATTCCAATGATTGATCATAATTAAGGGAGGCGTCTCTATGAGAATACTACTGTATCAAATCGGACAATTATTAACGATGGATGACCACGATGGACCTGTTCATGGAAAGGCCATGCAGCAATTATCCACGTATGAACGATATGCTATCTTAATAGAGGATGGAAAAGTGGTACGAATCGCACCTAGTGTTGAGTTGGAGCAAGTGACAGCAGACGAAAAGATAGATTGTCACGGTAAGCTTGTCACACCAGGTATTGTTGAGCCACATACGCATTTAGTATTTGGTGGGTCGCGGGAGCATGAAATGGCCTTGAAACAGCAGGGCGTCCCTTATTTAGATATTTTAAAACAAGGTGGCGGCATTTTATCAACGGTTCGTTCGACTCGAGAAGCTTCGGAAGACGATCTCTATGATAAAGCGATGTTTCACTTAGATCGTATGGCACAATTCGGAATCACTACGGTTGAGGCTAAAAGTGGTTACGGGATGGACCGTGAGACAGAACTTAAGCAATTACGTGTGGCTCAGAAAGCTAGTCAAGATCATCCACTAGATATAGTGTCGACATTCTTAGGCGCACATGCGATTACTGAGGATTATCGTGATAATCCAGATGCTCTCTTAGATGAAATGGCCAAGATGTTTCCGCAAATTAAAGAAGAGAATTTAGCTGAATTCGTTGATATTTTTACTGAGACGGGTGTGTTTACCGTTGAACAATCTAGACGTTATTTAAACGAAGCGAAAAATTATGGCTTCGATGTAAAATTGCACGCGGATGAAATTGATCCATTAGGTGGAACTGAGTTAGCCGTTGAATTAGGCGCTGTGTCAGGAGATCACTTAGCCGTAGCGACTGATGAAGGTATTCGCCAACTTGGAAACTCAGAGACAATTGGAGTGCTTTTGCCAGGGACGATCTTTTATCTAGGAAAAGGTGATTATGCACGAGCGCGTGCCATGATTGAAGCGGGCGCTGCCATTGCTTTATCGACCGATTTTAACCCTGGAAGCTCGGTCACAGAGAATATTCAGCTGATTATGTCACTTGCAGCTTTGAAGATGAAGATGACACCTGAAGAGATTTGGTATGCCGTGACAACGAACGCGGCGCATGCGATTAACCGTGGCGATACAGCTGGAAAGATCGTAGAAGGTCATCAAGCTGATATCGTGATTTGGGACGCGCCTAATTATCAATACATTCCTTATCATTACGGGGTTAACCACGTGAATACAGTGATGAAAGCAGGACGAATCTTATACCAGAGAGGTGGTTTAATTGGCTGATCATTTAAAACCTGCTGGTCAGGCTAAATTTAAAGACCAGCACGTCACGAAGTTTGATGAATTGCTTATTGAAGCGGACGGTGAGTACCGTCGATACGGGCTGGTTGGAGCACCTCTATCCAAGCCATCCATTAGTCATTCTGGGGCAGCCTTCGCACCGGGGGCTATTCGTCAGGCAATGGCTAGTTACTCGACTTATTCTAATGGGTTAGGGATAGATTTTAATCACGAACAAGTGACTGATTTTGGAGATATCAATATGCATCCAACTGATATTCCAGGTTCACAAGATCGAATAACAGAATCGATTAAGACAATATTAAACCGTCAAGAAGTGGATGAACTCTTTCTATTAGGTGGCGACCATTCAGTGACGTACCCTTCACTAAAAGCGTATCAGCAACAAGTAGGAACAATTGGTGTGATTCAATTTGATGCCCATCATGACCTTCGAAATTTACAAGATGGCGGCCCAACGAATGGGACTCCTTTTCGCCGTGCAATAGAGGACCAAGTTTTAAGTGGCGATCATCTCGTTCAAATTGGAATCCGTGATTTTACGAATGCTGCTGCTTATGATCAATTTGCAAAAGAGTACGGTGTGACCGTTTTTACGATGGATGATGTGAAAGAGCGAGGCGTTGAGGCATTAGTTGACCAAGCGATTCAGCATCTTATTAATCAAGTCGATCTAATTTATTTATCAGTTGACATGGACGTCCTCGACCAAGCATATGCACCAGGCTGCCCAGCAATTGGACCAGGAGGTATGACGAGTCATGATTTATTGACAGGTGTTGAGCGAGCTTCAAATTCTGACGCCGTTAAAGCGATGGATATTGTTGAAATAGACCCAACCCTTGATTTCCGCAACATGACCAGCCGTGTAGCAGCTCATGTTCTGTTTTCATATTGGAAAGGTAAAATTCACCCCTAGCAGGATTTTGACAAAAAGTATAGAATAATATCTGTAGGCATATAATGATAGTAGAATATTGGGTAGAGGTGTCAAAATGAATAAAGTCAGGTGGCTGTTAATAAGTCCCCTTTTGGTCATTGTCGCTTTTATGGGTTATTTTGTTGTAGATGCGAACAGTGATAAGGGTGAGTTTGTCAACGTTAGTCATACAGGTGCTCACGCCAAGGTGTTTAATGAATATCTCGATGTCTATATCGGTCACACATACAAATGGACAGGAGAAACGCTACCAACCATTGAAGGGTTAGAAATTATTAAGGATGATGGATCTGTCTTAACTGAAACTGATCCAAGTATTTATATTGAAACATTCATCGATCCGAATAACCAGACAGATCTATATTACGGATTCAGCCCTGATATGCGAGAAGTTGTTGGCGAGTATGAACAACCAGATGATTTCAACATGACAGAAAATGAAATGACAGTCGTATTTAAAGTAACGATGCATGAACAAAACTATCAATTTGATTTAAGTGACTTGAAGATTCAGTATCAAATCAACAACGAATCCAAACAACAAACGGTCCCACTTAAAAGTTTTGTTTTTCACCATTAACAGACTATGATCAAAACTAATCGTGTTCCGTGCTTATCTTGATTATTGAGATGAAGCGCGGGTTTTCTTTGTTTAAAGACGTATGAATTGCATGAAAAATCACATATCCGTTACAATAGACTTGATTTTGTGATTGGAGTGAATAGAATGACTAAAGATGAAATTCAAGCTCAAATTGATCAATTAAAAATGGATTATATTCGAATTCAAGGTGATTTAGATAAGATGGAAGCAAACGGAGGTAACGTCGCAATGCTAGAGAAATCACTTAATCGAATTGAGGATGAACTAGCAGAATTACGCCAACAACACCAACGAGCAGAATAGTTCTATAGAAACGGATAAAACAGGTTCTAAGAGCCTACGTTAAATCATTTAATGGTTTAACGTAGGCTCTTTTTTAATGTTTTTGTTCTTTATAAAGAATAAATAGGCGGAATTTTAAGAAAAAACTAGAAATTCAAAGTAAATAACGCAATTTTGTTCATTATTGAGAACAAAAGAGGTTATATTGGATTTTTCAAATAGATTACAAGCATATATACTTTGAATTGTTCTTAATAAAGAACGGAAGCATATAATAAAACGTTGGAGTAATTTAATATGGTGGTGAAGGCCTTGAGGCAAAGACGTTTGACGAAAAAACGACGACGGCAAATGAAACGGAATTTGTATATAAAACCGCTAGTAACGGTGTACATTGCATTTTTGCTATTAGCCTTGACGGTTGATGGAACAGCAGCGAAATTTAATGACATCACATCAGTTGAGGGTGCATTTCAAGTAGGGGAATGGACGCCGGATATCCCGGATGACGACGAGGATGAGGAAGAAGAGGGTTGGGATAAAAGTTCACTGACTTTCACTGGAGGAGTTCATGGAGGTTGTGAGCAAATAATAGCCACGATTAAGAACTCGGGTGAAGATATGACATCCCCTTGGGAATATCATGTGTATCGTGCGGCTAATCTTAAAGGAAAACCGGAATGGCAGCGGGTATCAGATTTTGAAGGCGAGACAGAGTTACTTGGTAAAGGAGAATCAGATGAACTGACTTTTAACCCTGACAATAATGGTCGTTATTACTTTAAGTTTGTTCGACAAGACGGACATCCAGGCGGTGACAACGGTGGTAAAAGTGAAGCAATTAAACTAAAAGATTGTGAAGAAAAGCAATCAGCAAATAGCGAAGGTCATAATGGCAAGAAAAATAACCAAGATGAACGACATAAAGATAAAAAAGAAAATAATAAAGGCAATGGAAAAAAAGGTAAAGATAACAATAGCGAACAAAATCAAAACAAAAAATCATCTAATCAAGAAAACAATGAAGAGTTAGAAGAAGATAAAGAAATTAAACAAGATAATGGCAACAACCAAGAAAACGAACAAAAATCTGAACAAAATTCAAAAGATCAAGAAAGTAAAGATGAAGCAGCAAAAGAAAAATCCGAGGATGCTGCTAAAGACAGTCCAGATGACAAAAAAGATCAAAAGAAAAAGCAACCTAGTACTAAGAATGAACAACAGCAAGACTCTAAACAAGAAAAAGAAACAGCTGAAACTAATTCAACTGATGACAGGCAACAAGACGATCAAACTACAAAATCTCAAAATTCAAAAGATGATGACACTCAAGTGAAAGAAGATGAATCATCAAAGGGGGCTCAAAATGAGAAGGAATAGGGGTGATGGTATGAAAACAAAAACACTCAAATGGCTAGGTCGAACGATGAACATAATTTTAGTGAGTATGCTATTAGTCGTATTCACAATGGTCATCACGAACGTCACGTCAAATGGAGAGCCGACTATTTTTGGGCAAGAGTTAAAAGTGGTCTATTCCGGATCCATGGAACCAGAGATTCAGACGGGGTCTGTGATTGGTATTAATCAAAACTATGATGTTCGTAATCTAGCAGAAGGCGACATCATTATGTTTCAAGAAGATAACCAAACGTTTGTCACACATCGAATTATCGATGTATTAAATAATGATGGTCAACTGATGTTCCGAACTAAGGGAGACAACAATGATGCAGCTGATGCAAATGCTGTGTTACCAGAAAATATCTACGGCAAGTTCGGTGGCATTAATGTTCCGTATATAGGTTATGTTATGGATTTTGCGAATTCGAGTATGGGCATCATGCTACTTCTTGTGATCCCAGGCTTATGGTTAATTGGTTGGTCGATTAAAATGATCGTCACAGCTTATAAAGAAGAGAAGAAACAGAAACGAATGGATCGACCAAAACTGAATGAAGATGTTTCCTAATGCTTTTATCGAAGCTTACTGAGTTTCGATGAAATAAATATCAAAATCTCTATTAAGAGATACAATTCAAGGAGGAATTTTAGTATGGGTTTTAAATCAAAATTAGGTGTAGGTGTCATGACAGGTGTTCTTGGCCTATCTTTAATCGGAGGAGGAACGTACGCAGCATTTAATGATGTTGAAGAGGTAAGTAACACATTTGCAGCAGGGACATTGGATTTAGCGGTTGATGAAGCGGAAACTTTTCAATTTGATATTTCAAACTTAAAACCGGGTGACTATTTTGAAAAGACTATTGTATTAGAAAATAAAGGATCACTTGATATTAATAAAATTTTGACTCAAGTATCAGCTGATGGATGGAAAAATGAGGATTTATTAGGTTTGGAAGACAAATTTGGTGAAAAAGCTAAAAATGATATGAATGATTTTTTAAGTCAATTCAAGGTATTTATTAACGGTTCTAATAATGGTATTTCATTAAATACTTTGGTTAATCATAATAATCCAGAAGATATTACAGGTTCAGGGAATGATGTTGGATTAAAAGCAAAAGATAGCATGAGTTATGATGTGAAAATTAAATTCGTTAATGATAACTCGACATTTGATGGTTCACGTTATCACAAACAAAACAAATTCCAAGGTGAAGGTGCAACTTTAGACTTTGATTTCGAAGCAACACAAATGGGTGGCGATGACAGAAGTAATGACGGTAATGCACAGTAATATATCGTAGCAAAGGAGAAGATAGACTATGACAATGAAAAAGAAATTAGCTGTTAGTGGTATTGCTGGAGCGATGGGGCTTAGCTTGATAGCCGGTGGTACTTGGGCAGCATTTAATGACATTGAAGCTACTACAGGTGGCGTCGAAGCTGGGACCCTAAAAATGGATTTATCACAAATTGATGGTGAACCTTATACGTTCAATATTAGTGATCTGAAACCAGGTGATAAAATGACTCGCCAAATTCAATTCAATAACTCAGGTAGTTTAGCGATCAAAGACGTGCTGATGACGATTGAAGATGTAGGGTTCGAGGATTATGTTCCAACTGAAGGTGAAGCTGGTTACGGTGACGCTTGGGCAGATGAAGCTGATACAGATGTTTTAGAGTATTTAGACCAATTTGAGTTGAAATTTATGAAAATTGGTCTAGAAGGAAATGATAGCAACTATCCACATACGTTGATTGAAAACGTAACACTTAAGGATCTCTATCTAGCGTCGGACTCGCTTTATGACAAACCATCAGGTGATGTCAACGGAGCGCGAAACACAATTATTAATGCTATCTCAAATCCAGACAGACTTGCTGATAACCGTTTAGTCGTTTCAACAATTGCGAATGAAGGTTGGGAAGGTGTCCCACTTGTTCCATCTGATAATGATCAGATGAAATTAGTGATTGAATTTGTTGAGGATGATAGCGAAACCTACGAAGACGGTACACATAAACAAAACCGCTTCCAAGGTGATTCTGCAAACATTGAAGTATCCTTCGAAGCACGTCAATGGGAAGGTCAAGGATTTGATGGCGATGGTTCCATTGATGAGAATAAAAGTACAGATACAAACCGAGACGGCACAGTAAATTAAATCCATAAAAGATAAGGGGGGATGGCCTCCTTATCTTTTTTTCGCAAGATAGAAAGGAGTGACGTGATGCGTTCGTTATTCGTCACCTTTATCATCTTATTGATGCTGAGCATGCAACCAATCGTGTCACAAGCTGATGATCATTTGTTTAGTGTTAGTCCAGATGATGTCATGTTTGAGGTGGATCAACTAAAACCTGGTGATTATATGACAGAAACTGTTCGTGTTGAAAATCATCATGAATCGCCATTGGTAGTAATTGGAGATTCTGAATACTTACATGGCTCTAATTATATATATGAACAATTGGAGTTAACGGTGAAGGATGATCAGCAAACAATACTTTATCAAGGTTCCTTAGCCAATTTTATAGAATCGGAAATGGTTACATTAGATGTAGAAGATGAGGAAGAGCTGCTGTTTCACGTCGAATTTCCTATGGAATCTGATAATTCGTATCAAGGGTTAAATATTGGCGTTCAGTTATCATTTTCAACTCAACTAGTAGAGGATAATGAGTCTGTCCCGGGTGAAGAAGACCGTTTCTTACCTTTCACGGGTGGTTCATTACCTGGTGGATTACTTCCGCAAACGGGTGAAACGATTCCTTACCCATATTATGTTATCGGAGTTTTGTTGGTATCAGCTGGTATATGCTTGATGTTGTGGCATAAACGATTGAAAGAGATGTGGGTGAATGATTGATGACCAGGTTGATTGCTGTAGGTTTCATTGTGATTGGACTTGTGGTGATAGCGTGGCCTGATTTACAACAAGCACAGCATATGCAAAAAGAGCAGGATTTAGTGGAAGGTTTCCAGGCTATTAATGATCACTTAAAAGTGGAGGCACAAACGACGAGCAAGCCTAACAGTCAGACTTTTCAAGATGAAAATGTTTATGGGCTAATCCATATTGAAAAGCTAGGTCTAACCTTACCCTTATTAGACGATATTTCTGCTCAATCATTAGACATTGGAGCGGGGTTGATCCGACAAGGCAATAGGTTTGGAGAACCTGGAAATATTGGAGTAGCAGCTCATCGTTCACGAACGGAAGGACGGCTATTTTCAACCCTAGATCAAGTAGAACGTGGCGACGACATTACAATTGAAACAAGAGATAAGATGATTGAATATGAAGTGTTTCAGACCACTGTTGTGTCGCCTGAAGAAATTGACATTCTTCATAATAAAGGCGATCAATCGATTGTCACATTGATTACGTGTACAATTGACGGAGAAAATCGATTGATCGTGCAAGCAAAAAACACCCGTTTATAACGACTTAATCAGTTATAAACGGGTGTTTATTTATATGGTGTTGGTTATTCATTGTGATTACTGTTCTTCCATTTATTAAACTCGATAAATTCACGAAATTCATCTTTTGAAACACCAGAATCCATGGCTTCTTTCACTAATTCTTCCCAATCATCATCAAGCGATTCATCTTTAATGAGTTGGTCGATGTCGATGTTTAATACAGTTGCCACCTTTTCAAGAAACTGAATGGATGGATTGTGCTGTAAGTCTCGTTCAATCGCACTAATATAAGATTTAGCGACTCCAGCCTCTTCAGCAAGTTGAGACAGAGTCATACCAGCTTCTTTGCGGTATTTTTTAACTCTTGAACCAATCATTATACATACTCCTTCATCGATTGCTTGGATGATAAATACGTCTAATTTTAATATAGCATATTTTATGATTGAATGCCTTGTAATTTGTCGATGAATTATTAATTTAGTGTAATTTTGAGTTAATAGTCCTTACTTTAGCTGATCACCATTTGGTCCATGAGCCCTAATACCTTTTGAATTGATTTTCCGTCATTTTATCGTTATGATAAGACTACTTTTATCAAGTGAAACTGACGCCTAAAAACTGTCATGGCAAGGGGTAGAAGTTTTCGATTGACGGTGGCATAACACGTATTTATAATGGCAGGGTATCTTGTGCCAAAAATACTAAAGGATGTGTCATGACACGTACATCATCCTTCTTATTTAATATAACAGGCGTTAGGGGGAATCAGGATGGATCATATCTTAATGGTGCTCATGTTAATCGGTGGCTTCGGTGTTTTCTCACAATGGCTAGCTTGGCGAACGCGTATGCCTGCTATTGTGGTCATGTCGATTGTCGGACTGATTGCAGGGCCAATATTAGGAATTATGAACCCGCAAGAGGACTTGGGGGAATTGTTTCGACCATTAATTTCGATTGCCGTCGGGATTATCTTATTTGAAGGAAGTCTTAATCTCGATTACCGAGAAATTCGTGGCATGCGAAAACCTGTGTTTCGCATTGTAACAATAGGAGCAATGTTAGCCTGGATATTAGGTTCCCTAGCAGCTCACTATATCGCAGGTTTATCCTGGGCTGTGGCTTTCGTTATTGGTGGTATTTTTATCGTGACAGGTCCTACTGTCATCCTACCTTTATTACGCCAAGCGAAATTAAAGCCGCGAGCAGCGGCCGTTTTGAAGTGGGAAGGCGTGATTGTTGACCCGTTCGGTGCGTTAATTGCTGTCTTCTCATTTGAGTTTATTCAATTCTTAACAACAGAATCAGTTGAATTTAGCGCTGTTCTCATGTTCTTGCTTGCTTCATTAGTTGCAGCGATTATCGGCGGTTTATTTGGTTATATGATTGGCTGGTCCTTTGAACGAGGCGCAGTGCCTGAGTTCTTAAAATCACCTGTCGTTCTTGTGACCGTGATTATGGCCTTTGTGATTCCCGATATGATTATGCATGAGACTGGACTATTAGCTGTTACCGTCATGGGTATTGTGATTGCTAACATGCATATTGCTTCGATTAATGACATGCGTCACTTTAAGGAAAATATATCTGTTTTACTCATATCAGCGATTTTTATCATGTTAACAGCATCACTAGGTCGTGACACTTTATTATCGATTTTTGATCCGAATATTTTATTATTTATAGCGATGATGTTGTTTGTGATTCGTCCAGCAACCATTTTCTTATCAACGATTGGAACTAATTTAGAATTCCGTGAAAAGCTACTCGTTGGTTGGATCGCACCAAGAGGTATTGTGGCGTTAACCGTTTCAGCCTATTTCGCAAGTATCTTATTGGATGCTGGCTATGATGACGCAGGTATATTAACATCATTAACGTTTGGTTTGGTATTTTTCACAGTTGTGGCACATGGTTTTTCCATTGGTTGGCTATCACGTAAATTAGGACTTTCCATGGATGATAAACCAGGCGTTATCTTTGTGGGATCAAATAAATTCTCAACTAGTTTTGCTAAAACATTGCAGAATTTAGATATTCCTGTGATCGTGACGGATGCTTCAAGCAGTCGTTTGACCCATGCGAAGCAAGCAGGCGTACCACATGAGCATGAAGAAATTCTGTCAGAACAAATGGAATACCAACTTGATATGACACCTTATGATTTCATGTTAAGTGTTACGGAATATGATTCTTATAATACGCTTGTCAGTTCAACATTTAAGCCTGAATATGGTAAGGAAAAACTTTATCAACTACCACTTCAATCAGATGCTGGTGATACATTAAATGATGTTAGTCATCACATTAGTGGTACGGTATTATTTAGTGATGATATTACATGGACGACGTTAAACGAGAAGATCAATCGAGGGTTCATATTCAAGAAGAAACTAATTACGAAAGAATACACTTACAATGATTTCTTAGATGATTGTGATGCGGAAGACGTATTACTTGTCATGTTAAGACAATCAGGTATGTTAGATTTCTATTCACCAGAGAAACAAACATTAATTGGCGAACCTGGGGACTTAGTCATTAGTTTAGCGAAACCGAATGTTGATTAAAAAAACCGTTCTTTGTGGCTTCTGCTGCAAAGAACGGTTTTTTGTGTTTAGACAGTAATAGCTTGTTCTTTATATGAAAATATGTTAGAATATTAGCACAATTAAAAGCTCCACAGAATGACCTACAGATTCCCTCTTTTTTACCTGCAACCTAGAAGTCAAACAGCAAATTTTTAGTTATAAGGATTAATTAAACGAAATAGACATTATTAAAAAGAATGTTAAGGATAAGCCATGTAGAATAAGACTTCATCATAAATTATTCGACTATTTCTAAAAATTCAGCGTTTGTAGCAAACCATTTTTCTTCGATAATATTTTAGTATGACTTTTTAATTACAAAATGTAACTAGATTTTTCAATAAGTTGTTTACCAATGAAAATTTTAGGGTGAGTCAAGCTCGCCTTGATGCCGACCAATTGAGGAGGAACAACGTGAAAGAGCAATCGTTTTGGCAAAATCCAGTGTTTAAAGCAATTGGTAAAGGTCTGCGTGCAATAGATTATGCTTTTCTAAAGCTTGAAGAATTTATCTTAAGTGCTGCAATTATTGTTATTGCTGTCATGATCGGCGGTAATGTGATTAGTCGGGAATTCTTTGGCCCAAGCATATGGTTCCATGCAGAAGTTTCTTTATTCGCGGTTGTCATCGCTACATTTATGGGGATTAGCTATGCTGCTCGTAAAGGTCGACATATTAGTATGTCAGCCATTTACGATACAGTGCCATGGAAAGTTCGAAAGGCGATGGCGATTTTTATTCCAGCTGTCACTTCAGGAATTTTATTTTATTTGTCTTACGTATCTTATGAATACATGCTCACAGTGATTGAGTCTGGTAGAACGACTACTTCCTTACAAGTTCCGCAGTGGTGGTTATATTTATTCATTCCACTGGGTTTCTTAACTGGAGCGATTCAGTTCTTACGTAATCTAATTGTGAATTTAATTAATAAGGAAGTCTATATCGGGACTGATGCAAAGGATTATAATGATACGGATCCTGAACAGCGTGACGAAGAAGAAAGCACACAACTATAAAATATAAAGTGAGGAACAAGCTATGTTAACAGCGCTACTTGGAATAATGTTTGTTCTCTTGATGCTTAATTTTCCAATGATGATTCCGTTAATTATTGCACCTTTCATTGTGGCGATCTTCTATTCACCACTTTTGGATACATCGATGATGGTGCCGCAATTAATTACTGGAATTGAGACTTACGAACTTTTATGTGTGCCGTTGTTTATTTTTGCGGCCGATATTATGACATCAGGTAGAACATCTGAGAGATTGCTAGATTTTGTTGGTTCATTCGTTCGCCATATTCGCGGTGGGTATGCCGTTACAACAGCTGCGGCTTGTACGATGTTTGGCTCCATTTCTGGTTCAACGCAAGCGACAGTTGTTGCCATTGGTCGTCCGATGCGCGAACGTATGCTAAAGGCTGGTTATAAAGATTCGAGCGCTATGGCCTTAATTATTAATGCTAGTGACGTGGCATTACTCGTTCCGCCGAGTATTGGTCTGATCATTTATGGTTTAGCGTCAAAAGAATCGATTGGTGATCTATTTCTAGCTGGTATTTTACCGGGTATATTAGTCTTTTTAGCTTTCGCTACATACAGCATCCTTTATGCCAAAGTTAAAGATATACCTTTAGCATCTAAAGCAGATTGGAAAGAACGCTTTCAAACATTTCGCAAGGCTCTTTTACCATTAGGCTTTCCAATTTTAGTTATCGGTGGTATTTACTCAGGTTACTTTACTGCGACTGAAGCAGCAGGAGTATCGGTAATATATGCCTTATTATTAGAAGTAATTATTTATCGTTCGATTCATATTAAACGAATTCCTAGTATAGCTTTATCAACCGGGTTAGTTACTTCGGTTGTCTTCATACTAGTTGCTGGTGGGCAAGTTTTCACCTTTTTAATTAACTTAGAAAACATTCCACAAATGTTAACAGATGCAGTTTTAGGATCTGATCCATCAGCTATATATGTTTTAGTAATCGTCAGTGTTTTCTTCTTCGTAGGTTGTATGTTTGTGGACCCAATCGTGGTGATTTTAGTCTTAACACCCATCTTTTTACCTGCGGCAGAAGCGGCGAATATCGATTTAGTTCATTTAGGTATCATTATCACATTCCAGGCGGCATTAGGTTCAGCGACACCACCATTCGGGGTCGATATATTTACAGCGAGTGCCGTGTTTAATAAGCCGTATATGGAAGTTATTAAAGGCACGCCACCATATATACTGATGATGATTGCTATTTCAGTCTTATTGATCTTGTTTCCACAGATTTCTCTTGCACTTGTACCAGAGTAAGAGAATCTTTAAAACACTATATAATTACAATTTAGGGGGTAATGATCATTTTTAACAAGAAAAGTTTTATCTTAGCTTTAATGATCTTTTTAACATTAGGTTTATTAGCTGCTTGTGGCGGCGGTGACGACACAAGTAGTGAAGGGGATGGTTCAGGTGATACAGAAGAATCATCTGATAGTGAAGGAAGTAGCGATAGCGGTAGTGACAGTGGTGACACTGAATTTGAAGAAGATACGTGGCGCTTTGTAACAGAAGAAGTTGAAGGCCAAGTTCAGTATGTGTATGCAGAAGAGTTTGGTAAACGTATTTCTGAAAAGACAAATGGCGCGATCACAGTTGAGCCGTATGAATTTGGTGGACTAGGTAGTGAAACAGACCAAGTCGACCAATTGATGCAAGGTACAGTTGAAATGGCTGTTATGTCACCAGGTTTCACAGGAAACATGGTCGATGAAGGCCAATTATTTGCTTTACAGTTCTTGTTCCCAACAGATCAAGCTACAACACAAGAAATTTTAAACAATAGTGAAGCGTTAAATACAGATTTACGTGAACAGTATGAGGAGCATAGTATTACGCCACTAGCTTACTGGTCAGAAGGTGCTATGCAGTGGACGTCTAACGATCACCCACTAAAAACACCAGAAGACTTTGAAAACTTCCAAATGCGTGTTCAAACGTCACCATTAATTATGGAATCTTATGAACAATATGGTGCGAATCCTCAAGAAATGAGTTGGGGTGAACTATATACAGCACTTGACCGTGGTACCGTTGAAGGTCAGGAAAACCCGATTTTCTTCATTGGTGATGCTTCATTCCACGAAGTTCAAGATTATTTAACAATGTCGAACCATAATAACTATGTGGCGATGACAACCGTTAATACTGAATGGTTTAATGGTTTGGATGAAGAACTTCAAACAATTGTTGAAGAAACAGTAACAGAAATGCAAGATTGGGTATTCGAAGAGCAAAAAGCTCAAAACGAAGAGTATCTAGAAGTAATTAAAAATGACGAAGAAAACCCAACGGATGTTGTAGAATTAACAGATGAAGAAGTTGCAACTTTCCGCGAAGAAGCGAAGGAAGTTCGAGAATTCTACCGAAACGAAGTATCAACCGTTGATGGTGCGATTTTAGATAAGCTTGAAGAAGAAATCGCAGAATATACCGAATAACAGAGTGAATCTGTGGACGATGCAGGCGATACCATAATAGGTATCGCCTGTTTTCGTGTATTTAGGAATTGAACATGTCCATTCTGGATAAGCTAATCGTTGTGATCCTAAGATTAAGGAGCGACAAATATGGAATGGTCATTAATATTAGAATATAGTTGGGTATTAGTTATATTAGTTGTATTAGAAGGAGTATTAGCAGCTGATAACGCCATGGTATTGGCGATCATGGTTAAACATTTACCTGAAAAACAACGGAAAAAAGCATTGTTTTATGGGTTACTAGGTGCTTTCATCTTTCGAGTTGGATCTTTATTTATAATTTCATTGCTAGTTGATTTTTGGTTTATACAAGGTTTAGGAGCTTTATATTTATTTTTTATAGCGGGTAATCATTTAGTGAAGAAATTTATTTTAAGGCGTGACAATGAAGAGGACAAAAAGAAAAAAGCTGAAAAAACGGACGGCGCAGGCTTTTGGATGACGGTCGTCAAAGTGGAATTTGCGGATATTGCCTTTGCCGTTGATTCTATATTAGCTGCTGTAGCAATCGCCATGGCACTACCGCCAACGCCTATTCCAGCGATTGGTGGAATGGATGGTGGCCAATTTCTCGTGATCTTATTTGGTGGGCTGATTGGCGTCATTATTATGAGATTTGCCGCCACATATTTCGTGAAGTTGATTAAACGACGCCCAGGGTTAGAAACAGCCGCCTTTATGATTGTTGGTTGGGTGGGTGTAAAATTACTTGTTATCACCTTAGCACATGAAGATTTAGCCATTATACCGTATGACTTCGCTCATTCAACGCTTTGGAAGATTATCTTTTATGCCGTATTAGTCGGAATTGCGGTAACAGGTTGGTTCGCAAGTGACAAAAAAGATCCCGATGATTCTGATACAGATGAAATGATGAGTGTAATGAAATCATAATCAGTTCTGTGCCAAGCCTTTTTCACATATAGTGTTGATAGTAGTGAAGGAGGGGTGTCATGGCACAATTCGATTATTTCATGGGTGGAACAACAGCAAAAGGGTATGTGCAGTTTTATGACAATGCAGTTGAGCAATTAGACCATGTTATTTATTTAGATGGTGGTTTTACAACGATTATAAGTCCATTACTCGAGCGATTGGCAAATGATTATTCAAGTTTGACGGATGTCGAGACTGTTCGAAGTCATTTGATGCCAACATGTTTTGAAGCGGTCATTTTACCAGATTACCGAATTGGTATTTTTGATCGGACGAAGATGCAACAAAAGCGTTTGTCACTTCCGGGATTAAAAGAGCATCTCATCTATTTTGGTGATGGGTATGAATTGAATCGATTGAATAAGCATCACCAGCAGTTGTTGGATCTGAAAAAAACGATTCATGATATTCACTATACAGCGATACAGCATTTTGAACGGGCACTTGATCATCATGAAAAAGTTGAATCAGTTTATAGTGACTATTTAAATATTCGACGAGCCAATGAACATACGACTGAATTAATGGATGCCTTATTAAAAGATAAACAGCAAGACCGCATTGCTTCGGTTAAGCATCGATATTTAGGAGCTGCGACACCAGATGGACCTGTAGATTATGTCCTAGATTTGACCGATGATATAACCAATCGTTATTTCATTAAAGGTCGTTCAGGAACAGGAAAATCGACGATGTTAAGAAAGATTGCTCATGAAGCTCATGATCGTGGCTTTGATGTTGAAGTGTATCACTGTGGATTTGACCCGGGCAGTTTGGATATGGTGATTGTTCGAGAACTTAATTTTGCAATTTTTGATGCAACACCTCCTCATCAACATAAACCCGTTCGCCAAGGTGATTTAATATTTGATGTTTATGAACGATTTATAGATGGTCATCCTGATGCCTTGCACCGTGAAAAATTAATTAAATATAAACAAATGTACCAAGATGAGATGGCTGAAGCGAGAACACAGTTATATAAGTTACATGAGAAGCAACACGAGTTTGAAACGATTTACCGTGAGGCATTAAGTGAAACATTTTTTGAAGAGAGTTATCATCGTGTGCGTCATTGGGTAGAAGAAGCGAAGCCCTATGCATCTTTATGAGGGTGAAAATTTTGGCAGATAACTTTTTAATCGTTTGAAAATATGAAATAATAGATTTGTCGAACATTGAAGAAGGAGTGGAAGTAATGGCTTTTCCAACGTCGGAACAATTAACCAAGTATGCAAAATTAGCAGTTCAAATGGGTGTTAATATTCAAGAAGGGCAAGCTCTTTTAATTAACGCACCACTTGAAGCGCGAGAATATGTACACCATGTGGTTGACGAAGCCTATGCAGCTGGTGCTGAGAATGTGCAAGTCAACTGGGCAGATGAGGTGCTAACACGTAAACGTTATGAGAGTGAACCACTTAGCGTTTTAGAAAATGTCCCGAAATGGCAAATCGAGCGCGTATTAGGCCATGCACAGGATGGTGGTGCTGTATTGAATATCTTAGCGCCTAATCCAGATTTACTAGAAGGCATTGATGCTGAACGCGTTGCTAAAGCAAATAAAGCACGTAGTGAAGCGATGAAAGATTATAAGAAGTATATTATTAACGATAAAATCCAGTGGTCTATCGTATCAGTCCCAACTGAAAAATGGGCGAAGAAAGTATTTAACTCGGATAATGGCGAGCAAGCGGTGAATGATTTATGGGAGCAAATCTTTAGTATTGTTCGTGTGGATCAAGAAGACCCAATTGCAGCTTGGAAGAAACACAACGAAACGTTATTTGAGATTCGCGATTTCTTAAATGAAAAGCAATACGACCATTTAGAGTATCAATCAGACTATGTTGATTTAACTGTTAAATTACCAGAAAATCACGTCTGGGCTGGTGGTGGAGCTGTTGCAGAAACAGGTGCTTCATTTAATCCAAATATGCCAACAGAAGAAGTCTTTACAGCTCCAGATTACCGTGGCGTCAACGGAACGGTGAAGAATTCGAAACCACTTAATTATAATGGAAACTTAATCGATGATTTTGAATTAACGTTCAAAGACGGGCAAGTGGTTGATATGAAAGCTGGTACTGGTGAAGAAACCTTTAGACATCTTCTAGATTCAGATGAAGGAGCTAAATATTTAGGTGAAGTTGCCTTAGTACCACATTCATCTCCAATTTCACAATCAGACCTAGTGTTTTTCAACACACTTTATGATGAAAATGCTTCATGCCACTTAGCATTAGGCTCAGCTTACCCAACTAATGTACAGAACGGTGAGAAGATGAGTGATGCTGAGTTAAGCGAAATTGGTGTCAATTCAAGCATCATTCATGAAGATTTCATGGTTGGCTCAGCTGACTTAACGGTTTATGGTGTAACAGCTGACGGAGAAAAAGAACCGATTATTGAAAATGGTGAGTGGGCAATTCCCCGCTAGGTGAAAGCGATGAGCGTATTAGGACAAGCGCTTAAAGTCCACCGAACGAATCAGGGGCTAACACAGGACCAGTTAGCCGAAGAAATTTGTTCGGTGGCTTATTTAAGCAAATTAGAAAATGGAAAAGCTGAACCTCACCGACAGACAATCGAATCAATTTGTCGTCGATTAAGTATGAATTCAACACCATTTATTGCAGAGTCAGATCCTACATTTCATAAGGCCATATCTCAGTGGCTTTATGAAATACATATTTTTCATATTATAGAAGTGGACAAACAATCTCCTGCTATTTTTAGGGACATTGATCAGATTGAAGCTTTATCTGACCAATGTTTATATGATTTGGCTTTACTAGGCTATTATTTGTTGAAAGATCGATTACTAGATGCAACCAATCAATTTGATTATCTACAAAAAAGAGAATCGCTATATTTAGCTTGTGACGCTTTTAGTTATTACAAATTTACAGGGCTATATTACCAGCGAAAAGGCATGTACAGTCATGCGATTGAACAGCTTGAAGAAGCTAACACTCTAGCACAAGATCAACCTGATGCCGAATTGTATTTAACGATGGCGACCGTTTATAGCCAGATGAGTAATATTGTTGTTTCGAATAAGTATGCACAAATGGCTTTTACTATATTTCAAGAAAAACTGTTTTATGTTCGAATGATTGATTGTCAAATTGTCTTGGGTTTGAATTACAGTTTAGTGGGAGACTTCTATTCAGCTGAAACATATTTCAATCAGTTATTAGAAGTAGACGGGGAGCATTTGTTAGATAAGACGCGGGCAAATATCCATCACCACATCGGGTATATTCATTTTCGCAAACAGGAGTATGAACAAGCGAAGAAGTCGTTTAATACGGCACTGAGCTTCGATACAATTGAAATGGATTTTTTGAATTCAAGGTATTGGCTTGCCTATATTGCCATGATTGAAGATGATGCTCAGAAAGCTAAAGAACATATCCAGAACGGGTTGTTAGTGGCTGATCGATATGAGCATCCACATTACGATATGAAATTTCGCGTGTTAGATTATCGTCTGGATGGGCAAGAAGAAGAATTAATGGCGTATTTAGAGCAGGATGTTATACCGTTTTTTGAGAAGAATGGAGAAGCCGTTGAGTTAAAACATTATCATTATTTATGTGGCACATTATTATTTGAACGGAAAAAATATAAACGCGCTGCTGAATGTTTTAAATATGCATCAGATGATTTTCTGTTGTAAAATAATGTTTGAAATACAAAAAGCCGGGTGATTTTAATTTAAATCACCCGGCTTTTGTGTTTAAAAAATAATATGAGCCATGGCTACAATGACTGGTAGTGTAATCAATGTACGTAATAAGAAAATGACAATCAGTCGTTTGAAATTAATAGGAACGTTTGAAGCGAGTAAAACGCCCCCGACTTCTGATAAATAAATCAACTGCACTACACTCAATGCGGCAATAACAAAGCGTGTCATATCACTGGCGACGGACTCAATTAATAATGCCGGTAAAAACATATCCGTAAAACCAATTAATATCGTTTCTGAAGCGGCTTTAGCTTCAGGGATTTGCATCAGTTCTAATAGTGGAACAAAAGGCACGCCAAGCCAAGTGAATACAGGCGTCGTATTGGCAACGACTAACCCAATGGTTCCGACTGCCATAACGATTGGTAATACACCAATCCACATGTCGAGTACATTTTTAGTAGCCAACTTCAGATAACCCGCTATACCAGGTGACTGTTTGGCGCGCTCAACTGATTGTTTATAGCCCCATGAAAAGACGTTATAGCCTTTAGGAATCGATTCGTCGAGTTGTTCTGATTGTTCTTGATATAATTCATCTGGAATCCGTGATAATGGTGGAATGCGTGGCATGATCAAAGCGGCCACTAAACCAGCTACAAAAATGGTTCCGTATAATGGTAAGAACATATTCATCAAATCAACTTGTTGAATGATCGAAATTGTAAATGTAATCGAGACAACAGAGAAAGTCGTTCCGATGACAGCCGCTTCACGTTTTGTATAATAGCCTTGTTCATATTGTTGATTGGTTAATAGGACACCGACTGTGCCATCACCGAACCAAGACGTTAAATTATCGACTGTTGATCGACCTGGCAACTTAAATAACGGGCGCATAATTTTCGTGAATAATGAACCAATTAACTCCATTAGACCGAAGTTTAAGAGTAATGGTAATAGTAAGCCTGCAAATAGAAAGACAGTTAATAAGAAACTGAGCAAGCCGTCGTCGCTTAACAGCATGCCACCGTTTTCTCCATTATAGATCGCTCCCCAACCTAATTCGAAATAGGTTATGATCGCGATAATCATCCCGATTAAGCGAATGGTGAGCCAAACGGGGCCAACGTTAAATAAACGGCCTAATAATGTATCTTCAGGAATTTGATTTTTCTTAGTGATTGTTATAATTAATGATCCGATAGCTGATATACAAATTAATAATAAGACAAGTAAGGTTGTACCATGTCCTAAGAAAACTTGAAGTTCTTCAGCTAAAACAGCAACGGGTATATTCGTTTGCCCCTTGTATTGAATGGGTGTCATGAATAAGAAAACCCCGATCAATGACAAGATAATAAATTTCAAATGATACTTTATATGAATTGCATTATCGCTCATGGAAGTCTACCTCCTTAGTCGCTTACATTATGACACATTCATGATTATGCAACAACATGCAAAAAGATAAAATAAATATTAGTAATTGCCTGTCAATTTGAATGATAACATAAAGTTTATTATATGAACATAACATTGCTAATTTTCAAAAAACTGTTTACCAGTGAATAAGTCTGTAGTATAATGTATTTTGTGTTCTTCATAGTATAACGAGAAAGTTATATAGGGGGTTCTTGGGATTGATTAATAAGGAATACGAGCGTTGGGTGAGTCAATTCGAGTTAGAATTAGGTAGAGATTTAAAAGATAAAGAGAAGCATTTAGTCTATTGGATGTGTGATCAAGAAAAGAAGAGTAATATTAGTTAGTCATAAAAACAACTCCCTGATACACTGCGTCTGTGGTCATTAAGCAGTGTATTTTTATACGACATAATTTTATCGGTTTAAAGTATTGACACATAAAAGGGTTGGAGTGGTAAAATGAACAATCATATTTCTTTGTCAGTATGATAAACTAATGATAATGATGAGTTAGGAGTGAACATGATGAGTCAACAAAGTGGCATTGGCCATGATCAATGGAAATCAAGATTTGGTTTCATGCTTGCAGCTATGGGATCAGCGGTAGGTTTAGGTAATATTTGGCGCTTTTCTTATGTTGCAGGTGAAAGTGGCGGTGCGACGTTTTTACTTATATATCTTGCTTTTGTATTGTTAATCGGAATCCCACTATTACTTACAGAATTCAGTATTGGTAAAGCTGGTAAAATGGATGCCGTCGGTTCGTTTAAAAAATTAGCCCCTAACACTAAATGGCATATAACGGGCATTATGGGTGTTATTGGCGGTATTTTAATTTTAAGTTTCTATAGTGTTGTATCAGGTTGGTCTTTATTTTATTTATATCAATATATAACAGGAAGTTTTTGGACTGAGCCGGATGGCGGTTTTGGGGCAGCTTTTGATGCTTGGATTACTAACCCTATTGCCCCTTTATTTTGGCAAGCATTATTTTTAATTGTGACAATTGTCATTGTAAGGCGTGGTATTGGTTCAGGTATTGAAAAAGCCAATAATGTGTTGATGCCTGCGTTAGCATTGCTTATGGTCTTCATGGCGGGTTATGGCCTTACGTTAGACGGTGCGAGTGAAGGGTTAGCTTTTCTATTTTCACCTGATTGGTCTAAGTTTGGCGATCCCAATGTTTATCTAATGGCATTAGGGCAAGCCTTTTTCTCTTTAAGTATCGGGATTTGCGGCATGTTGACGTACAGCAGTTACTTGAAAGATAAAGATAAATTACCAGCTGCAACAGTTGGTGTCGGTCTATTAGATACATTGTTTGCTGTGATTGCAGGTATTATGGTGTTCACAGCCGTATTTAGTTTTGGTGTAGAACCACAATCAGGGCCACCATTAGTGTTTATTATCTTACCAAGCATTTTTGAAAGCATGCCAGCAGGTGGTGTCATCGGTATAATCTTCTTCGTGTTATTGACGATGGCGGCTCTTTCATCTGCCTTGTCATTACTCGAATTACCCGTTGCTTACATTCACCGAACGCTTGGTTTCACTAGAAAAGCAGCAACATTCATTGCTGGATCGATTATTTTCGTATTAGGTATTGCGGCTTCACTAGGCTTTGGTATTTGGAGTCATATTCAAGTGAACGGCAATAATATTCTCGATATAATGGATAATATTACGGCTAATGTTATTTTGCCACTTGGAGGCTTATTAATGGCCATTTTTGTTGGTTGGTATTTAACGCGTGAGAAGGCCGTTCAATTCAGTGAAATTGAAACACCGATTCTGCAGGTCATTTGGTTAGCGATTATTCGTTTTATTGCTCCAATTGTGTTATTAATTATTATGATCACGTCTCTATTGGGCATTTAAAGTTTATGCTATAATAGTTTGTGGTGATCGATATGTCAGTGTCTTATCAACAAATAATTGAAAAAATGAAAATTGAATTACAATCTGTTGATGCTTCTTCTAATGAAGCCGATTTACGTGCTAAAATGTATGCAATTCGGTCGTTAGCAGATGTGGTGTTAGCTGATGAGGTGAAGGATGAACAGACAAAATCCTCTGTTCAGCCTGAGCCTAAACAATCATCTAGCAAAACATCTGACATTTCGCCAATAGAAGCTAAAATGATGGGAATTGAACAACCGTCAAAGTCGTCAGAACCGACATGGCATGAAAGTGATGCGAACGGTGAATCAATTTTTGATTTCTAAAGGAGCGTTAACAGATGAAATTATTATTAATAATCGGCGCCATTAGTGGCTTTATTACCGTTGCTTTAGGAGCATTTGGGGCGCATGGTCTTGAAAGTCGTTTAAGTGCGAAAATGATGGATACTTGGGAAAAAGCTGTACAGTATCAGATGTTCCATACTACAGCGATCTTTATCGCAGCTATTTTAGCACTAAAATCTGACGTGACTATGTTCCAAACCGCTGGGTGGTTTTTCATTGTCGGTATTTTAATCTTTTCTGGTAGTTTATATATTTATTCGCTATCAGGCGCGAAAGTATTCGGCATGATCACACCTATTGGAGGCTTAGCCTTTTTAGTTGGCTGGGCAATTGTGGCTTATGCTGTCACTAAAATCGTCGTTTAAACAATTAGCTCTCACGAGAAGGTGGGAGCTTTTTTCTATGTTTTGAGGGTGTTTTAATTAAATTAGGTTTTGTTAGTATTTAGCGTATTCATGAATGGGTTAGTACTTAGTTGTTGAATTGTGAGAAGCGAAGGTGGCGACTCCTGCGGGAATAGCAAGTGTCTCGAGACCCCGCAGGAAGCGCTTTTCTTCCGAGGAGGCTCGAGCCGTGCCCGCGGAAAGCGTCCACCGAAAGCGTATCACAATATCAACAACGGACTTCAACAAAGTGATAAATTAAAATACTTTTCATATGGAATGATTTTGCTATATGATATAAGAAGATTAATAAGTGAAGGGGATTAGTGATGAATAAACTAAAAATCACTTTAATAGTTGTACTGGTGATGACCTTTTTCTCCCCGCTGATTGTACAAGCAGACGGTGAAGCAGATAAAGTGGAACAATATCGTATCGCGGTGGGAGCTGAATGGTATCCAGTACAGGACGAATACGAGAAAATCGAAATGCCTTATTTGTCGTACACATTCGATGCTGTTTTTACAGATGACGAAGATGAACGAGAGATGCTAACAAATCAAATTGATCAAGAAGCGGCCGATGAGTTATGGCACTTTTTTAACCGAGATGCTGTAAAGGAACTGCCTTATACGGATGAAGTGCTCGATTATTTAGAATCGAATTTCGAGGTTGATCAGGATGACGGCGGATTTTGGAGCTGGTTTGGCAGCTTGTTTAGTTGGATTGGGAACCTATTCGCATAGCCCTTCCTTTTAGAATTGTTTTGTTGAAATTCAGTACTGTATTTATAAATTGAAGAAGCACATAGTTGTTGAATTGTGAGAAGCGAAGGTGGCGACTCCTGCGGGAATAGCACGCGTCTCGAGACCCCGCAGGAAGCGCTTTTCTTCCGAGGAGGCTCGAGCCGTGCCTGCGGAAAGCGTCCACCGAAAGCGGATCGCAATTCAACAACGGACTTTAACAAAGCTTTTAATAAAAGCGTGAATGTGGCAAAATGGAAGTGAAACATGTGAGGAGGTGCGACGCATGACTGATGAACAAAATAATCAGAAGAAAACGAACCAATTTACCATTATGAAAGATGATCCAATAGATGGTCACCCAGGCTATAGTGGCGGTGCTGGCGCATTCAGCTTAGAAAACATGTCGCCCGTCGTTGTGGATCCAAACGAAGATCGCGTGTTTGTTGATATGGGTGCCATGCATGCTCGTAGTGAAGTCGAGAAACGGATTAAATTCGTGGCGGATAAGGAAGAAGTCCCGAATGGCAAACCTTATTGGATCGTATGGGTAACTGTTGAACAAAGTGAAGTAGGCCCGTATTATCATGGGGTAGCGGCTTGCTTTTTAGAAGTAGACCGCGAAGCACGCCGTGGTTATAAGATCTTGGCAGAACATGTCAATCGTATGGATAAATCGCTTAAAGGTCGAATCATTTTAGAACACATGGATGATCATTCGAAAGCATTGTTACGTGATTTCCTTAAAGACTTCAATGAACAGTATTGGGAATTAGCTTCAGATGAACTGAAAGAAGTCCTTGCTTAATTTTGAATGATTTATGAACAATCAATCTCATGATTGTGCAAAACATCATTTCCTTGTAAAATAGAATTAAACATGGGCAAAGACATGTTTATTAGGACAAAAAATAGGTTAGTCGGATTTTCCGGCTAACCTATTTTTTATATTCAACTTTAAGATTTGAAATAATTCCTCGAATTTATTTCAAAACTCACCTCATTTATTTCATTAATCGCTCGAATTATCTCATAATTTCAGTGAGTTATCTCAAAAACAACCGAATTTATTTCAAAACTTAATGGGCCTCGCAATAAGTGGTGGGTTCGGTTCCTTCGATATAGTAGGTCAATCTAGCACGTTCTGCACATGCATCGGTCGCTAGTTTGCCTGTTACGGGGTCGACTTCAACCCCGACGACACCACTTGGCACGGAAAATGGGTCAGCAGGTAATTCTGCATGGAGCTGGTTCATGTATTCACCCCAAATCTGTTTCGCTGCTTGTGTTTCCGAACGTCTTTCAAGTGGTTGACCTTCGTCATAACCTGTCCAGATCGCAGTTGTATAATGAGGGCTGTACCCGATCATCCATGCGTCAAAGTCTGTCGTACCTGATTTTCCAGCATAAGCTTGATTAAGTTGATGGCTAATTGGTGACCCCGTTACGGATAAATAACCACTTAAGCGATTATCAAACATGCCCGTTAACAAATGGGTTAATACAAAAGCGTAACGCTCATCTAACACTGCTTCTTCCTCAGGTGCTTCGTGTTCATAAACGACTTCTCCGTGACGATCTTCAATCTTCTCAATTATATAAGGTTCCACGTTTTCACCGTGGTTAGCTAATAAACTATAAGCACGCGCCATCTCATAAACTGATGCCGATTCAGTACCTAACGCCATTGCCAGACCAGGCTCTTCATCTGATTCGATACCAAATAATGAAGCTGCTTCTACTAAATTCTCAGGCTTAATAAATTGATTTGTTTTGACGGCATAAATATTATCTGAAACAGCTAATGCTTGGGATAACGTGACAGGTCTGTCAGCATAGACATCACTTACATTTGATGGTTCATAAGGTTCATCATTATTTAAAGCAAAACTTGTTTCAGTACTTTCTAGAGTCGTCGAGGGTGTGAAGCCATAAACTAAAGCAGCATAATACAGAAATGCTTTAAATGTTGATCCTGTCATTCTCTTAGATTGGACTGATCGGTTATAAGTCGATTGATCGAAATCACGCCCGCCTTGCATGGCGACAATCGCGCCTGTTTCATGATCAAGTGTCATCGCTCCGATTTGGAAGTCCTTATCATCTGGTAAGTGTTGTTCAGACGTTTCTTCTAAGTTAGTCTGAGCACGTTCCTTTACTGTCGTATAAACTTTATAACCTGATGTCGTGAGTTGCTCTGGTGTGATATCTAACTTATCAGCCGCTTTTTGAATCGCGTAATCCACTGCATATTGCCCTTGCTCCGACTCACTCGTTACAGGCTGTGTTAAACGAACAGGTTCTTCTATCGCCTGGGCAAATTGCTCGTCATTGATAAACTGACTATCATTCATTTGCTTTAAAATCCATTCTTGTCGTTCCATTGCTCGTTCCTTATGATCAATAGGGGAATAAACCGAAGGACCTTTAGGAATGGCTGCTAATAACGCTCCTTCAGTCACGGATAAGTCACTTGCTGATTTATCAAAATAATACTGACTGGCCGCTTCAATGCCATACTGCCCGTGACCGAAATAAATCGTATTTAAGTAACTCGTTAAAATCTCATCTTTGTCCCAAAACATTTCTAAGCGAATCGCAATTAATAACTCCTCAATTTTCCGGTGCCATGTTTTATCATGTGTTAGAAATAAGTTCCGTGCTAATTGTTGGGTGATGGTGCTCGCCCCTTGGCTCAAATCACCTGATAATATATTTTGATAAGCAGCCCCTGCAATACGCTTAGGGTTAAATCCTAGATGATTATAAAATTGCTGGTCTTCTGCAGCGATAACGGCTTCTGTTACATGGGGTGAAATAGCTTCTAAATCGACGGCATAACGGCTTTTAAGTCCATGTTGCTCAGCTAAAATAACTTGGTCGTCGCTATAAATGACGGTATTTTCATCCAATTGAATCGCCGGTGCCCCTTGTAGCCAAAGCCAGATCAGAATCGTGCTCATACAACCAATAGCAAAAGAACCACTTATAATAAAAAAGAGCATTAAACGTTTGATCCATTTAATCATCACACCACACCCCTTCAACGTTTAGTATGGGCGTTTAAAAGCGTGCTTAAACGTGTGATGAATCTTTACTTCTCTTTTGTGATAAAATTCGTTATAATATATGTTTGGAAGTGTTATGATTGTAAGTGAAGGAAGGTCGAAATAGCGTGACAAATCAAGCCTTAACTGTAGATATTACGGTCGATACAGAAATTAAAGACCCAAATGGAGCCGATGAATGGATCCAACGTGAAGAAAAAGGGTCATACGTTCAGCGCGGTGGAGTCCATTTACTTAAATATAATGAGAATATGGATGGCGCTGGAACAGTTAAAACGTCGATGATTATTACTGATGATAAAATTACATTAAAACGCGAAGGTGCTATTAAAATGCATCAAGTGTTTCGAATCGGTACAAGCACAGAAACGGTGTACCGTCATCCATACGGCCATTTTAGAATGGAAACGACGACGAACCGAATGGAATATATAAAAGGAACAGAAAATCGATCCGGGAAAATTTATTTGAATTATCATGTTGCTTTAAACGATGATGAGCCACGTGAACACGTACTCGAATTAAATTTCGCAGAGGAGGATGCTTGAGTTGAACGTAGTCGAACAGGTAGAACAACAGTTAAAACAAGCGATCGAACAAGCCGTATTAGCTGCTAATTTAGCTAGTCAAGACGAGATGCCAGAAGTGATTTTAGAAACACCTAAGGAAAAAACTCATGGTGATTACGCGACGAATATGGCGATGCAATTAGCACGGATCGCAAAGAAACCACCGCGTGCTATTGCCGAAGAGATCGTCGAACAAATTAATAAAGACGGTGCATCCATTAAGTCAATTGAGATTGCTGGCCCTGGATTTATTAACTTTTTTATGGATACGTCTTATTTAACAGATGTAGTAACGACAATCTTTGAACAAGGCAAACATTACGGAGAAACGAATGATGGTGGCGGCGAACAGGTGCAAATTGAGTTTGTATCAGCCAATCCAACTGGCACGCTTCACCTAGGCCATGCGCGTGGTGCTGCGTACGGTGATACTCTAGCTAATGTCATGACGAAAGCTGGTTACGATGTTGAACGCGAGTACTATATTAACGATGCAGGTAATCAAATTGATCAATTAGCCTTATCGATCGATGTTCGCTATGCTCAAGCTTTTGGTGAAGATAAGGAAATGCCTGAGAATGGTTACCGTGGTCAAGATATCATTGATTTAGCGAATCAATTAGCAGACGAGTATGGTCGTCAATTTTTAGATATGCAAGAATCTGAACGTCTAGCTGCTTTCCGTGAACATGGGCTCAATCATTTACTTGAGCAAATCAAGCAAGACTTAGAAGCTTTTCGTGTTCCGTTTGATACTTGGTTCTCGGAGCAGTCCTTGTATGATGAAGATCGTGTAGTAGGTGCTGTCGATGCGCTTCGTGAACGTGGCTATGTCTATGAATCTGAAGGGGCCGTTTGGTTCCGCTCAACTGACTTTGGTGATGATAAAGATCGTGTATTAGTTAAGAACGACGGAAATTATACGTATCTCACACCCGACATTGCTTACCACCAAGATAAAATCAGTCGAGGCTTTGACCAGTTAATTAATGTTTGGGGTGCTGACCATCATGGTTATGTCACCCGGATGAAATCGGCGATCCAAGCACTAGGTTACGACGATTTACTCGATATTAAAATCACGCAAATGGTGAATTTATTCGAAAACGGAGAAAAAGTGAAGATGAGTAAGCGGACAGGGAAAGCCGTGACAATGAAAGAATTGATTGATGAAGTAGGCATTGATGCGACACGTTACTTCTTCATCATGCGTTCTAACGATGCTCATCTCGATTTCGATATGGATTTAGCACGTTCAGAGTCGAATGATAACCCTGTCTATTATGTTCAATACGCTCATGCTCGTATTTGTAGTATGTTACGTCAGGCTGAGGAAAAAGGCGTGGATATTGATGCGACACCTGATTTAGCGTTGTTAACAGCCGAGAAAGAAGTTGACTTACTCAAGCGATTAGGTGACTATCCGCAAGTGGTTTCTGAAGCGGCAACAAAAAAAATGCCACACCGCATTCCGCAATATGTCTTTGATTTAGCATCTGAATTACACAGTTTCTATAATGCAGAAAAAGTAATTGATACAGAAAATATGGAATTAACTCAAGCCCGGATTGCCCTCATGCAAGCAACGCGTATTGTCATTGAAGATGCGCTTAATCTAATTGGTGTTCACGCACCTGAAAAAATGTAATAAAACCCGGTGAGCCTTTGACGCTCACCGGGTTTTTACTTGGTCGCCGATAAATATGCTATAGCGCCGATAAATTGCGAATCGCGCTGATATATTGAAGGTCGCTGATAAAATTGCGAATCGCGCTGATAAATTGCGTATGGCGCCGATAAAATTGCAGAGTCGTCGATAAATCATGGACCGCGCTGATAAAACCGTAATGTCGCTGATAAACCCTGAATTTCGACGAAAACATCAGTCATAACGTTGATTAATTAATAGAACTGTATCTCCGGAGCATTTCGGTTCATTGTATAATTATTTCTTTAATCTAAATTCAAAGAAGAGGACGCAATACCCAAGCCAGACACTTTTTGATACGGAAAACAAATGCATTAGGTGTCTTAAACCAAGCATCGTACAAAGGAATGGCCGCTCGAAGATCACGGTTAAAATAACCTTGGATCGTTTTAACAGCGATCTCATCTTTAATCAACATATTAACTTCTTCATTTAAATAAAGACTGCGTAAGTCGAAATTAGCTGTACCAACATCGGCTACTTTACCGTCAATAATCAAGGATTTCGCATGATAAAATCCTCGATAAAATAAATAAACACTAGCGCCATATTTGGCCATTTCACGAAGATAGGGAGCGGATGCTTCTTTGACAAAGGGGTGATCAGAATCGTGTGGGTAGAGGATGTCGATGTGAACACCCGCTTTCAACTTTTCAATTAATAAACCTTTGAGCTGTTTGCTTGGAATAAAATATGGGCTACCGATCTGGATGGTCTCCTGAGCGGAATTAATGAGTTGTAGAAATGTAGATTCTAACGTTCCACCACTTGAAGCAATGAGTTGCATTCGAGTATCTTCACGTTCTAGCTCACTTCTTGGTATGGAAATCAGTTCTGAAGTGTTATTTTGCCAATCAAATATAAATTGCTCTGATAAGTCCTCAACAATTTCTCCAGTTAATTTTAAATGATAATCACGCCATCGTGAGAATTGGTCGCCTTGGTTAATATATTGATTTCCTACATTAAATCCTCCTAAATAGCCTATATGTCCATCAACCACGGTAATTTTTCGGTGATTACGCTGGTTAATGGATTGAATAGGATGCTTAATCGAAAACCGATTGCTATAAACGACTTGGACGCCAGCTTGTTTTAACATTTCAATTTTATCTTTTGCTAATGTTCGTGAACCCATTTGATCAATGAGTAAATATACAGTAATACCAGAAGCTGCTTTTTCCTGCAAAATTGTTAAGACGTGATGGCCGAATAAATCGTTTTTAATAATAAAGAATTGTACACAAATCCAAGTCTTGGCGTTGCGAATATCTTCTATATAATGTTGAAACAAGCGATGCCCATTGACGAAAAAAGTCATATTGCCTTGTCGAACGGGGTAGGTGGGTTCAGGTTTAGATGATTGGCTGGTTTGAAGCCAAAGTGTGACTAATATAATGATAGCAATCGTGATTAACACCCACATAAACAGCTTCCTCCTTCTTGACTAGTTTTCGAAAAGGCTTGTGATTTATGCAAAAAGGCATTGACTGAATGCTCATTCAGTGTATAATAAATTATAAGAAAACTTGTTCAATTCAGACGCTCTCATGTTAGAATGTATAGTATGAAAGCGGTCACAGGTTATACTACTAGGGGGGAGACAGATGGAAATGTTGTTATGGGTGAATTGGGTTGCATTTCTAGCGATTACAGTATACGCATTATTCTTGTTCGTCAATGTTGTGCGTACGCGAATTGCTTACATTAAATTGGGTCGAAAAACAGAGTTTGACCATGACGTAAAACAACGGTTAAAAGATATTGGTGTTTATGTATTTGGGCAGAAGAAACTGTTAAAAGACGCCAAGTCAGGCGCGATTCACGTGATGATGTTTTACGGTTTTCTACTCGTGCAATTTGGAGCGATTGATTACATATGGAAAGGGTTAAACCCAGGATCGCATTTACCGTTCGGGATATTTTATCCAGGGTTCGTCTTTTTCCAAGAGCTTGTCACATTAACGATTTTAGTGGCAGTTGTATGGGCGTTCTACCGCCGTTACATCGAGAAGCTCGTTCGCTTAAAGCGCGGTTTTAAAGCTGGATTAGTTTTAATTTTCATCGGTACACTGATGGTCACGGTATTAGCTGGTAATGGTTTTGGTATGATTTGGCACGGTCATGAAGCGGCATGGACCGAGCCGGTTGCATCCGTTATAGCAATGGCCTTCTCGTGGGTGAGTCCGACTGTGGCGGCCGTTCTCTTCTACGTCATGTGGTGGATTCACTTAGTGGCTTTACTTGCCTTTTTAGTTTATGTACCACAATCAAAACACGCTCACTTACTAGCAGGTCCAGCGAATGTTTACTTCAATCGCGATAAGAACCATGGTAAGCTTGAGCCGATTAATTTTGACATGGATGAAATGGAAGAATCAGATGAGGAACCTTCATTTGGCGTAGGAAAAGTTGAAGATTTAAGCGATTTACAACTACTCGACTTATACGCTTGTGTCGAATGTGGTCGTTGTACGGATGTTTGCCCATCATCTGTTTCAGGTAAAATGTTATCGCCGATGGATGTGTTAGTGAAAATTCGCGATCATTTAACTGAAAAAGGTGCTGCTGTAACAGGTCAAACACCATGGGTACCTTCATATGCATTCTCTGATGCGACAGGAAACCAAGTTGTTGATCCAAACAGTCAAATATCTAGTCAAGTGACAAGTAAAGAATTAATTGGTGATGTTGTGACAGAAGAAGAGCTTTGGGCTTGTACGACATGCCGTAACTGTGAAGACGCTTGTCCAGTTATGAACCAACACGTTGACACGATTATTGACCTTCGCCGTTACTTGGTGATGACAGAAGGTAAAATGGACCCTGAGGCGCAGCGAGCGATGACAAACATTGAACGCCAAGGTAATCCATGGGGCTTATCAAAGAAAGACCGTGAAAATTGGCGCGAAGAAGATGAAACGTTAAACGTTCCAACAGTTAAGGAACTAGAAAAAGAAGGCGAAGAATTTGAATACCTATTCTGGGTTAGTTCAATGGGCTCTTACGATAATCGTAGCCAAAAAATTGCAATGGCCTTTGCTCGCTTGATGAACAAAGCAGGCATTAAATTTGCGATTTTAGGTAACAAAGAACGTAACTCTGGTGATACGCCACGTCGTATGGGTAACGAATTCTTATTCCAAGAATTAGCTGAAAAGAATATCAAAGAATTCGAGAAGAATGATATTAAGAAGATCGTAACCATCGATCCGCACGCTTATAATATTTTCAAAAATGAGTACCCAGATTTCGGATTTGAAGCTGAAGTTTATCACCACACCGAACTGTTAGCAGAGCTCATTAATGAAGGTCGCCTTGAACCGAAAGAAGCGGTAAATGAGAAGATCACCTTCCACGACTCTTGTTACTTAGGGCGTTATAATGAAGTTTATAACCCACCACGTGATATTCTACAGTCCATTCCAGGAGTGGAATATGTCGAAATGAAACGAAACAAAGAGAATGGCATGTGTTGTGGTGCTGGTGGCGGTATGATGTGGATGGAAGAAACATCAGGTAACCGTATAAATGAAGCCCGTACAGAACAAGCGTTAGAAGTGAATCCAAATACGATTTCCAGTGGTTGCCCGTTCTGCTTAACGATGTTAACAGACGGAACAAAGGCCAAAGAAGTCGAAGAAGAAGTCACCACACAAGACGTAGCAGAAGTATTAGAACGCTCAATCTTTGGTGAAGAAGCAAAAGTAGAACAACCAGCATAATTAAATAGACCCTATATGGTTTGTTATAGCCATATAGGGTTTTTCATGCAATGGTGTGAATGATTATTCATTTGTCATTAATTGTCGGTAATTTATTATACTAATTTAATAAATCTTCTACAAAAAATGGCTTGATTAATTAATAAACCATGATAAAATAAACGAATAAGAATTCAGAAAATAAAGCCAAATGACAATAAACAATATTTTTAGAAAATTAAAAAACATCTTGCTTTTCTAAATTTCATTCATTACAATAACACTTGTAAATTTATTTAACAGAACAATGACAATATTAAAGTTTTTTTAAGTTTAATTTTCAGAATTTACTATCAATAACAATCGGCAAGAAAATAATGATCAAGGGTGATGGTGTTGAATCAGGAACTATTAAAGATTAACAATTTATCAACGTCGTTTCAGATTGACGAAGAATATTACGCAGCTGTTGATGACGTTTCATTAACGGTACGAGAAAATGAAGTGCTAGCGATTGTAGGAGAATCAGGATCAGGTAAAAGTGCCACAGCCTTCTCGATTATGGGTTTACACAATCGAGGTAAAATCGAAGGTGAAATCTTACTCCAAGGTCAAGACCTTGCTAAATTATCAACATCAGAGATGAATAAGATTCGTGGTAAAGATATGTCTATGATTTTCCAAGATCCTTTGACAGCTCTTAATCCACTGATGGAAATCGGTGTACAAATCGGAGAAGTTTTATTATTACATAATAAAAATATGTCTAAGACAGAACGACGAAATTATGCGATTGAACTACTGGGTCGAGTAGGAATTCCAAGACCTGAGCGTACCATCGATCAATTCCCGCATGAATTATCTGGCGGTATGAGACAACGTGTGATTATCGCGATTGCGATTGCTAATCAGCCTAAATTATTAATAGCAGACGAGCCGACAACAGCATTAGACGTGACAATCCAAGCTCAGATTCTTGACTTGATGCAAGAGTTAAAAGATGACTTAAATTCAGGTGTTATTCTAATCACTCACGATTTAGGAGTTGTTGCTGAAATGGCTGACCGTGTGGCTGTTATGTACGCGGGCCAAATTGTTGAAGAGTCGGATGTGGAGTCGATTTTCGTTAATCCACAGCATCCTTATACGCGTTCACTACTCAGTTCCATTCCAGCAACAGATTACGCACAAGATCGTTTACATGTGATTCAAGGCATTGTGCCATCACTTAAGCATTTACCACGTACTGGTTGCAGGTTTAAAGAACGAATACCTTGGATTGATGATGATGCCCATGAAGATCATCCAGTCCTACATGAAGTGAGTGAAGACCACTTTGTGAGATGCACGTGTTATCAGCATTTTTACTTCCCAGATGAGAACAAGGAGGACCAAGCAAATGGCGTTACTGAAGGTTGATGATCTTAAAATACACTTTCCTATTCATGGGGGAATATTGAACAGAAAAATTGATGAAGTTAAAGCCGTCGATGGCGTTTCATTTGAAGTTCGAGAAGGTGAAACATACGGACTTGTTGGTGAATCAGGTTCAGGAAAAACGACAACAGGAAAAGCGGTTATGGGCTTGAATAATATTACGGATGGCGATATTTACTTTGAAGATAGTCATTTGAATGCTAAGAAAGGTAAGAAGATTGATGTCCGTAATGATATTCAAATGATCTTCCAAGACCCGTATTCAAGTTTGAATCCAAGAAAACGGGTGATTGATATCGTTGCTGAACCGATTCGAAATTATGAGAAACTATCGAAGGATGATGAGAAAAAGCGGGTACAAGAGTTACTTGAACGCGTTGGAATCAGTTCAGACAGTATTATGAAGTATCCACACGAATTCTCAGGTGGTCAACGGCAACGTATAGGTGTTGCCCGTGCAATTGCATTAAATCCAAAACTCATTATTGCAGATGAGCCTGTATCAGCCTTAGATGTGTCTGTTCAAGCTCAAGTGCTGAACTTTTTGCAAGATATCCAAAAAGAAATGGATTTAACGTTATTCTTCATTGCTCACGACTTAGGCGTTATTAAACATATGTGTGACCGCATCGGCATTATGTATCAAGGTCGTTTAGTTGAAGAGGGATTAACGGAAGAAATTTTCAACAATCCACAGCACATTTATACGAAACGTCTAGTCGCGGCTATTCCAGATGTTGATCCACGAAATCGAGAAAAACATCGAGAATTTCGTTCGCAGATTAAAGAAGAATATCAGCAATCATTTTATGACTACTTTAATGAAGAAGGCTTGGCGTTTAACCTCAAGCAGATTACAGACACACACAAAGTAGCTTTACCAGAAAGAGGTTGATCGATTATGTGGAAATTTATCGTACGAAGATTAATCATTACACTGCCACAGTTATTATTGATGAGTTTACTCGTGTTCTTCATGGCTTCACTCATGCCAGGGGATGCCTTTACTAGCCAAGTTGACCCAAGTCTTTCGCCAGAAGCGATTGAAGAACAGCGTGAACGGTTAGGTCTAAATGACCCATGGTATCAGCAATATGGTAGATGGATTTCTAATGTAGCTGAAGGTGATTTCGGAACATCAACAGCGCATTACCGACCAGTAACTGATTTGATTTGGGAGCGAATGATCAATACGATTTGGTTATCCTTATTATCTGTTATTTTCATTTATGCGATTGGTATTCCTTTAGGTATTATCAGTGGACGTTGGAATGATCGCTTAGTCGATCAAATCATAACAGGCTATACATACTTAGGGTTTGCGACACCAATATTTATTTTCGCGCTAGTTGTCCTGTTTTTCTTCGGTTTCACACTAGGATGGTTCCCGACAGGTGGTTCTGTCGCCTCAGGTTTAGAACCAGGTTCATTCGAATACATCATGAGTAAGTTGCATCACTTATTATTACCAGCTTTATCGATTGCGTTAATCGGTGTGGTTGGTACAGTGCAATATCTCCGTAGTGAAATTATAGACACGAAGCAAAAAGATTTTATTGTTACAGCCAGAGCAAAAGGTGCACCAGAGTCTCGTGTATACAACCGTCATATCTTCCGTAACTCTGTTTTACCGATTGCAGCATTTTTCGGTTATGAGATTACGATGCTTATTACTGGATCAGTCTTTGTGGAGCAAATTTTCAGCTATCCAGGGATGGGTAACTTGTTTATCGAGTCGATTTTAATTCGTGACTTCCCAGTTGTAACAGCAGTCGTTCTGTTGTTTGGGCTCGCGGCCATACTCGGTGCATTATTATCCGACATCATTTTAAGTATTGTTGATCCACGTATCCGTATTAAATAACAGAGTTGCAGGGGGTGAAACGAGTGAGTAATCAACAAACAGAGAAAGTCGTTGAACAAAAAGTAGAAAAAAGTCCTTCTGGTTTATCGATATTCTGGAAGGAAGTAATGAGAGATAAATTAGCGTTAGTGTCCCTGGTTTTTTTGGTGTTAATTTCACTTGTCGTTTATGGCGTTTCGATATTATTAAATCAGGAAGAAATCGTTCGAGTTGATCCTTTTGCGATTTACGAGCCACCTTCAGAAGAATTTATTTTAGGTTCAGACCAAGGTGGTCGTGATATATTTGGTCAGTTAATTATCGGTACTCGTAACTCGTTATCAGTTGGAATTTTAGTTACGCTTATATCAGGTTTTGTTGGAATTGTTTTTGGAGTTGTCTCCGGGTATTTCGGTGGCCATGTAGATAACGTGATGATGCGTATTGTTGACTTTTTTATGGTACTTCCAAACATTATGATTATTATCGTATTCGTTACGATTGTTCCGAAATATAGTGTTCTGACCTTCTCGCTTGTGATGGCAGCATTCCTGTGGATGGGGATAGCGAGGTTGATCAGGTCGAGAGCTTTACAGGAGAAAGAACTTGATTATGTCCAAGCATCCAGGACATTAGGTTCCTCTCATACAAAAATCATTTTCACACAAGTATTACCGAATATTATGTCACTGATTGTGGTGACGATGACGCTTAACTTAGCAGCAAATATCGGGATTGAATCGGGCCTTTCATTCTTAGGTTTCGGGTTCCCGCAAGATACTCCGAGTTTAGGAACATTACTGAGTTATGCAACGAACCCAACCACTTTAGAACAACGTTGGTGGATATGGGTGCCAGCTGCTATTTTAATCTTAGTCCTAATGTTAGCTGTTCGTAACGTCGGTGAAGCATTAAAACGTGCGGCAGATGCAAGGCAACGCCGCGCATCCTAATTTTGATACAGTCGTTCGTCTCATAATTGAGACGACGATTAGTATATATTTTATGTCAGTTAATCTGACAAACTACTTTAAGAAAAAAGGGGAGGTATTTACATGAGCAAATCTGTGACGGGCAAACTGTTTTTTGTCCTAATGCTCGCTCTGTTCCTTGTTCTAGCTGCATGTGGCGGCGATGACGAAGGAAATGAAGAAGCCGGTGGTGGCTCTGGAGAAGGTTCAGAAGAATCAGAAGGTAGTGAAGGTGGCGAGGAAGGTTCAGAAGAAGGATCTGAAGGAAGTAGTGAAGATCCGCAAGATAAAATCTATGATATTGAGAATTTTCCAAACCAAACTTCAAATGAAGAAGATCCGATTGATGGTGGCCATTTAAACTTCGGACTTGTTTCCGATACAGTGTTTGAAGGTACACTAAACTATAACTTCTATTCAGGTAACCCTGATGCGCAAATCCTACAATTCATTGATGAAGCTATGCTAGGTATGGACACAGACCATACGTATAACAATGAAGGCGCTGCGACATTTGAGGCGAATGAAGAAGAAGGTTCAATCACATTTGAAATCAAAGATGGTGTTAACTGGCACGATGGTGAGCCGGTTACAGCTGAAGACTGGGTTTATTCTTATGAAGTAATTGGACACCCTGATTACACAGGTGTTCGTTACGGTACAGTTGGTTTCACTATGATTGAAGGTATGGAAGAGTATCACAATGGTGAAGCGGATGAAATCTCTGGTATTGAGATTCATGACGAAAAATCATTTACTATTAATTATGAGCGTCTAACACCATCATTAACATCAGGTGGTATCTGGACGTATGCGATGCCGAAACACGTATTTGAAGATATTCCAGTAGCTGATATGGCTGAAAGTGCCCCAGTTCGTGAAAACCCGATCGGTATGGGACCATTTAAAGTGGATTCAATTGTACCGGGTGAATCAGTTGAGTTAACAGCGAACGAAGACTATTGGGACGGTGAACCGAACTTAGACGGTGTTACTGTTAAAGTTGTTAACCCGAACGTAGTAGCGCAAGAACTTGAAACTGGTGGGGTTGATGTTGTTGACGCATTCCCAACAGATCAGTATCCAGAAAACTCAAATATGGGTAACGTTGAATGGTTAGGCGATGTTGCTGGTTCTTATAGCTACATTGGCTTTAAACTAGGTGATTGGAATGCCGAAGAAGGCAGAGTTAATTATAAGCCAGACGAAATGAAGATGGGAGACGTTGAACTACGCCGTGCAATGTGGTACGCAGTTGATAACCAAGGTGTTGGTGAGAACTTCTATAACGGCTTACGTTGGAATGCAACAACTCTAATTACGCCTTGGCACGAAAACTTCCATGATGAATCAATTGAAACACCAACTTATGATCCAGAAGAAGCGAACGCTATTCTAGATGAAGCTGGTTATGAAGACACGAATGGCGATGGTTTACGTGAGAAGCCAAATGGCGATGAGTTAACGATTAACTTCGCTTCTATGTCAGGTGGCGAATCAGCTGAACCGATTGCAAACTACTACATGCAACAATGGGAAAAAGTTGGTCTAGACGTACAATTAGTTGATGGCCGCTTACTTGAATTCAACCAATTCTATGACCGCGTTGGTCAAACGGGTGAAGATGATCCTGCAATCGATATCTATGCAGGTGCGTGGAGTGTTGGTTCAGACGTTGACCCTACTGGTCTATATGGACCTTCACAAATCTTTAACTTCCCTCGTTATGAGAGTGAAGAAAACACTGAACTTCTAGAAAAAGGTATTTCTGAAGAAGCATTTGATCAAGAGTATCGTAAAGAAGTTTATAGCGACTGGCAAGAACTTATGGTAGAGGAAATTCCAGTATTCCCTACACTATATCGTTCTGAAGTTTATCCAGCTAACGAGCGTGTAACAAATTATGATATCACAAGATATCAGCTTGAATGGCAAGATGTAGGCGTAACACAAGAAGAACCTGTTACAGCTGAATAATTAAGTTGATTAAACGCCGAGAGACTCAGTCTCTCGGCGTTTTTCTTGTTGAAGATTTTTATTTATGGCTCTGTTAAAGTTAAGTGTTGATTTTTTAATGATGTAGCAGAGAGTTGTTGAATTGTGAGAAGCGAAGGTGCCGACTCCTGCGGGAATAGCACGAGTCTCGAGACCCCCAGAGGCCCACAGGATGTGGGTCACTTCGGCGTTCGGACAGGACGTCCGGAACTTAGCCGAAGTTCCTTTAGTTGCCGAGGAGGCTCGAACCGTGCCCCTGCATAGAAAACACTACGAAAAGCGAACGGAGTGAGTTTGAGTAGATGTTGCACTTGTGCCCTATGGGTAAAAGCGTCCACCGAAAGCGTATCACAATGTCAACAACGGACTTTAACAAAGCTTATTTATTAAATAGTTGGCTCAATTTAAATACAGCTTCACTCTATATTGAACAAAAATTATAAAAAATCTGCAAAATTGAACGAACGCTCAATCAATATATGTTATAATACATGATAGCGGTTACATAACGAATGAGGAGGTTTAGTATGACAAAAACAGTCATTGTTGCAGGTGCACGTACACCGTTCGGAAAGTTCGGTGGCGCCTTAGCACCCTTAACAGCAGTTCAACTCGGAGGTATAGCGATTAAAGATTCGTTGAAACGAGCGAATGTCGAAGCAGAGGATGTTCAAGAAGTCATCATGGGATCAGTACTACAAGGGGGCCAAGGACAATTGCCATCAAGGCAAGCGTTACGTGAAGCTGGACTGCCATGGGGTACGAAAACAGAAACGATCAACAAAGTGTGTGCATCAGGCATGCGTAGCGTCGCCTTAGGTGACATGCTTATTCGTCTCGGCGAGGAAGAGGTTATTGTCGCAGGTGGTATGGAAAGCATGAGTCAAGCACCATATTTCATGCCGAATGCTCGTTGGGGCTTCCGTATGGGTGATCAGAAAGTGAAAGACATGATGGTCCATGATGGCCTAACATGCTCTTTTGAAAATGTTCATATGGGAAGTTACGGTAATCGAACAGCTGATAAATTCAATCTCTCACGTGAACAACAAGATGAATGGGCGGCGCGCAGTCATGAACGCGCAGTTCAAGCAATAAAAGACGGTAAATTAGCTGATGAAATCGCGACGGTCGAAGTTCCACAACGGAAAAAAGACCCGATTCAAGTGACAGAAGATGAAGCACCACGTGAAGATACCACAGCAGAGAGCTTAGCTAAACTAAAACCTGCATTCGATAAAGATGGCACGATTACAGCAGGGAATGCACCTGGTGTTAACGATGGAGCCGCTTCAATGGTCTTAATGTCCGAAGACAAAGCCAATCAAACCGGTCAAACGCCACTTGCAACGATTTTAGGTCATGAGGAAGTGGCAGTTGAAGCTGAACGTTTTCCTGAAACGCCAGGCATCGTCATCAACAATTTACTTGAGAAGACCGGATATACCAAAGACGATATCGACTTATTCGAAGTGAACGAAGCCTTTGCAGCTGTATCACTTGCGAGTCGTGAAATCGCAGGACTTGATCCAGAGAAAGTTAACGTCAATGGTGGAGCAGTTGCCTTAGGTCACCCGATCGGCGCAAGTGGCGCGCGTATTATTTTAACTTTAGCCTATGAATTAAAACGTCGCGGAGGCGGTTTAGGTATTGCGTCAATCTGCTCAGGTGGCGGTCAAGGTGACGCCTTATTAATCGAAGTACCGAAGCAATAATCGAAGGAGGAATCGGCATGGCTGTACAAAACGTTATGGTCGTTGGAGCTGGCCAAATGGGGGCAGGGATTGCTCAAGTTTTTGCACAAGCTGGCTTCGACGTGCAATTAAATGATATCTCAGAAGAATCACTAACAAAAGGCTATCAAGGCATTGAAAAACGACTTGATCGACAAATCGAAAAGGAACGCATCACAGCTGATGATAAGACGAACACGCTGAATCAAATCCAGACAACGTCAGATATCAATGATGCGAGTGATCGCGATTTAATTATCGAAGCTGTCGTCGAAACGATGGACGTCAAAACGAAGGTTTTTCAAAAACTGGATGAAGTCGCACCGAAACATGCGATTTTAGCGACGAATACGTCCTCTCTACCTATTACGGATATTGCAGCGGTAACAAATCGCCCTGAACAAGTAATCGGCATGCATTTTATGAACCCAGTGCCAGTCATGAAACTGGTTGAAGTGATTCGTGCGATTCAAACGAGTGACGCCTCTTATCAAATGATTCAAGAAGCAACTGAAAAGCTCGGAAAAACACCAGTTGAAGTGAATGACTATCCTGGCTTTATTTCTAATCGTGTCTTGATGCCCATGATTAATGAAGCGATTTATACGGTTTTTGAAGGCGTTGCGAAACCTGAAGATGTTGATAGTGTGATGAAGCTTGGTATGAATCATCCGATGGGACCGCTTCAACTTGCTGATTTCATTGGATTAGATACGTGTCTTTACATTATGGAAATCTTACACGAAGGATTTGGTGACAGTAAGTATCGTCCGTGCCCGCTCTTGCGGAAATACGTGAGCGCTGGCTGGCTAGGTAAGAAGTCAGGTCGTGGTTTTTACGTCTATGATTAAGGTGAGCAGGAGGAACCCCTCATGAATTTGCAATTTACAGAAGAACAAACGATGATGAGAAAGATGGTGCGTGATTTCGCTCAACAAGAAGTCGCACCTGCTGTCGAACAGATGGAGAGGGAAGATCGTTTTCCTGAAGAATTAATCGCAAAAATGAGCGAACTCGGTCTACTTGGCATCCCAATTAGTGAAGAACGTGGCGGAGCAGGCATGGATTACACGTCATATATTATCGCGATTCATGAGTTGTCGAAAGTGAGTGCGACACTAGGCGTGATTTTATCTGTGCACACGTCAGTTGGAACTTTCCCGATTTTGAAGTTTGGTACGGAAGAACAAATCAATCACTATATCCCGAAATTAGCCACGGGAGAATATCTTGGTGCCTTTGCTTTAACCGAACCTCAGGCTGGTAGTGATGCTAGCAATCTGAAAACAAAAGCGGTTAAAGATGGTGATGATTACGTTCTTTCAGGATCAAAAGTGTTTATGACAAATGGTGGATTTGCGACGACTTATATCGTGTTTGCGAATACTAACCCAGAACTCGGCCATAAAGGGGTATCCGCTTTTATCGTTGAAGATGGCACGCCAGGTTTTGAAGTTGGTAAAGCAGAAGAAAAAATGGGCTTACACGGCTCGAGTACGGTTTCATTAAGCTTTGATCAATGCCGCGTCCATCATTCGCAAATGCTCGGTGAAGAAGGTGCAGGCTTTAAAATCGCGATGGCGAACTTAAATATCGGCCGGATCGGCATTGCAGCTCAAGCCCTTGGTATTGCAGAAGCATCATTAGAGGCTGCGACGGATTATGCGAAAGAACGTGAACAATTTGGTAAGCCAATCGCGAAGCATCAAGGTGTGTCATTTAAATTAGCAGACATGGCAACAGCTGTTGAATCTGCGAAACTATTAGTCTATAACGCCGCTTCAACTTATGAAGCAGGAGAAGATGCAAGCATGCAAGCGTCGATGGCAAAGAAATTTGCATCACAAACAGCGATGGACGCAGCGATCGAAGCTGTTCAAGTTTTCGGTGGCTATGGTTATACGAAAGACTATCCTGTTGAGCGTTATTTCCGTGACGCAAAAATTACTCAAATCTACGAAGGAACGACCGAAGTCCAGAACATGGTCATCAGTCGTCAGTTGCTGAAATAAAAGGAGGAACCAATCGATGAATTTTCAACTATCCGAAGAACAACAAATGTTACGAAAAATGGTCCGCGATTTTGCAGTCAATGAAGTTGAACCAACGGCGGCAGAACGAGACGAGGAAGAACGCTTTGACCGTGAAATTTTTGACCAAATGGCCAATCTCGGTCTAACCGGAATCCCGTGGCCAGAAGAATACGGCGGTATCGGCTCAGATTTCGTCAGTTATGCGATAGCTGTTGAAGAACTATCACGCGTTTGTGCATCCACTGGCGTGACTCTATCAGCACACATTTCACTAGCGAGCTGGCCAATCTACACATACGGAAATGAAGAACAAAAGCAAAACTTCCTGCAGCGTCTAGCAACGGGTGAAGCCTTAGGTGCGTATGCTTTATCAGAGCCTGGCGCAGGTAGTGATGTGTCATCCATGAAGACAACGGCGAAACTTGATGGCGATGAATACGTGCTTAACGGTTCTAAAGTATGGATCACCAACGGCGGTGTCGCTGATATTTATGTTGTGTTTGCGAAGACAGACATGGATGCGAAACATAAAGGCATTTCCGCGTTTATCGTTGAAAAAGGAACAGAAGGCTTCAGTTTTGGTAAAAAAGAAGAAAAACTCGGGATTCGTTCATCACCAACGACTGAACTGATTTTCGAAAATTGCCGTATTCCAAAAGAAAATATGCTAGGTGATGAAGGTGACGGCTTCAAGATTGCGATGACAACATTAGATGGTGGTCGTAATGGTATCGCAGCTCAAGCGGTCGGGATTGCTCAAGGTGCGCTTGATAAAGCGACGGATTACGCGAAAGAGCGCGAACAGTTCGGTAAACCGATTGCGAAAAATCAAGGCATCTCGTTTAAGCTTGCTGATATGGCAACAAATATCGAAGCTTCTCGTCTATTAACCTATCAAGCGGCTTATAACGAATCAGAAGGTCTTTCGTATCAAAAAGAATCCGCAATGGCGAAATTGTTTGCTGGTGATACAGCCATGAACGTCACCGTAGAAGCGGTGCAAGTGTACGGTGGCTATGGTTACACGAAAGATTATCCGGTTGAACGTTATATGCGCGATGCGAAAATCACGCAAATTTATGAAGGTACACAAGAAATTCAACGTCTCGTCGTTGGCCGCATGGTCACGAAAGACTAATTGATTGAAAGGAAGGACTCGTATGGAGCAACTGGCGGAACGAATCGCAAAACAAGATCAGAGGGCATTAGCCCGAGCGATTACCATGGTGGAAAATGATCACCCGGAGAAATTGGCGCTCTTAAGTGCGATCAATCAACGTAAGCAAGGCTCGCATTACGTCGGGATCACGGGCTCACCTGGTGCTGGGAAAAGCTCGCTGCTTGATCATCTTGTGACCCATTTACGTGAGCAAGGCAAAACAGTTGCGATTATCGCCGTTGATCCGACGAGTCCCTTTAGCGGTGGTGCGCTTCTCGGCGACCGCGTGCGGATGCATAAACATTTCACGGATGAGAACGTGTTTATTCGAAGTATGGCAACACGTGGGAGCCTCGGTGGTTTAGCGCGTGCAACCAAAGACGCGATCCGAGCGTGTGATGCCTACGGGTTTGATTATATTTTTGTTGAAACAGTCGGCGTTGGCCAGTCAGAACTCGATATCATGAAAGTAGTCGATACGACGGCGGTTGTGCTGACGCCTAACTCTGGCGATGTCATGCAAGTGTTTAAAGCAGGCATTATGGAAATTGCCGATTTATTTATTATTAACAAAGCTGATCTACCAGGTGTTCGTCAATTGAAAAATCAGCTGTATGACATGATTCATATGGTCGGTTACGAACAATTTGAACCACGCGTCATCGAAGCTGTTTCGACGAATGAGCCTAAAGGTTTTGATAAAATGGTCCGAGCTTTCGAGCAGCACAGGGATCATTTACTAAACTCAGAAGCAGGCATCCAGAAACGCCAAGAACAATTGAAGCATGAAGTTTACGACTTAATACATGATGCTGTCTATAAAGATGTGATTCAAATGATCGAAAAAGATGAAAGTTTAATACAAGAATTAAACAGTGTAACAGACCCTTATCAACTAGCCGATCAATGGCTTAGAGTGTGGAAGGGGGCAGGTGATGGTTAAAGAAATTAGTTCCTCCATTAAGGATGAAACACTGATTCAAAAACGGCGAGCTCAACTGCAGAAAGGTGCGGTGACGCTTTTTAAAGATAAAGGGTTTCACCGCGCAACGACGCGGGAGATCGCTAAAGCAGCTGGTTTTAGTATTGGGACGCTTTATGAATATATTCGGACGAAAGAAGACGTCCTTTTTCTCGTCTGTGATGCGATTTACGATGAAGTGAAGTCGCGCATGGACGCAGTCATTGATACCAATGAGACGTCAGAAGATGCGCTTTATCAAGCGGTGAAGTCGTATTTCCATGTCATGGATGATTTACAAGATGAAGTGTTGATTTTATATCAAGAATTAAAAGCGTTACCAAAAGAAGCACAAGATTATGTTTTGAATAAAGAAATCGAAATGATGCACTTGTTTGAACAGATTTTAACCAATAATTATGCGTCAGTTTTAAGTGATCAAGACATTGTGTTAATGGCGAATAACATTTTTATTCAAGGACAGATGTGGGGCTTTCGTCGTTGGACGCTACAAAAAACATTTACATTAGAGGATTATACGAATCTTCAATTTAAATGGTTAACGAACCAATTGTCGTATGAAGCTTATAATCAAAAGCAAGGAGGCGTGTCATAATGCAGCAAGTGGAAGCATATCAAGTCAAGAATCCTGTAAGGTTTGTGACGGCATCAAGTTTATTCGATGGTCACGATGCATCGATTAATATTATGCGACGAATTTTACAAGCGAGTGGTGCAGAGGTTATTCATCTAGGCCATAATCGCTCGGTTGAAGCAGTGGTTAATGCCGCGATTCAAGAAGACGCACAAGGAATCGCGATTTCGTCTTATCAGGGAGGCCATGTCGAATACTTTAAATACATGGTCGACTTATTAAATGAAAAAGGTGCAAGCCACATCCAAGTCTACGGTGGTGGTGGCGGTGTTATTTTGCCGCGTGAAATTAAAGAGCTTCATGACTATGGGGTTGCGCGCATCTTTTCACCTGAAGATGGTCGTGAAACAGGGCTTCAAGGGATGATTAACACGATGTTAGAAGAGTGCGATCACCCGACGCCTATTGAATTAGAAGCGGACGCTAAAGCGGCGAAGGATGGCGACAATCAAGCGGTTGCTCGCTTAATCACGCATGTGGAAAATGGTTCAGTTTCAAGTGAAGAGTTGGACCGATTGCTAGCGATTGACGGTTCAAACGTGCCTGTTATGGGGATTACCGGAACGGGTGGCGCTGGTAAAAGTTCCTTAACCGATGAGTTAATTCGTCGCTTTTTAAATGAAGTCCCTGATAAGAAGATTGCGGTTATTTCAGTTGACCCGACGAAGAAGAAGACAGGCGGCGCTTTGCTTGGTGACCGAATTCGCATGAATGCGATTTTTGATTCGCGTGTGTACATGCGTTCACTGGCAACACGTGACTCTAAGAGCGAATTGTCAAAAGCGATTACGGATGCGATTAACGTGACGAAAGCGGCGCATTTTGATTTTATTATCATTGAAACGAGCGGAATTGGTCAGGGTGACGCAGAAATTACTGAAATCACGGACTTGTCCATGTATGTGATGACCGCCGAATTCGGTGCGCCTTCACAGCTTGAAAAGATCGACATGATCGATTTTGCAGACTTTATTGTCATTAATAAATTTGAACAAAAAGGCTCTGATGATGCACTTAAACAAGTCCGTAAACAGTATGAGCGTAGTCATATGTTGTTCCATGAAGATCACGCGACATTCCCTGTTTTCGGAACGATTGCGAGCCAGTTTAACGATGCGGGGACAAATACTTTATTTGCTGCGATGGTCGAAACGCTAAATGAGCGTTATGATTGGAATGTAGAAGTCCCGTTTGATACCAGTGTGAAAATTGCTGAGAAGCAAAACTTAATTATCCCGCCTGAACGACGCCAATATTTACGTGATATTGCCGAGACGGTTCGTGGCTATAAAGACCATGCACGTCGTCAAAGCGAGATTGCGAGTAAAGTTTATCAGTTGAAGGGCACGAAAGATGAACTCGCGGGTCACGAAGTCGATGCGCTTGATCAGCTGATTGCCGATTATGAACAGCAATTAGATTTAGAAAGTACACAGAAATTAGCTGATTACGACCAATTCCAGGACACGTATTCTAAAGATGAAATGAGTTATGAAGTGCGCGGTAAGGAATTTAAAGTCGAGATGAATACAGAAAGTCTGTCAGGTATAAAGATTCCGAAAGTGGCGCTACCGAGTTATCAAGACTGGGGCGACCGCTTAGAGTTTATGATGCTTGAGAATCTACCAGGCTATTTCCCTTATACAGCCGGTGTGTTCCCGTTCAAGCGTCGCGGAGAAGATCCGACGCGTCAATTTGCTGGGGAAGGAACGCCAGAACGAACGAATCGTCGGTTCCACTATTTATCCGAGAATGAACCAGCCAAACGCTTGAGTACAGCGTTCGACTCGGTTACGTTATACGGTGAAGACCCAGATGAGCGTCCAGATATTTATGGTAAAGTCGGCGAGTCAGGCGTCAGTATTTGTACCGTTGAAGATATGAAGAAACTGTATGATGGCTTTGATTTAAGTGATCCGAAGACGTCTGTTTCGATGACGATTAACGGGCCGGCGCCAATTATTTTAGCGATGTTCTTTAATGCCGCGGTTGATCAACAGCTTGATAAATTTAAAGATGAAAATGGTCGTGAGCCAAGCGCAGATGAACATGAGCGATTGAAGTCAGAAACGATTTCGGTGGTACGCGGAACGGTTCAGGCTGATATTTTGAAAGAAGATCAAGGTCAAAATACATGCATCTTCTCAACTGAGTTTGCCCTGCGTATGATGGGTGACATTCAAGAGTACTTTATTGAGCAGGATGTGAAGAACTATTATTCTGTGTCGATCTCGGGGTATCATATTGCTGAAGCGGGTGCGAATCCGATTAGTCAGCTTGCCTTTACGTTGGCGAATGGCTTTACGTACGTTGAATATTACTTAAGTCGTGGTATGGATATTAATAAATTCGCGCCGAACTTATCGTTCTTCTTCTCGAATGGGTTGGATCCAGAGTATACCGTGATTGGTCGAGTTGCTCGCCGAATTTGGGCGGTCGCAATGCGTGACAAATACGGCGCCGACGATCGCAGTCAGAAATTGAAGTACCATATTCAAACGTCAGGCCGTTCCCTGCATGCGCAAGAAGTCGACTTTAACGATATTCGTACGACGCTTCAGGCGTTACTCGCGATTCAAGATAATACAAACTCGCTTCATACGAACGCATATGACGAAGCGATCACGACGCCGACAGAAGAATCTGTTCGACGTGCGATGGCGATTCAGATGATTATTAATAAAGAATTCGGCTTAACGAAGACGGAAAACTCCCTGCAAGGTGCGTTTGTTTTAGAAGAATTAACGGATCTTGTGGAAGAAGCTGTGTTAGCTGAATTCGAAAGTTTAAATGAACGTGGTGGCGTGCTAGGTGCGATGGAACGTCAATATCAACGCGGTAAAATTCAAGAAGAGTCGCTTTATTATGAAGGTAAGAAGCACTCAGGAGAATTACCGATTGTTGGTGTGAACACGTACCAGAATCCGAACCCGCCATCTGAAGATGACATCAACTCAATGGAAGTCGCTCGTGCATCGCAAGAAGAGAAACAAGGACAAATCCAGAACTTACGCGATTTCCAAGCACGAAATGCTGCGGAAGCTGAAGTGGCTTTAGCGCGCTTAAAAGAAGTGGCAGCATCAGGCGGCAATATTTTTGCGGAACTAATGGATACCGTCAAAGTTGCTAGCCTTGGCCAAATTACCAATGCGCTATACGAAGTCGGTGGCCAATATCGCCGTAATATGTAAAAGCTTTTAACTAAGTCGTGGGATTCGATCTGGGGTCGAATCCTACGATTTTTTATTTATTGGAGATTTTGCGTGGGTATCAGTGAGTTTAAATTGTGAGTAAGGATGAGTGAGTCGCCGATATTTTTGGTATATAAGCGTCTTCGTATATGATAGCGCCGATAAATAAGCGGTAACGGCGCCTTCAAAATTTTATCGGCGCCATCTCAGAAATAACGGCGCCCTCTAGAATATATCGGCGCCTCAGCAAATATTTCAGCGTTCGCCGAAATATAACGGCGAGCGCCGAAAAGTCTCCAAAGCTACTCCTCCATATCAATCATTATAATTTGTTCTTGAATTGACGATGATATATGATATTCTGTAAACTAGGAAAGTAGCTAAAGTTACTGCTAACTGGATAAAGGAGTGCTGGTTGTGAGCTTAGAAAAGTATACACAAGAAGAAGTTCAAGAAATGTCGATGATTGATATTGCTTATGAAATCATGCATGGTGAGAATCAAGCGAGAAATTTCCAAGATATGTACCAGCTTGTTGCTGAAGCGAAAGAGTTCAGTCAGAAGGAAAAAGAACTATACATTTCTCAATTTTATACCGATCTTAATATTGACGGTCGTTTCTTATCAGTTGGTTCCAATCTATGGGGCTTAAAGCATTGGTATCCATTTGATCAAACGGTTGAAGATGCGTTTGTTGCTGAGGAAAAACCGAAGAAGAAGCAGAAGAAAAAGAAAAAAGATAAAGCAGAAGAACCAGCAGCTGAAGATGAAACCCTGCTTGAAGACGATGTTGATACAACTGGAGAAGAACCAGAAGCAGAGGAGCCGTTTGAAGATGAAGTCGATGATCTCGAGAAGAACCTAGATAAAGGTGACGAGGAAGAAGACTTATAAAGTATGCTTGACTTTCCCTTGGTTCAGGCGTATTATTCTATGTGGGCTCTCTAAAAAAACGTGATTAAAGCTCCCGAATATTGGTTTCGGGAGCTTTTTTTGTTTTTTATAGACGAATTTGAAACTAAACTCCAATTCATTAACACATCATAAATGGAAGTATAGAAAGTGAGGCTGTGAACATGACGAAGTATATTTTTGTAACGGGCGGGGTTGTTTCCTCTTTGGGTAAAGGAATTACCGCTGCATCATTAGGACGTTTGCTCAAAAACAGAGGATTAAATGTCACGATTCAGAAGTTCGATCCGTATTTAAACGTGGACCCTGGTACGATGAGTCCTTATCAGCATGGTGAAGTATTTGTGACTGAGGACGGCGCTGAGACGGACCTTGACCTCGGGCATTATGAGCGTTTTATTGACATAAATTTAAATAAATACTCCAATATTACGACGGGTAAAGTTTATTCGACGGTTATTCGGAAGGAACGTCGGGGTGACTATTTAGGCGGAACTGTCCAAGTGATTCCTCATATTACAAACGAAATTAAGGACAAAGTTTATCAAGCTGGAAATGAAACGAATGCGGACGTCGTCATCACAGAAATCGGCGGAACTGTCGGTGATATCGAAAGTTTACCATTCCTAGAAGCGATTCGTCAGTTAAAGAGTGATGTCGGGCGTGACAATGTCATGTATATTCATTGTACTTTAGTGCCGTATTTAGAAGCAGCAGGGGAAATGAAAACGAAGCCGACGCAGCACTCCGTTAAAGAGTTGCGTTCACTCGGTATTCAACCAGATGTTGTCGTGCTTAGAACTGAAATGGCGATTAGCCAGAGTATGAAAGATAAAATTGCGCTGTTCTGCGATATTAATGAGAAAGCTGTCATCGAAGCGCGTAACTGTGAAGTGTTATATGAAGTGGCGCTTGAGATGCAGCAACAAGGCTTAGATGATTTAGCGTGTCAGCACTTCGGATTATCGACTCCAGCAGCTGATATGACGGAATGGCATGAGCTGATCGACCGGGTGAAAAATTTGTCGAAAACAACGACGATCGCTCTAGTCGGCAAATATGTCCAACTGCAAGATGCGTATATTTCTGTAGTCGAAGCCTTGAAACACAGCGGTTTTGCGTTTGATTCCGATATTAAAGTCAAATGGGTGAGTTCAGAAACGTTAACAAGAGATAATGTTGACGCTGAATTAAGCGATGTCGACGGTATACTCGTCCCAGGTGGATTTGGCGATCGTGCGATTGATGGTAAGATCGAAGCGATTCGTTATGCGCGAGAAGAAAAGATTCCTTTCCTAGGTATCTGTCTCGGCATGCAACTTGCAACGGTTGAATATGCGCGAAATGTTTTAGGACTCGAGGGAGCACATTCTGCAGAAATCGATCCATCAACGCCGCATCCAGTCATTGATTTACTGCCTGAACAGAAGGAAGTGGAAGATTTAGGTGGTACACTGCGTCTTGGTGTTTATGCATGTCGCCTACAAGAAGGTACGCATGCGTATGATGCTTATCAGGATGAAATTGTTTACGAGCGCCATCGTCACCGTTATGAATTTAATAATACGTACCGTGAGCAAATGGAAGCGGCTGGCTTTACTTTCTCAGGATTAAGCCCAGATGGACGCTTAGCAGAAATTATTGAAATTAGTGATCACCCATGGTTTGTCGCGTCACAATTCCATCCAGAATTTAAATCAAGACCAACTCGACCACAGCCGTTATTCAAGAAATTTGTCGAGCATTGCGTAAAATAAGCCAATTGTGTATAAAATTGTGAAATGGATTGATTTTCCTGTTTTAATCATGTAAAGTGAAGTTGAAGAAATTGAACTGGAAACAGGTGATGGTATGGGAAAGTATCAAGCTGTTGTCGTAGATGATGAAGAATCAATCGCAACATTAATGGCGGCTTTTTTAAAACAAGAAGGGCTAGAGGTTAAACAGTTTACAAACTGTTCCGAAGCTTTAGATGCGATGAAAAATACTCGGACAGACCTTTATTTTGTTGATTATTTATTGCCTTATATGAAAGGTGATCAATTTATTGCAAAACTTCGAGATGAAGGTGAAACAGCACCTGCTGTCTTAATGACGGGCATGGGTAAAAGCCAAATAGAACAGGAAACGGACGTGTCTTACGAAGACATATTGGAAAAGCCGTTCACACTAGAAGATGTTTCACAAGTCGTGCATTATTTTTTAAAATAACTAAAAAGCCCTGGAGTAATGTTGCGAAAAATCGACACACTTGGTATTCTAGTAAGAGAATAGATATAGAATAACATTAGGGGAGGAAACCGTCGTGTCCACACTATTATCTAAGGTTAGTCACAACTCACGAGTAGATGTAGACGGTTTTCTGACGATAGACATGTGATGAAATTGGCTGACTCAGCGCGACTGGGTTAGCCTTTTCGTGTATCAACAGACATTTAAAGGAGACGGATTAACATGAAATTTTTTATTGATACAGCAAATTTAGATGAAATTAAAGAAGCAAATGCATTAGGCATATTATCAGGTGTCACAACAAACCCTTCACTTGTTGCGAAGGAAGGCGTGTCTTTTCACGACCGATTAAAAGAAATCACGCAAGAAGTAACAGAAGGATCTGTCAGTGCTGAAGTCATTTCGGAAGACGCAAAAGGTATGCTAAAAGAAGCAGAAGAACTAGTTAAAATTGCACCAAATATTACGGTGAAATTACCAATGACATTAGAAGGCTTAAAAGCGTGTAAAGCATTGACAGACAAAGGTGTCAAAACTAACGTGACACTCGTCTTCTCAGCGAACCAAGCATTACTTGCTGCACGTGCAGGCGCAACTTATGTGTCACCTTTCTTAGGGCGCTTGGATGATATGGGGCAAAATGGCCTCCATTTAATTAACGAGATCGCAACGATTTTTGATACACATGGTATTGATACAGAGATTATCGCAGCAAGCGTACGCCATTCGATGCACGTTTCAGAAGCAGCGATTAATGGCGCGCATATTGCAACAGTTCCATTTAAAGTCATTCAACAACTAGTTAAACATCCATTAACTGACCAAGGCATTGAAAAATTCTTGAACGATTGGGAAGAAGCGAATAAATAATTCGCGTTCAGCTAGGGTACGCTAACAGTTAAAGGATGAACGAACCTAATAAGGAGCATGGCATATGGATAAATTGCTTATTGAAGGCGGCCATCAATTAAACGGTGAAGTGCGGGTTAGCGGGGCTAAAAATAGTGCTGTAGCTTTGTTACCAGCGACTATTTTAGCTGAATCTGAGGTCACCATTGAAGGCCTTCCGAATATTTCCGACATTCAAATATTAAAAGAATTATTACGCGATATCGGCGGTGACGTGGAACAAAACGGTGAGGATATCACGATTGATCCGTCACATATGGTCTCAATGCCTTTACCAAACGGACGTGTGAAAAAGCTACGTGCCTCGTATTATTTTATGGGTGCAATGCTCGGCCGTTTTAAGAAGGCTGTGATTGGTTTGCCTGGAGGTTGCAATTTAGGCCCACGTCCGATTGATCAGCATATTAAAGGTTTCGAAGCTTTAGGTGCTCAAGTCACCAACGAACAAGGCGCTATTTATTTACAAGCTGATGAATTAATTGGTGCGAAAATATATTTAGACGTTGTCAGTGTTGGTGCCACGATTAATATTATGCTGGCGGCCGTTAGAGCAAAAGGGAAGACGACGATCGAAAATGCAGCCAAAGAACCAGAAATTATTGACGTGGCAACGTTATTAAATAGTATGGGTGCCAATATTAAAGGTGCTGGGACAGATGTGATTCGAATTGAAGGCGTCGATGAGTTAAAAGGATGCCAACACACGATTATCCCAGACCGGATTGAAGCGGGGACGTATACGATTTTGGCCGCTTCAAAAGGTGAAGAAGTAACCGTGGATAACGTGATTCCGACTCACCTCGAATCGTTAACGGCTAAGTTACGTGAAATGGGCGTAGAAATCGAAGAAGGAGCAGATTATCTTGTTGTCCGTGGTAACCGTAAGTTAAATAGTGTCGATATTAAAACACTCGTCTACCCAGGTTTCCCGACGGATTTGCAACAACCTTTCACATCGTTATTAACTCAGGCACATGGAACGAGTATTGTGACCGACACGATTTATCAAGCACGGTTTAAGCACATCGATGAATTGAGACGGATGAATGCAAATATCAAAGTTGAAAGCAATTCTGCTGTGATATCTGGACAATCTCCGCTTGAAGGCGCGAAAGTTAAAGCGAGTGATTTGCGCGCTGGTGCGGCCTTAGTCATTGCCGGATTAATGGCAGATGGCGTCACAGAAGTCGTAGGCCTTGATCATATTGAGAGAGGTTACGACCAAATTACAGAAAAACTAAAAAGTCTCGGAGCTGTTGTATGGCGCGAGCAAATGTCTGAAGAAGATAAAAAGTTATTCCAAAATGCGTAAAGCACTGACTAGAGCATTATAAAAAGGGGAGTCATAACCATGGAAAGAAGTTTATCGATGGAAGTTGTTCGTGTGACTGAAGCGGCTGCGCTAGCGTCTGCTCGATGGATGGGACGAGGTGAGAAAGAAGAAGCTGATGGCGCTGCAACAGAAGCGATGCGAACAGTCTTCGATACGGTACCGATGCAAGGGACTGTCGTGATCGGCGAAGGGGAAAAAGACGAAGCACCGATGCTATACATAGGGGAAGAAGTGGGCCAAGGCCAAGGACCCGAAGTAGACATTGCTGTTGATCCTGTTGAGGGAACGAATATTGTTGCACTTGGTACTTGGAATGCATTGTGCGTTGTAGGCATTGCTGACCGTGGCGAATTACTTCATGCACCGGACATGTATATGGAGAAAATCGCAGTCGGTCCTGAAGCTGTTGGAAAAGTCGACTTAAACGCTTCAACAGCTGATAACTTGAAAGCTGTCGCTGATGCTAAAGGAAAAGACGTAGAAGATGTGGTTGTCGTTGTCTTGAACCGACCACGTCATGATCAACTCATTCAAGAAATTCGTGAAGCAGGTGCACGTATTAAATTAATTCCTGACGGTGACGTAGCAGCATCTATTAACGCTGCCTTTGACCATACAGGTGTGGACATGCTAATGGGAACAGGCGGTGCACCAGAAGGCGTGTTATCAGCGATTGGCTTAATGTGTTTAGGTGGCGAAATTCAAGGCCGTTTAAAACCAGTTGATGATGAACAAACAGAACGTTGCCGAGGTATGGGCATTGAAGACGTGAACCGTATCTTAACGATGAAAGACCTATGCGGTGGCGAGGATGCTATTTTCGCTGCAACGGGCATTACAGACGGAGAACTCTTACAAGGTGTGCAATTCAAAGGCGATAAAGCCACAACAGAAACCGTAGTTATGCGCGCCAAATCAGGCACAGTCCGCTTCATCGACGGCACTCACAGCCTAGCTAAGAAACCAGATTTAGTGATGAAAGATTAGTGAATATAGAATTGTTATAACTGAGCGTTGATTTGACGTATTAGTTAAAGCTCATAGTTGTTGAATTGTGAGAAGCGAAGGTGGCGACTCCTGGTCGACTAAGTGCGGTCACGTCCTGTGACCAACGTCGACATTAGGCCGTCCGGGCCGTCACAGGAAAAGCACGTGTCTCGAGACCCCGCAGGCCACGCTTTTAGGCCGAGGAGGCTCGAGCCGTGCCCGCGGAAAGCGTCCACCGAAAGCGAATCACAATATCGACAACGGTCATTAGAAAAGCTATGAATATTTGAAGTCTGCAGTACTACATGCAGACTTCCCTTTTACACCAACTGAACACCTTGCCTAAAACGTAAAAACACGATACAATATAACAGTTATACCTCATATAACTATTTCTTCTCACATAGAATTGACAACCCAAACAAACTTATTTCCAATATATAAACGAATAAAATTTCATAAAAGTGTGGTGTTTTTGTGTCAAATCAAATGACAATCGCACAATTAGAAACGAAGAATTTAAAAGAACTGTACGAGCTAGCTCGTGAATTTGGCGTTTCTTATTATGCGAAACTGAACAAAAAGGAATTAATTTTTGCGATTCTAAAAGCGCAAACGGAACAAGACGGTAAACTGTTTGTTGACGGCGTCTTAGAGATTATCCAGTCAGAAGGCTTTGGTTTCTTACGTCCAATTAACTATGCGCCAAGCCCAGAAGACATTTATATCTCCGCTTCACAAATTCGCCGTTTTGATTTAAGAAATGGTGATCTAGTTTCTGGTAAAGCTCGTCCGCCGAAAGAAAATGAACGTTACTTTGGTCTACTGCATGTCGATGCGGTTAATGGGGACAATCCTGAAAGTGCCAAAGAACGGATTCACTTTCCAGGCTTAACCGCTTTATATCCAGATCGTAAAATGAATCTCGAGACAAAATCAAATGTTTTAGCTACCCGAATTATGGACATGATGGCGCCTGTTGGTTTTGGCCAACGTGGACTCATTGTTGCGCCACCTAAAGCCGGGAAGACAATGATTTTAAAACAAGCAGCTAATAGCATTAAACAAAATCATCCCGACTCAAAATTAATTATCTTGCTAATAGATGAACGACCAGAAGAAGTGACGGATATTGAACGGTCAGTAGCTGAAGACGTCGATGTCGTTAGTTCGACGTTCGATGAAGTGCCTGAAAATCATATTAAAGTGTCCGAGCTTGTGTTAGACCGCGCGATGCGTTTAGTCGAGCATAAACAAGACGTGATTATTTTAATGGACAGTATTACACGCTTAGCTCGTGCGTATAACTTAGTGATTCCACCAAGTGGACGGACGTTATCTGGTGGTATCGACCCAGCTTCATTCCACCGTCCGAAGCGTTTCTTTGGTGCGGCCCGTAATATCGAAGAAGGTGGTAGCTTGACAGTACTAGCAACAGCCTTAGTCGATACAGGCTCACGCATGGATGACGTCATTTATGAAGAGTTTAAAGGAACAGGCAATATGGAATTACATCTTGATCGCCGCATGGCTGAACGCCGCATCTTCCCAGCGATTGATGTGCTTAAGTCAGGTACTCGTAAAGAAGAGCTTCTCTTATCAAAAGAACATCTTGATAAGACATGGGCGATTCGAAAAACGATGCAAGATCAACATGATTTCTTAGACCGCTTCTTGCGTCGTCTACGTAACTCGAAGGATAACGATGAATTCTTCAAAATTATGGACGATGAAATGAAAGGTAAACAATAAGAATTGATTGCGGACCTTGCAATCTAAAACTTGAGTTGATATAATCACTCTGTATGACTTGGAAGTTAACAATCGGTTAACGAACGGTTTTAATCAACTCTGTTTCCACAGGATTCAGGGCAAGAAGGAGTGTTAAGCATGAGACAAGATATCCATCCGGAATATCGTCAGGTTGTATTTTTAGATACAAGCTCTGATTTCAAATTTCTAAGTGGTTCGACACTAGAATCTGATGAAACGATTGAATGGGAAGACGGTAATGAGTACCCATTAATTCGTGTTGAAATCAGTTCAGCTTCCCATCCGTTCTACACTGGTAAGCAAAAAGCCGACAAAGTTGGTGGCCGTGTAGACCGTTTCAAGAAGAAATACAACATGTCATAATAACGAAGATTCAATTAAAGGAGCTGACCGTATCTTTCAGCTAAACACCATACGAGATGATCTAACAAACCTTATTTCACCGTGTGGTCATTTAGCTAAGACGGTCAGCTTTTTTATTTTTATTAGTGAAATAGCAATCATAATTCGGCAGTCAGCGACAAGGTTGGCCGCCCTTTTTAATCACCATCTTGCGAAAAATGTAAAAGTTTGTATAAATGAGGTGCGAAAATCATGATGTATGTAATGAAACACAGTGGCTGGCTTGAAGTCATTTGTGGCAGTATGTTTTCTGGTAAATCAGAAGAGTTAATCCGCCGCGTGCGCCGAGCAACATACGGCAATTTAAATGTACGCGTATTTAAACCAGCAATCGATAATCGCTATGAGGAAGAATCCATCGTTTCTCATAACGGCAATTCGATTATCGCTCGCCCAATTGATGATGTCCAAGATATTTACGATAATATTGACGACAATGTGGATATGGTCGGGATCGATGAAGTTCAATTCTTTGACGATCAAGTGATTGAAGTCGCTCAGTACTTAGCTGATCAAGGTGTACGTGTCATTGTGGCTGGATTAGATCAAGATTTCCGCGGCGAACCATTTGGTGCCTTACCGCAACTTCTTTCGATGGCAGAAAACGTCACGAAATTAAATGCGATTTGCCCTTACTGTGGTTCACCAGCCAGTCGGACACAACGCTTAATTGATGGCAAACCTGCTTCCTATGATGATCCAGTTATTTTAGTCGGTGCATCTGAATCGTACGAGCCTCGTTGTCGTCATCATCACGAAGTGCCGAATCACCCACGTTCAGCCAACGATCAACTTAAAGCTCGCTCGTCACAAAATTAAATCCGATGTTTGAAAACCAGTCTTGATTGACCGTAATCTCGACTGGTTTTCAATTGTTATTCGAAAAACGGTGTAATGGACGAAATTTTTTCATATTCTATGGTATGATATAATGTGGAATAATTAACGAAATGTTAGAGGTGGACGTCGTATGCTCGAAAAATTACAACATATGGAGGATCGTTATAACCAGCTGACGGATTTATTGATGGATCCTGAAGTTATTAACGATTCTAATAAGTTACGTAAATATTCAAAAGAACAAGCTGATATTCAACCAGTCGTTGAGAAATATCGCGAATATAAAGATCTTCAACAACAAATCACAGATGCGAAAACAATGATCTCAGAAGAATCAGATAAAGATGTCATTGATATGGCAAAAGAAGAATTAGAAGAATTAGAACCACAAGTAGAACCAATGGAAGAAGAGCTTAAGTTCTTATTGATTCCGAAAGATCCAAACGATGATAAGAACGTCATCATGGAAATCCGTGGTGCTGCTGGTGGTGATGAGGCCGCTTTATTTGCAGGCGACTTGTACCGCTTGTATTCACGTTATGCGGAATCACAAGGTTGGCGCATTGAAGTGATCGAATCGCACGAAGCCGAAGTTGGCGGCTTTAAGGAAATTATTTTTATGATTAATGGAACAGGAGCATTTTCTCGTTTCAAATTTGAAAACGGTGCTCACCGCGTTCAACGTGTTCCTGATACGGAATCTGGCGGTCGGATTCATACGTCAACATCAACTGTCGCTGTTTTACCAGAAGCAGAAGAAGTTGAAGTAAATATTCAGGATAATGATATTCGCGTCGACACGTTTACTTCAAGTGGCCCAGGTGGTCAAAGTGTTAATACGACGATGTCAGCTGTCCGTTTAACACATGAGCCGACTGGTGTTGTCGTGTCATGTCAGGACGAAAAATCACAAATTAAAAACAAAGAAAAAGCCATGAAAGTTCTTCGTGCCCGTATTTATGAGATGGAACAAGCAAAAGCGCAAGAAGAATATGATGAAAACCGCAAATCAGCGGTCGGTACAGGTGACCGTTCAGAACGCATCCGTACGTACAATTACCCACAAAACCGTGTCACAGACCATCGCATTAACTTAACGATTAATAAGTTAGATCAAGTGATGGAAGGTAAAATCGATGAAATTATCGATTCCCTTCTCATTCAAGAACAAACAGAGAAATTAGAAGAACTTGGTGAGTAATATGACGTTTAACACGGTGCAAGAAGCCCGAAACTGGGCTTCTTCTTTTTTAGAGCAACATGACCGCGAACCGCGTGTTGGTGAATTGTTGTTGCGGTATTTGTTGGGTGTTAGTCAAAGTCAGTGGCTAGCAATGGGGCGTGATGTGCTAGATCAAGATGTGGCTAACACGTTTGCCACTTGGATTCATGATCATGCTGTAACAGGAAAACCAGTTGAACATTTTACGAATGAAGTGGACTTTTTTGATGATACGTTTTATGTAGATGAGCGTGTCTTGATTCCCCGTCCAGAAACAGAAGAGTTAGTTTTGGCTGTTCTAAATGAAGTGAACGGCGGTGAGGTGATCGTTGATGTCGGCACAGGAAGTGGGATTATCGCTCTTTCGTTAAAAGGTCGATTGAAAGACGCAACGGTGATCGGAACGGATTTGTCAGAAGACGCATTGGCTGTAGCGCGTTCAAATGGTGAGCGACTACAGCGAGATGTTTTGTGGACGTCAGGCGATTTTTTGAAACCTGTGTTGGATGAGGGAGCTACGCCTGATATCATCGTATCGAATCCACCTTATATCCCGCATGCTGAACGCGATTCATTATCGGAAACTGTCTCGCTCCATGATCCAGCTGAAGCCTTATTTGCTGAAATGAATGGACTCGCTGCTTATGACACAATCGTGAAGCAAGTTATGCAACTTGATGTTAGGCCGAAGCTGATTGCCTTTGAAATTGGCTACGATCAAGGTGAGAGCGTCCCTGCATTGATTCAATCCTATGACTCTGCCGCAGACGTTCGAGTCATACAAGATATAAATGGTAAAGACCGTATTGTTTTATGGAATTAATAAGAGAGCGCGTTCCCTATTTGAAAAGGAACGCGCTCTCTTATTTTATGAGACAATCCTGTTCAATTATGAAACAATTCTTCTCGATTGTGAGACAATCTTGTTCGTTTATGAAACAATCCAGCTCAATTGTGAAATAATCTCACTCAATTGTTAAACAATCTCCACGCATTGTTAAACAAATTAACTGGTGAGCCATTCATCTTGGAGCATGCCGTAGATTGTATGGTCAACGACACCGCTGCTTAAGCGTTCGGCAGCGCGGATTGTTCCTTCTTCTGTAAAGCCAAGTCGCTCAGGGATTGCGCGACTTTTCGTGTTCCCACTTGCTGCCCGAATCTCCACTTTGTTCATATTAAGTTGGTCAAATGCGTGGGCCATTAAGGTAGATGTCGCTTTCGTCATAATGCCGAAGCCTTGATATGACTCAGCTAACCAGTAGCCGATATGCGCGACGCCATTTTTCCAATCCAATAAATTATAACCGACGACGCCAGCGATACGACCTCGGAATACGATGATTGCATTCATTCCTTTGCTGTCGGCATAAAGCTGCTTCGAGGCTTTAATATACTGTGCTGTATCCTCAGGTTTAGTTGTTTGATCAACCCAAGCCAACCACTCCCGCAAATGTTCACGATTGTTATCGGTTAAAGCAAAAAGTTCCCCCAAGTCGCTATCATCGACCAATTTTAAATAAAGTTCATCATCGATTGTGTATGTAAACATTGAAACTCCTCCTTTAATAATATGAGATGACTATTTTGGGCGGTGTAATGATTGATGTTATTGAGCGCGATTTCAATTAATTGTGTGGCAATGAAAATAAATGAGTAATTTCCTTCCAGAATAGTGCGCCTAACAAAATAAATGAGTGCCCTTTGAAATAATAGTGTCTTTAATCAAATAAAAGAGCGCTTTTTGAAATAATTGGGCGACTTCAAAAATAAAAGAGCGCCCTCGACTATTAAATGTGCGACTCAGACCCCAATATGTGCGCCCGACTCAATCACCCTAATCAATTTCAATCATTCTATCATAAATCTAGATGTATATCTGCATGAAATCTCGGAAATGATGAGATTACAAGATTACGAGAAAGGGTTGAGTGGGGATGCGAGTTGTTATTTTAGTATTAATTGGACTTATATTAATGCCGGTTTTTTTGGTAGATACAGTGGCTGATGAAGAAGAGGAATCTGATTTTGTGGTGATTCCAGATGAAGCGATTAGACTTCGGATTTTAGCGGATTCAAATAGTGAAAAGGATCAAGCAGAGAAACGCCAAATTCGAGATGAGGTCAGTGAACAAATTACGGAGTGGGTTGAAACACTAACATCAATAGATAAGGCGCGAGCAACGATTAAACAAAACTTGCCAGAAATCGAAGCGATTGTAGATCAAAATACAGAAGATTCCGTTTCAGTAGAATTTGGAGAGGTGATGTTTCCGGATAAAGTTTACGACCGTTTTGTTTATCCTGCAGGTGAATACGAAGCCATTTTAATCACGCTTGGAGAAGGTGAAGGTGACAATTGGTGGTGTGTTTTATTTCCGCCGTTATGCTTTGTAGAGTTTTCTGATGGTGGCGCAGTTTTAGAGCATGATGAAGATACGGGATCTAAGCAAAAAGAGGCTGAGTCAGAAAAAGAAGAGGAACGGGAAACCACCTTTTTCATCTGGGAATGGCTCAAGAATCTATTTAATTAAGCATAAATTGTGAGAACGTCTCATAGCTTAATAGAAAAAGGCAAGGAGGCGTTCTAAATGTTGACAATAGAACCGATTCAGGATGTATCTGAAGACGTGTTAAATCATTTTTTTACGGAGGAACAAAAGCCGGTCCACCAATGGGAATGGGATTACGGTTATCTAACGTTGATTGACGATGAGGCGATCGCTTTCTTCGTATTGGACCCTGTTAGTCAAAAAGATGCATGGTTGAGACGCCTGTGGGTAAAAGGTGGCTCTAATCCTGCGCTTATGTTAATGATGTTTGAATGGATTGGGGATTACGCTGTCAAAGCGAACTTCCATAATTTATACACGCATCTCGATGATCCGAGTAAGCAAGTGTTACTCGAAATGAATCAATTTAAACCATCAGAAGAGGCGCCTGTTGAAAACAAAGATCAGCAAGGCTATTGGTATGTAAAATCTTTAAACGTTCAAACCACATCATGACGATTGCACTTTCGTCGTTTTCCTTCCATAATATAAATTAGCGATGGACGAGAGAAAAGGAGTACGACGATGGAAACGAAACATTGGACAAGTCATGAGGAACTTAATAATCAGGCGATCCAAGAAGCGGCTGAGCGTTTAAAACAAGGTGAAACGATAGCTTTTCCGACTGAAACGGTTTACGGCTTAGGAGCAGATGCGACGAATGATCATGCTGTTTCGCAAATCTTTCAAGCAAAAGGTCGCCCAGCTGATAATCCGCTCATAGCGCATGTTGGTTCGAGCGATTTGATATATGATTATGTAACGGACGTATCAAAGGATGCCCAAGCCTTAATCAATGCGTTTTGGCCAGGGCCTTTAACGCTTATTTTACCTGCTAGATCAAAACTTGCAGAAAACGTAACAGCAGGTTTGACGACAGTAGGGTTTCGTATGCCGGATCACCCCGTTGCTTTGGCGTTGCTTCAAGCTGCGAACATACCTGTTGCAGCGCCTAGTGCCAATCGTTCAGGGAAACCGAGCCCAACAGCGGCTGACCATGTTTTGCATGATTTAGGCGGAAAAATTCATGGCGTATTAGATGGTGGAACGACGGGCGTGGGTGTTGAATCAACAGTTATAGACATGACACTTGATCCGCCGATGATTTTGCGGCCAGGTGGCGTCACACAAACGGAAATTGAAGCTGTAATCGGTCCTGTTAATCTAGCACCGTCTTTACAAGCAGAGGATGATGCACCACGTTCTCCGGGGATGAAATATAAACATTACGCACCTGATTGTCCGATTTGGATTGTAAATGGTGGAACTGAACGCATGAAACAAGTGGCGCATGACTTACAACAAGAAGGCAATCGAGTTGGCTTTATGGTGAGTGATGAGCGCGCGACGGAATTGGATCAAGATCACGTCTATAGACTTGGTTCACAAGAGGATTTACTAGCCATCACGCGTCATTTATATGACCGTCTACGTCAGATTGATGACTCAGATTATGAGGTTATTCTGGCTGAAGCATTCCCGAAAGATGGAATCGGCGAAGCTTTAATGAATCGTCTGGAAAAAGCAGCGAGCGAAACAATTGAATGATTCATCATACGCGTTCTTCTAAACAGAAACGGACGAGCATAGATTAAACTAGAATGCTCGACGTTTAGGAGGACTCGCGTGTGATGTTTTTTTATGAGAGTGTCGTTCCTTATGTGTTAATAGCTTTTGCAATCGGGATGGACGCATTTTCCGTCAGTTTAACTGTTGGCATGACCCACCGACGATTAAGATGGTGGCTATACTTTATCGTACTTGTTGGGGCATTTCATGTCATGATGCCCTTAGCTGGCATTGGATTTGGTGAATTTTTATCAGAACAGTTTGGTCAAATGGCTCAACTCATTGGCGGTTGGTTGCTAGTAGCGATTGGTATCCAAATGGTGATCTCGACGTTTTGGCAACATGATGTGAACAGGCCTTTATCTGTTTTTGGCTTAATGGTACTTGCTTTTACAGTTAGTTTAGATAGCTTTTCAGTAGGCGTTTCGATTGGCATGATTGGTGCACATGTTTTTGTGATTGCGGTCATGTTTGGCCTCGTGAGTATGATGTTAAGTTGGTTAGGCTTAATGTTGGCTCGTCATAGTCGGAAATGGTTTGGCGTTTATTCTGAAGCATTCGGTGGGCTTGTGTTGACGGTGTTAGGTTTACAGATGGTGTGGTAAATGACATGACAAGGCGCGCTTTTTCAAGTAGAATAGAAATGGATGAAAAGTAGGAGTCAGGGGGGAAGCGCGTTGCATCGTGTATTATTTGTTTGTACAGGCAACACGTGTCGCAGTCCAATGGCTGAGGCAATTATGAAAGAGAAATATCCAGAAATTGATGTGCAATCAGCCGGCATGATGGCACCACATGGTCAACACGCCAACGACAAAGCAATCGAAGCAATGGAAGGAAGAGGCATGATTCAAGATCATATCTCACAGCCTGTTACCCGTGAATTATTAAGTTGGGCTGATCTAGTTTTAACCATGACAAGCCAACATAAAGAAGCGTTAAAACTAGAATACACGAGCTTTGATGATAAAGTGTTTACGTTAAAAGAATTCCTCGATGAGCCTGAACATGATATTGCTGATCCAATTGGGCTTGATACTGAAACATATGAAAACACACGCGAACAATTAGAGTACTATATTGATTTATTAGCACAGAAAATGGAGGAAGAAGCATGAGAGTTATTTTAGCATCAGACCACGGCGGTCAAAACTTACGTGAAGACATTGCAAATCTATTAGAAGAAATGAATATTGAATTTGAAGATATAGGTTGCGACTGCGAAGGGTCCGTTGATTACCCTGATTACGGGATCCCAGCAGCTGAGCGCGTAGCAAGTGGCGAATTTGATTTCGGCATCGTCATTTGTGGGACAGGCATTGGCATGTCCATTTCAGCCAACAAAGTAAAAGGGGCGCGCTGTGCCCTTGTTCACGACGTCTTTAGCGCAAAAGCGACCCGTCAACATAATGACGCTAATATTCTTGCGATGGGTGAACGCGTCATTGGTCCAGGCCTAGCACGCGAAATCGTCACGACTTTCTTGTCAGAATCCTATGAAGGCGGGCGTCATGCGAATCGTGTTGAAAAAATGATGGCGTACGAAAACCAATAATGGATTGATGACCGAGGTGCTCTGAGGGGTGCTTCGGTTTTTTCTGCTGTGAAGTTATTAAATTAGTCAGTTTAATTATTAGGATGGGACAAAAGGATATTCAATTGTGCAAAAGACGAATGTTTCAAAATCATATCAGTTAACTACTTATGAAGCGGAATCAAAACACGTAGACGCCTGCGGGAACAGCACGCGTCTCGAGACCCCGCAATCCCCGCCTTTGGGCTGAGGAGGCTCGAGCCGTGCCCCGGTAAAGGAAACACGGCGATTGCCTCAGCAGAGCCGATGTTGAGCTTATGTCACGTAGAACCAAGCGAAGTGTTTTGATGGAGCGTCATTCAAGCAGAAAACTCGAACGATTTTTTAATTATATTATTTGGGTTTCACTTTGCATTATTATTTTTTGTTTCAGCCTCAGAAATTCCAGCAAAAATCTAATAAACGTATGGCTAACTTAGTCGAATAAAAAACATATACCTATTCAGAATTTTTTGTTATACTTTGAAGTAGAAGAGTGCTCAGGTGAGGAGGGATTCGCATGTCTTTAGAGACGTTTAAATCCGACGTCAAATCGGTGATGGATGCATGGCGACAATCCTATACAGTTAGGCCTGGCAAAATCATGATCATCGGTTGTTCGACCAGTGAGATTAAAGGCGAAGCAATCGGATCAGCTGGAAGCACAGACTTCGCTGAAATTTTGTATAAAGAACTGAAAGCGTTTCAACAAGATACGGGTGTTCACGTTGTGTTTCAATGCTGTGAGCATCTAAACCGTGCGATTGTATTAGAGCGATCGCTGCAACAAACGCTTGGGATTCCGCAAGTTAGTGCCGTTCCTCATGCGAAGGCAGGAGGTTCCATGGCAACTTATGCTTATCACCATATGGACGAGCCCGTTTTAATCGAATCGATCCAAGCTGACCTAGGCATGGACATCGGGGACACATTGATCGGCATGCATTTAAAACCTGTCGCTGTCCCGATTAGATTTCCGATTAAAACACTTGGCGACGCACATGTGACCTACGCTTATACGCGGCCGAAATTAATCGGCGGTGAACGCGCCATCTATCACACGTAATCTATGTCAGCAATCAATTGCTGACATTATATACATAAGGAGGCTTTACTCATGACACATTTACACAATCAGTTAAACGAAGTAGACCCAGACATGCTTAAGGCGATTAACCAGGAGAAGAACCGTCAGCACGACAAAATTGAATTAATCGCGTCCGAAAACTTTGTCTCTGAAGCGGTAATGGAAGCGGCCGGATCTGTTTTAACGAACAAATATGCTGAAGGTTACCCGCATCGCCGTTATTATGGTGGCTGTGAATACGTTGATATTGCGGAAGACCTAGCTCGAGACCGTGCCAAAGAATTATTCGGTGCTGATCACGCCAACGTCCAGCCGCATTCTGGTGCTCAGGCGAATATGGCTGTTTATTTTGCCGCACTAAAACCAGGCGATACGATTTTAGGCATGAATTTAAACCACGGCGGTCACCTTACACACGGAAGCCCTGTAAACTTCAGTGGTAAACTGTATAATGTCGTTGACTATGGCGTTGATGAAAACAGTGAAACGATCGATTATGACGCACTGTTAGACAAGGCGAAAGAAGTGGAGCCGAACATGATTGTCGCTGGTGCATCAGCTTATCCACGCGAAATTGACTTCAAAAAATTCCGTGAAATCGCTGATGAAGTCGGTGCATACTTACTCGTCGACATGGCTCATATCGCTGGCTTAGTTGCAGCAGGACTGCATCAAAGCCCAGTACCATACGCTCATTTTGTGACATCAACCACGCATAAAACATTACGCGGTCCTCGTGGTGGCTTAATTTTATGCCAAGAAGACTTCAAGAAGAAGATTGATAGCAATGTGTTCCCCGGTATGCAAGGTGGACCACTCATGCATATTATTGCAGCAAAAGGGGTAGCCTTCAAAGAAGCGCTTGACCCATCTTTTAAAGACTATTCTAAGCAAATTATTAACAACGCGAAACGCCTTGGTGAAGCTTTAAAACAAGAAGGTATTCGCTTAGTTTCTGACGGTACAGATAACCATCTATTATTACTAGACGTTCGTCCGCTTAACTTAACAGGTAAAGTGGCAGAAGCGGCGTTGGATGAAATTGGCGTCACGACGAATAAGAACACGATTCCATTCGACCCAGAAAGCCCGTTTGTCACAAGTGGCGTTCGTATTGGAACAGCTGCTGTCACTACACGCGGATTTGGCGAAGAAGAAATGGATGAGATTGCATCAATCATTGCCTTCACATTAAATAATCATGAAGATGAAGCGAAATTAGAAGAAGCTAAAGCGCGTGTTCAAAAACTAGCTGATCGTTTTCCGATGTATTCATAATCTAAAAGTGGTGAGAAATTCTCGCCACTTTTTTCTGTGTGCACATTGCAACATTCGTCAGTTTTAGGTAAAATTCAAGAGATATTGTTTAAAGGAGTTGTTTGTTTTGGGTAAAGTTTACGTATTTGACCATCCATTGATTCAGCATAAGTTAACCTTCATCCGTGATAAAGAAACAGGCACAAAAGCTTTCCGTGAGCTTGTCGATGAAGTGTCTGCACTGATGATGTTTGAAATTACACGCGAATTACCGCTTGAAGAAGTTGAAGTCGAAACCCCTGTCGCCACCTCAAAATCGAACGTCCTAGCTGGTAAAAAAGTTGGGATTATCCCGATCCTCCGCGCTGGCTTAGGCATGGTCGATGGTATTGTTGATTTGATCCCAGCCGCTAAGATTGGCCACGTCGGCTTATACCGCGATCCCGAGACACTGAAACCAGTTGAATATTATATTAAGTTACCATCTGATATTCATGAACGTGAACTGATTGTGACAGACCCAATGCTAGCAACAGGTGGCTCAGCGATCGAAGCGATTCATTCCCTTAAAAAACGTGGTGCGACGCATATTCGTTTAATGTGCCTAATCGCAGCGCCTGAAGGGGTTGAAGCCGTACAAGAGGCCCATCCTGATATTGATATTTATGTCGCTGGCTTAGATGAAAAACTAAGTGAAAAAGGTTATATTATTCCAGGCTTAGGCGACGCTGGAGATCGCTTGTTTGGAACGAAATAAAGACAAAACGACAGCCACTGCGCTGTCGTTTTTTACATTCTCGCACGATTGTTAAACAAACGCTCAACTTTGTTAAACATTCTGCCGGGATTATTTCACAATCTCGCTGAAGTGTTTAACAATCCCACAAGATTATGAAACAATGTGCGGCGATTGTGAAATAACATGAATTTTGGCCCTAATATACTTCACTAAAAAACGCATTTCCCATTTCAAGTTGGCGCATAACCCCATCATCTTTCGCTAACCCTAACAAGCGAAGGAGTGGTCGTATGCGTTTTTTATTTGCTCTCACACTAACAATCATTATAACAACATCAACCGTTTCAGCTGAAGACATGACGTGGATTGTCGAAATAGATGGTGACCCCGAACAAATAACCGAGAAGGTTAAGCAAGATTATCCTTTTCTTGAGGTGCTTTATACATACGATACATTGCTACAAGCCGTAGCGATTAAAGGCGCCCAAGACGATATTAAAGACCTTCACCAAGAGTCATGGGTGAATGATTATAATCGCGCACAATCCTATGATTCGCCCGCTATTCAAAATCAAACCCAATCACTCCCCAATGATCTTCCTAATTACCAAGTTGAATCGACTGATGCGACTGGAGAAGGCATCAAAGTCGGAGTGATCGACACAGGAATTGATTATACCCATCCTGATTTGAGCGCCCAGTATCAAGGGGGGTTCGATGTCATTGATTTTGACGAGGACCCCATGGAATCAACGGCAAAAGACGGCATGCCAACCAATCATGGAACGCATGTAGCAGGGATTATCGCAGCTAACGGTGATATGAAAGGGGTTGCCCCTCATGCATCGATTTATGGTTATCGGGCGCTTGGACCAGGTGGTGTCGGAACCTCGGCTCATGTGTTAGCAGCTCTTGAACAAGCAGTGAAAGATGATATGGATATTATTAATTTATCACTTGGAACGAACATCAATTCACCTGATACGCCTCTTTCAAAAGCTGTTAATCAAGCATTTGATTTAGGTCATTTAATCGTTGTTGCATCAGGCAATAATGGGCCAGAGGATTGGACTGTTACGACACCCGCTACGGCTCAAAAAGCGATAACCGTTGGTGCAGGTTATACCGATCAATCACGAGCGATGATTGAGATCTTTGGACGTAAAACCATACCAGTTAGACAAATGCCGCAAAGTGGAACATGGCCGATAGATGAACGCTTTCCTTATCAATATAAAACGGAAGCAAGCGGCTCCGCTAATCTACGAGGGAAAATTTTAATGACAACCAAAAAAGACAGATCCTATACTAAACTCATCACCGATGCCGTTCAAACCAAAGCAGAAGCGTTAATCATTGTAACGAAAGAAGATCCGAATGATTGGTCGGTGACGCCAACCACACTCCCAGTCATTGTTATCACGCGTGAAGAAGCAGAACAACTTCGGGAACACGAAACATGGATCGAAACATCAACTCAAGCCATTAAAGACGGGATTGCTGAATTTAGCGCACGTGGACCTGTGACAAGTGATTGGACGATTAAACCAGATCTATTAGCTCCAGGCGTCAATGTTATGAGCACAATTCCAGGTGGTTACGCCAACTTTCAAGGGACAAGCATGGCTGCGCCTTATGTGACAGGCGTATTAGCTCTCTTGAAACAAACTCAGCCGAATGCAACGCCGGAAGAATTAAAACAACAACTTTTATCACATGCGAATCCGTTCAGCCAAAATAGTCGCCCAAGCGAAGCAGGCAGTGGGTGGTTAGATGTACAATCGTTATTTGAGTCAACTTATTACATCGAATCGAAAAAACTTCAATTTGGTTATCACCAAGCTGATCAGCCATCAAAAACGCAGTCTATTACCGTTCATAATACGGGCGGGGAACCACTAGATGTCACTTGGAATATTCCAAAGCGCCATGAACAGGTCAATTGGGAGATCCCACTTTCAACAACAATTCCAGCTCATTCAGAAAAAACTTTCCCGATTCAAGCGCATTTTCACAAAAAATTCAAGATGAAGGGTGTTCATGAAGGCTATCTTTCATTAAAATTGGATAGTGAGACAGTCAATTTGCCCTATTTAATTGTCGGCGGGTCTGCAGATTTTCCTCGAATCAATGCAGAGATAGCTGTTGAACCTTTCACCGAAGATAAAGCCATGTTAACCTATTATGTAGCTGATTCTTTGAAAGCCCTTTCAATCGATGTGTATGATTCATCATTCACTCACGCTCAAACCATTACAGAACAGTCAGATGTATCCTCAGGAAAACATGAACAAAAAGTTGACATATCCCAGTGGTCGAGCGGATTATACTATGTCATGATCCAAGCAACAGACAATGAACAAACCTACAATCAAAGATTAGAATTTCATCGACCATAAGTCACAAGAATGTCAAAAAAACGAACTATTTTCGCCTTAATATCAATTGACTTATAAAAGGTGCTATTGTATGCTAATCTAGTGTGGAATGATTAGGCTTAAAGACGAAAAATGCTAACGAATGTTAGACAACTCGTCTTAAATGAATAGGTCTAATTCAACATATCGTTGTCTGATTTTATGTGATTGGTAGGTTACGCTTATGAAGTACCCCGTGAAAGGGATGGCCATCACAACCGTTATTCTCAGTCATTTGTCCGGATCAACTATCGTGGGGATCTTTGCAGGGCGATGGCTTGATAGCGTCACTCAGACAAGCCCTCTTTTTTTAATTATCGGGTTGTTCATTGGCTTAGCCGCAGGTGTCTATGGCACGATCAAGCTAGCTAATCAGTATTTAGGAGACGACACATCATGACAGATTACGCCACTATGGCAAACCGTCAACGAAGTTGGATGCTTTACGCGTTAGCGATTTCAGTTGCCGGTTGGGGTTTTACAGACTACGAAACAGTTTTTGCAGGATTAATATTAGGACTAGTAATAGGATTATTCAATCTCTTTTTATTGCAAAAGCGTGTCGATGTGATTGGTGAAAAGGCAGCGAACAACCAAACAGCGAAGTCCTTCGGGTCATTATCACGCTTTGCCGCGGCCATTTTAGTGGTCGTCGTCATTATGCGATTTCCCGAACATTTCAATTTACTCGCAGGAATTATAGGTTTAATGACACCTTATATTGTCATTATGATAGATTTTATATTCCATCACAAAGAGACTACCACTACGAAAAGGGGTGAATGATGTGGATCACAGTTCTCCTACAATCGAAAATGTCTTTGGAATCGGTTGGCTGGATTTCAATTTGTCAAACATTATCATGACATTTGTTGCGTCTCTTATCGTCTTTATTATAGCGGTCATTGGTAGTCGCAACTTACAACGTAAGCCGACGGGATTCCAGAACTTCATGGAATGGATTGTCGATTTCGTGAAAGGCATGATCTCGAGTACTATGGATTGGAAGACAGGTAGACGATTCCTTCCATTAGGCTTAACGCTTCTCATGTACATATTTATCGCCAACATTCTTGGTATTATGTTCATGGTTGTTTACGATGGCGAACTCTGGTGGAAATCACCAACAGCTGACCCAGGCGTTACATTGACACTAGCCGTTATGGTTGTGGCACTAACGCATTATTACGGTGTTAGACTGAAAGGGACAAAAGGTTACATTAAGGAATTCTTCTCACCAATTCCGATTTTGTTCCCACTAAAAATTATTGAAGAGTTCGCGAACACATTGACGCTAGGTATGCGTCTTTACGGTAACATCTATGCAGGTGAGGTATTATTAACGCTACTTGTCGGCTTTATGGCCACAGGTGCAATGGAAACAGTCGCTGGTGTTGTACCAGCCTTATTATGGCAAGGGTTCAAACTATTCATTAGTGGTATCCAAGCATTTATTTTCGTGATGTTAACCATGGTTTATATGTCTCATAAAGTGAGCGAAGACCATTAACATTATAAAATAATACTAACTTTTTAATATCCAAGAGGAGGAATTTTCAATGTCAGGAGCATTAGCAGCTGCAATTGCAGTAGGTTTAGCGGCACTTGGTGCTGGTGTAGGTAACGGTTTAATCGTAAGTCGTACAGTAGAGGGTATTTCACGTCAACCAGAATTACGTGGTGCCTTACAAACAACAATGTTCATCGGTGTTGCCCTAGTAGAAGCGGTACCGATCATTGCCGTAGTTATTGCATTCATGGTCATGTAATAAGTCTTTATTGCATGACATTGACATAATGGCGAAGTGATCTTTGAAGCTTCGCCATTCCTTTATGTTAGGTTGTAACAAGATGACTAAAAGGAAACCGAACTTTCGCATAATTGCGGTTGGAGACGTTTTTCCTTTTAAGCCTTAAATGAATGATTAGGCGAAAGGAGTGAAGGCTGTGCTAGACCCACGTTTGTTTATTTTAAACGCAGAAATGGGATTTAACCCTGGTAGTATGATCATCCAGTTTGTCATGTTTATCATTCTTTTAGCAGTGATCACGAAGTTTGCTTGGCGCCCATTAATGAACGTCATGCAAGAACGTGAAGAACATGTCGCAAACGAGATCGATACTGCAGAAAAAAATAGACAAGAAGCTGAGCGTCTCATGAACGAAGCGCAAGACGAGCTACAAGGCACACGTCAAAACGCGCAGAAAATCATCGAAGACGCGAAAGAAACAGCAAAGTCTGAACAACAGACGATGATTGCTGAAGCAAAAGATGAAGCACAACGCATTAAAGATAATGCACGCCAAGAAATCGAGCAAGAGAAAGAGCGTGCTGTCCAAGCATTACAAGAGCAAGTTGGTACATTATCTGTTCAAATCGCAAGCAAAGTTATTGAAAAAGAATTAACGGTGGATGAACAACAAAAGCTGATTAACGAATACTTAGAACAAGTAGGCGAGAACAAATGAGTCAATCAGCAGTAGCTAATCGTTATGCCGTTGCTTTGTTTGAATTAGGAAAAGAACAGACTAACTTACCTCAATTAGAAGAAGAATTAGCGACCGTTCGTCACGTTTTCGAACATGATGAAACGTTATTAGCTTTTTTTGATAATCCACGCGTATCTAAAGACGACCAGAAACAATTTGTGAATGACGTATTTAAAGATGCGTCACAAGCAGTTAAAAACTTCTTGTTCATTTTAATTGATAAAGGTCGAATTAGCGAAATCAGTGATATTATTGCGTCTTTTGTGGAAATGAAGAATGAAGCAGAAGGCATTGCAGAGGCGGAAGTTTATTCTGTTCATGCGCTATCAGACGAAGAACAAGAGCGAATTCGAGAAACGTTTGCGAAAAAGTTAAACAAAAACACCCTTCGCATCCGTAACATTGTCGACGAAAGTATTATCGGCGGCTTAAAAGTACGTGTCGGAAACCAAATTTACGACGGTACAGTTGCTCGTAAACTTCAACGCATTGAGCAGAGCGTTGTATCTGCAAACAAGTAAAGATAGGGGTGAAATGGATGAGCATCAAAGCTGAAGAAATCAGTGCGCTGATCAAGCAGCAAATTGAAAATTATGATTCAGATATAGAAGTCAATGATGTCGGTACAGTTATCGAAATTGGTGACGGTATCGCTCGTGCCCACGGTCTTGACAACGTTATGTCTGGTGAACTAGTTGAATTCTCTAACGGTGTAATGGGTATGGCTCAGAACCTAGAAGAGAACAACGTTGGTATCGTCATCCTAGGTCCATTCACAGAAATTCGTGAAGGAGACGAAGTTCGCCGTACAGGACGTATCATGCAAGTTCCAGTAGGTGAAGATCTAATCGGACGTGTTGTTAACTCACTTGGTCAACCTGTCGATGGTAATGGCCCAATTGAAACAACGACAACGCGTCCAATTGAAGCAAAAGCACCTGGCGTAATGGACCGTCAATCAGTTGAAGAACCGTTACAAACAGGTATTAAAGTTATTGACTCCATGGTACCGATTGGTCGTGGTCAGCGTGAGTTAATCATTGGTGACCGCCAAACAGGTAAAACATCTGTTGCCGTGGACACAATCTTAAACCAAAAAGAAGAGGACGTAATTTGTATTTACGTTGCGATTGGACAAAAAGACTCAACCGTTAGTGGTGTTGTCGAAACATTCCGTCAAAACGGCGCATTAGACTATACAATCGTTGTTAATGCGGGTGCATCAGAACCAGCTCCACTTCTATACCTAGCGCCATATGCAGGTGTATCAATGGGTGAAGAGTTCATGTACAACGGTAAACATGTCCTAATCGTTTATGATGACTTAACGAAGCAAGCGGCAGCTTACCGTGAGCTTTCACTATTACTACGTCGCCCACCAGGACGTGAAGCATTCCCAGGTGACGTTTTCTTCCTTCACTCTCGTCTACTTGAGCGTGCAGCGAAGTTAAGTGATGAAAAAGGTGGCGGTTCAATTACAGCCCTACCATTCGTTGAAACACAAGCAGGTGACATCGGTGCATACATCCCGACAAACGTCATCTCCATTACAGACGGACAAATCTTCTTACAGTCTGACTTATTCCACTCCGGTGTACGTCCAGCGATCAACCCTGGTCTATCTGTATCCCGTGTTGGTGGTTCTGCACAGATCAAAGCGATGAAGAAGGTTGCAGGTACACTACGTCTTGACTTAGCGTCATTCCGTGAGCTTGAGTCATTCGCACAGTTCGGTTCTGATCTTGATAAAGCGACACAAGCGAAGCTAGATCGTGGTCAGCGTACAGTTGAAATCCTTAAACAAGGACTTAACAAACCACAACGTGTTGAATACCAAGTTGCGATTATTTATTCCCTAGTTAACGGATTCTTAGATAGTATTCCAGTTGAAGATGTTGTTCGTTTTGAAGAAGAACTTCATGCTTACATGAAACAACATGGTCAAGAGGTCTTAAGCCATATCCGTGAAACAGGTCAATTACCAGATAAAGATGCGTTCGACAAAGTTATTAGCGACTTTAAGAACACATTTGTCGTATCTAAATAATAAGGAGCAAGTCTCTAAATAAAGGTGGTGAGACGTTGTGGCATCGTTACGAGAGATAAAAACGCGTATAGGCTCGACCAAGAAGACGAAGCAAATTACTCAAGCAATGGAAATGGTTTCAACTTCTAAGTTAAGAAAAGCTGAAGAAAATGCGAAAAATTTCGTTCCATACATGGAAAAAATTCAGGAAGTCGTCTCAAGCATTACTTCAGGTAATATCGAAGTCAGCCATCCCATGTTAACCTCAAGACCGATTAAGAAAACGGGTTATATTGTGATTGCTTCAGACCGTGGTTTAGCTGGACCCTATAACACAAACGTATTACGTAAACTGACTGAAGCGATTGAAGAGCGTCATCAGTCAAAAGACGAATACACGATTGTTCCAATTGGTAAAGTTGCGCGTGATTTTTGTAGAAAACTTGATCATCCAATCGCACACGAAGTCACAGGCTTACCAGACCAACCGACATTCGCAGAAATCAAAGAAATCGCGAATTATGCCGTCGGTCTTTTCGCTGATGAAGAAATAGATGAGTTGAACTTAATCTATAACCACTTTATTAGTGCTATTAGTCAAGAGGTAAAAGAAACAAAAGTATTACCACTGACTGATATCGAAGCTGGTGAGTCACAGACGAGCATGTACGAGTATGAACCAGATCAAGAACAAATTTTAGAAGTCTTATTGCCACAATATGCTGAAAGCCTTGTGTATGGCGCCTTATTAGATGGTAAGGCAAGTGAGCACGCGTCTCGGATGACCGCTATGCGTAATGCAACTGATAACGCAGAAGATATCATTGATGAACTCACGTTATCCTATAACCGTGCAAGACAAGCAGCCATCACACAAGAAATCTCAGAAATTGTTAGTGGTGCAGCAGCACAAGATTAGATCGTTTTTGTATATGAGCAGTTAGGAGGGAAAAGGATGAGTAACGGACGTATAACACAGGTACTAGGCCCAGTCGTCGACGTTAAGTTCGACAATGGTGAACTACCTGAAATTTATAACGCCCTAATCGTCAAAGGTGAAGGCGAAAAAGACCTAACATTAGAAGTCGCCCTACACCTTGGTGATGATGCAGTTCGTACGATTGCAATGGACTCAACTGATGGTTTAGTCCGTGGTACAGCTGTAGAAAATACAGGCGCAGCAATCAGTGTCCCTGTAGGTGAAGCGACACTAGGCCGTGTGTTTAACGTAACAGGTGAACACATCGACTTAGAAGAGCCTGTTTCTAAAGAGAATCGCCATGATTCCATCCACCGTCAAGCACCATCGTTTGACGAGTTAGCGACGGAAACACAAATTCTTGAAACAGGAATTAAAGTTGTAGACTTGCTTGCTCCTTATATTAAAGGTGGTAAGATTGGTCTATTTGGTGGTGCCGGAGTAGGTAAAACCGTTTTAATCCAGGAGCTTATCAATAACATTGCCCAAGAGCACAGTGGTATATCCGTTTTCGCCGGAGTTGGTGAACGTACACGTGAAGGTAACGACCTTTACTATGAAATGAGTGACTCAGGTGTTATTAAGCAGACAGCTATGGTGTTTGGTCAAATGAACGAACCACCTGGAGCACGTATGCGTGTAGCATTAACAGGTCTAACAATGGCTGAATACTTCCGTGATGAACAAGGACAAGACGTTCTTTTATTCATCGACAACATTTTCCGTTTTACACAGGCGGGTACAGAGGTATCAGCACTATTAGGCCGTATGCCATCAGCCGTTGGTTATCAGCCAACACTATCAACAGAGATGGGTCAGTTGCAGGAACGAATTACATCTACGAAGACTGGTTCGATCACATCGATCCAAGCTGTATACGTTCCAGCCGACGACTATACAGACCCAGCACCAGCAACTACTTTCGCACACTTAGACGCAACAACAAACTTGGAGCGTAAGTTGACAGAGCAAGGTATCTACCCAGCGGTGGATCCACTTTCTTCAACATCTCGTGCACTAGACCCGAATATTGTTGGTGAAGACCATTATAACGTAGCGCGTGAAGTGCAAAAGACACTACAGCGTTATAAAGAACTACAAGATATCATCGCAATCCTAGGTATGGATGAGCTTTCTGATGAAGATAAACAAGTCGTTTCTCGTGCACGTCGTATTCAGTTCTTCTTATCGCAGAACTTCCACGTTGCCGAGCAGTTTACCGGTCAAAAAGGTTCATATGTACCGGTTGAAGAAACAGTTAAAGGATTCCAAGAGATCCTTGATGGTAAACATGACGACTTACCAGAAGATGCGTTCCGTCTAGTTGGACGTATTGAAGACGTTGTCGAAAAAGCAAACAACATGGAACAATAATGGGACTTTAAGCGGCATTTAGTTGCCGCTTAATTCGAGCCCAAGGAGGGGTAAGATTGAAAACACTAACTGTGAGTGTTGTCACTCCTGACGGCCCTGTACTAGAAGATTCATATGATATGGTAAGTGTTAGAGCAGAAAGTGGCGAACTTGGTATCTTACCAGGTCACATTCCATTAGTTGCTCCTCTAACCATTAGTGCAGTTCGACTTAAAAAAGAAGGCAATACTGACCTTGTAGCAGTGAGCGGAGGCTTCTTAGAAGTCCGCCCTGATAAAGTGACGATCTTAGCGCAAGCGGCTGAACGACCTTCTGAAATTGACGTTGATCGTGCTGAGTCTGCTAAACAACGTGCAGAACAACGCTTAAATGTAACTAAATCAGATGAAATAGACTTCAACCGTGCAAAATTAGCGCTTAACCGTGCGATTAACCGTATAGACATCGCCAATCAATAAAAAAGATCTGACCCAGCTGGTCAGATCTTTTTTTGCCTCTACATCAGTGAAAATGTTAAACAATCCGGACGAATTGTTTAACATTCTATAGGTATTGTTAAACAAACTAGCGGGAATGTTTAACAATCGAGTGGGATTGTCTAACAATCTAACAGGATTATTTAACAATTGAGTTGAACTGTTAAATATAGCGAGCTAATTGTTCAATATCAGCCGTGTATTCATTTTAAAAAGGAAGAGCCTCAACACTAGCCAAACACATCATAATATGAGAAAATATGACATTGTATGCTATTTATTCGGAATATCCCTTTGAAATTTCCCGGGAAATACATATAAATGTCGAAAATTACCTACGAAAAAACTTGAAGAGGTGTTATAATGTTAATGGAGCAAGGTATTGATGCGTTAATTGGCATCACTTCACACATTATTTTTATTATATTAGCTTGGAAAGCACTTGAAGCGATCAATATCCAAGCTTTATTCAAAAAGAATAAAGAAATCGAAAGCAAATTACTATGGATTTTATTATCAATTGCATTAGGTACCACCGTCAGTAACTTCTTTTTAGACTTTATTAATTGGTCACAACGTTTACCATATTTACTATAATATTAACGTTTAAAAAGGAGCAGCATGGACAACCCTTAAGATAATAGGGGGAATTGTCCATGCGATTTATTTTAGTATTAATGACATTTGTTTTAATGACAACGCCAACAGAAGGTTATTCTGATGCTCAACTTGATGTATCAAATCTATCAAACTATGTAACAGATTGGGAATCAGAACAAACTACTTTTGGCTTAACAATGAAATTGGTTTCTAGTAAAAAAGAACTAAATTCATATAAAAATGTCTTAAAAGATCAAATCCAGGGTAATGACCACCATAAACGTTCTATAATTGACGAATCGTTATCAATGGTTGAAATATCACCTAAACGTAGTCAATTAATCTATCAAGTTGAAACATCAAAATGGAATCAAAAGATTCATGAAGATGTACAACAATTGTTGGAAAAAAGAAATTTATCACTTTTTCGCGAAAATGGGACTCATTTCACTTTCTTTCAAGCTTCATTTGATAGTAAACTCGATAAGAATTTGTTTTTAGAAGAAGTTATTCAAGATTTTGAAGTAGATTTAAAAACGCAAATGCACGAAGAATTATTGACTGTAGTAAGTGGTTACACACCTAATTTACAACAACGTATACCACATGAAAAAGAGCATATTAATATTCAGTTAGCGATTCGCGAAGAGGACGACCGAAAAAATACAGTTACAATCGGCACACCAATCCTCATAATTGAATATTAAATAATATACGGACTATCGACACGGAGGGAAAGATATTGGATAAAATCATCGTATCTGGAGGTAATCGTCTAAATGGCGCAGTAAAAGTAGAAGGTGCTAAAAACGCAGTATTACCTGTAATTACAGCAAGTATAATGGCAAGTGAAGGGAAAACAGTACTTGAAGATGTTCCGCCTTTAGCGGATGTAGATACAATTGGTGAAGTTTTACGATACATGAACGTTGATGTAGAACGTGATGATCGTACATTATATATTGATGCTGAACAAGATCTCAAAACGGTCACACCGTTTGAATATGTTAGAAAAATGCGAGCTTCAGTCCTTGTATTAGGACCTTTACTAGCACGCTATGGTCACGCAAAAGTCGCGATGCCTGGTGGTTGTGCGATTGGTTCTCGTCCGATTGATCAACACTTAAAAGGGCTCGAAGCTATGGGTGCTAACGTAGAAGTAGGTAATGGTTACGTTGAAGCTTTCTCATCAAATCGTTTACAAGGTGCTCGTATTTATTTAGATTTTCCAAGCGTTGGTGCTACTGAAAATCTTATGATGGCAGCAGCCTTAGCTGAAGGTACGACGGTCATGGAAAACTGTGCACGCGAACCAGAAATTGTAGACCTAGCTAATTTTATTAATAAAATGGGCGGTAAAGTGATCGGTGCAGGTACTGAAACGATTAAAATTGAAGGTGTTGAAAAGTTAACAGGCATTACACACAACATCATTCCTGACCGTATTGAAGCAGGTACATTTATGGTTGCTGGTGCAATTACAAATGGTGATATCATCGTTGAAGGTGCGATTCCAGCTCATTTACGTTCTTTAATTGCTAAAATGAAAGAAATGGGCGTTCAGATTGAAGAGTTTGATAACTCAGTGCGCGTCATTGGGACTGAGTTATTAAAACCAATTGATATTAAGACAATGCCATATCCAGGCTTTCCAACAGATTTACAAGCGCAACTTATGACATTAACAATGCGTGCTCATGGTACGAGTGTCATTTCAGAGACAGTTTTCGAAAATCGCTTCATGCATGTTGAAGAATTTAGACGCATGAGTGCTAATGCGAAAATTGAAGGACGAAGCGCAATTGTAGATGGTCCGACTCATCTACAGGGTGCTGAAGTATCAGCTACCGACCTTCGTGCAGCTGCCTCTCTTATCCTAGCAGGGTTGATTGCAGACGGCCATACGACGGTAACAGAACTTCAACATCTAGACCGTGGTTATGTTGAATTCGTTGAAAAACTTCAAGGATTAGGTGCTGACATTGAACGTGTGAATGATCCATTCGTTATGAATGAAGATACTATGGTACAGTCGAACTAATCTATTATATTATAGTCGATTGATTTAAGAAGGGCTCACGTGAGTCCTTCTTTTTTGTGTTCTAGTAACCTCCTTAATTGAATAGGCTAATGATAGAGCCCGTAATTAAAGGAGGTTATATGGTTGCAAAAACAAAGCATGATGATTGCTATGATCCTAGTTGCTGTCATTGTAATGGTTCCGACAATGATTGTGTTACCTTTTCATGATACGCCAACCGAAGCCGCACCGCCGTCAAACGACACTAATGAACAATCCCAAGAAAATGAGAAGAGCGTTACGGTAAAAATTAAGCGTACCGAATCAGAACAAATTGAAGAACTCCCGCTAGAACAATACGTGACGCAAGTAGTCGCTTCAGAAATTCCTGCAGAGTTCGAAATGGAAGCTTTAAAAGCCCAAGCGCTAGCTGCGAGAACTTATATTGCCAATAAGATGGCGCACACTGAATCTGACCAAGCTTTTCATGTTAAAGATACGGTCGATGATCAAGTCTTCCATTCTGAAAAAGAATTACGTGACATGTGGGGCGTTGATTATTCAGACCACATGCAAAAGATAGAATCAGCCGTTCAAGCAACAGAAGGCGAAATCATTACTTATGATGGCGAACCCATTACCGCTGCATTCTTTTCGACAAGTAACGGCTTTACCGAAAATGCAGAAGATTATTGGCAAAATGAAATCCCTTATTTAAAGAGTGTTTCAAGTCCATGGGATGAAGCTTCTCCTGTGTTTAATGATCAAGCGATTCTTACCCATGCTGAAGTCGCTCAAAAATTAGGTTTACAACAATCTATATTAAATATATCGAATCTCACTCGGACAGAAAGTGGTCGAGTAGATACCGTTATGATTAACAATGAAACATTCTCAGGTCGCGAAGTGCGAGAACAATTAGGTTTACGATCAAACGATTTCAAAGTAGAAACAACAGCTGAGCACATCATCTTTAAAACAAATGGATACGGTCACGGGGTTGGCATGAGTCAATACGGTGCGAACGGTATGGCAAAAGAAGGCTCTACTTATAAAGACATTGTTCATCATTACTATCAGGATGTTTCTGTTGAACCGTTACAAACATTTGTCGCCACAAAATAGAAAATTTTTCATTTAACAGGTATATTCATCACCTTTTCCGGTCAGAATGGTTGCTGAGGTGATGAAAATGAAGGAAAGAAACATGTTCCGTGAGTCGAAGTGGAAGAAACTCACACGTCAACGCTGGTTTTACCCGACCTTGTACGTCACGCTCGTCGCGGTTGTTTTAGCAGGTGTACTCACGTTTCAATTTGTCGGTAATGACGAAGCTGAACGAGACGATGAGTTCAACTGGAGTGTCGAGCAAAATGATTTAGAAAATCAAGAAGCACAAGGTGGCGATGAAGCGGCTGAACCAGTTGTAGCAGAATCAGAAGATCTTGTCATGCCAGTGTTACTTGGTGACGATGTAGAAGTCATGACACCATTCTACGACACAGAGGCTTCAGCAGAAGAACAAGAAGACGCGCTCATTTTTTACAATAATCAGTACTACCAAAGCCAAGGCGTTGACATTACATCTCAAAACAATGAATCATTTGACGTGATCGCAGCTCTAAGCGGAACCGTCGTCTCAGTTGAAGAGGACGAACTTCTCGGCCAAACAATTGAGATCGAACACGACGAAGAACGCTCAACATTCTACGCAAGTCTTTCAGAAGTCTCAGTAGAAGAAGGCGCTGACGTTACTCAAGGTGAAGTCATTGGTCATTCAGGATCAAATGTTTATTCTGATGAAGACGTGACAAAAGTCCACTTCCGACTACTCGAAAACGGTGAACCCGTTAATCCACAATTCAAATAATGGAAGAGAAAGCCCTGCGAATGCGGGGCTTTTTCTTGTTTAACTGGCAATCTACTAAGAAAGTGCGACCGCGTTTGAATGATTGAATATTTTGCCGGATACAGCGAAACCTCTCACTCATACAGCGAAATTAGTGCCCGATACAGCGAAATCTCTCGCTTATACAGCGAAATCAGTGCCCGATACAGCGAAATCAGTGCTCGATACAGCGAAACTTCTCGCTTATACAGCGAAACCAGTCCCTGATACAGCGAAACTGATAAACATCCAACTTCCACCCATTAGCATAATCACACAAATCCGTGAATAAAATGTACCATCAACACCTTAAGTGTCAACACCTCAGGAGGCGAGTGATGTGCATGATTACATCAAAGAACGAACAATCAAGATCGCTGAGCATTTATTGGAAACACGTCAAACGGTCCGAGTTATCGCGAAGTCATTTGGCGTGTCAAAGAGCACCGTCCATAAAGATCTGACTGAGCGTTTACCTACGATTAATCCCGTCCTAGCCAAAGAAGTTGAATACGTGTTGCATTACCATAAGTCGATTAGACATTTGCGAGGTGGTGAAGCGACGAAAAAGAAGTACAGCGAGAAAAGTAGCGTCTAGTTTCTTGAGCCTGCCATAGTTAGACGAGGCAGGCTCGTTTTATGTGTCATGTTAGGACAACTTGTTTTAGAAAAATGATTGAACTTCACGTTAACGTCAATGTTAAACTTTAAATATAAGAATATTTTGAAAATAAAAGGAGGGTAAACATGACTCGCTATTCGATCTCGGAACTCGCTAACTATTTTAATGTCACAACTAGAACGATTCGCTATTATGAAGAAATCGGCCTGCTGAAACCAGAACGGAATGACAGTGGCTACCGTCAATTCACGAAAAAAGAAGTGACCCAGCTACAGCTCATATTTCGTGGTAAGAAATATGGTTTCAATCTAGATGAAATCAAAGAAATGGTGCTCTTATTCGACGAAGATCCGACTGGACGTGAACAGTTAAGACGCACGATCGAATATGGCGAGGGGAAGATTAGTGAAGTCGACCAACGAATTCATGAACTGCAAGCGATGAAAGGCGAAATGGAATCCTTGATGCAAGTGTTTTACGACGAATTAAATCAATTGGAGGAGGATGAATCATGAATCTATCTGAATTATTGGCCCATCAAGCACGTAAATTTCCCGAGCATGAGGCTTTAGTTGCGCAACAATCTCGTTTTTCTTATAAGCAGTGGGATGATTCGGTGAATGCCATTGCGAACAAATTAACGCAATTAGGATTTCAACCAGGTGACAAATTAATCATTCACATGCCGAATGTTCCTGAATTTATGATGCTATACATCGCAGTCATTCGTTTAAAGGGTATTGTCATCCCGATTAACGCCAAACTCACCCAGCCCGAGATGCAGTATATTATCGACCATAGTGAAGCGACGTATTTTGCGACGCATGAATTATTGTTTGATGAAGCGAAAGGTCTTGCGGATGAGAATTCGTTAACGTGGATTAAAACGGGTGATGCACACGGTAAATGGATGAGTTTTGCCGAATTATTAGAAGGCGACCCAACGCCAGTAACTTGTGATGCGACTGAGGATGATCAAGCGTCGATTTTATACACTTCAGGTACTACAGGGAATCCAAAAGGGGTTGTGTTTACGCATCGTAGCATTTTAACAGTCGCGACAATGATTTGTATCGAGATGCCGATGAATAAAGACAGTCGCGTACTTCACATGATGCCACTCAGTCACTCAGCGCCTTTGCATTTGTTTATGGCGGCTGGTTTATATGTTGGGGCGACGCATGTCTTAGCGCCGACTTTCACGCCAGATTTACTTCTGCAAATGGTATCACAAGAGAAGGTGACGCATTTCTTTGGTGCGCCCGTGGCTTATCTGATGACAGCGAAACATCCAGAAGTGAGCCAGTACGATTTATCCTCGATGGAATACTGGGTCTACGGCGGGGCGCCTCTTGGAGCAAATGAAGTACGATTCGTGCAAAAGGCGTTTGATACCGACCGGCTCATGTGTGTTTATGGCTTAACTGAAGCGGGACCGAATGGCACATTATTATTACCTGAAGAACATGATGAGAAAGCTGGAAGTATTGGCTCGCGCGCAGCGTTAAATTGCGAGATTCGTTTAGTTGATGAAAATGGTCAAGACGTTCAGAGAGGTGAGCCAGGCGAGATCATTTTGCGAGGAGAAGGAACGATGCAAGCTTATTATAAAGCCCCTGAGAAAACAGCTGAAACGCTCGTTGATGGCTGGCTTTATACAGGTGATATTGGCATGCAAGATGAGGACGGCTATTTCTGGGTGATCGACCGTAAGAAAGACGTGATCATCTCAGGTGGCGTGAACGTTTTCCCAACTGAAATTGAAAAGGTAATCATGCAGCATCCGAATGTCGATGATGTCGCAGTGATTGGCGTGCCACATGCTGAATGGGGCGAAACGGTGAAAGCATTTGTGGTAACGACGGAGGATGATCCAGCGATTGAAATGAGCTTAACCGAATTTCTCCAAGATCAACTCGCAAGCTACAAAATTCCAAAACTCTATCAAGTGGTTGATGCAGTGCCTCGAAATGCGACAGGTAAATTACTCCGACAACAATTACGTGAGGAGGTTTCGACATCATGACCGAACCGAATTTCTACCATGACGACTCTGTCATACAATCGATTTTACGAGAACAACTACCAGAAAACTTGTATCAATACGCGGACCAAGCGCTAACAGAATTCGGAGAGCGTGTGGCGACCGACATTGACGAACGTGCAGCCCATACCGATCGAACGGGTCAGCCACAATTAATCAAGTACGACAAATGGGGCAATGACGTCAGTCGTATTTGGGTGAATGAAGGCTACAAGCAAACCGTTGACGAAACGTACCGAACTGGGATCGTCGGTTACGTGCATAAACCGATTCCTGAACTGGGTCAACCAGGAAATTACGCCTATTCCTTTGCGCAAGGCTATTTATTATCTCAGTCCGAACCTGGGTTTTATTGTCCAGTCACCTTAACCCAAGCGACCGCATATTTACTTGATCATTACGCCGATGATCACGTCCGCGAGCGCTTTCTACCGCATGTGCTTGCAACAGGCGACACAGAACTTTACGAGGGAGCGACTTTTTTAACCGAACGCCAAGGTGGATCAGATGTTGGCGCGAATGTCGTTGAAGCGGTTCAAGAAGGTGATCATTATCGAATTACCGGTGAAAAATATTTTGCTAGTAATGCCGGCATGTGTGGCGTGGCCATGGTGCTCGCCCGAATTGAAGGCGCTGAATCTGGGACGAAGGGATTAAGTTTGTTCTGTGTGCCTTGGGAAGAAAATCGTGAAGCGGGGCAGCTATCTGTGCGTCGCTTAAAAGACAAACTCGGCGTGCGCGCGGTACCATCAGCGGAAGTGGAATTCGACGGGGTGACGGCTTACCTGGTCGGCGATGCTTCGCAAGGTTTCAAATATATGATGGAAGCCCTTAATCTATCGCGTGTTTGTAATACGGTAGCATCGCTCGGGATTATGCGCCGTGCATACCGTGAAGCGCGGGATTACGCTTTTTCCCGAGAAGCGTTTGGCGGTCGACTCGTCGATTATCCAATGGTCCAAGAAACCCTCGTGAATCTAGCGGTGAAATGGGAAGTCGAGATGCGTGCGTCATTCGAAATGATTCAATTATTCGACCGAGTGATGCCGAAAGGATGTGAGCCGAGTGAACATGACCAAGCGATGCTCCGTCTGTATATCGCTTTATTGAAAAAAGAAACCGCTGACCAATCAATTGCTTTTGCTCATGAAGCGATTGAGATGCACGGCGGAAACGGCTATATAGAAGACTTTGTCACACCAAGATTACTGCGCGATGCCCAAGTGTTAACTGTTTGGGAAGGAACAGCGAATATTTTAGGTTTAGAAGTTTTGCGGTTAATGAAAAAATACCGTGTGCACGAGGCATTTTTGAGAGAAATGAGTGAACGATTAACTGCTATGACAGGTAAAGTCGCAGAGATTGCCGAACCTGTCGTTAATGCAGTAGAGCAGCTTCGAGCTAAACTCGGAACGCTGGCAGAGAGAGATGAATCCCTGATGCTTAAATATCCGAAGCAAATAACAGACGACATGACACGGATTTATGAAGCAGTGGTCGCGCTTGAAGCAGTGGACGATGCGCGTAGCCTAGCTGTTGCGGAAGTTTATGTGCATAACACGTTCCAGCCTGAGGACGTGACGGATCTCCATTTACGTCATTTTGAGACGATTGTTGGTGAATGATACAGCGAAATCGCTTCATGATACGGCGATCAATCACCCGAATACAGCGAAAACCCCACATTATACAGCGAAAAACAACACAGATACAGCGATTTTTCTGCTTCATACAGCGAAAAACAGTACTCATACGGCGAAATCAGAACCACATACGGCGAAACACCTCAATCAAAAACAAGAGCACTTGCTACGGCAGGTGCTCTTGTTTTTATCATATAGTAAATTGTCACAATGATACGAAAAAGGGCATGACATGATAGGAAAATAGTGATAAAATGATAGAATAGAATTAATGTATATAAAACGTGAATATATAGGAAAAAAGCAGGGGGAGCGAGGTTACATGTTTGCAAGAGATATCGGGATTGACTTAGGAACGGCGAACGTATTGATTCATGTTAAAGGTAAAGGGATTGTGTTAGACGAGCCATCTGTTGTTGCAATGGATAAAAACACGGGCAAAGTCTTAGAAGTCGGCGATGAAGCGCGCAAAATGGTCGGTCGTACACCAGGAAATATTGAGGCTATTCGTCCACTTAAAGATGGTGTGATCGCTGACTTTGACGTGACTGAAGCGATGTTACGCCATTTTATTGAAAAAATTAATGTACGTGGCATGTTTTCAAAACCGCGCATTTTAGTATGCTGCCCAACAAACATAACAAAAGTCGAACAAAAAGCGATCAAAGAAGCGGCTGAGAAATCAGGCGGTAAGAAGATCTACTTAGAAGAAGAACCGAAAGTTGCGGCAGTAGGCTCTGGTATGGATATTTTCCAACCAAGCGGAAATATGGTCGTCGATATCGGTGGCGGTACGACGGATGTTGCAGTCCTCAGTATGGGTGATATTGTCACATCCCAGTCGATTAAGATGGCTGGTGACACATTTGACCACGAAATTTTGCAGTATATCAAACGCAAATATAAATTATTAATCGGTGACCGAACAGCTGAAGATATTAAGATCAATGTTGGCACGGTTTTCCCAGGTAATCGTAATGAATCCTTAGACATTCGTGGACGTGACTTAGTTTCAGGCTTACCGAGAACCATTACGGTACATTCTGAAGAAATCGAAGAGGCATTACGAGAGTCAGTTTCGATGATCGTACAAGCAACGAAAACCGTTCTCGAAACAACTCCACCAGAATTATCAGCTGATATTATTGACCGCGGTGTCATTATTACAGGTGGCGGTGCGCTTACAGACGGTATTGATCAACTGCTTGCAGAAGAATTGAAAGTTCCTGTCTTTATTGCGGAAGAACCAATGAACTGTGTCGCACAAGGAACAGGCATTATGCTTGAGAATATTGATAAGTTACCGAAAGACAAAATTGTTTAATCTTAATCAAGATTTTCTTAGAGGAGGAACACCATGCTAAGAGGGTTTAATGCAGCCGGAGCTGGTATGATGGCTAACCAACGTCATCAAGATTCACTCAGTAATAATATGTCAAACGCTTTAACACCTGGGTTCAAACAAGACCGTTCAACATTTCGAGCGTTTCCAGAAATGCTAATCCAAAATGTAGAATCTCGTGATGTTCCGACTGAAAACGGCTTACAACTTCCGTTTCAAAATACAGTTGGTACGATTAACTCTGGCGTTTATATGCAAGAAGATGTCCCACTACAGACGCAAGGTGATATCCGTCAGACAGGCCTATCAACGGATTTAGCGATTCAAAATGGCGATATGCCAGATGAGAACGGCTCAGTCTTTTTTGAAGTCCAAAACGAGGATGGCGATGTCCGTTTTACACGGAACGGCAATTTTACAGTTGATGGGGAAGGCTTTTTGACGACGAACCAAGGTCATTATGTCTTAGATGAAGACGGCGATACCATTCAAACGGGAACGGATCAATTCGAGGTAACAGAAGATGGTGAAGTGATTTCACCGTTTGATAACACGTTGATTGGTATGGCTTATCATGAAAATACGAATGATTTTGTGAAAGAAGGCGACAATCTTTTTGCGAATGAAGGAGATGTAGCAGCTGTGGACGCACGTGCTGCTGATGGTGTTGGCTTTCAAATTCAACAAAACCATTTAGAAGAATCGAATGTGGATGAGCAACAAGTGATGGCAGATATGACACGCGCTCACCGCATGTTTGATATGAACCAACAAGTCGTGAAGACATTTGACACAAGTATGGAATTAGCAGCGAACCAGATTGGTCGTTTACGCTAATCGCCAGTAGAGGAGGCGTTTTAAACCATGCGTAATATGTATAATGCAGCATCAACAATGAATCAGCTGCAACAACGAATCGATTTAACATCGAATAACTTAGCTAACATGGACAATACCGGTTACAAAGCACGCCAAGCCGAATTTTCATCACTCTTACATAACCAAGTGGATAATGTTGCGGGTCACGACGCTGATTCACCTCGTTTAACACCAGATGGCATACGCGTTGGGTCTGGTGCAGGTCTAGGCAATATTAATATGAACATGGATTCAAGTTCTGCTCAAGAAACTGGGCGAGCACTAGACGTTGCGATTCAAAACGATAACCGCTTTTTCGTTATTAATGGACCAGGTGAAGAAGGCGGGGTAGAAGAACGCTTCACACGCGCGGGTAATTTTTATTTGTCTGAACAAGAAAACGGTGATATGATGTTAACGACAAATGCAGGTTACCCTGCGAATGGTGAAGATGGTGCCGTCGTTCTCGATGGTGGTTTTGACGATGTTTCAATTAATGAAAATGGTGAAGTTGAAGTCACACGTGGTGGTGAAACAGCAGTAGAAGACACAATTGAAGTGGTCGATATTGCTAATTCACGCATTTTAGAACCTGTTGATGAGAACTCATTTTCCATTAATGAAGCAGAACTTGGCCAACCGATTGAAGATGTCGTCGCAGGTGTCGCACCAGATGAGGCGAACTTGATGACCCGTTCTTTAGAATCATCGAATGTCAACATGGGTCAGGAAATGACGCAAATGCTTGAAGCGCAGCGAGCTTATCAATTTAACGCCAAGTCATTGACGATTGGTGATCAAATGATGAGTTCGATTAGTAATATGAGATAGAGTGAGAATTGAGGTAGGCTTATGGCTTCGGAAGAAAAAGATCAACAACAGTCCAGGCAAATCAAAGGGACTAAAAAGTATAATCCTAAACCTAAACAGACGAATGAAGATCAGCATATGAAAGAAGACCAAACGGCTAAAACAGATGATCAATCGAATAATCAAGAAAAATCACAACGCAAAGCAGCCAAAGAGGAAAAAAAGAAAAACAAGAAGAAACGTAAAGGTCGTATACGTTACTTGCCTGTTTGGGTCCGCTTTTTACTCGTGATTATCTTAGCGATTGTTGCTGCCATTTTAGGTCTAGTAGTAGGTTACGGGGTTGTTGGTGAAGGTGAAGACCCAAGTAGCGTATTAGATCCAGATTTATGGCAAAACATGTATGATTACATTCGTGGTAAGTAAGAGGAGGCCATTATGTTAGATATCGAACAAATTAAACGTATTCTCCCGCATCGTTATCCTTTTTTATTAGTCGATCAAGTTACTGAATTGTCTGAGGGCGAACGAGCTGTCGGGTATAAAAATGTGACTGCAAATGAGCCATTTTTCCAAGGGCATTTCCCGAATTACATGGTCATGCCAGGTGTCTTAGTCGTTGAAGCGTTAGCTCAAGTCGGTGCTGTTGCAATTTTAAATCTTGAGCAAAACCAAGGTAAACTTGGTATGTTTACAGGCATCGACAAATGCCGTTTCAAGCGCCAAGTTAAACCAGGTGATACGCTGAAATTGGAAGTTGATCTTGTGAAGTTGAAAGGCCCAGTCGGAAAAGGAAAAGCTGTCGCATCAGTTGACGGTGAAGTCGCATGTGAAGCTGAAATTATGTTTGCGATTGTCGACCCAGAAGAGGACTCATAATTATAACGACTTAAACCACCATGATGAGCATGGTGGTTTTTAATTCAACAAAAATCCTTATTTTATAAATAATTTCCTATCGTTTACACATACTACCCTTAAAATGTTTATGGGAGGTTTATGTATGGAAAAACAATGGAAGTTATTATTGGTTTGTATCATGTCGATTTCTCTATTCACAGGGTGTGGTAATTCAGAAGATGAACAAAATGGTGGCACAGATGCCCCTGAAGAAGAGTCAGACATGCAGCAAGAAGGCGAAAATGATGACGAGAATAAGGATCAAAATAAACAAGAAGGTGAAAATGGCGACGGAAGTGGCAACGGCAATGGCAGTGGAAGCGGAACTGGTGAGGAGAACCAAAATGGTGGACAAGGTGAATCTGACCAGATGCAAGATGAGATGGATGGAGAAAACGAAGAAGAATAAACGAAAAGGTCCGAAGCTAATGCTTCGGACCTTTTCTTCTTCATTAACCTTTTAAGTCAATACTTTGACCTAAATTAGGGTGAGAAGGGACTTGGCTTGACTCAACCAGCTTGTTGAACGCTTCACCTTGTTGTTCCATCTGGTCTTTCATTTTACTAGCCAATCCAACGTCAAATTGTTGTTTTGCTTGCATCGTACTCATCGCAATTGATGCTCCAGCTACATCCATAAACTCACCTCACATTTCTTATATATAATATCGGACAATTTGTAGAAAACTTAAAGTCGACAAAATAATTGTTTTATTTTGACAACTTTAGTCGAAAAGTTCCACTTTTTGAATTAGTATAGTAATATAAAGTTGTTTTCACCATTTGTTATCGTTTTTTGCTTAATGAGTCTAAATTAAACCATGAAGGGAACAAGCATGATGAAAAATATCAGAAAATTGAATAATTACATTATCACTGAAAATACTATGGTTATAAAACATTTCGGAGAGTCGACTTATAAAAGTTGGATTTACGAACGTCATACCGAATACTTATGCCAACAAACACCCGAGGAAATCCTAGATGAATCGTGTAAACGCAAAGGTATAACAACCTACGATGGACGTAAAAAAGCGGTAGCAGATGTGCTCCGGAGTAAGACGAAACTTCCAATTCCAATTGAAATCAATAGTCACAGCATTTTTATGCCCACCACTATGAAGCAACGTGATCGATGCGATTGGTTTTCATACCAATACGCCCTCGACATCAAACCTAGCGCAAAAGGTGATTTTTTCAAAACAATCGTCTTAACAAATCGTAAAGAAGTTGATTTAGAAATCACAGTCTCAACTTATAAGAAACAAATGCAGCATGCTGGATCACTAATTGGATATTTCAACAAAAAAGATGATATAAGTTAAATTAATAGTATTGCTACAAAACTAAACGAAGGACGATAACAATAATAAGAATTGCAGCGGATTGCCTGGCAACCGCTGCTTTTTTAATTGTTGATACTTTTATGAATAGAGTAGGTCGAAATAAAAGATCGAGTTCCGGCAAAAATGGGCGTTCTCGGAAATAAAAGAGCGACTCACATCATAAAAGAGCGTTCTCGGAAATAAAAGAGCGACTCACATCATAAATGAGCGCCATCCAAATTAAACGAGCGACTCGCATTATAAATGTGCGCTCTCCCAATTAATTGGCCGATTCACAAAATAAATGAGCGCTACCCCAATTAATTGAGCGCACATCCACTGAATTAAAAGAACTTCATCCCAAACAATAACTCTCATACAATTGTCATAATATAATCAAGACTTTAGTCTTGTTTCCACAACATGTATTTGATAAAGTGAAGAAGTGACTGACTGGTCATTCTATAGTAAAAGGGATGATAGCATGCAAGAGAAGAAGCGGATGATTATTGAAGCGAGTATTGATTTATTCGCAGAACGAGGCTTCCATGAGACGTCTGTTCAGCAGATTGTTGATGAGGCGCAGGTCGCGAAAGGCTCGTTTTATAATTATTTCACATCCAAAAATGATTTATTACGTGCGATTTATGATTATTATTATACGCAAATTGAGGAAGCTATGGCTGAGGAAACAAGGCAAGCTTCGAATGCAATGGATTCCTTTACATACCAATTGGACGTTGTGTTTCACTTTTTGCTGAGTCATAAAGCGCTGATTCAAATGGTCCTGAAAGAACAAGTTCCGATTGACCGGGATATGGAATGGTTCATGACAGAGGTGAAACAGCAGCATTATTACTGGCTCGAACAAAATATTCAAGCCATTCAAGGTGAAGCCATTAAACCGTATTTATACGATGTTGTTGTCATGACGGACGGATTAATTCATAGTTATATGAATTGGTTACTTATTGACGAAAATGCGATTGATCTTAATCAACTCCCGCACTATTTGACGAAACGGATCTATAAAATTTGCCAAGATGTTATTAGTGAAGGGGAGCCAACACCGATCAAGCAGACACCGCAGTTTTTAACTGACGAATCGCTACTGGTCGCAACGGTTCGGCAATACATTTTAAACCTTGATCCAAAAGACCGGCCAGAAGCGTCACGTGTTTTAACAGCCATCGAAAATGAATTAAACAAACCAGAACCAGAATCAGTCGTCATTGATTCGCTATTAATTAATTTAGAACAATACGACGCGATTCGTGATGATATTCAAGAACTACGAGAGAAACGAAAGGGATAGAGGTGTTCAATATGAAAAAATGGATGATTATGCTTGTCGCAGCTCTAATGGTGTTAGCGGCATGTAGTGGCGAAAGCCAAGATGAAGAAGAAGATGTTGAAACAGAAACGCCAGTTGAAACGGTGGCAGTGAAACAAGAAGATTTCACAGAAACCCGTTCGTTCTCAGCGCGTGTTATGCCGAATGACCAATCGCCAGTCATGGCTCAAGCTGCTGGTGAAGTTGAAGAAGTCATGGCAGAGCGCGGGGAAACAGTGGAAGAAGACGATGTGTTATTAGAATACCAAACACAACGTGGCTTACTAGAGTTAGTAGCGCCAATGGACGGTTTATTAACAAATTTTAATTATGCAGAAGGTGACATGTTAACAACAGAAGAACCTGCAGGAATGGTGATCGACCGTGACCCGATGATTTTCCAATTCCAGGTCACACAATCAAACCGCAATCTTTTCTCTGAAGGCGACACGGTGACTTATGACGTGTCACAAGCTGATGCTACAGGTGAAGCAGAAATCACATATGTAGCGAGCAGCACAAGTGATAACGGCATGTTTAATGTCGAAGCAGAAGCTGACCAACCCGATGACACGATTCCATCAGGTTTAACTGGCCAAATTCAACTCGATCATGTCGTAGCGGAAAATGCTTTAATTGTACCGACTGAAGCGGTGATTGAGCGCAGTGGCCAATCATTTGTCTTTATCATGGAAGATGGGCAAGCAAAAGAAGTTAACGTTTCAATTATTCAAAAACAATCCGCCGAAACAGCGATTGAAGTAGAAGATGAACAACTCGCAGCAGACGATGCGGTCATTTCAAGTGGTCAATTAACGATTGAAGATGGCTCGAATGTTCGTGTCGTTGAGGAGGAATAACGTATGCGATTAGTGAATACATCGATTAAACGACCAGTCGGCGTCATTATGATCGTCTTGGCGATTTTAGCGATGGGCTTCATTTCATTCCGGAGTTTACCCGTTGATCTTTACCCGGATATTGAATTACCAATCGCAGTGGTTGCGACATCTTATGACGATGCGGCTCCTCAAGAAGTCGAAGAACTCGTAACGAAACCAGTGGAAGACTCTGTCGGCACGATTGAAGGGGTCGAAACCATTCAAGCTCAATCCCAACAAGGATCATCAATGGTGATGATTCAATTCTCGATGGATACCGACCTGGACCAGGCCATGCTAGATGTCCGTGAGTCGGTCGATCAAGTTCGTGGCTTTTTACCTGACAGCGCGAATGACCCAAGCGTGCTTCGTTTTGATCCCCAACAATTGCCCGTTATGTGGGTAGGTCTAACAGGATCTGACCAAGCGACACTTAATGATCTAGCTGAAAATGAAGTCGAACCACTCTTAAGTCGACAATCAGGCGTTGGCTCTGTCAACATTGAAGGCGGTCAATCTGAAGAAGTGCAGGTCGTTTTAGATGATGCGCGACTCAGTCAATTTGGCTTAACGACACAAGATGTGATGCAAGGCGTCCAATCGGCCAATCAGTCGGCTTCACTTGGCGTCGTGGACCGTGGCACGCAAGAATTACAGTTACGAATGCCAGGTGATTATGGATCAATTGAAGAAATCCGTGAAACCTTGATTCAAACAGGCGAAGGTGATTTCCTACAGTTATCAGATGTCGCCACTGTTGAACGAACCACGACGGACCAAAACCAGCGCACACTCGTGAATGGTGATCAAGCTGTCGTGACAAGTATTTTAAAACAGACAGATGCGAATACGGTTTCCGTTTCAGACGAAGTTAGAGCCTCATTAGATGATGTGCGAACGAATCTACCTGAAGCAGTCGATGTCAGTGTCGTTTTCGACACGGCTGAATTCATTCGCCAGTCGATTGACTCTGTTTTCCAAAATATTATCATCGGGGCAGCGTTTGCGGTAATGATTCTCTTATTATTCCTGAAGAGTTTCCGTGCGACGCTAGTTATTGGTTTATCGATTCCAATTGCGGTGATTACCGCTTTCTCACTCATGTACTTCTCCGGAGAAACGGTGAACATCTTAACGATGGGTGGACTCGCGCTCGGAATTGGTATGATGGTCGACTCCTCGATTGTTATACTGGAGCATATTTACACCTACAGGGAGAGGGGCTACCCGATTAAGGAAGCGGCCCGGCTCGGTGCATCGGAAATCGCGCCTGCGGTTGTAGCTTCAACGACGACGACTTTAGTGGTCTTTTTACCAATAGTCTTTGTTGAAGGTATTGCATCATCAATTTTTACGCCGCTCGCCTTAACGGTAGCGTTTGCGCTCATTGCGTCCCTCGCAGCTTCCGTGACCTTGATCCCGATGCTCTCGTCGAAATTACTGACGAAAGCCGTTGATCAAGGTGGACGTCGTTACTGGTTTGACCGATTCTTAGATGGCGTTGCAAGTATTTATCAAAAAGCGTTACGTAGAGTGCTACGCTTCCGTAAGACGACGATTTTTGGAACGCTCGCGATCATAATTGGTAGTTTACTACTTATCCCACAACTTGGCGCGGCCTTTATTCCTGAAGCCGACCAAGGCCAAATTGAGATTTCAGTAGAAACACCAAGTGGCACAAATTTTGATACAACGAACCAGGTCGTTGATCGTGTAAATAACATTTTAGATCAAGATCAAGACGTGATTGAATCCAACTTCGTCACAGTTGGTGGCGGTGGTGGCGCTACTGGTGGTATGGGCATGGGAGGTGCGAATAATACAGCTTCCTACATGGTCCAATTAATCCCATCAGGTGAACGCGATCGAACGACACAACAAGTGATGCAAGATTGGAACGACGCAACAGAAGACATTGCAGGTGCTGATATTACTGTTAGCGCGATGGGCGCTAGCATTAGTGGAGGCAATCCTGTTCAAATTCAAATCACGGGCGATGACTATGATACGCTACAGCAACTAGGCGATCAGTTCGTGAATATCATGTCAGAGGTAGACGGTGTTCACAACCCAACAACATCAGCCGAAGAAAGTCGTCCGGAAATGCAAATCACGCTAAATGAAAATGTTGCAAGCGAATATGGCCTCACCCAGCAACAAGTGATGGGCCAACTCCGGTCAGAAATGATGGGGCAAGTTGCCACTCAATTTAGAAGTGGTGGTGACGAATTAGATGTTCGTATCATGACACCTGAAGATAGTCGTGATTCAATTGAGGACATTCGGAATATGACGATTCAAGCACCAACTGGAGCCCAATTGACGCTTCAAGACATTGCTGAACTAGAACAAGTCCAAGGGCCAACGACGTTAACGCGTCAAAACCAAGAGCGCCAAATTAACGTCACAAGTGATGTAATCGACCGTGACTTAGGAAGCGTGACAAGTGATATTGAAGCAGAACTTTCAAATCTAGAAATGCCAGATGGTTATGACTATTCCATGGGCGGTGAAGCGCAAGATATGCAAGACGCATTTGGTGACTTAGCTGTTGCGCTCATCTTCTCGATTTTCTTAGTTTACGCTGTCATGGCTGTCCAGTTCGAGAACTTCTTGCATCCATTCACGATCATGTTCTCGTTACCAGCGACAGTTGTCGGTATTATCGGCGGTTTATTTATCACCGGTTTACCGTTCAGTATCCCAGCCTTTATCGGGGTTATCATGCTCGCCGGTATTGTCGTGAACAATGCGATCGTGCTGGTCGACTATATTAATATATTACGAGAGAAAGGTATAGAGCGCTTTGAAGCGGTACTCGAAGCCGGCGCAAACCGCCTTCGTCCGATCCTAATGACGACACTGACGACCGTGCTCGGTATGATCCCGCTCTCAATCGGACTCGGTCAAGGTGCAGAAGCCCAACAACCACTCGCTGTGGTTATCATCTTCGGCCTAACCGTCTCGATGCTCTTTACGCTACTCTTAATTCCAGTCGTCTACACGTTATTCGACGACTTATCGGCTAAATTTACGAAACGCCGTAAGAAGGAATAAACGAAGTTATTGTTTTGAAAAGTTGAATTTAAAATATAAAAAATGCGCTGTCCACAATGAGGCAGCGCGTTTTTTATAGGTTACAAAGGAAAGAGAGTATTATCAAATAGTTCGATGTGAGATTAGTTAAAAGATGTTGAAATCAGGTTAATTTGCAAGTAAACCTCTAAGTGAATAATATACTTTGTTTGACAGAGTCCGTGTAGAAATTTTAATTTGATATTCTTTATAGATGAAACACATTAAGCTTCTATTTCGTCTGATAAGTAGTTACCATGAAAATACATGGAATGACAATATTAAACTGTCTTATTTTATAGTATAATTTAATAAGAGCAAATAACGAAAGGTGAGTGTACATGGCGAGTCGTGTGGAACGCAAACAAAATCGTAAGAAGAGAAAATGGATCAAACCAACACTAATTATATTAGGTCTAATGGTGTTGGCCGTTGGTGTGTATGGTGCCTACCTATATAAACAAGTAGATGATACTGTTACAACCATGTATGAACCCTTGGACGACGATCAAGAAAAAGAAGAAGAGGTCAAAAAAAGGTTGGAAGCAGAGGAAACAATTAATGTTCTCTTATTGGGCGTAGATGAGCGTAATAATGATTCTGGGCGTTCTGACACCATGATCTTTGCCTCCTTGAACCCTCAAACGAATGAAATGATGATGTTGAGTATCCCTCGAGATACCCGTGTCGAAATCCCAGGACGAGGCATGGATAAAATTAATCACGCTTATGCATTTGGCGGTTCAGACCTTTCTGTAAAAACCGTTGAAAACTTTTTAGATACGACAGTTCATTTTTATGCAAGAGTGAATATGGAAGGCTTAAAAGATGGAGTTGATGCTCTAGGTGGGGTGACAGTGAATAATGATTTTGCTTTCACCCAAGACAATCACCAATTCGATCAAGGTGAACTGCACTTGAATGGTGAAAGAGCGTTAGCTTATGCTCGTATGAGAAAGAAAGACCCTGAAGGTGACTTGGGGAGAAATGACCGTCAACAGGAAGTTATTAATTCTATGGTCAAACAGGCGATGTCTTTTGAATCATTTACTAAAATTGATGATTTATTAAATGCAGTTGGCGATAATGTTAAAACGAATATGCAAATGAATGAAATGCGTCAAACCTTTACCAAATACCGTGGCACAAGAGATGAGACAGTCCACGAAGACATAAGTGGTCGAGGCGAAATGATTGATGACATTTGGTATTATATTGTGTCAGAAGAAGAACGATCGCGTGTTCGAAAAGCTGTACAACAACATATCGATGCGAATTAACTTAAAGATATCTATTAAAGATAGCTAAGGAGGACTATACTTGACGCAAGTAAAGAAAGCGATTATACCAGCGGCAGGTTTGGGGACGCGCTTTTTACCCGCGACCAAGGCATTACCAAAGGAAATGTTACCGATAGTGGATAAACCAACGATTCAATATATTGTGGAAGAAGCCATAGAATCAGGAATTGAAGATATTATTATCGTGACTGGAAAAGGAAAACGTGCAATTGAGGACCACTTTGATCAATCATTAGAATTGGAAGAAACCTTAGAGAAGAAGGAAAAATACGATCTACTTGAAAAAGTCAAAGAATCATCAAATGTAGATATCCATTACATTCGCCAAAAGGAACCGAACGGACTTGGGCATGCTGTTTGGTGTGCACGTAAATTTATCGGTGATGACCCATTTGCAGTTCTGTTAGGTGATGACATTGTGAGAGCTGAGACACCAGGATTGAAACAACTTATTAATCAATACGAAGCAACTGGTAAATCGGTGATTGGGGTGCAAACAGTGCCCTATGGTGAAACAAATCGTTATGGTATTATCGACCCGACTGATCAAGATGGTCGTTTATATAAAGTGAACCAGTTCGTTGAAAAACCTGTATTAGGTGAGGAGCCATCAAATCTAGCCATTATGGGACGTTATATTCTGAACCCTGAAATCATGGATTACCTAGATGATCAAGAAATTGGAGCTGGCAATGAAATTCAATTAACAGATGCAATACAACGTTTGAATGAAAACCAATCTGTTTTTGCCTATGATTTCGAGGGACGTCGTTATGATGTAGGTGAAATTAAAGGGTATCTAAAAACGATGATTGAAATGTCATTAGAACGTGAAGATATACGTGATGATTTGTTGAAGTTTATGGAAAGGGTAGTAGAGTAAATTTTGTTTTTGAAATGCTTAAGTATATGTGTTTAATGTTGAAAATGTACTATTAATCTATTATTGATAATTTGATAAACTTTAGTTATAAAGGAGAATTTAGTTGAAAAAATTATTTGTTTGTATTATTGTATTAAGTTTGTTTTTTACTTTTGAAATTCAAGCACAAGAAGCAACAGAAGATCCGCAAACCCAGAATGATAACACGGAATTAAGTGGAGATGAAGCAACAGAAGATCCGCAAACCCAGAATGATAACACGGAATCAAGTGGAGAAGAAGCAACAAAAGATCCGCAAATCCAGAATGATAGCACAGAATCAAGTGGAGAGGAAACAACAGAAGATACGAAGGACCAGAATGATAACACAGAATCAAATACACAAGAAGAAAATGAAAATTCCAGTAAACAGGACAATAGCACTTCCTCTAATTTGCAAGAAGAGCATACAGAATCGAACAAACAAGGTGAAGTCACAGACTCAAATACTGAAAAAAATGAATCTCAGAAATCTGTAGATGAATGGATAGAGCTTGCTGATTCCAAAAGAACAGCTTCCGGGATGTTAGCATCCTATATTGAGGCTTATAAGCAATACCCTGAAAATGATCAAATTATTGAAGGTGTACATAGATCTGCTAAATTATTGCTTAATTGGGCCACAGGTCAACATCAAGAAGGAGATATTGAAACAGCGAGAAATCGTTATGATACAATTCTTGAGGCGCCTGTTTTAAGTGAAGAGATTGAAAAAGAAACCACGAAGAAATTAGAGTATGCTAAAGCTCAAGAAACGCTACCGACAATTCAGGATTTTAAAAAGCAAGCTGACACGCTAAGAAAAGCATCATTATTAGTCGAATTGTATGAAGAGGCTCAACAGATATATCCAAATAACACTGATATAATAGAACGTCTGGAAGATAGCGCATCCTCTTTGTTTGAATGGGCTAAAAGCCAACAAGAAGCTACTGAATATAAGACGGCGGTTAACCGTTACGAACGTATTTTAGGTATTACATCAGTAAGTGATGAATTAAAGAAAAAAGTTAATCATCATTTAAATTATGCATCCCAAGATCAAAGAACACCAGACCAACAATATAACTTAGCGAAGAACTCAAGAACAGCATCGCGAATGCTGGAATTATATACGACAGGTTACGGATTGTATTCTGAAGATGACCGTTTCGAAGAGGGCGTTATTCAAGCATCAAGAAATCTATTAAATTGGGCCACAGGTCAACACCAAGAAGGAGACATTGAAACAGCAAGAAATCGTTATGAGACAATTCTTGAGGCGCCAGTTTTAAGTGAAGAGATTGAAATAGAAACCACGAAGAAATTAGAATATGCTAAAGCTCAAGAAACGCTACCGACAATTCAGGATTTTAAAAAGCAAGCTGACACGCTAAGAAAAGCATCATCATTAGTCGAATTGTATGAAGAGGCTCAACAGATATATCCAAATAACACTGATATAATAGAACGTCTGGAAGATAGCGCATCCTCTTTGTTTGAATGGGCTAAGAGCCAACAAGAAGCTACTGAATATAAGACGGCGGTTAACCGTTACGAACGTATTTTAGGTATTACATCAGTAAGTAATGAATTAAAGGACAAAGTTAACCATCATTTAAATTATGCATCCCAAGACCAAAGAACACCAGATCAACAGTATAATTTAGCGAAGAATTCAAAAACAGCATCACGAATGCTAGAATTATATTCGACAGGTTACGAATTGTATTCTGAAGATGACCGTTTCGAAGAGGGCGTTATTCAAGCATCAAGAAATCTATTAAATTGGGCCACAGGTCAACACCAAGAAGGAGACATCGAAACAGCGAGAAATCGTTATGAGACAATTCTTGATGCTCCTGTTTTAAGTGAAGAGACTGAAAAAGAAACCACGAAGAAATTAGAATATGCCCAAAATGGAGAAATACTGCCAACAGTTCAAGATTTTGAAAAGGATTTTAATGACACTAACATAGCATCTCAACAGTTAGAAATAGCTATAGAGGCGTATGTCTTATATCCAAAGAGTGAGGTAGTGAATCAAATATTAGAAACTAGTCAATCTAATTTATTGGATTGGGCCACAGATCAACATCAAGAAGGAAAGATTGAAACAGCCAGAAATAGATATGAAAAGGTTCTTGATAGTCCAATAGTTTCCGAGTTAGTAAAATCAGAAGCTGAAAACAAACTTGAATATGCTAAGGATAATCAAAAGTTACCTGAAGAAAAGTACTTCATATCACTAATAGAAAATTCGGGTATAGCATCAGAACATCTAGAAATTGCTAACGAAGGATACACATTATACCCAGAGAGTAAAAGATTGCAAGAGGTTCTACAAGATAGCCAGATTACATTGTTAGATTGGGCAACTAGTCAACATCAATCTGGGCGTATCGAAGTAGCAAAGAAACGTTATGAAAAGGTGATAAAGAGTTATACTGTTTCTTCGAAAATTAAAGCTGAAGCAGAATTTAAACTTCAATTATCTGAACAAGGTAAAGTTATTGATTCGGTATCAGATACCATTACTAAAGTAGAAAATTCGGTAAAAGCTTCAACTAGATTGAATTATCTTGAAAATGGAATAAAAATTCATCCTAGAAATGAAGAAATCAAAAGATTAATGAATAGTAATGCTAAGAATTTATATGCATGGGCTCAAGAAAAACATCAAACCGGGCAATTTGATACAGCTATAAATCGTTATAACAAGATTTTAAATTTGAAGCATGTAAATAATTCCTTAAAAGAAGAAGTTCGAGATAAACTTTCTCTTGCTGAAAACAGTGATAGAATTCACCCTATTGGTGATATAATAAATAGTAGTGGGGAATATTCTTATTCAGAAATGGCAAACGATATTACTCTTCTAGAAAATACGTATCCAGATTTAGTTAAAACAGAGATTATAGGTCAATCAGTAGATAGAAGAAATTTATATGCTGTTAAATTAGGGCATGGTGACAAAGAAATTTTTCTTAATGGCTCACACCATGCTAGGGAACATATGACGACAAATGTTCTAATGGAAATGATGGATGTTTATGCTGAATCTTACGAATTGAATCAAAATGTAGATGGGTATGACGTGAGAGGGCTTTTAAATAATGTCTCAATATGGTTCGTACCAATGGTAAACCCTGATGGCGTTATGCTAGTACAAGAAGGTGCTTATTCTGCAAGTAACCCAAGTAAAGTTATAGAATTGAATAATGGTAGCAGAGATTTCACTAGTTGGAAAGCAAATGTTAGAGGTGTAGATCTAAATAGACAATATCCAGCTGGTTGGGAAAACATAAGGGATAATTCTGGCACACCTTCATCAGAAAGATATAAAGGATATAAGCCTTTGAGTGAACCTGAAACAAAAGCATTAGCTGACTTCACTAATTCGCATGATTTTATGACTACTGTAGCTTATCATTCATCTGGTGAGATTATTTATTGGCATTACAATAATCCATCGTCTACTTTCTATAGAGATGAACAAATAGCTTCTAATGTTGGCACAATAACGGGTTATGAACCAGTAGATCCTACACCGAACCCTAGTGGTGGAGGGTATAAAGACTGGTTTGTGGAAGATAAAAACCTACCAGGAATGACAATAGAAATTTCCCCTTATACTTATGGAGAGCCTGTGCCATTAAGTTATTGGCCATCAATTTGGAATGAAAATAGGTCAGTAGGCCTTTACCTTGCAAAAGAAGCTTTGAATAGGTAACAAAAGAATCATAAATGTAATAGTTAAATTGCCTGGGTACCATACTAATTATACTCAGGCAATTTATGTGTTTATAATAAGTGAGTATTAAGTAGAATATTTTCAAGTATACCAATATGTTATAATTTACAAGTATAATTCGAAATATAAAGGAAGTAGTATGATGGATAAAAGAATTACCATTGTCTTTTTTATTTATTACCTTGGTTCAGGCGGTGCAGGAAGAACCTTTTTGAATATATTAAATAACATTGATCGAAATAAGTTTAGACCTATTTTAGTTACATGCAATTATGATGGGAGTTATGAACCTTATTTAAGTGATGATATTAAATTTATTAAATTGGATACTAAACGTTTAAGAAAGTCTATTATCCCCTTAGCCAAGATCATTAAGGAAAGTAAATCAGATATTGTTTTTAGTACTATACCTAATTATAATATAATTGCTATCCTGGCAAGACTTTTGTCATTCACAAATGCTCGTAATATTGTGAGAGAGGCAGCTTTACTAGGCGGAACAAGAAGTGAGAATTTAAAGTTAAAAATTTATGGTCTTTTCTATAAATTTTCAGTTCGTGTAATTGCACTCTCTGAGGGAGTTAAAACTAACTTAGTGAATAAATATAACTTATCGAAAAATAAGATTGATGTGATTTATAATCCAATAGACATTAAGCAAATTCGAGAGATGATGCTTGATAAATTACCGGATGATCACAATATGCTGGTTGAAACCGAAGAATTTAAATTCATTTCTGCAGGTCGTTTAGTTGATGATAAAGACCACAAAACTTTATTAAGAGCATTTGCTAAAGTTAGTGGGAAAGCTAACGTAAGGTTGTTACTTTTAGGAGAAGGGCCTCTAGAAAATGATCTAAAAATCTTAACACAGCATTTAAATATTGAAGAAAAAGTTAATTTTTTAGGCTTTCAAAAAAATCCCTATCCATTTTTTCGAGTGTCGGACGTTTTCGTACTTTCTTCTGAAAGAGAGGGGTTCGGCCATGTTCTTGCAGAAGCCTTAACAGCTGGATTACCTATAGTTTCAACTAATGCAGAACCTGGAGTTTCAGAGGTTTTAGATAACGGTAATTACGGAATACTAGTAAATGTAGGTGACGAAAACGATCTTGCTGATGGAATGAACAAAGCTCTAAATTTAAATGATGAAAGTCTTAAAAGTCTTTCTGAAAATGGAAAGTTAAGATCTAAAGAGTTTGAAGCCGTTAAAATAGTTAAACAATATGAAACTGTTTTTTTAAAAACTATTCAGAGAAATAAAGGATAATTAAAATGAGATCTAATAAAAAAGTCGTACATATGACGACGGTACACCATCCGTTTGATCCGAGAATTTACCATAAAGAATGCAAATCATTGTACGAATCTGGTTATGATGTTGTTCTTTTGGCACCAAGTACCGGTGAAAACGAAGACATCTTAGTACCTCATGTACCTATTAAACATTATTCAAGTAAATTAAAGAGAATGATTCTAGGTTCAATTGAAGTTTATAAAAAAGCAAAAAAATTAAAAGCTGATGTGTATCATTTTCATGATCCAGAGTTAATTTTTGTAGCTAGACTTTTGAAAAGACGTAATAATACTGTGGTATATGATGTTCATGAAGACTTTTTAACAAGTCTTGTTAAGAAAGATTATCTTAATAAGTTTGTGAAAAAGATTATTAAGTATAGCTTTAGATCAATTGAAAAAATATTCACCAAAGGATTTGAATTTATACTTGCTGAAAAATATTATCAAAACATTTATCCCAAAGGCAAATGGATTCTTAATTATCCAACTGTGAATCAACAATATATTGAACATCAGCGTAAGGATAAGCCAATCGAAAAGCGATTGCTATATACTGGTAATGTTGATATCCAACGTGGGGCACAAATCCACGCAAAAATTCCTGATTTGCATTCTGAAATAGGAGTTCATTTTGTTGGAAAATGTCCATTAAAGTTTGCTGAAGAAATTTATAGAATAGCAGGGGATACTAAAGAAAGAATTCATATTACTGGGATTAATAAGTTCATTGAAAAAGAAGAAATTGATAGGCAGTATTTGAGTAGAAATTGGTTGGCTGGATTAGCTATTTTTCCTCCAACGGATCATTATCAGAAGAAAGAACTAACAAAGTTTTTTGAATATATGAACGCAGGCATTCCGATTATTTGTTCAAATTTCAGTGCATGGAAAGAATTCGTCAATAAGCATCAATGTGGAATTGCTGTTGACCCTTATGATGATGATGAAATAAGAGACACAATCGATTATCTAGTAAGTAATCCGTCAAAAGTTCATGAAATGGGCCTGAATGGAAAAAAGGCTGTAATTAGTGAATTGAACTGGCAATCACAAGCAAATCGTTTAGTGGAATTGTACGATGATTGGACGAAAACCCAATAATAGGTGATATTAATGCTCACAGAAAACAAGGAGAAAACACCAATAGTTTCAGTTATTACACCCACATATAACTCCGAACAATTTATAGCTGAGACAATAGAATCTGTTATCAAACAATCTTTTAGTAATTGGGAAATGGTAATTGTAGATGATTGCTCAAGTGATAGCACGGTTGATATTATTAAACAGTATCAAATGATTGATTCGAGGATTAAGCTATATGAGTTGGATGAAAATAGTGGAGCTGCAGTTGCAAGAAATAAGTCGATTCGAAATGCTAACGGAAGGTATTTAGCATTTTTAGATAGTGACGATCTTTGGTACCCTGAAAAACTTGAAAAACAACTAGCATTCATGGAAAAAAATGATTTAGCATTCTCCTTTACAAAATATCAACGGATGAGGTTAGATGGGACTCTAACGAATAATATATCTAAAACGCCAAAGTCAGTCGGGTATCATGATCTTATGAAGCACTGTATTATAGGTTGTTTAACTGTAATGCTAGATAGACAAAAGATCGACAATATTGAAATGAAAAATATTAGACGAAGACAAGATTATGCTCTTTGGTTAACAATCACACGAAAAGGTTATCGTGCCTATGGATTACCCGAAATTTTAGCAAAGTATAGACTTGGACAGAATACTGTATCTAGCAATAAATTTAAGGCTGCTAAAGGGCAATGGTATGTATACAGGCAAATTGAAAAGAAAAATCTTTTGATAAGCTCTTATTACTTCTTACATTATACATTCCATGGATTGCATAATGCGCTAAAGTCAAAAATGAAGATTAACGAAAGATAAATATAGGCGGTGTCATGTTAAATGAAAAATTATATAGATGAAATCGTAAAAAGAAAGGACTTATTATTTTACTTAGTTAAGTCAGGGTTGAAAGCAGAACATAGAAATAGCTTTTTAGGTTATTTTTGGTGGTTATTAGATCCATTGTTAAGCGTTGTGGTTTATTACTTCCTAATTGTCATAGTACTTGGGAGAGGTGGAGAAAACTATGCAGTGTATCTAGTTATTGGCCTTGTGGTATGGCGATGGATTAGTTCTAGTATTAATAGTTCTGCTAAATCGATATTACGATATAGTTCAATTATTAATCAAGTATATTTACCAAAGTCAATTTTCCCCTTATCATTTACAGTTTCCCAAACATTTAACTTTATGTTCGGATTAATTGTTGTAGCAGGATTTTTACTTATAAACGGAACAATTCCTGGATGGGAAGTTATTTACCTCCCATTAATAGTACTTATAACCATTTTGTTTTTAATGGCTGTAGGCTTTGTTTTAGGCTATATAACTGTTTTTGTAAGGGATATTGATAACTTGTTAACGCATGTGATTAGAGTATTTTTCTATGCTTCACCTATCATATGGACAGAACAGCGATTACCAGAAGATTATAGTTGGGCGGTTGACTACAATCCTATTGCTGTATTAGTAGATGCCTATAGAGATGTCCTAATGTATAATTCACAGCCTCAGTTCACAGGGTTAACAACAATACTCATAGTTTCATTGGCTGTATGTGTTATAATGATTAATTATTATCGTAAGAATGAACATAAAATCATTAAGGCCCTATAAAAGAGAGTGAATATTATTATGAAAAAAAATAATGTGTCTAACGAAGTTGTTAAGGCAGATAAAGTAAGTGTTTATTTTGAATCAAGAGAAGAAGATGACTTAAAATCCAAAGCATTTAAAATTTTTTCTAAAAAGGAAAATAAAAAGGAAAAAATTAAATGGGCCCTTCAAGATATTTCTTTCGAAGGTGTTGAAGGTGAGATTTTAGGAATAATTGGTTCTAATGGAGCCGGGAAAACAACTTTAAGTAAAGTGATTTCTAAAATTATTACCGAGGATTCAGGGAGCATGGAAGTGAAAGGCAATGTGACAGCATTATTTTCTTTTGGAATGGGATTTAACCCCGAATTAACAGGAAGAGAAAATGTGTATTTAAATGGAATGATGCTGGGAATATCGAAAAGTGAAATTGAGAGTTATATAGAGGAAATTCATGATTTCTCCGATTTGGAAAGTTTCTTCGATCAACGAATGAAGTATTATTCAAGCGGTATGAAAGCAAGGTTAGGTTTTAGTGTAGCTTCTCATCTTCAACCAGAAATACTGATTTTAGATGAAGCCTTAAATACAGGTGATCGACAATTTAGTAAAAAAGCAGCACAAAAGATGCAAGAATTAGTTAAGCAAGCAAAAATGGTAATAATAGTTACACACAGTCTGAAGTATGCAGAAGCGAATTGTGATAGGCTTGTCTGGTTGGAAAAGGGAAAAGTTAAAAAAACGGGGGATCCGTCAACACTAATAAAAGAATATCAAGAAAATACAACAAAGCCTAAGCCAAAGAAAAAGAAAATTTTACAATTAGATAAAACGGCTGAAAAAGAAAAAGGTGAAGAAGTAATTAAAGCTAACAATGTAGGTGTTAGCTTCAACTTAGATAAGAAAAAATTCTGGGCGTTAAGTAATTTAGATCTTACTGTTTATGAAGGTGAAATAGTTGGAGTTATCGGTCATAATGGAGCAGGAAAAAGTACACTATGTAAGGTGTTAACACATATTTATAGTCCAGACCAAGGTGAAATTTTTATTAATGGACAAACATCTTCTCTTTTGGGATATGGGACAGGTTTTAACCCACAACTTACAGGAGAAGATAATATATTTTTGAATGCGATGTTACTAGGTATACCAAAAAAAGTCGTGCAAGAGAAATATGATGAGATTATTGAGTTTTCTGGGATAGGAAGAGCAGTTGAAAAACCTGTGAAAGAATACTCTAGTGGTATGAAATCTAGACTAGGCTTTAGTATTGCTGCTGTTCTAAAACCTGATATTTTTATCATTGACGAGGCTTTATCTACTGGTGATATTGAATTTCAACAAAAAGCTAGTGAGCGTATTCAAGAATTAATTGAAAGTGCAAAGGCTGTAATTATAGTTTCACACAATCTAAATTTTGTAGAAAAAGTTTGTACTAGAACGTTGTGGATGGAAAAAGGTCAAGTTATTATGGATGGACCATCTGAAGAAGTTGTTAAACACTATAGCGAATCTGTTTAACACAAGCAAGTTAGGAGGTAATTAACTCTTGAAAAAGCAATTATTCAAGCTTTTTGATTCTGTAATATTTTCTAGGATGTCAGATGAAAAGCGGAAAAAGTTAAGTGGGATGCTAAGTGAACGTCAAAAAAAAATGTTGAAGCGGTATTTTGGTAGGAGCCAAAATGAAAAGGATAAAAAACAAGTGGATGAAATTAAATATAAACTATATAACTTAGGTTTTTATGACAAAGCATTAGAAGATTTACAAGATATTTATCTTAATGATGAAGGATCTATTACTAAAAGAAAAAAGGCTGCGTGGGAACTTGCCCTTTGGCATGCTAATAATTACACAGCCAATGAAGCTAAAAAGGCAATTAAATATTTAAGGTTTTATGTAAAAAACCACTCTAATGTTGATGACCTAAGAAAAGTAGCTATACTAATGTCGGAATGCCTAGATATATTAGATGAACAAGATAGGGCGAATGAAATTTTAGATAGAGTACTCTCATATCAGGAACATCCAGATCTTTATTTAGCCAAATCAAATTTAATGTCAAATATAGATGAAAAAATTGTTTGGATTAATAAAGCTTACAAGCATTATGACCTAGAACCAATTACTTTCCGAAATACAGAGAATGAAGTGTCATATGAACAATTAGACATGAAGAATCCATCTATTCCGAGTAAAAATACTGATGTTAAGGTATCAATCATTCTTCCGTCTTATAATGCTGAAGAAGGTATACAAACAGCTATTGAATCAATGCAAAAACAGACTTGGACAAACATTGAAATTATCGTTGTTGATGACTGTAGTCAGGATGAGACGAAGGAAATTGTAAATCGATTAAAGGAAGAAGATTCGCGTATAAAACTTTATACTACAGGTGAAAATAGTGGACCATATGTAGCTAGAAACATAGGTTTACAAAAATCTACAGGCGATCTTGTCACTGTTAATGATGCTGATGATTGGTCACATGCAGAAAAAATAGAACTTCAAGCCAGGCACTTGATTGATAATCCAGAAATGGTTGCTAATTCATCCGAACACGCAAGATTAACTGAAAACCTAAAGTTTTATCGAAGAGGATTACCTGGTAGATACATTTTTTCGAATATGTCTTCTATCATGTTTCGTAAAGCTGAAGTCATTAATACAATTGGCTTTTGGGATAGTGTTCGATTTGCTGCAGATGGAGAATTTAAACGAAGATTAGTCAATGCATTTGGTAATAACAGAGTGAAGGATTTAAATACAGGTCCATTATCATTACCAAAGCAAGCTGTCGCATCACTAACTGGAAATTCAGCATTTGGGTATAACGGATATTTTAAAGGGATTAGGAAAGAATATGTTGAAGCGCTTGAAAGGTATCATTCTTCAGGCAATTTATACATGCCATTCCCTTTAAATGAACGTCCGTATTCAGTACCAGAACCATTATGGCTTACTAAGGATACAAAAGAACAAGGTTTCAGGTACTTCGATGTTATAATTGCTTCTGATTTCACAGATGAGAGTAAGAAATTGGACGAAGAAGTTAAAGATTGGCTGAAGCATTATGAAAAAGTCGGATTAGTGCAACTCCATAGCTATGAAAATGCGAGGAAAAGTGGTAAAGTTTGTGATAATATAAGAGAAATATTGGACGGGAAACGTATTCAATTTGTTGTTTATGGCGAATTCCTAGAATGTAGCCACCTCATTATTATTGACGATCAGTTATTGAAATATAAACAAGAATATCTCCCTAATATAATATCTAATGAAACCACAATTAAGAGTGATAAACATTCAACAAAAATTTATCGAGCTATATCTGAGCTTAAAGCTAATGAATTATTTAATACTAGCCGAGATAATTAAACATTTTAGATGTCGTTATTTAAACAAATAATTGCTAGATATAGTATAATAAACAAGAAAAATAAGTAGGTAGGTGCTAAAATGTCATTATTTGAAAAAATAAAAAATAAAGATGAAAAAATAGCAGTCATAGGCTTAGGCTATGTTGGGTTACCCTTGGCAGTTGAATTAGCCAAATATTATGAAGTGGTAGGGTTTGATCTCAACGAGGATAAATTAGCTTCATATCGTAATGGAGTTGATGTAACAGAAGAAGTTGGTGACAGTGTAATATCAAATACGACTATGGAGTTCACAAGTAATCCAATGGATTTAGAGAAATGTAAATTTCACATCGTATCTGTTCCAACCCCGATTAACACAGATAAAACACCAAACCTTGACCCAGTAATTGGTGCCAGTAAAACAATAGGGAAACATTTAACAAAAGGTTCAATTGTAGTGTTTGAATCTACAGTTTACCCTGGTACAACTGAAGAAATTTGCATTCCATATCTTGAAAATGAATCAGGCCTTAAATTCGGTGAGGACTTTAAGGTCGGTTATTCCCCTGAACGTATAAATCCAGGAGACAAGGTTAATACATTGACTAAGATAACCAAAATTGTCTCAGGTTCAGATGAAGATGCTCTTAAGGAAATCTCGGATCTTTATACTTCTATTATAGAGGCTGGGGTTCATGAAGCTGAATCTATAAAAGTTGCTGAAGCAGCAAAAGTTATCGAAAACTCTCAGAGAGATATAAACATTGCTTTTATGAATGAATTGTCTATGGTATTAAACAAAATGGACATTCCTACTAAAGCAGTTTTAGAAGCTGCTGGGACAAAGTGGAACTTCCTTAAATTCACACCTGGATTAGTGGGTGGGCACTGTATAGGAGTGGACCCATACTACTTCACCTATAAGGCAGAACAATTAGGTTATCATTCACAAATCATCTTAGCAGGACGTCAAATTAATGATGGAATGGGTAAACATGTAGCATCCAACGTCGTAAAAGAAATGATAAAAGCAAAACAAGAAGTTAATGGTGGTAAAGTAGCAGTTCTTGGTCTTACATTTAAAGAAGATTGTCCCGATGTAAGGAATACTAAAGTTATTGATATTGTAAATGAACTAAGAGATTACGGAATTGAAGTTGTGATTTATGACCCAGTAGCTGATGAGAATGAAGTCGAGAAAGAGTTTGGCCTAGAATTAGCCACCAAAGAAGATCTGCATAACTTAAATGCTATGGTTGTTGCTGTAAATCACAAAGAGATAAAAGAACAGTTTAACTTAGATTTGCTAGATAATTATTTCAATGATAAAGATAAGAAAGTGCTAATCGATGTAAAGGAATTGTTTAATAGGAATGAGGCCCAGACTAAAGGTTACTATTACTGGAGCTTATAAAAATTGAGGATATTATAGATTCACCCTTATAGGTAATAGGAATTACATCCTGTTGCTTATAAGGTTTTTTTGTAAAATTAAGTCGAATTTCACATGAATTTTTTTACTATTCATTTTATAATATAATGATATGGATAGTAACAAGCTGAAGCTAAATCGAAAGGTGATTTATTGTATACACTTTTATATTGTCTAATTTTGAATTCAAATCTTTTTTATTAGGAGGTGTACCTTATGAAGAAAGTTAGACATATTTTTACGATTTTAACTGTTTTATTGGTTTTGCTTTTTCCACACAGTTCCTCATTGGCGGATGAAACATCTAATCAGGAAGATAATGAAAGCGAAACAACCTCTTCATCTGAATCAAAATCAGCACAGGCTTGGTATGATGAAGCTATGTCACATTATACTGCGGGTGCTCGTGTAGAAACATTTTTAGAGGCACTTAATGAGCATCCTAATCATAAATTACTAGTAGATGGGCTAAATGATAGCGTGAAAAATCTACTGAACTGGGTGTCTCGTATTCATAAAGATGGTGAGTACTCTAAGGCGGTTGATCATTATCAATACATAATAGAATTAGAAAATATACGAGACAACTTATTGGAAGAAGCAAATTTCAAATTAGAATATGCATCTAATGGTAATGCATACCCAACAGCTAATCAAATGTACAAAGAGGCTATGATGAAAACAACTGCTTCGGGAAGGTTAGATGCTTTCATAGAAGCATACAATTACTACTCAAATAATTCCAAGATTGAAAATGGTTTGCATGACAGTGCTCATAATTTGTTTGATTGGGCTGAAAAAAAACATAAAAACCATGAGTTTGAGACAGCGAAGGTAAGATACTCCAGAATTTTAGGATCACCATCCTTAGAGAATGAACTAAAATCGACTACAGAACAGTATCTCGAAGATGCGAAAGCCGAGAGAAGACCAGCTGAAATCATATTAAATGAAGCAAGAAATGAATGGACAGCTTCAGGTAAAGTTGAGCTATATCAAGAAGGGGTTTCTCATTACCCTAATAATTCAGCACTAGTTAAAGGTCTGAATGAGAGTAGTTTATCTTTGTTGAATTGGGCGCGTAAACAACATAATACTGGTGAGTATGATATAGCGATAGACCGTTATAATAAAATACTAAATACTAAAAAAACTAGTGAAAAGTTAATAGATTCTATTAATTTACACCTTGATCGTGCGGAGAACAACCTTAATATTCCTCAATATGAACAACTTATTGAAGAGTATAATGAGAATAGAACAGTTAGTGGAAAATTTGAAGTTGCTAAGGATATCACTGTACTATACCCTGGAATTAGTGATGTAGAATTGATGAATGAGGCTGCGTCTAATTTGATAGACTGGGCTTTAAAACAACATAATGAATCTGATTTTAAAACCGCAAAGGCTAGATACGAAAAAGTGCTGGATTTTAAATACGTCGATCAAAGCCTTATTGATAAAGCAGAACAATTATATGCTGATGCAAATAAAGGTAAACGGTCAGCAAACGCCATCTTAGAACAAGCTAATAATGCATATCAGGCTTCTACAAAATTAGAATTGTATTTAGAAGGTCATGAATTTTACCCAAATAATAGTAGATTCATAGAGGGGGTTAATAGTAGTGCATCATCATTATATAATTGGGCTCATAAAAAACAAAGTCAGGGAGAAACATTAACGGCTTACAACAATTATGAAATGATCTTAAATATTGAGCTTATTAATAATTCTTTGAAATCTGATATACAGAATTCAATGATTCAATTAGTTTCAAGTTTGTATGATGAAGCAAAGTCATTTCATGACAAAGCACAATATGACAAGGCACAACGCTATTACGAAGAAATTCTTGCAATAGAGGGAATAGACAAGGAATTAAAAAATAAGACAGAAAAAAGTCTTGAATATGCAGTTGAGTCTTCTACCATACCGTCTAAGAAGGATTATATAAATTATGCCAATGATCAAGACACGGCATCAGGTATCTTACAAGCATTTTTAGATGGATACTGGTTATATGAACGTGACCAAATGCTACACAGTCATTTAATGAAAAGTGCTCAAAACTTAATTAATTGGGCAACGGATCAGCATAATAAATCTAATTTCAATACTGCCAGTAAAAGATATAAAAAGATTTTAAATTTACCAGATTTAGATACACAATTAAAAGAAAAAACGGAAGCTAAACTTTCATTTGCCGAACGTAGTCGAAAGATTGATGATACAGAGAATTTATTTCATAAAATCTATGAAAGACCAACGATAAGCGGGCAATTTGAAGGTTTCAGTAAAGCATATGTACTTTATCCAAATAATAGTTTAATAGTTGAAGGTTTAAATGAGACATCAAAGAATTACTTGGATTGGGCTCGTGATAACCGTCATAACACAGGGAATTTTGAAAATGCTGTGTTCAGATATAACAAAATAATTTCTGCTTCTGGTATATCGCCCGACCTTGTTGAGCTAGCGGAATTGTTATTAAGATATGCAGAAAACCGAAATGTAATACCAACAGATAAGAAGTTGATAGATACAACCTACAGTGAAAGAACTATTAGTAATCGATTTGGTTTAATTAAAGATGCTTATAAAATTCACCCAACTAGTAATAATATCCTTGAAGCAATAGAAGATATTTCTTTAGATTATTATGATTATGCATTTCAACAACATAAACAATCCAATTTTCAATCAGCAATACTGCGTTACCAAAATTTATCTAGTTCGGAAGGTGTACCTTCATATGTAGTGAATGCAGCTGTAGAAAACTTAGAATTAGCACAAAGTAAACAAGCACCAGACCAGTTGATAAACATTACTACAACTAAGTATGATGTTACTTTTGATTCAGCTGTCGATATTCAAATGAAATATGGTAACCCTAAATATGATGGGGCAGGTGCTGTATCTGCAGATCGTGCAAATGTTGAATATTATTTGAATCCATCTAACTTCAAAGAAGGTACATCTGGCTACTTACAGTTTATGCTATTAGATGAAACAACAAGTTACACAGTTAATGAATTAAACACTAACTTTTTATCTGGGAAAGGTATACTACAAGGTACTGGAGAGGCGTTTAAAAAAGCAGGAAAAGATTATAATGTAAACGAACTTTATTTAATTGCCCATGCTCTTCATGAAACTGGAAATGGAGCTTCTACGTTGGCCTCAGGCATTGGTGTGAATGCTAATGGTGAAGTTGTGAGAGATGAAGAAGGAAATATTATTAAAGACATTAACCATCAAGATGTTGATCATATTGTTTATAACATGTATGGGTATGGAGCGGTTGATAACAGTCCTATTAGTGGAGGTGCAAAATACGCGTTTGATGAAAAATGGTTTAGCCCAAGCGAAGCAATACATGGTGGTGCTCAAGAAATAGCTAACAGTTATTTAGCTAGAGGGCAAAATACTTTATATAAAATGAAATGGGATCCAGATGTATCTGGTGGAAATGTTGATCGTGGAAGAAGACAATATGCAACACATATAAGGTGGGCAGAAATACAAGCTAATTTCTTAAGTGATATGCTTGGAAATAATGCACATGATGTAGCGAATAAATTTGATGTACCACAATATCTAAATCAGCCTAATGCTAATGGAGAAGTGCCTCCGCCTCCTTCACAAGAAGATGAGATTGTTATTAATGAGTATCCAGACAATGTTAAAGGTGAAGTTGAAGTTAAAGGAAGTCTAAACTTTAGAGAAGGACCTAGTACAAATTATAATGCAATTTCTTCTCTTAGTGATGGAACAGAAGTTTCTATTCATGGATATAACAAAGATGGTTGGTATTTAATAGAAGTAAATGATGAAGAAGGCTGGGTTTCAGGTGATTATGTTAAAGTCCTTAATTTATTTATGGTGAATTCGGACAATGGGATTAATTATCGGTTTGATCCTGCAGGAGACAAAGCAGGAGGTTTAGCAAATAATGAATTAGTTGTCGCTAAACTTGATTCTAATGAAGATATAATTAATGAAACTAAAGGATTGGATGGAACAGAATACAATTGGTATAAGATTGAAGTAAATGGTTCAGAATACTGGACTGCGAACAATTGGTTGGAACAAATAAACTAGAAGGCAAAAAAGTGACCTAATTTAGTTAGGTCACTTTTTTGCTTTTAAAATGTGCTAAATATATTAACAAAAAACAATATTCATTATATGATAGAGTTAAAGTCAATTTTAGGAGTGTTTTAGTATGCCTACTAATAACTATTGGACCAATAGGAATAATATGATGTATTATAAGTATGTTGACTTTTTAGTTAAAGCATTTGGTAAAGAAGCTAATAGCATGATTGATATAGGATCATCAAATGCGGAATATATTGAAGGATTCTACTGGATTCCATACAAATATACATTAGATGTATGCAACCCGTATTCTTCTGAAACCGTCATACCTATAGTAGAAGATTTTTTTAGCTACAAAAGTAATCAAAAATTTGATTTTGTTACTTGTTTACAAGTTTTAGAGCATATTGAACATCCTAAAAAGTTTGCTCAAAAATTATTTGATTTATCAAACAAGGTGTTAATCTCTGTACCCTATAATTGGCCTCAGGGCGTTGAAGAGGAACATGTAAATGACCCAGTTAATTTAGATAAATTAAAAGAGTGGACAGGACGAGATCCACTCTATTCAATTGTTGTTCGAGAACCTTTAAGAAGACCTGATAAGGGTATTGATCAACGTTTAATTTGTTTTTTTGATGATTATTCCCAAGAAATAAATTACAAAAAAGTTCATGATAATGTAAAAGAATTGTCGCGTGAAGAGAGGAGTGCAAATTACTTGGATACTAATCTTATAGAACATAATTCAGAACGGCTTGAAGCAATGGAAGAAAATTTATCAACTTTAATCAATCAACAAGAATACTATTTCAAACTTACAAAAGAAGAAATGACTTATAATCGAAATCATTCAGAGCTTGAAGAAAAAATTAGAAATAATGAGAAACTTGAACAAAAGGTAGCAGATTTACGACAAAAAGTTAAAATGAATGATCAAAAAATCATTAAAGCCAAAAAAAATAAACAATACTTCTTGAAAGAGTATGAAAAGATACTTAATAGCACGTCATGGAAATTAACGGCATTTTACAGAAAAATTGGTCAAATATTTAAAAAATAGAACTTCGGAAGTGTAAGGAGTAATTAATGTGAATAATAAAAATGAAGATATCTCAAATTATGAAATTAATCAAATTATAGCTTCCTCAAATTATTTAAAGGAACGAATAGAAGAAGAAGATATAAGAAGATTAGAATTAATTCGCCTCGAGAAGGAATTGAATCTAAATTTACAAAAGAAAAAGAATGAATTAGACAATCAACAAAAACAAGTTGCTAAAGCCAAAAAGAATTTTGAAAAGTTGAGCAAAAGTCGTTCTTGGAAATTATCTTGGCCATTACGATTGTTAGGAGGAGTCAAAAGAAAGAATAAACAAAAAATTATTTCCAATAATAACAACTCAAGTAGTGTTATTAACTCAAAGGTAATGTCACATGGTGTAAATGAGCTTGACAAAAAATTATGGGGTGGATTTGCATCATACGCTTCTCAGAGTTTATTGTCTATAAGAAATGATGAGTCAGAAACAATGAACAACAAAATAAAAGCTGCAAAATCATTGGTGAAATGGTATTATGATAATCTACAGTTTGAAAATGCATTAAATGAAATTCAATTCATAAAAGATCACGAAACTTCTGGTAATTATATCTCAAATATCATAATAGAAATCAAGATTTTAAAAAAATTAAATAAGATTGACGAGGCTAAACGAATAGTGTGGGAAGCGATTAATTCAAGAGGAATGCTCTCTGAATTATGTTTAGCAATGTCACATCTGTCAGAAATAGAAAATGATCGTTTACAGTGGTATAATCTATTATATGAAAAAAATAACTTTCAAAAAATAGAGAAAATAGAAGAACAAAAGCCATTAGACTTAGAAAATATTTACAACACGCCATTAGAACCATCCAGTGTTGAACATTATAAGGTTTCTGTTATTATCCCAGCGTATAATGCTGCAGATTTATTATATGTGGCTTTAGACAGCTTAATAAATCAAACTATGAAAAATTTAGAAATTATTGTTGTTGATGATTGTAGCTCAGATAATACTGCTAAAGTAGTTAATGAGTATTCAAGAAAAGACTCAAGGATAAAATTAATTCAAAAGGAAGTTAATGAAGGTGCATATGCTGCAAGAAATACAGGTTTACTCTATGCTACAGGCGATTTTATAACGGTACATGATAGTGATGATTGGTCACATACACAAAAAATTGAAATTCAAGTTAAAGAAATCTTAAAGGATGAGAAAAGCATAGGTTCTGTTAGTTATTTAGTAAGAGCTCTTAAAGATATTACTCCTATAAATAGTACTTCACTAATTGGAGGAAAATTTTTAACAATGAATTCCTCTTCACTTTTAGTTAAAAAGGAAGTAGTAAAGATGCTGGGAGGATGGGACTCTGTACGTGTAGCAGGCGATACTGAATATCTGTTCAGAATTGAGAAAGTATTTGGTTCAGATAGTATTGCTAGAGTTTTTCCTAATGTCCCACTTTCTATATCTTTATCTAATGAAAATTCGTTAACTAGTACAAGCACAACAAATTCAAGAACAATAAAATTTGGCTTGCGAAGAAATTATCGTGAGGCATTTGAATGGTGGCATGATTCCTTTGAAGAGGTTAATCAGTTGTACTTGAATCCGGCTGGAAGACATTATAGATTTCCAAAACCTAGACCAATACTTCCAGAAAAAGAGGTAGAAAAGACTTATAGAAGAATAATAGTTGTAGATTTATCTGATAGAAGCCAATTAGATAAAATTAAAAATTATATTGAAAAGCTCGATGGATCTGAGGATATAGCTGTGTTTCATTATCCTAATTATGAGAATAATCCAGATTCAAGAATCACATCAGAAGTATATAAATTGTTATTTAATAAAAATTTAGACCTTTTAGTACCAAATGAAGTTGCAACTGCAGAAGAAGTGCTATTCTTAACGCCTTGGATTTATAAATATGAGCTAGATCAGATTCCATACTTGAAAATAAAATCTAGTACTTTAGATAACTCCGATAACTTTTCTGATGAGGAGTTAAAGATTGTAAAAGATAATATTTTCCAAATGTTTAATGTTACTCCTAAGGTACGTCCCTTAAACACAATAAAATAGTGAAAATAAAGACTGGCCTGAGTATTGATGTGTTGTGTACTCTGGCCAGTCTTTTACTTATTAAATATAATATTATCAAATGAATTTTTTAAGAAACAACGCCCATTTTGGCTAACTTAACATCATAGCGTTTTGTAATATTTATCATTATATCTTTTCCTAACCGTTCATCTTCTTTGAGTCCGAAGGCCTTTTCAAACAGAGGACGGCTATTAAGGCCAATTAATGAATAAATTACAGGGTCAAGTTCATTTAGCATATTAGCTCCCCATGTCCCCATGCGTTGCTCCCAATAATAAAGGTCTCTTACGTCTATATTGAATAATTCTTTATCATAATTTCCTCTAGATATGAATCCTTGAATAGCTTGGCGAGTGAAAGACTCAAATTCATAACTCGGGTTTTTAAGTTTACCTCCTTTGTAATATTGGAAAAAATCTTCTGAAAGACTATTTGAAACGTGTTGGTTATGCCTATTATAAAAGCCTCTAATAATTTCGCCACCCCATCCACGAACGAATACTTCATTATTTAGGAAATTTAACTCACTCATGTGACCCGTTAGTATAGAACCACCTCGAGAGTATCCAGTAGATACTGAGGCTAGATTGCGGTATTTTTGAAAATTTTCGCTATCTGGGATAGGTGAAGGGTCCATGTAGAAATGAGGTAAGTCTAGATAGGATTTCATATTTTCTACTATTGGAAACTCGCTTTCAGGCAATCTTTTACCACTCCATGTTATCAATCTAATCTGAGAATTAGATTGATTTAAACCAGCGATAAGTGCGCGGGAATCCACTCCTCCTGTCAGCCCTAATAATAATGAATAGTGTTTGTTAACATACGAATTGAAGTTTTGAAAATATTCATCGCATTCTTTTAAAAATTTATTAAATGAGGTTTTTTTTATAGGTTTTCTTGGCCAATATCGAACAGTATTTCTTGAACATACGTCATAATAGTTGTTTGGTACTAATAATTTGATGTTCTTATACATTGTTGCATCACCTGGAAGATACCCAGTACCTCGCTGAGCATACTCAGGTAATTTTATAAAGCTTTTGGCGTTTTCGTCTATACTTTCATTAAATGCTTCAGCTAAAAGCGTTGAATGAGATGATACCCCAAATGATTCCTCTTGGCGGTAATAGATAGTTCTAGATCCAAAGGGATCGTGCAGAACTTTTGCAGAACTTTTAGAGATAAGAAATATGGCGAACCTTCCTGATAATTTGTCAAATGCATCCCAATCTTCTTTATTAATTAGCTTGTTAATAATCTTATGAATTGATTTATTACCTTTTGCAACAAAGATATCACCTATAATGACAGCATGCCCATATTTAGTTTTAATAGTCTGTATCTTTAAAGATGGATGTGAATAGATATGATAATTAGATAAATTGTTATAAGACCAGCCTTCCAGCTTTTCAGGATTGCTTGGTAATTCTTCCGATATAAGGAATCCATATTTAAACGCTTCTAAAGAATCGTAGTTTTTCATAATTAACCTCCAAGTTTATATTTATTAAATCTCACTCTATTATATCATTAACTTTAGATGATTAAATTACTCATGTAATTGTTAATTATGTAATGGTAACTTGTTTGATATAAACGGGGATTAGCATTTTACTTTTTATATTTTTTCAAAAAACAGTATTTAACAAGTGAGGTTTAGTTATCCTATATTATATGATTTGAGAGTTAAAAGGATTGAAACTTAATTTAAAAATATTATTATTGTATTCTCACTGATAACACATAATATAAAATAGCCATACTTTGAATATGGAAGATTATCATTATGTTAAAGCAAGTATCATGTTTAGATTTATATATTATAATAAAAAAATGGAGTGTAGCCCAAAGAAGGGACACTCCGTTTTAAATTTAATAATGGTTATCCTTATTATCTTTTTCACTTGCTTGGGCATTTTGTTCCCCTTCACGAGAAGTTTCTTCTGTATCACCTATCTCCATGTGTTGTTTTAGGCTTTGTTTGACTTCAGTTAATGATTCTTGGACGGGGATTTGATAACTAATGCCACCAATTCTTTCATTATAAGTTTCTAGTGTTAGTGAATCTATATTACTACTATCAAAATTATTTAGGTTGGTAAGCATTTGTATGCCTTCTCGAATACGTACATTTGTTGTTACTTCTTCGCCAACGACATTTGCAAGTTCTTTACTCTTAAAGATAGATTTTAAAGACATCGCTTCATCTGCTAAAGAATTTAGAAACTCTTGCTGACGGTCAATTCGACCTAAGTCACCTCTAGGATCTTCTTTTCTCATGCGAACAAATGCTAACGCTTCTTCACCATTTAAATGTTGTTCACCCTCTTGGAAATCAATCATGTAAGAATTGGGCGCCATTGATTTTTGTTCAAAGTCAAACGGTACGTCAACAGTTAGGCCACCTAAGACATTGACTGTTCGTGTAAATGCATTAAAATCGACAGTCGCATAATAATCGACAGGAATATCTAAGAACTTCGACACTGTATCAATCGTCATTTCTTTATCCCCATAGGCATAAGCATGGTTAATTTTATCAGTTCGGTCCATGCCAGCGAAGTCCACCCGCGTATCACGTGGAATACTCACCATTTTCACTGATTGATCTTCAGGATCATAAGTTAATAGAATTAACGTATCTGTTCTTCCAGGGTCATCCTCTTGGTAGTTTTCTAACCCCATGACTAAAATAGAAAACGGATCTTTACTTATATCTACGGCTTCATCTCTTTTTTCGGATTTTTCCCGGCCTAAATCATCATAGGAACTACTTGCCGCTTGGTACGTTTGAAAAGCGTAATAGGTTATTGCACCTCCAACTAACACGAGTAATGCCAATGTAATATATATAAATTTTTTAAGTCTTTTTCGACGTCTTTGTTTGCGTTGTTCAATTCTCTTCATATTACTCATCCTTTGAAGTAAAATATTCTATCCAATTATAACATTATAAATTTCATTCTCATAAATTGTAAACCATTATATCTAAAAATACACTATAATTCATTTAATTACAACAAAGTTTGTGCTAATATTAATGTGAATTTCAATAAGACTCGAGGGTTAATTATGAATCTAACCATATTAATTATAAGCTTTTTTATCGCATTTACAACTTCATTAGTTATAACACCAATTATAAGAAAACAAGCGATTAAATTTCGGATAGTTGATCATCCTGATGCAAGGAAGATACATCGTGAAGCAACTCCTTATTTAGGCGGTATTTCGATATTTTTCGGAGTGCTGTTAGCTTATGTTGTTTTTTGGCCTGAGCATGAACATCAGACAGCAATCATTATAAGTGCTTTTATCATGTTAATTACAGGTCTTCTTGATGATTTAATTTGCTTAAGACCAGTTTATAAACTTGCTGGACAAGGGTTGAGTGCGATTATGATTGTGTCATCAGGATTATTAATCGAAAAAATTAACATCCCATTGTTTGGTGAGGTCCAATTAGATAATTTAAGTATCATTGTTACGATTTTATGGATTTTAGCTGTTTCAAATGCCATTAATTTAATCGATGGGTTAGATGGCCTAGCTGCAGGTGTAACTAACATTGCTTTGACATCCATTATTATTATGGCTTTTCTTGAAGGCAACTTGGCTGCTGCTTTCTTGTCAATCATTGTATTAGGATCAAACTTTGGTTTCTTATACTTTAACTTTTATCCAGCTAAGATCTATATGGGCGACTCTGGTTCGTTGTTTTTAGGTTATATGGTGGCAATTATTTCAATGCTAGGGTTATTTAAAAATGTCACGCTTTTTAGTTTCATCATTCCTTTGTTAGTCATCGCTGTTCCAATTGTCGATACATTCTTTACAATTATTAGACGTTTAAAAAATGGAGAAAGTGTCATGATTGCAGACAGGAAACATATTCATCATCAGTTATTAGATGCAGGTTTTTCTCATCGCGGAGCAGTACTGACTATTTATTTACTAAGTGCTTTGTTTGGCACTCTAGCCATATTATTTGGTTATTCAAATATCGCTTCAAGTGTGTTGTTTATCCTGATTGCATTATTTTTAGTGCACATCATTGCAGAGATGGCTGGTCTGGTTTTAGGTGGCAAGAAGCCTGTGTTAATTTTAATGAAAAAATTAACCAAAAACCTTGGAAGTAAAACAAAATAAATGACATAATAGTATACAATTATGATGAAAATCTAACCATTCAAATTTGGTTAGATTTTTTTATGAGAGGAACATGCTTATGAAGATGAAGAAACGATTAATATTTTATTGGGCTACCAGTCTTATTGCGATCTTTTTAGCAATTATTGTTGGTTATCAAGCCTATCACCTCGATGGTACGGTGCAATTTGTTGATTTTAATATTTCAGTTGTTTCAATCGTGATTTCATTCATTGCGTTTATTATATCTGTTAAAACGTATCTGTCGATCGATAGTTTCTATACGATTACGAAAATGGATGGGAATGTATTAGAGAATGAGTTGTATACAACGTCTATTCACAAAATAATTAGTGAATATGATCAGGAAAACTCTGAAGAAGTAAGTGAAGCTTTGTTTGATCAGTTAGAGAAGCGTTTTAAAAAGCACTCAAAAAACAGCTGTGGAATTTGCGGATCAACTACAATATTTTATTGACTTAATTATTGTATTTCCCTCTTTGTTTAATTCCAAAAATCATCACCATCAAGCTAATATTAATCGGATGGAGCACATTATTCGCCTGATCAAAAAGAAAGAAAAGGACCTCATGACGATAAGTACAGGCAATTTAATACTAATTCGAGAAACGGTCAATCTTATTGAAGCGATCAGTAATTATCAACAGTTAACCCATACCGAAAATATTAAGCCAGTTTATAAGATATTAGAAGTAAGAGGAACTTTGTTAAGGAATCCTGTCACAAGTACAGTTTATTATAATTATCTAAGCTTATTTTATAATAAGAAAGCAATTGACCTCTTATATCAAAACCTGCCACTAGATGGTTATGATATTTTAGAGATTGACGGAATTAAAACCATTATTCAAAATCGCGATTCCTTATCACATCACGATAAAGAATTGATTTTAACTTACTTATATGAAGCTAAAAGTGCTAGTGAGAAAGCGTTAGAACAATCACAAGATGATCTAATGTGGAAAGGATTCATCAAATATAATCAAGCACGATTTTTGTATTTTATTGAACTGATTGAAGAAACGGAAACAGATTGGGATTTAGTTATGGATGAAGCTGTTACAGCAAGAAAAACACTGAACTTGCTTATTAATGACATTTTAGATGGTAAGCAGTCATATTTACAAGACGCCTTTGAATATCAAGAATATCTAGCTGTAATAGTAAGAATGAATTTTCAAATAACTAAGGGATTAGATGTACCTACGTATTCAGGTGTATATAAGTGGCCTAATTATGAAGGGTTGAACGAAGATGCCTATATCAAATATGATTATCAAAAAGAGTTTGACCGTATACATAAATTTCAAAGATTATTAAGGTCTAGGGCTAATTAATATCTATTAGCTTAATTATTTTCTTTTGGAGACGTTTATAACTAAATAAAACGGGGAAACTTGAATTGAACCAACGTTTTACCTGAGATGATGCAAGAGGAGTATTTATATCAAAGCAGTGCAGGTTTGCTGAGTTTAGCAATTGAGTATAATTTTTTAAAAACTTATTACAAAATGATATTAGGTTTGCTTTAGAGTAAAATATACTATTCATCAATATTTTATTTATTATGTGAAATATATATTACGCTTAGTGATAATAAATTTATATTACTCAAAAGAAAAGTTTAATGGTGAATACAGACTAAATTGGAGGCTAACAATGTCGAATTTAGTTAATAAAAGACAATTTGTATTAACAGAGAAACCTATGAATATTGAACATGATTGGTTGAAAATAGATATAAATGAATTGTATACACTGTATTATGACCAATCATTAAATGTTGAATCAATTTCTGATGATGAAACCACGCTAATATTGATTGGTATAGCAATAGATCCGGATAATAAGAATGATTCGAATAGGGAAATAGTTGAGAGACTATTAAATAATAGTAGAGGTTTTTCAGATCTTTTTCAAAACACATTTCATTTAGGTGGAAGATGGGCTATAATTTGGATTAAAAAAGATGAAATGTTTGTTTTTAATGATGCTTGTGGAATGAGACGGATTTTTTATTCTACTAACAATCAAAAAGTGGTTTCTTCATCAGCTAATTTAATAGCAAAACATTTAGGGGCAAGTGTGAATATGTCAGAGGATATGGATGAGTTTGTTAATTCGCATGTTTTCGAAAAAACTGAAAGAGCTTGGATAGGTGATAAAACAATTTATTCTAGTATTTATCGATTATTACCTAATCACTATTTAGATGTTAATGATCGTACCACTAGTAGGCTGCCAATAAGCTTAGATAATATTGAGACAAGTGACTCAAGTGTTACGCTTGATAGGGTTCACAACTTGCTAAAAGATTCCATATCAAGTCTGTCTTCAAGGTTTTTTTTGATGCAAGGTGTGACTGCTGGTTGGGATAGCAGGTTGTTATTGGCATATTCCTTGCATTCTTATGGAAATATAGAGCATTTTGTAAGTAGTAAAAATGTATTAAACGAAAACGATCAAGATATAAGGGTCCCTAAACAATTAGCGAATTCTTTTGACTTTAAACTCAATCATATTCAATCGTTACCGGATTTATCTAAAGAAGCTGAAGATGCTATTAAAGAGAATGTAATGCTGGGAAGAAATTTACCGAAACATAGAACTGTTCAATATCACTTAGATAATAAAAGCAATAAGATAATTATCAATGGAAATGTTGGGGAAATTACTCGAGATGGCTTTATAAATTCTGATGCGAATGTTTTTTCCCTTAAATCAACAAGACTTAAATTTCCTGATGCAAAATTTGTGAGTAATGAATTTAATAAGTGGTACGAAGATGCACTGAATTTTTCAATAGAACTAGACGTTCCTATAGCTGACTTGTTTTTTATAGAGCAATGGATAGCTAATTGGGGTTCGATGTACCCTGCAGAGCAAGACATCGCAGTAGAGGAAATAACACCTTATAACAATAGAGAGTTTTTGTTTACTGTTATGAAGTATAAGAAATATATGGGTGAGAGGAATATACAAAAAATGATACTCGAAAAATATTATCCAGAAATGCTAGAGATACCAGTTAATCCGAAATTTTAAATGCATTAGATGGATGAAAAGTTAATATCGGGTGTTATACATTGATTTTAATTTTACTTCGCACTGTTTTAGAAAATAAAATTTAGTAACTACTAAAAACCGATGCCTGCTTAAGGCATCGGTTTTGTAATGGCTTAGAATATGTTTAAAAGGCCTTTTTTCTTTATTTCAACGGGTGGGTCTGCAATGACCATTTCATTAGTCATTACAGCATGAGCGTTTTCTTTAAACTGTTCCACTAAACCGTATCCGTACCGCTTTTCAATCACATCAAATGCTTCTTCCATGAAGAATCCACGTGAGTCTGTGTTATGGGCATCTGAAGCAATGAAGTGGACTAGGTTAGCTTCAATCAATTTAAAACACAATTTTTGAATCTTTTTACCGAAATGACCTGCCACACTTGCAGCTGTTAGTTGACTCAAGGCTCCACGTTTTACTAAGCGATATAGTGTGTTGGGGTGATTAGAAATACCGGCATTACGCTCAGGATGTGCAATGATCGGTAAATAGCCATCTCGCTGCAAATCATAAATGGTATATTTCGAGAATTGTGGAATATGGCTTGATGGAAATTCAATTAAAGTATAAATGGATTGATTTCCTAATGATATAGCTGATCCATTTTGTAAATCCTCATGAACCTCTCCATTGATTCGTATTTCTTGTCCTTCTAAAACAGTTAAATTTATATTAAGTTTCTTAAATTCTTCATTTAGATTATGTACCTTTTCCTCAATCACTTTTGGTTCCGTATCATATCGTCCGTTTAAATGATGCGGTGTTGCATAAATGGTATTAATTCCCTCGGATTGAGCGACTTTAGCCATGGCTATGCTATCAGCAGTACTCTCTGCACCATCGTCGACTCCCGGGAGGATATGACTATGTATATCAATCATCTAACCTCTCCCTTCATCTTTTCTTTATTATTAATACTTTTAACTCAGTTTATAATTTTTCGACAAAATTAGCAACCTTATTACAAAAAAAGTCTAGTTCATTCTCGTGAACTAGACTTTAGTCCTACTTACCATAATAGTAGTAAAAGCTATTTTTTTCGATGGATCGATCGTTGAGTACTACGCCAAGCATATTAGCATGAGTTTGTTCTAAAAGATTTTTAGCTCTAACCGACTCGTTTTTATCGGTTACCTTACTCCGAACGACAAGCAATACGCCATCCACATACTGTGATAATACTTGGGAGTCTGTAACAGCCAAAACAGGAGGGGTGTCGAAAATGACCATATCATATAACTTTTTAGCATGTTCTACTAATTGAGCGAAAGCCTTCGAACCAATTAATTCAGCTGGATTTGGTGGTACGGGTCCGCATGTTAAGACATCTAGGTTATCCACCTTACTATCCTGAACCACCGTTTCTAAACAGAAGTCACCAACTAGTACATTGCTTAATCCCATCGTGTTATTAATTCGAAAGGTGAAATGAGTACTGGGTTTACGCATATCAGAATCGACGAGCAATACTTTTTTACCTTGTTGGGCAAACGTGACTGCCAAATTAGCAGCTGTCAAACTCTTTCCTTCAGCAGGATGGGATGATGTAACAATTAGCGATTTCAGATCCTGATCAACAGCAGAAAACTGTAAATTCGTTCTAAGTGTTCTGAACTGCTCTGATATTGGTGATTTCGGTTGTTCATGTGTAATCAAACTGCGGTGTTGCTGTGCTCGTTGAACAGTTGTTTTACGCGCCAAAAGGACCACCCTTTCTTGATTTTTTGCGACTAGTTTGTTGTTCATCGTCATCGAAATTAAAGGTTGAAATCATCCCCATTACCGGAAGCTCTAATGTCTTATCGATATCATCTTCGGTCTTAATTGTTGTATCTAAGTATTCGAGTAAGAAAGCAACACCGACACCGACCATGACTCCTAAGACCATGGCGATCGCCAAGTTCAACGTTAAATTCGGGCTAATTGGTGAGGGATTACTGTCGTGAGTAGCTTCCGATAATACACTCACATTATCGACGTTCATGTATTCAGGAACTTTTTCCATAAAGACTGATACCGTTGTATTTGCAATATCGACAGCTTGTTCATGGTCAGGTCCTGTGACACCAACATTAACAACCTGAGAGTTTTCTGCATTATTGACGTTAATACGATTAGATAATTGCCCGGCTGATAATCCCAAGTCAAGTTCATCAATCACATCAGTTATAACGGCAGGGCTTTGAATAATCACGTTATATGTATTAATTAATTCAACATTCGTGCGTATATCCCCTTGAGTGATTTGTTGTTCTTGAGTTGTTTCAGATTGTGACACGATAAATTGTGAGTTCGCTTCATATTGAGGTGTCATAAAGAACATTGTTGCAATGACACTAGCTAGCATCGCTAAGACTGTAATAAGAATGATCAACCTCATGCGTTTTTTCAGTGTTTGCCAAATTTCTTGTAGTGAAATGGTTTCTTCCATCATTAATCCTCCGTTAATTAAATTACAGGCTAAATTATAACACAAAGTTTAGTAGATTTTGTTGAAAAATTGCCAATTTCTAAAAATAGAATTATAATAATTAATAACATTATACTGAACAATGTCAATATAATGAAAGATAATGTCACAAAATATTGAATTCAAAATTTCCATATGCTAACATGGGTGTATGGAAAAGGTATAAATCTATTGTCCTATATTAATGCTTAGAGTTATGTTGATTGAATTGAAGGGGGTGACAAGATATTGACCTATAAGAAGAGGCTTTCAAGCTTAATAGCGTTAGATACACTGATAGTGCTTGGTGCCATATTTATTAGTACAATCATCCTATACAACCAATCATTCATAGATAACCCTGTCATTTTATTTTCTTCCATTACACTAGTTGCTTTACATCATTTATTCGCAATGTTCAAAGGTCTCTATAATAAAGTCTGGGAATATGCAAGTATTGGTGAATTAGTCGCGATTTTTCAAGTTGTGACCTATTCAATAGCTACTACTTTTATCATGCAGTGGTTGTTGTTTGATGTTATATACATAAGAACACTGGCTGTGACGTGGATGTTACACATATTGCTCATTGGAGGATCTCGGTTTGTTTGGCGAATTCTTCGTGATGAGATCATGAAAGGCCGTCTGAAGCAAGGGAAGAGAACCCTGATTATAGGTGCAGGAGCTGGGGGCGCTATGGTTTCGCGTCAATTGCAGACAAGTGACGAAAGTGAACTCAAGCCAATAGCTTTTGTTGATGATAATTCTACAAAAGTTAAAATGCAAATTCACGGAATACCAGTTGAAGGGACTATAGATGAGATTTATTCTATCGTTGAAAAAAAACGAATCGAGCATATTGTGATCGCCATTCCTTCTTTAAATAAAAATCGATTAAATGAGATTATTGATGAATGTTCAAATACGAACGCGAAAACTCAAATAGTTCCGAAGTTCGAGGATCTCGTTACAGGTAAAGTTTCTGTCAATCAATTGAGAGATGTTGAAGTAGAAGACTTATTGGGCCGGGACCCTGTAGAACTTGATTTAGATCTCATTGCTGATAATATTACAGGTCGAACAGTTTTAATCACTGGAGCAGGGGGATCAATTGGATCTGAAATTTGCCGACAGATCGGACCGTTTGAACCAGACCACATGGTGTTGCTTGGACAAGGTGAAAACAGCATTTATCAAATCGAACGGCAAATGCGAGAGCGCTATGACGGTCGTTTTTCCATCACACCTGTTATTGCTGATGTGAAGGATCAGGAGCGCATTTTTGAAGTATTTAATCAATATCGTCCGGATGTAGTTTATCATGCAGCCGCGCATAAGCATGTGCCACTTATGGAGTTTAATCCACGTGAAGCGGTTAAAAACAATGTGTATGGGACGAAGAATGTTGCTGAAGCGGCAGATCAATATCATGTTGACACATTCGTATTAGTTTCAACAGATAAAGCCGTTAACCCGACCAATGTGATGGGGGCGACAAAACGAGTTGCCGAAATGGTTATCCAGAACCTATCTCAACAAAGTGAAACGAAATATCTAGCAGTTCGTTTCGGCAATGTCCTTGGTAGCCGTGGCAGTGTGATTCCATTATTTAAAGACCAGATACAAAATGGTGGGCCTGTGACTGTAACAAACCCTGAAATGACCCGATATTTCATGACCATTCCAGAAGCAAGCCAACTCGTTATTCAATCGGGGTCACTTGCATCAGGTGGAGAAATTTTCGTACTCGACATGGGTGAACCAGTCAAAATCGTCGATCTGGCGAAGAATTTAATCCGTTTGTCAGGGTATCAAGAAGATGACATAGGAATTGAATACACTGGTATCCGCCCAGGTGAGAAAATGTATGAAGAACTACTCGGGGAAGACGAAATATCTGAAGAACAAATCTTCCCGAAAATACACGTAGGTAAATGTACTTTTGACAGCACCGCTTATATCCACCAAGATATACAAAAACTCACATACGCAGAAGAACATGAACTGAAAACAATGCTTTTAACAATGATTAAATCTGATGAAGAGCAGTATACTCTGGAAAACATGATTTAGGAGTGACCAACAATGAAACCCGTCAAAAAAGCTATTATACCAGCAGCTGGGCTAGGAACCCGATTCTTGCCAGCGACAAAAGCCTTGCCTAAAGAAATGTTACCTATTGTTGATAAACCGACGATCCAATACATTGTAGAAGAAGCGATTGAATCAGGCATTGAAGATATTATTATCGTAACAGGTAAAGGCAAACGAGCGATTGAAGACCATTTTGATAATTCATATGAATTAGAGGACGCACTGATCGAAAAAGAGAAATATGAATTGTTAGAGAAGGTGAGAAAATCTTCTAATGTAGACCTGCATTACATAAGACAAAAAGAACCTAAGGGATTAGGACATGCGGTTTGGTGCGCACGTAAATTTATCGGTGACGATCCATTCGCGGTTTTATTAGGCGATGATATCGTCCGCGCTGAAACACCAGGTCTAAAACAATTGATTAACAATTACGATGAAACTGGAAAATCCATTATTGGCGTGCAAACCGTCCCTGAAGGTGAAACGAATCGTTATGGTATTATTGATCCATTAGAACAAGATGGACGTCTTTATCAAGTCAATAACTTTGTTGAAAAACCAGCGCTAGGCCAAGAACCTTCTAATCTGGCAATCATGGGTCGCTATGTCTTGAATCCTGAAGTGATGGATTATTTAGGCGAACAAAAAATTGGCGCTGGTAACGAAATTCAACTAACAGATGCAATTCAGGCGTTAAATGAACAGCAATCAGTCTATGCTTATGATTTTGAAGGGCGTAGGTATGATGTGGGTGAGATTAAAGGGTTCTTGAAGACCACGATAGAAATGTCATTGGAACGTGACGATGTTCGCGATGATATTTTGGAGTTTATGTCTACTGTTCTAGATAATTATAAAATAAAATAGAACAAAAGGTCGTGATACAACATGAAAAAAAACAGTATGTATAATAAAAGGGTTAAAAGGTTTGTTGATTTCACAGTTGCACTAATATCTATTTTTATACTAAGCCCTATACTTATAAGTTTAGCTATTCTTGTTAAAGTGAAAATTGGGTCACCAGTTCTTTTTAAACAAAAACGCCCAGGTTTAAATGAAACTATTTTTACTATGTACAAATTTCGGACAATGACAAATGAAAAAGATAGTGAAGGTGAATTATTATCAGATGATGATCGTTTAACTAAATTTGGGAAGTTTCTACGGTCAACATCGTTTGATGAACTGCCTGAACTAATAAACATTACTAAAGGTGATATGTCTATTGTAGGCCCAAGGCCGCAACTGGTTAAAGATATGGTCTTTATGACAGATGCACAAAGAGAAAGACATGAGTTAAGACCTGGGTTAACTGGTTGGGCTCAAATAAACGGAAGAAACAGTGTTACATGGGAAGATAAGTTGTCATTAGATTTAGAGTATTTGAAAGAACAATCTTGGAGTTTGGACCTTAAAATAGTTCTTATAACTGCTATGAATGTCTTCAAACGTGAAGGTATATCTTCAGAAGGAATGGAGACAGCAGAAGATTTAGGTGATTATCTGCTCAGGGAAGATGTTATAGATATTGATGAATATTATGCTAAAATAGTTGAAAGCAATAGATTGATTGATGATCACAAGGCAGGTTGAAAACTTTTATGAATGTATTATTTTTAATGTTAAATTACCCCTATGATCCAAGTAGAGAACATATGTATAAGGATTTGAGTAGAAAATTTGCTGAACAAGGACATAATGTATATGTGGCAGCCTTATTAGAACATAAAAATGCTGATAGGACCTTCGTTCAAGAAGAATCAAATCATAAGATACTATGGATTAATGCCGGCGATTATTTCGGAGTTAATAAGTTCAAAAAAGGTTTAACGGCGATACAATTGCCATTGCATTTTAATAAAGCTATAAAGGACTATTTTTCTGATGTTGATTTTGATCTAATTATTTATCCAACTCCAGCAATCACATTATACTATACTGTGAAAAAATTAAAGAAAAAACATCCTAATGCTGAATACTTATTGGTTGTGAAAGATATTTTTCCACAAAATGCAGTTGATATAGGAATGATGGACAAAAATATAGTTTATAAGGCTTTTAGGTATATTGAAAAGAAACTATATCAAACATCTGATTATCTAGGATGTATGTCACAAGGGAATATAAATTATATTCAACAAAATAATAATGTAGATAAGAGTAAATTTTTTAAATTAGAAAACTGGTCTTCTGTATATAATGTGGAACGTCTAGAATCTACGCAAGCGGAAAAAATTAAACAGAAATACGGCATTGATAAAAAGTTTGTACTAACGTTTGGAGGAAATATTAGCCCAGCCAATGAGTTAGAGTTTTTAGTAAAATTAGCTGAAAGATTAAAACTAAACGGTGTGGATGATGTACATTTTTTAATTATTGGAAAAGGGATTGCGAAAGAAAAAATAAAAAATCTAGTTTTAGATAAGAAGTTAGATAATATTTCACTATTTGACTTTGTTCCTACAGAAGAGTATGACCAACTTTTAAAATTAAGTGATATTGGTCTAGTGAACTTGAATAGGAATTATACAATCCCTAACATACCATCAAAAACCTTGAATTTAATGAGGCTTGGAATACCAGTCTTAGCTGCGACGGATGTTAATACAGATTATCGCAAATTAATTGAAGAAGAAGCAAGGTGTGGGTTATGGTCCGAAACAGGAGATATAGATATATATTATAATAATTTAATGAAATTGAGATCTTCTAAAGATTTAAGAGACGAATTATCTATTAATGGTAGAAACTATTTTGAGAATCATCTAACAACTGATAAAGCATATAAGAATATAATAGAAAAAGTCGAGGATTAATTATGAATATTGTTATTATTGGTGCTGCGAGATCAGGGACGAATATGTTAAGGGACTTATTAACAGAACTTAATGACTTTGCGACATGGCCTTGTGATGAAATCAATTATATCTGGCGTTATGGCAATAAAACTATAGAACATGATGAACTTTCGATTGAAAATATCAACAGTAAAAATAAAGAGTATATAAACAAACAATTCAGATGGGTGAAAGACAAATATCAAGTTAATCATGTTATAGAAAAAACATGTGCAAATTCATTAAGAGTTGATTTCGTAGATTCAATCGTGGAAGATGCCAAATATTTATTCATTTTCAGAGACCCTATCGATGTAATCGCAAGTGCAGACAAGAGGTGGAAAGCCAGTTTAGACCTAAAGTATACAGCGAAGAAAGCTAGGTTTATTCCTAAACAAGATATACCTTATTATGGGGGAAAATACCTTTTAAATAGACTGCAAAAGTTTTGGAATAATGAAAAAAGATTATCCTACTGGGGACCTAAATATACCGGTTTTGAAAACGATGCTGAAAAATTAAGTGCAGTAGAAATCTCTGCAAAACAATGGAAAAAATCAGTGAGTAATACTATGAACTCCTTATTAAAAATGCAAGAAAGTAAATATATAGCAGTGGAATATAATGATTTAGTTCGTAATCCTGAAAAACAAATCAAATTTATTTTAGACTCACTCCATATTGAATATAATTATGATAAATTAAAATCTATATGCTCAGAAGTATCTGCAAAAAGTATAGGTAAAGGCTATGAAACTTTGAGTGATGAAGAAATCGCTAAAATAAATGGAATTGTCGGAAATACTTATCAAAAATTATTAGATCAATTTATTGAGGTGTGAGAAAAGTGTTTACTAATAAAACAATTTTAATAACAGGTGGGACAGGATCTTTCGGTAATGCTGTTATGCGACGGTTTTTAGAAACAGATGTGAAAGAAATTCGAATTTTATCACGTGATGAAAAGAAACAAGATGATTTGCGTAAACATTATCAAAATAACAAACTTAAATTTTACATAGGTGATGTAAGAGATAAACAAAGCGTTAAAGATGCTATGTACGGTGTTGATTACATATTTCATGCTGCAGCTTTGAAACAAGTGCCTTCGTGTGAATTTTTCCCAATGGAAGCCGTTAAAACAAATGTTGAAGGAACTGAAAATGTATTACAAGCAGCCATCGAAGCAGGAATTGAAAAGGTTATTTGTTTATCTACGGATAAAGCAGCTTATCCTATAAACGCTATGGGGATTTCGAAAGCGATGATGGAGAAAGTGTTTGTTGCGAAATCCAAAACAGTTGATCCGGAAAGAACTTTGATTAGTGGTACTAGGTATGGTAATGTGATGGCTTCTCGTGGTTCAGTGATACCGTTATTTATTGATCAAATCAAAAATGATCAACCTATTACAATTACAGATCCCGAAATGACAAGGTTTCTCATGACATTAGAAGAAGCGGTTGAGTTAGTGATTTTTGCATACGAAAATGCTGAATCTGGAGATATCATGGTTCAAAAAGCTCCAGCTTCAACGATTGGAGATTTAGCAAAAGCATTAAAAGAGTTGTTTAATGCTGATAATGAAATAAAAGTTATAGGTACAAGGCATGGCGAGAAATTATACGAAACACTACTAACTAAAGAAGAACATGTTGTAGCTGAAGATTTAGGTGGATTCTATCGTGTTCCTGCAGATACTAGAGACCTTAATTATGATAAGTATTTTGTTGAAGGTAGTGAAGAATTATCTACTGATGATGAGTATAATTCTCATAATACAGAACGATTGTCTATAGACCAGGTTAAAGAAAAACTATTAACTCTAGATGTTGTACAAGAGGCATTGAAAGGATGGCATAAATCATGAAAATCTTGATAACAGGATCAAATGGCTTTATTGCTAAAAACTTGATAGCTGAATTGGAAAGTCAAGGTCATGATGAATTATTATTGTTTAATCGTAATAGTTCACTAGATGATCTTGAAGACTATTGTCATAATGCTGATTTTATTTTTCATTTAGCTGGAGTAAATCGTCCTGAACGTGACGAGGAGTTCATGGAAGGTAATTATGATTTAACTAATGAGTTGCTTAATAAGTTAAAGAAACATAATAACCGTAGCCCAATTTTAATCACCTCTTCTATACAGGCTGAACAGGATAATCTTTATGGAAAAAGTAAAAAAGCAGGAGAAGATTTAGTGTTTGATTATGGTGAGCGACACCAAGTTAGTACATATATCTATCGATTACCTAATGTGTTCGGTAAATGGAGTGAACCGAATTATAATAGTGCTGTGGCTACTTTTTGTTATAACATTGCTAACGATATACCTATTCAAGTAAATGATCCCAATGTAGTTATGCAACTTGTTTACATTGACGATGTCGTTAAAGAATTTCTTCAAGCTTTAAATAACAGTCCGAACAAAATTGATTATTTTTGTGAAGTGCCTACTGTTCATCGTGTTACTTTAGGAAATATAGTTGAATTAATACAGTCATTTAAAGATAGCAGAAATAATTATTTTGTTCCCGACTTGTCTGATGAATTTACAAAGAAACTCTATAGTACTTATTTAAGTTATTTAGATACTGATAATTTTAGTTACCCATTGAAGAAGAATGTTGATCATCGTGGTTCTTTCACTGAGATTTTGAAGACGCCTGATCGAGGACAAGTTTCAGTGAATGTTAGCAAACCAGGCATAACTAAAGGGAATCATTGGCATCATACAAAAAACGAGAAATTTTTAGTAGTTTCAGGTGAAGGTGTTATCCGATTCCGTCAATATGGAAGCGACAAGATAATTGAATATCATGTTTCAGGTGAACAACTTGAAGTGATTGATATTCCAGTCGGTTATACGCATAATATCGAGAATTTAGGAGACACAGAAATGGTAACATTAATGTGGGCGAATGAACTATTTGACCCTGATAACCCTGATACGCACTATTTGGAGGTTTAATAAAATGGAAATGTTGAAAGTCATGACGGTAGTAGGTACTCGCCCTGAAATTATTCGATTGTCAACTGTTATTAATAAACTGGAACAATCAGATGCAATTGATCATACACTTGTCCATACAGGTCAAAACTATGATTATGAATTGAATGAAGTGTTTTTTAAAGATTTCCATTTAAGAAAACCAGATTTCTTTTTGAATTCAGCACAAGGTTCAGCGATAGAAACAATAGGAAATATATTTATCGCTATTGACCCCGTTTTGGATGAAGTTAATCCAGATGCACTATTGGTGTTGGGTGATACAAATAGTTGTTTAACGGCCATTGCAGCCAAACGCAAGAAAATCCCGATTTTTCATATGGAAGCAGGAAATCGTTGTTTTGACCAACGTGTGCCTGAAGAAACAAACCGAAAAATTGTGGATCATACTGCTGATATTAATTTGACTTATAGTAGTATTGCTAGAGAATATTTGATTAATGAGGGATTATCAGCAGATCGAGTTATTAAAACAGGTAGCCCTATGTATGAAGTTTTAAACTCAAGACAAGACGATATAAAGAATTCTGATGTATTACAGGAACTTGAGCTTGAAGAGGGTAACTATTTCCTTGTATCAGCTCACCGAGAAGAAAATATTAATTCAGAGCGAAATTTTAATGACTTAATGGAAAGCTTAAATTATATCGCTGAACATTTTAAAATACCGGTAATAATCAGTACTCATCCTCGGACTATGAAAATGATTGAATCTAATGATGTTCCATTACATTCACTAATTCAAACATTAAAGCCATTAGGGTTTAATGATTATAATAAATTACAAATAAGTTCGCGTGCTGTGTTAAGTGATAGCGGTACAATTAGTGAAGAATCTTCTATATTAGGGTTTAGAGCGTTAAATATTAGAGAGGCACATGAAAGACCAGAGGCAATGGAAGAAACATCAGTTATGATGATAGGGTTAAAGAAAGAAAGAATCCTACAAGGGTTAACAGTTTTGAATGATCAAGATAGTACTACTTTAAGGTTGGTAAATGATTATAGTATGCCTAACGTTTCTGAGAAAGTTGTAAGAATCATTTTATCTTATACTGATTATGTTAATAGAAAGGTATGGCAAAATAATGAGTAATGACTTTCCTAATCTGCTTATAATAAGTAATAATGCATTAAGTTTCACACGCAATAATGGGAAAACTTTGAACTCGCTCATCAAAGATATTCCGGAGGAGAATATCTCACAATTATACCTAAGTAAAGAAGTTCCTCAGAGTGATAATTGTAACAATTTCTTTAGGATAACTGATGAAGAAATGTTTCAGAGTTTCTTTTTAAAAAGAAATGATGTCGGAAAAATAGTGGGAAAAATCGAAAGTGAAAAACGAGAAGAAAAAACTGATTCAAATAATCTTAAAAATTTAATTAAAACAAAAGAATCTTTTAGATTATTGAGAGAAAGTTTTTGGCTAAAAAATAAATGGAATAGTAAAAGACTGAATGATTGGCTTGAAGAAGTTTCTCCTGAAGTAATTTTGTTTTGTGCAGGAGATAGTTCATTCGCTTATGACATTACTAATTTTGTAAGAAATAAATTTAATGCAAAATTAATAACCTATGTAACTGATGATTATATTTTACCTAGAACCAATTCATCTTGGCTTGAAAATATTAGAAGGAAGAAAATCAGAAAACAATTAAATGAAGTAATATACTCATCTGATAAGTTTATCACTATCTCAGAAAAAATGAGGTATAAATATCACGAAATTTTTGATAAAGATAGTGTAGTATTTATGAATTCAACTACAAGTTTTAAAAAAGCAAATTATAATCAAAAAGATAAATCTGAAATGTCACTAGTTTACGCTGGCGGACTACAACACAACAGACATAAGAGTTTAATAGAAATAGCGAAAGCAATTGAATTAATTAATAAACGATTAAACAAACCAGTCAAATTGTATATTTATTCTAATAATGAACCTAATAAGAAGATTTTAAGTAAATTGAATAGAGAAGATTCTAGTGAGTTTTGTGGATCATTAAATAGGGATGAATTAACAAAAGTTTTGAATAATTCAGATATATTAGTTCATGTAGAATCATTTGAGGTGAAGGATATAGAAGATACAAGACTTTCGATGTCTACCAAAATTCCAGAATATTTATCGTTCGAAAAGCCTATTTTAGCTGTAGGTCCAAATGATATAGCTTCAGTTGAATATTTAAAAGATGTTGGCTATTGCATCACAAACATTAACAATATAGAAGAAAACCTAAGGAATTTTTTAAATAATGATACACTACAAAAAAAATTAATACGAAAATCTAGAGAAAGGTTTCTATCCAATCATAATCAAGATAGAATATCAAAGAAGTTTCTTACAGAAATACAAAAACTAAGACAATAAATCAAAAAGTTAAGTTTGTTTATTTTAATTTTAAATAGGAAGAGTTATATATGAACACATTAAAAATAGTGAAATTCTTATACATTTTATTTTCGATATACATATTACTTGCTATATTTTCAACAACATTATCATTATTTTATATTATTCCCTCAATAATAATGTTGTGGTTAAACTACATTTTTTTTAATTTAGGGATAAGATCATTTAATCTTAAACAGACAAACTTTAATAGGAAAGCACAAAACACTCAGCCTTTATTGTTTCGTTTAAGTAAAATGAAGCTAATGTTTGTAATAATTATTGTAAACGTTTTTTCAATACTGGCTACTAATTATTATACAGGGCAAACTCCAATCAGTTTGATGCAGTTATTCTTAGATGGTGGTTCACAATATAATCAATATCAAGAATATTTCAGAACGAATAACTTATCACAGTTTAATCTGTCTAAGATACCTTACGTTCTCATGCTTTTTATAATAAAATTCGTTTTAATTTACAGTTACATTACAGTTTTTACACATAATAAAAAAATAAGTAAATTCAATTTATTTTTTATTATAATGATCTCCATCCCACATATTTATTTTGGACAAGCAAGAGGCACGAATTTCGAATTGTTTGAGATAGTAATTTTGATAATTTTCATAATTTTTGTTAGACAAAAAATATATGCCACAAAAAAACTAAACTTATCAAATTATTTAAAAATAACTTTTGTTATATTGATAATGATTTTTATCTTTAATTTTATGTTAGGACTCAGAGGAGTAGAATTTAACCAACATATCACAAATGATATTCAATATAATTCAAATGAAATTTTACCAAAAATTTCACAAGAATTATCGATATTTATTCTTTCTATTTTTAATTACTTAGGATTCGGTTTTTTCTACACTTCCACTTATATACAAGAAATATGGTTTAGCTCTTCAACTAACCTTATTTCGGGTTTCTTTCCTGGTATGTTAAATTCAAATCTTAATTTAACTCAATCTGTTAGAAGTTTGATAGATGTTGGTGTCAAATGGACACCAGATTCTATGAAATTAATTGAGAATTATGGTTATATTGGTCTATTGCTTTTTTGCTTTCTATTAGGATTTTTATCTAAATATACATATCAATCAATGCACTCTAGGAGTGTTGTTTATATAATAAATTTTTTAATAGTATTACAAATGTTTTCATTGCCGATTGGTAAATTGATATTAACAACAAGTGCTACGAAGTTAATTGTTTTAGTTGTAATACTCATACTATTGTGGGAAAAGACCATAGGTAAAAAAATAGTACTTTGAATTTGTAAATAAAATCTTAAATCTAGTATAAAGGAGGTTATCTTTATTTCAGACATAGCAGTGGTGGTCGTAACTTATAATAGACCTTCTTCATTAGAACGGTTACTTAAGGCTTTAAAAAATTCATACTATGGCAATGATAATGTTGATTTAATAATAAGTATTGATAAAAGTGATAAAGAAAAAGTAGTAAAGGAAATTGCAGATAATTATAACTGGAATGTTGGTAACAAATACGTAAGAACCTTCAAGGAAAGACAAGGATTACGAAATCATATTTTAAAGTGTGGTGATCTAACAAATAGCTATGAAGCTGTAATTATATTTGAAGACGACATTGTTCCTGCAGAGAATTTTTACAAATTCTCGAAAGAAGCTTTGAATTATTATAAAAATGATTCAAAAATAGCTGGTATATCATTGTATTCACCACTAATTAACGAAATGGCAGAAAAGCCATTTGCTCCAATGCAAGATCATTCCGATGTATATTTTATACAAAGCGCCCAATCTTGGGGGCAATGTTGGTCAAAAGAAATGTGGAATGATTTTAGGTCGTGGTATGAAAACAATAATACATTGAAGACAGGTTATGATATGCCTTCCAAAATATATAGTTGGCCTGAAACTTCTTGGAAGAAATTTTACATGAAATATATAGTTGAAACCAATAAGTTTTTTGTATATCCTTATATATCATTATCTACAAATGCTTCTGAAATAGGTGAACATGCAAAACAACAAAGCAATATGTATCAAGTACCTCTACTTCATGGAATTAAAGATTATAAATTTACTGATTTCGAGAATGGAATAAAATATGATGTTTTTTTTGAAAATATGGAGATAGGTGAGTGTTACTTAGGGATTAATAATTCAAATTTATGTGTAGATTTGTATGGAACAAAAAATCATAATTTCTATAAAAGGTATGTCTTAACTAAAAAGAGGATGAATTATAATGTAATAAAAAGATATTCACTAAGTTTTAAACCACATGATGTTAATATTATATTTGATGAAACTGGAGATGATATTTATCTATATGATCTTGGAGAAGAAGTCCCGACTATTATAAAAGGGAAAATTGACATAAAAAAAGATCTAGATTTTAATTCAGTTTTGCCATGGAAATATTCTTTAATCAAAGGAATTTTAAATTTTAAAGAATACATTATTCGTAGAATGTTTAAACATGAAAAATAGTATATAAAGAAATTCATATTAATTTACTATTTCACCATAGTGTTGATCTGTTATTAAATTACTATAGAGTAATGTGCGAAGGTACTACTATTAAAATTGACTCTTTAAATTATTAGATTGATTGAGAAGAAGTGATAGTCATCTCTAATGTTTTCAGTAGTTTTATAAATGGTATGAACTATTTCTAAGGAGATTTGAACAGAAACCGAAGTTTTGAGTTGTAATTGAAGTATATATAAATATATTACTTATTAATACTCCTTTTCCTATATTGAAATAATATGTGCATAAAAATTGTCTAAAATTTTTGCAGAAAAGAGGAAAAAATGAACAAAATATTTTTATCTAGCCCACATATGTCAGGGAATGAACAAAAATATATTAAAGAAGCATTTGATTTAAATTGGATAGCTCCTCTTGGCAACAACGTGAATGGTTTTGAAGAAGCGTTGTCCGATTATAATAAGATTAAACATACAACAGTTATGTCATCTGGAACTGCAGCCATTCATTTGGCATTGAAAATTATAGAAGTTGAACCACAAGACCATGTATTTTTATCTTCTTTAACTTTTGTAGCAACTGCAAATCCAGTACTATATGAACATGCTACACCTGTTTTTATTGATTCTGAACCAGATAGTTGGAATATGTCGCCGTTGGCATTAGAAAGAGCGTTACAAGATTACGATCGATCTAATCAATTGCCTAAAGCGGTAATTGTTGTGAACTTATATGGTCAGAGCGCAAAAATGGATGAAATTATGTCGGTATGTAATTCTTATAATGTCCCAGTTATTGAAGATGCTGCCGAGTCACTAGGCAGTGAATACAAGAATTATAAAAGTGGCACCTTTGGTCACTATGGTATCTATTCATTCAATGGTAATAAAATCATTACAACTTCAGGCGGTGGGGCTCTGGTTTCTGATGATGAATATTCTATTCAAAAAGCCCGGTTTTTATCGACTCAAGCTCGTGACCCTGCTGTACATTATGAACACAGTCAACTGGGATATAACTACCGTATGAGTAATATAGTTGCAGGCGTTGGAAGAGGACAATTAGAAGTATTAGATCAACGTGTGAAACAAAGACGTGCTGTGTTTAAACGTTATTTTGAAGCTTTTCATCAGTTAGAGGGTATTGAATTTCAACCTGAGCTTGAAGAGAGTATGTCTAATAGATGGCTCACTGCTTTAACGATTGACCCCTACCAAACAGGAGTGTCACGTGATGATATAATTGAAGCCCTTAATGAAGAGAATATTGAGGCACGTCCGGTATGGAAACCAATGCATTTACAGCCTTTATATCAAGCATATACCTATTACCCTTTCTATAATAGTAAAAGTGTATCAGATGAATTATTTGAGAAGGGACTTTGTTTACCATCAGGATCTAATCTAGTTGAAGAAGATCAAGAGAGAGTTATTCAAATTATTTTAAATTTAATGAGCTAAGTTTATATCTATTCAATATATTGTGAGAGTAACTGTGGTGGCAGTCATAAAACAATGTATAAAACAGTAGAAAAGATTTTCCGAGAAGGGGTAGCCACTTTAAGGATCAGCTCGTGATACTTATCGCTTTTCCAACACATGTGTAACTAAGGACTTGCTTTTTAAAACTCCACAATTTTGAATTATGAAGAAACCTGTTATTATACTCTTTTGAATCCATATAGATTAGTATCTCTGTTACCTCTTCAGATAGAAGATGATTAAGACATGAAAATCACTTCTACATCTGGACGAATTTAGAATGATTCTATTGATAGGTATTATAACAGAAATTCAGCTGTTTATTTTATCTTCTCACCTATAGTTGACAGAATGGATGATTCAAGTTATTTCAACCAGGTTTGGGGTGCCGTTAAATATTCCAAGGGGTACTTTTCCTGAATTAAAGGCGGCTTCTAACATTTAATTTAAGAAACCGATATTCTAAAGATACTTTCTTTTTATAACACCGATTACAACGTAGACAATATCGCAGATATTATCTTCAAGGGTTATTTGCCATCAATATAAAGAATAGCCTATTTTCTTGAGTTAACACTTCTGCTATGTACAAATATAATGTCTTCTGAAATCAAATTAGTCAAGTTATAAATAATATAAAGAGTATAGACGTGACTTGGCTTGCGCTCAATGAAGTTTTCGATTTAAATTTTTCTGATATACTGTAATGGTTTTAAAGAGCTAATTTTTTATTAAAGTTGGAACATTTCCGTCCATAATACGAATTACAAACCGAGTTGATAACCATAACTACGATCTTATAATTTTCAGTATGGTTTTTTGGAGAATTGGTTCATTTTTCTCTTCACTTTGGATTCAATTTTTGGATTAAAGAACAGGCTGAATTATCTAGATTATTTTAAAGATGTTTGATCAATTCTTATAGACATAGGATAGAAGGTCTCCTATTACGAGTTGATTTATATAATAACTACGAAAATACTCTACCCATTTCTATAGAGCAAAGTTTTTTACCTAATTATTGTACATCATCATGTTATGTTGTTAATCGAATATAGTTTTTTATAAGGAAATCCTCTGTCCATAAGTGTATTAACTTTAATATTACCAGGTGATAATATTATATGAAGTCAAAATATTTCAGACTGTTAAGGATAACTATATCAATATATTAAATAGCGTTTTGGTAAATGAAGAACATTATTATGATAAGTGGAAGTGAAATTATGAATAATGAAAAAACGATCCTCCTTTTTTCGGATTTTCCGACAGAAAACAAACCTGCAAATTTTATGTTTGTTAAACACAGAACAGAAATTTTAAAGAAAAAATATAATATAATAGTCGTTTCAGTTGAAGTAACTAAGGATGAAAGTGAAGTGACTTGTTATGAAGAAGAGAATTTTAAGCACTACGTCATAAAACTGAATTCACGAATCCCCAAAATAAGAAGTGTTATATTAGATAAGCATGCATTAAAATTGTTATCTTATATTATTGAAGAATATGCTCCTTCATTAATAGAAGTTCATTTTTCTAGTTATCGCAGTTGGTTAGTTCGCAAGATATCTAAAATATACAATATACCATATATTATTGTAGAACATGCCACCTTTTTTGAAAGAAAGGTAAAAAGCTTATATTATGGTCCTAAAATCAAAAAGGCTTTGCTTAATGCGGCTAAGGTAGTAGCTGTAAGCCAACCATTAAAAGAAACAATGAATAAATATGTTAATACAGATATAGAAGTCGTACCCAACATTGTATCTACTGATAAATTTAAAATTATGAACGATAGAGTTGATAATGAAACTCCTCAATTAGTGACTGTAGGTAGTTTAGACTTAAATGATAAAAAAGGATATGTAGATTTATTAGAGAATCTAGCTATACTAAAACAAAAAGGATACGATTTTAAGCTTAAAATTGCAGGAAATGGACCTAATAAAGATAACTTAATTAATAAACGTAACGAGTTAAAATTAATTGATAATGTTGAATTTATTGGAACAATAAATAATGAAGACTTAGTTCAGTTGTTTAATGAGTCAGACTTTTTTGTTTCAACTAGCAAAATAGAAACATTCGGAGTAGCTATTGTTGAAGCAATGAGTTGTGGTTTGCCGATAGTTGCAACTTATTCTGGTGGTCCTGAAACCTTTGTTGGTGAACAAGTAGGAGTACTTGCTCAACATTCTTCTGAGGATATTGCTAAGAGTATTGAGTATATGCTTAATAATTATAGAAATTATAAAAGAATAGAAATCCGTAATAACGTTATAAAAAACTTTTCCGAAGATAAATATTTAGAGAGAATGAAAAAAATATACGATAAATTGATCTAAGTGGTATAGTTAGATGAAAAATGACATTAGGGAAATAAGGTTATTACTAATGTTAGTCAGTACATGTGAGAGACAATTATGACATAAGGTAAGAACTGGTTTTGGAATAGTATAAAGAATCACAAAGCTGAAAATATTACCACTGATTAATCATGAAATATAGACTTATAGCTAACCTTTGAACGTTGATAGGTTGATGCATTTAGTCTTAGACAGTATTATTAAAGTCTAACTAACATTTTGAGAATCAACATAGACCTAAATTTACTGATGAGTTATTTTCGTACCAGTCAAAAAATTAAAATTCCTTGGTGCGCGGAAGTGTAGAATTAATCGTTTATGATACAAATTCTACTATAGTAGTGTAATTGATAAAACTAAAAATTACAAAAGATGTCGGCTAGCATCGATACTATAGTCTTGAGAATAATTTCTAAATTGATGAACTGGTAGTATTTAATTAGTTTTGAACTCATATTTTTAGTTGCATACTAGAATACTATATTATAAAAGGATAGAAGGATAATCATGAAAGACAACTTGCTTAAAAATTTTTTGAAGTTTTCATACGGTAGCTGGATAGGGATGATTATTGGATTAGTGACTACAATGGTTATAACTCGTCTTCTTACACCAGAATCATTTGGTAAATTTTCTATGTATGAATTATTTGTTCAAATGAGTATGGTTTTTGCTATATTCGGGAGTGACCAGGCCTTTATTAGATTCTTTTACGAAGAAGAAAAAGAAAAAAGAACAGATCTTTTATATAATTCAATGAAGATACCGATTCTAACAACTATCATAATATTAATAGGAACATTTTTATTTTATAAACCTATTACCTCTTTTGTCTTTGGAGAAGCGAATATAAGCTATGTATGGTACTTGAATATAGGGATTATAACTCAACTAATTTTTCGTTACGCTCAACTAGTTGTACGAATGCAACAAAAAGGAAACATTTACTCGGTTCTACAAATGCTTCAAAGAGCATTTGATTTTGTTCTGATTTTATCTTTTTTCTATTTAATAGGGGATAACTTTCAAACTTTAGTAAGTGCTAGAATAGTAACGATATTATTATTAATTATAGTAGCTATTTACTCAACAAAAGATTTTTGGTTTTATCAAAGTGAAACTACCAAACAAGTTAGACATACTAAAATGAGCATATTCAAATATGGGTCCCCTTTTGTTTTTACGGTATTTATTTCATTATTGTTTCAATCATTTGATAAAATAGCTTTGCGTCAATGGAGTGATTTTGACGAGCTAGGAATCTATTCTGCAGCTATGAAATTAGTTGCTCTAGTAATGATACTTAGGACTACATTCAGTAATTTTTGGACTCCAGTTGCATTTGAAAAATATGAGAATGAGCCAGAGAATAGAAAGTTCTTTAGATTGATTAATTCTTTAGTGGCATATATTATGCTTTTAGTCGGTATAATCAGCATCGCATTTAGAGAAGTAATAGCTATGCTATTAGGGGAACAATTTCAAGAAGCTGCAATAATCGTGCCTTTTTTGATCTTTATGCCTGTTTTTTTCACTATATCTGAAACCACTGTAATGGGAATTAATTTTGTAAAAAAGACTTATTGGCATATTTTAATTTCAACACTTGCTTGTGGAAGTAATATAACATTAAATTGGTTACTGGTACCCGAATACGGAGCGATAGGTGCGGCTATTGCAACCGCTATATCAATCATTATTTTCTTTTCGTTAAGAACCTTTATTTCTTATTATTATTATCGTGTACCGTATACCGCTGGGAGAATGTATTTTATGATTGGTTTATTATTCGTCTATAGTAGTTTAGCTGTAATAGGGATATCTTTTTGGGAAAATATTTTTCTAGGTATAGCAATGGGTATAGTACTTACTTTAGTATACCAAAAGGAAATTAAATACATAATTTCAAATAAACAGGTTCTAATGAATTCATAGTAAGAGGGTGATATAATGCTAAAAAAAATAGTATTAAAAGCTTATAATTTAGTTTTAAAAAACTATAAAAACATGACTTCAGAAATAAATAAAGATGCAATATTTGTTTTAGGTAATCAAAAAAGTGGTACTTCTGCAATAGTAGGTTTACTTGCCGGGTTGAGTGATAAATCTGTCACTATAGATACTAAAGGAATATATGAGCCAATTCAGTCTAATATTCATTCAGGAAACACCTCATTTTCAACATTTGTAAAGAAGAATAAATATGATTTTTCCCCTTCTTTAATAAAAGAACCTAGTTTTACCTTTCTATATAAAGATATAAGAAATATTTTCAATTCAAGAAAAAATGTTTTTATTGTACGAGATCCACGCGATAATATAAGAAGTATTTTAAACCGCCTAAACCTCCCTGGACATGTTGAAAATTTTGAATATGATACACCTGAGTTATGGGAAACTGTTAGTGAAGATTGGAAACTAACGATTACAAATAATTTTTTACATGTTAAAAGCTCTAATGATATAGGAAAAATGGCTGAACGTTGGGTGAAAGCAATTGAAGTTTATGAACAATATCAGGATGAATTTGTTTTGTTAAGATATGAAGAATTTAAAATGGATAAGAATAAAGAAATAAAAAATCTAGCAAAAAAATTAGATTTACCAGAGATTAATGATATAAGTAGTAAATTAGATCACCAGTTTCAACCAAAAGGAAACAATGATATGAGTCATGAAGATTTTTTTGGGAAAAATAATTTAGAACTAATTAATTCCATTTGTGAAAAACATATGAAAAAATACGGGTATAAATAGAAGATTGTAAAGATGAGTTTGAAGGTAAAGGGTCTTGAATGATTTTGACGTTTTTAAAGATTACACAGATGTCATTGTGGTCAATTTTATATCAGAATAATTAGATGATGTCTATCTTAAGGTCTACACAAGAAATAAGTTCAAAAATGATTACATGAATAGTTTAATTTGTAATATAGTGTTAATGTCAATCAAATATTCTATGTTATAATCAATATTGGTAATAACAACAATATTATTCAACAATAATCTGGAGGTTACTATGACACAATTAATCGCAGCTCATGGTGGCGAATTAGTGAATCGTGAATTAGCTGCTAATAAGCGTGAACAAGCTTTAAAAGAAGCAGCTAACTTAAAGGTATTAGAAGTTAATGATTGGGAAGTATCGGATATCGAATTAATAGGTATTGGTGGTTTTAGCCCATTAACTGGATTTATGGGCAAAGAAGATTACGAAAATGTTGTCCGTGATACTCGTTTAGCTAATGGCACTGTTTGGAGTATTCCGATTACATTGTCGGTTACGAAAGAAGAAGCTGACAAGTATCTAGTTGGCGAAAACATCGCACTTAAAGGTGCTGACGGTGTGATCTATGCAACGCTAAAAGTTGAGGAAAAGTTCGAGGCTGATAAAGAGAAAGAAGCTAAAAATGTATATGGGACAACTGATGAAGAGCATCCAGGCGTAAAGAAACTATTCGAACGTGGTGATGTTTACATAGGTGGTCCGATCACTTTATTAAATCGCCCTGATCACGGTGATTTTGAAGGACATTATATGAAGCCGGCTGAAACACGTCAAATGTTCAAGGAATTAGGTTGGAAGACGGTTGTTGGATTCCAAACACGTAATCCTGTACACCGTGCGCATGAGCATATTCAAAAAACGGCTTTAGAAGCTGTTGATGGCCTACTATTAAATCCATTAGTCGGTGAAACGAAGTCTGATGATATTCCTGCGGATGTACGCATGGAAAGTTACCAAGTGATTCTTGATAATTATTATGTTGCAGATCGTGTTCGCTTAGTTATTTATCCAGCAGCGATGCGTTATGCAGGCCCTCGAGAAGCTGTACTTCACGCAATTGTGCGTAAAAATTATGGTTGTACGCACTTCATTGTTGGACGTGACCACGCTGGTGTCGGCGATTACTATGGTACTTATGACGCACAACGTTTCATTGAACAATTCGAAGACGAATTGGGCATGACGATTTTTAAATTTGAACATGCTTTCTATTGTATGGTTTGTGAGAACATGGCGTCAGCTAAGACATGCCCTCACGATAAAGAAAACCATGCTCATTTAAGTGGTACGAAAGTTCGTGAGTTGCTTCGTAATGGCGAACGTCCACCGAAAGAATTCTCAAGACCTGAAGTAGCTGATGTATTGATTAAAGGCATGAAGCAAGTGTAAAGGGGAACGTTCCCAATGACTATTGAAATGGTCTTTGTTTTATTGATTATTATAGCCATGTTTGTCGGGTTACTTTTTGAAGTAGCTCGGCCAGACATGGTTGTTTTTACAGCATTAGGTATTTTGTTGTTAACCGGAATCTTAACACCTGACGAAGCGCTTAGAGGCTTCTCGAATGAAGGAATGTTAACGATTGCCTTATTGTTTATTGTGGCTGGTGCTGTTCAGAAAAGTGGCATTACCGATCGGTTGGTTAGTAAGTGGCTTCAAAATACACGGTCGATGACAGGTGTGACGGGGAAATTTTTCGCTCCGCTATCACTGTTTTCAGCTTTCCTTAATAATACACCGATTGTGGTGACGTTCACGCCTGTATTACGTAAGTGGTGTCAGGATAAAGGGATTGCTCCTTCTAAGCTGTTAATACCATTGTCTTATGTGACGATTCTTGGTGGAACGATTACCTTGATGGGGACATCGACGAACTTAGTAGTTCACGGCATGTTAAAGGACTACGGATTTGCAGGGTTTTCATTTTTACAGTTAGCGATTGTCGGTGTACCTGTGACATTGATTGGATTAGTATATGTGACTTTGATCGCTCCTAAGATTTTGCCTTCGTATAAGAGTTTTCAAGATAAAATGCGGGAAAATACTCGGGAATACATAGCTGAATTAACGGTAGGTAATGATTTTCCTTATACGAATCAGTCAGTTGCTGAAGCTGGCTTGCGTGATTTAGAAGGATTGTTTTTAATCGAGATCCTGCGTGATAACGAGATTATATCCCCCGTTAGTTCACATACGGTAATTCGTGCTAATGACCGATTAATCTTCACAGGCTTAATCTCAACGATTGCTGATTTAGAGAAAATGAAAGGGCTGTATCTGGAGACAGGGACAGATCTGAAATTAGAGGATCTTAAAAATGGTGATGGTCAGACGCAGTTGTTAGAAGCTGTCGTCTCACATGATTCATCATTACTTCATAAAACAATTAAACAATCGCAATTTCGTTCACGGTATGATGCTGGTGTGATTGCTGTTCACCGTAATAATGAACGTATTCAGAGTAAAATCGGTGATATTGTTTTAAAGCCTGGGGATACATTGCTGTTACTCACAGGTGATCATTTTATCGATAATCATCAGCATTCCGATGATTTTTACGTCATTTCGAGTTTAGGTACTCCGAAGAAATTAAATGAAGATCCTGTTAAAGGCTGGTTCTCGATCATCGTGTTAATTGCGATGGTTATGTTAGTTGCGGTAGGCTTATTGAGTATGTTTAAGGCTATGTTGTTGGCTGTTTTACTACTATTTATCGGTAGAGTTGTAACACCAGAAGAAGCCAAAAGGTATATACAATTCCATGTGCTTCTGTTAATTGCCAGTGCGATTGGTGTCGGAACCGCCATGACCAAGACTGGTCTAGCGGATTACATAGCACAACAAACGTTGAATCTAGTCGAACCTTTAGGTTTAGTGGCGATAGTTGTGTTAGTCTATCTATTAACGAATCTATTTACTGAACTCATTACCAATGCAGCAGCAGCTGTGCTAATGCTTCCCATTGCTATTGAGATGGCTGGGCAGCTGAATATTGACCCTATTGGGTTAGCTGTGACTGTAGCAATTGCAGCATCTGCTAGTTTTATAACACCAATTGGTTATCAAACGAATTTAATCGTTTATGGTCCGGGTGGTTATAAATTTCATGACTATATTAAAGTGGGACTACCACTCTCAATCATTGTGATGATTGTGACAACAACGATTATTTCACAAGTGTGGATTTAGGAGGATTATAATGACAAAATCAGAAAATATCGTTTGGCATGATTCAAAAGTAGTCAAAGAAGAACGCCAAAAACAAAAAGGACAAAAAAGTGCTGTCGTATGGTTTACTGGATTGTCTGGTGCAGGGAAATCAACTATATCAGTTGAAGTTGAAAATGAACTGTATCGACAAGGTTTACATACATTTCGGTTAGACGGTGATAATGTTCGTCATGGACTTAATAATAATTTAGGATTTAGTGCGGAAGACCGCACAGAAAACATCCGTCGAGTTGGGGAAGTTGCTAAGTTAATGGCTGATGCTGGACTATTAACGTTAACAGCTTTCATTTCACCTTATCGTAGAGACCGTGATAAAGTACGCGGAATCATGGATGCCGACGAATTTATTGAAGTTTATGTCGCTTGCGATTTAGAAGTATGTGAATCACGCGATCCTAAAGGTCTATATCAAAAAGCGCGAGCAGGTGAAATCAAAGGATTTACTGGTATCGATGATCCATATGAAGAACCTAAGAATCCTGAATTAGTCGTTCATTCTGATCAAAATTCATTAGAAGAATGCGTTCAGCAAGTCGTTGATTACTTAAAACAAAACGGACACTTTGAGGCGTAAAAGATGATTAAAGAGTTAGCAAATATTGCACTTGATGCTGGTGAAGAGATTATGGAGATTTATAAGAAAGACTTTGATGTTGCTTATAAGGAAGACGAATCACCTTTAACAATTGCGGATGAGCAAGCTCATGCAGTGATTGAAAAAGAGCTTAAAGAAAGCTTTCCTTCGATTCCGATTTTAAGTGAAGAAGGCGATGACATTTCATATGAAGAACGCAAGAATTGGAAACAATTCTTTTTAGTCGATCCACTTGATGGGACGAAGGAATTCATTAAGAAAAACGGTGAATTTACCGTTAATATAGCGCTTGTTGATGGTGGTTATCCTTCTGTTGGCGTTATTTATGCTCCTGCGTTAGATATTCTTTATGTTGGAGTTGTTGGTGAAGGTGCTTTTAAACTGAATGATGCTTCTCAAGCCAAGCTTAAAACAGACGAGGATGTTAAAGAGCTAAGTCATAAGCTACCTTTAGAGCAATCAAAAGACGCTGTGGACGTTGTAGCGAGCCGTTCTCATATGTCAGAAGAAACGGAAGCGTTTATTGAAGAACTGAAAGCAGAACATGGTGAGGTTGAGACTGTTTCTTCAGGTAGTTCACTGAAGTTCTGTTTAGTTGCTGAAGGCGAAGCCGATTATTATCCACGATATGCACCAACAATGGAATGGGATACAGGTGCAGGACAAGCCATTGTTGAATCCGTTGGTAAGAAGGTTGTGAGATATGATGATGGAGAGCGTTTTTATTATAATCGAGAAGATCTAACTAATGGTTGGTTTTTGGTGAAATAGAAGTCTTGCCCCTCGTTTTATCAATCTAGATTGAATATTTCGAATGGATTTTCAATGAATAGCATTAGTCACGTTATGTTATATCGTAAACATTAAATTAAAGTTGTTGATTTGTATCTTATGAGAATACTTAGTTATAAGTAACTTATTAAGCTTTTAATCGCAGACTCTGCATATTTCATTGATTAGAATAATTATGTGTTTCTTTTTATGTTTACAATGAATTTTTGTATAATATAAAAAGCTTCATATTTAATGAGACGCTAGAAAGAGGCTGGATTCAATTTAACTTTAACTATTCATAAATAGTCCATTTCTATATTGGTACTAATGTAATCAAAATAGTTAAATTTACTATTAAAAGGGTGAAACTATGCATAACATCACAATAGCAGGTACAGGCTATGTCGGGCTATCGAACGCCGTTCTATTAGCTCAACATAACAATGTCACAGCACTTGATATCGTTCAAGAGAAGGTTGATTTAATTAACAATCAACAATCACCAATCGCAGATCATGAGATCGAAGAGTTTTTATCAACTAAAGACTTGCGCTTAAATGCAACGACTGATCAACAAACAGCTATTCAGGATGCTGATTTTGTTGTGATCTCAACACCAACAAACTATGACCCTGAACAGAATTACTTTGACACGTCTTCAGTTGAAACGGTTGTTGAAACTGTTCTGTCCATAAATGAGCAAGCGTTGATGATTATTAAATCGACTATACCAGTTGGCTATACTGAAGAATTACGACAGAAATACAATACCAATAACATTATTTTTTCACCAGAGTTTTTACGGGAAGGAAAGGCACTTTATGATAATCTTTATCCATCTCGAATTATTGTAGGTGAACAGTCTGAACGAGCAGAAACATTTGCGAGTCTGCTTGTTGAAGGGGCTATCAAAGAAGATATCCCAACATTATTTACGAACTCAACTGAAGCTGAGGCGATTAAGTTGTTTGCCAATACATATCTCGCGATGCGGGTGTCATTCTTTAATGAACTTGATAACTACGCTGAGATTAATGATTTAGATACGCGACAAATTATTGAAGGAGTAGGGCTAGACCCACGTATTGGTGATCATTATAATAATCCATCATTCGGTTATGGTGGTTATTGTCTGCCAAAAGATACGAAACAATTACGTGCAAGTTTCGAAGGTGTTCCGAATAACCTCATTAAAGCCATCGTTGAATCAAATCGTACCCGTAAGGATCATATTGCAGAACGGATTTTATCAAGAGGCCCGAAAGTAGTGGGAATTTATCGTCTCACCATGAAGACGGATTCTGATAACTTTCGCCAATCAGCCATTCATGGAGTGATTAAACGATTGATGTCTAATGAAGTTGAACTTGTCGTTTATGAACCTTCTCTTGGGATGGATAAATTCGAAGGGCTAAAAGTGATGAATGATTTTGAGACGTTTAAAGATTATGCGGATGTGATTGTGGCGAATCGTTTATCTAATCAATTAAATGATGTTTATGATAAGGTTTACACTAGAGATATATTTGCGAGAGATTAATTTTGAATCGGGCTAACAATTGGGTAGTCCGATTCTTTTTTATTAAATAACACTTTAAGACGTCCGAACCAGTTGGTCTACTGGTTCGGACATTCCTACTTCATTGAACCACGAAAAATGCATTCTTTATAATAATGACTATGTAAATATTCTAATAATTTTAGCAATCATAGTCGAAAGGTGTTGTTATTTGTGTCGTGGTATTTAATATGGTTAATTGTTTTCTTAACCGGAATTATGGGGTTAGGATTTTATTATTCTCGTAGAATTAAAAGTAGTGATGATTATACAATGGCGAACTTCAGCCTGGGTTTTTTCCCAATCAGTGGTAGCATTATTGCGACTTCTATGGGGTCTGCCGCCGTCATAGGTGCAGCTGGAGAAGGATTCCAGGTCGGTACGGCTTGGTTTTTAACTACCTTACCTGTCGCTGGGTTCTCAATTTTACTCGTATTCTTACTTGGTAAAACGATTCGAAAGTTGAAGTTGTATACGATACCTGATCTATTCGTAAGACGTTTCGGTAAAGCAGCAGGGTTAATCCCTGCGTTGGTCATCAGTATTCTTTATATGACACCAACATTTGGTATGCAGATTGTTGGAATGGGTTCCATTTTCACGACGATTGTCGATATTCCACTATTCTGGGCCATGATTATTGGCTTTTTAGTCTGTGTGTCCTTCACTCTAATGGGAGGTCTACCGAGTGTTGCCTGGACTGATGCGGTACAGTCTGTTTTAATCATTGTTGGGTTGATTTTAATGTTTATCGTTGGTCTAAATTATGTTGGTGGATTTGATACGGTTGTACAAAATACGCCAAGCGAATTACTTAACTTCACAGGATTAAGTGGTACAGAATTGCTTAACTATCTCATTATCTTCGGGCCATTCTATCTAGTATGGCAAACGTCGTGGCAACGTATTTCAGCTGCTAAATCGGAGAAGACAGCTGTTAGTGCTGTGACAGTTGGGTTTATTATGACATCAGTTGTTGGTTTCTTTGCAGTTGGAATTGGTGTGATTGCTCGTCAATCTATTCCGTTAGATACGCATCCTGATTCCGTTTATACAGATTTTCTTGCGACTGTCTTTCACCCTGCTATTGGTGGTTTCTTTATGGTGTCGTTATTTGCTGCTGTCTTAACAGGGGCAACGTCATTCTTGTTAAGTGGTGCAATGAATATCTCGAAAGACATTTATGAAAAATGGATGAATCCTGATGCTAGTGGTGAGAAAATCTTAAAAGTATCTCGTCTTTCCGTAGCTGTTATGGCTGTGGGTGGTTTATTAATTGCTCTATTAATCTCTGACATTATCGCGATTTACACGTATGCTTTATCACTTTCAGCGGTTTCAATGGTGTTCCCTGTTTTAGCAGCGATGTATTGGCGTGGTGCAACGAAGACAGGCATGATTGCAAGTGTGGTTGGTTCCTTAATTTTTGCACTAATTTGGAATTTAGCAGGAAAACCGTTTGGCTTACATGAGATTGTCCCAGGACTAGTAGTGTCTTTAATTATTTTAGTGGTTGTGAGTTTAATGACTGACCACTCAGAAGATGAGGATCCAACAGCTTATTATTTTGCTTATAAGAATGAAAAAACTGAATAAAATGATGTTTAAGAAGGTGATTAAATGGTGAAAGCAGATACAATTTATAAGAATGGTAGAATCTACTCGTTTGATTCTTCTAATCATATGTATGGCTCGCTCACAGTAGCTGATGGTGTGATAACAGGCGTTTGGGAAAGTTCTGAACCTCCACAAGATGAAGTGGAGTCTAATAGCGATGCAGCTGTTGTCGATTTAGATCAAGTAACGATGATTCCAGGGTTTATCGATACACATAACCATATCTTCATGTATGCAAAAACAAAGGAACAAATAGATTGTAATGTACCTCCAAATGAAACAGTTAGTGATGTGTTAAATGCGATCAGTGAACAAACTAAACAAGTGGAATCAGGTTCATGGATTGAAGGGTTTGGGTATGATGACACGATGATTGCTGATAAGCGTCATCTGAATCGTAAAGAATTAGATGATGTTGCGCCTCATCATCCACTTTATATCAGACATATCTCAGGACATCTGGCTTATGTGAACTCGAAAGCGATTGAAATGGTAGGTTTAGATGACCAAGTGGAAGATTTTCCAGGGGGTCACTTTGGAAGAGACGAAGAAGGATTATTGAATGGTGTGTTATATGAACCAGGTGCTATGCAGCCATTTTTAGACGCATTACCTGAAAGAAGCACTGATGAATCAGTCAATATTTTAAAACAAGCTTCTGATGAATACTTAACTAAAGGGATTACAACCAACTCAGATGCGGCCATATTCAATATGGAAGAACTAGAGGTTCATTTAAAAGCAGCCAGAGATAGAGTGAATCCTATTAAAACACGGGTCATGATTATGCATTATTTAATGCAAGAAGGTACTCCTTTTGGCAACTATACACCAGAAGAATTAAATCAGTATTTATTGGACAAGTCTGATGGTTTAGTTTCATTAGATAGTGTTAAAATGTTTCAGGATGGATCCATCCAGGGCATGACAGGTGCACTTAGAGAACCTTATTATAACGATTCTTCAGTAATAGGTGATTTCATTCATGATGAAGATGATTTTAAGGAAGAAGTATTAGAATATCATAAACGTGGATTCAGAATCACCACACATGGTAATGGAGATCGGGCTATTCGTTCGATACTCGATGCTTATGAATACGCTCTTAACCAATATCCAAGAGAAGATCATCGTCATCGAATTGAGCATGTACAAACGGCAAAACCTGAGGACCTTGATCGAATGAAACGTCTAGGCGTAGCAGCTTCATTCTTTATTAATCATGTGTATTATTGGGGTGACCGTCATCGCGATATTTTCTTAGGTCCAGATCGTGCAAAACGGATTAATCCATTAAAAGAGGCAAGTGATAAAGGTTTACTTTATACATTGCACTCTGACTGTCCAATCACACCAATATCACCATTGTTTTCAGTCTGGGCAGCGGTTAATCGCTTAACGCGGAATGGTTATGTGTTAGGAGAAGGTCAAATCATTGATTTGGAAACAGCATTACGGACGATGATCACTGAAGGAGCGAAGTTAAACTTTGAAGAAGATTTAACGGGAAGTATCGAGGTAGGTAAACAGGCTGACTTAGTCACACTATCTCATAATCCTTATGATGTAGAATTAAGTGAAATAAAAGATATTGAAGTAACTCGAACGATTATTGATGGAGAAGAAGTGTATAATCGTTTGAGCTAAAGTTGAAGGCCATCTTCCCGGGAGGAGATGGCCTTTCTATTATTCAATATTAAAACCGCGAGTCAGGCTAATATTAAAGGAATACATGTCTGAACGATAGACAGCGTCCTCATACTCGACAAATTGTCCATTAATATCAATAATTTTACGATTAGTATGAAGCATACATAGCTTGTTTGACACATTCATAAGCTTTGCATCTTCATCGCTAATAATATTAGCAGTAATATTCTGATCAGCATTGAAAGATTTAACACCGAGCTTTTCCTCAATTAAGTGATAAAAGGACTCTTTATTTAAATCATATTGGATGAGTTTCTTACCTAGTTCAATCGGATAATAATGAGATTCAATTCCTAATGGCAGATGATTGGCATAACGTAATCTTTTGAAATAGTAGGCTTTCTTTAAACCAGTGATCGATTGTAATTCATCATCTAACTCTACTAATCTTGATTCTATTAATTTGGCACCTGGAATCATATCCATTTCTTCAATTGTTTCAGTTGTACTTTTTAAATTTCCAAGCCAATCATGAATAGGCTTAATCTTAACGAAGGTTCCCATTCCTCTTTTTCTTTCCAAGACACCAGCCTGCACTAATTGCGAAACACTCTGTCTAACAGTACTTCTACTGACATGGAATTCATCCATTAATTCACGTTCACTTGGAATTTTCTCATTATATTGACCACTGTATATCTTATCCTCAATCTCTTTTGCTAGTTGATAATGCAGTGGAATTGAATTGACATAATTTAAGGGCATCTAATCACCTATCATTTTGCAGTGTTTAACATATTGGATTGTTATAAGAAATTTTAACATTTTGTGTCGAGAAATAATAGGAACTTCTGTAACCATCCAATAGAATTAAACAATTTCTATAAATAAGATTATACAGCCTAACTAACTGACCAGAGTTCATTAACGACAACAGATTATTAGGTCACGCACTACTTATACTAATAGATTGATAAAAGGAGAGAATGTATTTGTTGGAATTGATTCTCTAATAGGATTGCTTGAGTAATTGCAACATAACATTCAGGTAATGTCGGATTATATTATATGATTTTAGCTAAGTCGCCGATAAATTACCCACGCTCGCCGATATATATCAGCGGGCGCTGATATATGCGCTGAGGCGCCGTTAAATTTCAGATGGCGTCGATAAAATTTCTGAGTCGTCGATATGCTTGAAATATCGGCGACTTTTTTGAATACTGACAAATAAATTTAAATATTTTTCAATATGAGAGAAGAAACTTCAGGAAAAAAATTTTATATTCATTTCCTCATAACAGAAGCCCCTATTCGGCCTGTTATACCGAATAAGGGCTTCATTTATATGAGGAGTAAAGTTTTGGAATCAATCATCATTGACCAGTCACTAAGTTGTCTGCACTTGTTGTTTCTTAAAGCTGACATAATTGATGGCCATGATTATGACAACTAAGGAAAGACCAATAACGTCTGTCATGATGCCTGGTACAACGGATAAAATTGCGCCACCTAGTAATAGAATACGTAATATCGGATTAATCTTAGTTTTATAGAATCCTTCAAGTCCAGCGCTGAGAGCAATGATCCCGATGATGGCTGTACCTGTTACGAGTAGGATATCGAACACTGGTGGTAGTCCGAATTCGGTAGCGTTTGTCGCAACACCTGTCGTATCAATCATTAAGAGCGTTGGCTCATAGACAAATAGGTACGGGATGATGAACCCAGCCAGTGATAATTTCAAGGCTTGGAACCCTGTGACCATTGGATTTCCACCCGAAACGCCGGCTCCTGCAAATGCTGCTAAGGCAACAGGTGGTGTGACGTTTGCGAAAATACCGAAATAGAATACAAACATGTGCGCGATTAGAACAGGGACACCAAACTCTGATAGGGCTGGTGCAGCCATTGTCGCTGTAATAATGTACGCTGGAATTGATGGAAGCCCCATACCTAATAGCATGGATGCTAACATCGTAAAGAATAGTGTAAAGAATAATGATCCTGCCCCAAGGCTTTGGATCGATGATGTCATGATGGTTCCGAAACTTGTTAAGCTAACGACACCAATGATAATACCGACAACCGCACAGGCGATCATAACGGCTAATGATTGTCTAGCACCTAAGACAAGGGCTTCCATAATATCTGAAAAGTTCATGCGTGTTTTCTTACGTAAAGATGCGACAACTATTGTTGTCACGATTGTCCAAAAAGCAGCATGACCAACAGGGAAGTTTTGGAAAAGCATCACGATTAAGGCTACAATCGGGATTAATAGATGTCCGCGTTCCTTCATGACTTCTTTGACTCGAGGGAGGTCAGCTTTAGGAATCCCTCTTAGATCATTCTTACCAGCTCGGTAGTGAATCTGCATAATAACAGCCAAGTAATATAAAACGGCAGGAATTAAAGCAGCGAGCGCAATGGTTCCGTAGTTCACGCCAGTCGTCTCTGCCATAATAAAGGCACTAGCACCCATGATTGGAGGTAGGACCTGACCACCAACGGATGAACTAGCTTCAACAGCGGCTGAGAAATTTTTATTGTAGCCGATTTTCTTCATCAATGGGATCGTAAATGATCCTGTACTGACGACATTGGCAACGGCAGCTCCATTAATGCTTCCCATAAAACCACTGGATATGGTGGCGACTTTCGCGGGACCACCTTGTCTGTGACCTGCTAAAGCCATCGCAATATCGTTAAAGAATTGTCCTAATCCAGATTTCGTCAAGAAAGCACCGAATAAGATAAATAGAAAGATGAAGTTAACCGAAGCACCGATCGCAGTGGAATAAAGTCCTTCTGTTTTCAAGAACATTTGACCAAAGATATCACCAAGATCAAATTCTCTTGTCGTTAAGCGCATTGGCATGAAATCCATATGGCTTAAGAATGGATAAGCTAGGAAAACGAGTGCCACGATTGGTAAGATAAGACCTGTAACTCGTCGTGCTGCCTCTAATACAAGAAGTACAGCAAGTATACCGACAATGGTATCCATCGTATTCGGAATACCGCCACGCTCTGTAACGATTGCTGTATATTCCGTTAGAATGTAGACCGATGTATAGAAACTAAGTCCAACAAGGATCCAATCATAGAAAGGAACACGTTCACGGTTTTGTTTGGCAAACGTCGGATATAATAAGAATATTAAAGCTAAACCTATCGCAACGTGAATTGATCGTTGTTGCAATGCCGGCATTGGATTGAATTGAACCCATAAATGATAAATCGAATAAAAGGCAGCAATGATAAAGAAAGTCCAAAGTATAAATCTACTTTTATCGAAATCTCTTACCTTTGATTGACGATCATACTTTTCAAGAACTTCTTGTTGATCGTTTTCGGGCTGTTGGCTTTGCTTATCATTGGTGACTTTCTCATCTACTTGACTCATATAAATGTACCTCCCCACATATTCCAAAAGTAAAGATGACGTGTATTAATTGACACTTCATGGTTGTGATCGACAAGGTTGTATAAAGGGATTTCTTTATCACCTGTTATTAAGGTCGTTTCAGCATTTTCTGAAACAATAATATTTACTTCATCCATTGAACGGTTTATTTTCATATGTATAAAATCGTCATCCGATTCAATGATTTCTCCATCTGATGGAACACCTGCACCAAATGTTTTGAAGTAGGTTTCTGTAAGAACAAAATGATTATCTTGACGTTCATACACCTCATACCACGGTTCGTTTTCAACTGAATGAATCCATGTTAAAGTGAATGATTTATCGTTGAGATAATAGGTGTCGTCATCTGTTTCAATCACGGTCACATTCTGATGATAAAAGGTTAAAAAGAGGAGCGCTAGTATTAAAGCGCTCCCTAGTAACACCTTATTGTTCATTGTAGAAGCGTTCTGCTCCAGGGTGAATAGGTGCGACCATACCTTCTTGAGCACCTTCAACACTAATGTCAGATGCTGCTTGGTGTGAGTTGACTAGTTGATCTAAGTTGTTGAAAAGTTGATTTGAAAACTTGTATACATCATCTTCACTTAAATCTGAACGTGCAACAAGTGCGTTCATAATTGCAGCCGTTTCAATCGGTTCGTCGTTACCGTATGTATCGGCTGGAATTTCCATCGGTACAAAGTAATCTTTGTCCTCAGCGATTTGTTCAACACGATCTTGTTCAATTGTAACGATCTTTAAATCAACTGATTCAGCTAATTCTAGGACAGAAGAGTTAGGTAGACCACTTGTTAGGAATGCCGCATCAATTTGTCCAGAACGTAGTCCATCAGCAGCTTCTGCATAACCTAAGTAATCCTCTTCGATATCATCATACGTAATGTCGTGGCCTTCAAGTAGTGTTTTCGCATTAACTTCAACACCTGAGTTTTGGTCACCGACTGCGACACGTTTACCTTCTAAATCACCTAATGTTTCAATGCCAGTGTCAGCTGTTGTAACAACCTGAACATAGTTAGGATATAGCGTTGCGATTTGTTGAACATTGTCAATCGCTTCACCTTCGAAGTTTTCTACACCTTCAACTGCTTGGCTTAATACGTCACTCATAACAAAAGCCATTTCTACTTTTTCTTCTTTTAATAGATTCATGTTTTCAACTGAAGCACCAGTTGTCTGTGTACGTGAATTGACACCAAGTTCTTCTGTGTAAACTTCACTTAATGTTGTTGCGATAATGTTGTACGGACCTGATGAACCACCTGTTGCAATTGTTGCAATATCAGTGTCTAAACCTTCACCATTTCCTTCTCCGCCTTCTGATTCGCTATCTCCGCCACCACATGCTACTAACATAAAGGACATCGTTACGAATAATATGAAAGCGCTTAACATTTTCTTGTTCATTTAGAGACCCCCTTAAATAATTTCTAACAAATGACATTCTATCACGGTAAATCACTAAAATCTATGTTTTTTTAACAATTTTTTTAAATTGAACATGACAGAAATTAAACTGATAAAAAAGTCTTAAACGTTTCTATTTAAACTGTTTTAATAATAAATGACCTGCTAAGAAGTAGCAGGTCATTTATTATATCTATGTTGACGAACGACAAGGAATAATGCTGATATAGTAAGGATAATGGCTAAGCTAAAGACTAGCATCATGGTGTGGGTTGATCCAGGGCTTGAGGCTTGTCGCTGTGCAAAAACACCACTTACAGCCGTTTTGTTTTGAGAGTAGGCATGCATCTTTGTCATTTGATTCGATATAGGGCGTGAATGGTCTTCGATGTTTTGATCTTGCAGAGCTAGATCATCAAGGTCTTTGTTATAGTGTTCTTCTCGGTTGGAATTGTCAGTTTCATCAGGTAGTTCCTCATCTGTGATGTCATCTGATTCTTCTAGTTCCTCGGTTTGTTCGTATGTATTCTCTTCGGTGCTTTCATAAGTTTCGTTTGTATCGTTTGAGTTATTTGTTGAATTTGAATAATCGCTAGTTGAATCATTGTTGTCGTTATTCCATTCATTATGCTGGTCATTCGAATCTTGGGTGTCATTGGAGTCATTTTGATTGGATGTATTTGTATCGGTCTCGGTCGAATTGTCATCAGTGGATGTCTCTGTATCCGAAGAATCGTCTTCTTCAGCTGTAGAATCTTCATTTGAGGATTCATTAGTTGAGTCATTAGATTCATCTGAATCAGATGAGTCTTGCTCTGAAGTGTTTCCTTGTTCATCTGATGAGCTATTTTCTTCATCATCGCTGGACTCTTGGTCATTTTCATCGCTTTCAGTTTGGTCAGGAGATTCTTCTTCACCATTATTGTTGTTAGGTGATTCTTCATCTTGAGTTGTACCATCTTCTGTTGAGGTGTCGTCTTTAGTAGAATTGTCTTCTTTTTCTGTATCGGTTTCATTAGTTGATTCGTCATCTTGTTCTTCAGCTTGGACAGGGTTAGCGATTATTAGAGTAATTATCACGAATATGGTTAATAAAACTCTATATGCCATTCAACACCCTCCTTTTCAAAACTATTCCAAATCAATATGATTAATATCATTATAAGCTATTTGACATAGAATTTTAACACAAATATAGGATTTTAGTTGTTATAAGTCGAATTGGAACGGTAGTTTTTTGAGATTGCTAATTAAAAGAGTAGTAGATTGTTAATATCGGAAAGGGTCTTAAGATAGTGGGTGGGGAGATGAATTCTACAATATTCAACAAATTCTTTTTGAAGCACCTTCCAACAAAATAATTTTTGGTATAAACTAGTAAAAAAGGAGGTGTTAAAATGTATTGTCCAAATTGCGCTTCATCAATTTCGGATAAGGCGGAATTATGTCCGAATTGTGGTGTGCGCCCATTTCGTGAAGTGAACTATTGCTATAATTGTAGTGAATCGATTAATGCTAATCAGGAAATGTGTGTGAATTGTGGAGTTCGAGTACATAAGAAAGTGTCAACATCTATTTCAACAGGTGACGATAGCAAGCCACCATGGTTAATGGCGTTGGTGTCTTTCTTTGTCGCTGGCCTAGGTCAAATGGTGATTGGTCAGATTAAGAAAGGTTTTGCTGTTTTAGCTATTAGCATGGTATTAGGTTTTATGACGTTTGGATTATCAGCTATTATCACGACACCTTTTGCTATTATAGATGCGTATTTAGTGTCGAAGAAAGTAGCTGATGGTAAGAGTATTGAAGAATGGGAATTTTTCTAATAAGGGGATAAGCTTATGTATTGTCGAGAATGTGGGCATCACGTATCGGATAAGACAGAGATTTGCCCGAATTGTGGTGTGCGTCCATTAAATAGTCATCATTATTGTCAGAGTTGTGGTTCAGAGACTTCCGAAAAACAGGAAATGTGCGTTCAGTGCGGTGTGCGTTTACAACAAGCCCAATCAGGAATTCATTACTATGCAGGTTTTTGGTTAAGAGCAGTTGCGTATATATTAGATGGTGTCATTTTAGCGGTTCCGTTGTTTTTTATCGGAACTTTTTTAGCTTTTATTGTTATGGCAAGCGAACCTAATGCAATGCAAACTGAAGAAGCATTTGCATCTTTTCAAGGATTCACCTTTTTGATCGGCCTTGTGTTTAATGCATTATATACGGGTATTTTCCACTCATCGAAATGGCAAGCAACACCTGGTAAGAAAATGATTGGAATTAGAGTAACCGACATGAATGGAGACCGAATTTCATTTGCACGCGGATTTGGTCGTGGATTAGCCTTGAATTTATCAGCTTTTATTCTGTATATCGGCTTTATCATGGCTGGTTTAACTGCGAAAAAACAAGCGTTGCATGATATGATCGCGAGAACTCTCGTGATTAGGTCAAGATAATGATGAACGTCTGCTCTGTTATTAATGGGGCAGGCGTTTTTTGTTCCTAAACCTAAGTCGCCGTTAAAATGTTCAAGGTCGTCGATATATATCAGCGGGCACCGTTATATTTGTTGAGGCGCTGAAATATTTTGGATGGCGCCGATAAATCTCGTGAGGCGCTGATATGCTGATAATATCGGTACTATCCCTAATGGAAGAATATAGTATGTTTTTTCTTTATAAAGTTGATAAAATAGAATTATCTGAAGGAGGCGGTAATGATGAACCCAAAAACACAAGCTGCACTAAAAGCAGTTGAGTATATTGAAGATGGAATGGTTTTAGGGCTTGGTACTGGATCAACGATGAATGTCGTGCTTGAAGCATTAGGTGAGCGAGTTCGAGATGGTTTAGATATAAAAGGTGTGCCAACTTCGGTTAAAACGGAGAAACTGGCACGGGAGTATGGTGTTGAGTTGACGGATTTCTCAGAGGTATCCAACTTAGATTTAGCGATCGATGGGGCAGATGAAGTGGATCCTAATTTTCAACTGTTGAAAGGTGGCGGCGGTTCTTTATTGAGGGAGAAAATTGTGGATGTCGCTGCTGATCGGTTTATTGTAGTGGCAGATGAGTCGAAGCAAGTGGAGCAGTTAGGAGCTTTTCCTTTGCCAGTGGAAGTCGTGCCGTTTGGCTGGGAACAGACGCAGGGAAAGATTGAAGCGTTTGGCTGTGAAGCGGTGTTACGAGAGACAGGTGGTGAGCCTTTTGTGACGGATAATGGGCTTTATATATTGGATTGTCATTTTGAGAGAATTGAGGATTCTGAGTGGTTGCATAATCAGTTGAAATCATTAGTCGGTGTTGTTGAGACGGGATTATTTTTGAATATGACGGATCTAGTGATCGTTGGACGTGAGGATAGAGCTGATGTATTGGATTAGTCGTCATAACCTGATCCACATTGCAAATCTCTTCGCATCATGTTGCAATTAAAAGAGGTTTGTTTTAATGATCAGCGTGCGAAAGGGGCGGTGCTTTGAAAAGAATTAGTTTAGATATTGGGATTTTGTTGACTGGCTCGATTATTTTCGCGTTAGGCATTAACTATTTCGCGATTCCGAACACATTGTCAGAAGGTGGTGTCATCGGGATCACCGTTGTTCTTTACTATTTATTCGACTGGTCGCCTGGTTTGATGAACTTCATTCTGAATATGAGTTTGGTCGCGATTGGTTATAAATTTTTCTCGTTAAAAACGACGATTTATACATTGCTCACGATTGTGTTTATGTCAGTCGCACTTGAAGTGACGTATCCGTTTGGCCGTGTGTTAGGCGATACGTTATTAGCGGCGCTATTTTCTGGCTTGCTAGTTGGCGTTGGTTTGGGGATCATTTTCCGAGCAGGCGGAACTTCAGGCGGTGCGACGACTTTGGCTCGCTTGCTCAATCAGCTGCTCGGTTGGAGCGTGGGCAAGGCGATGCTCGTTATTGATATTACTGTTGTCGCAGCATCATCCTTCGTCATCGGCATGGAAAAAGCGATGTACACGTTAATCGCGGTATATGTCGGAGCAAAGATTATCGATAAAATTGTGGAAGGCGCAGATGAACGGACTGCAGTCATGATTATCTCGAAAAATTCGGATGAGTTGCTTGATGATTTAATGGGCCGACTAGGACGCGGAGTGACGATTTTGAACGGAAAAGGCGGCTTCGTTCGAGATGACCGCGATATTCTATATGTCGTGATTAACAAGCGCGAAATCGTTCAGTTGCGTCGGATTATCGAAAAAATCGATGAAGACGCGTATGTGACGACTAGTAATGTGCAGGAGATATTTAAGCGTGGTTATAAAGAAGGAAATCGGGAGAGCTTGTTGTAGAATTTGGTTGAGTGATTGAGAACGGGTCGCCGATAAAATTGCTGTGGGTCGCCGATATAACTGATATTACGGCGCTTGCCGTTATATATCAGCGCGCGCCGAAAAAATTAAAATGGCGCCGTTATATTCCAGATGGCGCCGATAAAAAGGTAGTGTCAATAAGTCTGTGTAAGGAGCACCCACACGTTGATCATTCCTCATAGTTGGTTTTATATGGAGTGGTGGGCATGATAGCCTTGATTGGTGTAGCCAAGTTTTTTAAAATCTGGCGGTTTGGCTTCAAACTCATGCCCACAGAGGCTCCATGTCAAACCAACGAATAAGGAGCCGAGCTAGGTTAAGGTCAACCTCTTTTATTAAGCTTCGTAACGTTTTTTGAACATCTTAGATAACTTTTCTCTTGCCGACGCAAACTCTGTAATAACACGTTTGGCCCATCGTTCGTTGAAATTTTGAGTCACTAGATAAATGATCTTTTCGACTGCTTGTTCACTAGGTAAACTATTCATGGATCGTGTTCGTTTTTTGATTTCTTTCATGGTGCGTTCTATCGTATTGGTTGTATAGATTTGGGGCTGTATTTCTTTAGGGTATTTCATAAATGTCAGTAGCTCATTTAAATCGTCTTCCCAAGATTCAATGACTTTAGGGTAAATGGATTGCCAAGAACCTTTGAAATCATCAAAATAAGCTAGCGCTTCTTTTGTCGTATCAGCACGATAAACTTTTTTCAAGTCCTCAACGAGTGTTTCACGATCTGTCTTACGAACATTGTGTAGCGTATTGCGCACCTTATGTGTCACACAACGTTGAACATCCGCCTTAGGAAACATTTCTTTAAAACTGGCGTCTAAGCCTGTTAAACCGTCAAAAACCCCTAATAATACTTCTTCAACACCACGATCACGTAAATCCGCTAAGACTTCTTTCCAACCCAAAGAACTTTCTTGTCCTCCTACTTGAAAGCTAATGATTTCTTTATATCCTTCTTCTGTTATACCAACAACGACATAAATCACTTCACTCGCGACATCATGTCGTCGCAATTTAAGGTACGTTCCATCCAGATATAATACAGAATACCGTTTACTCAATGGGCGCTTCTGCCACTTTTGAATATCTTCTACGACAACATCTGTGATATTGCTTATCGTTGATGCGGAATACGAATCGCCAAGCATTCGCTCAATAAACTGAGCGATTTCACGTGTGCTAACCCCTTTACTGTACATTTCAATGATCGTCTCACCTAACCATCTTTCTCGTCGTTGATAAGGGTCAAATAAAGCGGTTTGAAAACAACCTTCGCGATCACGGGGAACTGACAAATCATCTATGCGACCATAACGCGTATCTAATAATCGTTCATAAAATCCATTTTTACTATTTTTTAATTCAGGGTGTTCAACGTCAAAGAAGTTTTTCATCTCTTCTTTCATAATCTCTTCTAAGTGATCTTTCACAAAATTTAATACAAGCTCTTCTAGGGGTTTAAAATAATTATTTTCTGACATACTATTAGACATAGGTAAGGCACATCCTTTTTTTGGTTTTGGTTACTAAAAGGTTGTACCTTACCTTCTTTTTTTATACCGGAAGGGATCCTTTACACAGACTATTGTACGTCATCGATAAAAATGCTGAGTCGTCGATATATTTTGTAGGTCGCTGATATGCGATATTTAACGGCGACCAAGCCAGGTAAAGCGCTGATATAATGAAAATATCGGCGAACGAAATCAATTAAAGCGCACAATCATAATGGAAATGGCTCTATTAATTTTGATGTTACACCTACGAAATGAGCTAAGTCGTCAAATACTATCATGAAAAAAGCTGGCTTAAGCCAGCTTCAGGCTGTCGAGAAAGTCTCGGCAGCCTGATTTTTTTGCATAAACTTTAACAATTCACCGCGTTAATTTGATATAATAGAAGTATAATAACAAA
>NZ_JAASRU010000004.1 GCF_011761495.1 Alkalibacillus almallahensis | reverse complement strand
AGATCCCTCAGAGACGATGAGGTTGATAGGTCCGAGGTGGAAGCGTGGTGACACGTGGAGCTGACGGATACTAATCGATCGAGGACTTAACTAACGGTTAAGACGCCTGGTCGACGTTGCGCGGTATCATCTTATCTAGTTTTGAAGGTACTTTACCTTCAATTGAATACAATCATATGAAGTCCGGTGGTTATGGCAGAGAGGTCACACCTGTTCCCATGCCGAACACAGCAGTTAAGCTCTCTAGCGCCGATGGTAGTTGGGGTTCTTCCCCTGCGAGAGTAGGACGCCGCCGGGCTTGAAACATTTCATGTATGATTTGCAAAAAGATTAATGATTCATTTTAAGCTGAGGTCTCTTTAAAAGACTGACAGTCAATATCGCGGGGTGGAGCAGTCTGGTAGCTCGTCGGGCTCATAACCCGGAGGTCGTAGGTTCAAATCCTACCCCCGCAACCAAATTAAATTTCAATAAAATGGTCCGGTAGTTCAGATGGTTAGAATGCCTGCCTGTCACGCAGGAGGTCGCGGGTTCGAGTCCCGTCCGGACCGCCATTTTATTTCAGACCATTTACACCTTGTGACGTTGATCGCAAGGTTTTTTTATGTCTTTTATGACATTTATATTATGATTAATCAAGACTGAAAAGATTTTCTTTATGGAGCGATTTTTGCTATGATACGTATATAATCATTCGAACGAGGGATTTGTATGAAAGAACGGGAATGGCTTCAGGCGATAAAACCAGATTCTTATAGGCAACCCTCTGTTATTAAAGGGTTTGGCGATGATGGTGCGGTGATTAAGCCACCTGTTGGTCATGAATTAGTGATCGTAACAGATGCTATGGTAGAAGGTGTCCATTTTTCTTTAGATTACATGTCGTTATATGAAGTGGGGTATCGTGTTTTAGCAGCCAATATAAGTGACTTAATTGCTATGGGTAGTCAGCCACTTTATTATTTGGTTAGCTTAACTGTTCCTTCTCATTATCACGTTCAAGATATGGGTTTACTATATGAAGGTATGGGTGAGTTGGCTAAGGAAGTACACATGGATTTAATTGGTGGTGACACGACAGGTGGATCCCAATTAACAATTTCAATCACGGCATACGGTTCTGTTTTACCCCAGCAAAAACGATTACGTCAGCACGCTAATCCTAAAGATATTGTGTTTACCACGGGTTATTTAGGTGAAGCTGGTTATGGGTTTGATTTATTACAATCCAATCCTAATCAATCCAATCATTTTACCAATCGGCATAAAAAGCCAAAACCAAGATTGGCCTTTACATATGTGAGTGAGAAATTAGAACGAATCGCTTTAAATGACATTAGTGATGGGATCGCGACAGAATTAAATGAACTGGCAGAAGCTTCACAGGTTAATATCACGATTGAAGCAGATGCTTTGCCAATGCATCCAGATATGCAGCATCTATCAAGAGACAAGCAATTAAAGTACGCTTTAACGGCAGGAGAAGACTTCGAATTAGTGGGGACCTGTTCGAATGAAGAATGGTACAAGCTTGAAGAGTTATGCGATACATATTCCATTCCAGTAACAAAGATTGGTACCGTAAGTTCAATGGCTTCACCAACGCCTCAAGTATTTCTTAATCAAAATAATCAAGCTCAAGTCCTCACGTCTAGCGGATATGAGCATCAATAACAGGTGATTAAAATGTTTCAGTTTACAATGTCATCAGAAGAGTCAACTAAACAACTGGCTGAACGGATTGGACAGTTGCTACAAGCTAATGATGTTTTGACTCTTGATGGTGATTTAGGAGCAGGGAAGACAACATTCACAAAGGGTTTAGCATCAGGCTTAGATGTAAAGCGTACTGTGAATAGTCCAACGTTTACAATCGTGAAACAGTATCGTGGGCGTTTACCTTTGTTTCATATGGACGTTTACCGATTAGAAGATAGTGAAGAGGATATTGGATTTGATGATTATTTTGATAGTGATGGTGTGACTGTGATTGAATGGTCGCAATTTATTGAAGAATTTTTACCATCTGAGCGTTTACGAATTTATATTGAAAAAACAGGTGATGACGAACGTTTGATCACTTTAACACCATATGGTAGTCGTTTTGAAAGATTATGTGAGGAGATCAAATCATGAATGTACTAGCAATTGATACCTCGAATCAGCCTATGAGTGTGGCTGTGCTTAAAGAGGGTGTACTGGCGGCAGAACTTACGATTAATATGAAACGAAATCATTCGATTCAAGTTATGCCAGCAGTCGATTATGTGATGAATCAAGCAGACTTGAAACCTAAGGATCTACAGCTAGTCGCTATTGCAGAAGGACCTGGCTCATATACAGGTCTACGTATTGGTATGTCTTCTGCAAAATCTTTAGCATGGTCGCTCGATATCCCTATAGTAGCTATATCAAGCTTGAAAGTGTTAGCAGCGCAAGTGACCGATCAAGACAAGCTCATCGCACCCTTTTTTGATGCACGCCGTGGTAATGTCTATGCTGGTTTATATGAACGGACAACAACAGGTATTGAAACAATCCAATCCGACCGTAATGTTGCAATGACTGATTGGTTAGAAGTTCTAAAAGAAACGAATCGTGATGTGATTATAACGAGTTCAACAAATCATCAATTTACAGACGAAATCTATGATATTTTAGGACAAAATGTTCGGTTGATCGACCCTGTTCTGCAATATCCGAAAGCGAGCATGCTTGCTTATTTAGCCATGTCAGAAGAGTCCATATCTGTTCATGCGCTGGCACCGCAATACCATCGCATGGTTGAAGCAGAAGCGAAATGGTTGGAAAAACAAAAGGAACGATAAATCATGTCAGAAGTACGTGTACGTAAAATGGAAATTACAGATTTAGATGATGTCATGGACGTAGAACACGCGTCGTTTGCTTCGCCATGGAAACGAGATGCTTTTGAAGTCGATTTAGTCAAAAATCGCTTTTCATACTATTTAGTGTTAGAGAAAGATGATCGGATCATTGGGTATTGTGGCGTTTGGATTGTTTTAGAAACAGCACAAATAACCAATATCGCCATTTTGCCAAGTGAACGAGGCCATAGATATGGAGAAAGATTATTTCGCAAAGTGCTTAAATTAGCTAGACAAATAGGTGCAGAAGAATTATCTTTAGAAGTCAGGCAATCGAATCATGTGGCCCAAAAGATGTATCAAAAGTTTGGCTTAAAAATTGTCGGACGACGTGAAAATTATTATCCAGATCAAGAAGATGCTTATGTTATGTGGGTGAACTTACAATGACTGAACAAAATGAAATCATATTAGCTATTGAAACGAGCTGTGACGAGACAGCAGCAGCAGTCGTTAAAGGCGGAACAGAATTGTTATCAAATGTTGTGGCCACGCAGATGGATATTCACCAGAAATTTGGTGGGGTAGTACCTGAAGTGGCTTCTCGACATCATATTGAACAAATGACAGCTGTCCTTGAACAAGCAATGGATGAAGCAGATGTAACATTTGATGATATAGATGCTGTGGCTGTCACGCAAGGACCAGGATTAGTTGGTGCATTATTGGTCGGAGTTAATGCAGCGAAGGCGATTGCTTATGCACATGACCTGCCATTAATTGGTGTACACCATATTGCGGGCCATATTTACGCTAATCGATTGGAGCAGCCATTTGAATTTCCACTTTTATCACTCGTTGTTTCCGGCGGGCATACTGAACTTATTTATATGAATGACCATGGAGATTACCAATTAATCGGTGAGACACGTGATGACGCAGCAGGGGAAGCGTATGATAAAGTGGCGAAAGCGTTAGAGCTACCTTATCCAGGTGGACCTCAAATTGATCAACTGGCTCAATCAGGAAAAGATACTTATCAGTTTCCACGGTCTTATTTAGAAGAAGGGTCTTATGATTTTAGTTTTAGTGGTTTGAAAACAGCGGTTATTAATAAACTCCATCAAAAGCGCCAAAAGAATGAGCCGATTGATCGTGAAAATGTCGCGGCATCCTTTCAAGCGAGCGTGATTGATGTCTTAGTTAATAAAACGTATGAAGCAGCCTTAGAGCATAATGTGAAGCAGTTGATTGTTGCTGGTGGTGTGTCAGCTAATCAATCACTGCGAGCACGATTACAGGAAAAATTCGAAGGTAGTGGCATTGAATTATGTATTCCACCGCTTTATTTATGCACTGATAATGCAGCGATGATTGGAGCGGCGGCTTCGATTCAGTATCATCAAAGTGATTTTGCGGGATTAGATCTCAATGCCAATCCAGGATTAATGATGGATTAATTCTTCCACAGCTTTTACACAAAGCTGTGGAATTTTTTTATTAAAGACGGACAATACAGGTTGTGAGCAAGTGGATAATTCTGTGGATAATTAACCCACAAGTTGTTGATAATGTGCATAACTCTGTTGAAAACCCAGTTTATCAAGAAATCTGCCTGTTGATAAATAAAACCCGTTCAATCTAAGATAAAGCAAAACTTTAACTTGATTGAACGGGTTTTAAATTATTGACTTGATTCGTACATGTCCCTTTGTTCTTGCAGTGTTTCCCATTCTTCCATCAGGTCATCGATCGCTTGTTGATTTTCTTGGATCGTATCATTGATCTCTTGTAAAGTTGAATAATCACCAGCTAAATCTGGATCGTTCATACGTGCTTGTTCATTTTCAATGATTTGTTCATGCTCCTGAATGGAGGACTCAATTGTTTCAATCCGACGTTCTAACTTTCTAAGGTCGCGTTTAACTTGTTTATCTTGCTCGAATTGTGATTTCGTGGTGTTCACAGATGACTGTTGCTCCTGTTTAGCTGCTTCCATGGCTTGGATCTCAGCTTCTTCTTGTTTCTTCTCTAAATAGTAATCATAGTCACCAAGATACGTTTTTACACCGTGATGATTCATTTCGAGCACTTGTGTGGCAATGCGATTGATGAAATAACGATCGTGTGAGACGAATATAATCGTGCCAGGGAAGTCAGCTAATGCTGATTCCAGCACTTCTTTACTATCCAGGTCTAAGTGGTTGGTCGGCTCGTCCATAATGAGTACGTTGGCTTGTTGAAGCATGAGTTTGGCTAATAAGACGCGCGCTTTCTCACCGCCACTTAGCATACTGACTGTTTTTAAAACTTCCTCACCTGTGAATAAGAAGTTTCCGAGTACAGTCCGAACATCTTTCTCATTCATAAGCGGATAATCATCCCATAATTCATCTAATGCCGTTTTAGAACGATTGAGCGTCGTTTGTTCCTGGTCATAATAGCCGAATTCGACGTTCGTCCCGACTTGGATTACACCATCGACAAACTCCATGCGTTTTAAAATAGCCTTTAATAAAGTTGTTTTACCGACACCATTCGGACCAACAATCGCTATGCGGTCACCACGGTTCACATTAAAGGTCACATTTTGAAAAATCGGTTCATCGATTGCACCGTAACGCGCTTCTAATTGATTGACCTTAAGCACGTCGTTACCACTCTTTTGTTTGATATCGAAGTTAAACTTAGCGGATGCATCGTCTAAATCAGGCCGTTCGATCCGCTCCATTTTCTCTAATTGTTTCCGTCTCGCTTGCGCACGCTTACTAGTTGAATCACGTGCAATATTACGCTGGACGAAATCTTCGAGTCGTTTAATTTCACTTTGTTGCTTCTCATAGTGTTTGAGTTGCAACTCATAATCTTCTTGTCGCTTCTGTAAATAATAGCTATAATTCCCGTTATAGCGCTTAGACGATTGAAACGCCACTTCATATACCACATTAACAGTCTGGTCTAAGAAGTAACGGTCGTGTGAGACAATCACGACAGCACCTTCATAACTATTCAAATAGTTTTCAAGCCAGTTTAACGTATTAATGTCTAAATGGTTGGTCGGCTCATCTAAGATTAAGACATCAGGCTTGGCGAGTAACAATTTACCGAGCGCGAGGCGGGTTTTTTGCCCGCCACTTAAGTCATTAATTGGTGTTTGATAATCAAAAGTACCGAAATTCAAGCCTTGTAAAATGGACTTGATATCAGCTTCGTAATCAAAGCCACCCATAGCCTGGAATTCGTTTTGTTTTTGATCATAAGTGGCTAACAATTGCTGATAGGACTCATCATCGTCAAAGCCTTCTGGATTAGCCATTTGCATCTCTAATTCGCGTAATTCATACTCTAGTTTTACGATTTCACTGAAAACTGAAAGCATTTCGTTCCAGATCGTTTCGGATGAATCGAGTCCAGAATGTTGTGCTAAGTAGCCAATTGAGACATCTTTCGGTTTATATATATCCCCTTCATCGTACGACGCTTCGCCTGCCATAATTTGAAGTATGGTAGATTTTCCTGCTCCATTGCGGCCAACGATTGCGATTCGGTCACGATGATGTACTTCTAATTTAATTTTCGATAAAATAGTATCAGCACCGAACGATTTGCCGATATTATCTAATTGCATTACGATCATGATATTCACCTCAACGTGCCCTAGTTTATCTTATAGTCTTACTATAAAGCAATGCATGACGATTTTAAATCGTTTTAATAAAGGAGATACCTAAACGATGGTTGATCAAAAAATACCGAAAGCGACGGCCAAACGCTTACCGTTATATTACCGTCACTTAAATTCCATGCAACAACAAGGGAAACAACGCATTTCATCCAAAGAATTAAGTGATGCTGTCAAAGTCGATTCTGCCACCATTCGCAAAGACTTCTCTTATTTTGGTGAACTCGGCCGCAAAGGCTATGGCTATGACATTGAGCACTTAATTTATGTTTTCCGAAAAGTACTCGACCAAGATGAAATTGCCCATGTCGCCTTGGTAGGCGTAGGGAATTTAGGAACGGCTCTGCTTAACTATAATTTCATTAAAAATAATAACACCAAAATCGAAATTGCCTTCGATACAAATGACGATAAAATTGGGACAACCATCGGAGGTGTGCCGATTTACAGTGTGAATGACCTTGAATATGAACTCAAACGCACAAAGATTAATGTTGCGATTTTAACTGTCCCGATGCATGCGGCTGAAGAAGTGACTGAACAATTAGTGGAGATAGGCATAGAAGGCATCTTGAATTTTACACCTGCCCGACTGTCTGTCCCGGATGATGTTCGTGTCCGTCATATTGATTTATCCGTCGAATTACAATCACTCATTTATTTCTTAAAAAATGAACAATAAACTGACAATATTACCTTTCAATTAACTTAGTAAAACAGTACAATAGTTCGTGAGACGAAAAATCAAAGGAGTTACCATTATGGGGAATGTGTCGAATAAATGGCTAGTCGTATTAGCCGTGCTGTTCGGAACCTTTACGGTTATTTTAAACAATAGTATGTTAAACCCGGTTTTGCCGGAATTTATGCAGATATTTGACTCTGATGCGGTAGGTGTTAGTTGGATTTTAACCATCTTTATGATCGCGATGGGTATGACGATGCCGTTAACCGGCTACTTAGGTGACCGTTTTGGTCGTAAGAAGGTCTATATTATCGGTGTCTGTTTGTTCATTGTGGGCTCGATTTTAGGTGCTATGTCACAAACTTTGAACATGGTTATTATCGCACGTTCCGTACAAGGAATTGCGGGAGGCCTAATGTTGCCGAACGCGATGGCACTGATTTTCAATGCCTTTCCTAAAAACGAACGTGGATTTGCGGTCGGTACATACGGCATTTCAGTGATGATTGCACCAGCGATCGGTCCGACAATCGGTGGTTTAATTGCAGAAAATCTAAATTGGATTTATTTATTCTTATTTAATATTCCGTTTGCTTTGTTAAGTTTATTTTTCTCAACGAAATATTTGAAACCAACGGAGTCAGACCCGTCACTGAAATTCGATGGACTTGGCTTCTTAATGGTTACACTTGGTGTTGGACCTGTACTGTATGTTCTTGGTCAAGGACGTGAAATTGAAGGATTAGTTAATCTGACTAATGGGCTATTACTCGCAGTAGGGATTATCTTTATTGCCCTGTTCATTCGACATGAATTGAGACAGCAGCAGCCACTTCTTGACTTGAGAGTATTTAAAATTAAAACCTATCGTTACTCAATTCTAGTCACATCAGCTGCGTCCATTGGTTTATTTTCGACGTTGTTCCTTGTGCCTTACTTGATCCAGGAAGCATTCATGCTCGGAATTGTGACGACAGGCTTAATCTTCTTACCGAGCTCATTGCTAAGCGGTGTATTTATGAATGTTGGTGGGAAAATCCTTGATAAAAAAGGGCCTAAACTCGTTATTCCAACAGGCTTAATTATTTTGTCATTAGCGAGTTTTGCCTATGGTTTTGTGGAGTTATCAACAGCTGTTTGGGTTATTTTCGTCATTCAGGCAATTCATGGAGCTGGACTTGGTTTCGGTAATATGCCGGCGACAACTGCTGGTATGAACAAAATTCCGGAGAACTTGGTCGCTCAAGGATCAGCGATGAATAACTTGATCCGCCAATTTTCATCATCGCTAGGGATCGTGTTTTTCTCAGTTTATTATGAAATAAGGCGCGGTCATATGATGTTATTAGACGACTTCTCAACACAAGAAGCAACACTACAAGCGTTAAATGAAGCATTTATCGTAGCTGGAATTATTATTGCTCTAGCGATTCCAGCGGCTTACAAAATGAAAGGTGTCGATGAGGAGGAGAATTGATATGTGTGGACGATTTACGTTAACAGTTGGACCAGATATGTTGGCCAAACGATTCGAAACAGATGGGACCATTGCGTGGGAACCGAGCTATAATGTTGCTCCGACCCAAGATGTAATCGCTGTGGTTAACGATGGTGAACAAAATCGGATTGGACAAATGAGTTGGGGGCTTATTCCCTCATGGGCGAAAGACGAATCAATGCGTCACAACATGATTAACGCTCGACTCGAAACCGCTGATCAAAAACCGAGTTACAAAAAGTTATTAGCAAAACGACGCTGTTTAATTGTAGCGGATAGCTTCTATGAATGGATGACGATTGACGGGCAGAAGCAACCTGTTCGTATTTACTCACCTGATCAGGAGCTATTCACCTTTGCAGGGTTATGGGATCGTTGGCAGACTGAAGCGGGAGAAAAGGTAACGTGCACGATCTTAACAAAGGAAGCAAACGATGATATGGCTGAGATCCATCACCGCATGCCTGTCATGTTGCGAGCTGACCAAGAACAAGAGTGGATCAATTTCGCACCGCAAAATGCTAGTGACATGAAGGATTGGCTCTATGCTCAACAAGATTTACCGTTAACGTACGATTTTGTGAGCACCTATGTAAACAACCCGAAGCACAATGATCCTAGCTGTATCGAGCCTGTTAGTTTGTAAGTGGAGAGTTGGGTCAAGACTACCGAAATATGAGTCAAAACTTCTCAAATTTGAATCAAGCAAACTCAAAAATGGTGCAACGTCTTTTAATTTTGAAGCAACACTTGTACAAAATAACGCAACCACAGCAGAGTGATTCATTATAATGGAAGCCTTCGTAATAAAGAAGGCTTCTTTTTTGTTAGTAAATAAAAAAGGCGCTGACGAATCAGCGCCTTCCAAAATTTATGATTGTTCGTTTGCCTCTTCTTCCTGTCTAACTTTAATAAATCTCCGTGTCTCATTTACAACAACACCCGAGAGGAGTAGGAGACCGATTAAGTTCGGTACTGCCATTAGACCGTTCATAACGTCAGCGAATGCCCAAACAACATCAAGTTTGACAATAGCGCCAACGAAGATAAGTAAGATAAATGCAGCACGGTAGATATTCAAGCCTTTGTGATTCGTTAAATAACCGAAACATTTCTCACCATAGTAAGACCAACCGAGAATCGTTGAGAATGCGAAGAATACTAGACCGAGTGATACAATCATAGATCCAGTTGAACCTAAGAAAGTTTCAAATGATCTTGCTGTTAAACTAGCTCCTTCTTCGCCGCCCATATACATATCAGCCATAACAATTGTGATACCTGTGATTGAACAAACCACAATCGTATCGATAAAGACCTGCGTCATTGATACAAGCGCTTGACGACCTGGATAGTCTGTACGTGCAGCTGCTGCAGCAATTGGCGCAGAACCGAGACCAGCTTCGTTTGAGAACACGCCTCGAGCAACACCCCAACGAATGACAGCACCGATTGCACCACCAGCAACGGCTTCACCTGTAAAGGCATCTGTGAAAATAAGGGCTACAGCTTCACCAGCCATGCCTAAGTTAGAGAATAAGATGATTAAGCCACCAATTACATAAAATAAAGCCATAAAAGGCACGATATAGGCTGTTACACGACCGATACTCTTAATTCCACCTACAATCACGAGTGCAGCCAGAACGGTTAAAATAACACCTGTTGCTACCACAGGTACGTTAAACGTTGACTCTAATGCATCTGATACTGAGTTAGATTGAACCATGTTACCGATACCAAATGCTGCAACGGCACCGAAGATGGCAAATAAGACTGCAAGCCACTTCATGTTCAAACCTTTCTCAATATAATACATTGGACCACCAGACATATTACCGTTTGGATCTTTCACACGGTATTTCACGGCTAAAATGGCCTCAGCGTATTTCGTTGCCATACCGAATAAGGCCGAAATCCACATCCATAGAACTGCACCAGGACCACCTAAGACAACGGCTGTAGCAACACCGGCAATGTTACCTGTACCAATTGTCGCAGCTAATGCTGTCGTTAAGGATTGAAAGTGGGAAATATCCCCTTCTGAGGTCTTGTCTTGCTTTTTAGGACTAAAAGATAATTTCAATGCATATGGTAGTGTCTTAAACTGTAAGAAACCAAGACGCACAGTTAGTAACACACCAGTAAAGACTAGGAGTATGAGCAACCAAGGTCCCCATACGATACCGCTTACTGCTTCTAAAAAGCTAATCACTTGCTCTTGCATCGTATTCCTCCCTATAAATAAAATTTACAACCTATAACAACATCATATATAAAAATAGTTATTTCGACAATAGTATTTTGAAAATTTAGATTAATAGGACGTGTTAGGTTGATAAATTATATGAATAGAAAAGAAGGAATATGCGAGCTTATCCATTAAAAAACCGTCATGTAATCGTTACATGACGGTTGAGTTTATTTTTTACTTTTCTTCATAGCTTGATTGACTGTGAATAGGCGAATCGCAACACCAAAATCAACCGCTGCAATAAAAGCGAAGACCATCGTTAAAAAATTCCAAATCGTTGTTTCGGCTGTTTCCACGGCTATATAGATAAATAAAACGCCCATTAATACATAAATCCAAGCTAATACAATTGGTGAAATCTTCATGTCTTATCCTCCAAAGAAAATCATTAATGCATTTTCCATATCTTCTAGTTGTCGTTCTAAGTCTTCAATATCCACACTTAACTGAATGATGACGACAAACGCGTTCATCGCCATATGCGCAATAATCGGTACTATAATGCGTTTTGTTTTGACGTATAAATACGCAAAGGCAAAGCCCATCGCTGTATACGTTAAGATGAACGTAAAGTCCATATGCAATGCTGCGAAAATTAAGGCTGATAATAGACCGGCAATAATAAAGTTTGTCCGTTTATAAATTTCGCCGAATATAATCTTACGGAAAATAATCTCTTCCAAGATTGGCGCGAATACAATCGGTAATAGAATAAACCACATATTCGCTTCGATAATTTGGATAATTTCCTGGGTATTTTGTGAGCCTTGGTCAATTCCAAGTACATAAATATTGATCAAGTTTGCGACAATCTGTGTACCGTAAGCTAAGAATACACCAATAATTGACCATTTGACAATCTCACCAGTTGATAGCCCACTCCGGTGATTAAGTTCCGCCATATCTTTTCGTAATAAAGTGAAAATCCAAACTGTCGCAAGTGCTAAACTTACAATCGTCCAAAGTACACCCACATCTTGAGGTGGAAGTTCAGGATGGTATATTACCCCTAAAATAACACCTGGTAGCAGTTGAGCTGCAATGTATATAATTAGTATTCCCCAATAACGTCTTGGCAAAATCATCGTCCCTTTCTCGCTTTTTCTATAAATCACAATCTATCTAAACGTTATTCTATACTAATTAATACTTAGAAACAAAAATTTTAATGTTTTCACTTGCAAAATTTTTTGTGATTGCTTATTATAAGAAGTGGATTTAGCACTCGACTAACCCGAGTGCTAATAAACTGATTTAACATTTCAATTAAGAGGAGGTCTTGATCATGTTAAAACCAATAGGAGATCGCGTGATTGTCGAATTAGTTGAGGAAGAATCAACAACAGCAGGGGGCATTGTCCTACCAGACTCAGCTAAGGAGAAACCACAAGAAGGTAAAGTTGTTGCTGTCGGCTCTGGCCGCGTAACAGATAACGGCGAAAAAATTGCGCTAGAAGTTAGCGAAGGAGACCGTGTTGTCTATTCTAAATTTGCTGGAACTGAAATCGAAAAAGACGGGAAAGAATACTTAGTTTTACGCGAAAACGACATTCTAGCAGTCGTTCAATAAAGCAAACGCTCGAATCGGTAAAATTTTAAGGAGGTTATGATCATGGCTAAAGAAATTAAGTTTAGTGAAAACGCACGTAACTCAATGCTTAACGGTGTTGATACATTAGCAAACGCTGTGAAAGTGACATTAGGGCCAAAAGGACGTAATGTTGTACTTGATAAACAATTCGGTTCACCACTTATTACTAACGATGGTGTCACAATTGCTAAAGAAATCGAATTAGAAGATCACTTCGAAAACATGGGTGCACAGCTCGTTTCAGAAGTAGCTTCGAAAACAAACGAAATCGCAGGTGACGGTACAACAACTGCGACCGTTCTTGCACAAGCGATGATTCGTGAAGGTCTGAAAAACGTAACATCAGGTGCGAACCCAGTTGGCATTCGTCGTGGTATCGAAAAAGCGACTGAACTAGCAACGGCTGAACTAGCGAAAATTTCAAACCCAATCGAAGGTCGTGAGTCAATTTCACAAGTTGCTTCGATTTCAGCTAGTGACGAAGAAGTCGGTTCACTTATTGCTGAAGCAATGGAACGTGTAGGTAACGACGGTGTTATTACGATCGAAGAATCAAAAGGTTTTAACACAGAATTAGAAGTCGTTGAAGGTATGCAGTTCGATCGTGGTTATGCATCTCCTTACATGGTGACTGATCAAGATAAAATGGAAGCGGAATTAGAAGATCCGTACATCCTCATTACCGATAAGAAAATCCAAAACATTCAAGAAGTCCTACCAGTCTTAGAACAAGTCGTACAACAAAGCAAGCCAGTACTCATCATTGCAGATGACGTTGAAGGCGAAGCACTTGCGACATTAGTCGTGAACAAACTACGCGGTACATTCAATGCGGTTGCTGTGAAAGCACCAGGCTTCGGTGATCGCCGTAAAGCAATGCTTGAAGACATTGCAACCCTTACAGGCGCAGAAGTGATCACAGAAGACTTAGGTTTCGATCTGAAGAGCGCAACAATCGATCAGTTAGGCCGTGCTTCGAAAGTTGTTATTACGAAAGATAATACGACAATCGTTGAAGGTGCTGGTGATAACGACAAACTAGCAGGTCGCGTTAACCAACTACGTGCTCAATTAGAAGAAACAACATCTGATTTCGATAAAGAAAAACTACAAGAACGCCTAGCAAAACTAGCAGGTGGCGTTGCAGTCGTTAAAGTCGGTTCTGCAACCGAAACAGAAATGAAAGAGAAGAAACTACGCATTGAAGACGCGCTTAACTCAACACGCGCAGCTGTTGAAGAAGGCATCGTAGCCGGTGGTGGAACGGCCTTTGTTAACATCCACAGCAAAGTCGCTGATCTTGACTTAGAAGGTGACGAAGCAACAGGCGCAAGCATCGTACTTCGTGCACTAGAAGAACCAGTTCGCCAAATTGCACACAACGCAGGTCTAGAAGGTTCAATCGTTGTTGAACGTCTGAAAGGCCAAGAAGTTGGCGTTGGATTCAACGCAGCGTCAGGCGAATGGATGAACATGGTTGATAACGGCGTCGTAGATCCAACGAAAGTAACCCGTTCAGCCCTACAAAACGCATCATCCGTAGCCGCAATGTTCTTATCAACTGAAGCGGTCGTAGCCGACATTCCAAGCGAGAATGACGGTGGCGGCGCACCAGATATGAGCGGCATGGGTGGCGGCATGCCAGGCATGATGTAGAGTGTCTCTGATTTGCCAAAAATCATAAAAACCCTTGACTGACTTTTTAAAAATGGCCTTAAATTAAAAAACCTCCTTAAAGTTCATTGAACTTTAAGGAGGTTTTTTTAATATTATCCACTTTCTATGTTAATTATTGAAATTGATTCATGTGAACACCATCTATAAATGGTATAATTATCCTTAAATTTAAAAGTGTAGGGGAGATTAATATGATATTTGAAGAACTCAAAATTGAAAACTTTAGAAACTTTTATTGTTCAGAGATAAGTTTAAGTAATAAAAATGTGATTTTTGGTTTGAATGATGTTGGGAAAACAAATTTTTTATATGCTTTAAGGTTTTTATTTGATAAACAACTAAGAAAAAATGGTTTTAAGGAAAGTGATTTTTACCAAAATGACACAAGTAATCAAATAAGGATAACAATAAAATTGAATTTATCAGATTTTGAAGAAAGTACTGACACCAAGAAACTTGTAGCTGGGATTAAAGATGCAAGGATTTCGGACAATTTAGATGAATTCTATATTAGAATCGTATCTGATTATAATGAAAGTGAAGGATATGGTGAACCTTTACTATATTGGGGAAGTAATGAAGATAATTTAATTGAGGTACCTTCTCGTGGAATATCGTATGCGTTGGACAATATATTCAAAGTGGTATACATTAATCCTCTAATTGATTTAAACACCCTGTTTAATAAAAATAAAAAAGTACTCTTTGATAAATCTGAAGAAAACGAAGATGATAAAAAATTGGTAAATGAAATTAAAGAGCTAACAGACAAAGTTAATGAAAAAATAAGTGGTATGACTACCATAAAACAATTTCAAAGCAGCATAACAGATGAATATAAAACCTTTAGAGATGAGGAAGTGTCAATAGAACTTAAATCAGAGATGGCAATTAATGGGTTTTATTCTGATCTCATTCCATACATAAAACGTAATGGAGATGAAAATTATTATCCGACTTCTGGTGATGGTAGAAAAAAACTACTCTCATATTCTATATTAAACTTTGTTAATAGAAAAGAGCACGAAGATAAGATTGTAATAAATTTAATTGAAGAGCCAGAAAATAGTTTACACCGTTCTATGCAAATAGCATTATCAAAACAATTGTTCATAAAAGACACATATGAATACTTTTTTATGTCCACACATTCTCCAGAGCTATTATATGAAATGGATAATACTAAATTAATAAGAATTTACTCAGATGATAGAATTATTTGTAATTCATTCTTATACAACGTTGAAGAGCGTTATAGAAACGTTAAAAGGAAGCTGAACAAAGACTTATCTTCAGCTTTGTTTTCCAGTAGAGTTCTCTTGGTAGAAGGTCCTTCCGAAAGGGTATTTTTTGAGAGAATTTTAGATGAAATATATCCTGAATATGAATTAAATGGAGGCTTCTTATTAGAAGTAGGAGGTATCTATTTTTCTAAATATGTAGATACTTTAGAGAACTTAGGTATAACTGTATTAATAAAGACAGATAATGATTTGAAAAAAAGAAAAGGGTCAGAAAATGAATATGAACTTTTGGGTATTAATAGATGTTTAAGTCTACTAGGGGACTCTAAACTGGATAATACATATCTGGATATACCCTCCAATGCTTCTAAAAAAGAAATAAATACAATACTAAACGATGAAAAAAGACGACTTCTCGAAAAACATGAGCATGAGGTTTCTAGGTTTAAAGAAAATATGATTTACTTGTCTAAGATAGACTTAGAACATGATATTAATAATGTCATAGGTGAGCATTTCAATTACGATATTATAAAATACTTACAAGATAGTAAACTTTATAATATGGCTGAATTTATTAATGAACTTGATCAAGAATTATGTAATGTTATATTCTATAGTGATGAATTTGAGTGTTTAAGGGAGATGGCGTTCGATGACTGAAAGAGAAAGGATTTATCAGGATTCGCAAAATATCGTGGTAAGTGCTGGAGCTGGTTCAGGTAAAACAGCTTTATTAATTAATAAACTTAAATCAGAGGTTAGGTATGATAGAACACATTATAAAGTTGCTGCAATAACATTTACAAATAAATCAGCAAATGAATTAAAAGAACGGTCCAGAGAAACTGGAAAAGGGAATTTTTTCGGCACTAATGATGGTTTTATTGAAAAAGAAATTATTAGACCATTTATAAAAGATGCACTGGGCGATGACTTTTCTCAAAATTTTGAAACCGAGTACTTTAAAACGAAGTTTAGTACATTTGATGATGGACTTGAGATTTTAAAAAGAGAAGGGATTCTCGGTGCCTATAGCAATCAAAAAAGAAATTTCAAATTCAATTTAGCAAAGAAAATTTTAAATGATTCAAATGCATGTAGGCAGTACATACAAGCCAAGTACCGTATGATATTTATTGATGAATATCAAGATAGTGATATTGATATGCATGATTTTTTTATGTTTATAAAAGACGATTTAAATATAAAACTTTTTATTGTAGGTGATCCTAAACAGTCTATATATGTTTGGCGTGGAGCTGAGCCTCAAAATTTTAAGAGTTTGTTAGAAACAGGTAGCGGTTTTAATATCTATGTATTAAATGAAAACTTTAGATGTTGCTTTGACATCCAAAATTATTCCAATTCCTTCTTTTTAGAGACTCAAGATCAAGTGAAATTGGAAGACCATGAGGTAGAAGATGTTATTGGTGTGAGAAATGAATGTTCATTAGAAGGCCTATATAAGAGGAATCTCATTGATCCTGAAAAAGAATTAGTTATATTATCTTGGAAGAGAAACTATGCAGAACATATAGCTAATTATCTTAATGAAGAAGGCTATAATTTTACTTATATTCCTCGAACACCACTAGACAAAAATACTAAGAATTCTTCTATGTTAATTGAGCTGGCTAAGTATGTCAAAAATAAAAGATACTCTGTTTATCATTTAGTTAATAGCCTAGGACTTGATCTAAGTCATAAAGAGATTAGTGAGATGGATGATACTATATCGGGATTGAAAAACACAGGTGTGAATAAAGAAGAGATTATACTTATACTTGATGAATTATCTAATATGCTTCAAATTAATTTTGAAGAAGAAGAGCTTGGCCCATTTGTAAGTGTAATCTTAACAGACGAGTATGATGTTGCGTTTAATGGACAAGAAAACATTAATAAAGTTATGACACTGCATTCATCAAAAGGATTAGAATTTCAACAAGTATTGATATTTGCGTCAGATTTTAAATTATTTCAAGACCGTGACTTAAATGAACATTATGTTGCATCTACAAGAGGAAAAGAAAAATTAATAATTATGCTAAATGACAACTATATCAATTACTTAGAAGTCATACAAAGTAGATTACAGTTAGAATCCTTGAACCAACTAATCAAAATCATTTAATTTAAATTTTTACATTTATTTCTTTAAATGAGAATGTAATATATTTTGTGTGAATAGAATTCAAACATACTGTGATTTAGACAAAAAGGAGCCTTTATGTAGAATAATATTAGTAGACATATTTTTAATAGAAAGTTTAGATTATGAGTTTGTCTATGGCTATGTTAACTCATAAAGATCATTTAATTATAAAATCCAAAAATTCTAAAAAGGTTTTGTTCAAAATATTCTACTGTATAATAATATCGCCATTTTTCATTACCTTCCAATAATAAAAATCTATGGAATGACTTTTATAAAAGAATAAATGCTACTCTTACTATACTATTTTTAATTTATTGTTTAGTTGCATATTCAGTTGTTCATTTTTCTATGTAATTATATATACTATTTACGAAATATTGTTAACAAGGATAGTAGGAAATAATGAAAATTGATAACTATGGTTTAAGAGGAGGACATAATTGAAACTGTCTTTAAAAGATAATGCGTACGATTTCTTGCATAATTCATTATATTTTTATCATTTAGCCACAGGTGTAGGTTATCCTGAAGATTATAAACGATACTGGAGATTCTCTTTGGTTGACCTTGTACAATCAATGGAGCTGCTTTTTAAAGAAGTATTAAGGCAGTCAAATGAGTTCTTTATTTACGAAAATATAGATAAGCCTAGTAAAACTGTTTCAGTTACAAAAGCATTAGAGAGAATGAAAAATATCATAAAGATTGATTTAAGTCATAGCGACGAAACAGTGATAAGAAAAGCAATTGATTTAAGAAACCAAATTCTTCATTTTGAGTTAGAATTAGATATGCAAGAACTTTCTACTATCTATGCTATTCTTTTTGAATTTATACACAATTTTCATCTGAATTTCCTGAATGAAGAATTACATAATTATATTCGTCCTGAATATTGGGAAGAAGAGGCTTTATTGATTGAGCAATTTAGAAATGAATTTGTTATATATAATGGCGTGGAAATCAGTAATAAATTTGCTATTGAGATTGTTGAATCACAAATGTTCCCAGCTTACACAATCAAGGGTGCTGAATATAAAAGAGTTAAATTTGGCGAAGAAGTAAGTAATGATCCCGAATGGTTCGATTCCTTAACTCACTGTAGTGATTGTGCAGTAAAAAAGTCTTTTTTTCATGCCATTGGCTGTGATTCGGAATATTGTCCTAAATGTGGTGGTCAAGCCATTAGCTGTACTTGTGAATATGAAGAGTTGGATGAAGAACCAGCTAGTTAAGCATCTATTAAGGGAGAGGTATGCCATTAATACTTTACAACTTGATGAAAGTTAATCACTGATTTTTCGAAATAAAGTAAATGAAGACCGTATCTTCGAAGTTAAATACGAAAACATGGATGGGAAAAACTATTGAAACATCTTATGTTCTGCTATGGATTGGATTGATGTTACTAGTGAAGGTCTTTCTAATATAAAATTAAACCCAGAAGATGGGTTTGGACCTGCTGATTTTAAAGTAGTTATGGTTTTAGAAATAAAGAGTTAAGACGGTTTTCCTTATCAGGCGTTGAACTTGAATTTGAACGGAATCAGGAGTGACAATCAACTACATTTTGGTTAAGTATAAGAAGGTAATATCAGGGTGATTGTAGAAATATGTAATATCAAAGATAATAGGAGGTTAAAAGAATTGAATAGAAATGTAAGTTTGAAAAAACTGACATTGCAAGATGACTTTGAAATCGAAGGGTATTGGTGGTTACCGGAAGAACCTGAAAGAAAGTTGGCAGGTACATTATATTCAGGTGAAGATGCAATCTATTTGGATATTTTAGAGTCATTCCAAGGTCTTCAATCAGTTAATAGAACATCAAATTATGGAATCATTCATGGTTTCACCGTAAAAGGTGAGGAAGTAACTTTATTTGATAGCGTTCAAACTAATTTTAGTACCAATATGCCTGGCATAGAAAAAGAAAAAATTATATGTAGTTATTTTATTACAGGAGGACATTTTGGTAGTCAAAATGATGTGCAATTCAAGGCGGTGGAATTATACAGTGAGGATCTAACAAATTGGTTTAATAAGAGTCCATTCCGTTTGGAAGAAGACCAAGAAACTTCCGAAATAACGACAACCTACACCCCGCCTGATGTTATTCCTTACTATATTCAGAGTATTGAAGCTGAAATAAAGAATAGTTATGATCTCAATCATAACTTCTCATCTAAAGCAAGTATATTTAAATACAGTGAATTTATTAAATTAACTCCTGATGATCAGAGGGGTTTTGAATGGTTTCAAGAGAAGTTGTTTAGCTTCCAAAAACTAATATCCTTAATGATGGGAGAACGTTTAAATTATGAAAGAATTATCTTAAGGGGTGAAGATGAAAATCTGGGAACTGAAGAAGAACCATTAATCCGCCCTAAGAAATACCATTTATTTGTATCCTTGAGAGAGAATGAAATGAACGACAAACTTCATTCCCATAAAATGTTGTTCACCTTTCCAAGTATTGAAGTTCAGTTTGAAGAAATCTGTAATAAATGGTTTGCCAAAGAAGAAGATTTGAAGAACGTTTATAATTTACATTTCAGCGATGTTTTTAATCCCCATTTAGATCTTGAAGATAAGTTCACGAATGCCGTGAAAAGTCTAGAAGTTTATCATCGGGCATTAGACTACGGAAAATTATTTGATGAAGAAAGGAAAAATGAAATCTTTGAAAATGTTAAGGAAAAACTAGGTGGAGTGTTAGAAGCAAGCGATTTGGAACTAGTTTTAAATAGACTGAAGCATATGAACGAATACTCATTGAACAGTAGGTTGAAAGATATAATCAAAAAACAGTTAGATCAGGAAACAAAACAATATCTTTTCAATAACAGTAAGAAGACTGATAGCTTTATCAATAGGGTGGTAGAAACAAGGAATCACCTTACACATTATGATGAACAAAGAAATGCGAATAGGTTTAATGGGATTGAACTGCATTTCGCTAAAGAACTCTTGAAAGTAGTCGCATCAATAGCATTGTTCAAAGAATGCGGTATAGAAGAAGAAGTAGTATTAGAGAGATTGAAAAACACTTTTGGTAACTCACAAAATGTACCGCGTGCTAAGGAAAGGTTAGGTATAGACAAATAATTAATTAAGGACACTGGACATATCTGTGTAATGCAAGATAAAAGTACAGAAGTTTGCAACTAAAAAGTACACAACGCTGCAATCAAAAAAAAGACTTGCCAGCCCAATCAAATACCACTACTGTTATTGGTGTCGAATCAATTAAACAGTGGAGGTTGAAAGGAATGCTGGCAATGTCTGAAATTAATTGTATCAAAGTTTTACGAAATCAAAAATCAAAATCCGTCAATTCAATCGCTATTACCGAGCAATAACTGTCTACTTTAGTTTAGCGTTTACAACTCTTCAAAATCCAATTTCACAGTTTCTTCTTGTTTAGTGTTTCGCTCTCCTTCTCGCCATTTAAAATCAACGAGAATATCATGACCTTGTTCATTCAATAGCCAAAACCGATAATTTCCATAGTTAGATTCGACTGTTTCCTTACTTGATAGGTGATCGAACTCTTTAGAAACTTTTGCTCGATTTCCTGTCGTATATGTACTAATAACGATTGACCTTATATCCTCTTCTCCTTTATAGGTGAATGTCGCATCAGCATTTTCGTAAACATCCTCTCCCCGCGGGGAATAAACTCCAGTGATAGTTACTGACCAATTCTCCGTTTCTCCTTTAAATTGAAAATCATGTTCATCAGGAGAATCCTCACATGCTACTAGTATCAAGAGTATAAGCAGTAACAAATAAATGGCTTTAATTTTCATATATCCCTCCAGAGATTAGTTGGTTGGTTACATTTAAAATAGTAAATAAAACTATTTAATAAACATGAACTGAACCTTTAATAAAATATATTCTACATTAATGACAAAGTCCCTATATAATCGTTTATGTTATATGATTGAATTTTACAACAAATAATTATTAAGTACAGCAGTTTTGCCCCCAGAAAATTCTATGTCATAATTAAATTACTATTTTTAACAATCTGTCTATAATAAATATATAGGGGATGATTTTATAAAAAATATAAATGCTACTGCTAGTATACTCTCTTTAACTTATTGTTTAGTTGCATATTCGGTTGTGCATTCTTATGTATCTTCCGTAAACAATCCGTTGGTATGGATCGCTAGTATAATTCCTGGTGGAGTTGTGGTTATTCAAATCATATTCGTTTATGTAATTAAAAAAGACTATTTGCGAAATATTATTGAAAAGAATAGCAGGAAATAATGAAATCGGGTTACTATATTTTAAAAGGAAGACATTATTGAAACTGTCATTAAATGATAATATCACAAGTTATTAGAAGCTTTTTTAGAATCACTTTCCGAATCATTATTTTTAGATTATAAATATCTTTGGAACTCATTTGCACCGAACGCGGGGATTAAATATAGCGCGGTCTTTTGAAAAGAACAAAAAGATTCGAAGGGAGAGTTAGTATTGTGATTAAAATATTGAATATATTAGTGTTTTCTCTTATTTCAATTGCTATATTACATGCTATAGGGGGGAGTTACCTTCATAGTGAAGGATATATTTCAAATCATTATATGGATAGCTATTATTCATTAGTAACATATAGTTTATCAATAGCAGGTTTATTACTGTTTACATACATTTCTTTTAGAGAAAGAAAAGAACAAAAGTCGAGAACTCGTTGCAATAGATTTGAAGAAGACAGTTATTAGATTTTCGTAGAAAAATAAATAACTAAATTGATTAAGTAGGTGCGGTTATGGAGGTAAGGTTAGAGAAAGCAACTGATAAAGATGCACAATCTATTTTTGACATTCAAGTTAAGGCTTTTATGCCACTTTTGGATAAGTATAAAGATTATGAAACCAACCCAGCAAATGAAACTGTCGAAAGAGTAATTACGAGAATAAATAATCCTAATGGTGGTTTTTATAAGATATTAGCTGATAAAAAACTTGTAGGTGCTATCTGCATTTTATGGAAGGAAAACTTACAATTCTGGATAAGCCCGATGTTTATTTTACCTTCTTATCAAGGGAAAGGAGTAGCTCAGAAGGCTATAACTTCAATCGAAAACCTGTACCCTCAAGCAATCACTTGGGAGTTAGCTACAATCTTAGAGGATGAAAGAAATTGTTATTTATATGAAAAACTGGGCTATAACAAAACAGGGATTAGTAAAAAGATAAACGATCATGCAACACTTATTTATTATAAAAAAACTTGTTAAAGTTCATATGCTAAATGATGATAGTACTTAAGAAAAAGTGAGCGTTTACGATAAGAAATTTGCTCTTTTTTGTAGGTCTTCATTAATTATTTTGAATTTGCTGATTTGGCTATATTTCCTGTATGAATAACAAATCAAAATATAAGCGAACATTGATATAACAATGAAAAATGAACATCAAATTACTATGTAATTCAATGCTCATTTAATAATAAATTTTTATTATTTCTACTCAAAAACTGAACTACTTAAGTTATTTTGCCTCGCTTTTGATCCCGTTTTTCAGACTTCTCGTCATATGTTTATATTCAAGCAATGTTTTTAGTTAAAACGTTTTATTTTCATGTTAATATGATCGCTATCAATATAAAAGTTAGATTCCAAACAAAAAATACAGAACTGCAAATTAGTAGAGTAATTTTGGCATTCCCCTGTTTCAAGAAAAAAGTCAATATCACACTTATACCAGCATAAATTAAGGGGAGTGATAGACCCACTGGACCTTTGAGGCCTAATGTTACTAAACTAAAAAATTCATAATCAAGTTTAGCCAGCATCCATGGCAGAATACTGAGTATAGACAGCAAAGCAGATATGACTACCAAAAGGACTTGCATCTAATAAACACCCACTTCCTTTATAAATTTTGCAATATAAATAATTTCACGTTCTTAGGCGCTTTTTCCATTATGTAGTGAGCAATAATAAGTTAGAGAGTTACTGCAAAAACGTATTCTAACATAACTCAGTCTAGACAGTGTGAAATATTTTATATGAATCAAATATGATTATTCCTATGTTATAAAAGAAATAAATGCATTCTATTGTCATACATGTAAAAGTAAACTTTATCTGGTTCTTCTCTAAAAATAACACTAGCAGTTATGCTCGGTTTGGATCTGTGTACAGAAATCTCACTAAATTCCTCTTCCTGGTAACCCTCATTTTCAAGATAAACAACTACGTCATTTTATCATACATCTATCCTTTCAAATTGATTAAGTAATTAAGGGAACACTTCGTTTTACTAATTAAATACCCGATGTATGCCATCTCAAACCAGCTTCCATGTAATCGATTAAACGGTTCGCTCCTAATCGCACCACTTCCTATAAAACTTATATTAAGTATATAGAAAAGGCGTGTATTTTGGGTGACCTGTTTAATCTTGTTTGTAGAAATCTGTTGAATATAGTTTAGAATTTATTAATAAGGCATATTCAGAAGAAAATTTTCTTAAGTAATTTGTGTTGGTTCTCTAGTCATAATTAGACATGTAAGAAGGAATTTCCTGTTAAATGTTGAAAACTAGGAATGAAGGAGAGGATTGGTTGTATTTTTTACTTGTAGCTGGCTTAATGCTTGGTTTGTTAGTTTATGGTTTCTTTTTTATCATTTCGAAATTTATGGAGCAGTATTACTTAGCCCCATTGCTGACATTTTTTACGGCATTTGTTGTTGTTATTTATGGTTTTTTCTTTGTAAGGGGCTTCGAAGGGATGAGTTATACCTTTTTTTCAGTCGGTATCTTTCTAGTTAGTGTATTGGGAATGATTGTGTTACCTTTATTGGCTAAATCATCTAAGCTTACTAAGATTACGATTTGGGATAAGATAGGTCTAATCGTTTTTCCGGTGACTTTTTTCACAATCATATTCACTTTGACTTGAAGTGATGATTATTGGTATTAATTCGGTAAAGTAGAATAGAGCATTACTCAATTTACTTGGCAGGTTAACGGAAAAGTGAAGCCGTTATTTTTCTAGTTCATATGTAAGGTGAAGCGAATGAGTAGAATTTGGAGGAAACTTGGATCGGTGAGCTGAAATCCAATATAGACAAAGGTTAATCTTCTCTAAAAGTAACGAGCTTGATATTGCAAGGAGATGCAATTTTTTGTGTGATGAAATGGACTAAGTAAGGTTTATGGTAATTCAATGTTGAAAGGAGAGTGTTTTCTTATGATTTTACATACAGAAATAACTGGAACAGGGGAAGAGGTTGTTTTTCTCCATACAGGTTTGCAAACAGGAAAAACGGAGCTTGATGTGCAAAAAAATTATTTTAAACAAAATTATAAGGTTATCCTACCAGATTTACGCGGGCATGGAAAATCTGTATCGCACGATCTATCTGATTATTTTCATGACTCTGCGAGAGATTTAGCCGAAACTCTCGAAAACTTAGGTGTTCATTCTGCACATATTGTCGGATGTTCTATAGGAGCACTCGTTGGATTAGTAGTTGCTAAAAATCATCCAGAGAGAGTAAAGAGTTTAACGTTATCTGGCATTATTCCAGAGAAACCAACTAATTGGGATGAAATGGATAAGGAAGAATCAGAAAATATAGCAAAAATGTTAGAGAATCCAGAAGCTGTTGCTTATTTTGATAATATTCATGACGGTGACTGGAGAGAATTGCTAGATTCCGTACTAGGTGAAGATTGGTATCCATTTGAAGAGACAAAAGATTTGGCTTCGCTCGAGATGCCCGTTTTATTTATAGTCGGTGAACAGAATGAACATGAAACTATTGGAGCGATTAAATATCCTAAAATGAATAGAAATATTCATGTGTCAATCATTCCTTTCGCAGGTCATGTTGTGCATCTCGATCAGCCAGAAATCTATAATAAAATTGTTGAAGCTTTTTTGTTAAATCAGAATCACTAACAGTAAAACGATAGACACTTGTTCGATTGTAGTACTATATGAAAATACTGATAAGAACCTCTTCACAGCCATGATGGTAGATGTCGGAAAGGCTTCTTCCCAGCAAAAGTTGCTCTCCTACCGCCGATATTGAAACTAACAGTCTTGTTATAGGATGCATCCAATATCAACTAAAAAAGTCACAATAATCGATTTTAAAATTTTGAAATTTAAACCTAAAATTAACAATATTATGATACAGTAAGATTAAGTTGATCACTAAGGAGGTTATAAAATTTTAGGACTACCTAAAGGAGATGGAAGTCCACCATTATTGATCGACTTATAATGTCTATTAATCAATCAAAAAGCAGAGGAGTTTTAATGTGACAATTTTAATAGCCGAGAATATTAATAAGAAAATTAGAGGGAAGGAACTCTTAAAGAATATTAATCTTTCTTTGGGACAAGGAGAGATCATTGGGTTGATCGGAGAGAATGGCGCCGGAAAAACAACGCTGATGAATGTGCTTTTGGGTTTAACAGACTATCAAAGTGGTGTTATGAGAGTCGAAGGTAAGGAAGTTCCTAATTTGAATCATTCTTCTATTAAGATAGGTGCTTTGATTGAACAACCTGGAATATATCCCTTTTTAACGGGTTATGACAACCTAAAATTGTTTCATGAAGGAAGTGATAGTGAGGAAATCAATCAAATAATCAATGATTTGAATATGTCTGAGTATATACATAAAAAGGCTAAAACTTATTCATTGGGAATGAAACAGAAATTAGGCGTTGCTCTATCCTTTTTAAATCATCCTAAAATGATTTTTTTAGATGAGCCAATGAACGGACTCGATCCTCAAGCCATCCGTGATGTGCGTAATGCCATTTTAAAACGTGCTGATGAAGGGGTTTCATTCTTCATTTCAAGCCATATTTTAAGTGAATTAGAGAAGGTGACCAACACACTTTTAATTTTAAATAATGGCGAAATTATTTCAGAAACGACTGTGGAAGAGATTAAAAAAGATGCCGAAGACGGTGATTTAGAAACGGCATTTTTACAAATTTTAGACGAAAAGAGATCTTCCAGCGGCGAGAAGTAAAACAGGGGTTTCCCAATAATTTACAAACAGTTTAATTTAAAAAGACGGGAGAAATTACATGGGTATATTGATCAAACAAGAACTTTTCAAATTATATAAAAAGAAATCGACTTTCATTCTATTTGGTGCTGTAACATTAATAATGATCTTAATAGCCATTACGGCTAACACAACATCGGATTTTTTTGACGCAGAGAATATGTTTACATCTGCATTTGGCGCTTATGCTTGGATTGTTTTTATTATGATTATTCAAGCCAGTACAATTATTACAATGGAATTCCAATACGGAACAATTAAAAACTTACTTTACCGTAACTATACCAGAACACAGGTTATTATAAGTAAGTGTATTACTTTGCTTATTTACTCGATCAGTCTATATGTAAGCACGGCTATTATAGCCATCATACTAAAATTTCTTGTATTACCGGATTTAAGCCTTTCACAAAATGTGAATGGAGAAATGAGCTTAATACAATCGTTTCTATTCACTACATTAGGTAACTTTATAGGTGTATGGTTGATCATTAGTTTAGTACTATTATTATCTTGTGTTTTTAGAAATACAGCGGTTTCCGTTGTGATTGGTATCATATTCTATTTTGCTACTTCCATTGTGTCAGGTATATTATTCTTGGCTATTGAAAAATGGGAATGGGTCAAATGGAATCCTTTTAACATGTTGAATTTAAGTAACCAAATCGGTGGTGTTGGCGACATTGCATCAATGACCCACTTATCCGTAGGTCAATTATTTGTAGGGAATATCATCTATATCATGATTTTCTTATTCTTGGTTTTTGTGGTCTTTAGAAAAAAGAATGTGTAATAGAGATTAATATCATCTCAATTAACAAAAGGTTCGCAGCCGCTAACAAGGTGGTTGTGAACCTTTTTTATTTTCAACAACTTAAGAAGTAAAATAGTGCGAACATTTAGTTTCTTCCGCTAAGCTAGTTTATATAGTTTACAACCTCCTCAGAGTATGGTAAATTAAAGTTGTTAAATTCGTTAAAAAATAATTTAATAAAATTAATGTGACAATGAATGACTTATTTTTTACATGCAAACAACCCCCCTTTTAAACATATAAAAGTCATTCGTTGTTGCCCTAATGTTAGTTCAAATAATCGAGGAGGTTTTTCATATGGCAGAACGATATGATTACGTTGTAGTTGGAGCTGGTAGTGCGGGCTCGATTATGGCAAACCGTCTGAGTGAAGATGGCAAGAAGAGTGTTTTAGTGTTAGAAGCAGGTCGTAGTGACTATGCGTGGGATTTATTAATTCAAATGCCGGCTGCGTTACCATTCCCGGCTGGTAAGAGTCTATATGATTGGAAGTATGAATCAGATCCAGAACCTTACATGGGTGGTCGTCGTATTTCGCACGCTCGTGGTAAAGTATTAGGTGGATCGAGTTCGATTAATGGGATGATCTATCAACGTGGTAACCCGATGGACTATGAACGTTGGGGTTCAGATGAAGGGATGGATGATTGGGATTACGCCCATTGTCTTCCATACTTCAAACGTTTAGAAAATACGGTCGCAGCGGACAAAGATGATCCGTATCGTGGCCATGATGGTCCGTTCACCTTAACGCGCGGCCCGGCGAAAAATCCGTTGTTCCAAGCGTTTTTCGATTCAGCGGTTGAAGCGGGTTATAACCGGACACCAGACGTAAACGGCTACCGCCAAGAAGGGTTCGGTCCGTTTGATAAGCACGTCAGTAATGGCCGTCGTATGTCAGCGTCACGTGCGTATTTACGTCCAGCAATGAAGCGCAAAAACTTAACGGTTAAAACACGAGCGTTCGTGCAACATATTGACTTTAGTGGTCGTCGTGCGCAAGGGTTAACGTATAAGCGAAACGGGAAGACTCAATATGTCGAAGCAGGTGAAGTGATTCTATCAGGTGGGGCGATTAACACACCGCAATTACTTCAATTATCAGGTGTCGGCGATGCGGAACATTTACGTTCAGTTGGTGTTGATCCAGTTGTTCATTTGCCAGGTGTTGGTGAAAACTTACAAGACCACTTAGAAGCGTATATTCAATATGAATGCCCAGAGCCTGTTTCAGAACAGCCGAACTTGAGTAAAGCGAAAATGCCTTGGATTGGCTTGCAGTGGATTTTCGGCCGCACGGGCCCAGCTGCGACAAACCATTTCGAAGGTGGCGGTTTTATCCGTTCGAACGAAGAAGTAGATTATCCGAACTTGATGTATCATTTCTTACCACTTGCAGTTCGTTATGATGGTCAAAAAGCTGAAGCGGATCATGGTTTCCAAGTTCACGTTGGTCCGATGTATTCGGATGCACGCGGTTCACTAAAAATTCGTTCTAAAGATCCGAAACAACATCCAAGCATGGTTTATAATTATCTTTCAACAGAGCAGGATCGTCGTGAGTGGATTGAAGCAGTCCGTATTACGCGTAAGATGATGTCGCAACCAGCGATGGCAAAATATAATGGTGGCGAGATTTCACCAGGACCAGATGTACAAACAGATGAGGAGATTTTAGACTGGGTCGCAAAAGATGCGGAAACAGCTCTTCACCCATCATGTACAGCGAAAATGGGGCCTGAATCAGATCCGATGGCCGTTGTTGATCCGAAGACAATGAAGGTTCATGGCTTAGACAATTTACGTGTTGTGGACGCATCAGCTATGCCATACGTCACGAATGGTAATATTCACGCGCCAGTATTAATGTTAGCCGAGAAAGCAGCGGACTTAATTCGTGGCAAGAAACCGTTAGAAGCTGAGGATTTACCATTCTACCGTCACGGTGTCGATTCGAAAGACGCAGGGGCAGTTGAAGCCTAAAATTTAGACAAGGCGCTGTTAATTGATTGGCAGCGTCTTGATGTTATATTAAACCTTAACCAATAGGAGTTGATCATAATGACGTTAAAACAAAAACAATACATTAACGGGGAATGGGTCGACGCGAATTCTGGCAAAACGCGTGATATCATTAACCCTTATAACCAAGAAGTCGTCGCAACTGTTCCAGAAGGTGATGAAACTGATGCACAAGCAGCGATCGCAGCTGCACGTGAAGCATTCGACCAAGGTGATTGGGCGACAATGCCAGCGACAGAACGTGGTAAAATCGTGCGTAAAATCGCTGACTTCATCGAGCGTGACCGTGAAGAACTAGCGCGCTTAGAATCATTAGATACAGGTAAAACAGTAGAAGAAAGCCGCGGCGACATGGATGATATCGCCGGTGTATTCCACTATTACGCAGAGATCGCGGACAAAAACGGTGGCGAAATCATCGAATCACCACTACCGAACTCGATTAGCAAAGTTGTCCATGAACCAGTTGGTGTTTGTGGCCAGATTACGCCGTGGAACTACCCACTACTTCAAGCGTCGTGGAAGCTAGCGCCAGCTTTAGTAGCGGGTAATACACTGATCATGAAGCCAAGTGAAATTACACCACTGACAACGCTTAAAACTTTTGAATTAATGGAAGAAGCGGGTGTACCGAAAGGCGTCGCTAACCTTATCCTTGGTGCTGGTCATGATGCGGGTTCTGAGCTATCAACGAATCACGATGTCGACTTGATTTCATTTACCGGCGGTATTGTGACAGGTAAGAAGATCATGCAAGCAGCGAGCACGAATGCTAAGAACTTAGCGCTTGAACTAGGCGGGAAAAATCCGAACGTGATTTTTGCTGATGCTGACTTTGAACTAGCGGTTGATCAAGCATTAAACGGTGTCTTTTTCCACGCGGGTCAAATCTGTTCAGCAGGTACACGTCTAATCGTCGAAGAAAGCATTCACGACGATCTAGTCGAAGCTCTTGTTGAACGCGTAAAACAATTCAAAATTGGAAGCGGGTTTGATGAAGATACACAAATGGGACCACTCATCTCAGCAGAACATCTCGCAAAAGTCGAAAAATACGTTGAGACAGGCATTAAAGAAGGTGCAACAATAGCTGTTGGCGGTAGTCGTCCAGACGATCCCGAATTACAAGACGGCTTCTTCTACTTGCCAACGATTTTCACTGGCTGCACGACAGATATGGAAATCGTTCAAGAAGAAGCATTCGGTCCGATTATTACTGTCGAGAAATTCACACGTGAAGAAGAAGCCGTGCAACTCGCAAATGACTCGATTTACGGCCTTGCGGGTGGCGTATTCACAAATGATGTCGCCAAAGCTGAACGTTGTGCTGCGAAAATGCGCATGGGTACCGTTTGGATTAATGAATTCAACGTTTACTTCCCACATGCACCATGGGGTGGCTATAAACAATCAGGTATTGGTCGTGAATTAGGTAAGCTCGGTCTTGAAGAATATACAGAAACGAAACACATCCTCCAAAATACGAAACCAGAACCACTTAACTGGTTCTAAAATGCAACCCCTCTCACTTGTTCATCTTTGAATAGAGTGAAAGGGGTTTTTGTTATTCTCTTATAAATTCATACTCATTTTCCATAGCTAAATTTATATTCATATAAAATTTTTGAAAATGGCTTACTTCATTATCATCTAGCGGTTGAAAATCAAGATTATTAATTTCTGCAGAATACTTACTAAAGTCTTTTTTACTTTCTTCTAAGTTAAAACCAATTTCTAAGTGTTCATTGTTGTTTTCAAAACGAATTGTAAATTCTTTATCATCACGATCCAATTCATATGTGCCTTTTCCAAGTTGAGTACTTGTGAATTCATTTTCATTCAAAAATTCTAATGTCAGAAAAGTTTTATACCAATCATCATCATCAATCTCTTCTCTAGATACATCTGGTGGGATCAGACTTATTGCTTTTTGACTAATTGCAAACGTTTTTCCAGATAAATCATTTTTACCATCACAAGCTGGTAAAATAAACAAAGTCAAGATTGATAGGAATATTAATCCTTTTTTCATAACGAACCCCTCCTTTCTTAATAGATATTACTTTGACCGAATTTCCATGTACCACTGAATGAAGTGTTAGTTACTCCAATCCTAAGAATAAAACCAATTAAAGTCAAATAATTCAAAAAATTAACTATATTTATTTTTAGTATCCACAAACCCAGTCCATGCAACATAATCACGGCTTAATTGTTCTTAGATTTGCACATTGTATTTTCAAGTTAATGAAACTCAAGTGATTCGACATGAGTTGATTAATGGAATATTTTTGAGTATGATGATAATTGTATGATAGATTACATTGATAACTCGAAACACCTATCCTCAAGGTCTTACTTCATAAGTATTAAAAAGTCTGTTAAGTATTTACCTCACCATTGTTCCTAACCTGCATTGATCCATGATTAATAAAAAAGTACAGAACCATGTTTAGATCTCACATGATTCTGTACATCATAACAAAATGAATCAACTGGTAAATTCATAAATGTTTCCTGTTATTCGGTACTAAAAATTTGTGACTATAAATTCATGTTAATCAATACTACCTAAATCATCTTCAATTTCTCCGCTGGTCGTCACGTAGTTGTCACCCAAGCTTGTTGAATCACTAGCTGATAAATCACCAGCAGAGTACGTTGAAGTAAATGAGACGATTAAAGAAAGACTGAATAAGAGATAAAAAACTTTTTTCATGGTAAACCCTCCTTGTCATATATGATTTCATTATATAACATTATAAAAATATCAGTATTAACTAAATATAAGCAATAGTCAAATAATTTAGGGTATTTAATACGGTTATCTAGCACAGACATCACAAAATATAAAAATAGTTATATTTTAATACTGAGGAGGAAACATTGATGGATGAACAACGGATCGGCGAAAAAATAAAGGATCTAAGAAACTATTATGGCCTATCACAAAAAGAATTATCAGATGGGATCTGTACACAGGCTTATATTAGCCAAGTTGAATCAGGCAATAAAAATGTAGCCTCACATATTTTATATCAGCTAGCAGAGCGACTCGGAGTGGATGTGGATTATATTTTGTTCGCATCTAATAATGAGAGATTTGATTATATAATGGAAGTTGAACGGCAAGCTAGGGTACTAGTTGAAACTAAAGATTTTCAGTCACTTATGAGTTTAGTTAAAGCGGAGGAAAATAGTCCTTTAATGGAAATAACACATTTCCAACAATTCTTATTATGGCATAAAGCGATTGCGATTCGTTACCTAGAAAATAATCTTGACCAAGCCTTATCAGTGCTACAAGATGCGTTGAAATTAGCCAAAACGACTAATAAAACAGCTTCTGAAAGAGAAGTGCATATACTATCAAATATAGGTAATATTTATGTCGAAAAAGAGGATTATTTATCAGCCATCAATTATTATGAGATAGCATTAAAGAATTTAAGGCTGATTCCATTGTATGAAACTAAATTAGAGACAGGATTGTTATATAATCTTGGGCGAGCACACTTAATGGATCATCAAATTGAAGAAAGCTTATCATATTGCGATGAAGCCATTCGATTGTGCAAGAGACATTTTACTTTTCATGGATTAGGAGAGTCTTATTTTATTCAAGGGCATTGCTATAAAACATTGGATGATCTTGAGGCAGCACGAACGTGTTTTATGAATGCTAGAAGTTTGTTCAGTGTGATTGATCATGAGAATTTTGTGGAAAAAGTAGATAATCAATTGAATAAATTACAAGATTGCGAGTAATTTCGACATAACTTAACAAAAAAAGACGAAAATTATTACTATTTTTATAATTATTTAGTCTATGAAAGTAATAAGTAGTATTTCAGATATAATCGAGTGACATGATGCGTGAGTCCAAACGCATCATTTTTTTGTCTGTGATAGTGTGACTATAACGCTCATTAACTTCTTCATAACTCGTTGCTGATCAATCTGAATCTAAACTAGCAAGTGATCAATCAACCAACCAAACGTAGTCTACTATTTTGTAATTGAAAAAGCAAGCCATCGAATAATCTAGTTACACATGTAGATGTTGTGTTGAAGTTAGTGGTGCGAATCAAAGTTATGATGTGAAAGTCATAACAAAAATTTGGAAAGGGGACATGATTGTGAAGAAGTTAATTGTTGTCGTGAGTATGCTGGTATTGTTCTTAGTACCAATGCATACGGTGTTCGCTGAAGAAGGTAATGGCCAAAGCACTGACGAATACTTGGTGCAGTTTGATGGCCCAGCTAAGAAAGGTTTGCTTAATGCTTTCGGTGTCGAGGGTGATAAGGTCTTACATGAATTTGATTTGTTACCCGTCTATCATTTGGAATTAACTGAAGGACAAGCAAATGGACTAAGTAATCATCCCCAGATTAAATTTGTTGAAGAAAATGCAGAAGCAGAAGCATATGCTCAAGATACACCTTGGGGAGTTCCTCATGTAGAAGGTGATACATCACAAAACAATGGCTATACAGGAGCAGGTGTTGATGTTGCGGTTCTAGATACTGGAATCGATCGATCACACGAAGATTTAAATGTATCAAGTGGCCACTCAGTGTTTGGTGATTCACCTTATGCTGATGGACAAGGACACGGAACTCATGTTGCAGGTACAATCGGTGCGAACGATAACAATACAGGTGTTGTTGGCGTCGCTCCTGATGCATCGTTACACGCTGTTAAGGTGTTAGATGACGATGGTAGTGGTTCCTATGCTGGGATTGCTGAAGGAATTGAGTGGGCTATTCAAAATGATATGGACGTTATTAATATGAGCTTAGGTGGTTCTTCAAGCTCATCAATTCTAAAAGAGTACTCAGATATGGCTAACTCTGAAGGTTTATTAGTTGTAGCTGCAGCTGGTAATAGTGGTAACTCATGGGGCTGGGGTGACACAGTTGGTTACCCAGCAAAATATGATTCGGTTATTGCGGTAGCAGCTGTTGACCAGAATAATAATCGTGCAAGCTTCTCAAGTCATGGTCCAGACGTTGAATTAGCGGCTCCAGGCGTTGGTGTGCAAAGTACTGTACCAGGTAATGGTTATGATTCATTAGATGGTACATCAATGGCTTCACCACATGTTGCTGGTGTTGCAGCACAAGTTTGGGAAGCAAAACCCAATCTTACAAATGATGAATTACGCTCGTTACTACAAACAACAGCAAACGATTTAGGTAACCCAGATTACTATGGTAATGGTTTAGTTCAATCATACGACGCGATCACTCAGTAATAGGTTGATAGATTGAGATATTAACTCTTTTAAACATTCAATAAAAAACTTGCTGGGGCAGTAGAGCTCGGAAAATAGGAGTTAGAAATTTCAATTTCTAACTCCTATTTTTATGGTAATCTGATATAATATGTAAAAATGATTGATTAAATTTGGAATTTGATACATACATAGTGTAGCAATAATGAAGGAAATTAAGTGTTTTCTATATTACTCTTTGAAAGGAAGGTTACATGATGAGAGTGTAAAATTAATTTAAGAGTGTTATTCAATTAAAGTAGCGAGTTTACTGAATTATGGGGTCTAATTTTTTCATCATGCTGACGAGTTAAATAAAGACATATGTAAAACGGAGTGGAGGGGGGATTAATAATGTTAATAATTTTGATGATTATTTCAGCTCTGTTGGGCGGAACATTTTTAGTGACACTTGGAATGTGGGAATTAAAAAAAGGGATTAACAAAGAAAGATATATTGTATATATGACAATTGGATTGTTTTTAATATTGGTCATTTTACGGATCTAGAATAGTCAAAGCTATGTCACTAGTGGATACGATTCTTAGATGAAATGGTAGTTGGGGGTACTAACATGGAAGTTAATTTTTTAGAAACACTGATATTATTTATTGGAGTTTATCTACTCTTTGCGGTCAATAAACTAGATGGTCGTGTTAAGAACATGAATTATAATCTAGAACAAATTTCTAAAAAAGTTGATGTCCCTGAAAAGCCAATAAATAATGAATTAAGAGAATTGCTTGATGAAGGTAATGATGTCGAAGCGGTAAAAAAGGTTCGAGAAACAATGGGGCTTTCATTAGTGGAAGCTAAACAGTATGTTGATGCCTTAAAACTTGAAAGTAAATAGGTGTACTTAAACAAACGAAAGCTTAGCATTTCTTGATGAGGAGTCTGAATAGATTAAAATTATTAAGATATTGCTTTTAATGTTATATGCAATCGGGTCAAATATAATTGTTAGTATAACTAATTTGAATTTGTTTCTCGAAAGGAAGGTAATATGACCAAGACGTATGAATTTTTTAGTTTGTTTTTAAAAGGAAATGTTTATAATAAGATGAATTTATTTTGGGTCGTTTTCATTCCGTTAATCCTTTTCCTCATTAATTATAGCAACTGGTTTGTTAATCGACCTCAAGAGCAAGAAGCCTATTTGGTATTGGCTTTTTTTTGGAGCCTCATGATTTTAATTTCGGCGGTGATTAATACAGCTGTGTCCCTTTTTATGATGCGTGAAGAGGGGTTTTTGAAGATGTTTAGTTTTATTGCAGGGTCAAAACGCTCAATTATTTTCGGAAAAGGTTTAGCGAACTTGTTGTTTCTGATTGTATCGATGATCGTGTTCAATTTAGTCGTTGCTTTGCTATTTCAAATGAATCCATTCATGTTGATTATGAATAGTTTACTCTTAATTGCTGTGACCTTTATTCCAGTAGTGCTGTTCTTTTCGTGGATCATGACCTTACCATTTAAGGAGGATTCAATTGCGCCGGCGTTTAGTTTGCTGACCATCGTTTTAATGTATCTAACGAGCGATATGGTTGGGGTGCAATCTCCGTTGTTTCTAATTAATCCGGCTGAATTTATTTTGCGCGTAGCTGAAGCGGTTATTATTTCTGATGTTGTGGATGTAACGAATATGTTGACCCTGGCCAGCGTAGGTTGCATATATATGATCATTGGCCTAGTAACCATTAAACTTGCGAATTTAGAATCCAGGACGATTCGACAATAGGAGGTGTTGGTGTGGAAATTGTGAATATGGATTTTCGGTATCAAGAGGGCGGAAAGAAGATCTTAGACAATGTTAATGTGGGGTTAAAACCTGATCAATTAAATGTCGTACTAGGGTTGAATGGATCGGGTAAGACGACGTTGTTTAATATTATGGCTGGTTCGCTAAAACCAAATGCTGGTGAATTGAGAGAATGGGTAAAGCAGTCTGAAATAGCTTATCAAGTCCAAGGGGTTCCGTTTTTGAATGCATTGAAAGGTAAAGATTTGGTGCGATTATTTTTGAAGACGGCCTCGAAGCCATTTGACGTGCACAACCCTGTCTTCTTCGATGGTATGAATGAAAGAGAGCAATCACTTGCTAAGCATTTATGGCATTTGAAGCTTGGTGATATGTCACTTGGTGAAAGAAGATGGTTGATGGTGACGGCGATGTGTGCACTTGATCGGAAGCTATACATATTTGACGAACCGACATCAGGTGTTGATCCTGATTCGCGGTTAAACGTGTTAAATCGTTTGGAGTCTGTTGCTAGGAGTTCTGGTCAATACGTGGTCATGTCAACGCATACGCTACAAGAACTAGAGCATGTTAACTGCCATATCTTTTTGCTACATGATGGAAAAATCGTTTTTGAAGGATCATATAGCGATTTAACATCCGTGCATCAGAATCCTGATGAGGCGTTTCGTGAGTTGGTTAGTCAATAGTTAAGTAGAGGAGTGTTAGGTGTTGAAGCAATTGAAATATATTGTGTTGGCCAGTTTAATTGGTTTAACTATTATAGTATTAACAGGCTGTGGCTAGGAAGTTGGATTTGGTGAGCAGACTAAAGTCGAAACAGAGGCTTTCGTTACACCGGATTCCTTACATGATGACCGAGCCTATACTAAAGTAAATTCTCACACAGAGTTTTATAATGACGGTGAAAATGTTGTCTCGAGAGTAATTGAAGACTATTATAATGAGGATCATGAATTCGTTGAGTCACGGATTGAATATTCGGCGACTAATGGCGAAGAGGGAGAAGTGACGTTAGATCAACCTCAGACGATTTTACTGCCTGAAGAACCAGAGGAGTTTAACCAACAGGTGAGCTTGAGTGATGCAGAGGTAGAAGAACTTCAGGACCATGTGGATCAATTAGTTGATGAGCATTCGTTGGAGTGATTGTATAGTTAGGATTTGATAATCATTTGGATAAGTTAGCAATTGTTTTACGAGCGATTTATGATCAGAAAAAAATTGCTAACCCATTGGAGAAAGCTAAAATTGAAGTTCTAATCGTCATTATATACATACTTTAAAAAGGAATTTAATTGGATATTAAACTTTTGGATAGACATCTTGAATAATCGTACAAAAACTTTAAAAAGTGTATAACCCGCGAGTGTTCCAAGAAAATTAAATAAGACATCATTAATATCTACGTATCTAGTTGTAAAACCTATTAGTAATGCCATAATTAGTTGGAGCATTTCTAAAGAGATCCCAATAAGTAGACCAGCAGTCGCCATACGTTTAAAAGTAGCCTTGGCTATGAAGGGGAATCCAAAACCAAAAGGGATGGTTAAAACTATATTAAGTATTGAAGTTTTTATAGCAAAATGTTCAAGGTTGAAAGGAATTAAGTTAGCATCGGTCCATACATTTTGCCCAAAATCTTCTGCCATTTGCTCATTTAATATAATAGGGAATTGTGTATAATCAATAACGAAACATAGATATATGTAAAACACTGTGAAGAAAAAGAGATACAAATTGGTAGCTTTTGATTTTAACTTCAAATAAATAACTATAGCAATCCAAAGAATGAAGGCGACAATTAAAATGGGGCCTTCAAAGCCAATCATCATAAATTATTTCCCCTTTAATTTGTTGTACTCTCTTAGTTTTATAGATAAGTTAAGTACTAGTAGACTAGAAAAATTATAGCAAAAAAATTGAATGGTTACATATAATATTTTACAAATAAAAAATCGCACAAAGGATCAAGTCCTCAGTGCGATTTTTGTTTATTTATCCGACGTGCTGTTCGTTTTTTATTTGTTGATTGAGATAGTGCACAAGTGTTTTGGCGATTTCTTGCATGCCGAATTGTTCGACTTTAGCTTCGGCGTTTGAATTGTAGTTGGTATTCGTGTTGACGTCATATGTGTACAGGTATCCAGCTTCATCGCGAATGAATTCAATACCCGCAAATGCAATGTTATTTTGTTTCAAAAACTGCTCGTATTGGGTGATGATTGGATCATCAAAGTCTGTGATGATTTGAAATTTGTCGCGTGTATTCTCGGTCGTCATGCAAAATTGGTCTTCAATTGAACAAGCATCAGCTGGGCATAATTCGAAACCTTCTGATGTGTCGACGTTTACCGCGTAGAAAAACTGCCCATTAATAAATTCGCACCGTGTGATCGATGAATCAGGAGACTCAATATATTGTTGTAGTAATGTGATGCCATCGATTGGCTCTTCGAAATCGTCTGAGTACACGTATTGTTTCAAGCCTTCGATGCTATAAAACAATTGCACGCCAAGCCCTTTGCCGGCGCGATTATGTTTCGTAATGAACGGCGCATCCATTTTTTTCGCCGATTCGATTAGTTGATCTGTGCCAGTGGTGACGATCGTTTTCGGTGTGCGAATTCCGGCTTTTTGCAAGGCGCTATATTGTCTTGCTTTATTAATTTCTAAGTCGAGTGCATGGCTGCCATTTAAGACGACACGATCATGTTCATCTAACCAAGCAAGCACTGCTGAGGTGAACTCAGGTGCGAATCGGTGTGATCGAGTATGTGATGATGCGCTCATGCGATTATAGAAAATGCCTTCAGGTGGTGCCTCGGACAAATCAATCGATCCTTGGTCGATGAACCAATCTTCATACGGCACACCTAATGCGTCGAGCGCGTCGAAAAGGGGTTCTGACCATTCTGCGTTTTCATGGATAACATATATTTTTTGAGTCATTTCAAAAACTCCCTCAATTCTGATGTGTTTACTAGTATATTCAACTTTTAATGAAATGCCAATTAAAAGGTTTTGAGTTTAAGTGATTCCCTTATTTTACTGTGCTACTGGGATAAGCTATAATGAAAGGTCAAAGGCAAAAAGAAAGTTAGGTCATAACTATGAGTAAACGTAAAAAGCAACCAAATCATAAAAGCAACATCAATAATCTAATTATAATCAAACGAAACCACAAGGTGCTAAGCATGGCAACGTGAAACCGCATGACAAGTCACCGCAAAAAGGTTAAACGGGGAAAGTGACGTGAACAGGCTTTACGAATGACGATAAGGGAATCGCTGAATGGGAAGGTAAGCAGTTGGAAGTGCCGTATTTACTCCCAGGCGAGACCGCTGAAATTTACGTCACGAAGAATAGGGCGGTTCGTGAATGCTAGCGTGAAACGCATTCTTGAATCGGCCGATAGTCGCGTGAAGTCACCTTGTCCGTATTATTATGATTGCAGTGGTTGTCAGATTAAGCAGTTGATATGTTTCCGTAAACATATCATATTGAATGCTGTGTGTTGATAGAAGAGATATAAAAATACATTGCAAAGTACAATAATTAACTAGAGTAGTGTATAGCTATAATCTAATAGTAATAAAATGTGTAGCAAGGGGAATTTATGCTTTATTATGCGAAATATAAATATAGAAAATGTTAAAGTAAACGATATATTAGAGCAAAATATCTATAACCTTAGTGGTGCTCGATTGATCACAGAAGGAACAAAACTCCAATCCAGAATGATTGAACGATTAAAAAAGATGGGGTATCGACGTCTAACGATACGCGATGAACGATTCGAAGGTGTAGACATTAAACTCCAGGAATCGTTAACTGAAGAAACAAAAATAAAAGCTATCTCGACTACGAAAGATGTATTAGAAAATTTTCATCAATCCGATCATGTTAGAAGCATGGAAGAAATTACAGATGTGGTGGAGGATATTTTGTCTGAGGTATTGTCAAATGATGATATTGGTATAGATATTACAAGTATCCAAGGCTATGATCTTGGTACATACACTCATTCAGTTTCCGTAACAGTGTTAAGTTTGTATATAGCTAAGGAGCTAGGTTTAAGCAGGAGCCAGTTAAGTGATATTGCTGTAGGCGGGTTGCTGCACGATCTGGGCAAATTATATATCCCACAAGAGATTCTAAACAAGCCTGGTAAACTAACACAGGAAGAATTTGAGGTAGTAAAGAAACACCCCATGGATGGATTTGTGAAAATCAAGGATAAAATTAGCCTTTTAGCTGCACATATCGCCTTACAGCATCATGAAAAATATGATGGAACGGGTTATCCAAGAAATTTGAAAGGTGAAGATATTCACCTTTACGGACGTATTACGGCTATTGCTGATGTTTATGACGCGGTTACGATGGATCGTCCTTATAGGCCAGGGAGGACACCTGATGAAGCGATAGAACTACTCATGAGCAATGCTGGCACACATTTTGATCCAGAAATATTACCTTCTTTTTTGAAAATCATATCCCCTTATCCAAATGGGAAAATTGTACTTCTAAATAATGGAGATAAAGCTATTGTGACTGAGCAGAATAGTGGTTTCCCGTTGAGGCCGAATCTATTAATCTTTCAGTCAAACAACCAATTATTAACTGAATATAATAATTTGGATCTAAGTGTTGTAATGGATATTACGATTGTTGGGGTTGAAGATGAATAGTTGCCACTTTTAAACCGATATAAAAACCTCCACCAAAATCCATGATCCTTAAAAATAAAGATTGAACAGAGTAGGGAATGGAGGTTAGTTTCAAAATGATTATTAGAGTTTATTAACATAACTATCAGTAAATAGATGATCTCCTGTAAGCACATTGCTGTACCTTTGATTTGTTGCATAGTACAACGATACTATTCAAAGAAATATTTAAGGATAGGAACAATAGAGTTTTTTACATTAACAAACAATTTTCCATAAAAGAATTCTTAAGAGTGTATCTTCACGCAAAATAAAATATATGCGTATCGTATTTATTATTATCTTTCTATCAAAACACATGTGTAGTGTGTTTCAAAGGTAGTGAGGAAGTCATAACCACTTAATAAAAACCCAACCCCCGAATAAGAACTAACCCCCGAAAGTTAGATTTTTAGCTCTACTCTAATCTTCGGGGGTCTTTTTAAAACTTTGAATTTTTATTCGAAAGCAACATCAAGCTTATCCAAAATAAACGCATAGCATTCAGCTGCTTCCTTTAAATGGTTGAAACGGCCTGATGCACCGAAATGGCCGGCACCCATGTTTGTTTTGAGCAGAAGGGTGTTATCGTCGGTTTTCATGGCTCTTAGTCGTGCAACCCACTTGGCTGGTTCCCAGAAAGCAACTCGTGGATCGTTTATGCCAGTTGTGATATATAGATGTGGATAGTCTTTTGTTTCCACATTATCGTACGGGCTATATGATTTCATATAAAAATAGTCATCTTGCTTTCGTGGATCGCCCCATTCATCCCATTCTAATGTGGTAAGGGGTATGGTTTCATCTAGCATAGTCGTGACTACATCGACGAAAGGTACTTCAGGAACAATGACCTGAAATAGGTCTCCAGCCATATTGGACACTGCACCTACGAGCATGCCTCCCGCACTTCCTCCGCGAGCAGCCATTTTGCTTGGAGTAGTGTATTCATGTTCAATAAGATACTCAGCTGCAACTACAAAATCGGTGAACGTGTTTCGTTTATTCTGCATTTTTCCGTCTTCATACCAATTCCGTCCCATTTCTGATCCGCCACGCACTTGTGCTGTGACAAATACAATTCCTTTGTCCAGAAGCGGCAGGCGATAAGGACTAAAATGTGGATCGCTGTTTGCTCCATATGATCCGTATCCATCCAGAACCAATGGGGCGGGTCCAGATTTTAGTGCGTCTTCCTGATAGACAACCGTCATCGGGACTTTAACTCCATCATCGGCTACTACCCACAATTGATCTTGATGATAGCGGGATGGATCAAATTCACCGCTAATCGGTTCAACTTGCAACCTACGCTTCTCACCAGTCAACAAATTTAGCCCGTAAGTTGTTCTTGGAGTGATATGGGACTCATATTGAAGTAGTACTTCCTTCGCCTCATAGCTTTGGTGAGATATCAAAGAAACGGTATATAGGGGTTCATCCCATTCGATTTTTTCTAAACGATCATCACGTAGCATCCAAATTTGCGTTAATCCATCCTCCCGTCCAAATAGTAGTAACCTGTCTTGAAACGGATACATGGCTTGAAGATAGCGATTCTCGTTATACTCAATAACTTTTTCCCTTGAATTAAGATCATCGATAGGACAACGGAGTAGCTGAAAGTTCAACGCTTCTTCATTTGTCAGTATGAGAAGGTCATCACCCCAATGCTCAACATCATATTCGATCCCATCTCGGCGTTCATCCAACAGCTGTATCGATGATAGCGGCGAATCTGCATCTATTAGGCGGATTTCGCTCGTTGTTTTCGAACTTGACTCAACAATTATAAATCTACCACTTTGAGATTTCGACATGAATAATGTAAATGTGGTATCTTTTTCTTCATAAAGTAGTTCATCATTATTTACATCACTTCCCAGACGATGCCTCCATAGCTTGAACGGGCGCTGTTGTTCATCGACAGTCACATAAAAAATATACTTACCACAACGACTCCATTCCAAACTGCCAATCAAAAAGACATTCGGAACTCGATCAGGTAAAAGCTCACCAGTTTCCATGTTCTTTATGTAGATGGTAAAACGGTCAGAGCCATCTCGATTTTCTAAGTAAGCAAGAAGGTTATGATCAGTACTCATGCGCTGTACGGTCACATTTAAATATTCATCCTCTGTGGCTAATTCATTTAGATCGAGCACTACTTCCTCTGTTGCTTCTGGCAAAGACTCTCGACTTGCAGCGTGCTTACGTGCATAGATTGGGTATTGCTTGTCTTTGTCGAAGCGTGAATAGTAGAAAAATGGCCCATGCTCCACAGGCACTTTCACTTCTGAATCAGGAACACGGTCTACCATGCTTTGGTAAATTTGTTCGAATTGTTCTTCTAATGGATTCATGATTTCTTCGTAATAGTGATTTTCTTCCTTTAAATAATCGATGACCTCCGGATTATCACGATCCCTCAGCCAATAATAGTCATCTTCTCGTACATCGCCATGCAATTCATGAGAATGTGAAATGCGTTTTGCTACAGGTGGTTTCATAAAATTCTCCTTTCTTCTACATATTAGTTTCGTTTTAGGATCCGTGAATTCCTCTTTTTGTTTTGATTTCTAGTTAACTCTATATAGTTAGGTAAGCCTTATTATTAAGGGTGGGATGTATTGAAGTGTTATACTAACTTGAAGAACTATGTTATTTAATGTAAATGATAAAAGAAATGTTGTCCTATTTCTTAAAAGGTAGATAACTGGAAAAACCTATCCACCGCTTTTACACTAATACATTTTACGGTCAGCTTTGGGTAGTTTATAATTGAATGTCAAACATATTAGAAGAAAAGTTGGGTAGTATCTTATGACTAAACAAAAGAATCAAGGATATAAAAAAACTAGCAAGAAACAACATCAATCGGAAAAACAGAATAACAAACAATCCTCACCGCATGGAAATCGAAAAAACATAAAATCTCAAGGCAAGAATGCTACGGATAAGAGCCAGCAGGGCAAGAAAAATGTAACCACAGAGGTAACCTGCTCAGGTTTGACCATGGAAGGTAAAGGCATTGTTGAGTGGGAAGGGGAGCAGCTTGAGGTATTGAATCTGTTGCCTGGTGAAACAGCTGAAGTGACCATTTCAAAAAAAGGACGCTATTTTAACGCGGAGCTGAAGCGGGTGATAAGCCCTTCAAAAGATCGTGTGAACTCTCCAAGTTCCTATTACCGTGAGGCTGGTGGATGTCAGATACACCACATGAACGAGCAGGCACAAAAGCGTTTCAAGCAGAAAACGATCGATGAGCTAATGAAACCTTTTGGAAAGCCGGAGCCCATCATAACTATGGAAAAGCCACATGGTTACCGGAACAAAAACGTTATGTCATTTGGTTTGAATAAAAAGAAGGAGATTATTAGTGGTCTGTATGCCCCCAATACTCACCAGATTGTACCAATGGATTGGTCCCTCATCCATGATCCGAAAGCGGATGAGATTATTCAAACCATCAAGGGAATGATGAAGTCCTTTAAAATGCAGCCGTATAACGAAGACACCGAACAGGGCTTTTTGCGGCATGTAATGGTAAAGGTAGGTAAGCAGAGTGGTGAGATTATGGTAGTGATGGTAGCTGCATCACCTATATTTAAAGGGAAGAATAATTTTGTTAAAGCACTAAGAAAAACTCATCCAGAAATTACGACCATGATTCTAAACGTAAATAATAGAAATGACAGCATGGTGCTTGGTAATCAGGAAAAGGTACTATTCGGCAAGGGAACCATAACAGACACTCTTTGTGGATTGCAATTCGAAATTTCAGCGAACTCCTTCTATCAGATTAACCCTGTCCAGACAGAAAAGCTATATACAAAGGCTATTGAAATGGCAGAGCTAACTGGAGAGGAAACCGTGGTGGATGCATACTGCGGGATTGGTACGATTGGTCTGGTTGCAAGCCAGAAAGCTGGTAAGGTCATTGGCATCGAGCTTAATAAAGACGCGTTTCGTGACGCCATTCGTAATTCAAAACGTAACGGTGTAAAAAATGCCCGTTTCTATCAAGGGGATGCTGGAGAGATCATGGTGCAGATGGCGGAAAACGGTGAGAATGTAGATGTAGTGTTTATGGACCCACCAAGAAGCGGAAGCGACGAAGCCTTCTTGTCCAGCTTAGTTAAACTCAAACCGAAGCGGGTCGTGTATGTGTCCTGTAACCCTGAGACTCAAGCACGTGATTTAAAGTATTTGGTGAGGTACGGCTACAAGGTTGAAGAGATGCAGCCGGTGGATATGTTTCCACAAACAGCACATGTTGAGTCTGTGGCTAAGTTGACGTTGGAACTGTAACCCAACAATAAAGTCGTAACAGACGTCTGAGAGATAAGGGATAGAAGGTTGATGTCCTGCGTTTCTCAGGCGTTTTTGTGTTACGAATTTATTGTGAATTCATATAAAAGTGGGATCAAATGTTGTTTAACTATTTCAACAATAGCGTTCAATAAGCTGAAACAAAACCTTTTGTTCCACGTCTAATTTCTAAAATGGGGGCATGTGATATGTTTAAAAGAATTGTTTCATTGGTCTTAATGTTATCAATGGTAATGGTTGCCTGTAGTAATCAAACAACATCAGAAAAAACAGTTATTGATAATCCAACTCCCGAAGAAATTTTAACAGAGAATGAAAATGCCGATATATTTGTCTTAAATGATATTGTATATAGTAATGCAGAGGATATTGAATGGGTAAATAAGAAAGAATTAGCTTTAGGCGACGATATTGGTGAGATTAAAAAGCAGACTGAAAGTAGCGCTGATTTTGAAAACCACACTGCAACTAAATTAGAAGTAGGAACTACCATATACGAAACGGTAGAAAAAAGTGATATCTATATCGTGAAAGTCAATAATAAAGAAATTAGATATTTAGGATTAAGAGAAGGATAACTCATCTATATTGTACTAATGGATGTATTAGTCGAAGAAGAATGAGAACTTTCTGTTGATGATTTCAGTTTTTTGCTTATATTCCCCGATGGCTCCAACCGTTTAATCCCTTGTGTTGATAATAGATATTCATATTTTTGCAGAGTAAATGAAAGATTTAGGAGGGAAGAGTATGGAGATTTTCGAATTTTTCTTTGAGAATGCTTTTCTCGTTATAGTTTTACTTATTACTATTTTAATGACCTTTTTTCTGTATAGAAAAAAGAAAAAATAATACTTTGTCTTACTACGGATTACTCATTTAAACACCTCATTGGCTTTAACGTTTACATCCAACCACAACATCGCCTTTCATACCATGAAAATTAATCAGTGATGTTTATTTATCCTTTTTTTACCAAAAGTGTTATGTTACGTTAAGATAAACATAACACTAAAACTGGAGGTGATTTAGATGGACAATACTCATCTTACTTTAACGATGCTCGGTCTTATGTTAGTCATGATCGCTTTAGGCTTTCTTGATGGAGTCGGTCTTATTCAATATCTTGTAGCAGGCATGGGTGTCGTTTTATCTGCAGTAGGCACTTTCAAGTTACTCCGTCATGAGAGAAATGAAAAAGAATCGTAATGCAATAGTATCGTCATGTTAGGGACAGTACCTTTTCGATAAAATAAAGCACTTGGATAATCCAATAATTAGTTTAATTTTGGAGTACTAAATTGCAATTTGTACCCTTGATTGGACTACTTTTTTCATATTAAATTGTAGGGCTAATTGTGATTATAATTGAACAATAAAATGTGGGAAATCCAAAGGTTATTGGTGTTTTTATTGTAAAATGAGTTAAAGGACGTTCTTAAACTAACTGCAGAATAGTTTAACAAACAAATGGTTAAAATACCCGATAATTATGTATTGTCGGGAGAGATAGTAAGTGAAGGAAGAACAATTAAAAGACTTGAATAAAATCAGGTCTATGACTGAAGAGGTACATCAATTTAAATACGAGTATTGGACATCATTATCGAACTTTGGTGCATGGCAATTTTGGTTAGACATTCTATTATTAATCGTACCCCTAATCGTGCTATTCATGTTAATTGATAAAAATAAAATGTTACTTCTTGGTTTTTTTGGACTTAATTATCATGTATGGCTTTCTTACGCTACTTCTATCGCTGTTAGCCTGGGTTTGTGGGAATATCCTTATCAAATTGCCCCCTTTTTACCGGGGTTTTCCTTTAGTGCTTCACTGATACCAGTGTGTTTTATGTTGTTATATCAATGGACGTTAATTCATAAAAAGAATATCTATCTATACGCTGTAATATTATCAGCAATAATTGCCTTTGCATTAGAACCAATTATGGTAAAACTCCACTTGCTCCATCTGTTTAAGGGAGTAAATTATGTTCATTTATTTCTATTATTAGTAGCACTTTTCATTGTATCTAAACTTATTACAAACCTGTTTCTATGGCTACAAGAAAAGGAAACTAAATAAATTGTTCTTGAACAAACGGGCGCAGTAGTTGAAGAAGCAAAGCATAAAGAATTTCATAAGTATGGATTACAGTTATAAGGAATTTATTGAAGTTTTAAATTTGGGAAGTGAAGTTCATTTTATTTATAGAGACGAGAATTATTATAGTTGAAAAAATATTTAGATGAGAATATAACAGGCTGCCGAAATATTTCGGTAGCCTGTTTTATATTTTATCGCATTTTAATTAGGATTATAGAACCGACTGGCTTTAATATAGATGTTCAATTAGATTTACTTCATTATTTTTACATTCTTCCAATTAAGTTCTTCATACATATAATAGATGTAAATGAAAAAGTATAAGGGAAAATGCTAAAAAAGAAAGAAGGCGCAACAATGCACATAATCTTCTCATTATTGTTGTTGGCGTTAAACATACGAAAAAAGACGTGGCGAAACCTCCCGAAGTATTATCATGTCTTGATCTATGTCAGTGTGTTCAATTGTCTTTATTACGTTTTATGTCGAGATTTTCCTATGTGGGAATTAAAATGTAAAACATTAAGCGCTAGGGCAGTGAGGATTTTGCACATCTTAGTCGTAGTTCCGCTTCTAATTCTTTTGTACTTATCAAATGTTCCTAAATCTTTATCAAAACAAATAGTGTATATATGTAAGTGGATTATTGTTTCTATGTTTGTTGAGTTTATCGGGCAAAAATTAAAATTGATTTCTTTCTATAATGGGTGGAACTTGTACTGGTCGATTCTTATTTACACAAAAATGTACATTTACAGTATGCTCATGGTTAAGAAGCCACTACTTACTTGGATGATCTCCATAGTTTCCACCATCTTTTTTCTTCTTATGTTTAAAGTTCCGGTCAAAAACAATTTAAAAATGCAGCTAGCGGGATGTAGGTCTAAAATAAAATTCAAGTACCGCTAGGAAATAAGAAAAAGGAGGATTCGTAGACAAATTATCAATTGTTTAAAACTTAACTTGAAAATTAAATTGCCGTTTGTTTAAACCCACGCTTATTTGCTCAATATAAAGAATAAATCATAAGGTTGCACGAAAAGATAAGAGTGAGAGTGATTTTATAAAAAAGCACCTAATAAATCACCCCGTATGCTAAGTGAGGTTGATGTCTTGTGAAGTCAGACAAATCCGATGAATTGTTTCTTAGGGTTATGACAGTTTTAACCATAGGTGGTTTACTAATATTATTATTTAGAAAGCCACCCATAAAAAATTGGCTATTAGTGTATTTATTTAATGCGGTTACCAATACAATAATCGATAATTTTCTTGTTTCACACAAAATATTAAGGTATCCAGTGCGATTTTTTCCAAAAGTATTTAAAACACATATCCTATTCGATTTTTTAATGTACCCAACTTTTGACATATTATATAATCAAATAACCGAAAAAGATAAGCTTTTTTCTATTGTATATAAATTGATTTACTTTGTGGTTCCTATGTTATTTATTGAAATCTGGGCAGTTAAGAAGACAAATCTAATCGAGTGGAAAAAATGGTGGAAATGGTATCACACTTTTTTAGGCTATATTTTTAAATCTTTAGTAACAAGAAGTGTGCTAGGACTTGCGAATAAAATTGAAAATAAGCAGAAATCTAGAATGATGGCTGACGATAACGCATAAGAGGTGCTAGGAAAAGAGAAATCCTAGCACCTCTTATTTTTAAGGAATAATATTTGAAAAATAGAAAAATTATGTCATTTGTGGTAGTATAACGATTATAATATGAGTTAGGGTGATTTAAAGATGGGGGATCAGAATAGATTTGATGAGATTAATGTTGAAAAACTCAATATTGTGAATGAAAACAATGACATTAAAATGACGTTGTTTATTCAAGAAAAGATTCCGCCTTTGTTGATGAATGGTGAAGATGTGTTACCAGGTCACAGGCAAAACGAGCCGATTTCAGGCATCATGTTTTATAACGGAAAAGGTGATGAGTGTGGTGGTCTTATTTATGGAAGTGAAGAAGACGAAGATGGAAATCTCTATGCAGGTGCTTCTTTAACATTTGATGAATATGAACAAGATCAAGTGGTACAAATGCAGTTCACGGAACATAAAGGTCAATCACAATACGGCTTTTCTATTTATGATCGTCCGGATCAACCGCTTACAGAAATAATAGAAGAAGATAAAAAGATCCGAGAGTCCAATTTAACTGAAGAAGAAAAGAATCAAAAACTTAATGAATTATTCCAAGGTAATGCAACACGAGCTTTTATGGGTAAGGACTCTAATGGTGATGTGAGTGTGAGGCTTCATGATTCTAAAGGTCAACCGCGGATTCGAATGGTTGTTGATGCGAATGATGTGCCAAGGATGGAATTCTTGAATGAAGTGGGGGAAGTTACTTATTCTTTGCCGCCTCAAGAATGATTGAGTTAAAAAGGAGTGCATGGTTGTGGGGATTCTAAATTTTAAATCTATCCTGTTATAAAACTATAAATATAACAGGAGGTTGAATGATGAAACAAGATAATTGGGTCAAACCGTTTTACAAAAATCAGTTTCATATGATGAAGCATTTGCAGACGTATAGCGAATACGATGAACAAGCAGCAAAAGAGATTGTTGATCAAACAGGAAAAGAATTTTTTACGGTTTTAGAAATTGGATCGGGTAACGGGAACCTTGCTCGGGGACTTGCTGAATTTAATAAAGATGTTATGACAGTGGAGTTGGTTCCTGAATTAGTTGAGTTTGCGAAAGAAAATAGTCATCCGAATGTGACGTCGTTATGTGGAAGCTTTTATGATATTAAGTTGCCCCAAACTTTCGATGCGGTGTTGTATATCGACGGGTTTGGTATTGGTGAAGATGCTGATCAGCTCTATCTTTTGAAACGTATTCGAGAGTGGTTAACTGAAGATGGCATTGGTTTGATTGATATTTATAACCCACCATATTGGCGAGAAACTGCTGGCAAACAAATGTATATAGATTCCGATGGGGAAGTTTGTAGGAAATATGGTTACATTCACGATACCAACCACATGACAGACACATGGTGGTATACGGAGGCGCCGGAAGAATCTTTTACTCAAGTTCTAGCTTGTTATCATGTTGATGAAATAAAAACGATGTGTGAATTGGCGGGGTTAGAAGTCATTGATGTGTTTTCTGGTGGTGCCATGGATTGGGATGAGATGACTTTTAATCCAAAAGCGTCACTTTCAGCATGTATGTCATATAGAATTAAAGTAGCAAAATCATCATAAGTCAAAATTTATAATCTATAAGGAGATCAACATGTATTTAGATCAAATTGAAGGTTTTGATGTCAGGAAGGCGACAAATCAGGATTGTGATGAGGTTATTAAATTATTAAAGGTAGTCGCTCTTTGGCTGCAAAATAATGAAATCGACCAATGGGGCTTTTTGTTAGCAGGTGGTGATGATGAAGAAATCAAAGAAGCTATAGCTAACAACGAAACTTATGTAGTGGAGCGGAATGAACAAATAGTAGCGACTTTTACACTCTTATCTGAACAGAGTGAATGGGATGTACATATTTGGGGAGACGATGTTGACACTAGTTCCCTTTATTTACATAGGCTTGCGATTATTCCATCCTACATGAATAACGGACTTGGAAAAGAAATCTTGGCATGGATCGAAAATAATACAACTGATAAAACGTATCTAAGACTAGATTGTGTTGCGGACAATACGAAACTAAATGACTATTATAAGGACCATCATTTCGAATCGGTTGGTTTAACGGATGGTCATAGTCAATATCAAAAGTATATGAGTGAAGTTTAAACTTTGCTGTTTTTATCACAATTTCTGAATATGTTTGAAGCAACCTTATGATAAACTTTGGGGAAGAACTTGAATATCACAGGGGTGGTTCAAACATGGGATTAATGCACCAAGAGGCACAAGAATTTTTGAGCCTTTGTTATGAAGAATTAGGTAAATCAGAAAATGAAATGGAACAACGTATTAAAGATGTTTTTCAAGAAATAGATGAAAAAGGCTTCTATGAACATCACTTTGAAGAGTTAGAGTATGGAGCAAAGATGGCTTGGCGTAATAGTAACCGCTGTATTGGAAGACTTTTTTGGGATCAGTTGCATGTATTAGATAAAAGATATCTTAAAACAGAAGAAGCTATATATCAAGCTTTAATAGAACACATTGATTTTGCTACTAATGGTGGAAAGATAAGACCGACGATTTCTGTGTTTTCTCAGAGTATATCTGGTGAAACGGTACGGATTTGGAATCATCAGCTCATTCGTTATGCAGGTTATGAAACAGAGGATGGGATAGTTGGCGATCCTGATTCTATTGCATTTACAAATGCATGCATCGATTTAGAGTGGGAACCTAAGTATGGACAATTTGATATTTTGCCACTAGTCATTCAGGTTAATGATAATGAACCCAAGTGGTTTAATATTCCCGAAGATTTAGTATATGAGGTATCAATTAGTCATCCTGAATATGAGTGGTTTTCTGCTTTAAACTTGAAGTGGTATGCTGTTCCGATTATATCAGATATGTCACTTGATATTGGCGGGATTTTATATTCAGCAGCTCCTTTTAATGGCTGGTATATGGGAACCGAGATTGGTGCACGTAATTTGGCCGATGATAGTCGATATAACATGCTTCCAACCATAGCTGATTATATGAACCTCAATAATGATCGACCTTCCACACTATGGAAAGACCGTGCGTTAATCGAACTCAATACAGCTGTCCTATATTCGTTTAAACAAGCTGGTATTAGTATTGTTGACCATCATACAGCCGCCCAGCAATTTAAGAAGTTTGAAGAAAAAGAAGCTAAAGCTGATCGAGATGTGACTGGAAAATGGTCTTGGCTGATTCCCCCAGTATCCCCTGCAACAACACATGTTTTTCATAAACCATATCGTGATGCTATAGAGAAACCTAATTATTTTTATCAATCAAAACCATATTCACAAGGGTGATTGAAGAAAAAGAAGCAGTTCCGTTTTGGAGTACAAATGTATCCTTAATTGAACTGCTTTTTGCATATTAAACTGTAGCCTAAAATGTAGAGCTGCTTGTAATATGAATTATATTTATATAGTAAAATAAGTTAAAGAACGTTATTCAACTAACTAGGCAGGTTAATTTAATAAAAATATAGTAACTGGAAGGATAATTAGTGAAATTTGAAGAAGATAAAAACAATAAATCATTGGGGGTACTCATTATCTTTATCGTAAATGTTGAAGGTACTATCAGGAAAAATGATAAGTGGCTAATAATTGAAAGAAGTAAAAAAGAGGATCATGCTGGTGGTCTACTTTCCCTTGTTGGAGGTAAGGTTGATATAGAAGGAAATACATCAGATATATTAGAAAGAACAGTAAAACGTGAAATTTTAGAAGAAGTTGGTGTGAAAGTAAAAGAAAAGGTAGATTTTGTGCATAGTACATCTTTCGTTACAGATATTGGTGAAAATGTAGTGGATATTGTTTTTCATTGCGAATATGCATCTGGTGAGGCATATCCTAAAAATCCTGATGAGGTTGAAGAGGTATTATGGTTAACTACTGAAGAAATATTAAGCCACCCAAATTCACCTGTTTATTTAAAGGAAAGTATTAAACATGCCGAGGCTTTGATTCCAACTCATTCGTCATAATTACATTATTCATATTATTGGAGTGGTTTATGTTGAAGAAAATATATATTATTAGACATTGCGAAGCAGAAGGACAGTCGCCTGAAGCACAACTTACAGATAGAGGTCTTGATCAAGCTTTAGATTTATCTGAGTTTTTCTCCAATATTAAAATAGACCACATTATTTCAAGTCCATATAAACGTGCGATCGATTCTATACACCCACTTGCAAAGAGATTAAATATAGACGTTGAGATTGATAGAAAATTGACAGAACGTATTCTGAGCACCAAAAATCTTTCTGATTGGTTTAAAAAACTAAGAAGTACATTTGATGATATGGAACTGAAATTTGAAGGCGGAGAGTCCAGTCGAGAAGCGATGAAACGAATTGTTGAGATTGTAGAAGAAGCTTTTAGCAAAAACAATAATACAGTCATTGTTACACATGGAAATTTAATGTCCTTACTTTTAATGTATTATAACGTAAATTTTGGGTTCGATGATTGGAAAAGTCTTAGTAATCCTGATGTATTTATCTTAATAAACGAAAGTAATAAGGTAACTTTTCAACGAATATGGAAACAAAAAGGATACGCATAAGGCAGATTGTGAAGTTTTGTACTTAAACTAAATAGGGGCGTTAGTTTAATAGGAGCAAGGCATTAGTTGAAGAAGAATGAGCATAAAATTGCTATGCAATTCAATGCTCGTCCTTGAGGCTTTTCGTTATTTTCTTAACATGAAGCTAAAGTAATTGATGCTTAAAGCACACCGCCTTAATCTCTGTATAACTCACGTCATCAGGTAATGCTTCCTTAATTGGCTTAAACCGCAGTTCTTCTAAACCTAATTCATTAATCGTTTCTAAAATAAGTTTTTCTGTTTCATCTGTGACCAATCGACTGAAATCAAGTTCATAACCTTCTGAATAGGCGCGGAATAGATGGCTCTCGATTGTGTTAGGTGAAAGACCGCGTTCGTCTGAGATGTCGTTAATTGTTTTCCCGCTCGCAAATAATTCGAATGACGTGATGTAGCTTGGTTTCTCGGAAGCGTGTTCATCTTTTTTGCGTGATGGTGCCGCAGATTTCGTTACCGATTGTGTCTTTTCAATCGCATCGCCGTGCTCTGCGCGAAATGCCTGTAATTTCTCTAAAAATGGTTCGCCGTATTGCTCGTATTTCTTCTCGCCAATTCCTTTAATCCTTAGCATGTCAGCTTCTGTTTCTGGAATGTGGCTTGCGAGTTCTTTTAAGGTCGCGTCGGAAAAGATCAAGTAAGGTGGCAAGTTTTGTTCGTCGGCTATAGTTTTACGTAAGTTACGTAATGTCTGGAATAGTTCTTCAGAAAACGTGAGCTCGACTGGCTTGGCTTGTTCAGGGCGTTTCATCCAAACTTCTTTTTCGTTTTTCAGAACAGCAGCTCCCTGCGACGTTAATTTCAAAACAGGAAATTGTGCGTCAGACACGGTTAAATATTGATCAGCGACTAAATAGTTGATTAAATTAATGATTTCTTTTTCGGTGTAGTGATTCAGCAAGCCGTAAGTTGAAAGCTTATGAAAATTCATGTCTAACACCTTTTGGCTTTTAGAGCCTTTTAAGACTTTCGCCGTTAATGTAATGCCAAATGATTCGTTCATGCGTTTCACACAAGACATGATCATCTGAGCTTCCTTCGTCATATCGTCTCGTTCGCCCTCATCTAAGCAGTTGGAGCACTGCCCACAATCGCCTAAAGTCTCTTTGTCACCGAAATAATCTAAAATATAACGCTGTAAACATTGGTGCGTATGGCAATAAGCGATCATGTCTTGCAGTTTGTTGTGCTCATCTTGGCGTTGTGAGTCATCTAAATCCGATTGTTCAATCAAAAATTTCTGTAGCTGAATGTCTTGCGGTGAATAAATTAAGTGGCATTCACTGTCGACACCATCACGTCCTGCGCGTCCTGCCTCTTGGTAATAGGATTCGATATTTTTCGGTAAAGCATAATGAAGCACGTAACGGACATTTGACTTATCGATACCCATACCAAATGCGTTGGTTGCGACCATGACTTGGATGTCGTCTGCAATAAAAGCTTCTTGCGCGGCTTGGCGCTCGTCTTTCGTCATGCCAGCGTGATAACGAGCAGTCTTAATGCCTTGGTCGTTTAATAAATCATGAATTTGGTCCGTCGTTTTTCGCGTTGGCGTGTAAATAATGCCTGATTCATCTGGTCTTGATCCGACGAAATTTTGAACATATTCCTTACGATCTACACCTTTTACGACGTGAAAAGATAAATTTTCACGAGCGAAGCCAGTAACGACTGTATGTTCATTATGAATGGCTAAAAGTTGTTGGATATCATGAATGACGGTCTGTGTGGCTGTTGCCGTTAAGGCGATGACAGGTGGTTGTTGCGTTAATTCTTTCATCGCAGGAACAACTGAACGATAGCTTGGCCGGAAATCGTGGCCCCATTGGGAAATACAGTGAGCTTCATCAAATGCGATGAGCGAAATATCCAATTGGTTTAGCGTATGTAAGAAGTTCGGGGTTTCAAACCGTTCAGGTGACACGTATACCAACTTGTAGTCGCCAGCTGTCATCCTTCTTAAGCGCTGTTGTTGTTCGGATGCGCTTAAAGAACTGTTGATATAGGTTGCATCTATGTCGACTGTTTGTAAGGCTTCCACTTGATCATTCATTAACGAAATGAGTGGTGAAATAATAATCGCAGTGCCATCTTTAACAAGGCTCGGAATCTGATAGCAAAGCGATTTTCCGCCACCAGTCGGCATGATTGCTAATGTGTGGTGATTATCTAATATGGATTGAATGGCGCCTTCTTGTCCAGGGCGGAAAGAAGTGAAACCATAATAATGATTTAAAGTTCGTGTTGCTTGTTCGATCAATTGAGTCACCCTTTTTGACTTAGTGCTTCTATTATAACATGGGTGACAGGTTGAAGTTGCTCTTATTTAATTACAAATATTTATTAAAGTTAAATAATGATATTAGTTACAATAATGGAAACACCATATAATATTGTTTACCTATAATTTTTTAGTGCTTGCTTGAAGTCATTTATGTCACTTAACATTTGGTCTGGTTGAACACCAAACTCTAATGTCTGATAATTTGGCAACCAATGTACTCCGATAGTATGCACGTTAGCTTGTTTACCAGCCAAAATATCAGCGTCGCTATCTCCTAAAAAAATAGCATCGGTATTATTTATTTTAAGCTTTGCCAATGCCTTGTTCAGTCCTTCTGGATGAGGTTTTGGTGTAGAAACATCATCACCAGTGATTATCACATCAAATAAGTCACTAATATTAAGAGAATCTAAAGAGATAAATAAACTTTTGCTAGCTTTTCCTGTTACAATCCCTAATTTATAGCCTTCTTTTTTTAAAAATAGGAGTAAATCGTTAATCTCTTCATTCTTAGGAACAAGTTCTGGGTGTTTTTCACTATACTTCTCATAATATAATTCAATTGCTTTGTCATAATTTGAATCCAAAAGATTTTCTCTGATAATTCCAGTCTCAGATGGACCGAACATAGCCTTTATTTCATCTGGTGTAACCTCTTTGTTGTCAAAGTCCTTAAATACAGATTGAAATGCATAAAAACAAACTGGCAAAGTATCAGCAAGTGTACCATCAAAATCAAAAATAATCGCTTTAATATCTACACACCCTTTATCAAAATATTGTATATTAAAATTAAAAACTACTTCAAATTATTAATAATCTATATTGGTGTATATTGAATCTTTTATACCTGGGAGAAATTTTGTATATGCTTTATTGAGCAGTTTTTCTAATTCGTTTTTAAGTTGTAAAATCTTTTGCAGTGTAGAAAACTGTGTGAAGTTGATCCATGACGTAAAGTATTCGGAATCAGCAAGAGAGTTGCACAAAGTAATCACCTTGTTATGAATATCCTATGTACTGGTTTGTTTCAGATTCGCAACCAACTTTAACTTATTTTACCATATAAATGTTTGTTATTTTGAAATCACCTCAATTATTTTTGCATCTTGCAATACAAATAACCTTACAATTTAAATTAAGGGATTCCATTTTGCAATATTAGTTAGACTAGTGCTACAGTTCATGTGATAGAACTTATTATTCAATAGGTAATCGTAGTTCAACGTTGTACATTATATCTTCACTAAAATTCTGATACCGTCCTTCTACACCTAAATTCATAACCTCTTTATAATAATTAATTTGAAACAACGTTTGTCCGTTATTATTAAAGTGCACTTCATAATCCGGGCCGCGAGCAATGGACATTTCTGCTGTTGAAGCTGTTTTGGCACTATCTAATTCTTTTACAAGTTCTTCAATGAATTCTTGATCATCGATGGTAGCGACAATTTCTTCACTGTCCCATTCATACACCTCAATACTTGTAACCTCTTCATTAAGATCTAGGTTGTTGTTTTGGCATCCTATTAAGATAAAGGTGAAAAACAAGAGTGCAGAAGCGAATTTAATTTTTGCCATAATACTTACCTCCTATAGTTAAATGGACGCCTAGAGTGCTGTGTTGTGTCAGATTTTTATTTAACTAAATTGTTACGTTTGCATTAACCAAGCAATAAAGTTGAGATTGTGAATCTAGATAACCTTAGTGAATCGTACGTTAGAGTTAATCAATAAATAAGCTATTGATAACGTTAGATTGGTTTGTTATAGTATATATTAATCATTAATTATTTGAAAATCGAACGAAACGTTTTTGGATTATTAATTCGTTCGTTTTTTATAAAATTAATCTTGATTACATCTGTTAATCATGTATAATGATAGACAGAAACGAACAATTTCATAAGCTACTTGTATAATAGTGGGGATATGGCCCACGAGTTTCTACCAAGTTACCGTAAATTAACTTGACTACAAGTGATGGATGCGAATAGGGGTAGACTGTCGTTTGAGCAGGTCTAGATCCTTAGCTTTTCGTACTTATTTTGTATAGTCATATAAGTCGAATGCTTGAAATCACTTTTAGTCGAAGTGGTTTGAAGCATTCGACTTTTTTTATTTTCAAATAGTCTAAAGGAGGTTCAATTATGGAGGCATTACACCAAGCCATTCGTGAGCGCGGTCGGGTCTTATCAGAAGATATCTTGAAGGTGGATAACTTCTTAAATCATCAAATTGATACTCAGCTCATGGCGGCGGTTGGTCAGGAATTCGCCAAGCGTTTCCAAGATCAATCTGTCACGAAGGTAATCACCTTGGAATCATCAGGTATTGCGCCAAGTTTCATGGCAGCGAACACGTTAGATGTACCACTTGTGTTTGCTAGGAAGAAAAAAGCGTTAACTGGCTCAGAGGACGTGTATACGAGTCGCGTTTATTCGTATACGAAGCAAGAGCTCAATCAAGTAATTGTCTCAAAAGAGTATTTAGCTGAAGGGGATCGTGTCTTAATTATTGATGATTTCTTAGCTCATGGTAATGCGGCACTAGGTTTAACAGAAGTCGTTGAGGAAGCTGGGGCGACGGTCGTTGGCGTTGGTGCTGTAATCGAAAAGGCGTTTCAAGAAGGACGGACGCAATTGGAGATGGAAGGCTATCAAGTCGAATCACTGGCACGAATCGAATCGTTATCAAATGGCGAAGTTACGTTTATTGATGAGGTCGTAACGAATAAATAAAAAGGGGCGATGAAGATGGAGAAAGCAGTCAATTATCCACTATTTAAGAAAGAAGACACAGATGCATTTTTCGCGTTATTTCAAAATAACTTAGCTAATTTTGTATTAATTGCAGTGACGATGTTGGGGTTAGGTTTTCCGACTGGTATCGTGTTTGGTCAAGTGATCCCTGGTGCAGCTGTTGCTGTCATTGTTGGTAATTTGTATTATGCACATATGGCGAAACGTCTTGCTGAAAAAGAAGGTCGAACCGATGTGACCGCGCTGTCGTATGGGATTAGCACGCCAGTCATGTTTGTCTTTTTATTCGGGGTCTTAGTACCAGCGCATTCTTTAACGAACGACTATCAATTAGCATGGCAAATCGCAGTTGCAGCCGCGTTTTTGAGTGGCTTGATTCAAGTAATCGGTAGTGTTGCTGGTAATTGGATTCGCAAGCAAATTCCACGTGCTGCTCTACTCGGAGCACTTGCTGGTGTGGCGATCACGTTTGTTGCAGGCGAAATGTTATTTAATACGTTCTCGATTCCCGTCGTTGGTCTTGTGACGCTCATGATTATTATTGTTGGTGTGATCGGAAAAGTCGCTATGCCGTTTAATATTCCAGTATCATTATTTGCGATTGTGATCGGAACGGTTTTAGCATTTACATTGGGCTATCAGTCGCCAAGTCAAATTTCTGAAGGATTATCGAATGTGGGCTTGTATCCGATTTTGCCGACCCTCGCTGCTTTTGATGGGATGACGATGTTATTTACCGCGATGGTCGGGTTATTAGCTGTCATCATTCCGATTACCGTCTACAATTCGATTGAAACGATGAACAACGTTGATGCGATGGATGCAGCAGGTGATGGCTATGATGTGCGACAATGCCAAGCAGTCGATGGTGTTGGTACGATGTTAGGCTCTGTATTTGGTGGCCTATTTCCGACAACGGTTTATATTGCATCTGTTGGTTCAAAAGAAATGGGTGCAGGACGTGGCTATAGTATTTTGAATGCCGTTGTATTCGGCTTAGCGGCTGTGACAGGTGTTGTCGCTGCGTTATCAGCAATTATTCCGATGGCTGCGATTGCGCCGATCTTAGTCTTTGTTGGTTTGTCACTAGTCGGAAAGGCGTTTCAATCAAATGAAACGAAATATTACCCAGCTGTTGCACTCGCTATGCTTCCTTACTTTGCGAATTACGTGATGACGCGCTTTAATAGCGATGCTGGTCAAGTTGTGGCTGGTATTTCTGAAGGGATCGTCCCATTAGGTGAAGGTGCCATGTTTACCGCGATTATTTTGGGTGCCGTAACCGTGTTTATCATCGACGGACGCTTTGTAAAAGCAGCTGCTTTCTCACTAGTTGCAGCTGGCTTATCGTTCACAGGCTTCATGCACGCTTCTGAAATGGCATTTAACGCCGCGTCACAATATGCTATCGCTTACTTACTCATTGCTGTTTTCTTCGTATATTGTGCATATAAAGAAGAGAGTAGTACCATTGATGTTCCTGAGCATCGTCCGCTTAAAGAGCGCACTGCTTCATAATGATCAGTCGCCGATCTATTGAGCTAAGTCGCCGAAACAGCTGATATTTAGGCGCTCGCTGTTATATTTCAGCGAACGTCGATAAAATAAGGATGGTGCCGATATATTTGATATAGCGCCGATAAATATCAAATCGCGCCGATAAAATAGGGAAGTCGCCGAAATAGCTGATATATCGGCGCTCGCCGTTATATTTCAGCGGGCGCCGATAAAATAAGAATGGCGTTGATAAAATTTCAAAGTCGCTGTTAAAATTCCAATCGCGCCGATAAATCCAGAAAAATCGCTGATAAAATCTCAATGTCGCCGATAAATTCCACGCACGTGAGGTACTAATATCAGCTTTCAAAAGTTACACATTTTTAAACTTGCAGATCAGCTTAACGCTTTTCTGCAAGTTTTTTATTTCTCATCATTTATTGATAAAATGAAGGCAGACATTCGAAAAGAAGGAGCTTGTCCCATGAATATTGTGTGCGAAGAAAGTTGTGGCAATGCACCGCGTAAGGCTTTGTTAAGAGATTTCTCAATCGCATTGACGTCGGGTGATGTTGATGCCTTTCAAGATTTGGCGGTAGATGATTTGGAGTGGCAATATGTCGGCGGTGATAAGATCGTTGGTTTAGATCAATTACGCCATACGATTCAATCAAAAGGTGAAGATAACATTCAAGAGCTTCGTTTAGAAAATATCATTACTCACGGTAAAACAGCAGCGGTTGATGGCGTCATTCATTATGAGAATGAAACCTATATGTTTTGTGATGTATATGAATTCAATCGTGCTGATAAAAACGGCAAAGTAACAAAAGTTAAGTCCTATCTTATTCCGGTGCCCTCTTAATAATAACTCTCTAATCAAAATAGTTTGAATTAATCCGCTTATCGGGTAGACTATTCTTAAAGGAGAGTGAGACCTATGAACGCGACATTAGAACAACCATCTGGTGAGTCAGTCGAATTAGATGGTCTGATTCAGAATCAAAAATCGATTGTCATTCTTGTGCGTCATCTTGGTTGACCAGTTTGCCGAGAGCATATCACGCAGTTGCGTGAACGTTATGATGAACTGTCCCAATATGGTTATCAAGTTTTAGTGATTGCACCACATAAAGGCTCGTTTGTTCAGGAATTCTTAAACCAATTTGGCGACTATCCATTTCCGTTTTATGGGGATCCGGAGAAACAAGCCTACCGTGAAGTCGGTGCAAAATCGATGCCTAAAAGTAAATTGTTAATGAAGAGTCTGAAAGGGTTCGTAAAAGGATCGATTTCCAATGTCATGCCGAAAGAGAAAGGTCAAAAAGATGTCGTGATGAAATCGATGAAATCAGAAGATGTTTCGATTCAAGGTGCGACGTTAGTGTTTGATGAAAATGGAAATACGATCCATATGCATCTAGATTCTTCGCCTGAAGATCACATTAGTGTTAATCAATTATTCCAGATTTTAGAACAACAAAAATCTTAAGCATAAACACCACCTTATACTCGAAAAAAGATTGTGTATGAAATGGCTGATATGAAACATACTACCATTACATAGCGTCTAATAAACGAGTAGGAAAGGTGGTGTATTGTTTTGAGAAAAACAGCACTTATATTGCTCATTATTGGTGGCTTAAACTGGCTACTTGTTGGCTTGTTTGAGTGGGATTTATTAGGTGGTTTATTCGGTGGTATGGATGAATTTATTCCACGATTAGTTTATATTATTGTTGGTTTAGCTGCACTATACGCCTTGTCATTCGTTGACAAAGTTGATCATGAATAACTGTTAAAGTCGCTTCTATTTAGAGGCGGCTTTTATTTTATTCACTCATGCACCGACTTTCATGTTATTATAGACGTATAAAATTTTGACTTTTCTTATACTTTAGGATTTATTGAAGAGTACTTAAAGTGGGGGACAAAAGTGGAACGTTGTTTTTGTTATGAGAAATTTAAAGATCAATTACCCAAAGACTTTCGCCCTGAATGTTTTAAAGAACATTGTCGTAACTACCGCGAAAATATGAGGGAGTTAGGGTATAACGTAACTAAGCCGAAACCATAATGGTTAGAGATAGAATAGTTATCGTGATGATCATTGAACTTAAGGAGGCATTTATCTATGAACCAGGAAGTTACGGAGCAGCAATCACAAATTCAAGCTTTAATTGATAATATCGAAACGGTTGTTGTGGGGAAACGAGAAACGATTGAACTGACAATCGTAGCATTACTAGCAAAAGGGCATGTACTACTAGAGGATGTACCTGGTGTCGGCAAAACAATGCTCGTCCGTGCGATTGCTAAATCACTTGATTTGGATTTTCGCAGAATTCAATTCACCCCAGATTTACTACCATCAGATGTGACGGGCGTGTCGATTTATAATCAACGTGATATGCAATTTGAATTCCAACCAGGTCCGATTATGGGAAATGTTGTACTGGCTGATGAAATTAACCGAACGTCTCCAAAGACACAATCTGCTTTACTAGAAAGTATGGAAGAAAATCATATTACGGTTGATGGCATGACGCGTGATTTAAGTAGTCCCTTCTTCGTTTTAGCAACTCAGAACCCAATTGAATATGAGGGAACTTATCCCTTACCTGAGGCTCAGCTTGATCGTTTTCTTCTGAAATTAAAGATGGGGTATCCAGTCAAACAAGAAGAAATTATGATGTTAGATCGCACAACACATGAACATCCGATTGAAACAGTTCAACCTGTCATGACGCAATCAGAGCTACTAGCGAAACAAGAAGAGGTACAAGGGATTCATGTGAGTCAGTCGGTTAAGCAATATATTGTTGAAATTGTTGCGAATACGCGCAAGTACCCACTTATTCAGTTAGGTGCGAGCCCTCGTGCTTCCATTGCCTTAATGAAAGCAGCTCAAGCTTATGCGTTAGTCCAAGGCCGTGATTACGTGATTCCGGATGATGTGAAATATATGGCTCCCCATGTTCTTGCTCACCGTCTGCAATTAACGGCTGAAGCGAAGTTTGAAGGCAAGTCTGATAAAGAATTACTGGAAGATCTGATTAAGAAAACAATGATTCCTGTAGAAAGAGGATAAAACAATGATTCAATCCATTAAAACAATCGTTACCTTATCCTTAGTAATAGCGCTGATGGCGCTATTATTTACATATAGTATGTTTCAAGGTGGTTTCGTTAGTTGGTTCTTGTTTTTTAGCTTTATCCCCATATTATTATATGCGATTTTTATGATTTTCTATCCAATGGGTTTAATGAAAGTTGAAAGACATGTGCATCAACATTATCTGAAAGCCGGGCAGACTTTGAGAGTAACAGTCACAATTAGAAGACGTATTCCTTTTCCCTTGTTTTATTTAATCGTTGAGGACGAACTTCCAGAAATGGTGACATGGCATGATACGAAGCAGTATAAGTATCGGTTTTTAGGGTATCCAGACCAGTTAAAGAATCGAAATAAGGCGAAGACGGTTATGTTTCCATTCTTGCGTCAGAAATTGCAATTTAATTATGAAATTGATGCAATTCCGCGTGGGCGTCACCACTTTAATCAAATTAAAGTCGTAACAGGTGATTTGTTAGGATTTGTGAGAAGAGAACAACTGGTGAATGTTGATACTTACGTGTTAGTGGAACCCGGCGAAATTCCGCTCACTCTGGGTATTGAACAATCAACTTTTGAAGAAGGACAACAATCGAATTATACGGTGAAAGCAAATCATACGAATCTTGTCTCAGGTGTACGCGACTATGCTCCAGGAGACCAGATGTCTTGGATTGACTGGAAGACGACAGCTCGGAAGCATGCGCTAGTGACAAAGGAATTTGAAGAAGAGAAACAAAAGGACTTAACGATTATTCTGAATGGTCATGCAGAAGATGATCGGCGTTGGCTGGCATTCGAAGCAGGTGTGGAATTAACTTATTCAATCTCGTTAGAAGCATATGAGGATTATGGAGATGTCAGTGTTGTAGCATTAGGCAAAATACGCGAAGATGTAACATTAAAGCATGGGAAACAATCATTTGAAAAATTAACTCGCATGCTTAGTCAGATTCAAATGGTGAAAGAGAATCAATTCGCTAAACAGTTGAAGCGAGAAGCGTGGCATTTATCGAAGGATCGTCACCTTGTCATTTTGACGCATGATTTATCAACATCTATTTATCAAACAATCTTACAATTAAAACAACAACAAGTTGATGTACAGCTCGTCTTTGTACGTAGTAAGCATTTAATAGGTCATGATGAGCGTCATGGTATGGATCAACTCCATTATGGGGGCGTTCGTGTCACTTGGTTGAATGAGGACCGTTTGACGAAAAGACAGATTGAGGTGAGCGCATCATGAAGCTAAAACTAGAACAATCGAATCGTTTAGTTAGTTTGGCGCTCTATGTCGGCAGTATGTTCCTATTAATGGAATGGGTCTATCCACTAGATATAGTCACAGATACGGGTCAGTCTCATTTATTTATTGTTTTTATTGTTGTCATGTTTGCCTTGTCATTGATTCATTTACCATTCGGGCTAATTTCGGTCATCAAAATAGGGATTTTGCTATTATTTATTCATCATGTCTTTTTCGATACAGCTTTCTTTTCGACTGAATGGTTGAAGCTGTTCTTTGAAGAAATGGTGTTTAATGTCCAAGAATCGGTTCAGCAAAATTGGCAAACATTAACGCCCGTTTTTCGGACGTTTCTCTTTTTAATATTACTATGGATGTTAAGCTATTTATTATATTACTGGTATGTGGTTGTTAAACGTCCACTTGCGTTTATTTTTCTAACAGTATTATATGTGACGGTATTAGACACGTTTACGGTGTATGAAGCTAATATTGCTATTATTCGTGTCTTTAGCTTAAGTGCGCTGTTACTCGTGTTAGCAAACTTTCACCGGATTGTTGAAAGTGAGAGCCTAACAGAACCTAAGGCTCGCCAATTTATTAAATGGTTGGCTCCGATGATCTTAGTGATTGGCATAAGTGCTGCGATTGGTTATGCTGCGCCGAAATATGAACCGCAATGGCCAGATCCAGTCTCATTTATACAATCAGCTTCAGAGAATGGCTTTGGAAGTGGAGCTGGATTTGGCGGCGTTCAGCGTGTCGGTTATGGGGAGCATGATGACCGACTAGGTGGTGGCTTCCAGATGGATGATACGACCGTTTTTTATGCAACAGCTAGTGCTGAACGCTATTGGAAAGTCGAAACGAAGGATGTCTATACAGGCCATGGTTGGGAGCGTTCCAGTGAAGGTGAACGAATCGCGAGTGAGACAGGTCAGTTTCCAGAGATTTCGCAATATGGCGATGTGGTAGCGCGAGAAGAGTCTAGTTTAGATTTACAAATGATTGAACCAGGTAATTTAACTAAAGTTCCTTATATATACGGTACAGAACAAGTGGGAACAACCAATGACCAAATCAATTTTGAATATAATCTCGTAACGAATGAGCTCTTGTCTTTAGATAATGGTGACCAAACGCTTGTAGAGGAAGATTATTCAATACAGGCTGATCGTCCTGATTTCCCAAGGAATGCTATGCGCGAAGTTCCGGTTGCTTATCAAGAGTCGTCAGGCATTAACCAAGATTATTTGCAGTTACCAGAAAACTTACCTGACCGCGTGAGTAATCTTGCGGGTATGATTGTATCTGAAGAGGACCAGAATCGATATGATTATGCCATGGCCATTGAAGACTACTTCAGTGAAAATGATTATGAATATGCGACTGAAGACGTCGCTGTTCCAGATGAAGATGAGGATTATGTCGATCAGTTCTTGTTTGAAACGAAACGAGGTTATTGCGATAATTTCTCAACGTCGATGGTTGTGTTGTTAAGATCATTAGATATTCCGGCGCGCTGGGCGAAAGGGTTCACAGGTGGTGACCGAGCATTCGAACAAGACGCGTTCCCTGAAGCTGGATCCGATGTTTTTGAAATTCAAAATAACAATGCCCATTCTTGGGTAGAAGTTTATTTTCCTGATGTTGGTTGGGTTCCATTTGAACCGACGATCGGCTTTCAGAACCAAGTAGACGTCTCTACTGGTGAATCGATTGATGATATTTTAGATGACAATCAAGATGATGCGCTCGATCAGCCTGAATCATCTGAACAACCCGATGTTGATAATCAGCTTGAAGAAGGTGAAGAGGAAAATGATTCTGAAGCGGCTGGTACTAGTGATGACTCATCTGTTTCACCGTGGATCGTTATTTCGATAAGCGTCATCATCGTCGTCCTTGTCGGATTATTGATTTATTATCGTGATCGGTTAGTCTATGCATGGCGAAAACAGCGACTAAAACGTCATGCTAATCAAGCGACCATAACTGAATCGTATCAGTTTGTGATGAAGTTGCTGGCGAAAAAAGGCTATCCATTTAAGTCTGGGGAAACATTACGCGAGTATGCCAAACACGCCGATCAAATCTTAGACGGTCGTAGTATGAGCGAACTAACACATCACTATGAACAATTTATTTATCGTGAAGACTCCTTCCAATCAGATCAATCGGAGTATTACCGCCTTTGGAAGAAAGTCACGGATATGATTTTGTCGAAATAGTGGTTGACTAAAGTCTAGTATAAAGATAAAGTAATAGTGTAAACAAAATTCGATATGGAACACTTGTATAATATTGGGAATACGGCCCAAGAGTTTCTACCGGACTACCGTAAATGGTCCGACTATGAGTGACTAATAAACGACAGCAGAGGTGTGTGTGACGTTCTATGCGTTGATACCTTTGTGTCGGTTTGTCCTCGTATGCACTCTTGGCGATTACGCTCAAGGGTGCTTTTTTTTGGTGTTTCATAAATGGGGGAGGACAGATTGTTGAAAAATTATTTTCGTTTTGAAGAGTTAGGTACGAATTACCGCCGCGAAATCATGGGTGGGATCACAACGTTTTTAGCGATGGCGTACATATTGTTCGTCAATCCATCCGTACTGGCTTTGTTGGATGTAGAAGAATTGCCACAAGGGGTCACGCGGATGGATCCAGATGCGGTGTTCGTCGCAACAGCTCTAGCCGGTGCAATCGGGACACTCGTTATGGGACTAGTTGCACGTTATCCGATTGCTTTAGCTCCAGGGATGGGGTTAAATGCGTTCTTTGCTTACACCGTTATTTTACAATGGGGCATTCCATGGGAAACAGCGCTAGCTGGTGTCTTAGCTTCTGGATTAATATTTATGGTCTTAACATTAACGGGTGTGCGTGAGAAAGTCATTAATGCAATCCCGAATAATTTAAAACTAGCAGTTGGTGCAGGTATTGGTGTCTATATTGCGTTTATTGGTTTAACCAACGTAGGGATTATTGAAGCGGATAAAGATACGTATTTAACACTTGGAAATCTTGAAGATCCAAATACATTACTTGCGGTCTTCGGAGTGGTTGCAACAGTTATATTATTAACGCTCGGCTTTAAAGGTGGCGTGTTTTATGGCATGATCATCACGGCGGTTGCTGGCATGCTAGTCGGCTTAATCGATCCACCATCTGGTATGAATGATGTCGTCAGTAGCGTACCAAGTTTAGAGCCAACATTTGGAGCTGCATTTGGCAACTTTGGTGAGATTTTTACGTTGCAAATGCTCGTGGTCATTATGACGTTCTTATTCGTTGACTTCTTCGATACGGGTGGAACGCTAGTCGCGGTTGCCACACAAGGCGGTATGATGAAGGAAGGTAAATTACCGCGTGCCAACCGAGCACTATTCTCAGATTCAACAGCAACTGTAGCAGGGTCGATTCTCGGTACATCAACGACAACGTCATTTATCGAATCGACAACAGGTGTTAGTGCCGGTGCTAGGACAGGCTTTGCCTCAGTGGTGACGGCCATCTTATTCCTACTCGCATTATTCTTCTCACCTCTGTTAGGGATTGTGACGTCAGAAGTGACAGCACCAGCACTGATTATAGTTGGAATTTTAATGGCAGCCAACTTGCGTCATATTGAATGGGATCAATTCGAAATTGCAGTCCCAGCGTTCCTGACATTAATTGCGATGCCACTGACTTACAGTATCGCAACAGGAATCGCAATTGGTTTTATCTTCTATCCAATTACGATGTTGGTGAAAGGTCGAGCGAAAGAAATACATCCTGTTATGTATGTACTATTCGTGATTTTCCTACTATATTTTATTTTCTTACCTGAATAAATCAATTTGAGCTCATGTTCTTTCTATAGAGCATGAGCTTTATTTTATCTGAGTTCTTATTTAACTAGGTCGCTGATATTTTAGCTGATCTCGCTGATAAAAATGAGATGGCGCCGATAAAACTTAAATGGCGCTGATAAATTGAGAAAGTCGCTGATATAATTGGGATGGCGCTGATAAATTAAGTATTGAGCTGATATCACAAAAATATCGGCGACTCCCATGAAGATTAGCTCATCTTATAAGGGTCGCCGATAAATTTAGTTGAGTCGCTGATAAAATTCAAAAGTCGCCGATAAAATCAGGATGCCGCTGATATATTCCGTGAGGCGCTGAAATAAATCGCAAGTTGCCGTTAAGCAAAATATATCGGCGCCCAGGTCTGTGATTTCGCTGATATATGTGCGGGGTCGCTGATATATTCTGGAAGGCACCGATATTAGAAAAAGTCGGCTGATCAACAGTGCCTAACCAAAAAAATTTGTCACTCATTAGTGAAACATGCAAAAGATCATTTATCATGATTGATCGGTGCAAGCCGTATAATAAATGTTGTGTACAATATTGATGAAGTATTGACAATAAGGGTATTCGCTTGTAATCTAACCGAAAAATCATTTACGATATGCAATATATAAGCGTTTGGATCTTATTGGAAGAGGAGGCCCTAAATGTTAGAATCTGGACTCATAATGTTATTAATTATCTTTGGTGTTAACATTGTTTATGTATCCTTATTGACTGTTAGGACTATTTTTACGTTAAAAGGGCAAAAATATATTGCAGCTTCTGTTGGTGTATTTGAAATTACCTTTTATACAGTTGGTTTAGGATTAGTCTTGGACAACATTGGCGAAATTCAAAACTTAATCGCTTATGCACTCGGTTTCGGTGTTGGTGTTATTAGTGGTATGAAAGTTGAAGAAAAATTAGCAGTCGGCTATATTACGGTTAATGTCATTTCGTCTGATCCGAGCATTCCATTTACTGAATCCCTAAGAAATCGTGGGTATGGTGTAACGAGCTGGTATGCATATGGCATGGAAGGTGACCGTTTAGCGATTCAAGTGCTAACGCCGCGTAAATATGAATTAATGTTATATAAATCAATTAAGGAAATTGATCCGAGAGCATTTATTATTGCGTATGAACCACGCCAGATTCATGGTGGTTTCTGGGTGAAGAAAGTTAGAGGGAGTCGATTGAAGCGTGAAGAAGAAAAAATTCAGAGTCAGTGATTATCAATCGATTGATGATTGTTTGAATCAGATGCAATCAGAAGGTTATCGGCCGATTAAACGTATTGAAAAGCCTGTTTTTGAAGAGCAACAATCGGGTGAGGCTGAGCCTGTTGAACAGGAAATTGTTTTTCAAGCTGTAAAGGATGAATAATTCGATTACGAAGACATACAAAATCCGAACACGTACAGAAGACGGTTCGGAGTTTTGTATTTGATAGCTGTATTTAATCCGTAACTGGACGATCTGTGGATTGTGACGATTGGTTTTCTACCGAAGAATAATCCTCTGCAGATGATTCACCTTCGATGTTCGTTGGGTCAGAAAATAAGTTAAATGGTAAATTGGCATTGATTTGCTTTTTCACCATGTCGGTTACGGGACAATAGCGTACAATTCCTTCAGCGACCTTCATAGCTGCCGCAAGAATCAAGAGATAATAACGTTGATGCCACGGGCGTTTAGTCGCTTTGACTGTTCCGTAGCTAATCAAAAACAATCCTAATGTTATTCTTACTAATGCATTAATGGTTCCGATGTTTTGTTTTCCCATTTTACCCTTCCCTTCAAGAGTTTAATGTATTAAAATTTTACATAAGTGGATAGTGCACGTTGATGAACGGAGGCATGGATAATGAAAGAACAATTATACAGATGGCGAAATAAACAAATTAGACAACATACCGCCGTGGTTAATGGCGACATTGCACCTACTCTCGTCTTAAAAAATGCGACCTACTTAAATGTTTTTCTAAAACAATGGGTAAAAGCGAATATTTGGATATATGAAGATCGCATTGTCTACGTTGGTGACGATATGCCAGACTACGTGTCAGATCGAACGGAGATTAAAGATTGTTCTGGTCAATATCTTGTACCTGGATATGTGGAACCTCATGTGCACCCATTTCAGTTATATAATCCCCATTCATTTGTGGAATATGCATCAAAGCGAGGAACGACAACATTTGTTAATGATAATTTGATGCTGCTTTTATTATTGCAAAAAAAGAAAGCGTTTTCTTTATTGGATGATTCGCAAACATTACCAGTATCCATGTTTTGGAGTGCGCGGTTTGATTCACAGTCAGAGTTAAGAGACGAGGAAGAATTAATTAATAACGAGACAGTTTTAGATTGGCTTTCACACGATGCGGTCATGCATGGTGGTGAGTTGACGAATTGGCCAGAGATTTTGAATGAAGATGATCGTGGTTTATATTGGATGCAGGAAACGAAACGTCACCGCAAAGTAGTGGAAGGTCATTTTCCAGGTGCTTCGGTAAAAACATTAGCGAAATTAAAATTACTGGGAGCAGATGGTGACCACGAGTCGATTTCAGGTGAAGAGGTTTATAATCGTGTTAGTTTAGGTTATTATACTGGCTTACGCTACTCTTCTATTCGACCTGATTTACCTAATATTCTGGATGATTTAAAAGCATATGACGGCGATTATTACGATTATTTATTTTTCACAACAGATGGTTCAACACCATCATTTTATGAACAAGGTGTCATCGATCGTTGTGTAGAGATTGCAATTGAAAAAGGTGTTGAGCCCGAACAGGCTTACGCCATGGCAACCATCAATTCAGCGCGCTATTTCGGAATTGACCATCGACTCGGTAGTATCGCCCCTGGTCGGATCGCGCATATCAACTTCTTAGAAGCCCCAGATCAACCGAAGCCAACAGCCGTATTAGCTAAAGGCGAATGGATTACGTTTGATGGTTATGCATTTCAGCGGTTAATACCTGATATTGAATGGTTGCGTTACGGATTTAGTGAGTTGAATATCGATTGGTCGTTACGTAAAGATGATTTGATCTTCTCATCACCAATTGGTATGAAAATGTTAAATGACGTGATCTTGAAGCCATATCCTGTGAAATCAGAGTCACAAAGCCAGCATTTGCCTGAAGAAGACGACACTGCTTATGTGATGCTAATGGACCGTGATGGTGAATGGCGTATTTCTTCATTCTTAAAAGGATATACGAAATCAATCGGCGGTCTCGCGAGTTCTTATTCTAACACAGGTGATATTGTCTTAATTGGCAAAAATACAGACGATATGAATATGGCGTTCGAGCGGATGAAAGCGTTAGGCGGTGCGATTGTTGTTGTGAATGATGGTGAAATTATTTACGAATTAGCACTCCCATTACAAGGGGTGATGTCGGATTTATCAATGGATGAATTGATGGAAAAAGAACGTGAACTAAAAACGCTAATAAAGGGTCATGGTTATCCTTATAGTGATCCTGTTTATACATTGTTGTTTTTATCATCAACGCATCTACCTTATATTCGTATTACCCCAAAAGGTTTAATGGATATTAAGAAAAAAGAGATACTCTTTCCTTCTGTTATGCGTTAAAATAAAACTAGACCATTCACAAAAAGGGTGTTGGATATGAAAAAGATGATTTGGCTATGGGCGCTAGTGCTTACAGTCGTGTTAGTAGCTTGTAGTGACGGGGAAGAAAGCGAGCAAGACCAATCAACAGAAGATGAGTCAGCAACAGAAGAGCAAGATACAGAAGAAACGAATGAAACTTCAGACGAAACTGAAGAAACGTCAGAACCAGAATTCACTTATCCATTAACAGGTGAAAAGGCAGACGAAGAGATTAATCGTCGGGCACTTGCGGTTATGGTGAACAATCATCCATCTGCAAGACCGCAAACTGGATTGACAGATGCTGATGTTGTTTATGAGTTTTTAGCTGAAGGCTGGATTACCCGATTAGTAGCGTTGTACCATAGTGAAATACCAGAACAAGTCGGGCCAGTTCGAAGCGCGCGTTCGTATTATATTGAAACAGCTAAAGCTCATGATGCACTATACGTTTATCATGGAGCCGCTAATTTTATTGAAGAAGATCTTCGTAATGGCTGGGTCGATAATTTAAATGGAGCTTATCATGATGATGATAAACACTTATTTAGGCGTTCATCTGATCGGCGTGCGCCACATAATTCATACGTCTTTTTAAATAATGCATATGAGGTAGCGTCGAACAAAGGCATAGAAACTGAAATGGATCATGAAGGGTTTAATTTTAGATCCGTTAATAATGAAGAACCTGTTGAAGGTGAAATAGCTGAATCGGTTAGTATTAGTTACTCATCTAATCGAAGCGTGTCTTATCAATATGATGAAATTGAAGGTGGCTACGTTCGATCAAGTGATGGCCAACAAAACAGTGATTTAGTGACAGGGGACCCAGTTGTTCTCGAAAATGTGTTAATATACGAGACAGGGCATGAAGTCATTGATGATGCTGGTCGCCGTGATATCGATATTCAATCAGGTGGCCAAGGATATGCCTTGCAAGAAGGTAAATTAAAAGAAATCCAATGGGAAACCGTGAACGGTGTCATGACGCCAATGGTTGACGGTGAACCGTTAGAATTATTACCAGGACAGACATGGGTTAACGTGGTACCAGAATCGCCAGGATTAACTGAATCCGTTACATACGAGTAACGAAGGAGGCAAATACATGCAAATTGATAAATTACGTGGTCGTGAATTAGACCAATTATTTGAAGCGATTTTACAATTAAAAGATGTTGAAGAATGTTATCGATTTTTCGATGATGTGGCAACAGTGAATGAGATCCAAGCGTTAGCACAACGTTTAGATGTCGCACGTATGTTACGCGAAGGCCATACGTATCAACGCATTGAGGAAGAAACAAGTGCTTCAACAGCGACAATCTCGCGTGTTAAGCGTTGCTTGAACTATGGCAATGACGCTTATGAATTAGTGCTTGACCGTGTTCATGAAGAAAAATCACAATCATAAATTAAAACTTACCCATTAAGTTTCAGTAGTACAATTTTGGAGAATAAATATTCATTTTCCCTGATTGTACTACTTTTTTTATATGATAAATCACAAGAAAAACAGTAAAATAATAGTAGAAATTAAAGGATTAAAAGTATATATATAGTAAAATAAGTGGAACGTAACTATTCAATAAACATAAGCGAATAATTGTGCATGGAAACAAGATATTTAGGAGGAGTAAGATGCAAGAAAAAGCCAACTTTTGGTCATTTATCTTTTCTGTTATTTGTATACTCTTGTTTCTAACAGCTTCGTTCTCAGGTTGGATTAGTGATTCTGTAGTGGGAATCCACCCATTGACCACCGTTTTAGGGATAACATTATGTACATTTCTGCTTGGTATATTTGGTTTATCTGGGGTTAGAAACTTGATGGGTCTTGCAAGAAGTGTGTCTACAGTCGTTATTACACTTAGTTTATTAGTTTTTCTTGGGGTAATTTTACTATCTGTGAGTTTAATTAACTAACGTGAGCAAGAGTTGAATAAGGAATTGCACTACTTGTTCAACTATAGCCGCAGAAGAGTTGAAGAAGAAATTATTATTACACATCACATGAAAGAAGTTTTTACAGAATGATTAAAGGATTATATGAAGCATATTTACCAGTAAGTAACATAGCAAAATCAATTGAGTTTTATAGCAGCCTGGGGTTAGAGTTAGCGCATCATGGAGAAGCTGTAACATTTTTTGGGATTGAAAAAGGAAAAAAGTTGGATGGGTCTTTGGGAAAGCGATAAAGTTGAAACACCTTATCATCCTTCTCTAACACACATTGCATTTCATGTAGAATTAGATGATTTGTTGTGGGCGAAAGATTGTTAGAGAAAAGAGGTGTTAGTGTTCGAAAAGCCTTTGGTTTTCAACCAAAACAAAAACAATTGTTCTACCGAATAATCCACAAACTCATGCTGCTTTGTATTTTAAAGACCCAGACGGAAATTCTTTGGAGCTTATTACCACATTGAAAACAGATGAGGAAATTGATTTCATAATGATGGATTTCAAAGATTGGAATGACAATAGATTTTGTCATCTTGCTAAAGGTTGTGTTAATTCCTGTGCTAATTCAGGTTAATCTTAGAAATAAATCCCTTTGTATCAATAAAAATTAGCAGCCCAAATCTATTGCTAATTGGACTGCTATTTAGTGTGTTATTTACGGTTTTGTACTCCAAAACCGAACCCGTTACTTTTCAAGCTATTCATTTTTTTCTGGAATAATAATTGAAGAGATGGTTCTTAACCTTCTTTCACTATTTGGCTCGTTATTCATTCTTGACGTAATAATCTCATTTATTTCGTTCTGCATTTGATTTAATTCATTATCAGACAGGTGCAAACTTGCCATTGCATAAGTAGCTAAATCTGGGTCATTATCAATGTAATCCAAATAGTGTTCGTATTCAATTTGGTTTATCATCAGAAAATTTAGGAAAAGAAGTAATTTTTCATCTTTCGGCATTTTTTCTAAGTCTGATGCAGTTAACGATACTCTGTTAAAATTTAATGCATAAACACTTTCAATATTTCCTCTAACTTTTTGTTCACTTTCAACATAAAGTATTTTATTCTCTAAAAGAGTATTGATATGTCTGTATAGAGTTGCTTGAGGAACGTCCTTTATTTCCTTGAATAGTTGCATGGCCGTTAGTTCAGCGTATATGGTTAATGTTCTAATTATTTTTAAACGAACAGGATGAAATATTGTATCAATTATATTTTTAGACAGATTAATCACCTCCAGAATAGGCAATGGTCTATTTTTACCCTTCTTAACTTCCTATTATAATAAATGATAATATAAGCTCCTATCTATTTCAATGAACATAACCCATTGTTATAACTTAGTTCAATTATTAAGACATAGTTTTGACTATTTACTCTTGACCCAGTTATAAACATCAACTATAATTATCTTCAATGATTATCATTTATGGTAATCATTCATGATAATCATAATAACTTCGGAGTAGGAGGAAGAAATGAAAAAATCATTAATATGCATGATTAGTCTTTTTTTTATTGTCTCTTTAACTTTTAATGGTAAAGTAGGAGCAGAAGAAACAATTGAAAACGAACATTGGAAGGATTTCACGAACGATTTCTTTAAAGAAAAAATAGAGAATGAAGAACTTGTAGGAGTTACCCTTTCCGTTGTGGAAGATGGGGAATTAATTTTTTTAAAAGGTTATGGATATAGTGACCTGGAAAAACAAATTGAAATGGACCCATCAAATACAACGATTAGAGCTGGTTCAATAGGTAAATCATTTACTGTTACATCAATTATGCAACTAGCTGAACAAGGTATGCTTGATCTAAATGATAGTGTGTGGGAATACATAGATGTAGATATGCCACAAAAACCTAAACATTCAATAACTATCCATGACTTATTAACCCATACGCCAGGATTTGAAGAAAGTTTCTCAGGCTTTTTCGCTAATAGCAAAGATGATGTTTCAAATGAATATTATATTAAGAATTATATGCCTAAACAAAAAAATAAACCTGGAGCAGAAGTCCAGTATAGTAATTATGGTATGGGTTTGTTAGGGAAAGTGGTTGAAGATGTTTCAAACATGCCATTACATAAATATATAGAAAAAAATATTTTTGAACCATTAAATATGCAAGAATCAACCTTTATTCAAGATCATCAGGAAGAACAACTGGCAAAAAGCTATCATGGTAAAACTGAATTCCCATACCACTATTTTCATATTACTGGGGCTGGTGCATTAACAACAACATCTGAAGATATGGCTAAGTATATGAATGCACATTTGAATAAAGATGCTTTATCTTTAAATAGCAATTCTTTTTTTATGATGCATAATGCACAATATAAATCTATGGATGGAATGATAGGAGGGGTCACATACGGTTTCTTCGAAAAGAAAATTGGTTCTCAAAATATCATTCATCATGGAGGAGATATTGATGCATTCACTTCTGATATGATTCTATTTAAAGACGAAGGTGTTGGTTTGTTTATCTCTTTTAATAGTGTTTTAGGGATTGAAACTATAACGCTAAGGAATAATTATTTAGAAGAATTTGTAGAAAGAAAATTCGGTAATAACAAAGTAGATGTTATAGATAAAGCAAAACAGAAAACATCTAGAGAAATTTTAGAACAGTATGAAGGTAAATATGAAAGAAATAGAGTTATAGAAAGTGGACCAGCAAAAATTCAGAATCTTATCCCTAACCCTAACGATGCGTTGGATGTGGAAGTAGATGTATATGATAACGGTAAGTTTAAAATAGATGACCTAAGACTAAGTAATCAGGAAATTCATTTCATCGAAACGAATGATGATATGGTTTTCAAAAGTGAAGATGGACAATACACAATGGGATTTTCATCAGAAAATGGAAAAATAAAAATGGTAAACTCTGAATATCCAATGATGGAATATTATAAATCTAGCCCAATAAATGAAAAATCGATATCTTCTGTCATTGCTTTATTAATTATAATTTGGTCACTATTCTATATTTTATATTACTTGTTTGGATTTATTTATAAGAAAATTAAAAATAAATCACAGTCATTGGGAAAAATTAATTTTAAATTATTTTTAATCAGTATAAGCTTACCTCTATCGTTAGTTGCTATTACGCAAGCTTTAGATTTGATAACATTCGGTCAGATGAGTATAGCCAAAGCATTATTGATTAGTCCTTATATTCCCGTACTTTTAATAGTTTGGACAATTTATTCATGGAATAAGGCTGATAAAACTGAAAAGAAAAATAAAAAAGTATCCTTTATGGTTTATATATGGTCCTTTGTAATAGCCCTATGGTTGTTATTGTGCATCTATTGGGAAGTTACACCTTTTCATGTATAAGATGAACCTTGTCTTGTTCTACACAAAATCTTAATAAGATATTATAATTCATCATCAACAATTAAAAAATGCTAAGTTGTACACTTACACTTTTGGGTGGCGTTAGTTGAACAAGGCGATCAGGAAATTGATCGTCTTGTTTATTTTACTGATAAATTATTGGAATACTATGTTAACATTGTTTTAGATGTTTTAATTAGATCGGCTGGATGAAAAAATTGAATTGATAAGAATCATAGACTAAAGGAGTAAACCATGAAGGTAATTATTTATGTATATGATGGAATGACGATGCTAGATGCTATTGGACCATATGAAGCTTTAAGATATATGACTGATGCTGAAGTGTTATTTGTTGCAGAATAAAAAGGTGAAATAAAAGCTGACTCTGGATTCATTGATTTAAATGCTAAATATAGTAAAGGACTGGGTTTACTTGTTATACTAAAGAACTTAAAAAACATTCTCAAAATGATTAACTAAACATACTTTAACTAACGTGAGCTTTAGTAGAACATGAAGTTGTTGTTTGGATTGTTCCTATTACTTATTGATGTGAATTTGTGAAATTTTTTAATAGGGTAAGAAAATTAACTTTTAAAGGAAGATGTCTTATGTCAGAAGCTTATGAGCATAAAGATGGTGCTAATCTGTTTAAAGGAATAGAAGCTGTTGGCGGAAAATTATATTTAACCAAGGAAGCATTAATTCATCGTCCCCATAAATTCAATATCCAATCAAGAGAGACTGTTATTGAACTAAAAGATATCACAGAAGTCGTAACCAGAAATACGTTACTAGTTATACCTAATGGATTACTTGTTAAAACAACAGGTGGAAATAAATATAAATTAGTGGTGTTCGATCGAGATAATTGGATCGAAAAAATTAACTTATTCAGACATGGTTGGAATTGAAAATTTAATTACAGGCTTCAAAAGGTTGATGCAAGGGTTTTAATTTCTGATTTAAGTGGCACTTGGATCCTAACCAATAAAAACGACCAGCTTAGCTCATTAAGCTGGTCGTTTTTATGTTTATGACACCTTAGTTGCAACAGTGTTATTCACATTGATAACCCAATCAAATGGATCATCAACTTTTCCGTATTGGATTCCCATGAGTGTATCATATAGGTTTTTCGCGAGGTGACCAGTTTCGCCATTATTGAACTGCATTTGTTTATCCCCCCAATCGAGTTGTCCAATTGGAGAGATCGCCGCAGCTGTTCCTGTTCCAAAGGCTTCAATTACATTTCCTTTTTCATATTCTGTATAAAGTTCATCAATTGTAATGGCGCGCTCTGTCACATGATAGCCCCAATGTCGTAGTAAGGCCATGGCTGAATCACGAGTGATACCGTTTAAGATACTACCGTTTAACTGAGGGGTGACCACTTCATCGCCAATTTTGAAAAAGACGTTCATACTGCCGACTTCTTCAATATATCTTTTTTCAACACCATCGAGCCATAGCACTTGTGCGTAACCATCTTTAGCTGCGACTTCTTGTGCTTTCAAACTCGCGGCATAATTACCACCCGTTTTCGCTTCACCAGTCCCGCCTCGAACCGCTCGTACGTAATTATCTTCGACAGCAATTTTGACAGGGTTAATCCCTTCTTTATAATAAGCCCCGACAGGTGAGAGAATAATCATCAATGTATAATTCGTTGATGGTGCAACACCTAGAAATGGCTGGGTTGAGATAACAGTCGGACGAATATAAAGGGACATGCCCTCGCTAGTTGGAATCCAATCTTTTTCAATTTGAATTAATTCTTTTAATGCATACAAAAGAAAATCTTCATCAATTTGAGGGATACATAGTCGCTCGTTCGATTGATTAAAACGTTGAAGATTTTTCTGAGGGCGGAAGAGTAGTGGTTCGCCTTCAGGGCTAAGGTAGGCTTTTAGTCCTTCAAACACGGATTGGCCATAGTGGAATACCATTGCAGCTGGGTCGATTTGAAGCGGTTGATACGGTGTGATTCGCGCATTATGCCAGCCTGATTCCTCGGAGTAATCCATGAGAAACATGTGATCTGTGAACGTTCGCCCAAATGAAAGTTCATGATCGAAAGGTTTTTCTTGATAGGAAGTGGTTTTAAAAACAGATAGTGATTGTTCAGCCATGTTGTCATCCCCTTTTAATCAGAAAATTTTAATGGTTATCATAATACACGTGATCGCAGGTTTCAACCCCTTTTATAAATGTAAGCGTTTTTATTTGAAAATTATAAAAACTTGTCAACAAAGGGTTGAAAAGCGTAGAAGATGGGAGTAGAATACGGATTAAATTTTCTAACGCAAAGCTATGAAGCATTAATGTTTTAAAGCTTTCTAAAACTAAAGAATTTGAAAGGAGGTCCAGTGATGCTTACATTTCTTGCATCTATCTTATTTTTGATTGTAGGTTACATAACGTACGGAAAGGTGGTTGAACGAATTTTTGGGGCAGACGATTCTCGCGAAACGCCTGCTTACGCGAAGCATGATGGTTTTGATTATAGTCCAATGAGTTGGTGGAAAGGTAGTTTAATCCAGTTATTGAACATCGCTGGGCTTGGTCCGATTTTCGGTGCCATTATCGGTGCCTTATACGGACCAATTGCTTTTGTGTGGATCGTATTAGGATCGATATTTGCGGGGGCTGTGCACGATTATTTCGCTGGCATGATGTCCTTAAGACATAATGGCGAGCAATATCCGGCGCTGGTCGGGAAGTACTTAGGAAAATATGCACAATCATCGATTAACATCGTTTCAATTGCCTTAATGGTGTTGGTGGCCGCAGCGTTTACGGCGGGGCCAGCAGAGTTGATTGCTCAATTAACGCCTTTGACCTTCACTGTTGCGATCATCCTCGTCTTTGTTTATTTATTAGTCGCAGCGGTGCTACCGATTAATAAAATTATCGGAAAGGTGTACCCAGTTTTCGGTGGCATATTAATATTTATGGCTTTAGCGATTGGATTCGGCATGTTGTTTTTATTCGAACATCCGATTCCAAATTTAACTTTTGCGAGTATGCATCCTGGTGAATTACCAGTATGGCCACTCATGATGGTGACGATTTCGTGTGGTGCAATTTCAGGCTTTCATAGTACTCAAAGCCCGATTCTCGCTCGAACGATCAAAAAAGAATCAGAAGGTCGTAAAGTGTTTTACGGTGCGATGATTGGTGAAGGTGTGATTGCGCTCGTTTGGGCTGCAGCTGGTATGACGTTCTTCGGCAATACAGGCGGTTTACAAGAAGCAATCACTGCTGGTGGTGCTGCAGGTGTAGTCAACGAAATTAGCCAGACGACGCTCGGGTCTTTAGGTGGTCTATTAGCGATTTTAGGTGTGATTATTTTGCCGATTACAACAGGAGACACAGCACTCCGATCGTCGCGAATGATGTTAGGGGATGTCCTGCGTCAAACAACGAAAAAGTCATTTAATGGGCGCAAGGCAAAGTTGTTTTTAATTATTCCAGTGGCTCTTCTGGCTTTTCTATTATCTCAAATAGACTATTCATTTTTATGGCGTTATGTCGGTTGGACGAATCAGCTCGTCGCCACAGTGATGTTGTGGACAGGAGCCATGTATTTGTTAAAACAAGCTAAGTTTCATTGGATCTGCAGTGTGCCGGCAACATTTATGACGGGTGTGGTCGCGACGTATATCTTTTATGCGCCAGAAGGATTTGGATTAGACTACGGATTATCAATGATTCTCGGTTCGATTATATGGCTAGCTGTGATCAGTTGGTTCGCTTGGCAAGTTTATCAAGAAAAGCGACAAGATTATCCTAGTGTTGCACGCTCGAATGCAAACTAAGGAGGGGACATGATGAGGGTAGTTGATCAATTATATAATGCCTATCAAGGAGGCCCTGTGTTATCACGTGTTGAAGTGGGCGCTAAATCGTTAGAGCAAGCGTATCAATTACAGAAGCAGGTTGTTGAAGAAGAGGAAAAGCAAGGTAATCCACTTGCTGGTTATAAGATTAGCTTAACAAGTAGCGAAACACAAGATTTATTTGGCGCAACAGAACCGCTTTATGGTGCTTTGTTAAAAGATTCGATTGCAAATAATGTTGTGGAAATTAATAGGTTTAATGAACCACTGATTGAAGTAGAATTAATGTTTTTAATTGATCAACAGATTGATCCAGATGACGATGATGAAACAATTATGCAAAAAACTAGGGTTGCACCAGGCATTGAAATTCCTGATTCGCGTTATGAAGATTGGTTTCCAAACTTAACCTTGAATCAAATTGTGATGGATCGAGCAGTAGCAGGAAAAGTGGTTGTTGGTGAACCGCGAGAAGGGTTAACGAAAGCTGACCTCAATAATCTAAACGTCCATGTTTCCTTAGATCAACAGTTGTTAGTTACAGGGAATTCTAGTGATGTGATGGGAAATCCGTTAAATGCCGTGAAATGGTTGGTTGATGCATTAGCTCGAAATGGGCAGCGTTTAGAAGCTGGCATGGTGGTCTCATCAGGTACCTTTATGTTACCGAAACCGCTTGAAAAAGGTGTTTACCAAGCAGATTTTGAGCGAATCGGAGAAGTTAAGGTGGAGGTCATTTAGTTTGACGCAAGTAAGTTGATAAATGATTCAAGTGATTTGAAGTGTGATGCAAAGAATTTGAACTTTGAAGCAAGAAACTCAAAGGTTGAAGCAAGACATTCGAAATGTGAAGCAACGAACTCAAATTATGGTGCAAACAATCCATAGCGAGATGTTACACAATGATAAACTTGATCCTAAAAACGTTCATCACCTCAGGGGCGATGAACGTTTGTTATTGAATCATCCATGTTGTTAGCGAAAATAAACTGATCGACCCGAGAATCGTGACGAGTGTGTAAATCCAAAACAGGATATAAAAACGTTTTTCAATTAACTGGATGGCTTCAACACTAAAGGTAGAAAACGTGGTAAATGCCCCAAAGAAGCCAACACCACCTAATAGATAAAATAAACCTTCTAATTGACTTACCAACGCTAATCCAACTGCACCCAATAAATTCACGACAATCATTGCGAGGGGGAGTGCCTGTTTTGAACGATTTTGCATAATCATTTGGCCGATTATATAGCGGCTAGCTGCACCTAGACCACCACTGATTGCTAGTAAAAGAATAGTCATACGCGTTCACCTCGATGGATCAAGCGATAACCGACCAAAGCTAGGAGAAGACCGCCTGCGACGGATACAAAACTGTAGCCAACTGAAGTTAACCAAGCGTCGTTACTAGCTAAGGCATGCACGTCGCTCGCAAAAGTAGACATAGTCGTAAAACCACCTAAAAGGCCAACGCCGATGCCGACTTTAAGCCATTCAGGGATAGTTTTTTCAATTGTATAAGCTGTGAATAGTCCTAGTAAGAAGCTACCGACCAAGTTGACAATCAAAGTAGAACTATTGGGAAAGGATAAATCAATCGAATATCTTAATAAAGTCCCTATTGCTCCACCTAAAGCTACAAATAAAGCATTTTTATACATAAAGATCCCTCGAAGTGAGTCATAATGGTTTATTATAGCATATTCGTTAAAGGCGCGTGTAGCGTGGTTTAATTGACGTTATGCCTTTGTTTAGTGTAAGATATAAAAGTAAAATTAATAAATCCTCGTTAGGTGAGGCTCCTGTGTGGAGATATGCTACTGCCCAAAAACGTCCAAAGACGCCAATGGGTCAGCAAAAACGATCGACTTAAGGTGGTTTTTAACGTAGCTGGTTTATCCTATGCCGCGCAGTGCTAAAGCTTGAACGATTGGAGGAAAAATGCCAGAAGTTAATGATCGTTAGATATACACTCGCTTTTCTCCATGTTTGAGAGAGGCGAGTTTTGTTTTTTATAAACTAGGGAAAATTTAATATATTGAGTCAATCATAGTTACTATAACAACTTGGTTGAATAATACGAGCGATTAAAGGAGGTCACAAACTTGATGGTTATGCGTCGAAGTACGAAATTAAATTTATATCAACAGTTACAAGAATTGTTACAACAAGGCCATGTCGAAACGTTTCGCGAATCGCTCTTATCCTTGCATATTCAAGATCAAGTGGAATGGTTTGAAGGCTTAGAGGATTTAGAAATCAGACAGCGTGTCTATGATACGTTGACGCCAGAAGAATTGGCAGACATATTTCAAGGTTTAGAAGTCGATGAACAACAAAAAATTATGTCGGAAATGAACCGTGACAAATGGATCTTAACATTGAATGAGATGGCCTCCGATGACGTCGCGGATTATTTGGAAGAACTCGAAGATGAAGAAGTATCCACGGCCTTAAATGAAATGGATGAAGAAACAGCTGAAAAAGTTCAGCAGATTATGGAGTATCATGAAGAAACAGCTGGTGCGTTAATGGCGACTGAATTCATCGCGATCAAAACGACAGATACTGTTCAGCAAGTGATGCTTAATTTAAGAAATGATGCGCCTGAAGCGGAAACGATTTACTATCTTTATGTTGTCGATACAGAAGGGCGACTTGTAGGCGTTGTCTCATTGCGAGATCTAATTACGAGCGACCCGAGTGAAGTGATCGAAAATGTAATGAGTCAGCGTGTTGTATCGGTTAAATCTTACCAAGACCAAGAAGAAGTTGCGCGCCTCATGCAAAAATACGATTTCTTAGCGACACCAGTTGTCTCAGAGGAAAATCGATTAGTCGGGATTATCACCGTCGACGATATTATCGACGTCATTGAAGATGAGACAACAGAAGACTTTGGAGAAATCTCAGCTGTACGTGGTGCAACGGGTGCGGACATAACCGCGTGGGAGTCTACGAAAAAACGCGCCCCGTGGATCATTATGCTAATGTTTTTAGGGCTGATCACGGCTGAAGTGATTGGTTACTTTGAGGATACGTTACAAACAATCGTGATCTTAGCTGCGTTTATTCCGTTATTAATGGATGCTGCAGGTAATACAGGTACACAATCACTAGCTGTCATGGTGCGCAATATTGCGCTTGGAACGTTCGATAAACGTAACGTCTGGAAAGTATTACGGCGTGAATTGTTAACCGGGCTCATGATTGGAGCCGGAAGTGGCGTAACGATTGCTTTATTAATTATCCTATTTTATGAACAAAACTACGTCATTGCTGGCATCGTCGGGATTTCAATTATGTTGACATTGAGCGTGTCGACCCTGACAGGTTCAATCATTCCACTCATCATCAATCGATTGAAAATAGACCCAGCTGTCGCATCAGGACCGTTTATTACAACATTGAATGATATATTTGGATTGTTGATTTACTTTACGATTGCAACGTCGATGATTGAGTATTTGATGTGATTTAGTGGTGAAATACTTACCATTGATGGGTAGATAGATCAGTGATTTTTTGCGATTATCGGCGAAAGTTTCAACTCTATCAGCGAAAATCTTGAACGTTACGGCGAAAATGAGCAGTTTATCAGCGAAATTTATGATTTTATCGGCGAAAACCGAAATTGACTAAAAAAAGACTGCATGTATAACTAAATAGTTCAATCTTGGAATGTAAACAAAAACACTAACCCCAAAGGTTAGTAGAGAAGAGTGGTTAAGTGATGTATTTTCCAACTAAAAAGGATGTTTTGGCTAGATTATTTTTCTATGGCTTTTTAGCCTTTATTTTATTCATTTATAGCTTTGGTTCTGAGCCTTTTGGTTTGCAGTTGATTATCTATAATAGTCCATTGGGTTTCATCATTACGGGAGCATTATTAGTATTGGTGATCTGGATTTGGTTTGATACGAAATATTATTTAAATAGTGGAGACTTAATAATTAAATTTGGACCATTTAAATGGGTTATTGATATAAATGCTATTAAAAAAATAAGTCATGAAAGAAGCCCTTTTACAGCACCTGCTCTCTCAGTTGATCGACTATCAATTTTATATGGTAATTATAAGGTTATAAGTATTTCACCTAAAAACAAAAATGAGTTTATTCACTTACTAAAAACTAATAATCCAGATATCATCTTTGAAGATAATTAAGTATTTACCATATTTTTAAACCAATTTTTAGACTTTGCCAGACAAAATTTTATTAATCAACTGCCCTAGTATGGTTTGAGTAAACTATAAAAGTAAGGGGAAGATGTTAGATGAACAGCTCAAAACTGCATTATTTAATCGCCTTAATTTCTTATCCCACAATAATCTTGCATTTTCTTTTTAGTGATTATGAAAGTGAAAAGACTGTAACGGGAATTTCATTTTTTTCAATTGCTACTGTTATTTATCTGGTTTTTGTTTATCTGTATTCCAAGAGTGATTTAGGCAAGAAAATAGTGTTATTTGGCTTAATGTTACTTGGTATAATCTCGGTGATACTGGCTATTGTGACTGTTTAATTCTACTTTTATAACGATTACTGAGTTTGATTTATTAATGAAAAATGACCGACTCGATGTAATCGTAAATATTATTTTAAATGATAAAAAAGGTTCGCATGCCTGAATTAAGTAGCTCGATTAAGAGTGCAAAAAGAGATTTGTATCCCTAATTGAGCTACTTTTTTTATAAGTGATTGTAGGTTAAGCTATCAGGCTTTTTGCAATTCGAATTGGATCATTAATCGAGAAAATTTAATAACAATAAATTCATATATGGTAATATAAGTTAAAAGAAGTTGTTCAACTAATTGATCGGGATCATTTAACAAGAGATATGTTGTATTTGAGAAGGGAGGAGTTAAATTGTTAGAAATTCGAATGATTGATAAAGAAGATCTTGGGTTAGTGTCGGATTTTATATCACAAATGAATGCTAGTGAAGAATCTCATATTGGTTATTGCGGGAAAGATAAGAACGAAATTGCAAAATATATGATAAATGATATTTCAGATATTAAATATACTGATAGTTTTGTTGTAGCATACGAAGGTAATAAATTGGTGGGGGTTTTGGGATTTGATGCAGACCTCGATGATAATAGTGCCGAAATATGGGGGCCATTTATTTTACGAGAGAAGTGGGATATTGTTTATGAAATGTGGAAGAAAATGACTGATATACTTCCAAAGAAGATAGACTCAATGGAGATGTTTCCAAATGTGAAAAATACTCGAGTGTGTCAATTATCAAGCTCTCTTTCATTTAAAAAGTATAGTGATGAAAAAATATTGATTTTCCGGTGTAATAATAGCAATGAGTTTGAAAGTACTTTTATTGAAGAGTTGACTCCTGAGTATTACGTAGATATGGTACAACTTCATGATGAAGCTTTCCCTAACACTTATTATAGTGGACAACAAATTATTAAACGTTTAGATGATCATAAAAAGTTTTTATAATAACCAATGAAGGTCTACTCTGTGGATATATTTATGTCGAGGCGGAACCCGAATTTGGTGAAGCAAGTATTGAATTTTTTGCTGTTGAGAAATCTGAAAGAGGTAATGGAATTGGAGCGCAATTATTAACGGGTGCTTTAAAGTGGTTATTTACATTTGATGGCATGGACTCTATCACACTATGTGTCAACTCTGCTAATGTTAGTGCCATTAAGTTATATAAAAAAGTTGGCTTTGAACATCTACATGAAATGTACACATTCACTAAAAACGTAGGAGAAAAGTAGTTAGTAATAAATGTGAATTTGTTATGATTAGAATATTATACTTCGATCAACCGGGGCGTTAGTTTTTACTGACCTTCAATAAAAACTGTAGATTTGCATATGGAAGCACAGTTCCTGTGTAAATTTTGATATAAAAATGTTCGTTTTAATCTAAATAATGCCTCATCCATACATTGGGTTCAATGTAGATGCCCTTATTAGCTGTCTTATCTACGTCTAATGGTGCTAATCCTTCATTTATGATATAGCTTCCCGAAGAATGTAACTTCATACCAGTCCACTCTTCCCATTCTTCAACTGATGCTGGAATGATCATAGAGTTTTCTGCGACTTTTATTATAGAAGCACCAGTCTTAAAATGTGTTCTAATCCAAGGGTCAAAAGGAGTTCCATCATCTCTAATCCAACTAACGTATTCTTCCATAGGAATAAGCGGGTATTTGTGCTTTAATGAAGGGCGAACAGGAGCTACCATATTTTCAAAATTATTTTTAATGGCTAAACTTTTCATTTCCTTAACCATTCTTACACTCAAACCCTTCCCTCTACACTCTGGATGAATGACAATAGCTAATGCTGACAGTGAATTAGGCTGTAAATTGTTTTCGTAATCTAATACTCCTTTTTCAAAGACTTCATCCCATCCTGTTGGTAAGTTATCTTCATTACTATCCCAATTAAAAGGAATTGAATTTCCGCAAGCCATGGGTTTGAATTCCTCATTTAGGAGAATGAATTGAAATTTAGGAAACCGATAAAGTAATTTGTTCTAATACTTTACTGCTATCGGATCCTCTCCCATGAATTTTGGCCACCCTATACTATGTAACTGATCTAATTCACCTTCTAAATCAGGACGCTCTTCTAATGTAACTACGGTATATTTTTCATCCATAAATACAACCTACCTATTCGCTCATTCTTATTAAACAATCATGCCCTTTAGTTGGACAAGAACTTAATATTAGTTTGTTAAAAATCACCATTTATTTGTAATGCTTTTAACGGACTGTTAGACTTCTGAATTGATTTATTCTCGTCTCTAAACAATTCACTGTTAATTTAAATGGTAAAATCAATTATAACGCTTTGTTTCAACAAAAAATGAACACCCTCATTCATTCACATAGAACAAGCGTGTTTATAAGGTAATAGTATTCATTGTTTGCCTGACAGTATTTATAAATGACGTTATATTACTCTCTTTCATTTTCCACCCTTTTTTGCTCTAACGCTATTTTTTCTCGTTCTAATTTAATTTCCTCAAGTTTCACTTCATTTTTCTTTTTTGTTTCATATAAACCGAAAGTGAAAATTCCAATAAAAAGTATCCCCATCAGTAGATAAAATGGAATATCCATACGATTCCCCCTAATTTGAGTAGTTTTATTTAACTTATTTTACCATATAAATGTTAGCCATCAAAAAACATCCTCAAAAAGCTACACAAATTGTATTACAAAGCCTCGCATTTATGACTACACTTTCATATGAAAAAAGTAGTTCAATTAAGGGTACAAATAAAAATTTTGTACGCCAAAACTGAACTACTTAATACCAGAATGCTGTCTTTCTTAATTAGTATTGAATTTTATCTTGTAAAAAGTCTTTTAAATCCGCGATTGGCATGCGGGTTTGTTCCATGGTGTCACGGTTACGGACAGTGACTTGGCCGTCTTCTTTGGAATCGAAATCGTAAGTGATGCAATAAGGTGTACCGATTTCGTCGTGACGGCGGTAACGTTTACCGATTGAGCCAGCGTCGTCGTAGTCGACCATGAAGTCTTGGGCTAAATCCTGGAAGACCTCTTGCGCTTCGTCAGCTAGTTTTTTCGATAATGGGAATACTGCTGCTTTAAATGGTGCGACAGCTGGATGGAAATGCATCACTGTACGTGATGAACCATCTTCAAGTTCTTCTTCCTCGTAAGCGTCTGTTAAGAATGACAGTGCTAGACGATCCGCACCTAAGGCTGGTTCGATGACATATGGTATATAACGTTCATTTGTTTCTTGGTCGATATATTCCATGTCTTCACCAGAATGCTCGGCATGTTGTTTTAGATCGTAATCTGTACGGGAAGCGACACCCCAAAGCTCACCCCAACCGAATGGGAATTCGTATTCTAAATCAGTTGTTGCGTTACTGTAGTGAGATAGCTCGTCTTCATCATGTTCGCGGCGACGAACTTTCTCTTGATCTAGACCTAAGTTGAGTAACCAGTTATGGCAGAAGTCGAGCCAATAATCGAACCAGTTATGTTCTTCACCTGGTTTACAGAAGAATTCCATTTCCATTTGTTCGAATTCACGTGTACGGAAAATGAAGTTACCAGGTGTGATTTCGTTACGGAAACTTTTACCGATCTGAGCGATGCCGAATGGTAGCTTCTTACGCATCGTACGCTGAACGTTTTTGAAATTGACGAAAATACCCTGTGCTGTTTCTGGGCGCATGTAAATTTCGTCGGAAGAGTCATCTGTTACACCTTGATACGTCTTGAACATTAAGTTGAACTGGCGAATGTCCGTGAATTCACTTGATCCGCAGTCAGGGCAGGTAATGCCTTCTTCTTCAATAATTTTGACGAGTTCATCGAATGGTAAACCATCGACAACACGCTCTTCACCTTTTGCTTCGAAATGGTTTTCGATTAAGTGGTCGGCACGGTGGCGTGATTTACAGTCTTTACAGTCGATCATCGGATCATTAAAGTTACCTAAGTGACCACTTGCTTCCCATGTTTTTGGATTCATTAAAATTGCTGAATCAAGTCCGACATTATATGGTGATTCTTGGACGAACTTTTTCCACCAAGCGTCTTTTAAATTTTTCTTTAGTTCAACACCAAGTGGTCCATAATCCCATGTGTTTGCTAGGCCGCCATAGATTTCGGAGCCTTGGAAAATAAAGCCACGATGTTTACAGTGATTGACGATATGGTCCATTTCTTGAGCCATTTGAAAACCTCCCAAAATATTACTTGCAATAGCATTAAAAAACTCCCGCCCAAGAGCTAATCGAATAGCTCAGGGACGAGAGTGTATTTCCCGCGGTTCCACCCTGATTGATGTGGCAAGCACATCCACTTTCAGGCGATCACTCCAGATTGCCGTTTCACATCACCTTACTCCAGGCTCGCACCATCCCTGAATCGCTTGTTGGTAGTGGGTTATGCTACTATTAATCCTTCATTGTCATCATACGTTTATTAATTTTATTCTCATATATACTAGCATACCATATGTGTTTTCTCAACGTTTTAGCTAACAGATTGTCACTTTTTCTCGGATTGGTCGATGAAAGATGAGGGGGTTTTTTGGTATAATAGATAAGGTTAGAAGGATGTTGGAGGAATGACTGTGAGTGAACCGTTTAATAATTGGCGTCACACGTTTAAATTAGACCCGAACAAATACATAACTGATGATGACCTAAAAGCGGTTTGTCAGTCTGGCACAGATGCGATTATGATTGGTGGCACGGATGATGTCACGTTAGACGATGTTATTCATTTATTAGCGCGAGTCAGACAGTATCCCATTCCTTGTCTGTTAGAAGTCTCTAATCTTTCATCGATTACGCCAGGGTTCGATCATTATCTAATCCCGACCGTTTTAAACAGTGGTCATAAACAGTGGATGATTGATCTGCATCATGAAGCGGTGAAAACCTATGGTAATTGGATAGATTGGGACGAGCTATTTATGGAAGGTTACGTTATGCTAAATCCAGCATCCAAAGCTTATCAATATACGAAGGCAACAGCCGTTACCACTGAAGATGTCGTCGCTTATGCGCGCTTAATTGAACATTTAATGCCACTACCGATTATGTACCTAGAATATAGTGGTATTTATGGCGATCCAGCATTAGTAAAGCGGGTGAGTCATGAGCTTGAAAAGACAGTTTTAGTTTATGGTGGCGGAATTGAAACAGCTGAGCAAGCAGAAGAAATGGCTGCTCATGCCCAGGTCATTGTCGTCGGTGATGTGATTTACCGCGATATTAACCGAGCGATTGAAACGGTAGAAGCCGTGAAGCAAGTAGAACAATAAAAGGTGGGAACGTCATGAGTATGACAATGAACGATATTCTAAATGCGATGAACCCTGAGCAACAAAAAGCGGTTAAACATACTGAGGGGCCACTCCTCATTATGGCGGGAGCAGGTAGTGGGAAGACACGTGTCCTCACTCATCGTATTGCTTATTTATTAGCGGAAAAAGGTGTTCAACCTTACAATATATTAGCGATTACCTTTACGAATAAAGCAGCACGCGAAATGAAGGACCGTGTGGAGAAACTAGTTGGCGATGACGCTAAAAGCATTATGATGTCAACGTTCCACTCCCTTTGTGTGCGGATTTTACGACGTGATGGTGATCGTATTGGTCTTGATCGTAACTTTGCAATCTATGATGCGACGGATCAGAAGACGGCGATTAAAGAAGCGCTGCGCATTCAAAATCTAGATCCGAAGCAATACGATCCACGCTCAATTCAAGGGGCAATTAGTCAGGCGAAGAACCAACTAATCACACCGAAACAATTAAAACAAGAAGCGAACAACTACTACGATGAACAAATCGCATCCGTTTATGACACATACGAGACGATTTTACGTAAAAATAGCGCACTTGATTTCGATAGTTTAATTATGGAAACATTCTTCCTATTCGACCGCGTGCCTGAGGTGCTTCATTATTATCAAAATCGTTTCCAATACATTCACGTTGATGAGTACCAAGACACGAACAAAGCGCAATATCAACTGGTGAAAAAGTTAGCTGATCGCTTTCAAAATTTATGTGTCGTTGGGGACTCCGATCAATCGATTTATAAATGGCGTGGGGCCGATATTTACAATATTTTATCCTTTGAGAATGATTATCCTAATGCAAAAACGATTTTCTTAGAACAAAACTACCGCTCAACCAAGACGATTCTACAAGCGGCCAACGATGTGATTGAACGTAACACGTCGCGCAAACCGAAAGAATTGTGGACGGACAATGATGGTGGCGAACGGATTCGCTTATACGAAGCGCGCGATGAGAAACAAGAGGCGCGTTATGTACTTGATCAAATTCAAGAACTCACGCAGGAACACAGTTTTAGCTATGATGATATTGCCATTCTATATCGTACGAACGCCCAGTCACGTGCAATGGAGGATGTGTTCGTGAAATCCGATATCCCGTATCAAATTATCGGTGGCACGAAGTTCTACGACCGTAAAGAAATTAAAGATTTACTTGCATACTTACGATTAATCACGAATCCGAATGATGATATTAGCTTCCTTCGTGTCGTGAATGTTCCGAAGCGTGGTATTGGAAAAACATCGATCGATAAGCTACAAATGCACGCAGAAATGCATGATTTATCGCTATATGAAGCGGTCAAAGATATTGCCTTAGTGGGTGTCAGTAAAAAAGCTGGTCAACAACTGCAAGCGTTTCGTCACCTCATTGAAAACTGGCGATCTCAACAGGAATTTTTAGGGGTAACTGAAATTGTTGATGAGGTGCTGTCTCGTTCTGGCTATGAAGATATGTTAAAGCAAGACAAATCGCTTGAGTCTCAGAGTCGTTTAGAAAACATAGAAGAATTCAAGACGGTGACGCGTCAGTTTGAAGAAGCGAATGAGGATACGAGTTTGATTGCTTTCTTAACCGATTTAGCTTTAGTGTCGGATTTAGACCAATCGGATGATGATGCTCAAGAACAAGTGACACTTATGACATTGCACGCAGCGAAAGGGCTTGAGTTTCCTGTTGTCTTCTTAATCGGACTTGAGGAAAATATTTTCCCACATAGTCGTTCGATCTTTGATGAAGAAGAGATGGAAGAAGAACGTCGTTTAGCTTATGTTGGGATTACCCGCGCAGAGCAACGTTTGTATTTAACGTATTCATCGATGCGTACACTTTTTGGCCGAACACAGTTTAATCAGAAAAGCCGATTTGTCGACGAGATTCCAGATGAATTACGTCAGCAAGAGGGCCAAATCAGCCAAGGGTCCCAGGCTTCGAACGAATCTTTTGAAGACGCGATCCAAGCATTGGCTGATAACAAGAATCAACCCCAGCAGGAGCAAGACAAGCCGAAACGACGGGCGAAGACGATCAAAGAACAACCTGCTGATCCGTCGACATTCCAAGTCGGTGATAAAGTGAAACACCAAAAGTGGGGAGAAGGCACAATCGTTAGAGTGGAAGGTACTGGTGGTGACGCAGAAGTTGACATCGCCTTTCCATCACCTGTAGGTATTAAACGGTTGTTAGCCCAATTTGCTCCGGTTGAAAAATTATAACGAGGAGTGGCAAGCCATGAATCGCGATGAAGCGAAACAACGTATTGAAGCGTTACAAGATGAGTTGCACCAATATAATTATGAATACCATGTACTAGATCAACCGACTGTATCGGACGAATATTATGATAAGATGTTGCGTGAACTCATGAATTTAGAAGAAGAATTTCCTGAGTTTCAAACAGCTGATTCCCCGTCTCAACGTGTAGGTGGACAACCACTCGATCAGTTCGTCAAAGTCGATCATAATGTGCCGATGCTAAGCTTGGGGAATGCGTTTAATGCCCAAGAATTACGCGATTTTGATCGTCGAGTGAAGGAACGAGTGGGTGATCAAGTGCGTTATGTCTGCGAATTGAAAATTGATGGGTTAGCTGTCTCGCTCCGTTATGAAAACGGCCAGTTTGTACGCGGAGCAACCCGTGGTGACGGGAAAACAGGTGAAGATATTACCCAAAACTTAAAAACGGTTAAAAGTATTCCACTTAAAATCCGTGAAGAGGAAACGATTGAAGTGCGCGGGGAAGTGTTTATGCCTAAGCAATCGTTCTTGTCCCTCAATCAAGCACGTGAAGAAAACGGAGATGAACCGTTTGCCAACCCTCGTAACGCTGCAGCTGGTTCGTTAAGACAGCTTGACCCGAAAATTGCTGCTCGTCGTAATTTGGATATCTTTTTATACAGTGTAGGTGAATGGGAAGCGGCGACAACAGCTTCTCATAGTGAACGCCTTGATTATATGAAGGAACTTGGCTTTAAAATTAATCCGCAAACACAGACTTTCGAATCGATTGAGGATGTGATTGCGTACACCGAAGAATGGACGGTTAAACGCCACGAATTGGATTACGAAATCGATGGCATTGTCGTAAAAGTTGATTCTATTGATTTACAAGAGCGTCTTGGTTTTACGGCGAAAAATCCACGCTGGGCAATCGCTTATAAATTTCCAGCAGAGGAAGCGGTAACGACCCTTCATGATATTGAATTAAGCGTTGGACGGACAGGAGCAGTGACACCGACAGCGATTCTAGAACCCGTGCAAGTAGCTGGAACAACGGTTCAAAGAGCATCGCTTCATAATGAAGATTTAATTATCGAAAAAGATATTCGTTTACATGACACGGTCGTGATTAAAAAAGCAGGCGACATCATCCCTGAGGTCGTACGTGTCGTAACAGAAGAACGAACGGGTGATGAGAAAGTATTCCGTATGCCAGAAAACTGTCCAGAATGTGGCGAGCCACTGGAAAAGGTTGATGGAGAAGTCGCATGGCGCTGTGTTAATCCAAATTGTCCAGCTCAGTTAAAAGAGGGCCTCATCCATTTCGTTTCACGTAATGCGATGAATATTGACGGTTTAGGTGAAAAGGTGATTGAGCAACTCTTTGATCATCAATTAATTCAGGCGATTGCTGATTTATATAAATTAACGCCAGATGATTTGTTGCCTTTAGAACGGATGGGACAGAAATCCGTCGATAATTTACTTAAGGCAATCGACGTGTCGAAGGATAATTCACTTGAACGTCTGTTATTCGGCCTTGGTATCCGTTTTGTTGGTAGCAAAGCAGCTGATACATTAGCTGCGGAATTTGGAACAATGGACAAGCTCATGACGGCTAATAAAGAAGAACTTGAAGCTGTTCCTGATATTGGTGATAAAATAGCGGCATCGATTGCGATGTATTTTGAACAGGAACAAGTCAAACAGCTGATTACGGAGTTGAAATCACTTGGATTGAACATGACGTATTTAGGTGAAACAGTTGAAGCGAGTGAGGACTCACCATTTTATGAGAAAACCATTGTTATCACAGGTAAATTTACGGATATGAGCCGACAAGATATTAAAGCACAAATAGAAGCATTAGGTGGACAAGTCACGGGTAGTGTTAGCTCGAAAACGGATCTATTAATTGCTGGAGAAGATGCAGGGTCAAAGTTTGATAAAGCCCAAGAATTAGATGTGACGGTTTGGGACGAAGCGCAACTGAAAGAAGCATTGGAGGCGTAGTGATTGACACAAATGAGTAAATGGCTTGGATTGCCGTTATTAGTTCTATTAATGGCGGCTTGTAGTCCGAATTTTGATTCGGAAGAGGAAGTCGTTCAGGAAACGGATGAAGAGGAACAAACAGAAGAAGATCAGCAAATGATTGTCTCGCCTGATCAATTAGATACAAACGATTATCGAATGGTGTTACCGTATCAGCCGAGCGCGGCTCGAGGTACAATTACCAATCAAATATCCAACCGTTATGATATAGATGAGTTTGAACAAGGACTTACTCGATTGTCGAAGGATCCTTTTTCACCAGATGACTATCTATTTCAAGAGGGACAATATTTAGATGAAAGTACAGTTTTTGATTGGATTAATGATTTCAACCCTGAACGACCAGAAGATTTAGAAGAGGATTTGGAAGATGCTCAAGATGCTAATGCAGAAGATGAAGTTGATGCTATAGTGGATGAGTTAGAAACATACAAAGAAGAGAATCCACGAGTCGTTTCGCATATTCTAGAACAAAATTATCTGACTCGAGCTGAAGAGAACCGGGTCGAACTAGCCGGTGTATCAATCGGTATTGCACTTAAATCAGACTATCAATTTAGTGTGAATTATGAAGCAACCAATAATGTCGCTATTGATAAAAATGAAATGTTACAGATTGGTAAGGAAACAGCAGGTCAAATTTTAGAGCGAGTTCGTGGAATGGAAGAATTACAAGATGTGCCGATCATGCTAGCTCTTTATCGTGAAAATAGTCCAAACGCTTCGGTACCAGGTAGTTTTGTTACAAAAGCGGTTGTCGAACCAAATGATATGACGGTTAATGAATGGCAGTCGTTGGATGAGAAAACTGTTCTTTTCCCATCAAGTGAAGCAGAGGACAATCATTATGAAGATTCCGAAATGTTCACAGGGTTTAGTCAAGATGTCTCAGACTATTTTCCAAATTATATCGGTGTGATCGGCAGAGGTTTTTATAAAGATGGAGAGCTACAGGAGCTGTCGATTAATATTCCAGTAGAGTTTCATGGTAAACAAGAAGTCATCGGATTTACACAACACGCTTCTTCTTTAATGGCCGAGCACTTTCCGTCATATTTTGACTTGGAAGTAACGGTTGAATCAGCTTCACGTCAGGAAGCTGTACTGTTTAGGGATGCAGGAGCAGAAGACATTACACATCATATTTATCATGATTAGTAGATTATTATGATATTTGATTGGCATACGCCCTCTTATAACACGGCTGTTATGAAGAGGGCGTTACTTTTTTATCTGAAAAAACTGCAATTTTATTTGATTAGGAAACAGTGTTCGTTTAAAATAGTTTATGGAAGCGCTGTTATCGGCGCAAAATCGTTTAGAGGAGGCAATTTTCATGGTACAAGCTTACAAGCATGAACCTTTTACGGATTTTTCGGTAGAAGAGAACGCTAAAAAACAAGAAGCGGCTCTTCGTCAAGTCGAACAAGAACTCGGAAAAGATTATCCACTTATTATCGGTGGAGAACGTATTTATACAGATGCGAAAATTACTTCAATTAATCCTAACAACAAAGGTGAAGTAGTGGGTACAGTATCGAAAGCAGATAAAGAACTAGCAGAAAAATCGATGAATGTGGCGGATGAAACATTTGAATGGTGGCGTAAATCTACTGCAGAGATGCGCGCTGATATTTTATTCCGCGCAGCAGCAATCGTTCGCCGTCGTAAGTATGAATTCAACGCTTGGGCAATTAAAGAGTCTGGTAAAGCGTGGAAAGAAGCAGATGGTGATGTCGCTGAAGGTATTGACTTCTTAGAATATTATGGTCGTCAAATGCTAGAAATCGATAAAGGCGGCGAAGTAAACAGCCGTCCAGGTGAGAACAATCGTTTTGAATATATTCCATTAGGTGTTGGTCTTGTTATTTCACCATGGAACCTACTGTTTGCGATTATGGCTGGTACAACGGTTTCACCAATGGTTACTGGAAACACAGTACTATTGAAACCAGCGTCTAACTCACCAGTGATTGCCTATAAGTTTATGGAAGTATTAGAAGAAGCAGGCATGCCATCAGGCGTTGTGAACTATATTCCTGGTAGCGGTAGTGAAGTAGGTGATCACCTAGTTGAACATCCTAACACACGCTTTGTTAGTTTCACTGGTTCACGTGATGTAGGTGTCGGTATCCATGAAAAAGCAGCAAAAGTTCAACCAGGTCAAAAATGGTTAAAACGTACTGTGATTGAAATGGGCGGTAAGGATACGATTGTAGTTGATAGTGAAGCGGACTTAGAATTAGCTTCACAATCAATCGTACAGTCTGCCTTTGACTTCTCAGGTCAAAAGTGTTCGTCTGGTTCACGTGCCATCGTTCATCAAGATGTCTATGATCAAGTGCTAGATCGTGTAGCAGAAATCACAAAAGGACTATCAATCGGTGACACATCGAAAGAGAACTATTATATGGGTGCTGTCATTGATGGCAGTGCTTATGAAAAAATTATGGGCTACATGGAAGTTGGTAAAGAAGAAGGCCGTCTTGTTGTAGGTGGCGATGGTGATGATACAAATGGTTATTACGTCAATCCAACCATTTTTGCGGATTTAGATCCAAAATCCCGCATGCAACAAGAAGAAATTTTCGGACCCGTTGTTGGCTTCACGAAAGCAACAGACTTTAACGAAGCAATCGATATTGCGAATAACACAGATTACGGTTTAACAGGTGCTGTAATTTCGAATAATCGCAACCATATAGAAATTGCTCGTGAAGATTTCCACGTCGGTAACCTTTACTTCAACCGTGGTTGTACAGCGGCGATTGTTGGTTATCACCCGTTTGGTGGTTTCGATATGTCTGGTACAGATTCGAAAGCCGGCGGACCTGATTACCTTTACAACTTCATGCAAGCTAAGACAATGTCTGAAATGCTATAAAATTAGTAAAAAACCTCTCAAGGGCGAGCGAGCCTTTGAGAGGTTTTTATGCTTTATTCGTCGTTGCACCAAAATATGTGACGTTTGCCCCAAAAATGAGGGGTGTTGATTCAAATTTCATAAGCCTTGCGTCAAACTTTAATCGTCTTGCGCCAAAATCACACAAGCTTGATGCAAATGCGAAAAAGGTTGCGTCATTTAGTTATTACCGATCATTTTTAGTGTAGCATTTTGATCGATTTCGCTTGCATAGTCAGTGAAAATAAATGTCCACGGCATGGAATGGTGGGCATCTATTTCAATAGGGAGTGTAAATGTGCCTGTCGCTTGAGTACCCCACGTCATAGATTGATTTTTAATTGTCACAGGTTGATCCGTACAATTATGAACAAGAGCAGTCACGAGTAAATGATGACGATGATTAAAAGCGTGATTTAATACAGTGAAACTTATTCCTGAGTGATCATTAAACGATAGGTTTTCAAATTGTGATTTGATCCATGTTCGGTCCTCTTCTGCAATTGTTTTGTCCCATTTTTCTTCAAACATCAATTGTTGCATATGGATCACTCCTTGTTACTTGAAATTGTACGCTTGTTGTCATGATTTGTCACGAACAATGGGTGTTTTCACGCTATAATAACCTTGGAGGTGTTCCCGTGGCTTTATATGAAAGTTTAGTCCTTATACATATCATTTCTGCCATTATTGGAATGGGACCTGGATTCGTTTTAACGCGGGTGACGAAATCGGCGAAAACATTAGCTGAATTGAGACACGGCTATCAAGTCAAACGTCAACTGCACTACTTTGTTATGGTAGGTGGGACATTGCTTCTTGTGACAGGTCTTTGGATGGGTGCATTAAATCCAACGTTATTTCAACAAGGGTGGTATGTCGTCAGCCTCATATTATATTTGATCGCTTTAGCTATGGGGCCGACTGTTTTAAAATGGTATTCGAAGCCAATTAAACAATTGTTGGCAGATGCGACAGGAGACGCGATTCCAGCTGATTATGATCGATTAGCTCAAAGACTATACACTGTTGAATATTTCGAAAACACACTATTTATTGTTATTATAATATTAATGATTACAAAACCATTTTAACTGATGAAAAGAAAGGAATGAGCTTATGACAACCGTTGTTGTCGGTGGTGGTATACTAGGTGCTTCAACCGCCTATCATTTAGCCAAAAAAGGTGAAGACGTGACACTAATTGATCGAAAAGATGAAGGTCAAGCGACTGACGCAGCGGCAGGAATCGTTTGCCCATGGTTGTCACAGCGCCGAAATAAAGCGTGGTATGAACTTGTCAAGCGAGGCGCGCGCTATTACCCAGACCTTGTCGACCAATTACGTGCGAACGGTATGCGCAAGACAGGTTATAAACAAGTGGGTACCATTAGTCTACATACCGATGAAAATAAACTAGATCAAATGGTAGAACGTGCAGAGAAACGAAAAGAAGATGCACCAGAAATAGGGGAGATTAAACGGTTAACACCTGATGAAGTGCGCGGGATGTTCCCACCTATTTCTGAGGAATACGGTGGCGTCTATGTTAGTGGTGGTGCAAGAGTGGATGGTCGTGCAATGCGCGATGCTCTATTAGCAGGTGCCATTCATTATGGTGCGACCATTCGTACAGGTGAAGCAAGGCTCGTCGCTAAGGGCAATCAAATTAAAAAAGTCGGTATTCAAGGTGAGATTCTTGAAGTTGATCAAGTTATTGATACAGCGGGTGCTTGGTCGAAACAATTAGTCAAACCAGTCGGTATTGATTATGAAGTGACACCACAACGTGCACAAATTGTTCATTTGGATTTAGTCGGTGAAGACACGGGTGATTGGCCAGTTGTCATGCCACCTAGCAACGGTTATTTGTTAACATTTGCAGGCGGTCGCATTGTGGCAGGTGCTACGCGGACTGACTATGCTGAGTTTGATCATCGAACAACAGCAAGTGCTATTCGCGATATCTTAGATAAAGCGCTAACCATTGCACCTGGCTTAGAAGATGCTTCGATATTAGAAACGCGTGTTGGTTTTCGCCCTTATACACCTGGATTTTTACCGATTATTGGGCCGATGCCAGGCTATGAAGGGTTATTTGTCGCTAATGGACTTGGCGCAACAGGACTGACGGCAGGTCCTTATCTCGGTTCAGTTTTAGCCGATTTGTCATTAGGTGAAGAGATCGATTTAGATTTATCACAATATGATGTGAGTGAAGCAATCCAATAAATATAAAAATCGTCGAGTCGAAAAGGCTCGGCGATTTTTTTGTGTTAACTTTCCTAACATAAAATTCAGAAAACCACTTGATTTTTCTGATTATTAATTATATTATGTATATTAATAACATTTGGTGTTAAGAAAGTTAACATAAATTAAGGAGGTTACTTATGAAGAAACTTGAAGCAATTATTCGTCCAGAAAAATTTCAAGAACTTCGTGAAGAGCTTGATCGACATGGCGTTAATGGTATGACGATTTCAGAGGTGGCTGGTTGTGGTCAGCAAAAAGGTCAGGAAGGAGTGTTTCGAGGAAATAAGTATGAAATAAAATTGTATCCTAAAGTGAAAGTTGAATTAGTTGTTGATAATGAAGATGTAGATGTCACAGCAAAGATCATTTCCAAAACTTGTTCAACGGATCAAGTGGGTGATGGCAAAATATTTGTGTCAGCTGTTGAAGATGTTTACCGAATTCGAACAGGTGAAACGGGCAAAGAAGCATTACAATAAAGGGAGGAATACGAGATGATTAAAAAAATTAGTTTAATCTTAATGGTATTACTATTAATTCCAAGCGTGACCACATTTGCGACAACAAGCCAAGAGTTGGCGCCAATTGTGGATTCAATTGATATGGCGTGGATGATGTTGGGAGCTTTTCTTGTATTCTTTATGCACGCAGGCTTTGCGATGGTGGAAACAGGGTTCACGCGTTCCAAAAATGCGTTAAATATTTTGATGAAGAATATGATGACCATATCTATTGCATCGGTTTTATACTTCTTAGTTGGATATGGGCTTATGTTTGGTGATACGTTAGGTGGATTCATTGGAACATCTGGCTTTTTATTGCAAGGACATACAGATCAAATTGGATTCTTCGTGTTTCAAGCGATGTTTGCAGCAACGTGTGCGACGATTATTTCAGGTTCTGTAGCAGAACGCATGAAGCTAAGCTCATATTTGATGTTAACATTATTTATGACAGGGGTTATTTATCCTGTCGTTGGACACTGGATTTGGGGTGGCGGTTGGTTATCCGACTTAGGTTTTGTCGACTTTGCCGGCTCATCTGTCGTTCATTTAACTGGTGCAGTAGGTGGTTTGATGACCGTATTAGTATTAGGTCCTCGAATTGGCAAATATGCTAAAGGAAAAGTGAACGTGATTCCAGGACATAGTATACCAATTGGTGCATTAGGTGTCTTTATTTTATGGTTCGGTTGGTTCGGGTTTAATGGCGGAAGTACATTAGCAGCAGATACGAGTTTAGTACCTTCTGTCATCGCAACAACATTATTATCTGCATCAGCTGGTGTTGTAGCATCAGGATTCTATTCTTATATGAAATTTAAAACCATCGATGCCACGTTAACGTTAAATGGCGCTTTAGCTGGTTTAGTTGGTATAACGGCAGGGACGGCGAATGTTTCACCTATAGGAGCGATTATTATTGGGTTTATTGCAGGTATTATTTTAGTAGAAGCGGTTCAGTTCTTTGATCGCATCCTGAAAATTGATGATCCTGTTGGTGCTATTACTGTTCATGGTATTTGTGGAATATGGGGGACATTAGCTGTTGGATTGTTTGCAGTCGAAGGTGGCTTGTTTTATTCCGGGAGTGTTGCATTGCTCACGACACAACTTATAGGTGTACTAAGTGTGATTCTATGGACGTCGATCGCGACAGGAACCGCGTTGTATGCTGTTACACGTTTAGGTGCTATAAGAGTTTCGCGCGAGGAAGAAGTCACTGGTTTGGATTTTTCGGAGCATGGTTCATCAGCCTATGAAGCTACCAATAGTATTTATAACGAAAATCTGGAAGTGTCTCAAGAGTTTGGTGTCGGTTTATTGAAGCGGTTAGACGGGATCGAACATAAACGAACGGAAACAAGTCAGTAACAGATCTATTGTATGAGTGAGGAAAAAGCCAGGTTGTTGGTGATCAAATTATAGAAGTTTATTAATTATGTAACCCCCAATTTATTCAAAGATACTTTTGAATGAATTGGGGGTCTTAATTTGTTGGTCTTCAAAATAAAAGCAACGCTATTGGGGGTGATATTATTGTTCTTGAGAATTCTCCCACATAGCTGCACGTTCTTCAAAGGTTGTTTCTTCATGCACTTCATGTAACATCCACACATAACCAAATGGATCCATGAAAATCGCATTGGATATACCCATATCAGCCATTTCTGTCACTGGTTGGATTTCGGTACATGCTTGATCCATTGCAAACTGATAGGTCTTATTGATATCCTCAACGGTTACATTGACCCAACTCGTCTTAGGATCCTCAGGTGTTGGTGCAATTAAATACGCCTCACGATTTTCATCTAATAAATGAAATTGCATATTGTATAGTGTGAATAAGACTTCGTTCTGACCTTTGGGTAAGTTCGTTGCTTTAACTTCCTCAAGGTCAAACATGTATTCATATACTTTTAAAGCTTCTAAACTGTCACTTACAACCATATCTAGTTCAACTCCGACCATACATGATTCACTCCTGTTTTAAATATTTATTATGACTCTCGTAACTATTTCGTATCTTAAGTTATAAAATCCTGCACTTATGATCATGAATTGATCATTAATACATCCTTATACGTATAAAACGTCCCTTCAGAAATTGTTTCACTTAACTGAACAGGTAATGCTTTATTAAATAATGGGCCATCTACAACGAAGGTATGAAACTCTCCGTTTTCACCACATGGATCAATAGAGTCTGGCAGTGCTTCTAACGTTGTTTGATCTAATCGTGCACTTAAAAATTCTTTAGGAACTCGATTTGGGTCAATGGTTGTTATCCATGTTTCATAACCTAATGCTAAAAATTCGTTAATTAACGTAGTTGTCGATTGTTCCCAAAGTGGAAAGATCGCTTCAAGTGATACTTCTTCTAATTGACCTTCACGAAAAGCACGCACGTCTGCCAAGTTAATATCGCCGAAAACGATATGAGAAATACCGTCACGTTCTGCTTCTTTAAAACTATCTAACATCCGTTTTGAATAGACCTCGTTCGAGGGTGCTGTTGGAAGATAGATTTTTTGAAGTGGTAAATTTAGTGACTCAGCTTGGAGATCAAGTAACGATTCGGGAGTTTCATGAACACTCATACGAAAATTATCTTCATTTATGGTGGCGATGATCCGATCAATCACTACATCATCTCTATTCGACATTCGGTGTAAGGCTAACATCGAATCCTTTCCGCCACTATGGGATACTGCAACGCGTTTCATTTGAAAACCGCCTTTATTCTAGAAGTATAAGTTCTATTTTAATATAAAATTATTGAATTTTCATTCTTTTATATACTTCAATCATGTAAAATAAAGTAATCATAGGATTTTAAAGTGTGAGTGGGGGAGTGAGATTGTGAAACGAGCAATATTATGGAGTGTAATGATTGCCATCGCACTGATAATGGGGTGTCAATCTGAGGAGGCGGTGGAGGTTGATGATGTAGTGGTTCCTGAACAGAGTGAAGGGTTTTTCTGGGAAACAGAACATGATGGGAACCAGATTTATTTCTTAGGGACAGCTCATATTGGGGTAGAGGACATGTATCCACTTAGTGATGAAATCGAGAGTGCAATGGATCATACAGATTTATTGTTAACGGAGATTGATAATAGCTCTGAAGAGAATACACAAGCCTTGATGGCAGCACAAAGACCACATATGCGTTTGCCACCTGGACATAAATTAGACGAGCATATTGATGCTGAGTACCATGATGAGTTAGAAGATGTAGCAGAATACCGAGGAATTGATTATGGTATGTTGAACCAGTTTCAGCCTTGGGTAGTGGAAGATTTATATAACGAGCTGATGATTATGGAATCAGACTACGACTATAATCTCGGTGTCGAGAATTATTTATATGACAATGTGTTAGATGATCAAACCGAATCAATGGCCTTGGAAAATTACGGAGAACGTCTAACGTCTGTGCGGGCAAGAGATTTGGATTATCAGACGTATGTGTTAGAACAAGTATTTAAACAAAATGAAGAAATGGATTCCGAGGAGATGTTAGAGAGATCTGTGACAGCTTTCCGAGCTGGTGAGGAAGAGTTGCTTGATTATGAACGTGTCGTGCCAGAGGACGTTGATAACCCTGAACATGAGGAAACATATTTAAATGAATTATTGTTTAAACGTGATGAAAAAATGGCAGATCGTATTGATGAAATTGTAACAGAACGTGATGGTGAAACAATTATGGTTGCGGTCGGTTTGATGCATTTTTTTGGTGAGGATAATATAAGATCGTTATTAGAAGATAAAGGATATGAAATCGAAAGACGATAAAATAACACGCCTAACTTGGCTGATTTGCACAAGTAGGCGTGTTTGTTAGTTTATTGTGTTTGATAACTCTTTTCGACTTCTGTCACAAGTGAATCGACGTATGAAACAGCCTTCTTAATCGGTTCTGGCGTTGTCATATCAACACCTGCATATTTCATAAGCTCTTGTGGCGTTTTCGAGCCGCCAAGTTTTAATACTTCTAACCAGCGATCGATGGCAGGTTGGCCTTCTTCTTTGAAGAGTTGTGAGACAGCTGTTGAAGCGGTTAAGCCTGCTGAATACGTGTATGGATATAAGCCCATGTAATAGTGAGGCTGACGCATCCATGTGAGCTCAGCGCCTTCATCAATCTCAACATCATCACCCCAGAAGTTACGGAGCGTCTCACCTTTTTGTTGTTTTAATGTGCTCGCTGTTAACGGATCACCTTGTTCTGCTAGAGCGTAAACACGGCGTTGGAATTCGCCCTCAAGCAAGTGTGTGACAAAGTTATGATAGTACGTCCCTAATAGTTGTAGTACAATCCAACGACGTTTGCGAGGGTCATCAGTATTTTCTAGTAAATGATCAGCTAATAATAATTCGTTCATCGTCGACGGTGCTTCGATAAAGTAAGTCGACGGACGTGTATTGAAGAGGTGTTGGTTTTCATTAGCTAAATATAAATGGCCTGCATGTCCGAGTTCATGTGCTAATGTAAAGGCACCACGCATTTGGCCGGTAAAGGTTAATAAAATATACGGGTGAACACCGTAAGGGCTTGCGCAGAATGCACCTGTTGATTTACCGACGTTATCAGCATAATCGACCCAACGCTCATTTAGACCACGCTCAATAATACTTGTGTACTCAGGTCCCATTACTTTTAGCGCTTCTAAGATTGTCTCGGAGACGTCTTCATAAGATGATTCAGGATTGAATTCGGGATCTAAAGGTGCTTTTAGATCAGCAAAATGGAGTTTGTCTAATCCATATGCTTCTTGTTTGAGTTTCGCAAAACGACGCATCACAGGCGCGAGTTCTTCTTGAATGACGTCAAGTTGGTTGTGATACATCTCTTCCGTTACTTTTTGTGGTTGTAACAACATTTGCGTCGCAGATTCATAGCCACGTGCTTTCGCAAGTGCAACTTCTTTTTTGACTTGTGTCGCGTATGTTGCGGCATAAGTATTTTCATATTGTTTTAAAGTGTTCACGAATGAGTCATAGGCTTTGTGACGAACCTCAGTGTCAGCTGACATTTCATATTCGTCTTCGTATAATGCAAATGAATTGGTATATTCAGTTCCATCACTTGTTGTAAAGGATCCGAAATCCATATCCGATGATTTGCTTCGCTGATAAATCATATAAGGAGCGGAGTGGATTTCGCCTAATGAAGCAAGTACTTCTTCGGTTTCAGGTGCTAGGGTATATGGTTTTTGTTTTAGTAAGTCTTCTAATGTGTTCTGATAGACTCTCAGCTCATCGTTTTCTTGTAAATACTGTTCAATCGTGTCATCTGGTAATGCTAAGACTTCAGAATTGAAAAATGCTAGTTCTGATTGAATCTTAGCAAATGTCGAGGATACTTTTGCTGACATCGCTTGATTTTCCGGATTTGTTCCGTCTTCAGATGAACGTAAATTGGCATACGTTCCAACAAGAATCATGTTCTTTTGGAGTTCTGCTTGGGCATCAAGGCAAGCTTTTAGTACATCAGCCCCTTCGTGTAACCTTCCTTTATATTGTGTCACATTAGGTGTTAGATCTGTTAAGTCGTTCAGCGCTTTCTCCCATTCTGCATTCGATGTGAATAGGTCGTCTAAGCGCCATGTCTGTTCTGTTGGTACTTCTTGGCGTGTTAATCGATTAGCCATAATTTGAAAACCTCCTCAAAATACTTCGTAAGTCTAAATAATAGTATAAAATAAAAAACAACTTGTGTCACATAAATCAGAAAATTTTCATAATAAAATTTTCGACAGATAAATAAGCAGGCTCGACTTTTTCTTACAAATCACCACATATTTCCCGGGTAATAAATGGTATAATAAGCGTGGTGAAAATATTGCCATCATAACGGTAAATTTGCTATGATGAATAGTATTGTGAAGTGAAATATGTACGGAGGTGTAACGGATGTCGAAAATCTCAAAAGACCAGGTTAAACACGTTGCTGATCTCGCTCGTCTCGCTATTTCTGAGAAAGAAGCAGAGAAATACAGTGAGCAATTGAGTGCGATCATCGACTTTTCTGAGCAATTAAATGAGCTCGATACAACAAACGTTGAGCCAACGACACACGTATTAGATATGAAAAATGTCATGCGTGCAGATGAACCGAAAGACTGGATTTCAAAAGAAGACGCACTGAAAAATGCGCCTGATCAAAAAGACGGGCAGTTTCGTGTGCCATCAATTCTGGATTAAGAGGAGGGTTATAAACGATGTCTGTTTTAGATCTATCTATTAAACAGTTGCAAGAGAAACTAAACAATCAAGATGTCACAGTAACAGAACTCGTCCAAGCAGTTTATGATCGTATTCGTGAAACTGATGATGAGATTCAAGCGTTCGTGACCTTGAATGAAGAGAATGCTTTGAACGAAGCGAAAGCATTAGATGAAGCAAATTCTAACGATCAATTATTACCGCTATTTGGTATGCCGATTGGTATTAAAGATAATATCGTAACGAAAGGCATTCGCACGACATGTTCAAGTCAAATCTTATCGAATTTAGATGACCCATTATATGATGCGACAGTCGTCCAAAAGTTATCAGAAGCGAAAGCCATTAACATTGGTAAATTAAACATGGACGAATTTGCGATGGGGTCTTCAACAGAAAACTCTAGCATGCAATCGACTCGTAATCCATGGAATACAGATTATGTACCAGGCGGATCAAGTGGTGGTTCAGCAGCTGCTGTTGCAGCAGGACAAGTACCATTTGCGCTTGGTTCTGATACAGGTGGATCTGTCCGTCAGCCAGCCTCTTATTGTGGTGTTGTTGGTATGAAGCCTACATATGGCCGCGTATCACGTTTTGGTTTAGTAGCCTTTGCATCATCTCTAGACCAAATCGGACCATTAACGAGAACCGTAGAAGATAACGCCCGAATTTTAGAAGTCATTGCTGGACAAGACAAGATGGATTCCACAAGTGCGAATGTAGAGGTTCCGAATTATAGCGATGCTCTAACAGGTAATGTTAATGGGTTGAAAATCGCTGTCCCGAAAGAATACTTTGGTGATGGTGTGGATGAGAATGTCCAAGCCCGTGTTCGCCAAGCCCTTAGTATTTTAGAACAACAAGGTGCGACTTGGGAAGAAGTATCACTGCCGCATTCGGAATATGCCGTTGCGACCTATTATATGATCGCCTCATCAGAAGCATCAGCTAACTTAGCACGTTTTGACGGTGTACGTTACGGACAGCGTGCTGAAAATGCAGAAGATATGATGGATATGTTCAAGAAATCTCGTAGCGAAGGTTTCGGAGAAGAAGTCAAACGTCGTATTATGCTCGGAACATTCGCCTTGAGTTCAGGCTATTACGATGCTTATTATAAAAAAGCACAACAAGTTCGTACGCTCATTAAGCAAGACTTTGATCAAATCTTTGAAAACTACGATGTCGTGATTGGTCCAACCGCACCGACAACGGCATTTAAAGTCGGTGATCAAATTGATGATCCATTAACGATGTACGCAAACGACATTATGACGATTCCAGTCAACCTTGCTGGTGTGCCAGGAATCTCAGTGCCATGCGGTTTCCATCCGGAGAATGATATGCCAGTTGGTTTACAAATCATCGGCAAACATTTCGATGAAGCAACAGTATATAAAGTGGCACATGCCTATGAACAAGCAACGGATCATCATAAACAACAACCACAACTAGGAGGTGCCAAGTCATGAACTTTGAAACAATCATTGGTTTAGAAGTCCACGTTGAGTTGAAAACAAAATCGAAAATTTTCAGTCCTAGTCCAAACGCGTTCGGTGATGATCCGAACAGCAACGTCAACCCAATCGACCTTGGCTATCCTGGTGTGTTGCCTGTTCTAAACGAGGAAGCAGTCAATTACGCGATGACAGCTGCGATGGCACTTAATTGCGATATTGCGACAGATACGAAATTCGACCGTAAAAATTATTTCTATCCAGATAATCCGAAAGCGTATCAAATTTCACAGTTTGACCAACCAATCGGTGAAAATGGTTATATTGAAATAGAAGTGAATGGTGAGACGAAGCGAATTGGTATTACCCGTCTTCATTTAGAGGAAGATGCAGGTAAATTAACGCACGGTGACGATGGTTATTCACTCGTTGACTATAACCGTCAAGGTACCCCACTGGTTGAAATCGTTTCTGAACCAGACATTCGTACACCTGAAGAAGCATATGCTTACTTAGAGAAACTACGTAACTTGATTCAATTTACAGGCGTATCTGATGTGAAAATGCAGGAAGGTTCACTTCGTTGTGATGCCAATATTTCACTACGTCCATATGGCCAAGATGAATTTGGCGTTAAAACAGAGTTGAAAAACTTAAACTCGTTTAACTTTGTTCAAAAAGGTCTTGAATTCGAAGAAAAACGCCAAGAAAAAGTCTTGCGCCAAGGTGGCGAAATGTTACAAGAAACACGCCGTTATGATGAAAAGACGAAAGAAACGGTGTTAATGCGTGTTAAAGAGGGCTCTGATGATTATCGTTATTTCCCTGAGCCAGACTTGATTCCGCTTTATATTGATGAGGACTGGAAGCAGCGCGTACGTGAGGCGATTCCAGAATTACCTGACTCTCGCCGTCATCGTTACGTGCATGATCTCGGTTTAGACGAGTATGATGCGAGTGTCCTAACTAACACGAAAGAAATGTCCGATTTCTTTGAAGCGACAATTGAGCATGGTGCTGATGCTAAGCAAGCAACGAACTGGCTCATGGGTGATATTTCTGCTTATATGAACAAGCAACAATTGGAATTAAATGAGCTACCGATTACACCTGAAGCCCTTACGAAGATGGTCGATTTAATCGAAGAAGGAACTTTATCCTCGAAGCTTGCGAAGAAGGTTGTGACAGAGCTTGTTCAAAACGGTGGAGACCCAGAACAAATCGTTAAAGATAAAGGTCTGGTACAAATTTCTGATGAGAATCAATTACGTGAGATTATTACGGGCATTTTAGACAATAATGAACAATCAATTGAAGATTATAAGAATGGTAAAGATAAAGCACTTGGATTCTTAGTTGGTCAAGTGATGAAAGAAACGAAGGGACAAGCCAATCCACCAATGGTTAACAAGATCATCTTAGAAGAAATGGATAAACGTTAAAGTTCAATTAAGGTGAGAGGAGGTGGTCATATGTCGTTTACTTTTAAACGTATTGACCACGTACAATTAGCAGCACCGAAAGACTCAGAAGATGAAGCGCGCGAATTTTTTGCAGGTGTTTTAGGATTTCAAGAAATGGACAAACCTGAAACGTTAAAAGCCAATGGTGGTGTCTGGTTTGCCTTTGGTAACCAGCAGTTACATGTTGGGGTGGAAGAACCATTTTATCCTGCAGAAAAGGCACATCCAGCATTTGAAATTAAAGGTTTAGACGCATTTAAACACCACTTAGATGAAAAACGGGTGACTTATGCTGTAGATGATAAGTTACCTGGTGCCAACCGAATTTATGTTCATGATCCATTTGGTAATCGACTAGAAGTTTTAGAGTGGTTATAACTGTGTGGATTAATGTTGGTTGAAAACATATGGGGAATGAAGGTGAAACTATGTCAATTAAGCGGGCACGCGTCATTTATAATCCGACTTCAGGTCGTGAGGCGATGCGGAAAGCCTTGCCAGACGTATTGGCACGGTTAGAACAAGCAGGTTTCGAAACGTCAGCTCATGCTACAACTGGAGAAGGTTGTGCGATGGATGCTGCTCAACTGGCTTGCGAGCGTGAATTTGACGTCATAGTGGCAGCAGGCGGAGACGGAACCGTAAATGAAGTGGTCGATGGTATTGCAAGACAATCACATCGCCCTAAGTTAGGCATTATTCCGATGGGGACGACGAATGACTTTGCACGTGCGATTCGTGTCCCACGTGATGTTGATCAAGCGATGAGCATTATCGAAAATGGTTATTCGAAAAAGTTAGACATAGGTCGTGCAAATGATAAGCATTTTATGAATATTGCAGGCGGCGGTAAATTAACAGAATTAACTTACGAAGTTCCAAGTAAATTAAAAACAGCTGTCGGACAACTTGCCTATTATCTAAAAGGAATCGAAATGTTACCATCCATTCGCCCGACTCATATGAAGATTGAGTATGATGGAGAAGTGTTCGAAGGTGACATCATGCTATTCTTAATTGCCAATACGAATTCAATTGGCGGTTTTGAAAAGTTAGCACCAGATGCCGAAATGGATGATGGTTATTTTGATTTACTAATTATGAAATCTACTAATATTGCTGAATTTGTCATGATCGCCAATAAAGCATTAAGAGGCAATCATATTCATGATGACCATATTATCTTTAAACGCGCCCAACACATCACCGTTGAAGCTAAGGATGATGTGCAGCTCAATCTAGACGGTGAATATGGTGGACAATTACCTGGTACATTTGAAAATTTATACCGACATATAGAATTCTTTTTACCTGAAGATTAAAGAGGCCTTAATGGAGGGTCTCTTTTTTCGTCATGAATGGTCCTTGTTTATAGTCTAATCGGCGAAACTGTTATTGTAATCAGTGATCATGATCGTTCTATCAGCGAATTTGACACTCTATCAGCGAAATAGTGTGATCAATCGGCGAAAAAGCGCCATTCATCAGCGAAAATTGATAGTGTATCATCGAAATTCAACTTTTATCAGCGATTATAGTATGCACACCATATTTAGCAATAAGGACTTTAACTTTTAAGCGCATCAAGTTTTAGCTATAATAGAAGCAAGTTAAATAGAAGGACGGGTGACCATGGGAAAAACGAATGCGCCAGTGAGAAAGAATGAATATATAGATTTAGCGTTTAGTGATTTAACACACGAAGGGGAAGGCGTCGGAAAGTTAGACGGCTACCCAATTTTTGTGCCATATGCCTTGCCAGGCGAGTCAGCGAAAGTGAAAGTCATTAAAGTGAAGAAAAACTTAGCGTTCGGTAAACTAATTGAACGTTATGACACGAGTGAACATCGAATCGAGCCACCATGCGATGTGTTCTATAAATGTGGCGGCTGCCAAATCCAGCATATGACGTATGATCGTCAGTTAACGATGAAACAAGACCAAGTCCAAGACGTGATGAAAAAAATCGCGCAAATGCCTGATGTCCCTGTTCATCCAACAATTGGGATGAACGAACCATGGAATTATCGTAACAAAGTCCAAATCCCAGTAGGCGAGCGTGATGGTAAAGTCATTACAGGTTTCTACCAAAAACGAACGCATAATATTATTGATATGGATACTTGCCCTGTTCAGAGCGATGCGAATGATGAAGTGGTTCGCGGCATTCGAGATATTATTGATGAGTTAAACATCCAACCTTATGACGAAGAAACCCATGAAGGCGTGATTCGTCATATAGTTTTACGCACAGGCTACCATACGAACGAAATGATGGTTGTCATCGTGACGAAGACGAAGGATCTGCCTAAACAAAAAGAATTCGTTGAAAAAATTAAGGCCCTTCATTCCGGTATTAAAGGTATTATCCAAAATATCAATGCAGACAAAACCAATGTCATCATGGGTGACAAATCCCACACACTTTGGGGTAACGACGTCATTGTTGATCGCATTCACGATTTAGAATTTGCAATCTCAGCACAATCATTCTACCAAGTGAACCCAGAGCAAACTGAAAAACTTTACGACCAAGCACTAAAATATGCACAGTTATCAGGTAAAGAAACAGTCATCGACGCTTATTGTGGTATTGGTACGATCTCACTGTTTTTAGCCCAGCATGCGAAAAAAGTGTACGGTGTCGAAGTTGTCCCACAAGCCGTTGATGACGCGAAAGATAATGCCAAACGCAATCATATCGACAATGCGGACTTCTTCGTAGGCGAAGCGGAAAAAGTCATGCCATGGTGGAAAGCACAAGGACTTAACCCTGACGTGATCGTCGTTGACCCACCACGAAAAGGCTGTGACGAAAAGCTACTCCAGGCGATGGTCGATATGGAACCAGATCGAATCGTTTATGTATCTTGTAATCCATCGACGTTAGCACGCGATTTAGCAATTTTAGCGGATAGTGGTTATGAAACACAGGAAATTCAACCAGTTGATATGTTCCCTCAGGCTAGTCATGTGGAGAGTGTTACAAGGCTAATTCAAAAGGATAAAGTAAGTTGATGATCATTGAAGAAACCTGTAGCTAGGCACGAATACTTTTGTGGACACAATAAATCAAAAAATAGGGAAGCTTTCATTTTATGATTGCTTCCCTATTTTTTATATTAATCTCAAGTTTTCTTTCTGGTCTTACCTTGTATTCAAACCTATCACTGTTCGCGCAGAAATTTAAAAAATAAAATTTGTAATTTAATAAAATCTCTATTGGATATTTATGATAAAATAGTGTAAATATAGCAATAATTAATGAACATGAACTGAAGCTTGAATGACCGTGAAGCAACTAGCATAGGAATAGATGTTTTTTAGTGAGGAGAATTTCAATGTATTTGCCAGAATCAGATTTGAAACAAATGAGAACAAAACAAATCCTCGTAACAAATGCTTTATTTATATTACTAATGGCTATTTTCGTAGTATTAGTAACTTTAGTAGATATGAGGATGACTTTATTTTTTCTAGTATTAGGTGTTTCATTACTGAGTCAATCAATTGTGGGTTTTATAAAAAAGCAACCGATAAAGTCATTGGTTCCTATTTTTAATCGAGTAGCAAACTATGAACAACAAAAATTGGGTGATGAGTGGGAAAAGCAACGAAAAATTGGACACTTCACGAACTTATTAGTTAGTATGTTAATGTTATTCCAAGCGTATATTTATCATGGTTCAAAAAATTATTATATTCAGATGGATATCATCATCTGGGCTTTTTTATTAACATTATTTCTTGTGGTCATTAATATTAGCATGATTATACATATTAGGAAAGTCGACCGAGCATCCACGAAATTGGAGTTTAAAGGATATTCATGGAGATCATTTCTTGTTGCTTTTGTTCTTGCTTTTATCTTAGTGTTTGTGATTATAGCATTTATTATTATATATGCGGTTTCAATATCTTAGTGCTTATTCGTTTATTAAAAATCCACACTTATTTTCAACAGATCTACGAAGATAAAGAAGTAGTAAGTTCTTTTCTTATCAATTAAGATGAAAAAATATGAGATGATAGTGTGTGAAAAGTTAATTATTTTTTGAATAACTTTCGTATATCTTTAAAACTAGTGGCGAGGAGGACAAATTATGTCTTTTTTACTAGTCATAATAGTACCATTTTTTATCATAGCGTTATATGTTCATCAAAAGTTCGAGTGGGGATCTGAATCCAAGGATGATCGAGGGAAGAAAATACGATCAGAAGCTGCAAATAAAGCTATTCCGATTTTTCCGATTGGTTGGTTATTGATTGAGCTTTATAATGATTATATAGAAGCTGTGTCTTTTGAGTTATATAGAGATTATATAGCGATTTTAGCTCTACTCACATTAACAGTGGTCGGTTTGTCAATTTGGTTTTTAAAGCAGAAATACTAATACTTACATAGACGAAATCTAATTATAAACACATGTGAGAATCTTTTCCCTTGCACTTTAATCCTGAACCCATTAAAGTATATAATGGTTTTAGTAAAGAGATCATTAATGACTTTTTTTATAAATGAGATTGCAAGGAAAGGGTTCGAAGCATGATGACAGATAATTTTTGGCATGAGTTGCCGAAGCCGTTTTTCGTGTTGGCTCCAATGGAAGCGGTGACGGATGTCGTTTTTCGTCACGTGATTAGTGAAGCGGCTCGGCCGGATGTGTTTTTTACGGAGTTTACGAATTCAGAGAGCTATTGTCATCCTGAAGGTCGTGCGAGTGTGCGGGGACGTCTAACATTTACGGAAGATGAGCAACCAATTGTGGCACATATTTGGGGCGATAAGCCTGAATATTTCCGGCAAATGAGTATTGGCATGGCTGAGATGGGCTATCGTGGCATTGATATTAATATGGGATGCCCAGCACCGAATGTGGCAACTAAAGGCAAAGGGTGTGGCCTCATTCGCAAGCCTGAGTTAGCGGCTGATCTTATTCAAGCGGCTAAAGCAGGTGGCATTCCCGTTAGCGTGAAGACGCGTTTAGGTTATACAGATGTCGAGGAATGGCATGATTGGTTAAGGCATTTGTTTGAACAGGATATCACGAACTTATCGATTCATTTACGTACGAAAAAGGAAATGAGTAACTATGATGCGCATTGGGAGCTAATCCCTGAGATTAAGAAGCTTCGTGATGAAGTAGCACCTCATACGTTACTAACGATTAATGGAGATATTCCTGATCGACAAAAAGGCTTAGAACTTGTTGAAAAATATGGCGTGGATGGGGTTATGATTGGACGTGGTGTTTTCCATAATCCATTCGCATTTGAAACAGAGAAGGAAGAACACACGAGCGAAGAGTTACTGGATTTATTAAGGTTGCAATTGGATTTGCATGATAAGTATTCAGAAGAGCTTGAACCACGTATATTTAAACCGTTACGTCGCTTTTTCAAAATCTATGTCAAAGGCTTTCACGGCGCAAGTGCACTTCGAAACAAGTTGATGGAGACGGAATCGACTGATGAAGTTCGAGCGTTACTAGATGAATTTCAAGAACATCAAGGCATCAAAGAAGACCAGGCGTTTTCGGTGTCGAATTGAATAGACTGATTTGAAAGAGGAGAGCTGAGTGCTTTCCTCTTTTTTTGATGACATAGTCTTTTGGAAAAATTCATCATAATCTAATGCGATTTGAACTACAAAAGAGGGCAACCTTCTTCGCGGAAATGTTCACTTTTCTTCAATTAGCGCACTCGTTAGGACACTGCTTAACTACCGTTTAGCAGTGTCCTTATTACCGATTGTAAAAGATATCATAGCAAAAATAATTAAGAAGAAACTCAGAAAGCCATAAGCTGCCCCTTCGAAACCTCTAATGTGAACAAAACCGATATAGAAGAGAATGGCAGCAGCTATAATTAGTAAGATTCCGGGTAATATCCTTATAATTTGATGAAACTCTTTTTTATTGAACCACCACGTGAGTGTCAATACAATAATCCCTGGTATTAAAGCCATTAAGAAAGGTGCTACAACCATCATCAAAATCCCTCCTTACTTAAACCTTATTTCGTAGTTAAATATGCTATTCTCGATTGTTCAATAACAAACTCATTCTGTTTTTACATGATTAAATTTCCTAATCAGCTTAAAAGCGAAGTATGTTGAGACGAACAAAATAATTCCTGCCGTATTAAACTCCAAGAAAATCCTTGCTAAATCTGTAACGGAATTCAGAGGATAAAAACCACTAAAAAGTATAGTTGGAAAAACCGTGACCAGCATGACCCCATAATGAGCCAGGATTTGTTTTGAAAATGGCCATTGAGGGATTTCATATATGACACTGCTCAGACCTAAGAAAAAAGCAATGACACCATAAAAGAAGAAGACACTTGATTCCTCTACTTGCCCTTGCATCCAATTCCATAAAGAAATTATGAATAATAAAACAAGCGGTATTAGCCCTCTAAACAATCCCTTTGATAATAGTTTCAAGCCAATCTTCCTTCCTATGGACCAAATACAATCCTACTCATCATAAAAACAATTCCAGTTAAAAAATGGATATTCATTTTGTGCAATTGTACCATATTAAATGAATCCCAAGTAGTTATAATTTTGCGCTCGAAATAACTAAACGCTTCATATATTCGTCACAACTAACTGATTCACTTTGTTTTAGATCTTCAAAATAAAGGAATACTAATTATAGAGTCATTTAGAGGAGGTATAATCATGAGTAAAACAGCTATTATTACTGGTGGTGGCAGTGGTTTAGGTCAATCAACTGCGAAAAAGCTAGCAGAACAAGGCATTAATATTGCGGTCATCGACATTGATGAAGAAGGTGGACAGGAAACTGTAGAAGTCGTCAAACAAGCGGGAGCTGATGCAACCTTTATTAAAGCGGACGTGTCGAAAGAAAAAGACGTCAAAAACTATGTTGATCAAACCGTTGAACAATTTGGATCAATCGATTATTTCTTTAATAACGCTGGGATTTCTGGAAGTGGACAGTATTTCTTAGATACAGATATTGAAGAAATTGATAAGATCGTCGGCATTAACCTATTAGGTGCCCTTTATGGCATGCATTACGTAGCAGATGTCATGGTGAAAAACGGCGGCGGATCGATTGTGAATACTTCATCAAGCGCAGGTGTGATCGGACAAGATACTGTCGTTACCTATTCCGCTACGAAGCATGGCATTGTGGGTATGACGAAGAGTATGGTTGCTGAATATGCGAAAGATGGTCTTCGTGTGAATGCGATTGCGCCAGGCCCAACTGAAACGCCGATGGTTAAGCAGTATTTCGACAATAACCCACAAATGAAAGAAAACGCTGAACAAGGTATTCCACAAAAACGTTTAGGTACACCAGAAGAAGTCGCAGAACTCGTGACGTTTTTACTGACATCTAATGCTGGTTATGTGAATGGTGATGTGATTCGTATTGATGGTGGATTTACGAATACGAAATAAATTGCGGAAAAGCCACTGTGGAGTACAAATTATAAAAATGTAATAAAAAATGAGCATTTGTTTGTGTTTTAAGTCGTTATTTATACAGGATAATGCAACCCAATTTGTAGGTCTTCAATAATCATTGAAGACCTGCAAAATCAAGTGTAAAAACTAATGCAATTTTAACAATAAAAAATAGAGCAACTTCATTATCAGAAAGTAGTCATTCCTCTTAAAATAATACCTAGTTCTTATTAAACTAACGTCACAGTTATTTGAAGTTTTTTAATTGTCTTTTCCAAAACCTACAACTGATAATATTAATCCTATAAATACGATTAAGTATTCAAATCCGCCTAAATCTGAATTTCCATCAACCGCAATAATTCCACCTAATAAAAGAATACTAAGTCCCAATAACATAAATTTTGTTCCTGACGTATTACTTTTTCTAACCAAAAGAAAAACTAAATAAGTCACTAATATAAGAGCAGGTATAAAAATTAACGTATTCACCACTTCGATTCTCCCCTTTTAATATTAACCTTTCACTTCATAAACTAGCAAAAAAGATAAATCTTTTTTTAAAGATTACGTTCCATTAGTACAATTAGACTAACCATAACTTTAACACTCGCATTTAAGGATGAAATAAGATGAAAGAAGCATAGATAATAGCTACATAAATCATCGCAAATAAGGTGATTAACCCTATAAAAATTAAAGCTATCATAAACAAATCTAAAGAATAGTGTTTTCTTAAAAAAACACAGAATAAAATAATTGACATAAGTACAAGAATACCTGCAATAATAAAACTAGCTCCCCCCACCAATACAAATGAAAATATAAGTATTGCTGCTAGCAAAAAAGCGAGACTAGTTCCTAACTCTTTATTCATAAAACATTCTCCCTTTATAAAATTAACTATACTTACAATTTTACACGAAACTATAATAACCTTGTTTCACTCTACAGCTCCGTTAGTTTAAGAACAATCCTTCACAAGCTCCACATTTATTTTAACTTTAAATTACAATTACCTACTTGGTTAATGGAAATCAACATAGCATACTAATTAAGGTTGTAATTAGTAAGTTGACAACAGCTATTGTCATTCTGTTATTGGGGTTGCGATTTCGTATGTTAATTAAAGTGTTATATCCTAATCATATGAAAATTGGTCTGCTATTTAGTGTGTTAGTTAGTAATTTCTCCACAGAAACGGAACTACTTAGATTATAATCGAGTGGCTTTTTTCATTTTAGACTATTATGCCTCTTTGTATTTATCAAAGTCTTTATAATCGAAAAAGATTAGTGAATCTAGCTCTCCTCAGATACCTCAACCAGATTCCATTCAAACCAACGACCATGACCATCTGTATCGCCAACAACTAGCTTAGTCTCCTTACCATTGATCCAGTAATCAAGGTGCAAGGCTTGATCCCACATATTATTGTAAACATGAATAACATCTCTCTCTCTTTGCCTAATTGCTTAATCTTGTTTAATAATTCATGCTTTCGATCACTAGGTATTTGATTTGCCACATGTGTGTGGAAAATACATATTGCTTGATCGACAGGTATTTCTTTGACGATGTTCTCAAACATGGATATGCCATCACCTTCGATCAGGCTAACTGATTGTTGGTTAAATAGTTCAACAGCTTGGTCAAAGAGCTTTAATCTCTCGATATGTTCAGGCCAAATAAGGGATTTAAGCCAGCTAGATTCTTCGTCATCATTAAGGTTAGTAATGTTTAAATCGATGCCTATTTTGTTTGTGACTGGAGGAGCTGACTTCGGTATTTCCGGCAGTTCACCTTTTACTTCTGATGTAATATGTACGGTTGAATCAACATCCCCATATACCTCATCACTCCCATACGAATAGCTAAACTGATCCCACATTAATTGCAAGCCTGCACTGGTTCCGATTTCGATCATGGCTAAGGGCTTATTCACCTGCTGGTAAGCATAATGAAATACTGGGTAAAGATAAGCGCAACGTCTCACTTCATTTGTCTGTACTAATTTACTGCTGAGCAGGTCTATAATTTGGTCTCGATTCTCTGTGCAAAAATCCTTTAAAACAGGAAAGCAGTCTTTGCTGTTTTTAGGTTGTTTGGTGATGTTGGGATAAAAGTTCTCTAACTCATGATCCACACCTTGTAATAACAGGTGATGAATAGCTCCAAATAGCATATTTGGTTTTGGTTGCCCGTCTCTTGCATAGGTTGATAGTTCAAGTAGTTGTTCATCTGAAGCTATTTCTAACGAAAGATACTCATATAATTCACTCGACCTTTTGCATTCTTCGGCAAATCGTTTAAATCGTTGGGACAAAGCTGCGTGATCCATCTCGTTTCTCCTTTGCTCTTTAGGTATAGATTGTTATCAGAGCCATTTACTGACTCGTGTTTGTTTTAGATTCCTTGAGAAATTTCGCGATTAACCCTGTGCCTACAAGATTCAAAACAATACTTACAGCAAGTAAAAATCCCCATAAAATGCTCGGTGATTCTATTACAATCGATAACATGAGAAACATAAACCCCGTCGTGGTGAAGGTTATCCCCATATTCTTGTTATCCATATGATCCACTCCCATTCGACTACTAGTACTTAAACAAAATTATTCCATTAACTGGAACTAAACGCAAGTTGTAAACTGATTTTATTTACTGATTGGATTACTTAATTATGATAGAAGGATCTTCATCAGAATCACTTTGCATTTCGTCACTTCAAATGGACATTTCATCTGAATTGCCTTCCGTTATATTCCTGCCTTTTATATAATGTGAATTAAATTAACCACTTAATTAAACGATTTTCAGAGAGAGGATGAGTTGATGGAATTAAAAGTTGAGTACGATGATTCTTTGCCTGATGACTTAACGATTTTACGGACTAAATCGCATCATTCCTATGTGGATAAAGTCAGTCAGCTATTTGAGGATCCGTTTCCGTCGAATATGATTATTACCCAAGAAGGATCAAGTTTTTCGCCGATCGAATTAAATCAAATTCATTTCTTTTTTACAGAAAACAAAGCAGTTTATGCCAACACTGAATCTGGAAAACAAAAGGTTCAAGAAAGGCTCTATGAAATTGAATCTCGTCTCCCTAATCATTTCGTAAGGATATCACGGTTTGAAATCGTCAATTTACAGTGGGTTAAACGGTTTGAATATACGTTTGGCGGCCGGATTATTCTTCACCTGAAAAGTGATGAGAAGCTTTATTCGACGAGGTCCTACACAAAGAAGATTAAAAATATCCTGTTTAGAAAGTGAGGCATGTTTAAGATGATTAAAAAGAAATTACTAACTTTATTACTTGTTATCTCTTTATCGGCTAATGCCATGGTTATTGTCACTTGGATCATCACAGATGCAATGGGTTATGATTTAATCAGTCCCATTTTCCTATTTAGAAATATGATTGCTACAGTGGGGATTGTAGGTATTAATACAGTGTTGGGTTGGTTTTATGAAAAAAGCGATAATTTGTTATTTGTTAGTAGTTTACATTTTATTGTGGCGATTACGACTTTCCTTGGTTTAGGTTTATGGGCAAAATGGTTTCCGTTAGAGTGGGGGGTCCTACTTACTGTGACGTTGATTTATACGGGTATATTTATAGTAATTTGGCTTGGTCATTATTTTTACTGGAAGAACCAGATTGATCAAATGAATAGTAAGCTTGGCTAATCAAATGTTTTTCACTTTAAAGAGTGCAATTTTATTTAAGATTGCGCTCTTTTTTTATAGATTGGATATTTCCATTAGGATTGTGATTGCTGAAGTTGGATTTTTTCGAAGATGATTCAATCACTGCTCGAATGATTATGAGTCGCACGATCAATAGTTTGTGAAATATACTGTGACCAATCGGTTGAGCTGATCGTAACGAGTGATTCGCCAGCTTCCTCAGGACTTACTTGAAACCCGCTTGTTACCCAGTCGGATAGAAAACCGATTGTTCCATAGCTAGCAAAGGTTGCATAACTGCGATTGTTGTAGACATGGATAAGCTGGTCTTTCAACAGATTCGATAACGATTGCATAAATTGAGGATCTCGAAAAGCATGCTGGTAAAAAGCGCGATAAGACAGAACATGATGACAAATATTAACGGTCACATCATAAATTGTGACGGTTTGATTCTCTGTGTCAGGCTCTTGTCTGAAATGGGCAAGAAAAGCGTCGGTGATCTTAGCTTCGAGTTGGTCCATTAAGTCATATTTGTCATAGTAGTGTAAATAAAACGTCGAACGACTTACACCTGCATGCTGCACAATTGTTTTGACAGAAATCTGATCGATTGATTTTGTTTCGAGAAGGGTTAATAGACCTAGATTAATGGATTCTTTGGCTGTGTGTTGTTCAGGTTGATGATTCGTCATTGTATTCCCACCTCGGCTGGACATTTGGCCTATAAATGTCGTTTGTTTTTCATCATATCATACCTTACGATATAAGTAGAAAGAATGATAGTTATGAAAGCCAGATAGGAGGTGTTTTTAGTGGCAACGGTAAGCGTTATCACCGGTGGAACGGGTGGAATGGGCCTGAGAACGGCTGAACGATTAGGGTCAGATCACTACATTTTACTGGCGGATTTGGATGAAGAAAAACTGTTAGAGGCAAAGAAACATTTACAGTCGAAGGGGATTCCTAATGTTTCTACTTTAAAAACAGATATCACGAAAGCTAGTGATGTGAAAGAACTTGCAGAGCTTGCTCAGTCACTGGGAACTTTGCATTCTATTATTCATGCGGCTGGTTTGTCACCGACGATGGCTGAGGCTGACAAAATACTAGACGTTAACTTAGTTGGGACAGGTCATATTGTGAATGAGTTTTATCATTTGGCTGGTCCTAAAACAGTGGCGGTATGTATTTCATCGATGAGTGGTCACTTTGTACCTGCAGAGGGACCATATACTGATATTTTGAAAGATCCATTAAATGAACGCGTCAAAGAATTAATGGAACCATATGTCAACGGCGATGCTGGCGCAGCTTATAGTTTATCTAAATTAGGTGTGCAATTAATCGTAGAAGATGAAGCTGAAAGATGGGGCGAAAAACAAGCGAGAATCGTGTCGCTATCGCCTGGAACAATTAATACATCGATGGGACGACAGGAAGCTTCTCAACAGGAACAAATGAAGTGGATGTTAGAAAAAACGCCACTACAACGAGAAGGCGAGTCTGACGAAATCGCATCAGTCATCGAATTTTTAGTGAGTGATGCTGCCTCTTATATGACTGGAACAGATATAAGAGTAGATGGTGGCACGACTGCTAATGTGAAGAAATATCGCTCATAGTAATGGTTGAGTGATAGTCAATATAATTTTTACCTAGGAGGATTTCTTATGAGATTACAAGATAAGGTTGCCGTTGTAACAGGTGCTGCATCAGGTATGGGCAAATCGATTGCAGAAGTTTACGCAAATGAAGGAGCTAAAGTGGTCTTAGTTGACTTAAACTTTGAAGGTGTTGAAGAAGTAGCGAGAGCGATTCAAAATACCGGTGGCGAAGCGAAGGCTGTTTCAGCTAATGTTGCTAAACGCGAAGATGTTGAGAATATGATTGATACAGCTGTTGAAGCTTATGGAACACTTGATATTTTAGTCAATAATGCTGGTATTATGGATTTAATGGAACCAGTCGGCGATATTGTTGATGACAAATGGGATCAAATCATGGATGTCAACGTGAAGGGTGTTATGATGGCAACGCGTAAAGCGGTCCCGATCTTCCGAGAACAAGGACAGGGCACAATCATTAACACGGCATCTACTGGTGGTTTAAACGGTGCACATGCGGGTGCTTCTTATGCTGCATCAAAACATGCTGTGGTTGGACTTACGAAAAACACAGCTTTCATGTATGCTCAAGAAGGTATTCGTTGTAATGCAATTGCTCCAGGTGCAGTTGAGACGAATATTATGAACGAAGAAGCCATGAAAAATGTTAATCAATTCGGAGGCAGCCGTACGCGTTTAGCCCAATCGGTCATTCCACGTACGGGTAAACCAGAAGAAATAGCGAAAGTTGCTCTATTCTTAGCATCAGATGATTCAAGCTTTGTGAACGGTGATGTCATCGTAGCAGATGCAGGTTGGACGGCTGCATTTTAATAGTATCTTAAGTTAATAGTTTAAAGTAGTTCAATTTAGGTGTTTTGATCCTTAATTGAACTACTTTTTTTAGATATAAGATAGTGAATACCATAGCATAGAAAGGTATGATGTTATTGAAACAGGTTGAAATAAAAGATCGAGGTCCATTATTAGATCAAAATGGTCATTTGCTTCAGGCTGGTTATGCACGGTCACTATTATTAGATTATGACCGACAAATGGTAAAAGCTCCTAAATGGCGGATTAAAGAATGGGATTACTACTTTATAGGTAATGATGAAGTAGGTGTGTCACTGACGGTAGCTGATAATTCATTTATGGGTTTAGCTGGTGTTGAAGTTTATGATTTTAACAATCAAGACATGAAGAGCTTTTCAAAGATGATGCCATTTCCAATGGGCAAATTAAATATGCCGACAACGAGCGCGGTAGGTGATATAACTTATCACCACAAATCCATTCAAGTCGATATGATTTCACATGATACTCATAAAGAATTGCATTGTGTTGTACCTGATTTAGGAGATGGACGGTATTTCGAGTTAAATGTGGATCTTTATTACCGTAATGATGACTCAATGGTGATTGCGACGCCGTTTCCTGATAATCGAAAGGCGTTTTACTATAATCAAAAGATTAATAATCTCGAAGCGCATGGCTCAATGCAAGTGGGTGATCAGACATACGTATTAGATGGGATGTTTGGTTTACTTGACTGGGGACGAGGCGTGTGGACGTACAATAATACGTGGTACTGGAGCTCAGCGTCGACACGATTAGAAGACGGATCGTTGTTTGGTTTTAATCTAGGTTATGGCTTTGGAGATACAAGCCAAGCAACGGAAAATATGGCATTTTATCAAGGAAAAGCTTATAAATTAGGTGATGTAGACTTCGCGCCTGAGTCAGAAGATTTCATGGATCAATGGCACTTCGTCTCTAGAGATGGCTTGATCAATATGACCTTTGAACCTATCTTACTAAAACATGAAGATATTAATTTAGGTGTGATTCGTCACCATCCGAAGCAAGCGTTTGGATACTTTGAAGGTACGATTCAGCTAAGTTCAGATCAAACGATTTCAGTCGATCATGTATTTGGTTTTGCGGAAAAAGTTCACAATAAATGGTAACTAATGGTTGTCATATGAAACCTAGTTTTATAAACTAAACTTAATAAGTTAGCAAGTATACTAGATCGTTAGGAGGCAGTTCGTGATGGCATCGATTCTTTTAAAACGTATATATGATGATTATGCTGAAACGGATGGTTATCGAGTGTTAGTCGATCGCTTATGGCCACGAGGGATCAAGAAAGAAAAGGCAAAAGTAGATTACTGGCCAAAGGTATTAACGCCGAGCAACGATTTACGGAAGTCGCTGCATGATGACGACATGGACTGGGAGTCATTTAAGAAAGCTTATCGTGATGAGCTAGAAAGTACTGAAGGTGTACAGGAAGCAGTGACAACGATTAGTGAACAACTGAAACACGGTGATGTCACGTTACTTTTTGCCTCTAAAAACACGCAACAAAATCATGCTCAAGTGTTAAAGGGTTGGTTGGAGAAACGAGTTTGATCAAAGACAAACGTATTTGAAATTAGCAGAATACACGATGTGATTTTATATTGAACTGTATAAGGCTGGTGTGTTTACACCGCCTTTTTTATTGTGTATTTCTTGTTAAAAACGAATGAAAGGAGGAGAGAGATGACTAAAGTAATAGCGTTATTTATCGCAGCTTCTGTAGGGATTTTTCTAAGATGGCAATTTACGGGTGAATTTGATATGAACCAATTACTAATAGCTTTACTCTTATTAATCGCAGCACCTGTTATTTATAGGTTCTCGCGACGTTTAAATACTCGCGATGAACAATATGAACCCGAACATTCTCATAAACCTTGGGCGACATCTATTAGCGAAAAGTGGTTAACGGGGAAGAAATACATATTTCATTACGGCAGGCGTGAAGCGAGTTACCATCGAGTATATCAGCGTCAGTGGCATAAATTAGTTGCCGATTTAATGCCTACTCCAGGATTATGGTTTTTGAATTTAAGGTTTAGATTTACCGATCCAGCTGCAGTTTATCATGTATCAACTGCTAAATCGGACTGGAAAAATGACGCATATCAAATAACTAAAGATGATGAAAGTGTTGCTAGAATCTCAACTGATGTTAATTTAAAAACAGCATCACGCTTTTTAGAGGTTATGCATCTTGAAATGGGTGGGCGTAAGTTTACTTTTCAAGCTAAAAGCATTCGTGCACATATTGAAGTGTATGAAGGTAATACTTTAATAGGTGAAATCTCTAAGGGGAAGTATGGTGAGAAATTATTTCATCCAAAAATCAACTTGGGTGATGAAATAGAACGCGCTTTAATCATGACTTGGATTGTATTTACCTATCGATTTGACAAATACAACTAACATTAAGAAAGCCTTAGTCGGACGATATTGTGTCACGACTAAGGCTTTCTTTGTGAGAAAAAAGGGGGAACTTTAATCAAATGTGTTGTGTTAATTATAATGTACCCCGTCCGCGTCCATTCTAAACACATCATATTAAATTATTTGATTTCATCTGGTTGAATACCTCGTATATGGAGTTCTTTTTCTATTAATTTGATGAAATCTTCAGCTAAGTTTTGTTTGATCGCTTGTTCATAAGCTTCGATTAATGTTGAATTACTTAAATCGTACACTACTAATCCTCCTGCTATGTCTGATAGGGCGTCTTGCTGAAAATTCTTTTTTTACTACAAGGAATAGTATACATGATGTTATAAAAATGTCTATATATTTCAACAAATGTTCAAATATTTTTGTCCCTGCTTAACATTTTGTGGTATTTGCTAGGAATAGAGCATTATTTTTGTGAGGAATTTCGATAATATTCGAGTGCTTTTGTCGAATGGGAAACAAGCGATTTTTTAGACATCATTAATGATCTTGTGTTTATATAAAAATAAAGACGTAATTAAAGTAGGGATATTATGAGTCAGATAGGCTGGAATTTAGAACAAACATATACAGAATTACCGGGATTGTTTTATTCACATGTCGAACCCAATCCCGTAAAGGACCCACAACTGGTGTTCTTGAATGGGAGTTTAGCTCAACAGCTCGGGCTAGATCCAGATGTATTGCAATCAGATGAAGGTGTGCAGCAATTATCTGGCAATGTGTTGCCTGATGGAGCCAATCCAATTGCTCAAGCATACGCAGGTCATCAATTTGGGAGTTTCACGATGTTAGGTGATGGCCGAGCGCATTTACTGGGTGAACATGTGACTGGAGATGGCTCTCGTTATGATATCCAGTTAAAAGGTGCTGGCGCAACTCCATATTCGCGTGGTGGCGATGGGCGTGCAGCATTAGGCCCAATGCTTCGCGAGTATATGATTAGTGAGGCTTTACATGGCTTGGGGGTTCCGACTAACCGGAGTTTGGCTGTGACGATTACAGGTGAAGCAATTCAACGTGATGCGCCAGAAATTGGTGCTGTATTGACACGTGTCGCAGATAGTCATATTCGAGTAGGAACCTTTCAATATGCAAGACAGTTTGGAAGTTATGATGACTTAAAAGCACTGGCGGATTATGCCTTAGAACGCCATTTTACTGGTTACGAAGAAGCGGATAATCGCTATTTATTTTTACTACATGAGGTTGTTAAACGACAGGCCAAAACGATTATTCAGTGGCAATTAGTTGGCTTTGTACATGGCGTGATGAACACGGATAATATGACGATCAGCGGTGAATCGATTGATTATGGACCGTGTGCATTCATGAATACGTATAATCAGGAAACGGTGTTTAGTTCGATTGATTTATACGGACGGTATAAGTATGGGAATCAACCAAAAATCGCCGCCTGGAATTTAGCGCGTTTTGCAGAAACGTTGTTGCTTTTAATTGGCGATGAGGATGATGAAACGTTACGGAAAGCAGAAAGTGTCGTTCATCAATTTTTTGATTATTATCAGGATGAGTGGATGAAAGGGATGCGCCGTAAGTTAGGCTTACAAACTAGCCAGGCGGATGATGAAGCATTAGTAGATGAATTATTAACGTTAATGAAAGACAATGAAGCTGATTTTACGAATACATTCCGTGATTTAACATTAGGAAAGTTTGATGAGTCGACTTGGTTTGGAACTGAAGATTTTAAAGCATGGTATCAGAAGTGGCAATCGCGTTTGGAAAGTGAAGAAGCTACTAATGAACAAATTAAAGCGGTTATGAAGCGGGCAAATCCTTCGGTCATACCTCGTAATCATCAAGTTGAAGCAGCAATTCAAGCAGCAGATGAAGAGGGCGATTTATCAGTGATGGACGATTTATTACGCGTATTAGCAGACCCTTATGCTTACTCAGAAGCACAAGAAGCGTATATAGATCCACCTGAGGAATCTGATGATGACTTTGTAACGTATTGTGGAACTTAGTAAATAAAAACCAGGCAATCGCTAAGGAGATGATTAGCGGTTGCCTGGTTTTTAACTTTTGCAGAATATTGTTAAAAAATTGCTGGCAATTGTTTAACACTCTAGCTGGATTATTAAACAATCTGATTATACTGTTTAACAAAGTCAGGAGATTGTTTAACAATGTTAGACGTTCAGTAATTCTCGGATGTCGTTTTCGGTTAAGTTTTGGAACGTTGTTTCGCCAGGTTGGATCACGTTTTCGATGAGTTCACGTTTGCGTTGTTGCAATTGGTGAATTTTCTCTTCGATTGTCCCTTTCGTCACTAAGCGAAATACTTGGACGACGTTTTGTTGACCCATGCGGTGAGCACGACCTGTCGCTTGTTCTTCTACAGCTGGGTTCCACCAGAGATCATACAAGATGACGGTGTCTGCACCAGTTAAATTAAGTCCTGTGCCACCTGCTTTAAGTGAAATTAAAAAGATATCTTTCTCGCCTTCATTAAAGCGATTGGCCATATCAATTCGGTCTTTCGAGTGTGTTTGACCGTCTAGATAAAAGGCATCGACGCCCATATCGTTTAGCTTGGTTTGAATAATTTGAAGCATACTTGAAAATTGCGAGAAGATTAGCAAACGCTGATTGCTTGCTCGGGCTGTTTCAACCATTTCTAATAATTGATTGAGTTTCCCTGATTCACCGTCATAATCTTCAATGAATAGCGATGGATGACAACATAACTGACGTAAACGAGTCAGTCCAGCTAAAATCTTCATCCGATTCTTTTGAAACTCTTCCGTCGATAATACATTCGCGGCTTCGCTTTGAATTTGTTCTAAATAACCGAGGTAGAGTTGTTTTTGCTGCGTTGTTAACTCAGAGTGTTGCACAGTTTCGATCTTATCCGGCAATTCTGTTAAAACATCTTCTTTAAGTCGGCGTAAGATAAACGGACGACTCATTCTTGCGATTTGTTTCTCAGGCAATTGTCGGAAGGCCTTTTTAGCTGGAAATAGGCCTGGTAATAACACATCGAAAATCGACCATAATTCATCAAGTGAATTTTCGATCGGTGTTCCGCTTAAAGCAAATCGTCTTTGAGCTCGAATCGTACGGACGGCCTTAGCTTGCTTTGTTAAATGATTTTTAATCGCTTGAGCTTCGTCTAATATCATCGTTGAAAAAGTAATATCACGATATAATGATTCATCTTGTCGGACAGATGGATATGAGGTCACGATCACGTCATAGTAATCGCTTTCTTTTAATACCTTCTCACGATCACTGGCAGACCCGTGAGCGATCGCGACGCTCATATGTGGTGCGAACTTCTCGAATTCTGCTTGCCAGTTATAGACGAGTGAAGCAGGCGCGATGATAAGCGCAGGCTTACCACGATCATCACCAGCCAGATCATCTTGTTCAGACACTAAAAACGTTATGCTTTGCAGTGTCTTACCAAGTCCCATATCATCCGCTAATATCCCGCCAAAGTGATAGCGACTAAGCGATTTCATCCATTGAAAGCCAAACCGTTGATAATCGCGCAAGTCAGCTTGAATAGTCGATGGCACTTCAGTTTCGAACATTTCAGGTTGCTTAATGTCTTGGATCAATTGCTCAAACGCTTTATTATATTGTGTTTTTAAACCATCAGCAATTTCATCGATTTGTAAACCACGATAAGCTGGTAGTTGAACGGATTCCTTTTCTAAATCATCGGCACTTAAATTTAATTCATTAACAATAGAAGACACTTGTGATAGATGATCGTCATCAAGTGGAACAAAGGCGCCATCAGGTAGACGATAGAACCGCTTCTTCTCCTGAACAGATTGAATCATTTGGCGGATATCGTCTGGCTGGATATCGCCAAAGTCAAATTGTACATCTAACAAGTTCTCACCAGAATCAAGGTCGACTTGAACGGTTGGGGTCTGTAGATCGTCCTTTACGATGTTTTTCACTGGTTGTGTTGAATAAATGTCGATATCGTCTTGAAATAATGGTAACTGATCATATAAAAATGAGAAGATATCATGGTCATCGTCAAGGTATAATGTTTGTCCATTAAACTTAAATGCCGACTGTTCAATCATATTCATGATTTCTTGTTCTTTGGCAGTATCACGAATTAAAATTTGCTCTGTTTCGCCAGGCCCCTCATTAGTTAAAGGATCAAATGTATGATTATCATATTGATATTTCAAATTTGCTGTTAGCCGATCTTCTGATAAATCGAGATGCATCGTCGCATGAAGCGGTGGTTGAATCATTTTTTCTGACACATCTTCAGTTAGTGTGACCTCACCGACTTCTTCTAATTGCGGATAAACTTCAGACATAAATGAGTCTATCTGATCGTTTGAAACCGAAATAGCAGGTTCAGTTTGTCTAGCTAAGATTTGTTCTAAATCCGATAAAGTTCTCATTTTCTGTTGGTCGACAGGATAAAAATAATTGTCGTACTTCACTAAGTCATACTCGTTATAAATCGTAATGTGTTTAAAATTATCAAATCCAAATAAATACTGACCTTCGTCTTGATAAATCTCATATTGAAAAGGTAGTTCATCGTTGTGCCAATGGATCTCTTGATAAGATTGGTGCTGATCTTCTAACCGACAATCACAATAAGATAATGCTTCAATCAGTGGTTTAGCAAGAACAGGTGTTACGGTGATGCCTTTTGAATTGGGTGGTGTCTGGAAATGACCATCATAAAAGACATCGTTTCGATATAGTTGCAAAAGCAAATCAATCACGCGCTGATCTTCTTCCGAAAACACGTGTTCACTTGGATCATATTGAAAATTAGGAGTGAATTCATGCTCTTCTCCTCGGTCTAGGCTCTCAAGGAATTTACGCATACTCTTAACGACATACAACCGATTTGTTCCAACCTTCATTTCAATCGATAACTTATCATCAAATCTGAGCTGGCGGAAATGTCGTATGGTGAATTCGACTTTTAATGTTTCCCGTTGATATTTCCCTGTCGTTGGTCGATTGGACAATGCTTGGATCAATTCACTCGAATAATCGCGTTTTTGATGGGCACGTTGTTCACGTTGACGCAAAAATCGTTCATAGTCAGATTCATAACTTTCTTCTTTTGCGTTTGTATCTTTGGCCATCTTAATTAGAACAGCGGCCACATGTTTGCACGGAGGATTGTCTTCAAAAGCAGGGCAGTTACAACTACAATTCACTGTGCTGTTCTCTATTGCAGCTCTTACTTGATAAATTTTACTTCCTGAGACCCAGGCATGATAAGTATTTTCTTTGGGATTGTGTTTAAAATGGATGATGTTTCCTTGATGGTAATAGTTTAAGCCGCGTGAATATATATGAGACGGGATCTCTTTTTGTATTTCTGATATCGAAAGCATAAGTGTTCATCCTTTGGTTAAATAATGCATATCTTAACTATTCTACCATATATGAGGCTTGAATGTTGAATTGAATCCAAAGATAAAAAGATCACCACCTTAAAAATAACTAGCGGATTTTGAATTTTATTGTTATAGTAAAATAGGACTATGAATTTAGTGCGATGAAATCGATTACAATGAGGGATGACCATGCTGAAACAACATAAAATTCTAATGGGTAGCATTGTGTGGATAGGGATCTACTTTCTTTTAATTGCTGGTTTACCAAATGAATCAGCAGTAAGACAAATGGTAGGGCCAATAAGCGTCGCAATTGCTGCAATAGGTGTGTCTTTTTGGTTATTTCGCCAATATTGGTTGCTTACCACGCAAAATCGGTATTTTTGGTTATTATTAAGCCTTGGTATGATGCTCTTTGGTTTAACTAACCTTTATGACGTAATCAGTTTCACCGTACAGTCAACTGACCAATTCACACTCGCAACTAATTGGTTATGGGCGTTTAGTTATTTAGTCTTTTTTATCGCATTGATTTATAAATTGTTAATTCTAACAAGTTATTACACAAGTCAACAGTTCGTCTTTAACATCTTAGTATTCTTGACGTTTGTTTTAGCATTGGGCTTGCATTTTATTATAATGCCTCTATTTGATTTGAGCCAGCAGTCAATTGGGTTTGATAGTATTGAGATCATTTATCCGCTTTTAGATTTGAGCATTCTGGTTACGGTTTTTATATTACTTAATTTGACTTGGTTAACGGAAAATGTGAAGTGGTATAGTATGTTCGGATTGATGATACTGATCTTAGGGGATTTACTTTATTTTTATTTTGTGACAATAGAAGGTTTGATAGAGACTGCTTATATTCAACCGTTGTGGTTATTGGGAGTTGTTTTGATCGGTGTTTCTGGATTTTACGCTCGTGACCATGAAGGCGTTCACTTATCGCAGCATGGGCATCAATTCTCGTTACGACAAGAGATTCTATCATATATTGTCATCTTTATTCTGATGACATTTGTTTTTCATAGTTATGGGTGGGAAATCAATAGTTTAAGTTTAGGTCTAGCCTTTATTCTTGTTATCACAGTTGTCCGGAATATCTTTTTAATCCGACAAAACTTAAAACTAGTGGCACAATATCAGTATCTAGCTTATCATGATGATCTAACTGGGCTGTTGAATCGCTCGAAGTTTAATGAAGATCTTACTCGAGTTATGAAAAGTGCAGAACAAAAAGGTGAACGCGTAGCTTTAATCATGGTCGACTTAGATAATTTCAAGCCAGTTAATGACGATTTCGGTCACTCAATTGGTGATGCTTTATTACAGCAAGTCGCTGGTCGATTAGCTCAAGTTATAGAAGATAAAGGGATTTTATACCGATTAGGCGGCGATGAATTTATTGTTTTGGTGCCTCAATTGGAAGATGATGGGGACAAATTAGCAGATGAGATGATGCATCGTTTTGGAGCTCCATTTGATTTAGGGGAAACTGAAGTTCAAGTAACCCCTAGTATGGGAGTGAGTATCTACCCGGAAGACGGTGAATATAGCGACTTATTGTTGCAACTAGCTGACACGGCTATGTATCAAGTTAAACGAGACGGCAAAAACAATTATTAAATTCACCCATTAATGGATCGTTAATCCTTATACTCTGCAAGTGATTCAGGGACATTGAAAACAAAGAACAAAATGCCAGCTAATAATATCATGCCAGCTTCACTTAATGTAACGAATGCTCGTCGTGGCGTGTTAGAGTGCCAATATTCGAAATGAGCTGTTGTAAGTAATTCGATAATACTATAAGTTACAATTAAACTGATGAAATAATATAAAAAATGTATATTTGAGAGTAGACTAGCTAACGGAAACACAAACAAACCTATAAAAGCAGCTGTTAACCGTATCCATATAATGATTGATCCGTGCCTGTCATTTATTCGATAAGGTCGAAACGGTTTTATTTTTCTTTTAGAAACACCTAAAGTTCGACGCACAATCATTTTTACCGTTTCGGTTAAAACGATGAAAATAGCTATTGCGATAAGAATATATGTGACAACCAAAGTGATCCTCCTAGCGGCAACAATTTTATATTAGTTTAACAATAAACAAAAAAGTAGACCAGCTAAAGTTTAAACTTCAGCTGGTCTATTATATTAGCCAACGTCTTGGCTTGTTGTATAACTCTGGATCATCGGGGTTAAAGCAGCGCGTTCCGTATCATTCAATGGAATAAGAGGGAGACGGACGCTTCCGACTGGAACTCCTACTTGATTAAGTGCTTCTTTGACCGGAGTTGGACTTGGTGCCGAGAACATCGCGTTCATAAATGGCATCACATACCCATGCATTCTAGCAGCATAAGCTGTGTCGCCATTTCGATGTGCGTTTAACATATCTTGCATTTCATTGCCGAGAATATGCGATGAAACAGATACAACACCAATACCTCCAACTGCGAATGTAGGCAGTGTTTGGCTGTCCTCACCTGTATAAAGTGTGAAATCATCACTAGTTTGATTAATGATCGTTGTGACTTGATCAAGATCACCACTCGCTTCTTTAATAGAAACAATGTTATCAACTTGCGATAAGCGCACAATTGTATCAGCCGTCATTCCAACGGCACTACGTCCTGGGATATTATAAAGCATCACAGGTGTTTCAATGCTTTCAGCGATTGTGCTGAAGTGTTGGAACATCCCTTCTTGAGAAGGTTTGTTGTAGTAAGGTGTTACGAGCATGACTGCATCGACACCAATGGATTCAGCTTCTTGTGATAACTGGATAGAAGCACGCGTATTATTAGAACCTGTATTGGCAATGACGGGAACGCGACCATTGACTTCTTCTGTTACAAAACGGAAGAGCTGTAGTTTCTCTTCATGTGTTAATGTCGGCGATTCACCTGTCGTACCGGCTACGACTAAGCCGTCCGTGCCATTGTTTAATAAATAATTAATGAGTGTACGTGTTGCATCAAAATCAACATCACCATGTTGATCAAATGGGGTTACCATAGCTGTTAATACTTGTCCGAAATTCATCTAATCACACACCTTTTGTTAATATTTTTACTGTCCTTCTAGGTGTGGAGGACCAAAAAAGCAACAACGTAGCGACTAGGCCCGTTGTTGCTTTAGAACGTCAAAATGTCCTAAGTCAGATAGCCCTCCATATAGTCGCCTATATGACAGCCCTGCACTTCTTTAATGCAGAACCAGCTTCATGATTGTGAGGATCATCAAGCTTCGGCAAATCCCCCTTTCCTCATGCATCGCAAGAGCTCACTCTCCTCAACATAAGTACTTATGGTGTTTGCGCCTCTATCCTTACTTTAAATTCGTTTAAAATAAGAACGTTTAAGTTGTAATTTTACTGTACCAAAGTTCCCGTACTAAAACAAGTTATTTACCCGAAAACTTAACGCTTTTATGACAAGCGAGCATAGAATAAATGAAATATGTTAAAATTTGAATGATTAGATGACAGTTAAGGAAATAGGAGGGAGTTAGATGGACCAACACATCGTCTTTTTTGACTTAGATGGGACATTGCTTGATCGGTCTAAAAGTGTACCTGAATCAGCACGACAAGCGGTCCAAATGTTAAAGGATAATGGGCACATCGTCGCGATTGCAACTGGACGTGCTCCGTTTATGTATGAACATGTAAGAAAGCAATTAAATATTGATACATATATTAGTTTTAACGGGCAATATGTAGTATTAGATGGTGACTCAATTTACCGCAATCCACTTAAACCTGAGAGTTTAGAACGTATGGTGAACCAAGCAAATACTAACGATCATCCAATAGTTTACCTCGACCAAGAAGATATGAAAGCCAATGTTCAATCGAGTAGTTATGTGTCTGAGGCGATTGCGACATTGAAACTCGGACAAATAGCTGATTACGATCCTACGTATAAAGAACGTGATATTTATCAAGGGTTACTGTTTTGTAAAGCCGGGGAAGAGCAAGAGTATGAAGCGGCATACCCTGAGTTTGATTTTCTCCGTTGGCACCCTTATTCAGTCGACGTGATACCTCAAGGCGGATCAAAAGCAGAAGGGATTCAACATGTGCTAAAGCAAGTTGAATTACCAGAAGACCGCGTCGTTGTTTTTGGTGATTCCTTGAATGACCTAGAAATGTTAGCGCAATTCAAGCACAGTTTTGCCATGGAAGACGGTCACGACCGTGCGAAAGAAACCGCATCATATATAACGCCAGATGCTGATCAAGATGGCATTGAGCAAGGATTGAAGAAAATGGACTTGATATAAAAGGAATGCTTTGGGCTCAATCACATTTAGTAGAAATAACCTAATAAATAGTAACCTTAAGCGCTCAGATACTTTTATGAGCGCTTTTTAATGGTTAGATTCAAATTTCGATAGTATTTAATCAAGCTGAAAACACTCATAAGCATGGGGATGGCGACAATAGCAGCTAATATATACCTTGGCGCTCCGTCTAATGTGAATATCGTAGGGTCATAAAAATTTCTAAAATACATAACGCCCACTGTCACAGAACTTGGCACCATCGCAAGTAGAAAAATAGAAATCCAATTCATTATATCTGATTTTGAAAGTTTAACTCTTAAACCAAGAAAAATAGCTAAAATCCACAAAATGAACATAGAGGGGAAGCCAATTAATTCTAAAAGTGATACATTAAGTGGAGCATTTAAAAGATTGTTAATAAAGACTGCTGAAAATATGACTATAATAAAATTTATTAAATGCTTGGTATCTTCTTTTGTTGATACGGTCATGACAGAATCGAGTGCTTTAGCATATGCTTCAGGTGATTTGCCGAAAATATCTTCAACTGATTTGCCTTCTTTTTCACCCTCGATTAAATGCCCCTTTGCCGTTTCCAATAATCCCTCGATTTCTGCATCGGTCTTTCCTTTCGAAGTTAAATAATGACGCATATCAGCTATGAAACGTTCGCCTTCTTTTGAGATCATGCTTTCATTCCTTTCCTTTAATCATTTTGTTTACACTGCAATTTAACTGTTCCCATCGCTCAATAAATGACCTTTAAGAATTAGAAATTTTCTAACACACTCTTTCGCTTTTCAGGCTATAACTTGCAATACCAAGTATATAAATAAAACAGAAATAACTTGTTATTTAGAATATATTTACATTATATCTATATCAACTTGTAATACAAAACATTAATGCCAAATATTTCGTTGTTTATCAATGTGCTGCTTAGCGTCACGACTTCTACCAAGTTATGAGATAAATATCGTGGAGATAGTGAAACAGATATGACCTCATGTAATCATTTTATAATCTTTGATAAAAGAAAATTATGTTAAAATTGTGAAAGTATGTTCTTAAACTAGCGGACTAGTTATGTTCAAAAAAGTTATTGAGTTGAAGAAAGGGGGGATAAAATGGAGGAAACAGATTGGGATATAGAAGAAGTTAAACAATTAAAAACGAAGCAATTAATCCAATTCAATCTTTTGATGCTGTTGTTGTTCGTGCTGATCGGTTATTTTGCCGAGAATGGAAATGTACTCGTTCTTCATGGAATGATTTGTTTATTATCATGGATCGTATTAGCTGTCACTTTGTATATCCTAACGACAGGAAAGTTTGTTGGTACAAAGACAAATAGGCGGGTGCAGAAGTTTGATAGAACTCAATTAGGAGAGGAACGTTGGAGGAGAAGGAAAATAATCGAACTTGTTTTCATGAGTCTGTTAAGTGTCATTGTTACAGTTTTAACGTTTGTTGAGGATTATGAAACTGCAATCTTTAACTTTCCTATCGATGCTTTTCCGTTTATGGGTGCTTGGTTAGGCTTAAATATTGGAGAAATGATCAGAATACATGATTTGTAAGGGTGATTGAAATACTAGAAGAAGCCTTGTTCAAGTAACGGGTACTGTCATTAAATGCGGAAATTAATGATTAAAAAAACGCTCAGAATATTTTCTGAGCGTTTTTAGCTTGCTATTTAAAAAGCGAAGCCGAGTAGATGAATGGCTTAATACTTAAGTTGTTGTAGCGTTCGCAATCGCTTCATTCAATTGACTAACGATATCATCGCCTTCTTCAATACCGATTGAAATACGAACGACGTAATCATTAATGCCAAGGTTTTCGCGTTCTTCTTCTGTTAAGGCGCGGTGTGAAGTTTTGCTCGGGTAGGATACAGTCGTTTCCACACCAGCTAATGTTGGTGCAATTTTAATCCATCCAAGTGATTTAAAAAATGTCGGAACATCAAGGTTGTGAGCTAGTTCAATCGTGACGATCGCACCATTGCCACGATTTGAAACATTTTCAGGATAAAAGACTTGTTTCACGCTATCATTTTCCTCGAGATGCATCGCCACTTGTTGAGCGTTGGCAGATTGCTCACGCATGCGTAAAGCCAGTGTTTTCGCCCCGCGTTCTGTTAACCATGCTTCAAATGGACTTAGATTCATGCCGAGCCCGACAACTTTTTTATTAGCAAGGTCGATCAAATCGTTATGTCCTACTAAGACACCTGATGTCACATCGCTATGGCCACCAATGTATTTTGTGGCACTATGTACGACTAGATCAATTCCCCATGTATAAGGATTTAATAGATATGGGGTTGCGAATGTGTTGTCGACCATTGTTTTGAGATGATGGTTTTTCGCGATCTCTACGAGTGTATTTAGATTTTCAACTCGTAGAAATGGATTTGTAATGGATTCTGTTATTAATAATTTTGTGTTCGATTGAATGGCTTTTTCAATAGCTTCAGAAGAGCTGAAGTCGACTAATGTATAATCGATGCCTAAGCTTGATAATTGTTTTGTAATTAATTGTTGCGTGCCGCCATATAGATCCTGTGCCGCGACAATGTGTTCGCCTGCTTGAACGACGGATAAAATCCCTGCCATAATCGCCGAAATGCCAGAAGAGGATGCAAAGCCTGCTGGAGCTTGTTCGAGCTGGGCAATGGTTTGGCCTACTTCCGCGGTGTTTGGATTGTTTTCACGTGTATATAGATAAGGAACCTCGCCCTCGTAATACTGTTCGATATGATCAAGGTCGTGAAACGTAAAGGCTGACGTTTGATAGATTGGTGTTGTTTTAGAACTCGTTGCTTCAGATTGATTAATTTTTTGATGCACGATTTGTGTATGGAATGATTGTTTGGTCATTTGTTTCACCTCGTTGTCGTTATACTATGATTTATAGTATAACCGATACGACTAAGTCGCTGTCAAAAGTTAATCACCGTTACGAATCGTATTTTTAACCATGACATAATCCACTGTTCTTAGTGCTTCTAGCGTTGTGCCACCCGCATAAGAGATTGCTGACTGCAAATCTTCCGTCATGCTTTGTAAAGTATCCTGTAGGGCACCTTTATAAGGAACATGGAGCTTCTTACCTTCGACATTTTTTCTTTCGCCTTTTTGAAATTCAGAAGCAGAGCCGAAGTAAGTCTTAAAAGTAGTACCCTCTACAGTGACAAGTTCCCCAGGAGATTCATCATGGCCTGCGAAAAGTGAGCCAATCATGACCATCGATGCGCCGAAACGAATTGATTTAGCGATATCACCGTGAGTCCGAATGCCGCCGTCCGCGATAATTGGTTTAGTTGCGACTTCAGCACACCATTCAATGGCATTTAATTGCCAGCCCCCTGTACCAAAACCTGTTTTTAACTTCGTGATGCAAGCCTTTCCAGGACCAATACCAATTTTCGTGGCATCAGCACCTGCTTCTTCTAATTCTTTTACACCCTCAGGCGTGCCGACATTACCTGCGATGACGAAGCTGTTAGGTAATTCGCGTTTAATCGTCTGAATCATATGGATGACTGCGTCTGAATGCCCGTGAGCAACATCAATTGTGATATAGTCTGGTTCTAGTGATGCAGCAGCCAAATCTTGGATAAGCATGATTTCTTCTTCTTTGACACCAATACTTATAGATGCAATTAGTCCTTCTTGTTTCATCATTTCAACAAAATTGAAACGACGCTCAGGGTTAAAACGATGCATAATATAGAAATAGTGGTTTTGGGCTAGGGTTTGAGCTAGGTCTTCATCGATCACCGTTTGCATATTGGCTGGTACCACGGGAAGGCGGAACCAGTGTGGACCAAATTGAATAGACGGATCACATTCTTTACGGCTTTGGACAATACATTTATTCGGGATTAACTGGATATCTTCATAATCAAAACTTGTGCTCATGTAGAATCACTCCTAAAAAACGAATGTTTTATAATTATTTTTTGTTTATGTTCGCTCCAAATAAAAGAATAAATGATTAAGAATAATAATTCAATAGGTTTGTGCTAAAAAATGAACTTTATCTCAAGTTGGATTAAAATCGTTCGGTTTTTCATTAAAAAACCTACATCTGTTTGAGATGTAGGTTAGTAAGGTTGCCAAATTCTTTCGATTGTAGTATCTGTTTCAGAAATCGTTAATAGATGAACGTCTGGGTTTGTGAGACGAGAGAAGGCAGCTCCGTAACCGAAATGGTGGAAGAGCAACGGGATGATTCCGCCGTGAGATACAATGGCTGTTGAAGTGTTAGACTCTTTCTTAATATCTTCAATAGCCTCAATTGCACGCTCACGTTTATTTTCTGGCGAATCAGTCTCGATTGGAGTGAACGAGACATCTTGAAATTGATTGGTTAAATGCGTGAGCCAACGTGAAAATTGCCTCTCATTAATTAACCCTTCGCCAATTCTTCGATCAAGCTCAATAGGATAACCGTGCTCGCGAGCAAAAGGTTCAATCGTATGAACCGCACGAATAAATGGGCTTGTTATAATCCGATCGATCTTGTATTGATTTAAAAATTTAGCTAAACTGTATGCTTGTTGCTCACCTATTGTCGTTAAGCGTGCTTCAGGTTCTTGACCAGTCGCTTGTGCATGACGAATGATGTAAATATGTTGTGTCATTTTGATCACCTCATTATCTGATTATTTCCCGTTGGTGCTAAGGGCTAAACGTTGTGTTGTCATAACAATTATGTAACAATTAAACTATCATTTTGGATAGAAAGGCGGATATTTGATGTTGCAATGGCAAGAAGAGCGAGTGATTCCTGTCCATATTGACTATGTATGGGCGTTATTTCAACCAGATCAACTTCAACGAATTATGCCAAACGTCGTGAAGCACGAATTAATTGAAGGTGAGCCGGGTGAAGCAGGAGCAAAATACGAACAATCCTATCAGGAAGGGAAACGTATTGAGACATATATTGTAGAAACAATTAAACATAGCGACCAACCAGATGAAAAAAATTGGCGGATTCAGTTTTCGATTGGAAAGGCATTTAAAATCGAAACCGAATATACACTGAAGAAACAAAGTGAATCAGAGACACTATTTATCTATGAAGGACAAAATGAAGGGACTAATTGGTTCGGAAAATTGATGATGAAGCTGATGTCTCGAAAAAGTAATGATCAAGTACTGACAACGTTTATGGATCGTGTTGAAGAAGAAGCGAAAAAAGAAGCGGGCGAAGCGTAGTCATTTGACTACGCTTAATGTTTACCCGATCACTTTTGCCATAAATTTGCGATTACGTGGGCCGTCAAATTCGCAAAAATAAAGTCCTTGCCATGTGCCTAAGACGAGTTCACCTTGGTCAATGATTAGTGTTTGGGCGTGACCGACTGTGCTCGTCTTCATATGTGCGGCTGTATTGCCTTCCATATGACGATCTTGTGAGTCATTCCAAGGATAAATTTCACGGAACCGTCTAAGCATATCCGTTTTGACATCAGGGTCGGCGTTCTCGTTCACAGTTAAACCAGCTGTGGTATGCATGGAACTAACAACTATAACACCGTCTTGTAAGCCAATCTGCTTGATCCATGATTTGATTTCGTTTGTGACATCAATCATTTGGTCATGATAGTCTGTTTTGAGGTGGAATGTTTTTAACATATTGATTTCTCCTTTAGAAAAAGTTTGATTTTATCTTAACATGAATGAAGGCTATTTGAGGTGATGTTTGATGACAGGTTTAGTCATATTATTCGTAATCTTAGGTGTTGTGAGCTTGTTACTTTATTTAACGCCCACATTTTTTGCGGTCAATAATCAGCATCCGCATCGTACCTTGATTGTCGTTGCTAATCTATTAATTGGATGGACGTTAGTGGCCTGGATTGGTCTACTAGTCTGGTCGATGAAACCTGAATGGCAGTTTTAATAGTGCTATTTTTAAACGACAACCTTTGTTAAAGTCCGTTGTCGAGATTGTGATACGCTCCCGGTGGACGCTTTCCGCGGGCACGGCTCGAGCCAGGCAACTTCATCGAATAAGCTTCTTTGTTACTTGCACCGAGGAAGCCTACTTCGAAGCTTTGCTAGAAGACGCAGGTGCATCGCTCGGCCAAAAAACGCAGCCTGCGGGGTCTCGAGACTCGTGCTATTCCCGTGACGGCCAGGACGGCCTAATGTCGACGTTGGTCACAGGACGTGACCGAACTTAGTCGACCAGGAGTCGCCACCTTCGCTTCTCACAATTCAACAACTTAGTGCTAGATTAATAGAAAATCAATGCTAAACTTTAACAGAGCAGAACGATAAAGACATTTGAATAACTTACCAAAAAGCTGTGAAATCCTGTTGTGTCAGTAATTTGAATGATTGTATGTTGCATCCATAATTTGGTTTCCTTAATACCCTTGTCCTGTTGCGAGGTCACCTCCATACTGATAGGCGTTGGGGGTCAACAAAAAGGAGGAAACTTTAAATGTTAAGAACAACAGGATTAACGATCTTAATGATCATGTTGTCAGTGGTGTTTGTTGTCACACCAAGTTCAGCTGATATCGAACGACAGTATGAACAAGTACAATTCAATAATACAAATTGGTTCAATGTTTGGGATTGGTTTAACCAGTCTGAGCAGAATCAAAACACTGATCAAACAGGTCAACAAGAATCTACTCAAGAACAAGAGAGTAATCAACAAGAACGAGAACAAGAACAAGCAAATGATCAAATAGAAGAATCTAATCAAACAGAAAATGAACAAGCCGATCAGTCAACTGAAGGACATTCATTCGAAGAACAGGTTGTCAATCTAGTGAATAAAGAAAGAGAGAAACGCGGATTACAACCTTTAACACTTTCAGAAGAACTAAGTAACGTTGCTCGTGATAAGTCACAAGACATGGCGAACCAAGGTTACTTTAGTCACCAGTCACCGACGTATGGGTCTCCATTTGATATGATGTCAGATTACGGAATCGATTATCGTCGTGCTGGAGAGAATATTGCGCAAGGACAGCGCTCTCCAGAGTCTGTTATGCAAGGTTGGATGAATAGTGAAGGGCACCGCGAAAACATCCTAAACGACCAATTTACGCATATCGGCGTTGGCTATGTAGAATCACAAGGAACCACGTATTGGACACAGATGTTCATTACTAAATAGAAGCTCATAGAAAGAGGATGCGCTATTAGGTTAACGGGTTCCGTTGTGAGGTGCAAAACACTAAATCGCATTTAAAATCACAAGGCAATTCACAAAGGAATTCACACTAAATGCACATTAGAAACCACATCAAAAAAGGGACTTAGAATTTTTTCTAAGTCCCTTTATAGTTTGGTCATTGCTGTTAAAGCCATTTTGCCATCAGAAATTTTCTATTTATCAGCAATATGTGCAAGTACAATAATGAAGCAACTATTCCCAATATAAACATATTATATGTCTCTCTTGAAAAGCCTTCTGTAAAAAGAAACAAATATAAAATCAAATTTAATAATACCCCACCTAAGAGATAAAAAAGAACCAAGTATAGATATCTATATGATTTAACGTTTCCTGTAATTTTATCTACTAAAATCGAGAAAAGAATGCCAACTATTAAAAACATTGCAGATGAAACGAATAGGTAACCCCAAAAGTACATCCAAACATCCCAAACAAAGGTTAATCCAAGTGAAAAAATTATTCCTGATAATATTGCTGTTAACACTTTTTCAAGTAATCTCATATATCTCCCCCTTATCGGCTTGACATATCCTGCACGGTTGCTTTAAGTACATTTCTTAATAAGTTTTTATGTTCCTACTATTAATTTTAACATAATTTACTATCTAACCTTGATTTAAAAAATGATTCACACAAAAATCACAACAAATTCACAACCACTACAATATTTATTTCAGACCCTGTGAATAGCAATGTGATTTAGAGTGCGATTATAATATCAAAACTCTTTAATTCCTTGATTTATCAGTAAAATAAAACACGTGAATTCAAATGCGAATTCACGTGTGAAATAATATGTGTTTATGGCTGTGTGCACCTCTGAACAGAACCCGTTACTATTAGGTGCATCCTCTTTAATTTTTGAAATAAGTTCTCTAAGTTATTTCAATACTAAGGTAATTTATGAGATAAGTTCGATTGATTATTTCAAAACTGAGGGGAAATATGAAATAAATTCAAAATCTAATGAAGTTCTTTTAAAGCAAGTAAATCGTGTGCTATAATACTTCTGGAATTGAATACGGGGCATTAGCTCAGCAGGGAGAGCGTCGTGCTGGCAGCGCGAAGGTCATCGGTTCGAGCCCGATATGCTCCATCGACCAACACAAGCCGAACAATCTGGCTTGTGTTTTTTAATAAAACCGTAACTGACTTCCTAGCACCATAGGAAGCTCGAGGTCAATTCAGCTAGACTATCCTCATCATCTCAATATCAAGTCCTCCCACTCGTGCATCATTTTTTCGATTTCCCAAGCTTTTCATGTTAATTATAGGAGAAAATAGCGTATAATGTAGTTAGTTACTATACAGAAGGGGCCATAACTATGATTAGAATGTTGTTGGTCGTAGCCATCGTGTTCGGAATTTTATATTTCTTTCCGGTTCAACAGCTCATTACAGATGGGGAAGACCGCGTTACGATAGGTGAAGCAACTGAAGATGCGCAAGAACGCTTTTCGTCGATTGATTTCGAGTCAGTGGCTTTGCAGGTTGTTAATACAGTAGACGATATGGCAGATAGACTAATGAACCTCGATCAAGAGGCAACACCAACGTTTAACCCAAGTCAGATGGAAAACCAAGAAACGACGAATGATATAGATACGGCTGATTTTGAGATTCAGGAATTAGAGGAAGAAGTTCATAAACTTGTGAACGAAAAACGAGCAGAACATGATCTGAATCGCTTGGAATTCTCAGAAGAAGCCAGTGTTGTAGCACGAGAAAAGTCGCGAGATATGGCAGTCAATAATTACTTCGCTCACGAATCGCCGACTTATGGAAGTCCTTTTGATATGATGGACGAATTCGGGTTAACTTATCGGCAAGCTGGTGAAAACCTAGCAAAAGGTCAGCGTACGGCTGAAGAAGTGATGGAAGGTTGGATGAACAGCGAAGGTCACCGCGAAAATATTTTACATGAAGACTTTACTCATATTGGAGTTGGTTATGTAAAAGATGGCGGTCAAACTTATTGGACACAAATGTTTGTTGGTAAATAAAGAAGTCGCATCCAGTTAAGGGTGCGACTTCTTCGTTATCGTGGAATAATCGGTAAAAGGATATGTGAAGGATGTTTATCATCATGATAGATAGTTTGTTTGGCGATTTGAGTTTTGGTCGTATCTTTTAAAGTTGCGCCTGTATTTGGGTTCACATCATACACAGGGAAGTTGCTTGATGCGATTTGGATGCGTATGGCATGCCCTTGTAAAAAGACCTGACTTGTAGCCCAAAGATCAATCTCGAATAAAGTTATTTGATTAGCTTTAAAATCAGGATGTTGATGTGTGGCACGAACAATTCCTTCAGTGACATTGATTGAACGACCATCTGGCAGTACATCAGTTAATTTCACAGTAAAGTCTGTATCAACTGCGTCTGATGATGCGTAAATATAAGCTTTAACAGGTCCTGTTATTTCAAGAGGTTTAGTTAAAGTTTCGCTTGTAAACACAAGCACATCATCGCGTGATTCTATATTTTGTTGATCTAGCGGTCCTGTATTAACATTATGCATTAATAACGTTGGACCACCTTTTGTTGGTACTGGATCTTCTGGGGCGTAATCATATGTTGAATAACTAAAAGTCTCATTTGGATGTTGAAAGTCTAATCCATCATTGGTGACATATAACGGTTTGTAATTCGTTCGATTAAGTGGCCATTCATATTCAGAACGCCATTGATTATCCCCCATAACAAATAATTGAATAGGAGCTTCATGGTCTACTAAATCATTAGAAATTCCTTTTAACCAATAATTAAACCATTCAATATGAAGTGACGTTAGATCGTATTGACCGTTTACCTGGTCATCGGATGCTTTTAATCCGAAATAACGCTCACCGAAAAACGGACTGAAAACACCATGCCCCCAAGGACCGATGATTAATTTTTGATTGTCATTTTGAGGATGTACCTTAGCATAATTATCAATGGTTTGATTGAGAAAACAATCATACCAACCAGCCAAATGTAGTCCAGGAATATTCACATTCTCAATAGAAAATTGATCCTCATTCGCCATTAGATTATTGTTCATATAACGAACGTATAAATCATATAAAGCAGGGTGCTTCTTAGCAGGAGGCCATGCCTCATATGGTGTATAAGAGTGCCACTGGAAAATTTGCTCTAGGTCGTTTAATAGTAATTCTTCTGTTTTTTCGTATTCTGTGTTTGACTGCTTGCGTTTTAAATAATCAGGCGCGACAGAATCCAAGAGCCAAGTTTGTAGCTTGCCTAATTCGACTGCGCCATCTCGATATGAGAACCCATTCGCGATGTCATGTCCTGTAAATGCAGGGAATATTGCTTTTAACGAAGGGGGATTTGTCATCGCAGCAAATAGTTGTGTGAAGCCATAATAAGATAGGCCAAACATACCGACATGACCATTACTATAGGGTAATGAAGCAGCCCATTCAACACTATCATATCCGTCATAGAATTCTTGTTGAAAGGGGTGGAATTCACCTTCAGATGAAAAACGCCCTCGTACATCTTGAATAATGACGACATAACCAGCTAATGCTATTTTAATGGGATCAATATAACGATGAGAGAAATTTGGTAGGTTTTTATTATAGGGTAATCGAGTTAAAAGAGCTGGGCACTCACCGTCTTGATTCGGCCGATAGACATTTGCATATAATGTTGTACCATCACGTAATTCACATGGGATGTCACGTTCGATTATGATTTGTTCAGACATCATGTCACTCCTTCATAGAATTTGATAGTAAAAGGTCTGCCTTGTATTAAGGCAGACCAATTTTTATTATTTAATGGGGGAGCTTAGTTACCTAGCATTTCGTCAACTTTATCTTGGTTGTTATCGATCCATTCTTGTGCCACTTCTTCTTCATTTTGCCCGTTTTCGATTTTGACAATCATTTCTTCGACATCTTCGATAGGAATACTCCAGTTAGAAAGGAAGTCGTATACGTCAGAATGATCTTCGGAAACTTGATTGTTCGTAACAACGTGAATAGTTGATGATTCGAAAAATTCACCTGATTCATCTTCAATTACTTTCAGATCAAATTCATTAAACATCGTGTGTGGTCTCCAACCATAGAAAATAACTGGTTCTTCGTTGCTGATTTTACGTTGAGCTTCAGCGATCATACCGCCTTCAGATGAGTTAACTTGTTCGAAATCAAGATTGTTAGCTTCAATAAAGTTATCGATCTCTTCTGTTGCACTTGCACCTTCTTCAATACCGTAGATTTCGTTGCCAAACATGTCTTCCTTGCCTTCAAGATCAGCAGTCGTTTCAATACCTTCAACATATGTTGGAACGACTAGACCTGATGATGCGTCTTCATAACTAATAGATGTACTCTCGATTGAATCTTCATATTCATCAAAGTAGTTTTGATGAACTGGCATCCATGAGTCCATGAATACATCAATGTCACCGCGAGAAAGTCCCATGAAAATTGAACTTACATCAGCTTGTGTCTCCTCAATTGTGTAACCCATATCTTCAATAATTAATTTTGCGATCTTTGTAGGAGGGACGGTACTTGTCCAAGGGGTAACTCCCATTGTAATAGTACCTTTATCTTCTGATGAGCCATTGTCACTACTGCCTTCACCGTTGCTGTCGCCAGATCCGCCACACGCAGCAAGAGCGATTAGAGCGAAAGCTGTTAACGTTATTAATAGTTTCTTCATGAAAAATCTCTCCTTCATAGTTTAATAGTTTTATTTTGTATTTTGGCCGATTCCTTGAGTGATTCGGTCAAGAATAATCGCTAGTACAACAATTCCTAAACCACCGACAAGGCCGAGGCCAATATTAACACGTGAAATAGATGTTAATACTGTTGCTCCAAGTCCAGGAGCGCCGATCATTGAGGCAATTACCGCCATCGATAGAGATAACATAATGGTTTGGTTAACACCTGCCATAATGCTTGGTACTGCAAGTGGTAATTGAACTTTAAATAAAAGCTGTTTCGACGTGGAGCCGAATGCTTTGGATGCTTCGATCACTTCTTTTGGTACGTGTCGAATACCTAGGTTTGTCATACGGACAGCAGGAGGAGCTGCGAAGATAAATGTCGCAATCACTGCTGACACGCCACCTAAACCAAATAGTAAGACGGCTGGAATTAAATAAACGAAACTTGGTAGTGTCTGCATGAAATCCAATGTTGGTCTTACAACTGCTTGAATCTTATTATTCATGGCACTAAAGATGCCGACTGGAATACCGATCACTAATGAAACAAAGGTTGATACAATTACGATCGATAGGGTATTCATCGATTCTTCCCAAATATCGACGGAGCCAAGGTAAAGCATGCCAATCAAAGTGAAGAAGGCGAGACCTTTACCTCCTAGTCTCCACGCGATTAAAACCAGGATTAATGTAAATAATTCAGCTGGAATGAACAATAGTGTATTAGTAACGAAATCAACGAAACTATTTAAAACAACACTAATCGATTCAAATGCACTACTGAATGTTGGTAAAAACCATTCATTAACAAATGTATTTGTCCACTGTTCTAATGGAAAGTAGAAATAGTTCATGCTTCAGTCACCTCCTCGTCATGTTCTTTACCTAGAACAAGCCCTGAAAGAATAGAGACGCGTGAAATAATGCCTAGTAGTTTGTTGTCTTCATCGAGGACAACAATCGGATATTTCGTTTCTACAGCAATCCCGATTAAATCATTCAAAGGTGTATCAGGTGTTGTTTTATGGATGTCTTGTTTTAATACATCTTCCATAGGTATGTCTTCTTTGTGTGAGCGGATCGCATCATCAATCGTTAATAAACCTTGAAAACGTTCATCACGGTCGACTACGAAAATACTTGATGCTCCGAACTCTTCCATTTTACGGACAGCAGTGCGTGGTCCGTTTTTATATGTTGTTAATACTTCAGGTCTTCTCATGACTTGTGATGCATCTAATACTTTGGAACGGTCAACATCTTTTACGAAGTTACTTACGTAATCGTTTGCAGGGTTTTCTAAAATTTCTTCCGATGAACCAACTTGTACGATTTGGCCATCTTTCATAATAGCGATTCGATCACCTAGCTTAAGGGCTTCGTCCAAATCATGTGTAATAAATAACACGGTTTTGCCGAGTCGTTTTTGTAAACGAAGTAGTTCATCTTGCATGTCTTTACGTATAAGTGGGTCAAGTGCACTGAAGGCTTCGTCCATTAGTAATATATCAGTATCATTAGCTAGGGCGCGGGCGAGACCCACACGCTGTTGCATCCCACCACTTAATTCGCTCGGGTAACTGTTTTCGTACCCATTTAGACCAACGTCTACGATCGATTGTTTAGCTTTTTCAATTTGTTCTTCTTTCTCTACACCTTGAATTTCTAAACCGTAAGCAACATTTCCAATTACAGTGCGGTGAGGGAATAGGCCAAAGTTTTGGAAAACCATGCCTAATTTCTGACGTCGGGCTTCAATTAAGTCTTCTTTATTCATGTTGGTAATTTCTTCATCGTCGATATACACTTGACCAGATGTTGGTTCGATCAGACGGTTAACAAGTCTGATGAGTGTTGATTTACCACTACCAGAAAGACCCATAATAACGAATATTTCGCCTTCTTCTACATTGAAGGAAGCTTGGTTTACACCAACAGTATTGCCTGTATCAGCTAAAATTTCGTCTTTTGAATAACCTTGATTTAAGCGTTCTAATCCTTGTTTTGGATTTTGACCAAAAACTTTTGTGATTTGACTTACAGAAATTTTACTCATAAACATTCTCCTTTATCGAAAGGGAAGAGGAGGGATTATTGTTGACGTTTAATCCCAATCATTCTTCCGGCTTGTTTCGGTTTGTCTAAATGTTCATGTTCACGCCAAATGGATTGAATATTGGCTTGGACTGGTTCGATAAACGGTGCTGGTTTGCCGGTTGTTTGATCGATTCCCATCAGCATTTGTTCACTTGTTGCAATCAGTTCATTTTGTTCATTAGTCATGGAAAATAACACATGTAATCGTTTAGAGTCATAATCCATTAATTGCACTTCTACGATTAGTGGTTCATTTTCGTGTGCTTCTTTTAAGTAGCAAAGATGGGTTTCGAGTGTGAAAATGGTATAAGCTTCCTGTTCAATAACTTCTTTGTTTAGTCCGATATAGTCCATGAATGCATCCACAGCATGACTGAACATTCGAGCATATTCGGCATCATTCATATGACTGTTGTAATCGACCCATTCTGAATGAACATGATCTTGGTACTTGAATGGTTGCATGATTTCACCTCGCTTAAGGCCAATAATCTTCTACTAAATCAATGAGTTTAACGAGAAATTCATTGCGTTGTCGTTCTAATTCAGCTACGGAACGATCACCAGCGTGCGTTTCACAACCTGCAATGACTCGTTCTTGAAGTTCTTCGGTCAATTCAGGTGCTTCTAATTTAGTCCAAGGTAGTTTTAGGGCAGGACCAAACTGTTCAAGCATATGGCGCATGCCTTCTTGACCACCCGCTAAATGGAAGGTCATGAATGGGCCCATTTGCGCCCAGCGAAGCCCTGCACCGTATGTGATCGCTTTGTCCACTTCCTCAGTTGTAGCAATGCCGTCATTAACTAAATGTAATGCTTCTCGCCATAAAGCTTCCATTAGACGATCAGCTACAAATCCTTCAATTTCTTTTTTTATAATCATTGGTTTCATGCTAGCTGACTCATAGAATGTATAAGCTTGTTGCTCGAATTCTTTTGCTGTTTCTTCACCGCCAACAATTTCAACAAGTGGTAATAGGTAAACAGGGTTAAATGGATGAGCAACAACAAATCGTTCAGGGTATTTCATCTTTTCTTGTAGTTCAGTTGGTTTTATACCTGAAGTGCTTGAACCGATTATGGCAGTTGATTTTGCGAATTGGTCTATTTCTGCCAAAACATGTTGCTTTAGTTCTGTTCGTTCAGGTACATTTTCTTGAATTAAATCCGCATCAAGTACAGCTTCTTCTAAGGAAGAAACAAATGTTAAGCGATCTCGACTGGCATCTTCATGGAGGCCGAGTTGTTCAACGGATTCCCAAGCATTATTTATTGATTGTCGAGCGCGATTTTCCGCACCATCTGCAGGATCAAATGCCACGACATCGAATCCATTAGCGAGAAATCGAGTGATCCAGCCATTACCGATGACACCAGTTCCGATGATTGCGACTTTTCTAGATGTTTGTTCGTTCGACATATGACTTGCCTCCCTATGGTTGTCTTAGGTTGTATTTTTCACGTGCTTCTTGTGGTGTCATGATTTCAATATTGTTTGTTTGAAGTTGTTGGACAGCTTGATCGACGAGTTGTTCATTAGTTGCTAAAACACCTTTTTTCAAGAAGATATTGTCTTCTAATCCAACACGAACATTTCCACCTAGTAGAGCAGCTTGAGTCACCATTGGTAACTGCATTCGTCCAATGCCAAATGCTGACCAATCAGCGTTTTCTGGAATACGACTTTTCATATAGCTGATTGTTTCAACATCTGATGCAGCACCCCAAGGAATGCCTAAACAGAATTGATACATTGGATCACCGTCAATTAGTCCTTCTTGAACGAGTTGATTTGCAAAACGGATATGCCCAGTATCAAAACATTCTAATTCAGGTTTGACGCCACTATCTTTAACAAGCTGGGCTTGTTCTCTTAGCCAATCAGTTGGACTCATATAAATCATGTTGCCGAAGTTTGTACTTCCACAATCAAGCGTGCACATTTCAGGTAATAATTCACCAACTGGTTCATGGCGTTCCTTTGGTGTTTGGATATCAGTGCCATCACCACCAGCAGCTGGTGTATCTAAATTTGGAATAAAATCCCCGCCACCGCCAGAAGTGATATTAATCAAAACATCAGTCTCTGATTCGCGAATGCGATCGACAATTTCACGATAATGATCAATATTATGGCTTATGCCGCCAGTTTCAGGATCACGAGCGTGAACGTGTGCAACTGTTGCACCAGCTTTTGCTGATTCAATCGCAGATTCTGCTATTTCTTTAGGTGTTACAGGGACGTTCGGATTTTTCCCAGTTGTATCGCCAGCACCTGTGACAGCGGAAGTTAACATTACTTTTTGTGCCAATTGAATCCTCCTCTTATATATTGTTCTGTACGTACGACTTATTTACTTTACCGCCCGGACGGTATGAAACTCTGTTTTGTACTTTACCATCTGGACGGTTTTTAATCAACAGCTAATGTTGAATTTTTGAGAATATTGTCGATAGTGAAGTCGAGTGAAGTGTTGATCTGCAAGGGGTTTGGAAGGGGGGAGGAAAATATAAAAAAACCACTGCTAATTAGCAGTGGTCGGTTAAATTGAACGTGAATTATGAATGGTGTTCGGATGAAATATACATGTCTTGGATCCACTTATGAAGTCTTTTATAAACTTCTTTCTTCTGTTCTGGGTCGATTTGATAAGTTTCGAATAGTTCTGATAACCAAATGCCATCAGTGGCTAAACGAATAATTGTAGCATCAATTGGGTCTAATCCGTCATTCTCAATGTTGGTTTGCCATTCTTCATAGGCATCATGAAGAGGTTCTAATAATTCGGGTTTTACAGCTTTTGCTGCTAGTAGACCAGAATGCATTTCTTTATTCGGATAGCCTTGATTAAAAGTGACATTTAAGAAAGCGCGAGTCCATTTGCCTTTATCGAGCGGATCATCTTCGACGTTTTGGGCTATTTTGGTGCGGTAGTTATTAGCTAAGTGATCCACCATCCCTTGAACTAAGGCTTCTTTTGAAGGGTAGTGATAAAGAAGGCCGCCTTTACTAATGCCTGCTTCTTTTGCTACGGATTCAAGTGTTAAGTTAAAAATCCCTTTGTCATCAACAATCCGCGATGCCGCGTTCAAAATTTCAATCTTTCTAGAGTTTTTCCCCATAGCATCATCCCTTTTTGGTAAATAGCTTTATCCCTTTCAATACTATACTATCTGGACGGTTTGGTTTCAATTATTTAGGATAAATTTTTAATATTTCATTTGGAAATTATAAGAATTTATAGTTTTCCATCCCTATATTAACTAAATCTCTGATAAAGTTTAGTATTAAATTTGAAAGGTTTAACACTGGACTATAGCAAATGTATCTTTAAAAGTTATTTGATACTATTTAGGATCTTGAGATGCATTCAACTTCAATAAATCAATTATTGAGAATTGTTCATGGTGTAAGTTTTCTTTGGCCGGGCCTTCAATCACTTCACCTTTACATGTGAAACGTGAACCATGACAAGGGCAATCCCAAGTATTTTCGGCACTATTCCAATTCACTTCGCATCCTGCATGCGTGCAAGTAGTATCGACTATATAAAGTTGATCAGAATCGGCTTTATAAACCCCTTTACGTTGGCCGTGCAATAACATGGTCGTTGCCTGACCAGGATTTAATGACTCTAAATCCCCTTTAGGATGACTTAATTTATCTTTGAGCAAGTGTTTCGTTACATCTGTGTTTTCTTTAATGAACGATGTTAACCCTTTAGTCACACTGGATCTGGAAGGTGAAAAGATATTTTGTTTAGGGTCTGGTTTGTTTAATACATCATCAGTCATCATCTTAGCAGCTGCTGTACCATTAGTCATGCCCCATTTCCGGTAACCAGTCGCTAATAATATATGAGGTTGTTCTTTTGAAACTGGACCGATATAAGGAATTTTATCCACGGTAACAAGGTCTTGAGTCGACCATTGATAATCAATGGGTTGTTTGGAAAAAATGGCTTTAGCATCCCGTTTTAACGCCTCATAATGCGTTGACATATCCTCTCCTTGTCCTACCTTATGACCCTCACCACCAAACAAGATGTATGACTGGTCATTGATTGTGGTTTCTCTAATTGAACGTTTAGGTGAATCGATATTTAAATACATACCACCTGGGTAAGGATCTGCTGTTGGAAAAGCGATCACGTATGATTTCTCAGCATGAAGCCGAGTTGAGAACAACTTGTTTTCGGTATAATAAGGGAAGTGCGTACAAATGAGAATTCGATCGGCTGTTAATTGCGTATTGTCCTCCATAATCACAGATTTTTCTTCGATCGTCCGACCTGCTGTATGCTCGTATAATTTAGTACTCCCTTGATCCAACCGTTGTATTAAATAACTTAAGTAAGCAGTCGGATTGAATTGCCACTGATCTTTCATTATTAAAGCCTTCTCAATTTCTAAATTAAATGGAATACTATCCGCTAATTGACTATTGATGTTAAGTCGGTCATAAGCCTCGAATTCCTTTTCAATTTTGGCGACTCCTTCTGTTGATTCAGTGTAGAGATAGGCATCGTGTTGTTGTAAGTCACAATTAATTTGTTCATCTTGAATAAGTGACTGAATAAGCTGCATGGCTTCGAGGTTAGCTTCGTAATAATGTCTTGATGTTTGGTAATTGTAGCTGTTGATCAATTGATCATATATTAAACCATGCTGTGCGGTGATTTTGGCTGTGGTATGTAGTGTTGTCCCGTTTAAAAGACGTCCTTGATCTACGAGGGTGACTTGCTTACCTGCTTTTTGGAGTAAATAAGCGGCCGTAATACCCGTGATGCCTCCGCCAACAATAGCGACTTCTGTTGATTCATCTTGAGAGAGGGGAGGGTATTGTTTTAAGCTACGAGTTTGATTCCATATGGGTTCATGATTCTGTGCGTTCATAAAGTCAATCCTTTCACGAGTGTAATTCTATATACTCATTAAGGTTGTCGAAAATGTGTCAATATATACTTGTTTGTGAAATTTATCGAAAGATGTCAAAAACTTTTAAACTACTTATACACTCCAAATGGTAGCGAATACATAGATTTTATTTTACAATAGGTAGTAATAACTATTAGAATGTAGTCTGGTTTGTTATGGCTAGCTATTGTTTAGTTTGTTGGAGGATTTATATGCTAGATAAACAGCTCTTAAATCAAGTGGTTCAAAGTGGCTTCGACAATTTAATATTCTTGATGCGTGTGGAGGGTCATAACCTATTCTATTACGAAATGGTTAATGATCTAGCTAAAGAGAAAACAGGCATTACTGACAAAGATATAGGTAAAGAATTGCAAGAAGTTCTATCTGAAGAGCATTATTATAAAATGTACCCTGAGTATGTAAAAGCAGTGGAAATGAATGAAAAAGTAGTATATGAGGATTACTTCCATTCGACTAGTGACAATGAATTAATTAGCGAAACAACATTAATGCCATTAGTGAATGAAGATGGTCAGTGTACTCACATTCTTGCTTCTGTGCGTGATATTACGGATTATCGTCATGCTGAGTTAGCGAAGGAACAGTCCAAACGTCATATTCAATTAAGTGAACAACGCTATAAATCATTGTTCGCTGATAATAGTGATGCGATTGTTTCAATAGATCTACAAGGTACGATGTTAGAAATGAATCAAGCCTTTGAACAATTGACGGGTTATCATAGAGGGGAATTATTAGGGAAGCCATCAACTATTATTACGGACGAAGAACAACGTAAATATGGATTTGCGGCGTTCGAAAGAGTGTTAGAGAAACAGGCTCAATCTTTTGAGTTAAACACGAATTTTAATGGCTATCAACTAGATTTAGATATTAAAATGACACCAATTATTGTGGAAGAAGAAGTTGTTGGAGTTTATGTGATCCTAAAAGATATCACAGAACAAAGACATGCCGAGCGGACTCTAATGAAGAATCAAGAACGTTTCCAATTAATTGCTGAAAGTTCTCATGATTTAATTACGCTTGTAGACGATTATGGCATTATTCAATATGCATCCCCATCGTACAGAACCATTTTAGGTTATTCTGAAGATCAATTTATTGGAGAATCTCTTTTGCATAAATTGCATGAAGAAGACGGTAGTCGTATTCTAAACGCCTTTGATCATGCTAAACGAACGGCTCAACCAATTGCGATGGATTTCCGTCAGCAACATATAAACGGAGAATGGTTGTGGTTCGAGTTACAGGCTAAGCCGATATTTGATGAATATGGTCATTTTTATCAAATGGTCGTAGTCACCCGAAATATTTCCGAACGTAAAGCCTATGAAGACGAATTGAAATCATTTGCTTATCATGATCCGTTGACTAATTTGCCTAACCGTCGTAAATTTAAACAGAAAATACTTGATTACTTAAATGAAGACCGTCGCGGGGAACAATTTGCTGTTCTCATGTTTGATATTGACGATTTTAAACCTATCAATGATACACATGGACACGATTTTGGTGATGAAGTGATTAAGGAGTTTGGCAGGCGGATTGAGTCCAATTTACGAGATGGTGATTTAGTAGCCCGAATGGGTGGAGACGAATTTATAGCATTACTTACAGGGCTTCACTCAGAAGATGATGTCATACAGGTTGTTAGACGGATTCAAGTTACACTGGAAGAGGATTGGTATATAGATCATAAGATTATCAATTTAACAACAAGTATAGGGATTGTTTTTCCAAATCATGATCAAATTACTGATGAAGATTTAATCAAAATGGCTGATAACGCGTTATATGGAGCGAAAGCACTTGGGAAAGATACGTATCAATTAATGACGGTAGACTAATTAGAGACGGTTTAAACCGTCTTTTCTTTTTTAATGCTATAATGGCAACAAGAAAGGGGAAATGGAGAATGCTTTGGATTACGTTGTTATTGTTAGCTGTGTTATTCGTCATTGCCTTAGTCATGACGCTTCAAGTGGCGAAGCAGCAAAATCGAGAAATAGAGAGTCGTGAACAACGAGGGATGACGGCTGAAGATGAGATTCAACAATCCCAACAATATGAAACAGAATCATTAAGGAAGAATATCCCTAATTTAATTAAAATTTATATTGGTTTATTCGTGATCGTGCTAGGATTCATCGTTACTATTTTAATTATTTTGTGAATTGTAACATTTGTCATATACAATTAATTTTTGTGTAACCACAATCATGATTAATGCGTGTTATATTATTATTAGAGCTCGTAAATATCTCCCTATAAAAAATAAGCAAGCGACACTAATTAGTGTCGCTTGCTTATTTTTTTGTTTTACGTTTACTTTTTTGAGGGTTACTTATTTTTTGATTAAGTAACTTCATTAGGTCGCCATGTTCTCGTTTGGATACGAGGATGTATAAAAAGTCACCTGCTTTAATCTCAGTATCACCATATGGTGTGACGAGATCATCGCCTCTTACAATAGCTGCAATTGAAGCCTTTTGGGGAAAATCAATCTCATGTAATTTATAACCCACGATGGCATTATCACGGTTTGTTTGGAATTGGACCATATCAGCGTTTGCCTTAGCAATCGATACTAGCTCGATTGAATGGTGTGGTGTGTCCTTTTTAGGTCCCATCAAGCCAAGTTTTTCTGCTACGTAAGATATGGTAGACCCTTGTACTAACGCAGATGTTAAAACAACGAAGAATATGATATTAAAAAATTCATCTGCTCCATTAATTCCAGCCACAATCGGGAATGTCGCTAAAACAATCGGTACAGCCCCGCGTAAACCTGCCCACGATAGGAATAGCCTTTCACGGAACTTGTAATTGAGCCAGACTGTTGAAATGAACACAGCAATAGGTCTTGCGATAAAAATAAGCACGAATGAGATAGCTAGACCTGCGAAAATATTACTTGGGTGAAAGACTTGTTCTGGAAAAGATAAAAGTCCCAAGATGATAAACATCATGATTTGAGCGGTCCAGGCAATTCCTTCATTAAATTGAAAAATAGAATAGCGATAAGTCAGTTCAGAGTTACCAATCACAAGTGCTGCGACGTAAACAGCAAGAAAACCGCTTGAATCAATGACTGAAGCAGTACTATAGGTTATTAATGCAAATGCAATCGCTAAGACTGGATATAAGCCTCCAGATTCTAAATTGATTCGATTAATAGCTAATGAACCTAATTTACCAAACACAAGACCTAAAGCGAGCCCTATTCCCATTTGCCAAAAGAAAGAGGGGATCATTAACCATAGGCTTGTGCTTTCATTGGTAATTAATTCAATGAACATGAGGGTTAAGAAAATCGCCATTGGGTCGTTTGTACCTGACTCTGCCTCGAGTGTCGCACCCATTTTAGCCTTAATATTTCGTTCTTTTAATGTCGCAAATACGGCAGCAGCATCTGTTGAGCCTACGATTGCCCCGAATAGAAAGGCCTCAAGCCAAGAAACGTCGAGTACAAAGTAAACAGATACCCCTGTTAGCATCGCTGTCGCAAGTACACCTAATGTGGCAAGGGAAATGGATGAAAATGCTACTGAGCGGACTGTAGCCCACTTCGTTTGTAGACCACCTTCAAATAAAATGATAATAAGTGCAAGAATACCGATGAGTTGTGCCATTTCTACATCATCGAAATAAATAATACCCAAACCATCACTACCAATAAGCATTCCAACAGCAATAAAGAGAACGAGTGACGGGAGGCCTAAACGGCTAGAGAATTTAGCAGCAATAATACCACTAAGAAGCAATAATGCGGCGAGGAAAATAATGCCGTCATTACCAAAAGATTGTAAGAACATCGCCTACCCCCTTTGACTACTAATATAATTTTATCATAAATGTGACATTTTATCGTGAGATGTGCTGTGGATATGAGGAAGCTCTTATAGTGTAAACATCTGTACGGGTATTCATGTGTATTTAAGCAACTTATGAACCTTTGATAAGAGAGAAAGAGGTGAAGTTTATGACGTATAAAATATAAAATAAGTCATTTCAAACGTTAAAGCTATTGATTAGATAAATAAATCCCCACAAAATTATTTTGTAGGGATTGTACAGCGTTTATCTATTTGCTTTTTGTAATTTGTGAATCATTTGCAGCGATTTACCTGTTCCAACTGCGACACATTCAAGTGGGTTTTCAGCGATATGAACAGGGACATCAACTTCGCTTGATAACCACTCAGACATACCGTTTAACAGAGCACCACCGCCAGTTACGGTAATACCTTGGTCAACAATATCACCACTTAATTCAGGTGGACAATTCTCGAGTGTTGCTTTAATGGCTTGTAAAATATTTTCGAGTGGTTCACGAATAGCTGATTGAATTTCATGGGAATCCAATGTCACTGTCTTAGGTAGTCCTGCGACTAAATCACGTCCACGAACCTCAATAATAACAGGCTCATGTTCAACGAGTGCATATCCGATTTCCATTTTTATTGTTTCAGCGGTTCGTTCACCTATCAGCACGTTATATTGTTTTCGTACATATTGGATGATGGCTGAATCAATATGGTCGCCACCCACACGGATTGACTGGGCAGATACTACACCACCAAAGGAAATAATGGCAACCTCACTCGTGCCACCGCCAATATCAACGACAACGCTTGAAAGTGGCTCGTCTACCGGCAATCCAGCTCCAATAGCCGCCGCAAGTGGTTCTTCAATGATATGGACTTGTTTCGCTCCGTATTCTTTAATTGCATTTTCAATGGCACGACGTTCAACGGATGTTGAACCAGTTGGTGCACAAACAATGACATTCGGTTTACGCATCGACATGCCTAGTTGTTTACTAACTTTTTTCAACATTTCACTCAACATTTGGGATGTTACTTCATAATCCGCAATCACACCATCTTTTAAAGGGCGAATTGATGTAATATTGGCAGGTGTTTTACCAATCATATCTTTCGCTTCATGTCCAACGGCTAAAACGTTACCAGTTTGTGAATCAACGGCAACAACAGATGGTTCATTAAAGACGACGCCTTTGCTTTTACTATATATTAACAGGTTTGCAGTCCCTAAGTCGATTCCTATTTCTGCGTTTGCAAACATGATGATGCCTCCATCTCTATTTTTAATCTATCTATACATTTCGTAAGTGTATCATGATTTATGAACCTGTGCGTTTAAGAAATTTTGACAAAAAAATTACAGAGGCTCTGACCTCTGTAACATTTTACTTTTGCTTACTTTGTAACACGTTTGCAAGTGTAGATGCGTCATATTTCTCTACTTTACGACCTTCATAATTGCTAATGCCTAATTTCTTAAGCTCAGATACGTACCAACCTTTTGTGCCTACGTACATGATCAAGCCCTCCTTCTTCACGTTAAAAGTATGCAGAGATAATTCTACCATCAAATCTTTACAGACAAAAGAGTTAACCGTAGAATTTATTAGGTATTGTGTCGTTTGATTCGTTATAATGAAAACAAATCAAACACCAAAATAAACTATAACACGAATTCACGTCGATGAAAATAATAAAGTTTAGAAAGGTTAATGTTATGTCACATCGCTCACTTAAAGACGTGCAAACCCGTCTCGAAACGCTTCAATCCTACGAATTAGATGAGGGAGAGTTTGAAGCGAAGCAAGAAGAAGCCAAGACTTATAATCAGCCAAAAGATCAACTTGTTGCTGGTTACCATAAATTATTTGCTGAAGTATCAAAGCAAATGGATCAAATGGACGACCATATGGGAATGTCACCGACTTGTTTTATGGGGTGTGCGTTTTGCTGCTATTTTCCGATAATCGTCACGCGACTAGAAGCGGATTTACTAAAAACAGCAATCGACCAAATGGAACCTGAACGTCGAGATCATATTAAAGCACATTTAAAGCAGTATTTTGACACGTATCAAGACAAATTAGCACATGTGGAATCACTGGATTTCGACGATGAACAGTTTAAATTTGATTACCGTAAACAATGGTTACCATGCCCGCTATTAGACACGGATACAAACACATGCTTAGCGTATGAATCGCGACCGCTTCCGTGCCGTACGTATGTAAATTATATGGATCCGAAAATTTGCGAACACAATCTTGTGCCAGAAGAAACGGTAAGCTTCGAATTTCTTTACCAAGATTATATGGGCAATTTAAATGAACTAGCTCAGGACATTGCGACAGAGTACGACGGCGTCATTGATTATCCAGACGATATTTTTGAATATAATCTTCTACCAGTATTTTTAAGAGAATGGGTTGAAGAATCCGCTTAATTAAAGGTTGCTCAATGATTCAATTAGTTTTAGTCGATGATCATCAACTGGCTTAACTTGCGTGTCTGTTAGCCATAATGCTGACATTCCTAATTGAAGAGCTGGGGCGATTTCGTTCATGAAATTATCGCCAATTGAAATAGCTTTCTCCGGTGCAACTTGATAGCGATGTAATACATCTTCAAAGATTGCTTTGCTGTAAACTGGTTTTTTAGCGCTCGGAATTAATTCTGTAAAATATTCTTCAAGTTCAAGAAACTCTAATAATCGTTGAGCGTCAACTTCATCACTGTTCGTACAAACGATCAAGGTATAATCATTCACAATGGAAGCTAGATAATCTTTTAATCCTGGTGTTTGTTGTAGGAATCCATCAAGCTCAGACATTTGTTTCTTAGTCTTGTTATAAGAATCTTGGATTGTGTCAGGAGACAGCCCGAAATGGCGTGCAATGGCGTAAGGTGGCCACCAGCCGTCACCAATTGGTACCCAATTGAAAAAGTCGAACTCTTTAGCTGGAATATATTCCGGTGCATCGTTTACAGTAACTTGATTTCCATTCCAGTCTTTCGCCTCGGTTAATTCGGCGGTAAACGGGTCCCATGTCCAGATTAAGTCACGTTTTCCGTCATAGACTTTCCCGATTTGTAAAGGATGATGACCATTTAACACTTGTTCATAAATGGTTTCAAATTGTTGTTGTTCTGTTGTGTTTAAGTAAGCTTTAAGATTATTGGTATGTAGTCGAAAATGTTCTCGCCCTTCGTAAAGTGTGCCATCAAGGTCGAAAATCATTAAATTATGTTGTTCGATAAATGCACGATTCATAGGGTCACCTCATTCAATGATTTAGTATCATTCTATCATAGTATTCTAATATCAACTTAAGTCGATCTATAATTTTCATGAATGGAGTGAGGAAAAGGTTTAAGGTATACGATAAAAGGTTATTATATTAGAATATAAGACAATAAGATATTGTAGGTGATGAAGCTTTGATTAAGGTATTATTTATTTGTTTAGGTAATATTTGTCGGTCGCCAATGGCTGAAGCCGTTTTTGCGAATTTAGTAAGTCAAAAGGGGTTAGATGAACATTTCGTCGTTGATTCAGCTGGTACTAGTGATTATCATATTGGTGAACCACCACATAAGGATACGTTGGAACAACTAAAGCTACATGGCATCAATGCCAATGGCTTAACGGGAAGACAACTGAATGAAAATGATTATGTTCATTTTGACTACATGATTGTGATGGACGAAAGTAACTTAAATAATGTCAAATTAAGACATAATGGATCAAGCAAGCCAACCATCAAGAAATTACTAGATTACTTACCAGAAGAAGGTATTCAGGATGTCCCTGATCCTTATTTTGAAGGTGGGTTCGATTATACGTATGATTTAGTTTCAAGGTCCTGCAAGCATTTATTAGATGATATACTAGCAGAAAAAGATCTTTAAAATTCTAGGAGGTTATTAATATGCGATTATGGCAAAAAGGGATTGTAATTGGAGCACTAACAGGATTTTTATTAAGTTTAATTCAAAAAGATGAACGTCAGCACGTCTTAGATCGTTCGAAGCAAGCAACAGGTAAAATGAAACAAGTTTATCAGCATCCTTCTGACTCCGTTAGACAATTACGTATGAAGTTGAATAATATTATGGTCAATATGGATAAATTCGTTCAACAATTAGATCAAGTTGAACAAAAGATTGACGAGCGAATTGAAGACAAAAACGAACAGTAGGTGACGTGGGTGGTTTTTGAGAAGACGTTTTGGAAAGAGTTGTTTCGACATTTTCAAGATGATGAGATTCCAACGTTAGCAGCAAGCCTAGCTTATTTCTTTCTACTGTCTTTATTACCGTTTTTAATTTTCTTATTAACGTTACTAGGGTTTTTGCCCATTAATGAACAGCAAGTGTTCGATTTAGTCGATTCATACCTTCCAGGAGATACGATGTCACTAGTGAATAGCAATATTAATCAATTAATGGAAGACCAAAACGGCGGCTTATTATCGCTCGGTATCATCGGTACGATTTGGTCTGCTTCAATTGGAGTTAATGGCTTAATGCGCGCGTTCAATCGAGCATATGAAATAGAAGAGGAACGTTCTTTTTTCGTAGCGCGAGGATTATCAATCGTATTAACAATCTTACTCGTTTTAGCTATTGCAGTTGCTTTAGCATTGCCGATTTTTGGCCGGTTAATTGGGGAATATATTTTCTCTTTCTTAGGTGCTTCGGAGGCATTTTTAGCCACATGGGAAGCTTTTCGCTGGGTTGTATCGGCACTCATGATGATTTTCGTCTTAACGTTGTTATATATGCTAGCTCCTAATGTAAGGGTTAAAATCAGACATGCACTGCCTGGTGCTATAGTGGCTATGTTAGGTTGGCAATTAGTTTCGTTAGGTTTTTCTTATTATGTGACTAATTTTGCTGCTTACTCGGCTACTTATGGGAGTTTAGCTGGTGTGATTATTTTAATGATCTGGCTATTTTTATCAGGCATGATGATCTTAATTGGTGGCGAAGTTAATGCGATTTTAAATATTCATAAACGGCGGTTCTTATTCCGTTAATCATAAGAATCCCTCGGTTTATTTATCTGAAACCGAGGGATTTGTTTTATGTTGATGATTTTTTAGCGAAAAAAGTGTGAGCGATCATGAAGATGAATATTAGGCTGACAAACAAGACAATCACATAGAAAAAGCTGAATTGCGGGAAGTAGTCGATAAAACTACCACCCAATAAAGGCCCAGCAATACTGCCAAAACTGAACATGACACCACATAAGATATTACCCGCAGGTAACAGTGTGTTAGGCAGTAAATCGGTCATATAAGAAACCCCTAATGAATAAAGTGAGCCGACTAACATGCCAGCAATGGCGAAACTTATGATCAACCCAACCACGGACTGCTCAAAAAAGGTAGCTCCAATAAAGGTGATGCTTCCCCCAATAAGTACGCTCTTTAATACAATAGGTCGACCGATACGATCGCTCAACATACCAAGCGGAATTTGTGAAACGATGCTCCCTGCAGCGAAAAATGGAATGATATAGGAAATGGTTGAAACGTCATGACCAAGTCGCATCGCGTAAACTGGAAAATTACTATGCAAGGTCGTTTCTAAAAAGCCATATGTAAACGGAGCTAACAAAGCGATCCAGGCATATTTCATAGCATCCTGAAAACGTTTGGTCGTATTAGTAGTTGTCACTTGTACATCACCATCAGATTCAGGTAACTCATTCTTCACCCAGAACATGAATGACCAGACGATGACACATAAAAGAGAACTTGCGATAAACGGAAGCGCTGGATTAATTTCAACTAAAGGCGTCATGAGTGGTCCGATTGTAAATCCTAAACCGAATGATAATCCGTATATGGCAATTGACCGACCTCGTTTAAATTCTGGAGTAGTCGTTGTAATCCATGTTTGTGTTCCGAAGTGTAAAATATTATCTCCTACACCAACGAGCAATCGCAAAATAAACCAGAACCAAATCGATTCCCAAATCGTGAAGAAAAAGATCGATGAAAAGACGAGCGCCCCACCTGCTAAAATCATCGGTTTATAGCCATACTTGCGAAGTGGTGGTTCTAGAAATGGTGAAATAATTAAGATACCAATATATAATGCAGTTGCGTGTAAACCATTAAGCGTTGATGAGACACCTTCACTTTCAAGTAAAACAGAAATAAGTGGGAGTAACATCCCTTGTGAAAAGCCAGAAATACCAACTAATCCAACAAGGACAGCAAATCGTTGACGTGTTGACATGAGAGAACCTCCCCCTAAAACAAGATGGTGTTATTGTATCGTAACATCGTGTTAAAATAAAAGTCGGACAAACAAGTAAAAGGAGTGTGCTAAGATGAAATTTAATGTAACGGATCAACATATTACGACTGATTTACCTTATGAACAAATGACAATTTCTGGTGATGAAGATGAAGGTTTTCGACCGTTCCAACTCATGGTATCATCATTAGCGGGTTGTAGTGCGCTTGTTTATAAACGTATTTTAGGCAAACAGAAGGTTGAATATGATGAAATGACGATTGAAGCGGACGTAGAACGTAGTGAAGATGCCGTGAATAAAATCGAAAAAGTTCACTTACACTTTAAAGTAGTCGGAAGTGATTTAAACGAAGACAAACTACAAAAAAGTCTAGAAACAGCTTCTAAGAACTGCTCAATGGTTCAATCTGTCGTTCCAACGATTGAAGTCAAAGAGACAGTTGAAGCGATTGAGAAGGAGTCGTAACATGACAGACGAGAATCATCTAGAATCAGTGAAAGCAAGGTTACAGCACTTGCTTGATCAAATTGAAACAGCAGATCCTGAACAACTGACTGTTGAGGACGTCGATCGCTATTTAAGCTTGTTAAATGAAATGGAAGACAAACTAAAGCAATAAAATAATCAACTCCCGCATAAATTTTTTATGAGAGGGGGTTGATTTTTTAAATAGCATATTTTATTGTGATAAAGTGTTAATGTGATAATGAAATAAAAGAAAGGGAGAACGAAACGATGGCTATTGCAGTTATAATATCTGTTATATTAATGAGTGTTTTAAGTTTATTAAAAGTTAATGTGCTTTTAGCGATTGTCATTTCTGCCATGTCAGCTGGTTTGATAGCTGGATTACCGTTCACCGAAATTGTATCGATCTTTACATCGAATATGGGTGGTAGTGCTAATACAGCTTTAAGTTATGTGTTACTTGGTGGATTTGCGGTTGCAATCTCGTTAACTGGAATTACGAAAGGACTTGTCCAAGGGGTGCGGAGCGTGATGTCTGGTCAACGTGTCGCTCTGATGGTTTTAATTGCCTTGATTGCGTCTTTATCGCAAAACGTCGTGCCAGTGCACATCGCCTTTATTCCAATTTTAATTCCACCATTACTCGCGTTATTTGATCGTATGGAAATTGACCGACGTGGTGTTGCAACGGCATTAACGTTTGGTTTGAAAGCGCCGTATATTACACTGCCATTCGGATTTGGGCTTATTTTCCAGGGGATTGTTCGTGATAATATGGCCGAAAATGGGATTGATATTGGCTTAGGTAGTGTTACTCAAGCTATGATCGTACCAGGTTCAGGTATGCTTCTCGGTTTAATCATCGCACTTGGTATTACGTATCGGAAAAAACGTGACTACAGTCAAATTGAGCCAAAAGGACAACCGAGTGATATAGAAGACGATGATGATACACCGTTCAAATTTGAACTTAAGCATGCGATGACAATTATTGCGATTTTCGCTGCGTTGGGTGTGCAGTGGGTTACAGAAGAAATGGTTTTAGGGGCCTTAACTGGTCTTGTCTTAATGTTCCTACTTGTTGCTGTACCATATCGTCAAATTGAAAACGTTATGAGTCAAGGCATTAGTATGATGGGGATGATTGCCTTTATTATGCTTGCGGCATCAGGCTTTGCAGGTGTATTAGAGGAAACAGGTTCAGTTGAAGCATTAGTTGATGCGTCATCTGGCATGTTAGAAGGTAACCCTTGGATTATTGCGACAGTTTTATTACTCGTCGGACTTTTCATTACGATGGGGATTGGAACATCATTCGGTACGATTCCGATTTTAGCGGTTTTATATGTACCGATTGCGACAGCTGCTGGCTTCTCTCCTCTTGCAATTGCGGTCTTAATTGGTACCGCTGGTGCATTAGGTGACGCAGGTAGTCCAGCATCAGACAGTACACTTGGTCCAACAGCAGGACTAAACGTAGATGGTAAACATGATCACATTTGGGATACATGTGTACCAACCTTCCTACACTTCAATATTCCGATTTTCATCTTCGGCCTAATTGGTGCTGTGATGCTATAAATTATGTGACCTCCCCTTTGTAATAAAAGGGGAGGTTTTAAATTGTTAAACAAAGAGAGGGGATTGTTAAACATTCCCCTCTCTTTGTTTCATAATTGAGCATCAATGTTTAATAATATGGCCAAACTGTTAAACAATGTTAGCGGATTGTTTAACAATTGAGGTTTTGGTTGAAGTGCGGTGAAACCTTCCAATTATAATTTTCGTTAAATCATGGCAAATTAATAATAGCATGCAACAATTGGGAGGAAATTTCATGAAAAAAATAATACTGATCATAATTAGTTTGATCTTATGGTCACCACTTATTCAAGCAGAAGAAATATCAAATGAATCGTATGGTTATGGTTATAAAAAACAATATAACGAGGAGCCACCTGATTTAGGTTTTTATGGTCCATTAATTGAAAAGTACAATGGATTTTACATGGGCGGTGGCTCTGATAAGACGATTTATTTAACATTCGATAGTGGTTATGAGTTAGGTTACATGGAACAGATGCTGGATGTATTAGAAGACAAACAAGTTCCTGCTACGTTTTTCCTATCAGGTCATTATATTGATGACCAACCTGAATTAGTCGAACGAATGGTGAACGACGGGCATATAATCGGGAATCACTCAGATGACCACCTCGACTATACGAAAGCGAGCGAAGAGGAAATACGACAAGATTTAAAACGTTTAGATGATAAAATTAAAGAAACGACTGATCAACAACATGTCACATATTTCCGCCCAGCTAAAGGTGTTTTTAGCGAACGAACCTTAAAATTAACTGATGAACTTGGTTATACGAATATCTTCTGGTCGGTTTCGTTAGTTGATTGGGAAGAAAGTCAGCAAAGTAGTTGGCAACAAGCCCTTGATGATGTATTGAAACAGGTTCATCCAGGTGCGATTATGCTTATGCATACGGTCACAGAAGATAATGCTGAAGCACTTAGTCACTTGATTGATGAATTACGGGAACGAGGCTATCAATTTGAATCATTAAATGATCTCGTCTGGCAAAAATACGTGCCTTTTGGGTAGAGTCAATTTTTTGCGAAAAGGGTATGTAAAGTTGTAAACTGTATGTATTGAAACAACCACACAATAAAGGGAGAGGTCATGATGTGGAAAGAGTACTACCATGCAGCGGGGTTATATGATTTTGATTATTCACTGCAACGTTTAAATATGGATCCTCTTATTAACGTAAATTTACGCGAACGATGGGTGGATGTGCCCGTCCGATTGGAAAATGGGGATCAGTGTGTTGTTCGTGTTAAAGGAGAGGGGACGACTGAAAAACCTGTCTTTTCTGTGATGTCCGATTATGATGAAGAACAAGATGTCATCTTTGAACATATCCGTAATTTATTTCAGTGGGACCGTGATTTACAAGATGTAGTCGATTTCTTTGAAGATACACGATTAGCGAGATTGTTTTTCGTTCATCCAGGGACACCAATTGTCCGTGATTTTGCTTTGTATGATTCACTTATGAAAGTAATTATCCATCAACAACTGAATATGAAATTTGCTTATACACTTTCAACGCGATTCGTACAGAAATTTGGTGAAAAGATGGATGGCGCTTGGTTTTATCCGACACCTGAAAAAGTTGCGCAACTGGATTATCAAGACTTAACGGATCTTCAATTCAGTCAACGAAAAGCTGAATACGTGATTGATACGTCACGCGCGATTGTGAATGGTGAATTGGACTTACCAGGAATGGCGAAGATGACCAACCAAGAGGTGATGAAATCGCTTGGAAAAGTACGTGGCATCGGCCCGTGGACTGTCCAAAACTGGTTACTATTCGCACTCGGACGCGAAGATCTCTTCCCAGCTGCTGATATTGGCATTCAGAATGCACTTAAACACGCTTGGAAACGAGAAGAAAAACCGAAGAAAGCAGAAATTGAAGCGGCTGCTGAAGAATGGTCACCATACCGTAGTTATGCAGCGTTGACGCTTTGGCGGAGTATTGAAGGTTAAAAATAAAGACAGAGGCTGTGTCAAAACAGCCTCTGTCTTTTTATTTGAATGGTATTTCGTCTAGATCGTCTAAGTACTCATTGATATTTCTGAACTCAGCTGACGAACCACCATTTTCTAAATTAAAGCCGTCCCTAGCAATCACAACGCCTGAGAATTTAGGCCCGTCGTAGCTAACACTACCATTAGGTGCGACAATTAAGCCTTCTACTTCAGACCAATTCGTGTCAATCGAGACGTCACCACCTGCAACGATGATGAAATCAGAAGGGCTACGGTTGTTTGTATGGACATTGACATCGCCAGTAGAAAAGATCCGATCATTGTTACTCAAAGTACTTGAATTAACATAGTTGTTTTCGGTATACCAATTTTCATCTCTTAATTCTGGTAAGTCATTAGGTGGAATATCTGGATAGCTAGAAGCATCGAACTCGCCTGTTCGTAACTGTTGGTGCTCTGAGTTATTAGTATTACTAATGATGTTGCCACCAATATAAATATTATCAACATTGATATCCGCTGAATAATTATTAAAGATTACATCACCGCTAACATAAATTGTATCCGCATTAACGACAGCACTACTTCCAAAAGTCAAATCCCCATCAATATAAATTTCCTCAGAATTCATCGTCGTACCGCCATTATTTAAGTTTAAGTGACTACGAATGTTAATAAGAGAAGTGACACCACTCACACCAAATTCAGAGCTAGAATTGACATTTACTTGTTGATTGGGTTTATTAATATGAATTTCATTAACAGAAATTTGTCCTGCTGTGTTAAATGATAAGTCAGATGGGGTATTATTATTTATGACCATTTTCCCATTAGCACTTGAGAATCCAGCACTACCATCAACAGAGATGTTGCTAGAATAAACAAATACACTTTCCTCACGAATGTAATCGATTAAGTCGACACTTTGTTCTGGAATCGTAATTGAAACCAATTCTTCTCTGTTTCGTTCAGCTTTAGGGTGGATTTTTGTGTTCACTTCAAATTGTTGGTCTTGATTATTCATAATGATAAATGAGATTGAGAGGGTTTCTGTCGCATCCACTGTTGTACATGATCCATTAATAGGGTTATGATTAATCATAAACTCATTGAATACATAATTTGAGCGTTCAAACGTGCTCGTACAAATTTCATAGTCACTCTCATTAGTTTGATGTGATTCTCGCATTTGGGTAATGATGTAGTTTGCCTCTTGTCTAATATCCGTATGTGCTTGCGTTTTTTCATTGTATTGAAAGGTATTACCGAGCACATTAAAAGCTAGAATCGATATGATTGATAGAATCGCTAAAGCCCCTAAAACTTCGACAAGTGTGACACCTTTTTGTTGAGTAAGATATTTATTGATCATTAAAATCACCTATTTATCGTGAGGTATAAAAATGAAACGATTTAAAACAATTATACAAAATCATAAAGGTTTTTCATTAATCGAAGTCTTAGCTGCTTTAGTCATTCTAACGATTGTGTTGACTTCGTTTATTGGTTTCTTCTCACAGTCTATTATACTATCTACTCAAACGGAAGACGAACTAACAGCTGTGAACGTTGCTGAAAAAGTGTTAACAGAAATCAAAGAAGACCAAAGTCAGATTGATGCTTTAAATCGTTCTACCTTTACTGAAAATAATCGAGACTTTTTTCCTATCATAACAGTAATTGATGACAACGACCATGCTGAACTAGAAAATGAGCTTGATTTACAACAAGTTAAAATTGAAGTTTTCGAATCGCTTGAAAACCAAGAGCAGCCCAGCGCTACGATATTCGGGTATATTCAGGAAGGGGGCGAATCTTGAAGATGCTAAAAGAACAAAATGGTGCAGCTTTAATTGTCGTATTAATCACCATCGCGATTATTGGTGTGATGATCCCTTCTATTATGTCGAATATTACTACAAGTGCGAATCAATTTGAACGGTCTGAAGAATATACGCAGGTTAATGCTTTAATTGATATGGGTGTCGAATTCACACATTCTGTCATCGAGGATAGTCGTGACGGCGCTAAAGAAAGTACTGAGTCTTGGCTTGAACAGAGTAACGCAGACCCTGATAGCATTATTTCTTACTTTCGTGAACAACTAAATCAATCCTTACGTACAAAGGAATTAAATAACGGTGTTCGAATTGATGTTGGTGAAGAACACGGTTTTATAACAGAGCTTAATTCGATTTCAGTTGAAGACCAATCCATTGAAGTCGATTTTGTAGTAACACCTGTTTTAGAAGGTGACGAATTAGAAGATGACCAGGAAGTTGGGTCTAAAATAATAGAACTAGAATTTAACTGATAATAATGTCGCATTTAGTAGAAAAACAACGTATAATTGATTAATAAATAGAAAAGGTTATTTTCACGGCAGAAAGGACGTTGTCTGTGCCACGTAGACAAAGATTACGAATTGGTGAATTGTTAAAACAAGAAGGCTTTATCAATGATCAACAACTGAGCCAAGCACTTGAGGAAAAATCGCCTGATCAAAAATTAGGGGATAAATTGATTCAGGAAAGTTACATAACAGAGTTGCAATTGATCGAAGTCTTGCAGCAGCAACTGGACATCTCACATGAACGTTTAAATAACTATCCATTTGACCGGTCTATTTTAAATCTAGTGCCTAAGCAGTTTGCGATTGATAACAGTGTGATTCCTCTTAAACGTGATGGGAATCGGTTGTATGTCGCGACGGCTGACCCGCTCGATTATTTCGTCATTAATAATTTAAGACTGCAAACAGGTTTTAAGATTGAACCAGTGATTGCAATCAAAGATGAAATTCGCCAAAGCATCATGAAAATGTATGAACGTGAAGATTTTACTGATGAATTTGCCGAGCAAGCACCTAAAGAAGAACGTCAGGATTTGTCATTAGAAGAGGAATCTTCACCGGTTGTTAAGTTGATGAATCAATTGATCCAGCAAGCTGTTGTTGAAGGGGCAAGTGATATTCACGTTGATCCGCAAGAAGAGCAAGTCGTTGTACGATTACGAGTTGATGGTGCTTTAAGACATGAGCAATTTTTGGCTAAAAATGTCCAGTCCTCACTAACGACACGCATTAAAATTATGGCCAATCTAGATATTACACAGCAAAAAATTCCCCAAGATGGACGCATTAAACGGTTAGTCGAAGGACGCGATGTTGATTTACGTGTTAGTACGTTGCCAACGATATTCGGCGAAAAAGTAGTAATCCGTGTCCTTGATACAATGTCAGTTTCGAATCGAATGGATCAAATCGGTTTCGAACCAGATAACTTAAATAAGTTCCGAACAATGATTGAAAAACCTTATGGCATCGTCCTGCTTACAGGCCCTACTGGTTCAGGTAAAACATCGACTATGTATGCCGCCCTCACGCATTTAAATGAAGAGGAATCGAACTTAATTACGTTAGAGGATCCAGTGGAATATGAATTAGAAGGTGTTAATCAGATTCAAGTGAACTCTAATGTCGGTTTAACATTTGCATCGGGTTTACGGTCCATTTTACGGCAAGACCCGGACATTATCATGGTCGGTGAGATTCGTGATGGTGAAACGGCGAATATGGCTGTACGAGCTTCGATTACAGGTCACCTTGTTCTGAGTACCCTTCATACAAACGATTCGACTGGTGCGATTAATCGTCTCGTCAATATGGATGTGGAAATGTTTCTAGTTGGAACTTCGGTGAATGGGATTGTAGCGCAGCGACTTGTTCGAATGATTTGTCAGGATTGTGAAACGACTCGACCAATCAGTCAGTTAGAGCGAGATGTGTTTAATCGTTATGGCATTGATTTAGACGAGGTAAAAAAAGGTAGCGGCTGTGCTACGTGTAATAATACAGGCTATCGTGGCCGGACAGCCATTCATGAAGTGCTGTTAATTGATGAGGTTATAAGGGAAGCAATCTTAGATGGTAAAACAAAAATTGAAATCGAACGAATTGCGAAACAGCAAGGGTTCACACGATTGTTCGAGGATGGATTACGGAAGGTTGAACGCGGTGAAACAACGTTAGAAGAAGTTTATCGTGTTGCCTCAGAGTAATAGAGTGATGGGGGAATCATAATGGCTTCTTTTAAATATGAAGCCGTTGATTATAACGGTGAGCATCGAAAAGGTAAGCTTGATGCGTATAATGCAGAGTTGGCTAAAGCCCGTTTACGCGATGAAGGGTTGCGCATAGAAATAATTGAAGAAATCCCAAGTACGATTTGGAATAAGGATATTTATTTTGGAAGTCCAGTGAAAAATCGAGATTTTGTTGTGTTTCTACAACAATTTGCTGCCCTATTAAAAGCAGGATTGACGATTGTAAAATCTTTAAGTATTTTACGTGAACAAACGAAGCAGAAGTATTTAAAAGAAGCATTATACTATATCGAAATTGATATGCGCCAAGGGAATTCCTTAACAGCTGCCTTGAAAAAACACCCACACATTTTCTCGAATATCTTTATCAACATGGTTCACAGTGGTGAAAGCAGTGGGTCATTACAAGCAACATTAGAAAAACTAGCAAGCTATTATCAAAAACAATATAAAACCAAGCAAAAGATTCAATCGACGTTTTCTTATCCAGCAACTGTATTTGTCGTAGCTATTGCGGTTGTTATATTCCTAATGATTTATGTCGTGCCGGAGTTTGTCAGCATGTTTGAACAATTTGATGCTGAACTTCCATTAATTACGCAATTTGTTTTAGGAACTAGTGACTTTATGACTAGTTATTGGCACATACTTATGTTATCATCGATTTTAGTCGTATTGATGTTTATATTGCTGTTTAAACGGGAATATAGTCGATATAAGATCGATTATTACTTATTGAAAATTCCAGGTTTTGGGACTTTGGTCATAAAGTCAAACATGGCACAAATGTCACGAACATTAAGCTCATTATTGTATAACGATGTACCTATTATCCAAGCACTTGAATTGACTCAACAAACTATTCGTAACCGAGTGATCCAAGAAACCTTAGACGAAGCACAAATTTCATTAAAAAAAGGGCAATCAATGGTTGCTCCTATGCGAGAGCATTGGGCCTTTCCATACTTAGTAACACAAATGATCGAAGTCGGGGAGCAAACGAATGCTTTACCTGACATGCTTGAACAAGTCGCAGATTTCTATGAAGAAGATGTCGACACAGCGACAGAACAATTTAAGTCATTATTAGAACCTGTTTTAATCGTATCTTTATCATTAATCGTTGGAGTCGTTGTACTAGCTATTGTGATTCCAATGTTTGATCTATTTAACCAAATTAATTAGGGAAAAGGGAGAGAGTTATTGATGTTAAAACGCATCTTAAAGAACCAGAAAGGTATTACACTAGTCGAATTACTAGCTGTAATTGTTATTTTAGGTATTATTGCTTTAATTGCGGTACCAGCGATTGCGAATGTTATTGAAGATTCACGTTATGACTCTGTGAAGTCTACAGCGATTAACGTGATTGAGTCTGCAGAGTTGTATGCGACAACGAATGACGTTGAAGAAAATGGTGAAAATGAGGTAATAGTTGGGTTGGATACATTGAGTGATAATGATTATATTGATACCTCATCTTTTGATGATAATACTACATTAGGTGACGTGACAGTCAATGTAACTGAAACGCCTTTCACAATTAATGGCACCCTGGATGATGGCAATGTTTCTATTAATTTTAGCAATGCAACTGTACAAGATATTAATGATGCAAATGCGTCCGATTTGAGAAATGATTCTGAGGGTGGAACAGCATCGATTAGTGGGTCCTAAACCTATTAACGTTTAATAATGTAATTCAGAGCGCGGTCTAACCGCGCTTTTTTACCATAACAAACTCTCAACCTATTAAATCATACAGGACTGATGACAGGTGATTTGGATAACGCTTTACATATTTGTTTTAGGCCTTGTATTAGGCTCGTTTTATAATGTGGTTGGCATGCGTGTGGCTGATGGTGAATCGATTGTGACGCCCAGGTCGCATTGCCCGAGATGTGGTCATGTACTTAAAAGTTATGAACTTATCCCCGTATTATCTTATTTATTTCAAAAAGGTCAATGCCGACAATGTGGCGTGAAGATTTCACCTGTTTATCCGTTTTTTGAAGTGTTAACAGGTGGGTTGTTCGTTTACGCTTTTTTTCATATTGGTTTTCACATTGAACTTTTTTTAGCGTGGTTACTCATTAGCTTGCTGATCATTATTACGATTAGTGATTGGTATAAGCAGTTGATCCCCGATCGTGTATTAATTGCATTTGCTATCATCATTTTGGCGTGGCGAATCTGGATGCCAACTGAACCTTGGTATGATAGTTATTTAGCAGCGTTACTAGGATTTGGTTTATTGCTACTTATTGCGATTGTCAGTCGCGGTGGCATGGGTGGCGGTGATATTAAATTATTTGCGGTGTTAGGGCTTTTTTTAGGTGTTCAAAAGACATTACTGACTTTGATGCTTGCCTCAGTTATTGGCACGGTGATTGGCTTAGTTTTAATGGGATTAGGTAGAGTGAAGAAAGGAAAACCAATTCCTTTTGGTCCGTTCATCGCTTCAGGGGCTTTAGTGGCTTATTTTTATGGTGATCCATTAATCAATTGGTACTTATCTTTAATGTTATAGGTGGATGAAATATATGGCTAAGAAACAAATCGTTAATCTTGAGATTAGAGATTATGTGATTCGTTATACAGAAAGTCGTCGAGATAAAACCCAAGTCGAGCGGATGGGGGAACATTATATTCCAGCGGGCATCATCAGAGGTGGCGTCATTGAAGATCGTGAGCAATTTGAACGCGTATTAAAGACGTGTGTGAAAAAATGGCGCTTAAAACGAAAAACTGTTCGTCTCATTATGCCAGACTCACTCGTCTTTATCCGCCGAGAAGTGTTGCCACTTAATATAGCCAAAAATGAAATTCGAAACCATATTCAGTTTCATTTAGGGGATACGATCCATTTGCCTTTTGATGAATCTGTTTTTGAGACAGTTTATATTCAAGAATTAGAAGATGGACACGAAATTAGTTTAATCTCGACTGATCGCTCGATTGCGAATCAATACACGCAAATTTTAAATGAATTAGGCATGCGAGTGGAATCAATCGATATTTCACCACTGAGCTTTTATAGGGTTCTCTATAGTCATAGTATTGCCTCCAATGAAGATCATTTATTATTAATCAATTATAATGTGGATCAAGCCACATTTAGCGCTTTTCGTTTTCATACGCCTATTTTCTTGCAAGAATTTGATTTAGATTCAAGTGACCAAACAATCGATCAACTAGGTCCTACATTGTCGAAGGAAGATTTTCATGAAGAGACTGTGATGGATGAATTGGAAGATTTGATTATAGAAGTCGAACGAGTTGAACGTTTTTATCAATATATGATTCAAAACTATGAACAGCAGTTTACGCAGATTGCAATCACTGGTGACCATCCTTATTTAGAGGACATTATGGTGACGCTTGAAGAGAGGTTTGAGACACCTGTTGTAACCATTCAAGATGAACAAGTCGTCGGACCTAAAGGGATGACAGTGGCTTCACGTTTTCATATGGTCTATGGCATGGCATTAAAAGGTGGTCTATAATGTTACCTGATATTGACTTACGACCCAAAAAAGAAAAAAAGAATCGCACTGGATTATTTCCGATCATCTTCATACTCGTGGTGACATTGATGGTTGTAGGTGGATTCGGTTATTGGACTTGGACGCTGGAGCAAGATAACGCTTCATTAGAACAAGCATTACAACAACAAAAACAACAAAATGACGCGTTACAGTCTGAATTAGAAGGTGATGAGTCCGAACAACAGTCTGAGCAAGTGGAACCATTAGTGACACAAATGGAAGCAGCTATTGTTGAAATGGAGCCCATTATGAAGACGATTACGGGTTATGTTCCCCGTAATGGTGATTTAATAGCGTTTAATGAACAAGAAGGTGTCATTGAATTAACGGTCCAGACTGAATCAAATGAAAACGCAGTAGCATTTTACCAGGATTTAAGTGAGGTTGAGTCGTTCCATGATGTCATGATTCGAACCATTGATTATATGGAATCAGAAGATTATTATTTAACGAATTATACAGTGTACCTCCAAGCGGAAGAGGAGGAGAACGATGACGAAGCAGAATAAGCGGATGATCTTAGTCGGAATAGCAGTCTTGTTATTGGCTGCTGGTGCATTCTACTATTATGTTATTTTCGACTTACAACAGACGAATCAGGAATTATCAGATGATCTAGATTTTGAAGAACGACGGCAAACTGCACTTAGTGATTCACTAGAGAATCAGGAAGCAGAGGAAGACGTAAATGTCGATACATTGCGCGATCAATTGCCAGAGTCACTAAATGAAAATGGTGTCATTCGTTTATTAAATGATGCAAGTGGTGCCACCAATACTACGATTGAAACAATAAACTTTGTACAAGATGACCAAGTTTCTTCGAATGAATGGTTTAGTGACGTGAGCTCGGAAGAAATGATTGACGTTTTATCAATGGAACTGAGTGGGACATCAGGTTCTCATCAATTGTTTCAGCAGTTTATTAATAGAATCGAACAAGATGCGAGATTAGCGCAATTAAACAATGTGCAACTTCAGCAAAATGAAGGGGACTACACGTTTCAAGTGACGATGACAGTTTTTGCTTATCCGCTTAAAGAAGATTAAAAGGCTTTCGCCATGAATTTGGGCGAAAGCCTTTTATTTGGTAGCATAATTAACATTTCCACCTAGTTATTTAACAGTTCTTTTAGATTGTCTAACATTCTCGTTGGATTGTCGAACAAAGGCGGCACATTGTTTAACAATGCGCCGATTTTGTTTAACAATGTTAGTGCATTTCCTGTCTTTTGAGCAGGATAATGGATAACCATAATAATAGAAGACTGATGATGATGGCGATTCCTGTACTGAAATAAAGGTCCGTTTCGATTTCACCTGAGAAAATGTAGGTGCCAATATAATCTGAAATTAACATCGGGCTCCAAGTAATGACATGATCAAAAATAGACGTGAAGGCATTTAATACAACGACTGTAAAAATAGATAGAAAAGCCACAAGCCCAGGTGATGTTAGAAAGCTATTAAAAACCATGACGATGCTTAAAATCAGCATAAAATAAAATATATAAAAGATCGCGCTAGTCAGCAATTGGGTAAAGGCAAGGTCTCCAAATAAAACGGTGACATAATACCAGCCTGTAATGAGTGCCAAGATGATCGACACGCTTAGGAGTGTCATCATAGCTGTGAATTTAGCTGTCATATAATGGCTATAACGAACAGGCTTAGATAAGATTAGCTCATAAACCCCTGTACTGAGTTCTCGTGAAATCAGTCCCATTGATATGACAACAGCGATTAAAACACCTAACATATTCAGTTGATTAAAACTCATGATCATAGCTTCACCAACGGAAGGAGTCGGGATATCTATTGTAGCGCCTTCTGGAACGTTACCAGCTGATTCTAGTATAATCGGCATAAAATAAGCAGTTAAAGGGTCCATGACGGCGAATAAAATAAAGACAATTGGAACCCAAATCCACTTGAAATGACGCCAATGGTCGAGCATTTCTTTCTTGTAAATGGTTTGCCACTGCATTATTCAGTCACCGCCTTTATAAATATATCTTCAAGTGAGGCAGATAAGACTTCAAATTTCGTTAAATTCCAGCCTTCTGATTGAATAACCTCGAGTAATTGTGCTCTAGCTTCATTGACGTCATGAACAGTGATAGCGAATCCAGTATTTTCTCGTTTAATATTAAATACTGAATTAAACTCTTTTAGACGTTCTTCAATAAATTTAGGCTCGTCTTGAAACGCTAGATAAATGGTTTTCGTTTCTTGTTGACTATGTATCTCTTGAATTGCGCCTTGTTTTAGAAGTTTACCATGGTTTAAAAGTAAAATATCATCACTAACCTCTTCCGCATCGTTTAAAATATGAGTTGAAAAAAGAATGGTTGCATCCTTTTTCAGTTCTCGGATTAAATTGAGTACCTCTCGGCGTCCAATTGGATCTAATGATGAAACGGGTTCATCAAGAATAATTAATTGAGGGTCGTGCATTAAAGCTTGTGCAATCCCAAGTCGCTGCTTCATACCACCTGAATACTTCCCGATTCGCTTCTGTTTATCATCACTTAGTCTGACAAGGTCAAGCAGTTCATGTGCTTTTGTTTTAGCTTCGTTTTTGGATAGATAAGCGAGTTTACCTACATAAATTAAGAACTCTTCTCCAGTCATCCAATTATGAAAGACAGGGTACTGCGGTAAATAGCCAACATAATGGCGAATATCCTTCGCAAATTGTTCTTCATTAAATTGAATGTTGCCTTGACTTGGTTTAATAAAGCCGGCTAACATGCGGAGCGTCGTAGTCTTACCAGCACCATTTGGACCAAGAAGAGCAACGCATTTACCAGGTTCTAATTTAAATGATAAATCATCGACAACTGTATGACCTTGAAATGTTTTGGTGAGATAGTTTGCAGACATAATCGCCATTATTTATCCCTTCCTTCCCACAATAAAATAAATAATCGGGCCAGCAAGATTTCCGAATATAATAATCAAGATCCATACCCATTTGGGCCCGCGTGTTGCCTCGACACGACGCAGATCAATTAGGGCAACAATGATTAAGATTAGTTGTAAAATCACTAATGGCAGAATTAACTGTATGATCAAATCGTCCAAAAGAATCTCCCCTTTTAGTTCCATTATAACCGATAATGCTGAAATTTTTTCAATATTATTGGCAATTAATATAAAAAACCTTCCTACTCCAAAGTAAGAAGGTTATCATTTATGCTTCTAATTCACTAATTTCAGCTTGATGTTGATCGTTTAAGTAGAACATAAAGGCCTCTTTATAGACTGCGAACAGGTCATATTCTTTCTCCCCTTGGTTAATCCGTTCATAAACTTGAGGATACGTGTCATTCGCTTGAGTAGCATAGCCTAATTTATGGACCGCTTTGATGGAACGGTGATTGATTTTATTCACCTTCAAAAAAACTACTTCTATATCACATTGTAAGAATATTTCCGATAAAAATAACTCTTTCGCATATTGATTATACCCTTGGCCGAAGTAGGGCTTACCTAGCCAAGTAGCCAAAAATCCTTTTCCGTCCTCAATATCATAAAGTGAAATAGCACCGACTGGCGACTCGAATTCATCTAAAATCGTACGAGAAATTAATTCACCGTTTTCTTCACGTTGATTCATTTGATTAATAAAAAAGTAATACTCCTCGGTGGACTTTGCGGTTTCCCGTACAAAAGGTTTAACAGCTTCATCATTCAAAAGTGGAAAAAGTGTTGGCACATCATGTAATTCACGTTTTTTAAGCATAAAAAATACCCCCTAAACAGCATAGTTTACGAGGGTGATGCTTACGACAGGCGTAGGCAGTGGGTGCGATCACCCTCGAATTTTTATTAATTGCACATCTTAATCAAGAAGTTGCATTCAATGCACATAAACAAAAATCCGGGGTGGGAATCGAACCCACTAGAACCACTCATATTCGAGCAGTGGCGCACCATTTGCCTTCCCTTTACTTTGACTAAACAAATTTTACAACAGGTTTGCCATTTTGCATATAGGTATTTATCATTTTTTGAAAAAATTTTTTGATCATTCTTCAGTTTATTGATAGATCTCCTCTAAAGCTTCTTTTAGAGTTGGAAAATGGAAGGTATAACCAGATTCAAAGAGGACTTTTGGATAAACGTATTGCCCTTCTAATAACAGTGTACTCATGTCACCCAATGCTGTTCGAATAGCGAATGATGGTGCAGGGATCCAATGTGGGCGTTTTAACGCTTGACCAAGCACTTTTCCAAATTCCTTATTACGTTTCGGATTAGGAGCAGTAAAGTTAACAGGGCCTTTAATATCACTGTGTTCAATCACCCAGTCGTAGCCTTTAACCACATCGTAAATGTGAATCCAAGACATCCATTGTTCACCAGAACCAAGTGGACCACCAGCGAATAATTGATACGGTAAGGCCATCTTCGGTAGCGCACCATCATGACCATCTAATATGAGTCCAAAACGTGTTTTAATCACACGAATATCGAGAGATTTTGCTTCGTCAGCTTCTTTCTCCCACATATCACATACTTCAGCTAGAAAGTCGTTTCCAGGCTGTTGGGTTTTTTCAGTAAAAATATCCGTTTCTGATGTGCCGTAATAGCCGACAGCTGAAGCATTAACAAATGTGTGGGGAGGCTGTTGCATCGCTCCCATGATTCGAATGAGCTCACGTGTTGTTGTCATACGGCTTTCTAAAATACGTTCTTTTCTTTCCTCAGTCCATCGTCCACTGTTCAATGATTCACCAGCTAAATTAATAAAAACATCAGCATAGCCGATTTCAAGTTCTGGTTGACCATTTGGTGTTAACCATTCGATGTAGTGGATGTTATGATCTGACTGATACTTGTTAGGGTTACGCGTCAAAATAATAATTTCATCGTCTTTTGAGCTGAAATGATCGACGAGATGTTGCCCTACAAAGCCTGTTCCGCCTGCGATTACAATTTTCAAACGGATGTACCTCCTTTGAATCCTGTATTATAATAGGTGTAGTAAAACGTTAGGGGTGACCTGTCTGATGGTCAAGATAAGTAAAATTACGCAACAAAAAAAGCATCAAGATCGCTTCAATATTTTTATTGAACGACAAGGCAGTGAAGTTTTTGCTTTTGGTGTCCATGAAGATCTATTAGTTCGCTATGCCTTGAGAAAAGGGATGGAACTATCAGATGATGACATGAACGAAATCCAAAAACAAGATGCCATGTACAGGTACTATACCCTGTCTATCAATTATTTAAGCTACCGAATGCGTGCAAAATCAGAAATCAGTGATTATTTAACCAAAAAAGAAGCGAGCCAACAAGATATTGACTATGTTTTAAATCGGTTAGAACAAGAGGGCCTTGTTGATGATATGGCATTTGCCGAAGTTTATGTGCGTTCAAAAATGAACACTTCATCCAGCGGACCTAATAAAATTAGACAAGAGCTTAAACAGAAGAAATTGACTGAGGAGCAAATAGTACAAGGATTATCCCAATACTCTCAGGAAGATGAAGTCGACAAATTAGTCAATTTGATTAATAAAAAAATGCAATCTAATTCCAAGAAATCATTTCGAGAACAACTTAACCAAGCTAAACAAGCCATGATGCAAAAAGGTTTTTCGCGTGAAGCGATTGATCTGGCTGTTCAATCAATTGATTTGTCAGCTGATGAAGATGACGAAAAAGCAGCTGTTTATTACCAAGGTGAAAAAGCTTGGCGAAAATATGCTCGCAAACATGAAGGCTATACCCTTGAGCAAAAAGTCAAAGCAGCCTTATTTCAAAAAGGCTTTCAAGGTGAGCATGTTCAACAATTTATTGAAGAAAAAAAGCAGGAAGAGTCGTCATAACTCTTCCTGCTTTACTTTATTCAACATGAATTTCAGGACGGCCATCGTCTTTTTCGACAATTTGCTTTGCATAATCATCAGGTGAAGGAAGGACTGATGGGTCGTCAATATAGTCGCTGTCATCCCAGAATGGTGTGTTCATGCCACCCATATAAACAGCTGAAATAGCGATGTTTTCGTCAACTAATTCTTTTTGTAAGCTTTCTGTAAAACCACGTTGAGCGAATTTACTTGCGCAATAAGCTGATTCTTGTACTTTACCGTAAAGACCAGCTGTTGAAATGATATTTAATATACGACCGTTCGCTTGAATAACGTGGTCTAATAAATGTTTGGTCGTATAGATTAAACCATTCACATTAACGTTAACCATTGTGTCAATTTCCTGTTTTTCGAGGTCGTCGATGGTATTAAAGAATCCGATACCTGCATTATTAATCAATAAGTCAATCGGTCCAACTTGTTTAGCAAGAGATTGGACTGAATTCCAATCAGTAATATCGGCAGTTAATGTTTCAGCTTGTCCGCCTTGCTTTTCAATTTGTTCTTTTGTATCAGCCAATTTATTTTCAGTACGTCCGACTAAATAGATCGAATAACCTTGTTTAGCGTAGCGTAAGGCTAAAGCCTGTCCTAAACCAGAGCCGCCACCTGTAATGAGTGCTTTTTTCATGATCATACCTCCTTGAACCATAAGTATTTTTATTATGCCTTGAATTTGATAAGATGTAAATGAAGTTGAAAGGAGAATTGTCATGCAACGTCGCTATAGTCAATATACTGTCGAGCAATTACGCGAAGAAATTGCTGACTTAACAGAAAAAGCACAGAAAGCTGAACAACTTGGGATGGTCAATGAATACGCCGTCCATCAACGGAAAATCGTGATGGCTAAATCATACATGCTGAACCCACGTGAATATCGTCGTGGCCAAGTTTATGAAATCAATGGCTCACCATCGGAAAAATTTGAGATTGCTTATATGAATGGCGTTTTTGCTTGGGGAACAAGAAAAACAAAACAGGACGAAGTTGTAAACGAAGAAGAAGCTCTCCCAATCGCACTCTTAATCGATCGGTTAGATTAATTATTTAAACTGATGACCTATAATTGGTTGTCAGTTTTTTTCTGAAAGTGAACAGTTTTGAAATTCATTTGCAGTTAATTAAATTATAGTGGAATGAGCTACCTAAATACTAATTAGTTATACGCTTTGTAAAGCTTAGTGTTGATTATTAAGTAGTTTAGCACTTAGTTGTTGAATTGTGAGGAGCGAAGGCGGCGACTCCTGTGGGAACAGCACGCGTCTCGAGACCCTCAGAGGGCCACAGGATGTGGGTCACTTCGGCGTTTGTGATTGACGTCCGGCAGTTCCTTTAGTTGCCGAGGAGGCTCGAGCCGTGCCTGCGGAAAGCGTCCGCCGAAAGCGGATCACAATATCAACAACGGGCTTAAACAAACCGAATAAAAACCAGCCAAAATTACTTTGACTGGTTCATTTTAAGTCAGCGATTCAAGTTTTTTTTGTAATTTCTCTTCGGAATAAATCCAACCCGTATAAGATGTTAAAATATTATAGAACTTATCTAACGTGACGACAGCGACGAATGGATAATGGCCGTCTGTGCGATAGCGTAAATCGATAAAGCGAATTTCAGTATAATCATCATGACGTTCAATCTCATACCGATAAACGGGTGAGAAATTTCTAAACGATTTAACGTTATCATCTTGAAAGGCTGCATTCATTTCAGTTGAATCTGGGAAATCCCGTTTTTCAAAGGTGTCCTTGATGTCGATATGACCGTGATCATAATCGGCAACAAAATAAAATTTAGGTGTCTCAATAACAACACGCCATTCATTATGTCTAATAGTAGGCTGTGTGATGATTTTCGTCGCACTTGGGAAATGCTTCTGTAAAATATCGGTGATTTCTTTTTTATCAAGAAATCGTTTAATATAGTATAAGAAAACGACAAAAAATATTGCCCCGTAGGTAATGACAGGGTCCGCTCCTAGTAACCAGGCAATGGCTCCAGCTGAAAATAAGCCAAATATATACGGATCAAATGTACTGATCCAGCCAAGCGCTATCCATTTATTCACAAAAGGCTTTAACGCTTGAGTTCCATATGCATTAAATATATCGACAAACACATGAAGTATGACGGATAATAAAATCCAACCCCAAAGATGGCTGAATGATGCATCTTGGAAGATTAGAAATAATGGTAACGATACAATCAAACTCCATAATAAAACAGCTAATGGAGAATGCGATGATCCACGGTGATGGCGTATATATGTGGCATTATCTTTAAATTTAAAAAATGTATCAAAATCAGGAGCATGTGAACCAATGATGGCCCCAATAAAAACGGCGTGAAATAGCTCAGGGTTTTGTTCAACGGCGGGGTCGATTGTAGCCAACCCACCGATGGCGACGCCCATAGTGATGTGGGTTGCCGTATCCAATGGTTTATACCTCCTTAGAATAAGTTAGGTGATAAGTATGTCTAATAAATCCTCTATATCCATACCCGTTTTATTTGATGGTCAAGCATTCAGAAATGATTTGATTAACTGGTACTACGATCAGAAGCGGGATTTACCTTGGCGCCGAACACAAGATCCTTATCATATTTGGGTCTCAGAAATTATGTTACAGCAGACACAGGTCGACACAGTTATCCCTTATTTTAAACATTTCATGAATCATTATCCGACTGTGTATGAACTGGCTCATGCAGACCAACAAGATGTGTTAAAGGCGTGGGAAGGGTTAGGTTATTACTCACGTGCCCGCAACCTTCATGATGCTGTAAAAGAAGTAGTGTCTACATATAACGGGCAAGTACCAAGTGATAAAAAAGAATTGAAAAAATTAAAAGGCGTCGGTTCTTATACGCAAGGTGCGATTTTAAGTATTGCGTTTAATCAACCAGAACCTGCAGTTGATGGCAATGTTATGCGTGTGATGTCACGTGTTTTAGAGATTGATGAAGATATTGCTAAGCCGAAAACAAAAACGGTATTTGAAGATATAATTCGTGACATTATTTCAGAGGAAGATCCTTCAGCTTTTAATCAAGGATTAATGGAATTAGGAGCATTAATTTGCCAACCTAAAAACCCGAGATGTGATCAGTGTCCTGTCCAATCACATTGCCAAGCCTATGCTAAAGGAATCCAAACTGAACTTCCTGTTAAAACAAAGGCGAAAAAACAAAAGCAGGAAACTTACTTTACTCTTATTTTACGTGATAACACGGGAAATTATTTGATCGAAAAACGACCTGATGATGGATTGTTAGCCGGTCTTTGGCAATTTCCATTATATTCTCAAGAAAAATTTACTGAAACATCATTAATTAATTGGTTTAAAGAACATTACGGTGTATCAATTACGTTAACATCTCATCTTGGACGAGTTAAACATGTGTTTTCACATGTTATATGGGAAGTCGACATATTAGAGGCTGAAATCATTGATCAAGACCGTCCGAATTTAAATGGTGAATGGGTTGATGATGAGTTAATTAGAACTTATCCATTACCGAATGTACAACAAAAGGTGCTCAATAAGCTGATTTGAAATTAGATTTTTTTGGAAATGATATTTTGGATAACACACCGCTAATTTGGTTAGATTAATCAATGCGGAGGTGATATCAATGGCTAAGAAGAACCAACGTCAAGCGCAGCAACAACCAAACCAGCAAGCTGCGCAAACTAACGCACAACAAGTTAAGCAACAAAATCAACAATCTCAGCAAGCTCAACAAGGTCAATTTCAGCAAGAATTTGCTTCTGAGACAGACGCGCAAGAAGTGAAGCGTCAAAATCAGCAATCTCAACAAAAGAAACAGCAGCAAAATCAGCAAAACCAAAAAAACCAATAATGACATGATTTAATCATGCATCATGTGGGAAGAAGCACTCCTGGTATATGGAGTGCTTCTTCTTTATTTTCACGCAACATAATCGAATTCAGTCGATTGATATGGTACAATGTCGATATTGGAATGACGTTGTCAATGAAAGTAAATAAAGAAGGAAGGGTTAGCGATGATGATTCCTGAAGACGGAGATGAAATCGAAATTCGCAGCTATAAACATAACGGCTCATTGCACCGTGTTTGGGAAAAAACAATCGTTTTACATAGCGATGAAACAACCTTAATCGGTGGCAACGATCGTGTGAAAGTAACTGAAAGTGATGGTCGCACGTGGCGAACGCGTGAGCCTGCTATAACTTATTTCACAACAGATTATTGGTTTAATATCATTTCCATGATGCGACAAGATGGCATTTATTATTATTGTAATATCAGTTCACCATATGTGGTCGATCATGAAGCGTTGAAATATATTGATTATGATTTAGATATTAAAGTATTTGCTGATGGCTCTTATAAGATTTTAGATGAAGATGAATATGATATTCACCGTAAGAAAATGAATTATCCTGATGTTTTACAACAAATCTTGTATAAACAATTGCAGATATTAGAACAATGGGTACAAGGAAGAAAAGGGCCTTTCGATGCGGCGTTTGTGGAAAAATGGTATGATTATTATCGTAGAAATTACAAGTAATCAGTGAAATAACAATCGTAACGTAGAACGCTTGTCCTATGACAAGTGTCTTTTATTTGTTAGGCAACGAAAGAAGGTGACAAGAAATTGGATAGTATTAAACGTTATTTGCAGTTTGTAAAGCCTTATAAATGGAAAATAGCGTTAACCATATTAGTCGGTATTTTAAAGTTTGGTATACCTTTAATTATGCCGCTGATCACGATGTATGTGATTGATGATATTTTACGTGCAGATGATTTAACAACAGCTGAGCAAATAGACAAATTGGTTTGGATTATGGGAATTGCTTTCTTTGTCTTTTTAGTTTTACGTCCGCCGATCGAATATTTCCGACAATATTTAGCGCAGTATGTGAGTAGTAAAATTTTATATGACATTCGTGATCATTTATTCGACCATATACAACGTTTAAGTTTGAAATTTTATTCAAAAACTAAAACGGGTGAAATTATTTCACGTGTGATTCATGACGTAGAGCAGACCAAAACATTTGTGGTAACAGGTCTAATGAATATTTGGCTTGATATGGGAACGATATTAATTGCGCTTGGCATTATGACCTACCTTGATCCTCTATTAACGCTTACAGCTATTGTGTTATTCCCGGTTTATGGTTTTTCAGTGAAGTATTTTTATTCTAGACTGCGAGAGTTAACCCGTGATCGTTCACAGGCGTTAGCTGAAGTACAAGGACACTTACACGAGCGTGTGCAGGGGATGCCAGTTATTCGTGGTTTTGCCTTAGAGGATCATGCTCAAAATGAATTTGACGAACATAACGGAAAATATTTAGATCGAGCGCTGCGATTTACGAACTGGAACGCTAAATCATACGCCGTCACTCATACAATTACGGATTTAGCGCCATTAGTTGTCTTAGGATTAGGCGGTTATTTTGTGTTAGAAGGCGCTGTAACGATTGGTGTTATGGTCGCGTTTGTTCAGTATATGCAACGTGTGTATAATCCACTGCGTCGTCTAGTGAATAGCATGACTCAACTTACACAAGCACACGCTTCAATGGACCGTGTCTTTGAGTTTATGGACGAAGAATATGACATAGTCGACCGACCAAATGCTAAAAAATTGGAATCAGTTCATGGTGACGTCACGTTTGAAAATGTGTCATTTAAGTATGATGATGAAGAGGAATTAGTTCTTAAAAATGTTGATCTATCGGTTAAGAAAGGTGAGACCGTTGCACTTGTAGGAATGAGTGGGGGCGGTAAGTCAACGCTTGTTAGTTTGATCCCTCGTTTTTATGATGTGGTCGATGGCGCGGTTAAAATCGATGGTTATGATGTCCGCGATCTTCAAGCTCGTTCATTACGTGATAAAATCGGAATGGTTTTACAAGATAGTATTCTTTTCAGTGATTCGATTGAAATGAATATCCGCATGGGAAATCCAGATGCGACAAATGAAGAGGTTATTCAAGCGGCTAAAGCTGCCAATGCCCATGAGTTTATCATGGAATTTCCAAATGGCTATAATACATTAGTTGGTGAGCGCGGAGTGAAATTGTCTGGTGGTCAAAAGCAACGTGTCGCTATTGCACGTGTCTTCTTGAAAAATCCACCATTATTAATTTTAGACGAAGCAACCTCAGCACTTGATTTGGAAAGTGAACACTTGATTCAAGAAGCGATGTCAACATTATCCGATAGTCGGACAACCTTTGTTGTTGCTCACCGTTTATCTACGATTACACATGCCGACCGAATCATTTTAATGAATGATGGAGAGATCAAAGAAGAAGGAACACACGAAGAATTAATGCAACAACGAGGTTTATATTATAATTTATTCACTGTACAAGAGTTAGACCAGCATGAAGTCAATCATGTTTGATTAGAAGGACCTGACTATATGATGATATAGTCAGGTTTTCTTTATAAAATATCGTGTTGATCATTCTTTTGTTAAGCATTTAGTTGTTAAATTGTGAGGAGCGAAGGTGGCGACTCCTGGTCGACTAAAAGCGGTCACGTCCTGTGACCAACGTCGACATTAGGCCGTCCGGGCCGTCACAGGAACAGCACGAGTCTCGAGACCCCCAGAGGGCCACAGGATGTGGGTCACTTCGGCGTTTGTGATTGACGTCCGGAACTTAGCCGAAGTTCCTTTAACTGCCGAGGATGCACCTGCGTCTTCTAGTAATGCTTCGAAGTAGGCTTCCTCGGTGCAAGTAACAAAGAAGCTTATTCGATGAAGTTGCCTGGCTCGAGCCGTGCCTGCGGAAAGCGTCCACCGTTAGCGGATCACAATTTTAACAACGGGCTGTGGCGGAGTGTTAAGAATACATATCATACGCAAAGAGCCTACCTTAAGTTAGTTAACTACCTTCGTATCAAAGCGTAGTTTTTAGAAAAATATGGATTAATTAACGAATGAATAATGATTCATATCCATTTTTATGTTAAAGTATTTTTGTAATATAATTAGTCTGAAAAATATGATGATTGTGACAGGGAGGATTCAATATGGCAATTGAACAAGAGATACATAAAATTAAAGAACAAATTGGTCAGGTAATCATGGGTAAGGATGAGACGATTGAGTTATTAATGAACGCATTTTTAAACCAAGGACATGTGCTCTTAGAAAGTGTGCCTGGTACTGGTAAAACGATGCTCGCAAAAGCCCTAGCGAAATCAGTTGAGGGTGATTTTCAACGAATTCAATTCACGCCAGATGTCTTACCATCAGATGTGACAGGAATTCAGTATTTTAATCCGAAAGATCAGCAGTTTGAAATGCGTGTGGGACCTGTTTTAACAAACGTGCTTTTAGCTGATGAAATCAACCGTGCTACACCGCGTACGCAATCATCTTTACTTGAAGTAATGGAAGAAAAGCAAGTGACGATTGATGGCGAAACGGTCAATATTCCCCAACCGTTTATCGTAATCGCTACGCAAAACCCCGTGGAATCACAGCAAGGGACATTTGATTTACCGGAAGCGCAAATGGATCGTTTTTTCATGAAATTGGACCTTGGTTATCCTTCGTTTGCAGATGAAAAACGGATGATGCGTGAGCATAAAGAGACGAATCCACTCGATGCGTTACAAGCGATTTTAACAAATGATATGTTAACAAAGTTTCAAGAAGAGGTGAAAGCCATTCACGTTTCTGAAGATGTTGAAGCGTATATTCTTTCAATCGTTCGCGCGACACGCGAGCATCAAGATATCGACGTTGGGGTGAGTCCACGTGGAACCTTAGCCTTCATGCGTGCTGCACAAGGTCGTGCGGTCATTCAAGGACGGAATTATGTTACACCTGATGATGTCAAAACGATGGCACCTTATGTCTTACCGCACCGTTTAGTCTTAAGTTTAGACGGAGCAACCTTAAAGTCACAGGATGAGGTGTTACGTGAAGCGTTAGAAACAGTAGAAGTACCAGCTGAATATGGAGTTACATCGTCATGACGTTTCAAAAGTATTCGCAGGATAACAAAACTTTCCCGACACTTGTCTTGATTGGGACGTTTATATTATTTGCTGCTTTTTTTATTAGTTTCGAGCAAATATATATGCTTGTGTTGTTAGCTATTTTAGTTATGTTGCTATATGGCATGAGCGTATTTTATGAAAAACATGTTGATGATTATCTAAGTATTGAATTTCCTCGTGCTAATATTAGGCATTATCAGGGCGATCAAGGAGAATTAGAAGTAACGATTGAACAGAAAGGTATATTACCTCTATTTAACGCTATATTAACGGTTGAAATGGATGATATTGTTCGTTTTGAAGAAGGGCGTCATGTTCGTAGACGTTACGCAACAACTTTTCAACAGGCTTTTAATCTGATGTTCTGGGAAAAGCGAACATTTAAAATTCCTTATTCAACGGAAAAACGTGGTGTTGCACGAATTCATCATGTAGAAATCAAAGCACCTAATATGTTTGGATTTGGATCAATCTTTATGCGAAGTCTGACAAGATTTAAACAGGAGGTTATCGTTTATCCAAAAAAGTCAGCTGTTGCTAATATCGATTTAATGGCCCCGAAGCGGATGGGCTATCACCGTGCGAATCATTCCTTGTTTGATGATCATACCTTGCCAGTTGGTACAAGAGACTATGAACCGGGCGATGCATTTAATCGTATTCATTGGAAAGCATCTGCTAAGGAAGGAAATCTTCAAACCAAAGTCTTCGAGAAAGCAAGTCAAATTTCTTGGTGCTTTTTAGTCAATATACACGACGAATATGGTCGCGGTGTTCATGAAAACATTGAGCATTTGCTGGAAAAAACGGCTTATATGATGCACTACGCGACAACGCATCAGATTCCTTATCGATTATTTATCAATGTTTCATCGATTGATCAAATTCCTTTCATGCACTTACTTGAAGGAGAAGGGCAGAAACATTATCAACGGTCACTTGAACTTTTAGCACGTTTGAAGTTACTGACATTCACGGCTAAGTATGAACGCTTACTACATTTTGTTGATAAACATGAATCACCACCTGCATACATCATTCATGTTGGTCATGTTAGGGCTTCTCAACTCGCCTATTTAAAACGGCTTGAAAGAAGAGGTTCTGCCCTATACTTCTTAAACGAAGAAGGGCTTCATAAGACCTACCAAGGGGAGGTGGCTATGCATGGCTGATTTCTCCTTGAAGTATTTGCGTTGGTATCAATATGTATTAGAACTATTTCCATTATGGCTAGTGTTAGCCTACAATTACATTGCACTGCAAATTTACCCACCATTAATCGAATTTTTAATTATAGCACTTGTGATTGCGCCGTTATGTGCTATTGTTTTAAATAAAATAGGCGGTCATAAAGCGGTTTATGCAGCTTTTCCAATTTTGCTTGCGATCAGTTTTATGTTTGGTTTCCATATTATTTTGGGGATTATTTTAGCTGGATTTTTAACCATCCGTATGGAAAATCGTTATATTAAGCCTGATCAGGATACTGAAGCAGTTGTGTTAGTGATCACATTTTTATTAGCGATTGTAGCCTATATGGTGCAAGCCTCAACGTCAGATGGCTTTTCGGCCTATTATTTAGGTTTATTTGTCGTCCAAGTCTTCGTCTGGTTGGCAGGTCGCTTAGGTTACTTTTACATGCGTGATGAACAGACCAGGAGCGAATCAACGAAGAAGAAGTTATTAGTCATTTTAGCGAGTTTAGGAACGTTGGGTGGTCTGACTTGGTTAAGCTATACCTTGTTTCCATATATTAAATTTGTCATCAACACGGTTATTTACTGGGCATTGTATGCTTTTTCCTGGGCGGTAAGCCCTTTGCTCAACTTTGTCGGTGGAATTAATATCGAGCCACCTGAAGTTGAAGATGAAAATAGTGGTGAGCCCCCAACTGATTTTGGCGAAATGGAATCTAATCAGGATTCTTCCGTTGCTGCGGTAGTCTTTGACTATTTGATCTATGTTGTCATAGTAGCCATGATCGTGGCTGCAATTATGGGTTATATCGTGTACCGTCGAAAATTATTGGCACAACAAGATCAAATCCGTCATCAATATGATGAGCAAGTGGATAAAGAAAAAATCAATCATCGCAAATGGTTTAAGCGTAAAGAAAAAGTTACCCCACCTGAACATGAAATTCGTAGAGCTTATTTTGATTTAGAAAAATGGGCAGCTAAACATGACATAGGTCGATATCAATTTGAAACGACATATGAGTGGTTGAAGCGGTTAGGTATAGCCCAAGAAATCGACTATGCGACTATTCGTGTTTATGAACAAGTTCGCTATGGTGATGTTCAGGATTTAGAGGGAGATTTAAAACAATTCAAGCAAAAACTTGAAGGTTTAAAAGGGACAATGAAACAACGATTAATCGATGAAAATTGAAGTGACAGTAAATTTATTAAATAAATAAGGTGATTAATGAGATAAGTGCATGCACTTATCTCATTAATGGATCTGATTATCTAATAACTAAGCAAGATAATCCGAATTCAAAAAACCGCTTAGCTGATTATTCTATAATCAGCTAAGCGGTTTTAATTTTAGTTATGTGAACTAGTTTGGTAACTGCTCAATAAACGTTTAAGACGCAATAATTCGTGATGATAATCCATTAGAGTAGAGGCTAGGGGTAATAGTTTCAAACGGTCTTCGTCGTCTTCTTCGTAAACTGTGAGAAGTTGGTCGACGAGCGCTGGTATATCTGGTTCTGAGATTTTTTCTAATGGATCGGTTTCTTTTTTACGAATTCTTCCTAAATACATAAGGATCAGTTTTTCATGTGTGTGTAATGTCTTGTCGACTTCTTCAATAACTTGTTCGTTAATCTTTCTAGGGATGTTCTCAATATCATCATCCATACGATGTAAAGTATTTAGAACCTGAAATGATTTATTTGAAGTATGAATTAATTGTCGAAATAAAACAAGTTTCCGAGCGCGCTCGTACCAGCGTTTTTGTGAATACGTACGTTCTTCCGAAAATAGATTATAGGTCTGCTCAACACTAGATAAATCATTCCCCAGACGATTAATCTCTTTCTTAAGTGCAGGTTGGTCAGATAAGTGACGTGTTGTCACACGAATCCATTGTAAAATATCGGATGTTGTATGATTGATATCTTCAAATAATTTAGTTTCGTACTTTGGCGGTAAAAATGCTAGGTTAACTAAGAATGCAGACAGAATTCCGATTGAAATCGAACTGAAACGGACGCCCGCGAATTCGAAGAAAGGCATCTGTGTTGTATCCATGATGGCAATAACTGCGATAATCGCGATGAATGTCGTGTCTTCTTTCATTCGTAATTGAATACAGATGGCGATCACAGTCACGATTGCAAAGCCAATGATAAACGGTTCATTACCAACTGTTAAAACAAGAATAATACCTAATGCGACACCAAGAATATTGGCTTGGATTTGTTCAACAATCGTTTGTACAGAACGATAGATTGACGGTTGAATGGAGGAAACGGCAGCAATAGCAGCAGCGAATAAACCAGCTTCTAAACCAAAGGCTAGTGACACATAAAAAGCAACTGCTGTAGCAACGCCTGTTTTAAACGCTCTTGCACCCACGCGCATGATTTAATCTTCCTTTCTAAGTATGAGCTAATTTACGGTTAAAGTTTAATATTGTGACATATGTGCTGAGAAGATAAACCTATCATAACAAAAAAAGAGCTCCCGCAACATATACCGGGAGCTGAAATCTGGTAAAACCAGAAAGGAAGGGAGTTTCATAACATCATGTTCCTTAGATAAGGGGTAATCCAAAAATTCTGAATTATCTATATTTTAGCATATTAGTTTTAAATAACAACCGTTTTTTGAATATTTTTTAAATTAATATTTTCTACGATTTAAACGGCTTTCTGTGCCATTTGTTTAAATGATTTTTCGATAGCTATTAAGGTTTGGTCGATGTCATCGTCAGTGTGAGCTGTTGTTAAGAACCAGGCTTCGAATTTAGATGGTGCAAGGTTAATGCCTTGTTCAAGCATCAGATGGAAAAACTCTGCGAACTGTTCACCGTTCGTTGCTTCAGCCTCATCGTAGTTCGTGACGTCGTGTTCAGAGAAATAGACCGTTAGCATACCTTTAAGACGATTGATTTTCACTGGAAGTCCATATGATTCAGCATGTTTTAAAATACCTTTTTCGAGTTTTTCGCCAAGTCTGTCCATTTCGTCATAGACACCATCTTGTTGTAAGACTTCTAAACAAGCAATCCCTGCAGCCATGGACGCAGGATTTCCTGACATGGTACCAGCTTGATAGGCTGGACCGAGTGGCGCTACTTGCTCCATGATATCGACCCTGCCACCATATGCTCCGATTGGCAAGCCACCACCGATGATTTTGCCCATCGCCGTCATATCAGCTTCTACACCTGTCATTTCTTGCGCACTACCATAATGAAAACGGAAGGCGGAAATGACTTCATCAAAAATTAACAAGCTACCATTATCGTGTGTTAATGCCTTAACCGATTCTAAAAATCCTGGTTTTGGTTCAACTAAGCCGAAATTTCCGACAATCGGTTCAATTAATACAGCTGCAATATCATCACCATACGTTTCGAGTGCCTGTTTTAGAGATTCTGTTTCATTGAAAGGAACCGTAATGACTTCTTCAGCAATATTACGGGTAACACCAGCTGAATCAGGGCTTCCTAATGTAGAGGGGCCTGAACCAGCAGCGACTAAGACGAGATCAGAATGGCCGTGATAGCAACCAGAAAATTTAATGATTTTGCGACGGTTAGTATAGGCCCTCGCAACTCGAATCGTGGTCATTACCGCTTCAGTACCTGAATTTACAAATCTGACTTTTTCTAATGAGGGAATAGCGCTGGTTAACATACGGGCAAATTGATTTTCGAGTTTTGTTGGTGTGCCATATAAGACACCATTTTCTGCAGCGTGTTGAATCGCTTGAGTAATATGTGGATGTGCGTGCCCTGTGATAATTGGGCCGTATGCTCCTAAATAATCAATATAATGATTCCCATCTACATCGGTGAAATGAGCACCTTTACCATGGTCCATAAAAACAGGTGTACCTCCACCAACACCTTTGAATGCTCTAGATGGTGAATTAACACCGCCGACGATTAAATCTTCTGCTTCTTCGTATAATTGTTCTGATGTTGTTCGATTCATTTTAGTGCCTCCAACTTCCATATTCTATAAATATTTTATCATATAAACCGTGTATCGTTTCATGGTTTGTCCTTTTGTATCATATGAATAATTAAGCCAAACGTAAAGAGAGGTGTGAATCATTCATCTCGTTACATTAGTTCTTGTCATGACGATTTTATCAAGTAGTCTATATACGTTTATGCGTTATTATCAAGATATGCGGGGATCCTTTTCACGCGAGTTATTCTCTGCTTTTATTGCGCTTTATGTCATTTTAATGCTCAGTTTTGCCTTAATCTATTTTAGTTTGGCTGAAATCGGGTATACCTTATTACAAGGAGAGTTGTTACAAGTAGGTTCAGTCATTGAGCGGTTTTTTCACGCGATTTATTTCAGTGGTGTGACTTTAATGACCATTGGGTATGGTGATATTACACCAGTTGGAATTGGACGAGCGATTGCTTTGGTCGAAGCATTTATTGGCTTTTTGCTCCCGGCAGCTTTCTTTTATAAGTTGTTTCGTTAGGTAGTACAAATGTGAAAAAATCATTAAAATCTTGAATTTGATTTGTCATGAGCCAAATTATTCGGTAATCTAAAAGTAAAAGTTCTTGTAGGAGGAATGAAAAGATGTCAGCAGAGGTTGGTCAGTCAGCACCTGATTTTACCTTGCCAGCCAGTCATGGTGAACAAGTCTCGTTATCAGATTTTAGAGGAAAGAATGTTGTGTTGTATTTTTATCCGAAAGATATGACACCGGGTTGCACGACGGAAGCGTGTGATTTCCGCGATCGTTATAAACACTTTCAGGATTTAAACACAGTCATTCTAGGTGTGAGTCCTGACCCACTGGACCGTCATGAGAAATTTATTCAAAAACATGACTTACCATTTATTTTATTATCGGACGAGCAACATGAAGCCGCTAAGAAATATGATGTATACAAGCTTAAGAAAAACTTTGGCAAAGAATATTATGGAATTGAACGGTCAACATTCATCATTGACCCAGACGGAAATATCGTTAAAGAATGGCGTAAAGTCCGTGTTAAGAATCACGTAGAAGAAGCTATGCAATATATTGAAGAAAACTTAACTTAAATCAACCAGAGGAAGGAACAGCTTAGATAGTTGTTCCTTCTATTCTACATAAGGAGAGAACGATGGTGAATGTACTAACGACATGTAAAGTGAAATCGAGTATTAAAACGCATTTCGAAGAACAGTTTCCTGATGTTTATTTTAATTGGCAAGAATCGATTGATGAAGCAAGAAACCATTTATCTGAAGCGGATATTCTGATCACATACGGTGAAGATTTAATTGCTGACGATATAGTGAAAGCTGAACGTTTGTCATGGATTATGGTGATTTCAGCTGGCTTGGATAAAATGCCGTTTGATCAAATTGAAGCACAAGGAATCAAGGTCACTAACGCCCGAGGAATTCATGCCATTCCAATGGCTGAATATGTCATTGCTATGATCCTGCAGGTAAGTCGACAAGCCAAAAAACTTATGGACCTTGAAGAGGAACATAAATGGGATCGTTCAGTAAAAATGACAGAAATCACGGGCGGAACGATGTTAATAGTAGGAACAGGAGCAATTGGCCAAGAAGTTGCAAGACTAGCCAAAGGTTTCCGTATGAAAACAGTTGGTATATCGCAAAGTGGTCAGTTGAAAGATCATTTTGATGAGTGTCATCCAAATGAATCGTTGCATGATTACTTGCCTGAAGCGGACTATGTAATTGGTATATTACCTGCAACAGACGAAACGCATCATTACTTTGATTCAGAAGAATTTAGTGCGATGAAAGAAACGGCTATCTTTTTAAATATGGGGCGTGGCCAAACAGTTAATGAATCAGCTATTGTTCAGTCGCTGAAAGATGGGGATTTCTACCATGCCGTATTAGATGTGTTTGAGGAAGAGCCTTTAGATGATCAGTCACCGCTTTGGGATTTAGAACAATGTACGGTCACACCTCACTTATCAGGCATTTCAAGACATTATCAACCACGTGCTTTTGATATTTTTGAAACGAATTTGAAGTCATATCTAGAATCGGGTCAACTTGTTGAAAACGTGATTGATCCAGACAGGGGGTATTAAGATGCGCATTTACACAAGATCAGGGGATAAAGGTGAGACGTCATTAATTTATGGAAAACGAGTGAAGAAATATGATATTCGCGTCGAAGCATATGGTACTTGTGATGAGGCCAACTCAATGGTTGGGATTGCAAGAAGTCATTTGACTGAAGCATCGTTTGACGGTCGAGAAGGTGTGATTGATGCATTACATCAAGTACAAACAATTCTTTTCCATGTTGGAGCTGAGCTTGCAACGCCAATAGGTAAAGAGGTCATGTGGCAGCTTAAGCAGGAGCATATTGACGTTCTTGAAAAACAGATTGATGAGTGGGATCAAGCGCTAGAACCACTTAATAATTTTATTTTACCTTCAGGCCATCCGAGTGCCGCGGCCCTACATTCAGCTCGTACAATTGTTAGAAGAGCTGAAAGAGTTGTCGTTTCGCTAGAAGATGAGTTAGAGAATCAACTAGTTGTCCAATATTTAAATCGATTATCAGATTTCCTATTCGTAGCAGCTCGATATGTGAACCAAGCTATGGGTGGAGAAGAATTACCACTTAAGACGGATGTTTAAGCAAATCAAAAGACGATTAAATTGACAAAAACAAACCGACCGTTTTACACTAATTATAAGAATTCTAAAGTAATAATATTATTTTGTTGGAAAGAGAGGTGCATGACGGTGACTGAAGAAAGAATGCAAGAAGCATTAACAACATTAAAATCATCAGGTGTGCGCATTACGCCACAACGTCATGCAGTGCTGGAATATCTCATGCACTCAATGAATCATCCAACTGCGGACGAGATTTATAAAGCACTTGAAAGCAAATTTCCTAACATGAGTGTTGCAACGGTTTATAATAATTTACGTGTCTTTTTAGATATTGGCTTAGTCCGTGAGTTAACTTACGGCGATTCATCCAGCCGGTTTGATTGTAATATGTCAGACCATTATCATATTATTTGTAACTCATGTGGGAAGATTGAAGATTTCCATTATCCGTCATTAGACGAAGTTGAGCAGTTAGCAGAACAAGTGACAGGCTTCAATGTGACGGATCATCGTATGGAAGTTTACGGAACATGTGATGCATGCCAAGCAGAAGTGAGCCACTAAATAACAAGGATTTTAGTCGGTCTATGAGAATAGACCGATTTTTTGTGTCTAAAAAGAACAGGAGAGCTGAGTTCAAATCAGCTCTCCTGTTCTTTTTGATATTGTTTAGAATTGTATTTCTCATCAAACTCTTTACCTTCAAGGTCTTTATCTAGTGTGAGTGGTTCTTTACAAAACATACAAGCATCAACGCGCCCTAACATTTTCGTTTGCTTACCACATGATGGACATTCGACTGGAACAGCTCGTGTTGAAAGCATCCCAATCCAGAAATAAATAACGGTACTCAAACCGATTGCAAGCACACCTAATATCATAAATGAAAGCATAAGCCATTCGGTCTCACGGAAAAACAACCCAATATACATAATGATCATGCCAGCAAATACTAAACCTAAAGCAATTGATCGTATTTTATTGATTTTATTACTATATTTTAATGCCACGCTTTTCACTCCTTCGTCGAATCATATTTATAACCATTATAAATGAAATGATGATTCTTTTCATATTGTAAGTTTTCATATAGTAGAAGTATAGCATTATTTTTTGACACATCTGTGAATGAACAAGGAATTTGCTTAGTTTTGTCGAATTAAAGTATACAAGGAAATTCGAGGAGGAGCATAGGATGGAAAATGTTTTAAGACCTATTTATCAAGAACGAGCTAGTCATGCGAATACTTTAGGGATATTAATGCTTCAAAAAAACGACAGTCATCTTTCAGTGACAGACCAATTTGATTGTATTTTATTAGTAATTGTGAAAGAAGCCCAAGACCCTTGGTATGTGAAGCATTATGAATTTAATGACCAGCAAAAAGCAGCCATGCATGTTGTATCAGAACCATTGCTATATGAATGGATTGACACGAGTGGTTATCGGAAGATTGTCGAATGGCTGACGAAAGGATCTATTATCTATGATCGCAATGACTATGTTGCTGATTTGAAGAACATGTTACGCGAATTCCCTGAACAAAGTCGCAAACTTCGAAAAGTTATTGAATTTGCTAAACTCGTTCGTTCATACCGAGAATGCAAGGAACTCTTTGAAACAAAACACTATTTAGATGCCAATAGTTTAATGATTCGGTCTCTACATTATTTGGCACGCTTAACCGTTATTGAAAAAGGCTTTCATCCTGAAAACATGGTGTGGAACCAAGTCCAACGCATTGATCCTGAAGTTTACAAATTGTATAGAGAACTAATAGATGGTGATGAACCAGTAGAAAAACGGATACAGCTTATGATTTTGGCGAGTGACTTTTCAATTCACTCAAGAGCAGAGCAAAGTGTAAAACATTTATTGGATGTCATGCGTCAAAGTGATGAACCATGGACTTTTGGCGATTTGAAATTGCATCCTGAAGTAAGTCACTATGCTTTAGATTTATCGATCCTTTTAGAATACTTAGTAGAAAAAGGTATTGTCGAAACTCACTTACTTGAGACGAAAGGAGAGCAAGTATATCACCGTTGTTATCATGTGACAGAAAACGGTGATTAATAAAGGCTGAGTTTTTCGAAAATAATGATATTGAAGAAGTGTGAATAAAGTTATTGACGGTGCATGAACCCCCGTGCTATATTAATAAACGTCGCATCAGCAACCGAATGATTTCGAGTTAATGATTCGCAGTTGTGATTTGCGATTATGTATTGACGTTTCTTATTTCAGTTGATACATTAATAAAGTCGCTTTTAAAGAGAAGCGAAATAATTTGATTAAAATAACTATTGACTGATAAAGTTTATAGTTGGTATATTAATTAATGTCGCTTTTTGAGAGCAAAATCGATTTAAACAATCGATTAAAAAGATTAATAAAAAGTTGTTGACTTCCGGTTTTCAACTTGGTATATTAGTCATTGTCGCTTTCGAACGCGACACACATCGAACCTTGAAAACTAAACAAAATAGCCTGTCGTCAATTCGTTTTTCTTCTTATTTGTTAATAGGAAGGAAGCGGAGACGAAATGAAGAAACAATAAGCCAAATCAAACACTTTAATTGGAGAGTTTGATCCTGGCTCAGGACGAACGCTGGCGGCGTGCCTAATACATGCAAGTCGAGC
>NZ_JAASRU010000003.1 GCF_011761495.1 Alkalibacillus almallahensis | reverse complement strand
ATTGCATCATAAATATAAGGATATACAAGGCCAAATGGCATAAGTAAGGAGTGCTCTTAAGAGAGCACCCCAACATTTGACTTAGAACCTTTTTTCAAATTTTAATTGGTCAAGTACAGAAAATAAGACCAATGTTTCACGTGAAACATTGGTGATTGATTTGAAGTGTGGTGATACATATGGAATTGCTTGGTCCTATTGTGAATGGGTTTGGCATCGTGGTTGGTACATTAATAGGTTTGTTTTTTAGTCGTATTCCAGAGCGTTTTAAAGAGACAGTCATGAGTGGGATTGGTCTAACCGTTATATTAATTGGCCTATCAATGAGCATGACATCAGATCGGATTGTAGTGATCTTGCTCAGCCTCTTAACGGGCGCTATTATTGGTGAATTATTTGATATTGATGAGAAATTGAATCGTTTAGGTGGCTTTATTGAGGCAAAATTTAAAAGTAACACTCAATCAGAATCTAAAATCGCAGAAGGGTTTGTGACAGCATCCCTAATATTTGTTATTGGAGCCTTAGCTGTGGTGGGCGCGCTTGATAGTGGTTTAAGAGGGGACCATGAGGTGTTATACACCAAGTCTTTTCTTGATGGTTTTGTGGCACTTGTATTAACGACCACTTTAGGTATAGGTGTCATCTTTGCAGCTATTCCAGTATTGCTCTATGAGGGTGGTATAGCTTTATTCGCAACGCAAATCGACCGCTTTGTCTCAGAATCATTTCTTGATTTATTTATTGAAGATATGACATCAACAGGAGGGCTGTTGATTGTGGCAATTGGTTTGAATTTAATTAAAGTAACTAATATCCGTGTAGCTAATTTATTACCTAGTCTTATTACAGTTGGTTTTATTTTGTATGCCTATACGCAAATTGAATTACTATTTTAATAGAAAACCCGTCTTAATCATGAATTTGATTGGACGGGTTTTGTTTGTGAATCTCTAATATGTCTTAGACGATAATTTAGTAAAGATAACGCTTGAGCTGTTGTTTTTGCTAATGCCATAACAATAGATAAACGGGTACTTTGAAGTACTTGTAATGGCATAATGCCGCCCACATTTACGATGCCTTTTATAGATAAATCGCCTACTGCAGGAATTGCTTGTTCAGTTGCCGCTCCAGGCAACATGGAACCATGCTCGACGATGATCGAGTTTTGAGACTCAATGGAGCCTAAAGCAGCATCTATGGCAATAATAAAGGGCTTTTCGAACGTTGCATGAATTGTATTTAATGTTTCTTCTAGATTCTTAGCATGAACAGGGTGATCAAGTGTGCCATAGATATTAAATTGATCGTGTTGCCGTTGGTGAATAAAGCTACCAGTTAAGGGTCCAAAACTATCCCCGGTTGATCGATCCGTCCCAATGCATAAAATAATAATCTCACAATTAGGGTGAGGAATCGCTTTTTGAATTTGATTCGTTAATTTCCAAGTAATATGTGGATCTTGGTAGTGCATAGAAAATAGATAATCGTCTTTTGAGTCTCGCATAGGCGTCACTCCTTCAGCATATGTATAAATAGTATATGGATAAGCTGTTGTTTTTATACGTAATATGAGGCGGAGGACGTGTATGGTTAAAGGTATTCAGTGGATTGGTTTAATTGTTGCAACTATGATTGGGGCAGGTTATGCATCGGGACGAGAGATTTGGGAATTTTTTGGGCATGAAAGTAGTTTAGCTATTGTGTTATTTGCAATTTTGTTTACTTTGAGTTGTCACGCCATACTTACTTTGAGTTATGAGCTTAATAGTGAAGATTATATGCCGCTATTAAAACGGTTGGTGGGTGAACGATGGGCAAAGTTTTATGACTGGAGCGTTTTATTATACTTATTTACAACGATATTTATTATGATATCAGGAAGTGGCGCGACAGTTGCGGTATTTGATTGGCCAACGATTGTTGGTGTGATCTGTATGGTGGTCGGCTTGCTAGTCATTATACCTAGAGGAATGGATGGCATTCTATCAATCAATCGTCTGTTACTACCTGTAATGATTGTTGCTTTAGGTGTAGTACTTATGCTATTTATTTGGCGAGAGGATGTTCCATTACTATATCATGACGTAACTGATCAGGGTAATTGGATGGCTTCTATTCCATTTACATCATTGAATGTGATACCATTAATTGCAGTGTTAGGGGCAATAGGAAAAAAGATTACAAGCTATTTAGAAATATATATTGCAAGTATCGGAAGTGGCCTAATTTTAGGTGTGTTATCTTATTTATACAATATTAGTTTAATTCAAGTGGCTGACCAATTATATTTTTACGACATACCATTATTTGCAATTCTCTATGGTTATCGAATTGAAATATTTTTTGGGATGACAGGGTTATTAGTATTTGCAATTTACACCACGGCACTCACTAGTTTATTTGGATTAATCGCTCGAATTCAATCACAGATTAATTATAGCAAAGGCAAATTAGGCGTCTTAATAATTGGACTGGCTTTACCTTTTACTTTTGTCGGGTTTTCGAATTTAATTAGTTATCTATACCCCCTTTACGGTGTTATAAACCTTTATGTCCTAGCAACATTGTTATTATTTCCTATTATTAAACGGGCGAAGCAGCACAAAATTTGATAAACTATAAATGTAAGGATGAACGGGAGGTAGGATGATGAATCAACCAGAGTATGAGTTACATGATTATGTAGAAATGAAAAAAGAGCATCCATGTGGCTCTAATGAATGGCAAATCATTCGCATGGGCATGGATATCCGCATTAAATGCCAAGGGTGCGGCCATAGTGTCATGGTCCCTCGGAAAAAATTCAATAAGAATGTAAAAAAAGTGATAAAAAATGAAGAAAAATCATAAATGTTTCACGTGAAACAATCGATCAATTATTGTGAAAATACAATTAACCTTTATTTTTAGAAAAACAAAGGTGCTAATGCCTTTGTTTTTTTGATTTTCGTAGCGGTTGTTTTTTTCTATATAAATCACTATAATTGGTATGACTAATCTTGAAATTGGGACCGGAAAATTGAAGGAGTGCAATAAAACATGTCATTAACAGCAGGGATTGTTGGTTTACCGAACGTTGGAAAATCAACATTATTTAATGCAATTACACAAGCTGGAGCAGTATCAGCGAATTATCCGTTTGCGACGATTGACCCAAACGTTGGAATCGTAGAAGTGCCAGATCAACGTTTGTTTAATTTATCAGAACTCGTACAACCTCAAAAAACAATTCCAACCGCTTTTGAATTTACAGACATCGCCGGCATTGTTGAAGGTGCAAGTAAAGGTGAGGGGCTTGGAAACCAGTTTTTATCGCATATTCGCCAAGTAGATGCGATTACTCACGTTGTACGTTGTTTTGCGGATGATGACATCACACACGTTTCAGGTCGTGTTGATCCAATCAGTGACATAGAGACGATTAATTTGGAACTGATCTTAGCAGACTTAGAAACCGTGATGAAACGTTATCCAAAAGTCGAAAAGCTTATGAAACAAAAGGATAAAGATGCACAATATGAATTTGAAGTGCTTGAAAAGTTAAAGGATGCGTTTGAGGCAGAGCAACCAGCTCGTGCGATCGAATTCACTAAAGAGCAAATGAAGTATGTAAAATCCCTTCATTTATTAACGATTAAACCTATTCTATATGTAGCCAATGTTGGTGAAGATGAATTACTAGAAGCTGATGAGAATGAAAAGGTACAACAGGTGAAAGAGTACGCGGCTAATGAAGGTGCTGGTGTAATCGTGGTTTGTGCCAAAGTTGAATCAGAAATCGCTGAATTAGAAGGCGAAGAAAAAGCTGAATTCCTAGATGAACTAGGGATCGAAGAAGCAGGGTTAGATCAATTAATTAAAGCGTCTTACGATATGTTAGGCCTAGCAACGTTCTTCACGGCGGGTGAGCAGGAAGTTCGTGCTTGGACGTTCAAGAATGGTATGACAGCACCACAAGCAGCTGGTGTGATTCACTCTGACTTTGAGCGTGGTTTTATCCGTGCGGAAACCGTTTCGTACGATGATTTGATGGAAGCTGGTTCGATGGCTAAGGCTAAAGAACAAGGCAATGTGCGCTTGGAAGGGAAAGAATACATTGTGAAAGACGGCGATGTGATTCATTTCCGATTTAACGTATAAGGACTTAATCAATGGTTGTCATTGTATTAGGTTTTTGTTATAATCTTATGATGTGAGTAATTGACAAGAAAAATTACTCCTTGCCCTATTTTTAAGGGCCGCTAAGTCCAAGAGGAGGTGAAGACGGATGAATAAATACGAAATCATGTACATCATCCGCCCAGACATGGAGGAAGAAGCTCGCCAAGCTGTTGTCGAGCGTTTCAACAAAGTCCTAACTGATAATGGTGCGGAGATCGAAAATGTAGATGAAATGGGTATGCGTCGTTTAGCTTATGAAATTAAAGACTATCGTGATGGTTATTACGTGGTTGTTCATTTCACAGGCGACTCGACAGCTATCGAAGAATTCGATCGTCAAGCGAAGTTCACTGATGACATTATTCGTCACATGGCAGTTCGCGACGAACAATAAGGAGTGTTTGATGTGTTAAATCGTACAGTATTAGTAGGTAGGTTAACGAAGGACCCTGAACTACGTTATACAGCGAATGGAGTTGCTGTTGCTAATTTCACATTAGCTGTAAACCGCCCTTTCTCTAACCAACAAGGTGAACGAGAAGCGGATTTTATTAATTGTGTTATTTGGCGCAAACAAGCGGAAAACCTAGCTAGCTACATGGGTAAAGGTAGTATGGTTGGGGTTGATGGACGTATTCAAACGCGCAGCTTTGACAATCAAGAAGGTAAACGAATCTTCATGACAGAAGTTGTAGCAGAAAGTGTTCAATTCCTTGAGTCAAAAAACAGCAACCAGGGTAAACAAGGTGGACAACCTGGAAACACATCAAACCAAGCGCAACAATCAAATCAAGGCGGCGGATATCAACCGCAGCAACAACAATCACAATCTAAAGAGCAGAATCCATTTGAAGATAGTGGTGAACCAGTCGATTTATCAGACGATGACTTACCATTTTAAAATTATGATTTAAAGGAGGTAGTCTCAAATGGCAGCACGTCGTGGACGCAAACGTCGTAAGGTTTGTTATTTCAAAGCTAACGGCATTACACACATTGATTATAAAGATGTTGATCTTCTAAAACGTTTCATTTCAGAGCGAGGTAAAATTTTACCTCGCCGTGTAACTGGAACGTCTGCCAAGTATCAACGTAAATTAACAGTCGCTATTAAGCGCGCTAGACAAATGGCATTATTGCCATACGTTAACGAATAATTCACCAAATGGTGTTGTAAATCATCGCATTTACAACACCATTTTATTTATTCTTCAACTACATAATTAGAACGTCATATTATGTCTGTTCATTAAGGGCTATTTCATATATGATAGATATAACTTTATCATAGTGGTTTGTTTTTACATTTTGAATCAATCATTGGTAAAATAGCTATATGCGACTAACAAATTGTAATGAACAAAATAATTGAGGTGCCAGCTATGACTGACAAACAAATCATTCAACATGCCGCCACATATGGTTTAACCTTCTTAGCGTTATTAATGGTCACATTTTTTGTGCCCATGATTAGTATTCTAACCATACTCTTATTACCGATTCCGATGATTATTTTTGCATCGAAGTACGGCTTTAAACCAGCTTTAATTCTGTGGCTGTTAGTATTGGCTATAGGTATGTTGCTAACATGGTTTACGATACCGTTCGCCCTGATTATGGGCCTAGGTGGTTTAATGATTGGTGTTGCTATTTATCAAGACCAACATCCGTACGAAGTGTTAGCCAAGGGAACGATCACTTTTGTGGTGACATTGGCTGTTGTCTATGCATCAACCCAGATGATCTTTAATATGGATTGGGTAGGACAGTTTGAAGCAGCCATGGAAGAATCAATAGATACAACAGTTTCAACTGTCGAAGACACTGGATTCGATGTCTCATCTGAAGATTTAGAGGTCGTTAGAGAAGGATACCAAGAACTCATTTATTTGTTACCAACGATGATGGTATTAATTGGCCTTTTCTTGGCTTTCGTTTCACAGTGGTTAAGTCATAAATGGATGAATCGTAAAGAAAAAGGGAAATACAAGTTTCCACCATTCAGGAATTTTTCATTGCCAACAAGTATTATATGGGTTTTCTTGTTAGGTATTATTATGTCATGGATTTATACCGACCCAGCTGATACGATGTACTTAGCAGCCACTAATCTTTACGCCTTACCAGGATTATTATTAGTATTGCAAGGATTATCATTTATCTTTTACTATACACATTATAAAAATTGGAATAAATCAATTCCGATTATTGCTGTGATTGTATTTGTACTGTTTCCGTATTTGCTCGTGTTTCCGCTACGAATGATTGGGATCATTGACTTAGGATTGCACTTACGGAAAAGACTTGAAGGGAACAAATAAGTGATGAACTTCATCTTAGGAGATGACGTGTTATGAATGATGTCAAAAAGTTAATCACAAATAGAACCATTTGGCTATTACACGCGTTAACGGTGGTCCTACTCGGTATTGTATTTTATTATCACTGGCTCGTGGGAACAGTTTTAACGGTTATTTTTGCCTTAATTATCGTTTCAGGATTAAGAACGGAAGACCGTTTGAAACGTAAAATTGAGCAATATATTTCAACCCTATCCTACCGAGTGAAAAAGGTTGGTGAAGAGGCATTATTGGAGATGCCTTTTGGAATCGTTTTATATAATGATGAGTACCAAATTGAGTGGGCCAATCCGTACATGAATGATTTTATGGAAGCGGACGATACTTTAATCGGAGAGAGCTTATCAGATTTATCTGATGACCTGATCAAAGCGATTAAAGATGAAGATGATGAACTACGTATAGAAATTGATGGCAAGATTTATCGTGCTGTCATTAAAAGAGAAGAAAAACTCGTTTATTTCTTCGATCGAACGATGTACGCTGAATTAGAAACACGTTATCAAAATGAAGAAACGGTTATATCGATTATTTATTTAGACAACTACGAAGAATTAACGCAAGCAATGGATGATACGTCGAAAAGCCGAATGAATTCACGAGTAACATCCATTTTAAATCGTTGGTCAAAAGAATATGGATTTTACTTGAAGCGAACGTCACAGGAACGTTTTCTTGCTGTGATGAATCGTGAAATTTTAGAGAAACTAGAATCAAGTAAGTTCGAGATATTAGATGATGTTCGTGAATTGATTTCTGACCAAAATGTTCCGTTAACCTTAAGTATTGGTATAGGAAGAGGGACAGCAGAATTACGTGAATTGGGTGACATGGCACAGTCAAGCTTAGACCTGGCCTTAGGTCGTGGCGGTGACCAAGTTGCGATTAAAGATGAGCACGGCAAAGTGAAATTCTTTGGTGGTAAAACTAACCCAATGGAGAAACGTACACGCGTCCGTGCTCGAGTTATTTCTCACGCTTTACGGGAATTGGTTAATGAAAGTGAGCAAGTATTAATTATGGGTCATAAAATGCCAGATATGGACTCGATCGGTTCATCGGTCGGTATTTTAAAACTGGCTCAACAAAATAATAAAGAAGGCTATGTTGTCTTTGATCGAGATGGCATGAATACAGGTGTTCAAAAGTTAATCGATGAAATAGATGAAGATGATTCATTAGCCGAACAATTCGTCTCACCAGATGAAGCGTTAGATATGGTAACGAAGAATACGCTTATTGTCGTTGTCGATACGCATAAACCGTCGATGGTGATGGAAGAAAAATTATTAAATCGAACAGAACATGTTGTGGTTATTGATCACCATAGACGTGCTGAAGAGTTCATTAATGATCCAACGCTCGTTTATATGGAACCTTATGCCTCATCAACTGCAGAGCTCGTAACTGAGTTGTTACAATATCAAGATGGACGGGTGAAGTTAAGTACACTTGAATCATCCGCTCTATTAGCTGGTATTATTGTCGATACGAAGTCGTTCACTTTACGTACAGGATCGAGAACGTTTGATGCAGCGTCATATTTAAGGTCGAAAGGGGCAGATACCGTTTTCGTCCAAAAACTGCTTAAAGAAGATCTAGACGTTTATGTGAAAAGAAGTGAACTGATTAAGAATGCGACGGTCTTTAAAGAAGGTGTTGCGATTGCTAAAGGTAATGAAGGCGAGAGTTATGGGCCAATTATTATTGCACAAGCAGCTGATACATTACTGACGATGGATGGGGTGCAAGCATCCTTTGTCATTTCCGAACGAAGTGACAATCAAATTGGTGTCAGTGCCCGTTCATTAGGGGATATTAACGTTCAGGTCTTAATGGAGAAAATGAACGGTGGTGGCCACTTAACGAATGCGGCAACCCAATTAGAAGACACGACAATCGAACAGGTTGAAGAACAATTACGAGATATCATCGATGACTATATGCAAGGAGGGAATTCGTCATGAAGGTAATTTTCACAAGTGACGTTAAAGGTAAAGGCAAAAAAGGTGAAGTAAAAGACGTAAACGAAGGTTATGCACGTAACTATTTATTGAAACACAATCTAGCAGTTGAAGCGACTAAAGGAAACCTTAAACAGCTAGAAGGCCAGAAGAAGAAACAAGAAGAAAAAGAACAAGAAGAACTAGATGAGGCTAAACATCTAAAAGATACACTTGCAGACTTAACCGTTGAATTATCCGCGAAATCTGGCGATAGCGGACGTTTATTTGGGTCTGTAACGAGTAAACACATTGCTGATGAATTAAAGCAAAACTATAATATCAAAATTGATAAACGTAAGATTGAACTGGATGAACCTATTCGCACATTAGGTTACACAAATGTTCCAGTCAAATTACATCCAGATGTAACAGGAACATTAAGGGTGCACGTCGCAGAGAAGTAAGGGAAGCACTCCGGTGAAGAGGAGGAACGAATGTGGCTGAAGATATGACAAACGATCGCACCCCGCCTCATAATATAGAAGCAGAACAAGCTGTTTTAGGGGCAATATTTCTAGAACCAAATGCTGTTGTGACTGCGAGTGAAATTATCTTACCTGAAGATTTTTATCGGGTGAGTCACAAGCGCGTGTTTGAAATGATGGTTCAGTTAATGGACAGGGGCGAGCCGATTGATTTAGTAACCGTGACAACCGAATTATCAAATGCCGATATGTTGAATGATATAGGCGGTGTCTCATACTTAACAGACATTGCCAACTCAGTTCCAACAGCAGCTAATATTGAATATTACGCTCAGATCGTAAAGGAAAAATCAACTTTACGACACATTATTTCATCTGCTACAGGAATAGTGACGAAGACTTTTGAAGAAAATGAAGCCGTCACTGAATTGCTTGATTATGCAGAACGATCAATTTTAGATATTTCGCAAGCTCAATCTTCAGGTAAATTCCGTAATATTAAAGATGTTTTAGTCAATGTTTATGATAATATTGAACAATTACATTACAATGATGAAGACGTGACAGGTGTTGCGACAGGCTTTAATGATTTAGATAATATCACATCTGGCTTTCAGAAAAATGACCTCGTGATTATCGCTGCCAGACCATCTGTAGGTAAGACGGCCTTTGCGTTGAATATTGCTCAGAACGTGGCAATCAATTCTCAAGAAAATGTCGCCTTATTTAGTTTGGAGATGGGTGGTGAACAACTTGTTAGCCGTATGTTATGTGCAGAAGGTAATATCGATGCCCAACGTCTCCGTACAGGTAAGCTTGAAGATGAAGACTGGGGTAAATTAACGATGGCCATGGGTAGTTTATCAAACGCTGGTATTTATATTGATGATACGCCAGGTATTAAGATTAATGAAATACGTTCAAAATGCCGCCGTCTTAAACAAGATCAAGGCCTAGGGATGATCATGATTGACTACTTACAGTTAATTCAAGGCTCACCCGGAGGTAGTGAGAGTCGTCAACAAGAAGTATCCGAAATCTCACGTTCACTTAAAGCGTTAGCCCTAGAGCTAGGCGTTCCTGTAATCGCATTGTCTCAGCTATCGCGTGGGGTTGAACAACGTCAAGATAAACGACCGATCATGTCTGACTTACGTGAATCAGGAAGTATTGAGCAGGACGCTGATATCGTCGGGTTCTTATACCGTGATGATTATTATGAAGAAGAAAGCGAAAAAGAGAATATTATTGAGATTATCATTGCTAAGCAACGTAATGGTCCTGTCGGCACAGTTGAACTTGCCTTTGTGAAAGAGTACAATAAGTTCGTTGACTTAGACAGGCGTTACAGTGACGCAGATATTCCACCAGCATAACCTACACGATTAAGATGTGTAGGTTTTTTTGGCTCCAATATATTTGTTGGGGTAGACACAATTCAGCTTGAGGTCTGATGGCGGCCGTTGGCGTCAGGCGATCCGCTTACGGTGGATGCTTGCCGCGGGCACGGCTCGAGCCTCCTCGGCCGAAAAGCATGGCCTGCGGGGTCTCGAGACGCGTGCTGTTCCCGCAGGCGTCACCACCTACGCTCCTCACCTGACGCCAACTTAGTGGTTTGATGAGACAAAAAAAGCACGCAAACTCCTTTTTGTTATCCTTGCTATATATCATCAAAATAAAGCAAAGGAACTACGTGCATTTGCAACATAAATATAAGGGTATAAAAGCCAAATGGCATAAATAAGAAGTACTCTTAAGAAAGTACCCCAACATTTGATTCGGAACTTAAATGCGTACATTACTAAAGTTCACAAAAGTTTTATTCGGATTTTGTTTCAATAGGTGTCTAGTTTATGATAATATAGCCGTGGATGAAAAAGATATCGGAATGTTTAGGAGGAATCAGCATGACGACAGCAGTGGTTGTAGGAACGCAATGGGGAGACGAAGGAAAGGGTAAAATTACAGATTTCTTAGCGAAACAAGCGGATATCGTCGCACGTTATCAAGGTGGCGATAACGCTGGGCATACGATTCAATTTAACGGAGATACGTACAAACTACACTTGATTCCATCAGGTGTGTTTAACCCCGATAAACTTTGTTTGTTGGGCAACGGGATGGTGATTAATCCAGAATCCTTGAATAAGGAAATGAACTACTTAAAGGAATTTGGGATTTCTTTAGATCATTTACGAATTAGTAACCGTGCTCACGTGATTATGCCGTATCATATTGAGCTAGATCGTTTGCAAGAAGCGGCTAAAGGAAAAGAATCTCAAATTGGTACGACTCAAAAAGGGATCGGTCCAGCCTATAGTGATAAGATTAATCGATCAGGGATTCGAATCGCAGATCTTATTGAACCTGATCAGCTTTATGAACGAGTTATGCGTGAAGTTGAAGAAAAGAACCATCTATTAACTAAACTGTATGATGCAGAACCACTGGATGCAGATGAGATTTTCCAAACTTACCGAGCTTATGGCGAACAATTGGCACCATTAGTAGAAGATACATCATTTATATTAGATGAAGCTTTAAATGAAGGACAAGATGTCTTGTTTGAAGGAGCACAGGGTGTCATGTTGGATATCGACAATGGTACTTATCCTTACGTGACCTCATCGAATACATCAGCTTCAGGTGTTGCAACAGGGAGTGGAATCGGTCCTAATAAGATTGATCGGATTATTGGTGTCTCTAAGGCGTACACTTCACGTGTAGGAGACGGTCCATTTCCAACAGAATTAGATGATGCGATCGGTGAACAAATCCGAGAAGTAGGCCGCGAATATGGTACGACAACAGGTCGTCCTCGCCGTGTGGGTTGGTTTGATGCGGTTGTCTTAAACCACGCTCGTCGGACAAGTGGTGTGACTGATTTATCGTTGAATTCATTAGACGTATTATCAGGACTAGATCAAGTGAAAATTTGTGTCGGTTATAATGTGAATGGTGAAACAATCAGGAGCTATCCAGCAACTCACCAAACGTTAACGTCATGTACGCCAGTTTATGAAACGTTGGAAGGCTGGCAGGAAGATTTATCGAATGTTCGTTCATTTGAAGATTTACCTGAAGCGGCACAACATTATATTGAGCGCATCGAAGCTTTAACTCAGACGCGTGTGGCGATCTTTTCAGTTGGACCAGACCGAGACCAGACGATTGTCCGTCACGCTCTTTTCCAATAACTTATTAAATAATCTCCCGATTTTGTTAAATAAGTTGTCGAAGTTATCTCATAAATAGAGCTATTAATTTAATAAATAATGAGCTCACATAAAGAACCCGCCTCCTCAACTGATATGAGGAGGCGGGAATTTTTATTAATTTTATAAAATAGCTTGTCAAAGAGAAAATGGCTGTGATAAGATTTAATCTGTCGGCAAAAGGTCCGGTAGTTCAGTTGGTTAGAATGCCTGCCTGTCACGCAGGAGGTCGCGGGTTCGAGTCCCGTCCGGACCGCCATTCTAATTATGTTTCACGTGAAAACAAGATCATCACCTAAGTCTGTGAGTAAAAAAACACTATTTAATAGAAAACATAGTGTTTGAAATAACAATATTTTATTATTATACGGCTCGGTAGCTCAGTCGGTAGAGCAACGGACTGAAAATCCGTGTGTCGGCGGTTCGATTCCGTCCCGAGCCACCATTTTTAACACAGTTCATTGACTGTGTCTTTTTATATCAAAAAACTGACAAAAAAATCCACTAATCAACAATTTAACTACCATTACATTGGTTGGAGTTCAAATTTATTCCAAGTTCTATACAATTTCATTACAAGTGTGTTAAAACGGTTTATTCTGGTAAAGAATTTATGGTACATTGTACACTGTCAGTTTAAATCTATCTAAATATAATAGAGTAAACATATAAATAACATAGGAACTTATTGGGGGAAAAGAAATTGGTTAACTTGAGGACGTTAATGTCTCATAGTAAGACACAAATCAGCAATCTCCTCAGTCAATCTTGGCTAAAGAAAACAATTGTAACATCTGTTTTAGGTACAGGATTGATCTTCGGAACGGTGCATGCTGATAGTGAAAACGTTAATCTATCAAATGTATACCACGTCTACATGGATGATAAACATATAGGAACGGTAGGAAATAAAGAAAATGTTCAAGATTTTATAGATGAACAAGAACAATCAGCTGAAAAATCTCATTCTGATGAAAATATTGACTTGGTGCCTTCTCAAGAGATTAAATTCGTTGAAGAATTTGTCTTCTCAGAGCCAGATGGTACAGATCAAGTAAAATCGACATTAGAAGAAGATTTATCATTTGCTGCATCAGCTATTGAATTAACAGTTGGTGATCAGGTGCTTGGTTATGTCAACAATTTAGATGAAGCCAATCAAGCTGTTAATCAAGTTATTGATGACGATTTACCAGATGATGTTGATCAAGATTTTGAACTATTAAAAGACAAATTCGATAAACAAGATAAATCAGCAAAAATCAGTCAATTACTACCAGAATCATCATTAGACACTGATTTATCTGATAACCCAGATAAAGAAAATCAAGAATTATACTTCCAACAATCAATTGAATTAGATGAAGGTTCTACGAAATTAGACGTCGGATTTACCGAAGATGTTTCATTTAAAGAAACAAAAGTAGAATCTCAACAATTACTTGAAGTTGAACAACTAGCTAAATTAATTGAACGAGGCGTTGAAACAGAGCAGTCTTATAAAGTTCAAGATGGTGAAACAATCTCAACTGTTGCTAGTAAACATGACTTAAGCACTGACGAATTAGTCAGCTTAAACTCAGATTTAGAAGAAGATAGTGTTATTCAAGTAGGGCAAAGCCTTGACGTAAAAGGAACGACTTCTCTAGTTGATGTTAGCTATTCGAAAGAAGTGACAGAAGAAGAAACGATTGAATATGAAGAAGTAACCGAAGAAACGGATTCGCTTTATGAAGGCGAATCAGAAGTAGAGCAAGAGGGATCTGATGGTAAGAAAGAAATCACATATCAGGTTAAAGTAGAGAATGGCAAGGAAGTCTCTAAAGAAAAAGTAGATGAAGAAGTCGTAGAAGAAGCTCAGGATAAAATTATTAAAGAAGGAACTAAAGTGATTCCTTCTCGTGGAACAGGGAACTTCGCTTGGCCTGCTGTAGGTGGTCATTTAACAAGTACTTATGGTCCACGCTGGGGTTCTCACCATAATGGAATCGATATTGCTGGTGTCAGTAACCGTACAATTAAAGCTGCTGATAACGGAACGGTTGTTGAAGCTGGTTATCATTCAGGTGGTCACGGTAATCGAGTTATTATCGACCATAATAACGGTTATCGTACATTGTATGCCCACTTATCATCAGTTGATGTTAATGTTGGTCAAACTGTTCAAAAAGGTCAATCTATTGGCCAAATGGGTACAACAGGACGTTCAACAGGGGTACATCTCCACTTAGAACTCAAGAAGAATGGTAGTTCCATTAATCCAGGACCTTATTTCAAATAAGTTTTGAACCTCTAGCTAAAAAATTAGCTAGAGGTTCTTTAAATAGGTCAAAAAAGTGTAACTAAAGTAAAATTAGGGAAATAGTAAGACAATTACACTAAATTAAGATAAAATAAGAAATAAATACGTTTAAGGATGGTGTCAGATGATGCGACATTTAGTTTTAGTTGTCGATGATGAAGAACCCATTGCAGATATATTAAAATTTAACTTAGAAAAAGAAGGTTATGATGTAATCTGTGCTTATGATGGAGATGAAGCAGTCAATTTAACGAAACAAGAAGAACCTGATTTAATCTTATTAGATATTATGTTACCTGAGAAAGATGGTATGGAAGTATGTCGGGAAATTCGTCAAGATTATCAAATTCCGATTATTATGCTGACAGCCAAAGACTCAGAAATCGATAAAGTGTTAGGCTTAGAATTAGGCGCTGACGATTACGTCACAAAACCGTTCAGTAATCGGGAACTCATTGCCCGTGTGAAAGCGAATTTAAGACGTCGTGGGACAGAAGGGCAAGAATTACCTCAAGGGTCGATTCCTAATATTAAGATCGGCGGCCTTGATATTAACCGAGAAAATTATTCCGTTACACGCTACGGTGAGCCAGTAGACTTAACTCACCGAGAGTTTGAACTCTTATTATACTTAGCTAAACATATAGGACAAGTGATGACACGTGAACATTTACTTGAAACCGTATGGGGTTACGACTATTACGGCGATGTCCGGACAGTGGATGTGACCGTTCGTCGATTACGTGAAAAAATAGAAGACAACCCGAGTAACCCAACATGGATTGTGACGCGACGAGGTGTGGGCTACTACCTACGAAATCCTGAGCAGGAGTAGATTGAATGAATAGGCTTAAAAGCTTCTTCAAATCGATTCAATTAAAATTTATTATTATTTATATTCTATTATTACTAATTGCTATTCAAGTGATTGGTGCCTATTTTGCTCGCCAACTTGAAACGCAATTATTAGATAATTTTACTGAATCGATTAACGACCGTGTAGAATTACTGAATTATAACTTAGAACAAGCTTTATCCGCTGAACGTGATGAGGATGAACCGTCACTTGAACAAGACGTTCAGTCGATTATTTATGACTTTGATTCAGAAGACATAACCAAAATCCAAGTCATTGATAGTAATAGTCGGGTATTAGGGACCACGAGCCAGTTTGGTCAAGAGAATGTTGGTAACCGTACGACTGAGCCCAGGATTCAACGAGCTCTCTCACCAGGAGGTAATCGAGAAGAAACCATTGTCTATAACTCTCAAATTGGGCACCGAACGCTTGTGATTTCCACGCCAATTGAAGCGGATGGCGAGATTGTCGGAGCTTTATCGCTTGAAGCTTCGATTGAAAGTGTTTATTCACAGCTCGATGATATTAACAGTATTTTTGCAAATGGTACGATGCTCGCGATTACAGTTTCTGCTTTATTAGGTGTATTAGTCGCCAGGACGATCACTCGACCCATTATGGAAATGCGGAAACAGGCGAAAGTAATGGCAACGGGTGACTATTCCAATCAAGTTGAAGTTCATGGTGAAGATGAAATTGGTCAATTAGCAGTTAGTTTTAATGAATTAAATGAGCAATTACACTTAGCACAGGCAACAACAGAAGAAGAACGGCGTAAGTTAAGTTCAGTCTTATCGAATATGACAGATGGAGTGATTGCAACAGATGATTATGGCGACATCATTCTAATGAATGAGCCCGCATCGAAATTGATCGGCAAAGAGTACATTGAAGTACAAGGACAACCCCTTCTTGATGTGCTCGGATTATATGATCATGTGGATCACTTAGATGAAATTAAGGAACTTAGTAGCACAATTATTGACTTTTCAGATGGAAATCAAGAATTATTACTTAAAGCGAATTTCTCAGTCTTCCAAGATGATGAGGAAGAAATGAATGGCTTCTTAACTGTATTAAGTGATGTCACGGAAGAAGAGAAGGTTGAACGTGAACGACGCGAATTTGTCGCGAATGTATCGCATGAGTTACGCACACCGCTAACGACGATGCGGAGTTATTTAGAAGCGTTAACTGATGGGAACACATGGCAAGATGAGCAGATTGCACCGAAGTTCTTGAATGTTGTTCAGAATGAGTCTGAACGAATGATTCGACTCGTGAATGACTTATTACAACTTTCAAAAATGGATAATAAGGATTACAGATTAGAGAAGAAGCGAACAGAATATATTGCGTTTATTGATCAAATTGTCGATCGATTTGAGATTAATTTAAGGCCAGGCCTTTCTATTGAACGCGGTCTGCCGAATAAACGTTATTATGTTTGGATGGACTCTGATAAAATTACACAAGTCCTCGATAATATCATTTCGAATGCGATGAAATATTCTCCTGAGGGCGGCCAAATTCAAGTCAAAGTTGAAGTCCAAAAGCACCATATTGTGACTAAAGTGACCGATGAAGGTGTCGGGATTCCTGATGAGAAGATTGATAAAATCTTTGATCGCTTCTATCGTGTTGATAAAGCTCGGACCCGTCAGTTAGGCGGAACTGGACTTGGTTTGGCTATAGCAAAAGAAATAATCGAAGCACACGATGGAACTATTCGTGCTGAAAGTCGTGAGAATCAAGGGACTACAATCTCATTCCGTCTACCGTTGATGCGTAAGAAGCGAGGGTGATGAAATATGGATTTAGAAAAGTTAAAATCAGCTGTTTTAGTCATCCTCGTTGCGACAAGTCTAGGGCTAACCTTTGCTTTATGGACATATCAACCTCAATACGAAGAAATGGATGAGATTACGTATTTAGAAGAGAATGAATTAGACGGTGAGCAGCAGACAATCAGTGAAGTTATGACGCCTGATCAAATTATTTTTAATAACAACAATACTTTCTCAAGATTAAAGAGTAAAACAGAGGAACAGCAGTTATTTCAGGATATGTCAGATTGGACATTTTCGAAATTAGATCAGTACCCATCGGAAGAAAATGGTGATGTTTGGACACCTAATGTTGAATTGGTGATGCCAGTCAGTGTTCCATATGAAGCGATTAATCAATTATTCGATGTTGATGATAGCACGAATCAACAGACTGGTTCATTTAATCGTGTTTTCTTTCAATTAACGCGAGGCTCAGAAGAACAAATTCGTGTGAGTTTCACCTCCGATCGTCATGATCAAGTGTTAAATGGATTGATCGAATCTGTAAGTGCTTATGATCATTTACAAGGCTATATCTATGATGACAATACAGCCTCAATGGAGAAAGTGGAACTTCACGAAGACCAGCCGAGGGACTATATTTATTTAACACGCGAAGACACAATAGCAACAGAGCATACGGTTTTGTTAAACGAATTAGACGAACAGCCGCTTAGAAATGTGTTATTTAGTAATCCGACATTGATTAGCCAACAAACTACAGGCGGAGATTATGAAAAAATATTAACAGACGGATCACGCTTATTAAGATTTAATAGCGCATTTAGTTCGGGTCATTATATTGAATATTTAAAACCAGCCACTGAAGAATTGAGCGATTTGAACTCAATGGAATTATTGACTAGAAGTATGAATCATACAAATGACTACTATGGGTGGACGAATAATTTTAACGCGAGTGAATTAAGCGAACAGAGCCAAACGATTCAATATCGCATGCATCAGAATGGGTATCCTGTTTTTGATGATAATCAATATGTGACGTTGCAGCAGATATGGGCTAATCAAGAGCTAGAGTCACTGTCACGCCCGTTGTTTAAACTCACGACACCGTTTCAGGATCGGGATAACGTGGAGCTTACGTCAGGCATATCGATCTATAACTACTTAGAAAGGAGCTCACAAGAGATATCTCTATCATTAGTCAGCGATATTAAGATGGGCTATGACTTGAGTGAAGAAGAAGGCTCGAGTAATGTGTTATTTTTAGAACCGAAGTGGTTTATTAAATATGCAGGGGATTGGCGTCCGTTTGGCTATTTTGAAGAACAAATCACCCTGCAGGAGGATGGATAAGCATGCAGTGGGGACAAATTAAATCATTGTTTATAATCAGCTTTCTCATCCTTAATGTGTTCTTAGGGCAACAATTATTTGAAAAAATCAGTGACACGGATCTGGAACGGTCATCGCAAGCGAGTTTTGAGGAACGTTTAGAAGCGCAAGAAATTGAGGTAGGAGAATTACCAGAATCAGGTAAAGAAGAGGTCTATATCTCATCGAATCGCTACGAATTCACAGAAGAAGACTTTAATAATATAGAAAACTCATTTAATAATCAAGAAATGGTGATTATGAATGATGATACGATCGTGAGTCAATTCAATGAACCTCTAGAACTTGATGGAGGGGATAATGATATTTTAGATCATGTGTATCGTGGTGAGGATTATGAGTTCTGGAAATCCTATAATAATCGATTAATCTTGTATTTCCAAAAACAGAACGATCGTCCCGTATTTTTCAATTATTCAGGTGTCTTAGCTGTACTCTTAAATGAAAATGGTGAAGTGACAAGCTACGCTCAAACCTTGTTAGGTGAACCGGAAGAAGAAAGCGAACCTCAAACGGTTCTTGATCCGATGAGCGTCATTAAAATATTGTATTCTGATGTATTAGAACGCCAAGATGAGATTACGGACATGAGTTTGGGGTATCATACGTTAGTGCCACTCGAAGAAGGGGAACAAATCTTTACCCCGACATGGAAAATCACGATTAATGATGAAGAAACACACTTTGTGAATGCAATTGAAGGACAAGTCATTCCTAGTGAGGAAGAGGAGTTTGTCGATTCCATCACCTATTTTGTAGACTATCAAGTAGAGGAACTGATTCGGAGTGAAACAGAATGAGCTTAGAATTTAGTGTTTTAGCATCAGGTAGTTCCGGGAATGCATTCTATATCGGAACAGAACAAACGAAATGGCTCGTTGATGCTGGGTTAAGTGGTAAGAAGATTGAAACATTGCTCGATGAAGTCGAGGTGAACCCAAATGACTTAGATGGTGTCTTAGTTACGCATGAACATAGTGACCATATAAAAGGGTTAGGCATCATGGCTAGGCGTTATAACTTGCCGATCTATGCTAATGAGAAGACATGGAGCGCCATGAATTCATCGATTGGCAAAGTCAGCCAAGAGCAGAAGTTCGAATTTGATATGGAAACCGTTCGAACCTTTGCGGATTTAGATGTCGAAAGTTTCGGTGTGTCTCATGATGCAGCAGATCCGATGTTTTATGTCTTTCACCATGAAGGAAAGAAAGTCGCTTTATTAACTGATACGGGTTATGTGTCAGAACGGATGAAGAAGACTGTAGAAAATGCTGATGCGATCCTGTTTGAAACGAACCATGATGTGGGTATGTTACAAATGGGTCGGTATCCGTGGAATGTGAAGCGGCGAATTCTCAGTGACTTAGGTCATGTCTCGAATGATGATGCCGCATGGGCGATGATGGATGTCATCGGCGATCAGACAAAGCAAATATTTTTAGGTCATTTAAGCCAAGATAACAATATGGTTGATTTGGCGCAGATGAGTGTTTCACAAACCTTAACCCAATACGACTATCCCATTGGAGACGGCTTGGACCTTGTCCCGACAAGTCCAATTAAGCCGACACCCTTGATTCGTTTATAACGTTGATAATTGATATTCACAACGTTGTAATAGATTAAAATCCCATAGCGAGGTGGTAAGATGAGTTATGATGATCAAAATGAGCATAACCAAACACCTAAGTCTAAGTCGAATAAATCCTGGCTTATAGGTGTAGTGGGTGCAGTTATTGGATCAATTATCATGTTTATTTTACTAACGTCATTCACAGATATGAATATGACGTTAGATGAGTCGAATGATACGAATAACACTGAGGAAACGGAGAACGCAAACTCAGAAGATTCACAAGGACAAAGTGGCAACAGTAATTCCGAAAATGTTAATGTCGATATTTCCACACAAACAACAGAAGTGGTCGATAGTGTATCGAATGCCATAGTTGGTGTTGTGAATATACAAGAACAGAATATTTTTGGTAGACAACAACAAGAATCTGGCCAAGGGTCTACAGGCTCAGGTGTTGTTTATAAAGAACAAGACGGCTCAGCTTATGTCGTGACCAATCATCATGTGATTGAAGGCGCTAGTTCAGTAGAGGTCGTCTTTCAAGATGAGACACAAGTAGAAGCCGAAGTTGTTGGAAGTGACATGTACACGGACTTAGCTGTTCTACGCATTGATAACGAACATGTCAGTGAAGTCATTGAGTTAGGTCAATCAGACTCCTTAGATGTGGGTGAACCTGTTGTTGCGATTGGTAACCCATTAGGTCTACAATTTGCAGGGTCTGTGACTAAAGGGGTTGTCAGCGGTAAAGACCGTTTAATTCCAGTTGACTTAAATGAAGATGGCACTAAAGATTGGCAAATGGAAGTCCTACAGACAGACGCAGCCATTAACCCTGGTAACTCAGGTGGTGCGCTCGTCAATATGAAAGGTCAACTTGTCGGGATTAACTCCATGAAAATCTCTTCTGCTCAGTTAGAAGGACTTGGTTTTGCGATCCCAATTGGTTCCGCGAAACCAATCATGGATGAGCTAGAAGCAGATGGAGCTGTCACGAGACCATACGTTGGTATTTCACCAATGTCATTAGCAGATGTGCCGAAATATCATTGGCAAAATACCTTAAACCTACCTGAAGATGTGCAAAAAGGTGTTGTGGTTGCATCTGTTGAGAATATGTCACCAGCAGCACAAGGTGGCTTAGAACAATATGATGTGATCGTTGAGATTGATGGACAATCAATCGAAAATGTCCTTCAGTTACGACAATATCTGTATAACGAAGCAGAAGCAGGACAAGACATTAACGTCACGTACTATCGTAACGGCGAACAACAAGAAACAACGATCTCACTCACATCACAAGAATTTTAAATGATGAATGAAGAACTTACTCACACTGTGGGTAAGTTCTTTTTAATATTCGGATATAGCCAGTTGTACACACTATTCACCGATTTATACACATCATGTGGGTGGAAAATAGTTTAATTCTCTATATATGGAGGAAGATAAGAATATCTCACTAAATATAGCACGAACATATGTTAATATGTGTGTAACTCTGTGGATAAATCCACTTATAGACAACATTACACAAGCTATAAAGAGTTTATGAACAAGTTATCAACAACACCTGTTAACAGTCTGAATAACTCCAAATCCGATAACATCAACGTTGCAAGAGATACACGACTTATGACATAGTGAAAGAGACATAGATTGAAAAACGAACATTTGTAATTGAAAGCGATGAAACAAACGTAAATATTAAAATGAAGTAAAGATGATTCAAAAGAATGCGCTCATGGAGGGATTTCATGCAGATTACCATCATATCCGTCGGCAAGTTAAAAGAGAAGTATCTAATCCAAGGCATCGACGAATACTTAAAACGACTAAGCAAATATGCCAAAGTTAAAATTGAAGAAGTACCAGACGAACAAGCACCTGATCAATTAAGTGAAGCGGAAGAAAAACAAGTCAAACAGAAGGAAGGAGAGAAGATATTCACAAAGTTATCCACAGATCAATACGTCATCACCTTAGATCTCGACGGCAAACAACTCACATCTGAACAATTCGCCCAAAAACTCGACGACCTAGCTACATACGGCAAAAGTAAAGTCGCCTTTGTGATTGGTGGCTCACTTGGGTTAAGTGACGACATTAAACAACGTAGTGACTTAGCGATTTCATTTAGTAAGATGACGTATCCTCATCAGTTGATGCGATTAATCTTGGTGGAGCAGGTTTATCGCGCGTTTAGGATTATGCGGGGGGAACCGTATCACAAATAGATGGAGATAGTATTAAATTTTTAAAAACATAGAAATCATTTTTAAAGAACAGAGTGTGATATGTGAAAAAGGTGATAATTATAACAATGATTTTCCTTCATATAAGCGCTTGTGATACTGGTCAATCTGTGCAAAATATAGCTAATAATTCAGATCAATCCATAGAAAAAAGTGTTTAAACTTATTTAGAAGTTAGTAAGGTTACAACCTAAAACATTTAAAAATTTCCAAGTCTTCATGTTTTAGTGTAATGTATAAGTGGGAAATTAAGTATATAACTTCATGATAAGGAGGAGTTTAGTTGAATTCGTTAGAGAAAGCACTTAAACATAAAGTAGGTCTTGGAACCGCGCCATTAGGGAATATGTTCAGAGATGTTCCAGAAGAGGAAGCGCAAAAAACCATACAAACCGCCTGGAATCAAGGAATTCGCTATTTTGATACTGCACCTTTTTATGGAGCAGGTTTAGCGGAAATGCGTTTAGGCGAGGCGTTATCAGCGTATAATCGTGATGATTATTTCATAGGGACGAAAGTTGGACGTTATATTACCGATGAAAAAGAAAATGCAGAAGGCTTATTTGAGGATGGTCGTCAAAATAAAGTCATAACGGATTATACAGAGGAAGCCACCATGAAATCTATTGAACAAAGTTTAGAACGGTTAAAAACCGATCACTTGGATATGGTCTTCGTTCATGATGTTTCCCCTGATTTTCATGGGGATGACTGGATCACAAAATTTGATGAGGCTAGAAATGGCGCCTTTCGTGTCTTAAGTCGCCTTCGTGAAGAAGGGGTAATCAAATCATGGGGACTTGGTGTTAATACAACTGAACCTATTGAACTAGCCATGGACTTAGAAGAAGCTCAACCTGATGTCTGCTTATCTGCCACACAATACACGCTTTTACAGCATGAGCATGCCTTAGAGCGCATGCTGCCAAAAGCTGAGGAAAAGGGTGTAGATATCATTGTAGGAAGTCCATTTAATTCGGGTGCGTTACTTGGAGGCGATCATTTTGATTATGCTAAAGCTGATCCTAATAGACTCCATCAAGTAAAGCAGTTAAAAGAAATTGCAGAAGATCATAATGTAAGCTTGAAAGCAGCAGGCTTACAATTTTCAACTGCTCATCCAGCAGTAAAAGCTGTTATTCCAGGTTCAACGCGTCCAGAGCACACTGCAGAAGATATAGAGATGATGAATCAAGACATCCCACAATCATTTTGGAATGAATTAGTGGACAAAGGGTTTATTTCTCAGCGAGCACCATTGCCTACTAAATAACGATGTTTTTCGAGAATAGTTAAGCACTTACCAAAAATCGGGTGCATTGATGAAGTATCAATGCACCCGATGTAAGTTAAAAAAAGGAGTTCTTTGAGATAACAGAGTTGAAGTGCAGAACTAGTGAATATTCCCTATTCGTCAACAGGATTTGTTTGAATCAAATAGCTTTGTTTATGTACCAAAAACAGATTTCTCTTTCGCTACTGTCTTGGTTATATTATTGGTCATTTATATCTTTAACACCCTGCATTGCCATCATGAGCAAGCCGAGTGTAATATAGAAGAATATTTCTGTTGCAAAAGATGCGTAACTTTCTGAACTTTGTTATACTATTATTATCCAAGTGAATAATGACGTTCAACTACTAGGGGTGCCTGTTAAGCGGGCTGAGAGGAAAGCTTTACTTTCCGACTCTTGGGACCTGATCTGGGTGATGCCAGCGTGGGGAAGTAGTCAACATACAATTGACAAACCGGGTCCCATTTATTAAGGGATCCGGTTTTTTGTTTTCATTTTCCCATTATTCATGAGAAGAGGAGGGGAATAGATGATGACCATGGTTGATTTGTTAGCTTTGAGAAGACTTAGAATATAGTTGCTTGTTTGGTAGGGGTGAATCTTACTTTCTAAAGCATGCTATAAACTGCATTATTACCATTTCACTTGGATGTTAAAGATGGTGGTAATTGAAGTGACCAACCGTTGTCATAAATGTATAAAACGTTGCTAGGGGCGCGAATATCATCGCTGAGATAAGGCAAAGCCTTAGTCCCTTTGAACCTGATTCGGGTCATGCCGACGAAGGGAAGCACTCAAAATTTCGAGTGGCTTCCTGTATACAAAATAAGGAGGCTATTTTTATGACGTTTACAGAAGAATTGAGAAGAGAAAACGATGATATATTTCAGGCGATTTTTGATCATCCGTTTGTTCGTGGACTTGGAGAAGGCGAGTTACCAGACGAAGCAGTTGCTCATTATGTGAAGGCGGACTATGAATATTTGAACACGTTCATGCAGCTATATGGAACGGCGGTATCTCAATCGAAAAAACGCGAGGATATTGCCTTTTTCCAGGCACAAATCGCTTTTGTACTTGGAGATGAGATCCATCCACACCGTAACTTGTGTAACTATATTGGTGTGCCATACGAAGAGCTTCAAGGCTTCCCGCTACCGCCTACGGCTGACCATTACCGTACGCATATGAAAAGTGTCGCGACGGAAGGGCTTCTCGGTAAAACAATCGCAGCCATGCTACCATGTCCGTGGACGTATCAGGAAATCGGCCAGGAACTGAAGAAAGAATTCTCTCCGGAGCCTGATCATCCTTTTTATGAATGGATTGAATTTTATGCTGATGATTCGATTACTTATACGACTGACTATTTGTTGAAGCGTCTAAATGAAGAAGCTGAAGCAGCCTCTTCTGAGGATCGCAAGCTTATGAAAGATGCTTTTAGAAAGAGTTGTCAGCTGGAATATGCTTTCTGGGAGATGTCTTATACGCTCGAAGGTTGGCCGGTTGCAGAAGGGGTGCTGAAATGAAGCCGTTTACAGCCCTTACAATTGCTGGTTCTGATTCTGGGGGAGGAGCTGGTATACAGGCAGATCTCAAAACATTTGAAGAATGGAAAGTGTATGGCATGTCTGTGCTCACCTCGCTAACAGCCCAGAATACGACAGGCGTTCAAGGTGTTCATCATGTTCCAGCGTCTTTTATTGAAACACAACTTACGGCCATAGAAGAAGACTTGCCTGTCGATGTCATCAAAACTGGAATGATAGCGACGAGAGAGACGGCGCAGGTGGTAGGGACATGGATCGCACGTCAGAATATCCCTTACGTGTGTGATCCGGTTATGGTGTCTACCAGTGGTCACCCGCTCATGGAAGAGGAGACGAGAGCAGCTTTATCTGAGTACCTGTTTCCTTATGCAACGGTCATCACACCGAATATACCTGAAGCGGAAACATTACTGGAGATGGAAATAAGTACAGAACGTGACATGGAAGAAGCAGCCCGGCGTTTGGTAGAAGAATTTGGAGCAGGTGGAGCACTTGTTAAAGGAGGTCATCTAGACGGGGAAGCGGTGGACGTATTATATGACGGAGAAGAAGTTAGAATGTATCGAGAGGATAAAGTTCTGACAGAGAATACGCATGGTACTGGTTGTACGTATGCTTCGGCGATTGCGGCCAATCTGGCGATGAAACGAACACTTTCGGGTGCTGTCGAACAGGCAAAGCCCTTCATCACTGAAGCTATCCGTTATTCTTTTGATATTGGATCCGGGAATGGTCCTACCAATCATTGGGCTCACAGAAAGGAGAGAGAACAATGAATCTTGAACAATTGAGGGAAGAACGCCCGCTCGTTCATCACATCACGAATGAGGTGGTCATGAACTTTACTGCGAATGGTCTGCTCGCATTCGGTGGCAGTCCTGTTATGTCTAAGGAAAAAGAAGAGATTGAAGAAATGGCCGGTATCGCGAATGCCATCGTACTGAATATTGGTACCGTCAGGAAAGAGGATTTAGAAACTATGATTAAAGCAGGAAAAACTGCAAATAAAGCAGGGGTTCTTGTGCTTCTAGATCCTGTTGGTGCGGGTGCAACTACTTTCAGGAAACAGGCGGTTCAAAGGATTATGAATGAAGTCGATATCTCTGTCGTGAAGGGGAATGCTGGAGAGATAGGTGCGCTTGCCGATATTCCTTTGAAGGTAAAAGGCGTGGATTCCGAAGAAGGTGGGGATGTAGAAGTCATTGCTTTAGAAGCGGCGAAGACTTTACAGACGATGGTTGTAGTGACTGGAGAGACAGATGTCATTAGTGATGGAAAAGACTTCTTCACGTCTTCGCACGGAACACCACTCCTCGGTTACATTACAGGCGCAGGGTGTCTGCTCGGATCTCTGATAGCCGCCTGCATTTCTATTGAGGAAGAGAAAATAGAAGCAGTACAGTTCGCTATTAATTTCTACAATAAAGCTGCCGAACGTGCTGAGAAGAAAGCGGGAGGCCCTGGGACATTTATTCCTCACCTGCTGGATGAATTGGGGGATACCGATGACTGACTATCTGCACACATATTTCATCATGGGGAGTCAGGATTGCAGGAAGGACCCGGAAATGGTGTTGCAACAGGCGATCCATGGTGGCATTACAGCCTTTCAATTCCGAGAAAAGGGTAAAAATGCGCTGAGTGGGCAGGCAAAGATAAAGCTTGGTCACCGTTTGCGAAGGATTTGTAAAGACTACGGCATCCCTTTCTTTGTAAATGATGATATTGAAATTGTTCGTGAATTGGAAGCAGACGGCGTTCATATTGGTCAGGACGACAGTGATATTAGGGAAATTCGGGAAATGTTTCCTGAGCTCCTAATAGGGCTATCCATTTCTACAACTGAAGAGCTTCATGTCAGTCGTTGGGATTTGGCTGACTACCTTGGTGTCGGTCCTGTGTTCAAAACTTCTTCAAAGGATGATGCGAAAGAAGTAATTGGCATCGAAGGTCTTCGTTTTATCCAAGAACAGGTGCCATTGCCTGTCGTCGCAATAGGGGGTATTGATGAATCGAATGCTCAGCATGTGAGACAGACAGGTGCAGGGGTAAGTGTGATTTCAGCTATTTCAAGGAGTGAACAGCCGAATGAAGCCGTTAAACGTTTGAAGAAATAGAGATGATATAGAGGATGTTCACTGGTGAAATTTTAACATGGCATTCAATTTGATTTTGATGCGGTTGATTTACTGAATTCATCCAAAACCAACGATATTGATATTAATAGAGAAAATTTCTTAGGCTCCATGTTATTTTCCCCTATTTGTAATATCGAAAGAGGAGACGAAATGGTACTTGTAGAAGAGGAAAGTAGTACGTTTATGAAATGATTGACCGTGAAGTTGTTGAGCCAATTCGAACTAACGTATGTGAAAACGTTAAAGGGAAATAATGCTAATCCTGGTCAGTTAAAATAGACTGGTGCAAGCTCGGTTTAATACCGGACTTGCACCAGTCAACTCACTAAAATACTACTGGGTTAATTTTTGAAGCTTAGTACAGTAAACATGTACTTCATCGTCATTACATTTTCAAAATTGGTTTAATGGTGTTTCCATTTGAGGAATCGGCAAATGCCTGGTTAATCTCCTCAGCAACCAAGTTCCCTTATGACAATGCCGTTGCTGAAACAACCTTCAAGGTAATCAGAATAGAGTTTGTAAAAGGTACCTATTTTATTGAACGATAAGACACTTGACCTTGAATTTTTTGATTGTGTGCACCGGTTCAATTATATCCTACCCATTAATCACTTAATTACTTATCACCTGTCGCGTTCAAGTTGAAAGACTCTAACGTTTTTGTCTAGTTTAGTGTTAATACACTAAACTATGTTAATATATGAGAAAAGTTATTCAATCTACTTTCTGCTTGGTTAGTTTTTCTCTAAAAGCAGGTGCTCAACTTCATAATGGACTTTTAGGAGGCTAGATCGTGAATCCCGAACGTGTAGAGGAATTGACCCAGAATATAAAAGAGATAAAGCATAACTTAGATGAAAAAACAGCAACTAAACTCGAATTGGACAAGTACATACGAAGCATTCAAAGGTTAGATTCATATTCTTCCGAATGTGAAGAATGCCAGAAGTATTCAGTAGAGTTAGAGAATCATTTTGAATATATGTTATCTAACGTTCATCAACTCACCAAAGAAGATTATAAAATTCATAATAAACAAACAAGGCAAGTGACTTCGCATTTACAACATACACATCAACTAACATCTGAAAACTTTTATATGATGGCATTTATATCTATTGGAAACGGTTTGGGTTTGCCATTGGGTTTGCTCCTTTTTGATAATCTTGTACTCGGAATGCTCATGGGGATGTGCATTGGTATAGCGATAGGAGCAGGGTTGGATGGAAATGCCAAGAAGAAAGGAAAACTAATTTAAATTATAGAAGGGCATTGACGTCAATACTTGCAATTAAATAAGATATTCGAAAGACCTTAACGATTTGTCTAGTATTTTGTCGATGACAGTATGTTGTCTCACTTAATTTGACAAATGAATTATTCAAATATGCTTTTACTATGGCATATTAAATACGACATTATATTTGGACACAACAATATCCCCAAAAGTTAGATTTTCGGTCTAACTTTTGGGGGGACAGTTCATGTGACAATGAACTCATCTTTCATAACTAGCGGTTCTTTATAAACAATTAGGTGCCACTGGATAAAACAGATTAAAAGAATTTAAAGTCTACTTCTGTATTTTCTTGTTCTTCATAGCCTTGCATATATTGAATTCTTCGTTGTGCTGATGCTTTGCTCACTTGTTCATCTGCATGATAGGAAGATCTTACAAGTGGTCCTGATTCACAATGGGTAAAACCTTTTTCCAATGCAATTTTCTTTAATTCCTCAAACTCATCCGGATGATAATAACGTTCGACATTTAAGTGTTTTTTGGTTGGCTGTAGATACTGTCCAATGGTTAGGATATTGACATCATGTGCCAATAAGTCATCCATTGCCTCAATAACTTCTTCCTTCGTTTCACCTAAGCCGACCATGATGCTGGATTTTGTTGGTGTCGTTGGAGCGATTTCTTTAACACGTTTTAAAAGTTGCAGTGATCTATCATAAGTAGCTTTTGCTCTAACACGTTTAGTCAAGCGGCGAACCGTTTCAATATTGTGGTTAAAAATATCCGGTTGACTGTCCATTAATGTATGGAGGCTCTCATAATCTCCCTTCATATCTGAAGGAAGTATTTCAATTGTACAAGCTGGATTTTGTTCGCGGATGGCACGAACAGTTTCAGCAAACACGGCTGCACCGCCATCGTTCAAGTCATCTCGTGCGACGGCTGTTACGACCACATGTTTTAACTCCATGACCTCAACGGAATCTGCAACTCGTTTTGGTTCTCCCCAGTCCAATTCATTCGGGAGACCTGTTTTGACAGCACAAAAGCCGCACCCGCGTGTACATGTATCCCCTAAGATAATAAAGGTAGCAGTTTTTCTTTCACTCCAGCATTCATAAATGTTCGGGCACTTTGCTTCTTCACAAACTGTGTTTAATCGGTTATCACGCATAAGATTTTTGAGCTTTTGATACGACTTATTAGTGTTGATCCTCGTTTTTAGCCACTCCGGTTTACGTATGTGCTCAGCTTGTTTGGCCACTTGTGACACGCTCCTTTGATAAATGAAAATTCCAGGCTTCTGATTTGTATTTTGTATTCGCCAGGTGAAAGACTTCTTCCCAATCCCTTTCTGAAAGTTCCAGCGGCCTGAACGTTATGTTTAAACCTGTTGAAAAGCCTTTTTTAAAAGCTGCAGTCATCGTCTCATATGTATGATGTTGATCCGTTAGTTGATTAATTGTGACTGCCTTATTCTGAAATGCTTTATGCTTTCGAGCCCTGCTTTCTTCAGTTTGAAAACGAAACAAATCAAATAACATATCTGTATTCATCGTTATTGGAATCGATCCATGTTGCATCAGCACACCGTTTTTCCGTGTCTGTGCATTTCCGGAGAGTTTTTTTCCATCAGCAACCATTTCATAATAAGTAGGCTCTTCAAAACAAATCGCTGATTGCCCTCTTGCAACCTGTTCATCCGGAATCGCATAGTCTGCCTCAATACCCAAGTTCTTGTATCCCTCTAAAACACCTTTTGATAAAATATAGTAAGCATCTTTCACTGATTGTGGAATACCTGGGTCCTGTTCTGAGATAACAAGACTATAAGTTAGCTCATGGTCATGCAGTACAGCGCTTCCGCCTGTCAGCCTGCGGACAAATTGGCAGCTGTGTTTGTTGACAGCACTAAAGTCAATCGTTTTTTCCGCCTTTTGAAAATGACCAATCGATAAACTAGGCTTTTCCCATCCATAAAACCGCAGTGTTGGTTGGATTCTACCTTCATGAAGCCAGTTAATCAAGCATTCATCAAGGGCCATATTAACGGCTGCATCATGATATCCCGTATCTAAAAATAACCATTCTCTTTCCATGGTATCACCTCCATTATAGTGTCCAATATAACCCTTATCTTTATAATAAGAAGATGGCTAACGAGAACGAATTACTTGGATTCTGAATTTCTCTTATACGCATCATAACATATAAAAATTTTCATTAAAGTAAATTATATACAATATATCTAAACTCTAATCGACCATTAATAGTGGCTTTTATATTGGCTCTGTTAAAGTTTAGTGTTGTTTTTCAAATGGTGTAGCACTGAGTTGTTGAATTGTGAGGAGCGAAGGTGGCGACTCCTGCAGGAACAGCACGAGTCTCGAGACCCCGCAGGCCAAGCTTTTCGGCCGAGGAGGCTCGAGCCGTGCCTGCGGAAAGCGTCCACCGGCAGCGGATCACAATATCAACAACGGACTTTAACAGAGCCTTTATATTAGAAAATGCCTGTTTGAATAGCGGAGCCATACTGAATGCCCCTAGCCCATTCACAGACAATTTAATAGCACTTCATTGAAATTATTTGAATTAAATAGCTTAGTCTTTCCGATTTCAGCTAATAAAATCCACGGATAATAACCCCTCTTTGAAAATAAAAAAACCACTCTGAAAATGGAGTGGTTTTGATACATGAAGACACTATGTATATTCCATCTCCACTTTCCTACGCTAGCATAATCCAGATCAGGTTATAAGGGATTAAGAAATAATTCTTATCTCAGCCTATTGGCACCCCTAGTGGGATATTTTTATTCTTTTATTTAAATCATATCTTAATTTTTTCATTTGTCAAACAAATACAAAAGTAAGTGTGTAGAATTGCTAGTACTTAATTGAACATTTTTATTATGGTCATATAGAGTTAAAAGTGCGTTTTATGTACATTCAGATTTTGCACTTATGACACATGTTGTCTTATTATGGTGATTATCCCTTTTGTGTTAATTAAAGACTGAACAGAACAAGAACGAATGCTATCTGGTTAAAATTATAGTAAAATAGGAATGAAATTTAGTTTTTAAACTAGGTACTTTTTCTTTCGATTATGTTCTCTTTAAGACATATGAAGAGTACTTGAGATTAAGACTTTTATATAATAAAGAATGAAGAAGGTATACACATGAAAAATAGTTGGAAAGTTTTTTCGAATGATATGACGAACATAATACGTAATTGGGTGGCGGCCATTTTGATTGGAGGTCTCATCATATTACCATCATTATATGCATGGTTTAATATCGAGGCTTCTTGGGATCCTTATGGGCAAACCGACGACATTCCAGTAGCTGTTGTCAATGAAGATGATGGGGGTCAGGTTAGAGACGAAAAAATTAACGTAGGTGCCAATCTTGTTAATGAACTAAAGAGTAACGATTCAATGAATTGGCAGTTTACAGACCGTGAAAAGGCAATGGAAAACCTGAAAAATGGTGATTATTTTGCGGTAATTGTTATTCCGGAAGATTTCTCTGATAAACTATCAACGGTTATTACAGACAATCCAGAAAAAAGCAACATGGATTATTATGTAAACGAAAAGATTAATGCCATATCCCCGAAGATAACAGATAAGGGTGCCAGTGCAATTGTGGAAGAAGTCAGTAGCAATTTTATCTCTACAGTAAATGGTGTTATTTTTGATAGATTTGACGAGCTAGGGGTAGAATTAGATCAAAACTTGCCAGATATTAAAAAGTTTGAAGACTATGTTTTTGAGATGGAAAAACAGCTTCCAGAAATTTATGATACGACTACAAAGGGGTTGCAAGATACGAAAGATGTGCAATCTATTATTAATAAAGCACAAGACATGATTCCAGAAGCTGAGCGGACAATGGATAATGGCCTTACGACAGTTAATGAAACAGAGGAATTATTATCGGATGCTGAAAATCGTTTGAATGAGTTAGCACCAAAAATTGGAGAAGACATGAAGAAAGCAAAAGGAACTGCTGAAGATATAAATGAGCTTCTGAAGGATGCTCAGAATGTGGATATCGATTTCAGTCAAGGTAAAGAATTGCAAGGAAGTATTGATCAATCATTAGACAATGCCATTACTCGTATCGATGATATAGAAGCGAATTTGAAACAGTTGAAGGAAATAAATGAAAACCAACAGAATAGTAACAACGAAACAGAGAATGCAAATGGGAATGGGGATGATTCATCTCAACAGGGGGACAATAATCAAAACAACAATAGCAATCAGAATCAGGTGATCGACGAAGCAATTAAAAGTTTGCAAACAATTCGAGAGGCTCTTCAAGAGGCACAGCAGAACGGGCAAAACATTACAGATTTTATTGACGATAAAGAAAAGCAAGTAAATTCTGTTATAACTGATTTAGAAGAATTGTCTGGAAATGCAGAAAACAGAATTGGGGAGTTTTTAACAGACTATAAAGAAAATATTGAACCAGTTGTCAAAGAGAAAATTAACAACGTACAACAAACACTATCTAATGCTAAGGAAATTTTATCCGAAGTTAACTCAACGATTCCAGAGGTGGAGAGAATCCTGTCAAACACAGAGAATCATATTAGTGAAGGGCAAGATAAGTTGAATACAATACTTGATGAGTATCCATATGTGAATACTAAAGTCAACAGTCTCGCTGACAGGATCCGTGAAATTCAGGGTGAAACAGATATCAATGAAATTATTGAGTTGTTACAGAATGATCCAGAGGCAGAAAGAAGTTTTTTTGAAGAACCAGTTCAACTAAGTAAGAATGAATTTTTTCCTATCCCGAATTATGGTTCAGCGATGACACCATTTTACACGGTTCTAGCTATATGGGTTGGTGGTCTTCTTCTAATATCGTTGTTGTCTGCAGATGTTCATGACAGAGTAGGTCTGACTGACAAGGCTCGTTATGTTGGTAAGTTGCTTACGTTCTTGACGATTGGACTACTGCAGACATTAATTGTTACGTTAGGTGATCACTTTATTTTGGGTGCATATATGGCACATCCGATTTGGTTTGTTATATTTGGCCTGTTGATTAGTATAGTATTTACCATAATTACTTTTACGTTGGTTTCACTTTTGGGTGATGTAGGAAAAGCAATGGTCATTGTCTTGCTTGTTTTGCAAATTGCGGGTGCAGGTGGTACATACCCAGTCGTATTACTACCTGAATTTTTCCAAGTAATTAACCCATTCCTTCCGTTCACATATGCCATTGATTTAATGCGTGAAGCCGTCGGGGGAATCATATGGAAAACAGCCATACACAATATAATCATTTTAAGTTCATTTGGCGTTGGTTTCTTTTTATTCGGTATCCTATCTAAAAGAGTGGTTAATAAACAGACTGATAAATTGATGAAAAAGTCTAGAGACGCAGGTTTATTCCATTAATAATTATAATAGTATATATGAGATCTCTGAATTATGGTGATTTGATAGTAGGCATGGGCCCATGCCTACTATCATTTTTAATACTCAAAGGAACGGACGATCATTTTTGTGTAACATTAAGCTATAACTCTCTTGTTTGAGAAGGAAAGGTCCACTAAGGTAACATAAAACGTGTGGTTGATGCAGTATGGGATTGCGGATCTCTATTAAGGTTATATAGCTCGTAAGAACTTCGGTTTCAGAGTACCGAGATGCTTTTCAGATTAACAACATTTCAGATGCTGTCAAAAAGATTAGTTACACTAGTTTTAACCAAATTTGTTACTTAGTTCGTCTCGTTTTTACGTTTTTCTTTCGTTAGCGGATGACGTGTGGGAAGATGAAACGTTTAAGCTCGATGCGTGATGGTCAATCAGTTTATAACGTCGTTTAATACGCCATGTTTAATGAATTTAATGGGCTATTTCCCTGAGACAGGGTCTATTCCGTGGCTCACGGTTGCTACGGTTTTGGTTGTCGTGTATTTAATCTTGTTATCGGATTGAGACATTTTTAGTGATTAACATGTTTGGTATCAGTGGTTTGACGAAAGGTCTGAAACTTTTATTTGAACGACAGCGTCTGGAAACGCTTGAGCAATTTGATAGAACGGGCTTTAGTTTCCCGAGTGATCATTCGACCGGGGTGATTACGTTTTATGGCTTCATGATTTATTTAACGGTGAACCTTATCATAAATAGTGGTGAACCGATGAGTTTCTCATTCTCAATATGGAAGTATTCAAATGCTAATCCAAATAGAAGGAGACTGTTCATGTGGTTCAAACAGTCTCCTTTTAGTATCATGATTGGATTTTTGCTCAAGTTACCTCATGCTGATTGCGTTATGAGTCGTTTTTGAAAAGTTTAAGACATCTATACTTGTATGCGTCATATGGCTTTCAAGACGACTCTTCCTCTGGTGGAATGAGGCTAATGATACGATCGCCTTCTTCTGCTGTTACTTCAGAATCGGGAGTGAAAAATTCTAGTTCTCCTGACTTCCTATGCACGAATAAACGGATTTCTCTTTCGCTTCTGTCTTCGTTATATTGTTGGTCATTATATTCCTTTGTGATCGGCGTTTTTTTAAATTCAAATCCATTTTCAATTGCTTCGGAAAGGGTTGTTAAGGAATATTCCTCATCAGATAAAACTCGCCCGCCTATTGTGGGTTTTAGATCTTTAACTGTTTCACCTTCTTCGACGCTTAATCGAAATACATTATGACGGCCATATTCAGGGATATATGTTGAACAGACCAGTGCATTGTAAGAATCGGAATCTGTCCCTGCAATGAGGTAATCAAATGGGGTCAGATCTATAGAGTGTTCAGTTTCTTCCGATAAGATCTCGCCATGATGATAAGGTAAGTCAGCTTCTTTTACTTTTTCTAATTTCTCAGAAGAAGATTCTACGATTTTAAAAGGAATTTTTAACTTTTGTAAAAACTGCCCAAATGATAACGAGAAAGGGTTACTGCCAACTAGCAACACGCCAGGTTGGTCATCTATAGAGAGGTCTAATTTCTTTGCTAGTGGCTCTAACGTAAAGCCATGGGCACATACCGTGAAAAAGACGAGTGCAAATGTTACAGGGGTGACAATGGTTGCATCTGTGTATCCTTCTTCTAATAAGATAGAAGCAAAATAACTTGATACGGTTAAAGCCACGATCCCTCGTGGTGCAATCCAACCCACTAATGCTTTTTCACTGAGAGATAAATCCGTTCGAATCGTGGAAAGCAATATAGATATTGGACGAACAAGAAATAACATTAACACGACAAATGCCAAGATTTCTGGCTGTAAGATATCTAATACCGTGTCCATCGTTAAAGATGCTGTTAACATCACAAAGATGGTTGATAATAGCAGAATCGAAATATTTTCCTTAAAATGGCGCATATCTTCAATCGACCGAACGCCAATGTTGGCTAAGGTCATTCCCATGACGGTGACGGCTAGAAGTCCAGACTCATGCTTAATTTCATCCGCAAGCGTAAAACAACTTATCACAATCGTAAACACAATGGGGGATTTAAGAAATTCAGGGATATAACCTTTTTTAAACATCCAACCAACGCCACGACCACACGCCCAGCCGAGAAGTCCAGCTAATAGAAACCCAACAAAAAAATCGAGTAATCTTGATGAATCCGCTGCGCCATTCGTTAACACGATGATGACTTCAAATGCTAAAACAGCTAGTAAGGCTCCTAAAGGGTCTACGATAATGCCTTCCCATTTCAATATTTTGGCTGGTCTTGGTTTTAACTTTGATTGACGTAATAACGGTAGAATAACGGTGGGCCCAGTAACGATAAATAAGGCGCCAATCACGAATGAGACAGCCCAACTTAACCCTGCGACATAATGGGCAGCTAGTGAACCTAAAATCCAACTTAATAAAGCGCCAATGGTGATCAAGCGAATAACAGGCCGACCTAGACCCTTTACTTCTTTTATATTTAAACTTAAACTACCCTCAAATAAAATGATGGCAACTGCAATAGAAATTAACGGTTTATATAAATCGCCAAATGTACCTTCAGGTTGGATGAGGTCAAAAATGGGTCCTGCCAATAAACCAACAACGGACATGACGACAATGGCGGGCATCTGAAAACGCCAAGAAATCCACTGTGACCCCATTCCTAATAAGATAATCATTATGATTTCAGCTAAAACAGATAGTGTCATATGGTATTGCTCCTCCTGCCGTATCTTGCCTAATCCTGTTTTAGATTTCCTGTATCGACTTCGTACTCTTTTTCACGACCAAGTTTGGTTGCTGTTTATGTAATGGCATCTTTATTTAGATCAATAATGGCAACCAAATCATTCTCATTAACGATCGCCTTCTTGGTGATTTACATATAGCTTTTGATAAGGGAAAAAATCTATACTTTGGAAAGTAAAATCTCTTGGAGAAATATAAAGTTGGCTACCACTTTAACGAATAGCGGGTGAATAAAATTTTATTGAGCAAAAGAGTAAATTGATTGAAGGATTTATAGCATTTATAAATAACTATAAAACAGGTGGGATGTTGAAATGAAATGGGAGAGTAATGATTCAAACGAAGAGTGGTTGTTGTTAGGCATGTTTTCGAACCCTCTTCACATTAATCAATTAGGTAAAGATTTGGCCATTTATTCGAGTGAATTGTTAATAAAATTTCACAACTATAATTCGCATCAACTGTATTATTGGAGGATCGTTGGTGCTGAAAATGATGATGGGGAGGATTTTCTTGAACTCTTTGAGCAGGAAGCCCCTTATCCGTTTAAATATGAACTAACAGAAGGACTTAACGGGGATCAAGATCATATTATAGTGTGCTCTAGTTTTACAACTGAACATGATTTAATTACAAGTATTCAAGGATATGGATTTGATAAAGATGGTAAGAAAGCTTTATCTACTATTGTGCTGAGGTTAGAACCTTCGTATGTCATAATTCACGCAGGGCCAGTTCTAAAAATCCAAGTGACTGATCAGGAGCCTGAAATGTTGGATGAAGAATTACATTTTTCTTCACTTAATTGAAAAATTGTTCCAGCAGGGTAATTTTTCAAAGATAAACAAGAACATCTTCAACTGTTTTCCTCAATTCTAGTGGCATATGAAGAGTGATTAGACTTGATAAGAATGCGGGTTTTTGGAAAGCGTTTGTGTCAATTTCTGCAGAAGTATCAAATCTTCATACCTATTTCAGGAGGTATTAGTTCTTTTCCCAAGCATAGTGTTTAGGCTCAGAATAATATAGTTTATGTTTTACTATATGAATGAGTTTAGGGAGGAGGCGCTATGTTGAACCAGCTTAACCTGTGTGATGTTTTAACCGCAAATTGTATTCTTACAGATCAAGAAGGAACGCCTTTAGATCCTTTATCACCAGGTTCGGTCAGTTGCAAAGAAATACCTCAGCAAAATGGCAGACAAGATGTCACTAAGACGTTACCAAGTGGTGAGGTCATAATCTTACAACAAGTGTCCGTTCAAATTAGTGGATTTTTTATCATTGAAATTACTGGACCTGGAACGACCTGTCGCAGCCAAGTTCTTCCGTTTTGTTTTAATGAAACTTATTTGTTGTGTGCGCCAGAGGGTACAGAGCTTGAATGTCATCTCACTCAATTTGATTGTCGTGCGCAACTAAACTGTCAAGATGGACTAGTAACCTCAGTAAATCTATTCTTAACGACTTGCCAAGATATACAAATGGTTACTGACACCGTCATTAATATTCCTGCAGAATGGTGTACACCGCGCCAAGAGCTTAACTTGAATCGTTGCTCGATGAAACTTCCAAATCAATGTCCAGAGATATTTCCTTCTACTACAATCTCTGAAGAATCCCAAGGCAATGTTAATGCTAATAAATCAACAAATGATACGTCCGTTTCTTCAAATCATATCTTACAAAATGAATTAGCTTGTTTATCGACAAGCAAGGTTTATGATTGGATTGTCAGCCCGAATACGTATCAACTGAATTTCAATGTAGACGATTTAGTGCTTGATTGTGATAACCCGCCTTGTGATGCGCATCTTTTTGTCCATGCGGCCTATGTATGTGAAGGTGATCTTCAAGGTCAAGTGCTTTGTGGTGACATACCTGTTGACGGCGCAGAAGTATCATTAAGTGCAGCCCCAGACATTGTGACATTCTCTCCTGAAACGACTTTGACAGATGCTAATGGCAATTTTGATACGAATCTCACTATTCCACCTGGAACCCCACCAACTTCCGTTACCATTACAGCTAATACGTTCGTTAGTGGTTTACCAATTACCACCTCACTAGATACGATTGTAGAGTGCCAGGGTCCTTGCCTTATTGAACTATTTACGACAGATGTCATTGAATGCGACGGATTTGTTGAAGGAAGAGTGATGTGTGGTGGCACACCAATTGAAGGCGCTACTATTCAGGTCACGTCAGATTCATCAGATGTCACTTTTGCTCATGACCAAATTATAACGGGTACTGATGGGAACTTCTTTGTAGGTGTGACGGTTGAACCTGGGACGTCATTACAGACCATTACAATTGATGCTTCAACCATAGTCGAAGGTCAGAACGTTTCGAGTTCTATTGATACCCAAATCGTTTGTCCTGATGACCTTTGTGTCTTAACACTAGACGTTCCAGCTAATATTAATTGTGAAGCGGTCATTACTGGTTCAATTGACTGTGATGGACCTATTAGTGGGGCTGACGTTACGTTAAGTAGTTTCCCAGATATTCTCACATTCAGTCCAAACCCTACACTGTCTCTGAACGGAAATTTCTCAACGACAGTGACGGTACAAGAGAATACGCCTTTGACATCAGTGTTGATTACGGCAACTACTATGGTGAACGGTGAAACTGTCTCGACACATGTCGGAACGGATGTAGAATGTCCTGCTCAAGAAGAATGTCCTTGTAAGTTCCGTATCGGTATTCAAGGTAATAGAGCCCCAGCAACTGTTAATATTACTCAACAAGGTGTCCCTTCAACCTTAGAAGGAACGATTAATGTGACGGCCGTTGAATGTTTTACGGCAGCACCTATGTGTAATCCTGCCGTTGATAACTTTAATATAACATTTAGATCTGGAGGCACCACGATTAATTTTGTTCAAGGAAGAAGGGTTCACATTGATTGCACAGCCAATACTGCTAGAGTACATGGAACCGCCATGGCTAGTGGAAATTTATTCGATGATATATTTGATGTAGAGATTATATTGACGCTGTTACCAGGTAACATGGGGACATGGCAAATTAATGCTCGTGATCTATTAGGGAATTCATTTAGCACGACGTTTACAGCACGTTTGAGTCCGATAACGTTTATTGGGGATTGTAACCAACGACCTTAGTGGCATTTCAGGACAAAAAAGAAATAATGATAAATCTTTGACGGCTTCACGTGACAGAGCAAGTCATAATAACATCACAACTAGCAACAATAATACACGCAATTGTTAATCTATAACGACTCAATCACTTTATCTCCTCTTCAGGAACGATGGCTTGAAGAGGCGTTTTTTTGTCTGATGTCCATCTTTTTCAGTCAATGTCATGCTTCCTCTTTCTTTGACAGTATGAAAAAATATACAATGATTAAAATGAATTTTTGAACGTTGCGATATCTTGGAAGCGTATTCGTCTAATGATATAGAACGTAAAATGGGGGACAGCTCATGCAAAAAACGACACTGATCTCAGTTTGGTATGAACTCTATAGTGATGAGCTCTATAGTTTCTTACTTTATAGAGTTGGAGAAGCGGATGTGGAGGATTTGTTGCAGGAAGTGTTTATTCGGGCTTATAAAGGTTTGGATTTCTTTAATGGCGACGCTAATCCGAAAACCTGGTTGTACAGTATTGCTCGGAACATTTCCATCGATGAAATCCGAAAAAGACAAAGACAGAAATGGAAAAGCATCATTCCATTCGAAACGAATCATGAACCCAAAACAGAGAGAACGCCAGAACATGAGCTTGAATTAGACGAAGAAAAACAAGTCGTTTATCAAGCGATCCAATCGCTTAAGCCTGCCTTTAGGGATGTGCTTATATTAAGAGGAATAAAAGAGTTAAGTGTTATAGAAACGACGGATGTTCTAAATTGGACAGAAAATAAAGTAAGGTCTACATATCACCGAGCCAAACAAAGCTTAGCACAAGAGATCGGAGGTGATCCGCGTGAACAATAAGAATCTTGATGAACTTTTAAAGTCCATGCCAAGTAAACAAATAGAACCTGGAAAGAGAGACGACATCCATCAAGCTATTATGGAAGATGCAGAAAAGCATGAGCGACAAAGTTGGTGGCAGCAAAACCGCCAATCTATTGTAGCAATCGGCGGTTCATTTGTGGTCATCTTTTTAGCTTTCATTATTTTCTTTTTTCCAAATATGGACGCCTTCTTTACAGGGGATGAAAAATCTGTTGAGATTCCTGAACTTGAAAAATTTGATCGAGCCTTTTATTTACCGACTTATGCCCCATTCGACATACATGATGTGGAGTACGATCATCTTTATTTAGGATCTCGAGAAATCCAAGATAGTGAAATTGTCTATACACAAGAGGATAATCCTGACTACTTGGTACCCGAAGTTGTCTATTATTCGCATACAGATCCAGTGAGGAAAATGGATGTTAGTTTTTCACATAAGTCTGAACACGTCTCATACGAAGAAATTGAAGATTATGATGAACGGGTGACGCTCGATAATGGGATTGAAGCTAAATATTATGAGACCCCAAGTGACCGACCAGGACAAATAATCGCTTGGGAGAGCGATGGTTTAATGATTCAACTCTCGATCCGATCGATAGAAGATCCTGTTCAACGTGATGAGATGATCAAAATTGCCAATTCATTTGAAAGGTATGAAGTAGGATCTGCAGATAAACATCCTTTTCTCCAAAACCAGATCAAACAATTTGAAGGTTTATCGTCATTAAGTGGAGAGAAAACAAAACAGATCCGAGAACTTTTAGAAAATGCGGTTTGGGACGGAACGAGTGATGTCGACATGCAATATCCACCGAACTACGTTTTAGACGACTATAGAATTTGGATTCATCCTCAACAAGATAGGATCGATGTAATTAACACGGACAATGGCGATTACGCGGAGTTAGATAAGGAAGAATCAGAAGAATTATATGAGTTGATAACAGGTGAAGCATTAGGTTCAAATTAATGAACAAATGGACTTAGTTGGCTTTAAGTCGATCATTCGGCACAATCGAATCTACAAAACAAATCCCGTACGACGTAAATGCTCGCGCGGGATTTGTTTTGTGTAGTAAGTACATTTTAATGTGAACCAAGATTTTTTCATGATCCGATTTTTGTTTTTGGCGTGTATGATTTTGCTGTTTGACTTTGTGTGATTCTTGCATGGGTTTACCAGATCATTGCTCTTAATCCAGATTCTTTTTAGGCTGTTGTTTATGCTTCCTGTCTTTGACCTCAGTAAATATGTTATCTTGCGTATTTGGTTGAGTTGCTGAGTTTCCATTCTGAGGATGAGGTTGATTTGATTCAATTAGCGATTTGAGCATCTGAATATCCTGTTTAGTAGCATATTGGTTATCAGTTTTTAGCATATATCCTAGCTGACCGTTCGGTTCTATAGTAGCCCATTGTATATCACTTATATGTTGGATATTTTGTTGTCTCATTCGCATTTCAAGCATATCAACTGATAGCCGTAGTTTTTTTAAATTGCTTTCATTAATTTGGCCGTTTTCGACTACTGTAAGTGATTTTCCATAAATAAACGTCTCAAGGACATCCGATTTCAAAACGACATACTCAACTAAGAGAAGTGTACCTACCATGAGAATTGTACTCACCATGGTAATCCAAATACTTCTGTCGCCAACAGGTTGAATAATCAATGAACCAATAGCGATCATCATGACAGTCTGGGCAACCGTAAGCTGTGATATGGATTTTCTTCCTGCTAACCGCAAAATCATTATTCCCCCTACGACGACGAGGACAGCCTTCCATATGAAATTGAAATCCAAAATCATCCCCCTCTTTTCAAAAGTTGCTTAATATATCTTGGGTTCATGCTTCCTGATTAAAATAAAAAATCAGATGTCCAATTTCTATTATTTATTGTGGTTGATATCCTTTACTTTATTCTCTACTGGTCAAAGGATAAGTACATGCAGAACGTCTTCATGACATAATCAAATTCAAAGAAACAATCCCGTATGACCATTAACGTCTTACGGGATTGCTTCATGGAGAATGAGCATGTTTATGTGAATTGGACTTTTTTCTTTAAAGTCTACATATCATGGTCTGTTTTTTGTTTTTGCCGTGTATGATTTTTCTGTTTTACCTTGTGTGAGCCTTGCATGGGTTTACCATACGGCTGTTTCGGACTCTTTGGTAAGTCTGGTTTTTCCTGCTGTTTTGGTCCTTTGGGTTTTCCACTCATTGATGATCTCCTCCTTGGTGATTTACATATAGTTTTTGACAAGGGTAAGGAATCTATACAGTGAACGGAATCACTAGCGAATGAAAATGATCAATAATGCAAAGGTTATATCATATCAATTACAATGAGCGAGTCGCATTTAATGGTTAAATAGAGATGTTAATGATGTGAAACGTTCAATGAATTAAATTTCGGTGGTACACATGATGATTCGACACATCGTTTATCTAAAGATGGTCAACCACTTTCAACATTCTTTGGCCAATCGTCATTTGGTACATATGCCGTTGCTCACGAGCGTAATGTTGTCAAAGTCGATCAAGATGTGGATCTAGCGTTATTAGGGCCTTTGGGATGTGGGATTCAAACAGGAGCAGGTAATGTTCTGAATTGCATTAAGCCAGAGTTCGGTTCGGCTATTACGATTTATGGAGCAGGAGCAGTTGGTTTAAGTGCAATCATGGCGGCTAAATTAGTTGGTTGTAAAAAGATTATTGCTGTTGATGTGCACGATTCACGACTGGAGCTAGCAAAAGAGCTTGGTGCAACACATACCTTAAATGGTTCAAAAGTTGATGTCTTAGAAGAGATTAAAGAATTAACTAACGGCGGCACGACTTATGCAGTGGAAACGACAGGTGTTCCGGAAGTTGTTCGCCAGAGTTTACAAGCATTACGTCCCCTAGGTGTATCGGCGATCGTGGGTGTGACGCCAGAAATGGATATCGACGTGCATAATGACTTAATGGCTGAAGGAAAAACAATGGTCGGGGTCATTGAAGGTGATTCAGTACCCAATGTCTTCATTCCAGATTTAGTTGAATACTACAAAGCAGGACAATTCCCGTTCGATAAACTGGTTAAATTCTATGACTTTGAAAACATTAACCAAGCCTTTGAAAACTCTAAAAATGGTGAGACAATTAAACCTATACTAAAAATCAACCGATAAAATAGAGGTGGACTTTACACCTTTCAAGCAGTTCATAGCTGTTTGGAAGGTGTATTTTTTTATGCGAGTGGGGAAGTGAGTTGTTATACAAATCAGAAAATTATCAAGTATTACAGTGAAAAAGATTGTTGAAATATGTTGTTAATACTTCGAGATAGAATTGGCTTATTGGAAAAATCTCGTCATAAACACTTAACGCGCCTGTAACCACAAAGCCTGTCACAACGTGTTATGATGTGGCTTGTAAGACATTAAAGGAGGGAAACACCCATGAAAAAACTAGTAGCTTCAATTGCTACAGGTGTTATTATTGCGGGCGCTACAGCAACTACAGCATCTGCAGCAGGTTATGAAGTAGAATCAGGCGATACGCTTTGGGGCATCGCAAAAGAAAATAGCACAACAGTAGAAAATATAGTTGATATAAACGATTTAGATACAACGACAATCTATCCTAGTCAAACGCTAGAGCTTGATAATTCCAATGCTGTTGAATCATATACAGTTGAGAGTGGCGATACATTATTCGCCATCGGTCAAGAACATGGTGTATCGGTAAATGAACTTAAGCAATGGAACGAGCTTAATTCAGATCTCATTATCGTTGGACAAGAACTTAATCTAGATGGTGCTAATGTACAACAAAGTACAAATGAATCAACGTCTGCATCAGCTGACAGTTCATCCAATGAATCTAGTCAATCTCAGGAAACAGCTGAACAAGACACATCAGATGACGTTCAACACACATCTAGCAACAATAATGAATCGTCAGAAGAACAGTCTTCTTCACAGAATGACCCAGAAGGACGAACAATCTCAGTATCAGCAACAGCCTATACAGCTGATTGCGCAGGATGCACAGGTGTGACAGCAACTGGCGTCGACCTAAATGCTAATCCAAACAAGAAAGTAATCGCTGTTGATCCAGACGTGATTCCATTAGGTACAAAAGTTCACGTTGAAGGCTATGGTACTGCTATTGCTGCAGATACTGGTGGCGCTATTAACGGCAACAAGATTGACGTACACGTACCAAACAAAAGTGAAGCATACGAGTGGGGCGTCCGCACAGTCGATGTAACAATCATTGAGTAATCACTCGATCTAACAATCGAAGAGAATAGTTAAGAGTTTTTAAGAAGCGCAGTACTTGCCAGGTAGAGTGGTAAAGGTACTGCGCTTTTTTTAATGGATAATAGTTAATTAAAAAAATATATTAATAAACCAAAGCTTTGAAAAAACAGACTATAGGTTGGTTATTAATTAAGCTTATTTCAGAAATTAATCAATAAAATAGAATTAAATTGTGCATTTTTCGTGCGGTTCATAACTGTTTGAAAGGGCTTGATTTTAAGTATTGATGTCTCTTTCATCGAAATTAGAACTGCTCTAAATTTCGATACATTAAGATTTTTCGATATCGATAAAATACAACGCATGGGGGTTCAATGTTTCTTATAATAGGGCCATTCTATTACCATTTCAATAGCATTTTATGTTGCTCAAATATTGAGCCTAAACTATCTTGTACTATTCTGTGTGTGTAAATATAACCAATTATGCATGATAGTATGTATGTTAATTTCGGATTAGTGCGTTTTATCGGACTATAACCTCGTGTTAAAATTTATTAAGTTAACATAATTGAACACTTGAAAGTTTATTACATATCTACATAATTTATTAATGAGAAAAACTAAGTTTGTTATGCTAAACTTTTATTATCTATCGTTTCTTTTGTAAATATACTTATTTAAATTTCGCTTCTTATTCAAGTGTACTTAAGAGATGGTTAGATTAAAGCAATTTAAATAATGTATTTACTCACAAGTAGTTATTTACAACAAGGAAGGTGCAATTGAATGCGATTTATTGGAAATAAAGAATCAATAGTTACTGAAATTTATGAGATCTTGGAAAATGAAGGCCTGATAGATAAAGGATATACTTTTTTTGATGCTTTTTCAGGTACGGGTTCAGTGTCAGATTATCTCAAAGATGCCTTTAACCTTAAAGCTAATGATCTACTTTCTTGGTGTTCCACTTACACTAGAGGAAGGATAATGGAGAATAAAGTGAATTTCAAAAACCTGGGATTTGATCCGTTTGAATTTTTAAATAGCAACGAAAATATTGTGGAAGGTTTTTTCTATAAAAATTATTCACCAGCAGCATCTGAAAGAATGTATTTTAATGAAAAAAATGCTGGCAGAATAGACTATTTTAGAATAACTATTGAAGATTGGTACAATGAAAAACTAATAGATTATAATGAGTATTGTTATTTATTAGCTTGTTTAATTGAATCTATTTCTACAGTAGCTAATACAGCTGGGGTTTATGGTGCGTTTCTGAAGAAGTGGGATCCTAGGGCTGTAAAAGATATTGAGTTTATTAAGATTGATTCGTTTAATAAAGATGTAAAGATGGAGTATGAATTTTTTAATTCAAAAGTAGAGGATATTATTGAAGACGTTGAATGTGACGTATTATATCTTGACCCTCCTTATACTCAAAACCAATACGGAACCCAATATCATTTATTAGAAACTTTGGTATTATACGATAACCCAACAATAAGTCCTGTTACTGGGTCAAGAAAAACAGCCCCAATGAGGTCAGATTGGTCAAAGAACTACAAGTCGCATATATTATTAGATAAAATATTAGCTAAAACTAAGGCTAAGTATATACTTCTTAGCTATAATAATGATGGATTTTTATCAAAACAATTTATTGAGGCCAGTTTAAAGAGGTATGGAAAAAAAGAGACTTATCAATGTAAAGAAATATCTTATAAAAAGTATAGTAACTGGAAAACAAAAAAGAAAAATGAACACTTTGAATATCTATACTTTATTGAAAAGAAAGATTTATCAGATGTTACTTATGAGTCACCGTTAAATTATACTGGTAGTAAATATAGATTAATAGATGAAATTAAAAAATTAATTCCAGATGAATCTGATAAATTTTTTGATTTATTTGGAGGTGGTTTTAACGTAGGTGTAAATATGAAACATGATAAAGTCATATACAATGATACTAATTGGATAATAAAAGATTTAGTTGAATCTTTTAAAAAGTATGATACTTATGATTATTTAATGTATATAAAAAGAATAGAAAAGAAATTCGGTCTAGAAATAGCCAACTCTGAAAGTTATATAAAAGCTAGAAATTATTATAATGAACTCCCGTTTAAAAAACGCGATCCTCGTCTTTTATTTACAATCATTCTATATGGTTTTCAACAACAAATAAGGTTTAATAGTAAATATGAATTTAATAATCCGGTAGGTATGAGGTGGTTTAATGATAAAGTACTCGAAAAAATGGTGAGCTTCTCTAGAGTTTTAAAAGATAGCCATTACGAGTTTTATTATAAGGATTATAAAGAATTAGAAAGTGAAATTGATAAATATTCATTTGTCTATATGGACCCTCCATACCTTTTTACAACTGGTGCTTATAATGATGGAAAAAGAGGTTTTAATGGATGGGATGTACAACAAGAACAAGAACTTATGAATTTCGCAGATAGAATCAACAGTAAAGGGACAAAATTCATGATTTCTTACGTTCTTGAACATAAAGGTGAAATTAATGATTATATGAAATCTTGGATAGAAAAGAATAATTATAAAATTATAGAATTAAAACCTATACCAGGCCGGAAAAGAAAAGAGGTTGTTATATTAAATTATGAGCTATTCTCAAAAGCCCCACTTCGTAGTGAAAAACAATTCCCAGAAAGGGGGCTACAAGTATGAAGATATTCTTACCGAAAATGTTCTACAAGATGTGTGTCAAAAAATAACAGGTGTATTTGATTATACCTTAGAGTTTGATAATGAGGGGTATAATAAAGGAAGGTTAGCAACTCTGCACTATAATGGTGCTAAACATTTTATTTCTTTTTCAGAGACTGGACAGATTAGTGGACGTAACTATTTTTTTCAAAGTATTACAACAGCCTTAGTATCTTTTTTCAAAGAAAGTAGTATGAATAAAGAGATTCACTTTTACTTTCTGGATCTAACAGGTAATGTAGAAACGAAGTACTACACTTTTTTGTACCGGGTTATGGCTACAGCTGGAGTTAGATTTTTAAACCCAGAGAAAATTTTAAATACAAAGATCAATAATTTCAATTCTATTGACGACTTAATAGCCGTAAAAGAACAAGTTAGGAATACTAACAGATCTAATAATTCTACTTACTTGATACAAGAACAAGAAGGAACTACAGAGATTTATGCAAAAACATATGGAGCAAACAAAAAAGAATCTGTACTAATAACCATGGCTGCATCAATTTTATCAGAGTATGTATATTTATTCGAAGTGAGTGAACAAGGTTTAAGATCTTTACCTAGACCTGATACTGAAGCTTTGAAAAAATTGCAGAATATAAAAATTATCACTACCGATATCACTATGGAAAGAAGAGAGTTTGAACAAAATAATAGTTTGAGGTCCCCTAAATTTATTTACAATTTACTTGATAGACTAGGACCCAAAAAATGCGCCTTGTGCGATTGTGAGATTCCACAACTAATTGAAGGAGCTCACATATGGCCAGTTGCAGATATCAAAAACACCTCTTTAACTTTTGATGAGAAATTAGAGTGTGCTACAGATGGGAATAATGGTATTTGGTTATGTGAGAATCATCACTCAATGTACGATCAGGGTATTCTTGCGATTTGCAAGGATGGGTCTGTTATGTATGACAATGACTTAAAAGATAGTGACAAGGGTTTTATATCCAAGGTCACGGAGGCTAGATCACTATCAAATTCAATTTCCAATTCGTACGTACTGGAATACTTAGAAAAAAGGTACCAAAATCAACACTTTTTAAATAAAACTTATGTTGAGTTGTAAATAAGGTTGTAGATTAAATTATTCAATGAAAACAAAAAGTTGTTTTTCATATATAACTTAATCTATATGTATTAAATGTTCTAAAAAATACCGATAATAGAAGCGTTTTATTATAATGTTAGTTCTTAAAGCTAGTGTATAATGAAACGCTTTTTATTATTTCAGTACTGCGAAAATGATAATAAGTGTTTGAAAGTGTAAATTTAGGTATTAATAACTACTATTCATTGTTTTTGAAGTCATTAATTTCATATAGCAGGTAACATGTTATAGATAAGTAGCTAGTTTTTATTAAAGAAACGTAAAGAATAAAAAGTAATAGGTGTTAATCTATCCAATAGTTTTCTTAATGAGTTAATCTATTGAGGCATAGTAAAAAACTTATTTTTCTATTTTTTGATATAATAAGCAATTTTGGTTTTACTGTAAACTAGAATTAGGCAATTTCCGTAAATATGATTAAACAGTTAAGCAGTACACTTTGAAAGACGGTGGTTTTAGAAAGAAAACCGTCATGGGTAATTTACGAGATCCCTGTATTTACCAGTTTGAAATTCTTGAATATTTTTCCACTGTATTCCTTGTCCTTATTAACAGCTCTAGTAATATCCATTTCAATTTCATACTTCAATTACAATTAAATGATATGTTGTTTTAAGGTTATCACTTCTAATTCATTCCCAAACTTATATGATATTAGCTTATACAAGGTCATCTAATATAGTGATAAAAATGTTTTGTTCATCTAGAAAATTAGGCTAAGTTTAAAGTAAACTACTGTTTTTGAGTGAAAAAGAACAAAATAAGTGTCTGTTTGAATAAAAACTTAATTTGTCATTTTAATTAATATAATTATAATTAAAATTGTGATTGATGCTGTGTATTCAAACTGAAAGGAGAAATGGACTTAAATAAATATGGTGTTAATTCGTTTGGATAAACAGAAGAGTAATAATAACATTTCATACACAACATTTTAATCCAGTAAAAAATTAAATTGCTGTTAAGATGATGTATTCAAATGCTTTAAACATTCACAAAATTATAGTTTTAACTAACAAAGGAGTTGTTACACATGGTTAAGGAAAATGTTTATCATGGAACAGATTGTTCCTGGTGCCTTGAAAAAATTGGTGGGAATGAAAAAGTGGCTTTATTGGAAAAAGAAATAATCGTGCATGAAACGTGTTATAACACTTTATATAAATATCTAGCAATAGACAGTTTATATCGAAAACTTAAAATGTAGTGTTAAGTATTCTATTTATGTATATCCCCCCTTGTAAAAGCCATATTCCATTTGTCAGTGCTTCAAAATAGTTATAATCCTTTTTTGAAAAGCGACATTCGACCAAAGGTTTAGTAGATATTAGAAAGGAACCAGGTTGATCTGTCGAAATGAATTAAAAAAGAGGCTAGTTATATCCGATAGGGGGGGAAACATTTTAATAACAAAACAGATTAAATCCATGTCATCAGCTACAAGGGTTTTACAAAAAATCTAATTTAATCTATGAATATGGTATTAGGATGTAATATCATTAAATTTTTGTAAAAGTTTGAGTAATATTTGATTATTCTGTATGATTGTTTTAAAGATATTCTTTCTCTAGGAGGACTATTTGATGGAAAAAACATTTTATTACTACAATTGCTTTATTACACATAATGATGATATTACCAATATTCATTTAAGTGAGATGTTAGATGACATAATTGTTAGGGACCCAGCACAGCGGTTGAAGAATGTTAAGCAAGGATACATATGTCTTATGAACATGAAGGATCCTAACACTAACAACAATGATTCCAATGATAGAAAATTAGTCTTTGGAAAATTCCGTGATAATAAACCTTTTTTGAGTACAGTTGGAACTGATCGTATAGATGAAATAGATGATGATGTTGTAGAAATCACATCTGTCTTTTATAGGAGGAATAGCAGGCTATTAATTGTGGAGTATAACCATCATGGTGCTAGACCAAATGCACTTCAAAATTACCTATCTTCATTCCTTCCTAATAATGAAGATGATAATTGGGCAGTTTATTTAGAGCCCATAGAATCTAACCTGGGCTTCCAAGATATACAAAATTCAAATGATATCAAGAGAGTTGACTTTAGAATTGACTTAACGAGTAGAACAAGAAATCTTTATTTAGAAGATTCTAATGAGAGTGTTATAGGTGATGTATTAAGTAACACTATAGAAACCCATAATAGTTTTGGAGCTAACGTTGCTTATGTAGGTTTTGGCAACGGAAGAAAGAAAAAAGATGTAATTGACCCAGTACAACTTGTGAATTTATTAAGAGGTCTCGATCTAGATGGAGATATCTTCGAGTCTGTTAAGGTGAAGTATACAAGTCCAATGACTGGAAGTGTAGAAGAAGTGGATGTGAAGGATGTAGGAGTTCTTAAAATAATAAGAGATGTTGAAGGTTCAGGATGGGAGAACATTACAGACTTCTTAGAAATAGAATTTTATCAGGAAGGAAGAGTTGGCGAGAATACTTATAACGAATATACTTATGAACCAGATGAGTTACCTGAACTAATTATTAACCATATAGATCAACATCCAAATTGATTTTAAGAAGGTGGCATCATAATGAGAAAAATTAAAATCACTAAAGATAAGGTTTTTTATTGGTTTGAAAATAGATCTATTATCTATCTTATTTCATTACTTTTTGCCTTCTTTTTTATAAATCATTATTTATATGTTTTTGATATTAAGCTTCATAGCGAAAAAGCTGAAATGTTTTTACAAAATGATGTTAGATCGGCTGTTGAAAATATGGAAAGTTCATTACTAACTATTGCAGCTATCTTCATTGGTATATATGTGACTGTGTTCACTTTATTAGGGAGTATAAAAGTGGATTCTGTATTTGCCTTTTTAAATGAGAAAACTTTTAAAAGGTTGATAATTTTTATTAGGAATGCCTTTATTGCTTCGTTTGTTTACTTACTTTTAATAATGGGACTAGAAGTTGTTTACTCAGATGATGAAATAATCCCGTTAAGGTATATTCTCTTGAATATGTTAATTGTTATTTATATGTTTTTAACTGCCTTGCGTCTTGGTATTATTCTATATATATCATTTGATAAAGATTTGGACGATTTACATAGCAATATACGGAAACATAGACAGAAGCGCAGAGAAGTAAAAGAACTTCAACTTAGAGTTGAAAAGTTTTTGGATGATTTTGAGAGAGAAAAGCAACAAGAAAAAAATAATCATATAAGCGAAGTGATTAGAAATAGAGAAGAAGAAAAACAACAAAAAAAAGATGATGAAAAATCTTTTGAGTAATAAAACACCTACACCACTTATAACAGACAAAAAATTTATTTCCAATCATTATACGATGTTATAAAGGGTTCTAGTTGTATTTTTCTCTTGCAAAATACAGGAACTACTTAGTATTAAACCATCCCTTATATAATAAGGAAAGTCACACTTTTTTGACATTAAACTTTTTAAACTTATTTAATTATACCATCAAAGTCTATTCCTCTGTAATTTGATTTTATACCATTAATAAAGTTTTGTATTATTTCTAACTGTTAAACGATGAGTCAATAGAATTCTACCTTCCTATCGTATAATGATAGCTAAACGATGGAATAAAATTTATTTTATTTAATTTAAATGGAAGTGAAAAGATATATTTTATGAGAGGCTTATAATATGTCATTTAATTTAGTCTTAATCAGACACGGGAATCAGAAGCAGACATACCACCAGTTAGACATGAAGGACAAGCAGATTACCCTTTAACGAACAGAGGACGTGAACAGATCAAAAAGCTTAGTGAATTCACTACAGGCAATTATTCTTTTGATCGTATTTATTCGAGTACATTGAAACGTGCGAAAGAATCAGCAGAAATCATTAATCATGATATGAATAGTGAATTAGTTGTCCTAGATGAGTTAATGGAAATGAGCAATGGAGTTCTAGCAGCTATGACTAAGGAAGAAGCGAAAATTAAGTATCCATTACCAAGGGATAGGAGAGCACACGAGTCTGTAGAAGAAGGAGAAAGCCTTATCGATTTTAAATATCGTATAGAGAACATACTCTCAAAAATAAAAGCTGAAGCTGAAAGAGAAGAGTTGGCGCAAATTTGCATCGTTGGGCATGGTGGAACCATTTCAATTATGATCCAATTGCTTTTACAGACACCTTCATTTAAACATGGGTTTATGAATAGTGATGCGGGAATTTCAGACCTTACTGTTCATAGTGACAGGGTAATAGTTAATTTCCTGAATCGTTAATTATAATCACTTGATATAATTATTAATCTATGAGGGAACGTACGTTCTTGTTTTGTGTGATATTATGCTATAATAGTCATAACAAAACTGTTCGAAAAGGAGAGGTTGGCTGATGGAATATGAATCAGATATTCTTATATACCAAACAGAAGATGGTCATACGAAGATCGATGTTAGATTAGAAGATGAAACGGTTTGGATGACACAGAAGGGGATTGCGGAGCTTTATCAAAAAGGTGTTAATACAATTAATGAGCATATTAAAAATATTTATGCTGATGGTGAATTGTCTGAATCAGCAACTATTCGGGAAAACCGAATAGTTCGATAGCGAGTGGAGCAACAAACGAATGATGATTTTGAGGCGTTTCTTGAAAGCCGAAATTTGAAGAAGTAGTCTGCTTAGTTATGGGTTGGACAACGAAGAAATGTAACGTTTTTTGTAATAATTTCTACAGGGCATATATTTTGTAAGTACTTTGTTCTCCAGAACACTGTATCTAATTATTTAAATTCATATGTTTGGGATTGGCTAGCTGAATCGGTTGGATAAATTGCACAAGGGACAGTTTGGGCCCTATTATAAAAAGAAATAGGTGGTACATATATCATGAATAAAAAATCTATCTTAACCTTTTTTCTAGTTTTTGCTGTTTTACAAGTAACAGAAGGGTTAAACTTAGGAAGTAATTGGCTCGTTACTACATTAGTTCAATTTGTAATTTGCTTTGTAATTTTTATTGTTTTTTCACTAATGTGGACAAGAATTACAAAGAAAAAATCTTAAGAAAATAAATAAAAAAGAAGATCGTTATCATTAATTAATGATAGCGATCTTCTTTGTATTCTAATTGGACAGGACTATTTTGAAGAACTATTAGAACGTATTGTGCTTTAGAATCACGTGTTTCATAACGATTTCTGCAGGGCATATATTTTGTAAGTATGTTCGTTCTAAGGAGGCCTCTAGATGCGCATCACTTCAATTGATTTTCAAGCCCTATCGCGAAAGTCTTTAGCTTTGATGTTAACTGGATTTGTCGCATTGTTCGTCTCGTTTTACATCTTTCTTTCACTGGCAGATGATGTATGGGAGGATGAGTCGTTTAAGCTCGATGCGATGGTTAATCAGTTTATTGTGTCGTTTAATACGCCTTGGTTAACAGATATGATGGGTTACATTACGGAAACGGGATCTGTTCCGTGGCTTACAGTTGCGACGATTTTGGTTGTTGCGTATTTAGTGCTGTTAACTGACAAAAGTTACTGGGTGGCGACTTTTTTAGTGATTAATATGTTAGGAATTAGCGGTTTGACGAAAGGATTGAAGTTATTATTTGAACGTCAGCGCCCGGAAACGCTTGAACAGTTTGATGGGACGGGTTTTAGTTTCCCTAGTGGCCATTCGACGGGAGCGATTACGTTTTATGGCTTTATGATCTATTTAATTGTCATTAGCAAGCTAAGCAAAGGGTGGAAGTGGGTAATTAATGGATTTCTTACGACATGGATCCTGTTAGTCGCCTTGAGTCGTGTGTTTGTTGGTGTGCATTATGTGACAGATATTATTGCTGGTTTAGCCATTGGGTTAGCGTGGTTACTCATATGTGTCACTGGTTTGGTGTTGTTGCGACGCCGCTAAATAAAAATTTCAGAAAAACATTATTTTTTCGTTTAATACCTTTTTAATCGTGGGTATAGGTTAGGCAGCTGGATGACGTATGCATAACCAAGTTATGAGGTGAATATGATAATTGCGATGATTCAGCACGATTTGCGATTAGGAGGGTAGCGATGCGATTTGCGGGTGTCGGGTTAGTAATGCTAGCTGCTATATGTTGGGGTATAACCGGCGGAATTGCCGATATATTAATGTCTAAAGGGTGGAGCCCATTAGTCATTTCGTTTTACCGAGGGGCAATCGGGGTTGTCTTTTTTGTTATATGGTTAATGTTTTATTTTAGGCGAAAATGGTTTATCTCACGCCGATTTTTTATCTGGTCGTTTTTAGCTGGTATTGGTGTGGCAGGTAATTTCACATTTTATTTCCTCAGTATTCAATCCTCAAGTATCGCAGTTGGTGCGACGCTCATGTATACCGCACCTATTTTCGTTCTATTAATTTCCTTTGTCTTAAAATTAGAACGTTCCACATGGTTTAAATGGGGTTGTATTGCCTCAGTTCTAGTCGGGATCGCTCTTCTCACAGGTGCCTACAATCCTAGTGCGATTTCCGTAAGTCTTATCGGTGTGTTAGCAGGGCTTGCCTCAGGTATTTCCTATGCTGTGTTTATTTTCGGTTTCAAAAATGCTGCCTCACTTGGAAAATCACCGATGACTCTAACGTTTGCTTTCCTCTCATTTTGTTTCGTTTTATTCTTTTTTATAGACCTTGAAGAAGCGGCAAATGTCGCCACTTCGAGTGATATTGGTTGGTTTCTGTTGTTAGGTGTTCTTGGCGCTGGTGTCTCATTTATCATCTATTTAGTCGGACTTCGTATGACAGCTCCCACAACAGCTTCGATGGTCGCAATGCTTGAACCTGTGACGGCTTCATTATTTGGTGTTCTTCTCCTGGGGGATCATTTAGGACTTATTCAACTTCTGGGTATGATGCTGATTTTAGTGACAGTGATGTTATTAAGTGTGAAGCAGTCAGATTAATAGTTAGGGTAAGCCTTTTTTAAAATAATAATGGATAAGTAGAACTTTTGATCCATTTATAACATCTTATACCTATGGATAGAGAGAAAAATCAAGCTTTTTAAATACTGAAGGCCTCAACATTTATCTCTATTCGAATAATATTTATTGATTATCAATAAATGAAGTGATAATCTTTTATATAGTATTTATTAAATGAGGTGTTTAGTATGAAAAAGCATTCTACATTAATTTTAAAACTGACTGTTACTCTGATCAGTTTGCCAGTATTGATTGTGTCAATACTAGGAGGTTACTGGTTAATGCAAAATCCAGTCAATCCAGATTTCGCACATATCCTTTATCCCATTTTGATTGGGGTTTTTGTTTCGGTCATACCATTTATTTTCGCCTTGATTCAGGCTATGAAATTATTAAATTATATTGACCATCATCAAGCATTTTCTGATAAGACGGTTTCAGCTCTTAATAAAATAAAATTATGTGCCATTGTAATTAGCGGAATTTATATATTAATATTACCTTTTGTTTATTGGTTAGCGGAAATAGATGATGCTCCAGGATTGATTTTAATTGGAATGGCTTTTGCCTTTGCAGCATTTGTTGTTGCAGTGTTTGCTGCGTTACTTCAAAAGCTACTAACGCAAGCCATTATGATTAAAACTGAAAATGATTTAACAGTCTGAGGTGAGTGATATGACAATCAGAATAAATATTGATGTTATGCTAGCTAAGAGGAAAATGAGCGTGACTGAGTTGTCTGAACAAGTCGGGATTACCATGGCTAACTTGTCCATCTTAAAAAATGGTAAAGCCAAGGCGATTAGATTTTCTACTTTAGAAAATATATGTAAAGCATTAAACTGTCAGCCAGGAGACATTATTGAGTACTTACCTGATGGCGATTCAGGTAACAGCACTCAAATTAACTAATTGTGTTACAGATCAATAGGTATAACGTAATGTAAAACGTTAATCATCGATTCAAACGGGTATAATAAGTATATGTAAGAATGAAATCTATCGTGATTATTACCACTACCGGCAACAGCTGAATTGTTAAAGTTATTATAAAGAAGATTCCAAACATGAACAACATGCGAATCTGGGGCAATATGAGCGGTAGTTTTTGGTTTTGCCAGCGATTTACAGCCTGTTAGCATTCCTCATTGCTACATTAACTTACATCGTTGACAACATGTTTATTCCTAGAGCTTCGTATGACAGCTCCTACAACAGCTTTTATAGTTGCGATGCTAGAGCCTGTCACAGCTTCACTATTCGGTGTTCTGCTTTTGGGCAATCATTTAGGCCTCGTTCAACTGCATGGGATGGTGCTAATCTTATCGACGGTGATGCTACTGAGTGTGAAGCAGTTAGATAAATGTGTTTAGTTCATTCATGCAAGCCCTGGAATTTTCTGCAGGGCTTTTAATAGCCCTATGACGATAATAGTTTATAGAAACCCGTTGCTTTTCCTTCAAAACCTAGATTCGTATAAAATTGGTGAGCATCAGCTCGTTCCCCGCGATTGCCACTATTTAATACGAGTCTACCTGCACCTTGTTGTTTTGCCCATTTTTCAGCTTCTTGGATTAACTCTTGGCCAATACCTTGTTTTCGGTAATGGGAATCCACGACTAACGCGACTATCCGTACATAATCGTCATTCTTTTCGTAATGATAACCTAAGATCATACCAATCATCCCCACAACCATGCCATGACGTTCAGCTACTTGCGTGTTATACATTGGGTTAGAATTGATTTTATTTAATCGATGTGCCATGTCTTGCTCGTTTGTAGGGTAACCTAATTCACCCATTAACTTAGTTATTGCAGATAAATCTGTCTGTTGAGCAGGTCTAATCATTTTCGTGCCTCCTTATTAGCTTAACTAACTGATTAAATAAAAATTGTAAGATGAAGTGTTGATACTATAATACTTAAAAATTTATCAAAATGAAACAAGAATTATCTTATCAGAATACCTTGTACTTTAGGCTTTTGACTTCCTGTTATCAATCATAGATGATAAGACTCATGAACTGCTTCATGAGTCTTATAAAAATGAAACATATTAGTTTGAATAAGGGGAAGATTAAGCGATGTCGTTTATTCATCGTTATCCATTTATGTCATTTTTTCTAATTGCCTTTGGTTGGAGTTGGTTGAGTAATTATGTTGGTTATTAACCATATGGCTTGTCTCAGTACACAGCGATTCAGTTTATTTTGTACCTTGTGACAGTTGTTGGTTTATCTTTGATCTTTACTTGGGTATATAATGGTAGTGGTGGTGTTATCTTATTGCCGATTTTGGCTCATGCAACTGCAAACCTTTCATCGTTTACAACGACCTCATGAAATGTGTCAGAAGCAGTGACATCAATCGCAAACATCTTACATCCAATGTCATTTGTGGTAGTTGGGTTGATCCTACTTGTGATTCAAAATCAATTTCGACCACGTAGATTGACTTAAAAAATGGCGATCTTTTTCAAATATACATCATTCATTCATCATAGCTTGAAATATTGCAGATCAATATCATAGAGGTCCGCCAATCAAAAGGAGATTTTAAACATGAACACAATGCGAATATGGGTCAATATGCGCGATAGCTTTTGGTTTTTACCAGCCATATATAGCCTGCTAGCGCTTATAGTCGTGACCTTTACCAACTCAATCGATAGTCTATACATTCCAACTATTAAAGACCAAATTTCATCGACCCTATTGGTTGGCAGTAGTACAGCTTCCAGTCTTTATAGCTCACTCATTACGGCAATCTTAACGATGACGACCATTAGTTTCTCTACGATTATGGTAGTGTTAACGACTTACTCAACTCAGTTCTCACCACGAACTTTACAAGACTTTATGAAGAGTCGTGTAACTCAACATGTATTAGGTGTATTTTCATTTGGATTTATTTATACGCTGATTAATCTTTTAATGCTAAGATCTGATGGACCTAAAGGAATGGTCGTACCATTTTCAACCGTATTAATTGCTATTATTTCACTTGGATTCTTTCTATTATTTATTCACCATGCATCACGTTATTTACAGGTGAACAATCTGATCGGTCAGATTCGCGAGGATGCATCTACACTAATTCATAATACATTTCGTGAGAAAAGTTACACTGAAGCAACCGAGTGGGACGAGGATGAAGTGAATGGGTGGAAACAGTATACCAGTCATATTGTGAGAGCGAATCAATCTGGTTATCTTCAAGGAATCGAAATAGAAGGGTTGCTCCAATTTGCTAAGCAACATGAATTATTACTCTCTTCAGTTTATCAAGTGGGTGATTATGTACAAAAAGGGGCACCAGCCTTTTATTACTGGAAGAAAAACGGAGAAGAAGCAGACGAGTCTGTAAAAGATTGCAATCGTTACACTCTAATTGGTAATGAACGCACAGACGTCCAAGATATTGAATTTTCGGTACAAAAACTTGTAGAAATAGCTGTGAAGGCGACTTCTCCAAGTATTAATGACCCTCATACAGCCGTTAACTGTATTAATCGAATAGGCTCATTTTTATCAGAGTTGGCTTCTGTCCATCAGCCGATTCGTTATTATGGAGATCAGGATGGGCATTTGCGTTTCATGATGGAACCGAAGAAATTCGAGGACTATCTATATAAGAGTTTCTACCAAATTCGTTTATACGGCAAGAAAGACTTAACGGTTATGGATGAAATGCTTCAAGCGCTTTATCGAATTGCGATTACGAACGAAGATCATATCAAGCGAGACACATGGACGTTTGCGAAATACGTTATGGAATCGACTGATATTGAGGAAATGCATGAACTTGATTATGAACGATTTTATCAAACATGTTGGAAAATAGCAGAAGTATGTGACGAAGAGCTTCCGGAGAATATGGATAAGTAAACTAAAAATAGAGAGATGGCCAGCGCCATCTCTCTATTTTTTTGCTAATTAACGTTTTACCATGCCATAAAATACATAACTAAAATCATTCGAGTAATCGTGATAAAGTTTGATTTCTTGGCGGAACATAGTTACGACTTCTAAAGCGTCTGAGACATTTGAATATTGTTGTTCTAATGATTTCAGGTTTGCTTCAAGAGGATTGTAATAACCCTCTGTCCAATCTTCTTTAGGTAAAACAAATGAAAATTGATAATCATAATGATGTTCGATGATTTGATTAATTTTGTTGGGAATCGTATCAATGTCAGGGTAATCTTCTTCCCAAAATGCTCTAATTTCAGATGACGGGTTGTCATGCAACCATGACACCTCACTGCAGATTAAATAGCCACCTGGTTTTAATAGAGACTTCCACTGTTCTAACCCTGTTTGAAAACCTGCAATATAAATTGAGCCCTCAGCCCAAATAAGATCGAATGATTCCGGTTGGAAGGCCATTTCGAACATGGACATATTAATAGTAGTGATTCGATTGTCTAAACCTTGACGCTTTGCTTTAGCCGTTAAGTCATCCAAAAATGGTTGATGCTGATCAATTGCTGTAATATGCGCATGAGGAAATTGTTTAGCTAGCTCCAACGTTTGGGCACCCTTTCCGCAACCGATATCGAGTATTTGGAGAGTGTTAAGCTTATTAAAGCTAACTAATGAAGCAGCCTTTTGAGTTGATTGTGTACTGCCAGGTGCTAAGCGTGTTAAGCCTTCAAATGCTTCGTAAAAATATTGTTCCATGGGTAGTGAATCTCCTTTTTCATTAAGTTATGAGTGAAGTATTCCTACCAGCTCTAAACAATTGCTACACATACAATAACCTCCTTTATGGTATGGCAATATTATTAGTTAGTCATCCAAGATTGTCAATGTTTTGCTTCGAAAGCATAAAGGTTACTTTACTTTAAAAGCAGACAATCATATTTTCGATTGATATTTCCCGGGAAATTTTTCGACAAGAAAAGCGTTCATTTAGTTAATTGATGTCGATTTGCAACCATTTTCGGAAAACACATTGAAATTCCTTAGCCTTATTGTTATCATTTTATAAAATGATAATGGAGTTGGTGACATGAAGGACAAAGCTGATTTAATGTTGCATCCTGTACGTATGCGGATTCTTCAAGAATTGTTTCTTAAGAAAGATACACCGATGACGATTGGTGATATTTTATATGCATTAGGTGATGTTTCACAGGCAACATTGTATCGTCACATGAATCTGTTACTCGAGGGAGATTTTATTAAAGTGGTCGATACTCGAAAAGTAAAAGGAACTCAAGAGCGTTTATTCGGATTGAATCAAGATTACTTACAGATTAACGAGACTGATATTGAAAATATTTCACAAGAAAATCATGTGCTTCATTTTTCATCTTTTCAGAGTTTCTTATTCGAACAGGCAACGTCGTATCTGCAAAATCAAACGCCAGATAACTATCAAGAAGACGGTTTTTCATATTGGATAACACCGCTCAATCTTTCGGATAAGGAGTTTGAAGAACTGAACCGATCGATGTATGAATTGATTAAACAATATGCTGATAATGAATTAACTCAAGATCGAACGACGAGAGTTTTTGGAGGTGCATTTATTCCTAAGAAATAATAATAAATAGGGAGGTGATTGTATCGGTGTGCAAGTTGAGTTAAGAGATGATGTAGTGTTGTTAAACATATCAGGATGGACATCATTGTTCACATTTCGAAAAACATTAACTATTCCTTATGAATCAATTGTAGATGTAGCTAAAACAGACTATCGATTACCTTTAACAGCCATAAGAAGAACTGGAATTAGAATGCCACATTATAAAGGAGGTCATTTTAATACGTCAGGGGAGAAGCACTTTGTTTCATTCCATGATGAAAATCGTGTGGTTGTCCTTCATTTGCAATCACACGAATTCGACAAAGTCGTTGTTGAAAGTAAAAACCCAGATCAATTAATTAAACATCTAATAGAACAGACACCTCAGTTAAATAATTAAAATTTTAATAGTTAGGTGTGAATGTTATGCAAAAAAAGAAATTATTATTATTTTGTCTTTGGCTTTATGGATTAAGTTTTACGCTTGGCGCATTAGTTTTTGGTATTATACTTGATGAAGGAAGTTCGCAAATCAGTGTCGCAAAACCTTTTTACATGCTACTACCTTTAGTGAGTGTGATTATTGTTGAAAAGGTTTTATATAAAAAGCCTTTTCTGAAGAAATTATTATTGCCATTCCGTCCTAATAAATGGTGGCTGTATGCAATGATGATTCCTTTATTCCTAATAGGATTCACGGTGATCGTTGCTTTAATTGTTCCAGGAACCTCGTTAGATTTGCAGATGACAAGTTACATAGAAGGTCATGCTTCTGTTCCTGATGCCTTGAGCGAACAATCAGTTTGGATTCTTTTAGTGCAAGGGTTTTTAGCGGGCATCACCATTAATGCTATATTTAGTGTTGGTGAAGAAGTTGGTTGGAGAGGCTTTTTATTAAAAGAGTTCGGGGACTTAGGTTTTTGGAAAGCTTCGTCTTTAATTGGTTTATTATGGGGAGTATGGCATGCACCACTTATTATTTTCGCAGGGCACAATTATCCAAGTGCTCCGATGTTAGGTGTTGTGATGATGACGGTATTTTGTATACTTCTAACGCCATTATTGTCTTATGTAACAATTAAAGCTCAATCCATTTGGCCAGCTGCTTTATTTCATGGTGTCGTGAATGGTACAACATCTATTGGTATGATGGTTGTTGCAGGAGGTCATTCGGAGTTGATTAATGGACTGACGGGAGTTTATGGGTTTGTCGTACTTATCATCGTGAATATTATATTATTTGTCAAAATACGAAACACTGTTGAAGCAGACTATCAGGAGCTTGTTCAGAGCTGGACTTAATTAAGAAAAAGATAGAGCGGTAGCGGTTTAATCGATTTAAATAACATTTTAATAAATTGTACAGCAAAAATTAACACGAGCCTCTTTTAACTAGAGGCTCGTGTTTTTATTAATCTTCTTCAGTTAACTCTGTTAAGTCAACTTCAAATTCTTTCGGTTCATCTTCGTTCACATAAAAAATAGTTGCTTTTTGAGTGTCGTCGTTAACTTCTTTGACGTAAACGTATTTGCCGTTGTAAACGACGTCTCGCATATTTGGATCATCTTTAATGTCTTTTGCTTGCATTAAGTTCATAAGTTATTCCTCCTTACCAAAATCCTTATTCTACCATTACCGAAATAGACTGCGTTCAAACATGTAATATCAAAAAGATTTATATTGCTTAAGCAAATATCTTGAATTAAAGATAATGTTGTATTATGGTAGTGAATGTGTGAAAAACATCACACCGTTTTATAAATTCTTGAACCAGGAAGGGGCAAGAGTTTTGGGGTTAATTAGTAAGTTGTTTGGTAAGAATAATGAAGAACAAGAAACAAAGGAGAATGATCAAATGTCAAACGTAAAATTAGCTGTTATTTTTTATAGTATGAGTGGCACAAACTACCAACTAGCTAAATGGGCAAAAGAAGGCGCAGAAGCACAAGGCGCTGAGGTTAGAGTACTTAAAGTTGAGGAATTAGCACCTCAATCAGCGATCGAAGAAAATGAAGCATGGAAGGCAACTGTTGAAGCAACATCTGACGTACCTGTAGCGACATCAGATGATATCGAATGGGCAGATGCTATGATCTTTAGTACCCCAACTCGTTTTGGTAACTTACCTGCTCAAATGAAACAGTTCCTAGATATGCAAGGCGCACTTTGGGCAACTGGTAAAACAGTTAATAAAGTGGTGAGTGGTATGAGTTCTGCCCAAAACCCTCACGGTGGCCAAGAAGCGACGATCTTGTCACTATATACGTCCATGATGCACTGGGGCGCGATTATCGCATCACCAGGTTATTCAGACGGCTCGATCTTTGCTGCTGGCGGTAACCCATATGGCACGAGCGTAACAATCGATCAAGATGGCAATATGACAGAAGATGCTGAAGAAGCTGTTAAACATCAGGCAAAACGTACTGTATCTGTTGCTGAAGGTGTTAAGCACATATAAATAACGAATGATTATAGAAGGTCTAACTTTTTGGGTTAGGCCTTCTTTTTTTGGGGAATGTCACTAACAGATGGATGGTTCGAGCTAAAATCACATTCATTAAGATATTGATATTTTGTTATATAGTGATAAAAAGGGTTTAAACAAGGAGATGAAGCAGGATGAAAGAGTTATCTTTTGAAACGACATTAAGTTGGTCAGGTGCAGACGAAAATGGAGAGGGTACGTTAAATATAGGGGAAGAATCGGTTGTCGTCTCTGGGCCAGAGAATATGGGTGGTAAAGGCGTTGGTGCTAGTCCAGAAGAACTGTTAGTCAGTGCCATTGCAACTTGTTATAGTGAAACGTTATCGAGTTTATTAACGAATGAGGGTTTAACGTTTCAGACCTTAGCAATACAGGCAGAAGGTATTGTATCAGAATTGCCTAAAGATAGCAGTTTTAAAAGAATTACGATTCATCCAACGATTATTGGCGCTGATGAAGAGCGTTATAATACGTATAAAGAAATTGCCTCAGATGCTCGGGATAAATGTTTTGTTGGCCAAGCGATTAAAGGAAATATGGAATACCTAGTCGGTAATGTTCACTTGGTTAATCAATTATTAGATCAGAATCAAATCGATGAATTGGTCGAAACGTTTTATCAGCGTTTAATAGACATTCCGGCTTTTCAATCATTATTTCAAGAACGAGATGTTGATGTAGAGAAATTAAAGGAACGTCAGAAGACATTCCTTGCTCAAGTGGCGGATGAAGGCGAAGATCAAGAGGCGCTTCTAGAGCAAGTCCAACAACGCCATACGTTTGATACGAACTCTGAACGAAGCCAAATGTGGTTAGACACGATGCGTGAGACGTTACATGATATGGAGCTTTCTCCTGAACTTAGTGATCGATTTATGAATAAAGTAAACGATTTGTTTAATCGCATGTAATGAAATAAGTTTTTAGAGAATTAAGACTAATTTCATGTTATAATTAGGCAACTAAAATAGACAGGAGGCTCGCCATGCTATTACCTGAACGGTTGTTGTTATTAGGAACAAAGCGTGAAAAAGGGACGATTCCTATGTCGGTAGCAACTCGGATGACTTATGGATTAGCAGGAGCAACATTAATGGAACTGGCTTTCCGCGAAAAGCTTGATATTAGTAAAAAGCAGCTGCATGTGGTCGATGCGGAACCAACAGGAATTTCGTATCTTGATGATGCTTTAAACGAAATCAATCGATCCAAGAAACCACGTAAAGCAAAGCACTGGGTGCAGAAGTTGGGTCGCAAACGGTTGCAGTTACAAATTTATGAGCGTTTAGTTGAAGAAGGTGTCGTTCGTGATGACACAGAGCAATTCTTAGGTATTTTCCCGATACGACGTTATCCAATCGAACAACCAGCGGTATTAGAAGAACTCATGAGTGAGGTAAGAGAAACAACGTTTACAGAGGACTTGGAACAGTTAGAGGATTCTCGTATCGTATCTTTGCTAGGACTCATTCATGTTTGCGAGTTACGGAAATTCTTGTTTGCAAAAGAAGATCAAAAAGAAGCGAAAAAACGCTTGAAAGCAATCATGGAAAGCGATGTGCTCGCACGGTCGGTTTCTGAAGCGGTGCAAGCCGTTGAAACAGCTGTGATGGGAGCTGTCGCAGGTGCGGCGGTTGCTTCGAGTTCTTCCTCATAATTGTACTAAGAAGCAGTTGAAGGAAATGATTATAGAAAAGTTCAGCAGTCTCTGAACAGTGAAGGCAAATTGATAAATAAAAAGAGTGGACAAAAATGAAGGTAATTGCAGACCGTCATAAAAGTTTTGAATTAGAAGAACTACTTGAAAAGCCACTGTTTGCACATCTTGCAACGGTGGAAAATGATTTACCTAAAGACACGCCTTGTTGGTTTCATTGGGAAGATGGGCACTTGTGGATCATAGGAACCCCATCTGATACGTTTCCTAATAGGATCAAACAACATCCAAAATGTTCGATTGGAATCATTGATTTTTATCCTTACACTGGCTTGGTATTGCATGCTGGTTTTAGAGGGACTGCAACAGTTGAACGCTTCGATGAAACCATTGCTAATAAGTTATTGTCACGTTATTTGGGACCAAACGAAACTGATTGGCCTCCACGCTTTAGACAGATAGATAGAAACAGTGTGTTGGTTAAGTTCAAGCCTGATACAGTGGTGGTTAGAGATCAATCTTATTCATTACCAAGCAACGGTGATGTTTACACATTTTAATGAACTAGAAAACAGGTAGATACGGTCTACCTGTTTTTATTTTGTTCAAATAAAATTTTAAAATTGTTTGACAATAAAGCGCTTACATAATATAGTGTGTGATGTATACATCATACATAGAGGTGGATGTTATGAGTAAATTTGATTTAAAACCAATTCAAAAAAACAAAACATCAAAAGAGTTAGTCTACGATGAATTAAAAAGTGCAATCTTACACGGAACAATTCCTAAAGATGAATTAATTACGGAGATATCGTTGTCCAAATCATTTGATGTCTCAAGAACACCAGTCCGAGAAAGTCTGGCGGAATTAACGAAAGAAGGATTATTAGAACATGAACAGAGGAAGGGGTTCAAAGTAAGGCATATTTCTGAAAATGAAAAAGAACAGATTATTTATTTAAGGAAATCAATGGAGAAAGAAGGCGTTCGGAAGTTAGCTCCGATTATTACTGAAGAACAAATTCAAGAGCTTGATGATATCTTATCTGAACAGGAAGATGCGGCTCAAAATGATGATCGGTTACGCAATATCGAGCTTGACCAAATGTTTCATAAAACAATACTAGAATTTGCTGAGCAAAATATGTTCAAAAAGATCTTTATCGATCTGCATAACTTAACGAGAGTGATTGGTCATGAAGCGTTGATGAAGCCGGGCCGTATGGAAGAAGTTATTAAAGAACACCGAGCTATATTAGAAGGTTTACAAGAACAAGATGAGCATATAGCTATGGACAAGCTAGACTATCACTTAAGCAATACAGAAACGGTTGTTAAAAATATTAAGTAACAACTAGGCATGGAGGTAGAAGTCATAATGTATCAATTCAACTTAAACTATCAAGGGGAAAAAACACCTGTCAATCTCTCGGAAGTGTATTGCATTGGCTACACAGGGCGTAATAAGGAAAAAACGTTAGAGCATATTAAAGAGCTTAAAGAGATGGGAATCCCTGAACCAAGCCAAGTCCCAGCGTTGTACCCGATTAGATTAACAAGCTTGAATCAACTAGGCCAAATGGATGTAATCGGTGGCAAATCAAGTGGAGAAGCTGAAATTGTATTGATTTTCGGTGACGAGACTTATATCACAGTTGGTAGTGACCATACCGATAGAGGTTTAGAGACAGTCGATATTAACAAGTCCAAGCAAGTTTGTGACAAACCATTCGCTAATGATGTTTGGAAATTATCAGACGTTCAAGATCATTGGGACCAACTAGAATTATCATCTGACATTTACGTAGATGGTGAATGGGTTCCTTATCAGCACCATGATTTAACAGCAATTATTCCATACGAAGAAATAAAAGATTACTTGAATCAAAATGATGTGCCTTTGCAGGGGTCGATAGTATTCGCAGGCACGGTTCCTTTACTGGATGGTTTTAAATTCGGAGAGAAATTCAAGATGCGCTTGAAAGATCCAGTTTTTAACAAACAGATTGAAACTGAATATACCATTAACCAAATTGCAGGTGAATCATAATGAACTTCTCAGTTTTTCAAATGGATATAGCCCCAGGGGATCCAGAGGCAAACAGACAGAATCTTGTTAAATGGATTGAACGTGATATTGAGGAAAATAGTCCAGACACAATTGTGATTCCCGAAATGTGGACGACAGCTTATACATTACCCGAATTAGAGGATATAGCTGATCAAGATGGTGAACCTACCATTCCATTCTTACAAGATTTAGCTCAAAAACACCATGTGAATATCGTGGGTGGATCTATAGCAAATAAAAAAGAAGGAGGGATTTATAACACGGCTGTGGTGATCAACCGTGAAGGTGACTTAGTTTATCAATATGATAAGGCGCACTTAGTGCCTATGTTAAATGAACATCATTATCTCACAGGGGGTGAGAAGGCAGCAGAGGTATTTGAATTAGATGGCGTCAAATTCGGTTTAATCATTTGTTATGATTTAAGATTTCCAGAACTGATTAGACCTTTAGCATTAGAAGGGGCTCAGGTACTATGTGTCGTGGCGGAATGGCCAGCTGCTCGTAGGAAACATTGGCGAAACTTACAAATTGCTAGAGCGATTGAAAATCAAATGTACGTTGTTTCGAGTAATCGAATCGGTGAATATGATGGTCAAGAATTTAGTGGCAATTCCATGGTTGTCGACCCGTGGGGAGATGTCTTGGCAGAAGGTAGCAATAGTCAGGAAGAAACGTTGAGCTTAAGACTAGAGTTAGAAAAGGTGAAAAAGGTAAGGCACGATGTTCCGATTTTCGATAGTCGGGTACCTGAAATTTATAAAAAAGATAGAGGAGTGTAGAAAATGAAGAAAGTACTTTTATTGTTATTATCAACAACTTTATTGATCATGGTTGCCTGCGGAAGCGGCGGTGAATCGGAATCTGGGTCTGGTGATGGAGAATCAACTAGTATTAAACTAGCGCATTCGGGTTCTGAATCGCATCAGTATCAAATAGCTGCCGAAAAGTTTAAAGAGCTAGTTGAGGAAAAAACTGATGGTAGCGTTACGATTGAAATTCATGGAAATGCGACATTAGGTAGTGAAGGTGAAGCAGTTGAACAAGTGATGGATGGTTCAGTGGGTATGACGACAGTCGCTGCGGATAGTTCATTTGCCAATACAGTTGAAGAAATGAATGTTTTTGGTATCCCTTACTTGTTTGAGAACGAGGAGCATGTTTATAGCGTTTTAGACGGTGAAATCGGACAAGATTTATTGGATAAAACTTCAGAGTATGACATGAAAGGGTTAGGCTACTGGGAAGTAGGATTCAGACATTTAACGAACAATAAACGTGAAATTAATCAGCCTGAAGATGTAGAGGGCTTGAAGATACGTGTTCAACCTTCAGACGTTTGGGAAGAGCATATGTCAGCTTTAGGTGCTGAACCGACACCAGTTGATTTCAATGAATTATACTCTGCATTAGACCAAGGTGTAGTGGATGGACAAGAGAACCCATTACCGACTATTGATTCGATGAAATTCTATGAAGTACAGGATCATGTTGCTTTAACGTCTCATACTTATTCACCAGCAATCGTGGTTATGAATCAAGGCGTATTTGATGGTCTAAGTGATGAGCAACAAACAGCAGTCCAAGAAGCTGTGACAGAAACAACAGAATATCACAGAGAGACATTAGCTGAAAAAGAAGATGAGATTAAACAAAAGCTTAAGGATAATGGTGTCACGATTACTGAACCAAATCGTGAAGCATTCCGTGAAGCAACACAAGATGTAAAAGAAGCTGTATCAGACAGAGTTCCTGAGGATCTAATTAACCGTATTGAAGAAGCTCGTAACTAATGAACTGAACTAGCTCCTACCAATTGAAAGCTAGGAGCTAGTTTCTTATCTTAATTGTTAATGAAATGAGGTGTTTCTATTGCTTAACAAAATAGATACCTTAATCTATCGACTTGTAGAAGTCATAGTTGCTATTACATTATCGACAACTGTGGTTGTGACGTTTCTACAAGTTTTGTTTCGCAAAGTCATCCAACAACCTTTGAGTTGGTCGCAAGAAGTCCTGATGATTTCGTTCGTTTATAGTATTCTGTTTGGTGCTGCATTGTTAATTTATAATAGTGGCCATCTGACAGTTGATTTATTTGAGGAAGCAAAAGGTATAACGATTAAAGTATTAAAAGTGTTGGAGTTTGTCTTAGTTGGATTTACGATTATCTTTTTGATTATTTATGGAATTCAACTGGTACAAGACAATTTAGAATCGGGTCAAACATTAGGGTTTTTAGACATTCAAAAAGCTTATGTTTATTTAGCTTTACCAGTCAGTGCCATCTTAATGTTTTACTTCCATGTTAGGAAGGTGTTCAAATGATTTGGCTTGTTGTATTATTATTTGCCCTTATACTACTTAGAATACCAATTGCTTTCTCGCTAATATTTGTATCGATTATAGGTATATTATTCAGTAGTCCAGATTTACTAATTAATGTACCTCGCAATGTGTTTAATGGGATTGACCAATTCACATTAGTCGCCATTCCATTGTTTGTTCTGGCTGGAGAGTTAATGACAAAAGGCGGCATTTCGAAACGCTTGATCAACTTCTCTAAAACAATTGTCGGTCCATTACCTGGTGGACTAGCAATGGTTGTGATTATAACTAGCGTTTTCTTTGCTGCATTAACAGGTACAGCCATAGCTGCAGCAGCAGCTATTGGTGGTATGATGATTCCGGAGATGAAGAAAGATGGTTATGATCTGCGGTTCTCATCAAGTCTAGTAGCATCAGCTGCAACGATTGGTCCTATTATACCGCCGAGTATTGTACTCATCTTGTACGGAGTAATGGCCAATGAATCTATCGGTGATTTATTCATTGCGGGTGTTATTCCTGGATTGCTAATGGGATTAGGGTTGATGGTCTATAGTTATTTCGTAGGTAAGAAGTATAACTATAGAGCCAGTGAGACTCGGGCTTCTTTAGGGGAAGTATTACATGGATTCAAACATGCTATTCTTGCGCTTATGATGCCTGTCATTATTATAGGCGGTATTGTTTCAGGTATGTTCACGGCAACAGAATCAGGTGTGATTGCGGTTGTGTATGCTGTGATTATCGGCATGTTTGTATACAGGGAAATTTCGCTTAAAGACCTAAAACCGATTTTATTACAAACGGCCAAAACAACGTCTGCTATTGTTTTCTTAATTGGCGGAGCATCTCTATTTATTTGGTTCTTATCATTTAACCAAATTCCACAACAATTAATCAGTGCATTAGGAGTTGTCGCAGACAATCCGATTTTATTATTACTATTAATTAATGTCATATTGCTATTGGCAGGAACCTTTATTGATACGATTAGTGCGGTTTCTATTTTTACACCATTATTATTGCCGCTCGTGGAACAAGCAGGTATAGACCCACTGCATTTTGGTATTATTTTGGCAGTCAACTTAACCATCGGTATGGTAACGCCACCACTGGGTGTATGTTTATTCGTGACATCATCCATTGCAGAAATTGGTGTGCCTAAGATGTTTAAGTTTCTCTTTCCACAAGTCGCGATATTAATCGTTGTCTTGTTGGTGATCACTTATATCCCAGATGTCATTTTGTTCCCGGTCGAGTTATTTAACAATTAGAGGTGTTGAGTGATGCGAAATCCTAAAGAAATGAGAGACTTGTTTCGTAAGAACGAGCGTGTGATGACAACGAGTGATTTGTGTCCACATTATTTACAAACGAATCTCATCTCATTACCTTATGAGTATGCGTTTGACTTCTTGTTGTTTTGCAAACGAAACCCGAAAGCTTGTCCATTAATCGAGGTGCTTGAACCTGGTCAAGTAGAGCCGGTTACAGCACCTGGTGCAGATATCAGAAGTGATGTGCCGAAATATCGTATCTATGAAAACGGTCATTTTTCAAAAGAAGTGCTTAACCTTCATGATGATTGGGACAAATCATTTGTGACGTTTTTGATAGGATGTAGTTTCACATTTGAAAAGGCTTTGGTAGAACAAGGGATTCAGTTATTGCATCAAGAGCAACAGAGGGTCATACCGATGTACCGAACGACGATCCCGTGTCAGTCTGCTGGAAGGTTTGCGGGGAACCTAGTTGTTAGTATGCGGCCTTTAAAACCAAGTGAAGTCGATCAAGCTGTTGATATTACGAGCAAATTTGAGACTTCGCACGGTTCGCCCGTTCATATTGGAGACCCCGCTGAGATAGGGATTGAAGATATTAATCACCCAGATTACGGAGAATCAGTAGATTTTGAAGATGACAGAGTGCCAGTGTTTTGGGCTTGTGGTGTGACACCTCAGAATGTATTAGAAAAAACGGGTATTTCAATATTCGTAAGTCATGCCCCAGGGCATATGTTTATTACAGATAGCGTCGAACAATATAGATAAGAAAGCCATTAATTTAAACTAGAACGCTTTTCTACTGAGAAGGTGTTCTAGTTTTTTTATGACCAGTAACCATTCTACCAGTTACTAATCACCGAAATGATAATAATCGCGAGAATGAGAATGATCATACAACCAGGACTGCCAAAGAATCCACGGTCAAACGTGTCATTTGGATTCTGGTTATCAAACATAACGAGCCTCCTAACTCAAGTTACCGTTTACTTTTATGTATTCATTATATATGATAAAGGAAATAGTTAGAAGTTTTTGAGATTAATTGGGGGGACTTTTTGTGGAAGTGTTTCAAGAATACCTTGAAAAAATCGATGATCCTAATCAAAAGGAACGAATGGAAACAGTGCTGAATTGGGTGAAGCAGACATTCCCGCAACTAGAACCAGTGGTCAAGTGGAATCAGCCAATGTTCCAAGATCATGGGACGTTTATTATCGCATTCAGTATGGCAAAACATCATATGTCTATCGCACCTGAACGTGTGGCGCTTGAGCAATTTCTTGATGAAATAAAAGAATCGGGTTATGAGACGACGAAAGAGTTGCTTAAAATCAAATGGAAAGAACAGGTTGATTATCAATTACTAGAGAAGATAATCACATTTAATATTGAGGATAAAAAACATTATACAAAGTTTTGGCGGTAGAACAGTTTATCTAGGACAAATTTTTTATGTTTTTTAGACATTTTCGTAAAAAGTGTCTATGTAACCAACACTCTACGAAGCTTTGATGATTGTCGCTGTGTGTGAACTTGTTATAATTAAAGTGTAAGGATTATTACAATTATGAAAGTTTTCATAAGGAGGAATTGTCCATGGGTAAACTACAAGACAAAGTGGCGTTTATTACAGGTGGTGCATCAGGTATTGGTGCTGAATCGGCGCGTTTATTTGCGAAAGAAGGGGCTAAAATCGTCATTGCTGATTTAGATGATGAGAAGGGTCAAGCTGTCGTGGATGAGTTAAAAGGAAATGGTACTGAAGCGGCATTTCATCAAGTGAATACAACGAAGGAAGATCAAGTTGTAGCAGCTTTTGACGATGCTGCGAAAGCATTTGGTCAAATTGATATCGTGTTTAACAATGCAGGTATTGGTTCACAAGGCCCATCACATGAACTAGACTACGACGATTGGCGTAAGACAGTCAGCGTCGATTTAGATGGCGTCTTTTTAGTAGCGCGTGAAGGTATTCGCAAAATGCGTGAAACAGGTGGCGGCACAATCGTGAATACAGCGTCTATGTACGGCCATATTGGTGCTCCACAAACAGCTGCTTACAATGCAGCAAAAGGTGGCGTCGTTAACCTTACTCGTTCATTAGGTGTTGAATATGCTGAAGAAAACATTCGCGTAAATGCTCTCTGTCCAGGCTTTATTGATACACCAATTTTACCGCCAGAGAGTCGCGAAACATTAGCAGAAGCAACTCCAGTTAAACGTCTCGGACAACCAGAAGAAATCGCTAAGTCAGTTTTATTCCTAGCAAGCGATGATTCTTCCTTCATGACAGGCGCCAGTTTAATCGTCGACGGTGGCGTGACAGCGCAATAAATGAGATTCAACCATTCCTCAGTATCATGGGGAATGGTTTTTAATTTAAAGAATTGTACCATTCTCGAACAGTCTTTTCGTTCTCATGATTAATAAATAGTTGCTCATTTTCAGTAGATACATAAAGAATAGGTTTGTGATCGCCTCTTAGAAATAGTCTTGCAGATCCGTATTGATCGACATGAAAATGGCCTTTTGCTAAGTTTTGAATCGCAAAACCATTTGTTCGAATCAATACCTCTGGCATGTCCTCGAGCAACCGCACTTCTTCGATATCTGATTGAGCCCATTCGACTCCATATAATCCAGAAACGGTGAACTGTTCTTCAGTGATGGTGACTTGATTTGGTTGAAATGACCAAATGGTGAGGCCTATAATACCAACGATAAACACGACAGCGATACTTCCCGTGATCCAGTAACCTCGCTTGCGTTTCGATTCAATTTCGTAACGTTGAATCCAAACAATCCCGATTAAACTGTATAACAATAATATGGAGAACCCAATTTCCATGCCATATGGTATAGGAAAAAAGCCGACAATGAACGTCGCGAGTAAAATGATGAAGGTATGTAATAAATAGCGTTTAATCGCATCCGTATATCCGTTCTGGATCAGTTGCTGTTGTTCTTCTTGTGAGCGATTCGCAAATCCATTGATTAGTGTGAAATCGTTTCGTTTATAAACGAGAAACGTTAAACCACCCATAATGATTAAGGTAAAGCCCATAGCGATACTATAAATAATTATACCTTGTGACACGGTCGACCACCTCTTAAGTTATTTTATTGAAAACCGACAATATCAAATGAACGTTCATTCCGATAATTATTTATTGCTCGTTTGATATAAGGAATCGTATTGTCTGGCAACTGATTGATAGGGTGCCATGATAGTTCATCACATTTGTGTGGCTCCATGTTTGTGATCTCGCCTTCCCAATTATCAGCCGTTAAGAAAAAGTCAATTCGCTCGTCATCTGACTGGCGATGCATCACCCCAACCATGGAAAAGTGGTCATAAGGAACTGTGACGCCACCTTCTTCTAACACTTCTCGTTGCGCAGCTTGAATGACGTCTTCGCCACCATCTAAATGCCCAGCTAGCACACTGTAGTTCCCATCTTGATAACCTGTGTTATAACGTCTTAGTAACAGCACGTGCCCATCCTGAATTAAAAATACATGAACAGCTGCAAGTAACGTAAAACGGTTTTTACTCATGAATATCACCTCTTACTACATTTTAACATGACGTTTTCATTAGGAATGGTAGAAAATGAAGGGGATTTTTGTGCCTAACTAGAATATCGCTTTATGTGGTAAAATATATTGTATTGAACTAAATAGGTATTCGACTACTGAAAACTTAGCGCGTAATAACAAACAAGTAAAGATAAGCGTATATTGTTAGTTAACGAACATGAGGGAGGAATAATGTTGGAATGGCTCGCGGTGCCGTTAATAGTTGCATTTTCTCTAATTTATTATGCCCATAAGAATAAATTGAATCATAAGCAGAAATTAAGGGAAATTGATTTGGAAGAGAAACAAATAGAGTTAGAAGTGCTGAAAGAAAAAAATGGTTCAAATACAGATAAAAAAGATGAATAAATAGATTCATAATGTGATCTTCAATTTAATAAGAGTACCATGTTCAAAGACAAAAACTTGGGCTATCCCAAGTTTTTTTGGTATGTAAATTGTATTGTTAGTTCTCTTTGCGAAAAAGATTGATAGTTGAACGGTATTTTAAGTTTTTTCTAGTTACCAGAACTACTTATTTACATGATGATTTAATACTCACTTCTCTTCAATAAACGCCCCTCTGTTAGTAAAATAGAGTTAGTCCCACAATCTGTGTACAAATTGAAGTTCTGTACCTAAAAAACCTAATTTATATATATCAGGCTTAGAAGTATTTTTCCAGAAATCATATCCATAATCCTGATTGAAATAATTTATAATAATCGTCATCACATTTCCGTGTGTTCCTATAATAATGCTCTTACCTTTGTGCTCATACAAGAGGTCTTTTATTATAGGTAAAGCTCTATGTTGTACATCTTTTACAGACTCCCCTCCAGTTAAAGAGTAATCATAGTTTTCATATGATTTTTTAATAGATTGCTTTCTTTCTACTTCTGGCAATTTATAAGAACCTTTTAACTTTCTTTCTTTTAATGCCTCAAATACTTTAATGTCAATATTTTTATTACTTGCGATACCTTCAATTGTTTGAATCGCCCTGGTATAAGGACTTGAAACAATTAAGTCGATCTCTTTGTCATTCATTATTTCAGCTAATCTTTTTGAATCTTCTTCCCCTTGTTAAGAAAGTTTTCTTGTTCGTTCTTGTCCAAATACAAAAGGTGATTCTGCATGTCTAACCATATAAATTATGGTTTCCATTCTTTTAACCCTCCTTTACTTCAAGCTATCTTTTTCCTTTTAAGTTCACTAAGATACTTGGAAAAAGTGATACGGTAAGTTCAGTAAAAGATATTAATAGTCCAATGACATTTGATGTTAAATTAGTGCTATATTCCAAATAAGGATGCTGATATTTCTATTAATGATAAAATATTCTCTCTAATAATAAAACATTATTATCCCACATAACGGCACATATTTATTGAATAAGGTACTTTAAATTATTTTACCGTATATTAATTATCGTATAATTCTATCAATAAATTTTACAATTTGGATTGCAAAAAGCATTAAATTTTTAGGTAACGTCTTTTTATTAAGCTCAAATAGGTTTAATGATTGTTCAATAGAGATTTATTATGATTCATAAGTTGTGAATATGCACCATCTAGCTATCTCTTGAAATTAGGCCTTTATAAAGATTGTATTAATCTATTGATATAGTATAATGGAACTCAAAAGATGTCGAATTATCTGAAATCTTAAAAGGTGGTGTATGGATGGTCAACAAGAAAATAGTTGCTTCTTTTACAGTGGGGGCTGCTTTTGCGTCTACTGTTGTATTTGCGAGTGAAGCGGAAGCCTCTACATACGAGGTGCAATCAGGTGACTCATTATGGAACATAGCGCGGGATTACAATGTTAGTGTACAAGTGTTAAAGGATATGAATGATCTAGACTCGAATATTATTCATCCTAATCAAACGCTAAAAACGAGTGAAGAGTCTTCTAATCAGTCAAATGACAATGATGTCGAATTGGTTACTGACTCACAGGATGATCAGGAAGAAGGTACTAGTTCTGCTCAACATCATACGGTTGAACGTGGTGATACGTTAGGTGCTATTTCGAGTCAATATGGTATCTCGCTTCGTGATCTAATGGATTGGAATGATTTAGAAACGACGCTAATTTATCCTGGTGATCAATTGAAGGTTAACGAATCAAGCAATCAAGGAAGCTCCTCGAATGAAAGTTCTGATCAAAATGAGTCAAATAATGATTCTAATGACAGTCAGTCTAGTAACAACGGTTCAGCAACGACTTATACGGTGAAGTCAGGTGATACACTTGGTCAGATTGCAGGAGAATATGGCGTCACGGTTGCCAACCTGAAATCTAGGAACAATCTATCGTCTCACCTCATCTATGTAGACCAAACATTAGATGTGAAAGGCGTGGATAGCCAACCATCTGAGAATACGAGCGAACAGGAGAAGCCTTCTAGTGTCGATTACAATGTTTCGAAGTTAGTTAATGTTGCGACTGATATGGAAGGTGTAGGCTATCAATGGGCAGGCAACAGTCCGAGTGGTTTTGATTGTAGCGGCTTTATTCAATATGCTTATAATCAAGCTGGTAAAGACCTTCAACGCCATTCGAGTGATGGTTATTATGACCGTTCGCATTATGTTGATGAACCTAAGATTGGTGATTTAGTTTTCTTTGAAGATACTTATAAGTCAGGTATTTCTCATGTTGGTATTTACTTAGGCGATAATGAGTTTATCCATGCTGGTTCTGGTGGCGTAGAGATTACAAGTTTAGACAATAGCTACTGGAGTAGGCATTTTGCGGATTTCAAACGTTTCTATTAAGGTGAAAACATATGACTAATAAAAAGGAAGCCATCATAAGAATGGCTTCCTTTTTTAATAGCTTTTATTTGTTTTTATTAACTGACGCATCATAAATGGAATTAACCGCTGCTTGTAGAGCGTCGTTGAATTGTTCTTTTGTTTGGTTGACGTTTAGTTCTGTTACAAGTGCGCGAGAGAAGCTTGCGATTAAACCGACATGGTCTTTAAGACGGTTGTTCGCTTCGTCGCGTGAATAACCACCTGATAGCGCAACAACACGCACGACGTTTGGATGATCGATTAGTTCTTTGTAATGGTTTGGTACTTCTGGGATTGTTAGCTTAAGCATCACGTATTGATCGTCATTAAGTGCGTTTAGATGTTTAAGAATTTCGTCTTTAAGAATCTCTTCGCTCTTCAATTTATCAGAACTATTAATGTCGACTTCAGGTTCGATAATTGGAACTAAGTCAGCTTCAATAATTTGTTTACCGACTTCGAATTGTTGGTCAACAACAGCTTTGATTGCTTCTTCATTTGGTTCATGAACGACAGAACGCATTTTCGTACCGAAGATATTGCGCTCATTGGCACGACGAAGTGTATCGTCTAAGTCATGAATTGGTTTCATGAGCTGTACGCCGTTCTCTTTGTCAGCTAGTCCTTTGTCGACTTTTAAGAAAGGAACGATGCCTTGGCTAGCTAGGTAGTCAGCTGTGTATTGACCTTCGATTTCGCGGTCCATTGTCTGTTCGAAAAGAATAGCACCAAGGATTTGCTCTGTGTTAAAAGCTGGTGATGTGATAATACGAGTACGCATTTGGTGTACTAAATCGAACATCTCATCTTCGTTTGAATATTGATCTTCTGTGACGCCATATCCTGCAAGTGCTTTAGGTGTACTGCCACCACTTTGGTCAAGTGCTGCAATAAACCCTTGCCCGTTTTTCATTTTGTCAAAATGCTTTTGATTCATGTTATTCACTCCTAAAATACATAATCTTGACTCACGTACTTTCATTTTAACATTGAATAGCTTGAAATGGTACGAGTAAGCTACGAACTTTCGGCATTTTTTCGTAATTTTATTGTATCATTGTTTGCTTTAGACAAAAAATAGCATGTTTCATAGTATTTGAATGGGATTAATCATCATTTCTTGTTATGATAATAAAGTAGTTATAATTTTATGACAATACAAGGTGTTTACTGAAGGGGGACGGGCGATTGATTACGTTTGAACATGTATCTAAGCAATTTGAAGATGGTACATTGGCTGTTGATGAAATGAACTTCTCTATTGAGAAGGGTGAATTTTTTGTTTTGATTGGTCCGAGTGGTTGTGGCAAAACAACCTCACTTAAAATGATGAATCGGCTTATTCCATTGACGGAGGGGACGATTTTTGTCGATGGGAAGCGAATCAGTGATTATGATATTAATGAACTTCGTTGGAATATGGGTTATGTTTTACAACAAATTGCACTATTCCCTCATATGACGATAGAAGAAAATATTTCAGTAGTCCCTGAGTTGAAGCAGTGGAATAAGGGTGATATCCAGTCTCGTGTAACGGAGTTATTACAGATGGTGGGATTACATCCTGAAACGTATCGCTATCGTTATCCCCATGAATTATCAGGTGGTGAACAACAACGTGTCGGGGTGATAAGAGCACTTGCGGCGGATCCTGATGTGATTTTAATGGATGAACCTTTTAGTGCGCTTGATCCCATCAGTCGAGAGAAGTTGCAAGATGACTTGATCGAGTTACGTAATCAAATTAATAAGACGATTATTTTCGTGACGCATGATATTGAGGAAGCAATGAAGTTGGGTGATCGAATTTGCCTGATGCAGGAAGGTCAAATGGTGCAATTAGGAACACCACATGAATTATTGACTAATCCAGAGAATGATTTTGTTAGGCAGTTTGTGGGAGCGCCAGAAGGGCTTGAAGTTGGCTTTGACTTGCGCAATATGATTGAACCTGTTGAGTTAAACGGCGAACCCTCTCATGTGATTGATGTGGATGCGACGTTAGAAGAAACGTTGAGCGCATTATCACAGGATGAGTCTATTTATGTACAAGACGAGCAAGATGTTATCGGTTTAGTTAATCGCCAACATATGATTGACTACGTGGCTTCATCCTTGAATGAAGGAGGAGAACGTCATGTCTGAATTGTGGAATGTATTTCAAAATAGGCAAGGTGAGTTGTGGCAGGCATTAATCGAACATATTCAAATTTCGCTTATTGCTTTGTTTTTCGCCGTGTTAATTGCGGTGCCACTAGGAATTTATTTAACACGAAAAGGGCGTATCGCTGAGCCGATTATTGGTGTAGCGGCCGTAGCGCAAACAGTGCCTTCATTAGCATTACTTGGTTTGTTTATTCCGTTGTTTGGCATTGGGAAAGTACCAGCTGTAATTGCTTTAGTTCTGTACGCATTATTACCGGTGTTGCGTAATACATATACCGGGATTTTGGAAGTGGATCGTTCATTAATAGAAGCGGCGACAGCCATGGGGATGAATACGAAGAAACGGCTAATGAAAGTCGAACTTCCTATTGCGTTACCCGTTATTATGGCTGGTATTCGTACTTCAATGGTTCTAATTGTTGGGACGACAACAATTGCGGCTTTAATTGGAGCAGGCGGTTTAGGTGACTTAATCTTGCTCGGGATTGATCGTAATGATACTGCGTTGATTGTTTTAGGAGCGATTCCAGCGGCGTTACTAGCTTTACTTTTCGATCGTTTATTACGCAAAATGGAAACTTTATCATTCAAACAGTCGATTATTACTATGATTGTGATTGTATTAATTTCGCTATTATTTATCGTCGTACCATATGTGACAGGCCAAGATGACGATACGATCGTGATTGGTGGTAAGCTTGGTACTGAACCAGAGATTTTAATTAATATGTACGAGTTATTAATTGAAGAAGATACTGATTTGAATGTTGAACTTGAAACAGGTTTAGGAAAAACATCATTTGTATTTAATGCTCTAGAAACGGGCAGTATTGATGTGTATCCAGAATTCACGGGTACGGCGTTGTCGCAGTTCTTAGATGAAACAGCTGAAAGTAATGACGCTCAAGTTGTTTATAATCAAGCACGTGCTGGTTTGTTAGAAGAGTATAATATGCACTTTTTAGAACCGATGGCGTTTAACAATACGTATACGCTGGCGACGACGCAAGAGTTTGCGGATGAATATAATTTAGAAACAATTTCTGATCTGCAATCGGTAGAAAATGAGATTGAAGCTGGGTTTACACTAGAATTTAGTGACCGACAAGATGGTTATCTCGGGATTCAAGATGTATATGGTTTAGAATTCCCTGATGTTACCACGATGGAGCCTCAACTTCGATATACAGCAATTGAAGAAGGCGATATCAATTTAATGGACGCGTATGCGACAGACGGCGAACTGCGACGTTATAACCTCGTCGTGTTAGAAGACGATCAAAACTTATTCCCGCCATATCAGGGAGCGCCGTTATTGCGTGCGGAAACACTGGACGAACATCCAGAATTAGAAGAAGTCTTAAATCAACTTGGAGGTAAGATTTCTGGTGATCAAATGCGAGAAATGAACTACCAAGTCGGAGCGGAAGGACGAGCAGCAGAAGAGGTTGCCCGCGAATATTTAGTTGAAGAAGGATTGTTAGATGAGTAAGGAGGTCGTGATATGAAACAATCAGTCCAAACGATTATTGATCAACTCGGATTAGAGCCTCACCCAGAAGGGGGCTTTTTCCGAGGGACGTATCAATCAGATTTGACGACAGATGCAAGTGGTGCGGATAGATCGTTATATACGAGCATTTATTTCTTATTGCGGTCACAAGACGTTTCTCATTTTCACCGCTTACAATCAGATGAACTCTGGTATTTTCATGGTGGAAGCCCACTGTATGTGTACACGATTAGTCCAGATGGCGAGTATCAAAAGCATAAACTCGGTTTGGATTTGGAGAATGGGGAAACGCCACAGTTATTAGTACCGAAACACACGATTTTCGGTTCGTCAGTCGTGGAAGATGATACGTATTCGCTTGTTGGCTGTATGGTCGCACCAGGGTTTGATTTTGCGGATTTTGAATTGTTTGATGAAGCGGATTTGTTGGAGCAGTATCCGGAGCATGAAGATGTGATTAAGTGGTTAACGCCGGACAATTAAAGATATGAAAAACACCAGAACGGTGCCTGATTAATGTATCGTTCTGGTGTTTTTATTAAGAAGACTGTATATTGATCAACTTTTACAAACAAATGTCTATTGTTATTCTATTTAATAGATAAAAAGCTTATCAGTTTTTCGGAAGCATACGTTTGATCATTCTAATTTGACCACGATGACTGATTTCATCCTCAAATACGTGGAACCACAGGAAGTAATTATTATAAGGAACTCCATTTTCCCATTTCTTTTCCTCGTATAACCAATCATCGTTTAACTCTTTGAAGCGTGTTAAAGTTTTCTCTCTGACTTTAGATAATTCATCAATATAATAATTGATAGTATTTTTATTAATTGTTTTTCTAGCATCATCACCAAGCACTAATGCAGACTTCCATTTTTTCAGTTCTGCTTCATTAATATCTCGGTTTTCAAAAGATATAACCTGATGTACAAATTCAATTGAGGCGATATGAAGCAAAAGCGAACCTATAGTATTGGAGCTTTCCTCTACCAAATAATCCAAATCTTTTTCACTAAGATCCTTTATTTCTTGCAATGTAACTGCTCTTGTATGCTCTAACATCGATGCAAGTTCACCAATCTTTGGAGAGAAGTCTCCAATGTTTTTAATCCGATAATCAATCATACAATTACCTCCCATCAAGTCTATATAAAGGTTATCAATAAATGGAAAAAAGTAAAGCCTGATATTTTATGGAAAATGATGTTATGATGTAGTTAGATTCTACTTCCAATACGAAACAATGAATCGACATTTCGAGCAAAAAATCAATCTTACTTTTAAATCAATAGTAACTATTATATAATAGATTGAGAGAGAGTATTACTATTAAATAAAAACTACAAGTATAGGAAGATTGACATGAGTGATGAACAAAATAATACAGACGTCATCCTAATTGGTGCAGGCATCATGAGTGCGACATTAGGCACAATGTTAAAAGAACTTGCGCCAGACTGGAATATTAGAGTGTTCGAACAATTGGATAAACCAGGTGATGAAAGCTCGAACGAATGGAATAATGCAGGAACAGGTCATGCAGCATTATGTGAGTTGAATTATACGAAGGAACAAGCTGATGGATCAGTTGATATTCAGAAGGCCATTAATATCAATGAGCAGTTCCAGGTGTCTAAGCAGTTCTGGTCTTATCTCGTTAATCGTCAGTTATTAGAAGATCCACAAGAATTTATAATGCCACTTCCCCATATGAGTATGGTGCGTGGTCGCGATAATATTGAATTCTTACGGAAACGTTATGAAAAAATGTCGAACCATCCATTGTTTGATACGATGGAGTTTTCTGAGGATCCAGAGCAATTAAAAGAATGGTTCCCACTTATCTTAAATGGTCGTCAAGATCAGGAACCAATGGCCGCGACGAAGATTGACGGTGGCACGGATGTAAATTTTGGTGCCTTAACGCGTAAGTTGTTTGATCATCTCACGGATCAGGGCGTTGATGTCCAATATAATCAGAACGTCGATGATCTGACTCAAAATGCGGATGGTTCTTGGGATGTGAAAGTTCGTCATCTAAGATCAGGTGATATCCAACATCATTATGCGAAATTCGTGTTTATTGGTGCAGGTGGCGGAAGTCTGCATTTATTACAAAAGTCTGGTATTCCTGAAAGTAAAGGGATTGGTGGTTTTCCTGTTAGTGGGTTGTTTATGGTTTGTAACAATCCAGATGTGATCGAAAAGCATCAGGCGAAAGTGTACGGGAAAGCCCCTGTTGGTGCGCCGCCTATGTCAGTGCCTCATCTTGATACACGTTATATTGATGGTAAGAAGACGTTGTTATTTGGTCCGTTTGCTGGATTCTCACCGCGCTTCTTAAAAACAGGTGCTTTAAGTGATTTAATGACATCCGTACGTCCAAGCAATATGTTTACGATGTTGTCAGCGGGTGCTAAGGAAATGGGCTTAACGAAATATTTAGTCTCCCAAGTGATGCAATCGAAAGAACAGCGCATGGAGACATTGAGGGAGTTTGTTCCTGAAGCGAAAAGTGAGGACTGGGACATTGTGGTAGCTGGTCAGCGCGTTCAGGTGATTAAAGACACTGAAGAAGGCGGCAAAGGTACACTCCAATTCGGAACAGAAGTCGTCAGTTCAAGTGATGGAACGATTTCAGCTTTATTAGGTGCATCACCTGGTGCTTCAACAGCCGTGAATGTCATGCTGGAAATTATGGAAAATTGTTTCCCAGATTACATGGATGAATGGAAACCTAAACTTCAAGAAATGATCCCGTCGTACGGTTCAGAGTTGCGCAATGATACAGAGTTGATTCGTCAAGTACATGAGACGACTGATGAGACACTTGGTTTAAGTGAAAAACCAGTTCATCAATAGTTAAACTCAAAATCCCCTTACGTATTGCCTGTGCGTAAGGGGTTTTTGTTTGAACTTTTCATTTATAAGATAAATCCGCTAATTTATGAGATAAATTGCTTTAGTTTTGATTTTAAATGGTGAAGCACTGAGTTGTTGAATTGTGAGAAGCGAAGGTGGCGACTCCTGCGGGAATAGCACGTGTCTCGAGACCCCGCAGGAAGTGCTTTTCTTCCGAGGAGGCTCGAGCCGTGCCCGCGGAAAGCGTCCACCGATAGCGGATCACAATTCAACAACGGACTTTAATAAAGCCAAAAATTTAGCGCGGTGGTCTATTAAAGTTACTGTTAACTAATGACAATAATATGGACGTAAGTTATAATAAAGTAGTTCTCAATCACCTTTCATCTAAGAAAGGGGTTTTTTTGTGATTACATTACATAATGTCAGCAAACAGTTCGAATCGTTCGAAGCGATAAAGAACGTCTCTTTAAGTATTAAATCAGGCGAAATCTATGGCATTATTGGCGCTAGCGGAGCAGGCAAATCGACATTAATTCGTATGATGAATTATATCGAAAAGCCAGACGAAGGTAGTGTGGTCATTGATGGTGAAGCGTTAGATCAAGTGAAGCATAAACGAATTCGTCACATCCGTCAGTCGTTAGCCATGGTCTTCCAAGGGTACAATCTCGTTGGAAACAAAACGGTTTACGACAATGTCGCTGTGCCGCTTGAATTGTCTAAAGTGCCTAGGCGAGATCGTGCGGAACGCGTATTAGAAAGTTTACGGTTTGTTGGTTTAGAAACATTAAAAAACCAATATCCTGGTCAGTTAAGTGGTGGGCAGAAGCAACGGGTGGCCATTGCACGCGCATTAGTAAATAATCCGAGTGTGCTCTTATGTGATGAACCGACATCCTCATTGGATCCGAATACAACCGCAGAAGTACTCGAGGTCTTGAAGCGGATTAATGAGCGATTAGGTGTCACTATTGTAATCGTCAGTCATGAGATGGAGGTTATTAAAAGTCTTTGTCAACGTGTCACGGTAATGGCAGATGGTAAAGTATACGACACAGTTGAGAATAACCCAACAGGCGTACACCATATGGAGCATAGTGCAGAAGGATTTGTAAAACGGCTACGTTCAGGTGGTGACGCAAATGATTCCTGATGTTTTAGTCGAGTATCAAAGCGAAATTTGGGTTTCCATTGGCGAAACCTTTGTTTTGGTAGGGTTTGCGATTTTAGCGGCCCTATTAGTAGGTCTTCCAATCGGAACATTTCTATTTCTGTGTCGTAAAGGCCAGCTGCTCGAAAATCAGTTTGTGTTCTCATCACTTAATTTAATTGTAAATCTAATTCGCTCTTTTCCGTTTCTATTACTGGTCATATTTATAATTCCATTCACACGATTTGTTATGGGAACGGCAATTGGAACGGTAGCTGCGACTTTACCCATGATGATTATTGCGATGGCACATTATTCCCGTCTAGTGGAGCAGTCACTGCTTGATGTGCCAAAGGGTGTCATGGAAGCGGCCGTATCGATGGGTGCGTCAATTAAGGATATCATTTTTAAATTTCTATATGTTGAAGCAAGGTCAGCACTTGTATTAAGTATGACGACATCGACGATCAGCTTTATATCATATTCAACGATTATGGGTGTTGTTGGTGGTGGCGGTATTGGTGATTTCGCCATTCGTTATGGCTACCAACAATTTCGCACTGATTTGATGATTTATGTCATTATTATTATTTTAGTATTCGTTCAATTCATCCAATACGCTGGCATTACGTTAGCTCGAAAAATTGATAAACGATAAAGGGGAGTTTCTAATGAAAAAATGGTTATTAATCATGATGGTTACCCTTGTGACAGTATTAGTTGCATGTGGTGGCAGTGATGATGGTGAAAATGCAGAGGAATCAACGGATGAGTCCTCAGAAGAATCAAATGAAAGTGAAAGCAGTAGCAGTGAAGGTGAGACACAAACATTGCGTGTGGCAGCTGTTGAATCACCTATGACAGATGTTGTTGAGATTGCAAAAGAAAACTTAGCTGAAGAAAATATTGAAGTTGAAGTTGTTGAAATGGGTGACTATATTCAGCCGAACGAAGCACTTGCGAATGAAGAAATTGATGCTAACTTTTCTCAGCACGTTCCGTTTATGAAACAATATAATAACAATCAAGACGCTAATTTAACTGAAGTTCAACCGATTTATTTCGCGAATTTTGGTCTTTATGCGAAAGAATATGATAGTCTAGAAGCTCTTCCGGATGATGCGACGATTGGGATTGCGAATGATCCATCCAATATTGATCGTTCCCTTCGATTATTAGCAGCTCATGACCTGATCGAAATGAAGGATACAGACAGTGAACAATATGGATTAGATGATGTTAAAGAAGATTCACATAACTACAGCTTTGAGCAAGCAGGTATTGCGGCTTTAGCTCGTTTGTATGAAGATGTTGATGGGGTTATCTTGAACCCAACGCATGCTGGCAATATTGACTTAACACCAGCAGATGACGCTCTAGTAACGGAAACAGAAGATAGTAAATTCGCGATTACATTAGTTGCGCGTGAAGATAATGCTGACTCAGAACTTATTCAACAATTAGCTGAGGCGATGACGAATGAAGAAGTGCGTGAATTCTTAGAATCTCGTGAAGGTGGCGCATCAGTTCCAGCATTTTAATATAATCATGCTTAAAGGTCCCTCTAGCATATAGTGATGCTAGAGGGATTTTTTTGTTTTCAAAAATGGTGACATCACATTTGCATTATTTTCTGCAATGCCCATTCAATTCTGGGTCATCAAATTTGAAAATCTTATATTAAAAAAGGAGCGATGAGTATGCAATATGAAGTAGCAACAATGGTTTATGGGGACGTGACAGGTGACGGCGTGTTTGACGTTGTAATCGTGTGGGGCTGGCATAAGACTAATACACCCTATTGGGAGGGGTTAACTCTTGATGTTCAAAATGGAGTTACAGGTGAGATAGCTCGGCAGCCTCTCAGTCAACCTGAGGGTTATGATCCAAGTATTTGGCTTGGCGATGTAACAGGTGATGGTGTCGATGATATTGTATTAACGATTCAAACAGGAGGCAGTGGTGCCACAATTAATGCTTATGTTTTTCAATATGAGCCTCAGCGCCTAGCAACGTTATTTGATAGTGAACAATTTCAGAATCAATACGCTTATCAAGTTAACTATCAGGATCAATATCTTGTGCATGTTTTAAGTCAGAGTAACCAAGAGCTTTATAGTATAGATTTATCGTTGCGACCTAGTGAGTATTTAGATGAGATTTATGATCAAGAGGGTGTACTGCTTGAGCCGATTGATGGATGGGTCAATCCAATGAGTGGGCTGTATCCAGTCGATTTTGATGGCGATGGTGTGTACGAACTAATGATTCTCCAACGAATTGCTGGTCGTTATAATGCTGATGCGATTGGTTATGTTCAAACCGTCCTAGCTTGGCAGAACAATTATTTTGAACTTAATCAACAATATGTAGAAGTATTTGGTCAATCGAATGCTTAATTCACTGCAAATCTTTAATCCTTTAATGTTTCACCTCAAGACATTCCATAAAGCGAATTTTCGAAAAAATCATTAAATCTTGAATAATTCTAAGCAATCGAAACAATATCGTAGCATTTATTAAGTTCCTAACTCTTAGTTTGGCTCATCACGAATAAGCTTGTTGAATGATGATTAATCAAGCTTAAACCTGTTTGATAAAAAATGGTGTGCTCGTTATGATTAATTATGGAAACAATCGTTAACCAAAAATTGAAAGGAGTCGTTACCATTAACACTCAAACAGCTACTTTGAACCCGGCAGATACACTGGTGCTTGAGAAGCCAAGTGTTGAAGATGGGTCAGCTATGTGGGAACTTGTTAACAACTCGTCTTTAGATCAGAACTCAGCATACAAATACATTATGATGTGTGAACACTTCGCTGAGACATGTGTCGTAGCGAAGGAAGAAGGCAAAGTGGTAGGCTTTGTCACCGCATTTATACCTCCAGAAAGGCAAGATGTCGTGTTCGTTTGGCAAATTGGCGTCGATTCATCACAGCGTGGAAAAGGACTGGCGTCGAAAATATTAAACGAACTGTTTGATCGTGATGCTTGCCGTGATGTCCGCTATTTAGAAGCCACGGTTACTCCAACTAATGAAGCATCCCAAGCTTTATTTAAGAAATTCGCAAAAGAACATGATACGACTTGTGAAGTATCAGAATGCTTTCCAAAAGAATTATTCCCGAGCGATGAACATGAAGCGGAATTAAGCTTTTTGATCGGGCCAATCGAAAAATAAGCTAACTTTGATCGTTCGTTCGGTGAAATATTATATATACCAATATACCCGCAGGGGTAATTTTAGGGGGATTTGATTGTGACACGTACAGATATGAACATTTTTGAAAAATACGAATCAGAGGTGCGCAGTTATTGCCGTAGTTTTCCGACGGTTTTTCATGAAGCTAAAGGTTCTAAAATGTGGGATGAACAAGGAAGAGAATATATTGACTTTTTCTCAGGTGCTGGTGCATTGAATTACGGTCATAATGATGAGCATATGAAAGATGCTTTGATTGATTACATTAAACAAGACGGCATTACACATTCATTGGATAAAGCAACGACTGCAAAAGGTCAATTTATTGAAGCATTTAATGACATCATTTTAAAGCCGCGTAAAATGGATTATAAGATGATGTTCCCAGGTCCGACTGGTACAAATGCTGTAGAGAGTGCCTTAAAACTAGCACGTAAGGTAACAGGCCGCACTGATGTCATTAGTTTTACGAACGGTTTTCACGGTATGACAATTGGTTCACTGTCAGTGACAGGTAATGCGATGAAGCGTAAAGGTGCAGGTGTGCCACTTGAGCACGCTGTAACAATGCCATATGATCGTTTCATAAGTGAAGACTTAGAGACATTAGAATATTTAGAGCGTTTCTTAGAAAACGGTGGTAGTGGCGTTGATATTCCAGCGGCGATGATCGTCGAAACAGTGCAAGGTGAAGGCGGTATTAACGCAGCGCGCTTTAAATGGTTGAAGAAATTAGATGAGATTTGTAAACGTTGGGATATTCTCTTAATCGTTGATGATATTCAAGCAGGAATTGGGCGTACAGGCACATTCTTCAGTTTTGAAGAAGCAGGAATTGACCCTGATATTGTCTGCTTATCGAAATCATTAAGTGGTTACGGCTTACCACTAGCGATTATGTTAAGCAAGCCTGAACTTGATATTTGGCAACCTGGTGAACACAATGGAACTTTCCGTGGTAATAATCATGCGTTTGTGACAGCAACAGCCGCACTTGATTATTGGAAAGATGACCAATTCGAAGCATCGATTAAACAAAAGGTTGATGTGACACATGAATTCTTACATCGCCTTGTTAAAGAATATCCAGAATTAAAAGGGACGGTAAAAGGTCGAGGCTTAATGGTTGGTATTGCATGCGAAGATGAAGGCATGGCAGAAAAAGTGGCAGCTAAAGCCTTTGAACTCGGACTAATCATGGAGACAGCTGGTGCGAATGATGAAGTATTTAAGTTATTCCCAGCCATGACAATTAGTGAAGATGAATTGAAGCAGGGTCTAGCGATTATTGAAGAAAGCGTGAAGACGCTAGTGAAAGAACCTGTATTAAATTAAATCATAGACCTGTATTAAACTAAATATTAGAGTAAAGTCTGACGTACAACTAAATGGTTGCGTCAGACTTTTTTTATGGTTTGTTGAAACCAGGTATCCCAGGACTTCTGATTTAAATGGTGAAGACGATCGGATGAAAGTGGCATGGTATTAGAAGAGATGCCAGCACCACCTATTGCTATTTCCAGTTCTGGATCATGATGAATAAATTCCTCGAGTCCCTCTTTTAATTTACTGAGTTGCTCATCATCAGGGTACGTAAGAGAAGTCACGATTAATTTAATGTCATTTGACTCAAGCACATGTGTGACATGGTCTAATGGTGTATTTGCCCCTAAGTAAAGTACTTCCATCCCTTGTTTTCGTAAAAATAAACTGAACATAAGTAAGCCAATATGATGGAGTTCGTGTTCAGGTGTAAAAGCAAGGGCTTTTGGTAGTGAATGATCAATAGGCAATATTCGTAAAAATTCTGTACATCGTTGCATGATGAATTCAGAAGCAAAATGTTCTTGAGCAACGGACAATGCGCCTTTCTCCCATTCATCTCCGATCCGATGTAAAATCGGCACAAAGATATGATGGAGGACATCTTCATAATCGTATTGAGAAAAAGCAAGGTTGATGGTGTCATTAGCTTCTTTTGTATTGAACTGTGTTAGATGGTTATAAAGCTTGTAAATCGTATCAGAATATTGACTGTTTTGAGTGTTATAAACAGGCGTTATCTCACCATCTTGTTCTTCCCATAACCTTACTGCATCACTAATTTTATATTTTTCAAATTCGGTTTTATATTTAAGCCATTTTAACAACTGTACATCTTCGTCACTGTATATTCGATGCCCACCTTCACTTCTAGAAGGTGAGACAATATGATAACGGTTTTCCCAGGCACGAATGGTGACTGTTTGGATTCCAGTTAACTCTGCTACTTTTTTAATGGAGTACATAATTTCTCACCTCATATTTATTATACATAAATTATACAACATAAGGCAAAATAAATATCTGATGAGGTGTATTTAATATTTGGAACGCGTATGACATTAGGGATTATATCAATCCTATATTTAATTTGTGACCTTAAATACCTTTTTTATAATGATTGCAGATCAAGTCTCTGCTGAGGTCAAGATATGGATGAATTCTTTCAATATCCTTGCTGTAAGCCCCCAAATCACTCGATTTTGGTAATAATAAAAATGTTCTTCAATTTGAAAAGTTTGTTTCGTATAATGTGACTGATTTGGCACATCGCTTATTGGAAACGCCTCGTCGGGTTCGATCGCCATGTTCATATAATGAATAGTTGGCTCGTTTTGTAAAAAGAAGTGAAGAGGAACAGTAAAAACATCGTCAACTTCACCAGGATTAAGCTCAAATGATGACTCAGACGTATTTGTTAATAGGCCAACATAAACATGTACGGTTAATCCAAAGGGTGTCTGTATCCAGCCGAGTGATTGGGTATAAAGAAGCCTATCTTGGTCAACTCCCAGTTCTTCATTAAGTTCACGTAAAGCAGCCTCATTCGTGTTGTCATCATCTTCATCTACTCGTCCCCCAGGAAAGCAAATCTCACCTGGTTGAGTTCTCATGGTTTTGGAACGGACTTCAAAGAGTATATGCAAACCATCATTTTTTTCAATAAGTGGCAAAATGACAGCTGACTCACGTGGTTTATGTGGACCTAATGATGTGGGTTGGTGATGTTTTAGAATATGATGAATATTGTCTGCTTGCATGACAATCCCCTTTCTTCCTGTTACTTCTAGCATAACGGATTCATAATTAGTTTGCATGAATTTTGATATGAAATCAGATGGTGTCGAATTACTTAACAAATTATCGAATGAGTGAGAATTTCACCGTTGAATGATGTTGACAATAGTTGAGCGATGTCAGGTTGGGTTGTTTAAAATTTTTCTTTATGTTAAGGTTTTGAACGTATGTCGCTAGTATACCATCAAAATATTGGTCAAGGATTCCCTAGTATGTGAACAGTGCAATTATTTATAAAAGAAATGTTTTATAACATTAATTAGGGGTATATCAATATGTATATCATACTTGAAGTGACATATTAGGTAATCCATTGACACCAGACGAAATTTAATAAGGAGGAGAGTTTATGTCAGCGAAACCAAAAGGAATTACATCCTTTAGTAAAGCTGTCAAAACACCAACATTTTTAATTTCAATCACAATAGGTTTGTTATTTGTTTTGGCAGGGTCATTTTTACCTGATTTTGATACTTATATTACTGCTGCTTATGAATGGATCATCGAATATCTTGGTTGGTCATTCATTTTAGGCGCGAGTGCTTTTATTATTGTGACCGTATTCCTAATTTTAAGTCCATTAGGTGAAATTAAGTTGGGTGAAGATGAGGAAAAGCCGATGTATTCAACACCAGCGTGGTTTGCAATGCTATTCAGTGCTGGTATGGGTATTGGTTTACTTTTCTGGGGTGCATCTGAACCGATTAATCACTATGATTGGCCGGCAAGCGGCGGTGAAGGTGGTACAGCTGCAGCACTTCATGATGCGCTTCAATATTCATTCTTCCATTGGGGCTTACATCCATGGGCGATTTATGCAGTTGTAGCATTATCACTAGCGTATTTCTCTTACCGTAAAAACTTACCGATGCTATTGAGCTCAGCGCTAGAGCCATTAATTGGTCGTGACAACTTAAATGGTTTTTGGGGTAATACAGTTAATATTATCGGTGTGTTCTCAACACTATTCGGTATTTCGACATCACTCGGTTTAGGTGTTATGCAAATCGGTGGTGGTTTTGAACGCTTATTTGGTATTCCAAATGAAACAGGTCTTTGGATGGTTATTATTGCAGTTGTGACAACATTAGCCATTCTTTCAACGACTACAGGTATAGATAAAGGGATTAAGTGGTTAAGTCAGGCTAACTTAGGTGTTGCCGGCATGCTACTAGTGTTCGTCTTTATCTTAGGTCCAACATTATTCATTTTGGAAGCAATGACACATAGTACGGGTGGTTATTTACAAAACCTATTCTCTATGTCATTCGGAATTGATGCAGCCGGAGAAGGTGCAGATGGCTGGTATGATGCTTGGACGATTTTCTACTGGGCATGGTGGATTGCTTGGGCACCATTCGTAGGTTCCTTTATTGCCCGTGTCTCTAGAGGTCGTACAATTCGTAGCTTTGCAATTGGTGTTATGTTAGTACCAACGGCTGTCAGTATTTTCTGGTTCAGTGTCTTTGGTGGTACAGCACTATATAACGAGCACTTTACAAATAATAGTATTATGGATGCCGTCATGGAAGATGAGGCACAAGGGTTCTTTGCAATGCTAGAAGGCTTCCCTTTCTCGTCAGTGTTAATCGTGATTGCGATGATCTCGTTAACGGTATTCTTTATTACGTCATCTGACTCCGGTACGTATGTCATTGGTATGTTAACGTCTAAGGGTAACATGAACCCACCAATCGGCTTACGTATTACTTGGGGTATTATTGAAGGTTTATTCGCTGCTGTACTATTAGCAGCAGGCGGACTCGAAGCCTTACAAACAGCCTCCTTAATTGGTGGCTTCCCATTCATGATTATCATGTTCCTGATGATGTACAGCTTGATATATGCCCTGTATCAAGAACTCGATGATGGTTCATTACCACGTGAACGTCAACGTATTTATCAAGCACTTGAAGACCTTAGTGACGAAAATAAAGTTGCTGATGACGTCATTACAGATGAATACGAGCAAAACAATAATTAATTGAATCTAACACTTTAACCTCTCAGCTATTGCTGGGAGGTTAATTTTATTGGTTAGACTTTTAGGATATGTATCAGGGTTCTTGATTAAAAAGCGAAATAGAACGATTAGAAATGAAAGATCATGGTGGTTTGTTATATAATAGAAATGAGTTCAAGATTATTTATTGATCACGGTAGATTTTTGTCGATTAACCATATACACTATGACTAGAGATTGACAGCAATAAAGGAAGGTATGAGCGCATTTATGAATATTTTAATTACGGGAGCGACTGGATTTTTAGGGACACAATTAACACAGAAACTCGTTAATGATCGTCACCATGTCTATTTATTAGTTCGTAACCGACAAAAACTCGAACCCCTCTATCAATCACTTACAGATGAACAACAAGAGTTAGTACACGTCGTCGAAGGGGATTTGTTACAAGAAGAGCTTGGTATAACACCTGAAAAGAAAGCAACTTTACTTGGACAAATCGATGCGCTATATCATACAGCAGCTTATTTATCATTTGATGAGGCGGAGCGAGACCTTGTATTTGATATAAATTTACATGGAACTAAACGAGCATTGGCTTTTGCGAAATCGATTGGGGTCAAGACGTTCATCCATGTGAGTACGGCCTATACTCTAGGTGAGGCAACAACAGGTTATGAAACGCTTCATCCAACAGACGGAGCTTTCGTCAATACGTATGAAGAAAGTAAGTGTTTTGCTGAGCATGAAGTGATGGCAGAACAAGACAATCTTAAGACAATGATTGTAAGACCCGCTATTATTATTGGCAATTCTCAATCAGGCGAAGCTGATACAACGTTTGGTTTATATGGCATTTTACGAACCGTCTATTTATTGAAAAAGCGAGCTCAACGGAAATCAGATGACCATATTTTCCACTTGTTAATAGAAGAAGACACTGTTTCAAATTTGGTACCGGTCGATTTTGTCATCGGGGTACTCTATGCGAGTCTAACGCATGGCCAAGCAGGAACGATTTATCATGCGACAAACCCCAATCCCCCGACAAATGGTGAAATATTCACAGCCATTAAAGAGGGCATGGATTTTGATCAAGTTAAGATTGTGTCTTATGACGAAAAAGATGAATTGTCAGAAGAAGAGCAACGTCTTAATCAACCGTTAGAAGTGTTTAAGCAATATTTAAACCGATCAATCACATTTGATCGTACGAATGTTAAAGCCTTATTAAATCAGACGAATCAAAAGGATTTAAATATGGATCATGACATGTTACTGCGAATTGTTGATGGATTTTTAGAAGATCTATAAAGCTAAGACACGTTTGTATTTCATTTTTGGAGGAGAAATGAAATGGAATTTCAAAAACAGCAAGGATCAAAACCCCTATATCAACAGATTGAATCCTGGATGACTGCACAAATTGAGAATGGAACATGGGAAGGTGGCGATCGCTTACCACCAGAACAATTCTTGGCTAAAGAGATGGATGTTAGTCGTGGTACCTTAAGAAAAGCAATCCAAAAATTAATGAAGCATGGATTGTTAGAGCAAAAGCAGGGTAGTGGGACTTATGTTAGGCAACAAAAGATCTCTTATCCCTTTGCGCAAGAACTGATTTCCTTTGCTGAAGCTATGGAAATGAAAGATTATAATTTTGATACAGACATTATTACACAAAAAATTGTTCAACCATCAGAATGGGTGCAAAACTATCTTAATATTAGTCTGTATGATTTAGTGTTTTATATAAAACGTGTGAGAAGAATTGACGGTGAGCCAGCATTGATCATAGAAAGTTGGATTGCAGTTGATCGCTGTCCTGGAATTGAACGAGCTAACTTCAATCAAGATGGGTTGTTTAAATCAATTGAAATGTTTTCAAGCTCGCCAATCTCATATGGTGTGCGTAAATTTGCGGCGAAATCTCTAAATGCTGAAGAAGCGAAATTACTGCATTTAACGATGGGTGATCCAGCGCTTCATTTAAGTCAGCAAACCTTTAATTCATACGATATTCCTTTAGAATGCTCGCAAATCGTACTAAGATCTGATCAATATGAATTAACATCTGTTTTAAAACGTTAAAAAAGGTCACCTCATCTAAGTTAATTAGACGAGGTGACCTTTTTGTTATGAAGAATGGTTTTGGTTTTTACGTTGTTGGCGTTTTTGGCCGCCTTGTTTATTGTGTTGCTTATTGCGGTTTTGGTTATAGTTGCGGTTACGGTTGCCGCCTTTGTAACCTTGACCACCACGATTACGGTTATTTTGTTGACCTTTAGCTTTTTTCGCGCGTAATGGTTCAACAGCTGTTAAATTAACCGGTGTTTGGCTTGGTTCTTTTGTTAGAAGTTTAATTGCTGATGATACAATTTCAACGGCTTCCTCTTCTGATAATAGGCGTTTTGCTGCTTCTTGGTAGCTTTCGCCTTCATTAGCCCAGATCGCCTGGCGCAACTGTTCAACTGCACCTTCTTGTAATCCTTCTAATACAGCCTCATAAGATGGGATAGGCTTTTTGTCAATCTGACGCTTAATTAACTTTTCGATTGATTTCAAATGATCTATTTCGCGAGGTGTGACGAATGTATAAGCATTCCCCTTCTCACCTGCACGTCCTGTACGTCCTATACGGTGAACGTAACTCTCAGGATCTTGTGGTAAATCAAAGTTATAAACGTGTGTGACACCTGAAATATCTAAACCACGAGCAGCAACATCTGTTGCCACTAAAATGTCAGTCGCTTGTTCTTTAAAACGACGAATGACTTTTTCACGCTTAGATTGCTGAATATCCCCATGAATTCCCTCAGCTGAATAACCGCGTTTCATTAGGCCTTCAACGAGTTCATCAACACGTTTCTTCGTACGACCGAAGACGATCGCTAGTTCAGGTGATTCAATGTCTAATGAACGGCATAGGACATCAAACTTTTGGTTTTCTTTCACGTCATAATAAAATTGGTCGATATGGTCGACGGTTAACTCTTTTGATTTCACGCGCACAATCTCGGGTTGTTGCATGAATTTCTCAGCTAGTAGTTGAATACGTTTTGGCATCGTGGCTGAGAATAACAATGTCTGGTGCTCAGCTGGGATCTCCGCCAAAATCGCTTCGATATCTTCGATGAAGCCCATATTAAGCATTTCATCTGCTTCGTCAAGAACAGCAGTATGAATGTTTTGCAACTTAATCGTTTTACGTCGAATATGGTCAAGTAGACGACCAGGCGTTGCAGCAATGATTTGCGGACGACGTTTTAATGCTTTAATTTGACGGTTAATATCTTGACCACCATAAACAGGTACTGTTTTAACGCCTTTGTTTTGACCAATACGGTTTAGCTCTTCACCTACTTGGATCGCTAATTCACGAGTTGGTGCAATAACAATCCCTTGAATGTTCGAGTTGTTAGGGTCAATTTTTTGGAGCATTGGTACACCAAATGCTGCTGTTTTACCCGTACCGGTTTGGGCTTGCCCAATTAAATCCTTTCCTGCGATTGCGGTTGGAATCGCTTCTGCTTGAATAGGTGTTGTTGTTTCAAACCCCATATTCTCGATGGCTTTAAGCACATCGCTTTCAATGTTCAATTCACTAAATGTTTTCAAACTTGTTCCTCCTAAAAATGATTCTTTCAAATTTTATCTTTAACAATAATGTTGATGTCATTTACCATATAGCTTTGTTAATGAGCTAATAATATTTTGTTTATTTAATATTCATTTTATCCGTATACATAAAAAAAGTAGCCCATTGTAAATGAGGAAAAAAAGTGCCTTCCACCATTTATTAGTAGCCACGTAACTTTTCTTCATATCAATAGTTGTTAAGACGATTAATTATAACCCGTATTATGGAAAAAGTCAATTAGGTATGAAATGTACCCCATCGTTACCACCAACTTCACTGCTGATATGAAATATTTTTGGTATAATAGCGTTAAATTATCCTAAAGGAGATTACATATGTTACAAGTTAATTATTCAGGCGATTTATCTGACGTTCTAACGGAAAGTAAATGGCAAGGGCTCGAATCCATTCATTATAATTTATACGAAAAACAAGGGAAGGGGAATGACTTTTTAGGTTGGCTAGACTGGCCAAGTCGTTCAACAGATGATTGGATTAATCATATTCAACAAACAGCTGAACAAATTCGACAGCAAGCGGACGTGCTGATTGTCATTGGAATTGGTGGTTCTTACTTAGGGGCGAAAGCAGTAATTGAAGCATTAAGTCCTTATTTTAATAAAGATCAAGAGTTTGAAGTGATTTTTGCTGGTCAACATGTGAGTGGTGCTTATCTTAAACAACTGATGGCATATGTTGAAGATCGTGATGTTGCGTTAAATGTTATTTCTAAATCAGGCACAACAACTGAACCAGCCTTAGCGTTTCGCTTCTTACAGCAGTATATGGAAGAGCGTTACGGTGATGAAGCATCAGAAAGAATTTACGTCACGACAGATGCGAATAAAGGCGCTTTATTGGATTTGGCGACTCAAAAAGGTTATCAGCGTTTCGTTGTTCCAGATGATGTAGGCGGTCGCTATTCCGTCATGACAGCCGTAGGATTACTTCCGATTGCAGCTGCTGGATTCGATATTCGGTTACTACTTGAAGGTGGCCAAGCAGCGGAAGTTGAATTAAGTGAATTTAGTCAGGATAATCCAGCTTTACAATATGCAGCTTTACGTCATCACTTATATGAAGAAGGCTATACGAACGAAGTACTCGCAACATTCGAACCAGCCTTAGCATATGTACAAGAGTGGTGGAAACAACTCTTTGGTGAAAGTGAAGGGAAAGAACATAAAGGTATTTTCCCTGTATCTGTCACGTATACAACTGATCTACATTCCTTAGGACAATATATCCAAGACGGGAAGCGCAACTTATTTGAAACGTTTATGATTGTTGATGAAGTCGATGAGGATCTTCAAGTTTTCGAAAAAGAAAATGACGCTGATCAACTCAATTATTTAGCAGGAACATCGCTTCATGAGTTTAATTTAGTGGCTTATCAAGGTACGTCACAAGCGCATTTATCAGGTGGTGTGCCACAAGTGACTATTCGCATACCTGAATTAGATGAGTATCACTTAGGCTACTTGCTTTATTTCTATATGTTGTCATGTGCCTTTAGTGCTTATCAGTTAGAGATTAATCCGTTTGATCAACCTGGTGTCGAAGCGTATAAGACAAATATTTTTAAACTGCTAAAGAAACCAGGATTTGAATCGTAAATTTATAAATCTAAAACGAGTGATGCAGCGCCAAGCATGCCTGCATCATTTTCATACTGTGCTGTTTTGACTTCGATAGGGTTGAGTAAGTGCTGATCAAGGTGTTCGTGCAAATAGTCGAACCACAAGCTCGCCGATTCGGATACCCCACCACCAATCACAACAGTATCCATATCAAAGATAGCTTGTAAGGAACTGATGACAACAGCTAAGTCACTCGTATATGCTTTGACTAAAGCTTCAGCCTGCTCGTCATGTTGAATATTTTCGAAGAACGTTTCAGGTGTATAAGGTAATCCAGCTTCATCAATGCGACGCTTGAGTGCTGTTCCAGATACATATTGCTCAGCGCAACCTTTACGCCCGCATGGACATGGATGCCCGTGTGGATAAAGGATCATATGTCCAATTTCAGCAGCGCCGCCATGAGGGCCACCACTAACGACGCAATTGTCTAAAATAACACCACCACCTAATCCTGTGCCGAGTGTTAAACAAACTGAGCGTTCTGAAGATTTAGCGGCACCTAATGTTGCCTCTGCTAACGCAGCAACATTGGCATCATTATCAACAGCTACAGGACGATTGGTGGCTGCTTCGAGTTGTGATTTCACCTCTGTGTTCGACCAACCAGGTAGTAGATCAGTGGCATAAACGACACGACCACGCTTGGAGTCAACAAAACCATGGGTACCAATGCCAATTCGTTCGATTTCGGGATGATTATGTAATAAGGTTAAAATCTCGCGTTCTAATGTTTCGTATAGTGGGAATGATGTTGGAACTTTCGTATCGAGGTGAACATTAAACTGTTCATCAATGATACCAAAGCGGATTTTCGTTCCACCAATATCAACGCCGAGTACTTTCATGAGTCAGACCTCCTGTGGCTACTGTAAGAGTAATGTTTGCGGTTTCATTGCGATTATTATAACACCTTTTTCTTGATTGTAGAATAGTCTTAACAATGGAGAAGTGGTGCGCAGATATTAATGATTATAAGGGTCTCACGATCAATCATGATTGTATTTTTTCGTAAATTGTAAGAAAATCTTTAAGAAAATAAACATAAATTAATGTTAAACTATAAGGTAGAGTTAAATTCGTTGAAAAGGAAGTTCGGGATGACGGAAGCCAATATAACGAGAATTCAATTAGATGATAAAGAAGTTGTCTTAATCGGTACAGCTCATGTGTCTAAACAGAGCGCCGAACAAGTCAAAGACGTAATCGAAGCTGAGCAACCTGATTCAGTTTGTGTGGAACTCGATGAACAGCGTTATGAATCTGTTCGTGAGGGAAACAAGTGGAAGAATATGAATATTTTCAAAGTTGTTAAAGAGAAGAAGTCAACGCTATTATTAATGAATATGATGATTTCTTCATTCCAAAATCGTGTTGCAAAACAATTCGGCATTAATCCAGGGCAAGAAATGGTGCAAGGAATTGATTCGGCTGAAGAAATAGGAGCTGAACTTGTTTTAGCAGACCGTAATATTCAAACGACATTTGCAAGGGTATGGCGTAGTATCGGCTTTTCTGGTCGTGCGAAATTAATGATGTCGGTGTTTTATAGCATTTTTAACCGTGAGACGATCTCAGAAGAAGAGCTTGAGAAAATGAAGCAACAAGATATGCTGAATTCAGTCATGCAAGAATTTACTGAGGCATTTCCGCGTTTGAAAAAGCCATTAATTGATGAGCGAGATCAATATTTAGCTGAAAAGATTAAGCAAGCACCTGGTGAAAAGGTGGTGGCTGTCTTAGGGGCAGCACACGTACCTGGTGTGAAGCGGGAAATTCATCGTGAGCAGAGCTTGGAGCAACTAACAACGATTCCGCCAAAATCCAAAGTGCCTAAAATAATTGGCTGGGCGATTCCGATTGTCATTGTGTCGATTATTTTGTATACATTGATGAACAATCCTGAAGCGGCGTATCAACAGACGATAAGCTGGATTATTTGGAATGGTTCGCTTTCGGCGATTGGAGCAGCTGTTGCTTTGGGTCATCCGTTAACAGTCATAACTGCCTTCTTAGTCGCACCGTTGAGTTCTTTAAATCCAATGCTTGCAGCAGGATGGTTTGCAGGATTGATGCAGACATGGATTCGGAAACCGAATGTCTCACATTTTGAGAATTTATCAGAAGACGTACAGTCATTAAAAGGCTTTTGGCAAAACAAAGTCACTCGGATTTTACTGATTGTGGTGTTAACGAATATCGGTAGTTCACTCGGTACGTTTATCGGTGGCGCTGATGTGATTCGCGTTTTCTTTGAAAATTTATAAATTAATCTGAAACATGTCGTTACCGTTACGGCATGTTTTTTATTGGAAAATTTTTAATACAACCTACTATTAATCTGTGATTTTGTTATGATAGAAATTGGTTAAATAGGAACTAGTTTGTGAAGGAGATTGAAATGAAGCACAATTCTAAACGAACGATTATTAAAATGGGAGTTTTCATCGGCGTCATAGTCACAGTCGCCTTTCTAGTAGGAGCTTTAATTTTACAGTCACGAATCACAACTTTCCAAGAAGATCAAGCGAATACAGCTTTTAATAGTGTCAGAACGGCAATGGAAACGTCACAAGAGTCTACTCAGACAATTGAACACATGATTGAACAGCGACTTTATACATCGTCTAAGGGAATTATGACCGATTTAAGAGGACGCAGTATTGATGAAATCCCACAAGACGAACTTAGAGACATTGCAGAATATTGGGGAGTGAAAGAGATCTCCTTATGGGAACGAAATGAAAATGATATCACGGTGACACAATCGACCGACAACTCACAGATCGATCTATCCGCTCGTGATTGGGGTTATTGGTATCAGGCGTTTGATCAGTTGATGTCTGGGGAAACCGTGACCATTGATGAAGGGTATGCAAGAGAAAACTTTTGGGTAGGCCCGATTTCACAAGCGGAGTTATTTGAGGGACTCTACTATAAGTTTGCTTATTATTATGATGGCTCGACGGATTACATGGTCAATGCTTATATAGAAGATGAAGATATATATAGAATGACGTTTGAGTCTGGACCGTCTGAAATGATTTCGCACTTAGAAGCAAATTATGATGTGATTGAAGAGATTGCGGTTCTTAATGGCCCTGCATGGTTGGCTGGTGATGATCATGAGGTGATTGAACCATCAACGGATATTCCGGTTTTATATGGTCATTTAACACTTGATGTCACGGAAGATGAATCGAATGTTGAAGCGGCTATGAAAGAGGATGTCAGGCAATCGTTTGATTTTGAACATGAAGGTGCATCTTATCGTAAGTTATATCAGCCGCTAGACCAAGATCGTGTGATGGTTATGGCACTCAATCTTGATAGTGAAAAGCAATTTACGGCTCGATTTTTATGGTTATATGTCGTAACAGGCGTGCTTACATTACTATTAGTGTTGTTTGCACTTCGCTCGGCTGCAAAGAAAATGAAATAATTCTATAGCAAACCTGGATGAAATCGTCAATAGTTTTAGCTTGAATGATTGGCTTTTATCCCTTACGATATACAAAGTAACTAGGTTTGAAATGAGGTATAAACATGAAACCATCAATCTATGGTTTAACACAAGAACAATTACAGAATTGGTTGGTCGAAAACGGTGAGAAACGTTTCCGCGCTGATCAAGTTTGGGATTGGTTATATAGAAAGCGCGTTAAGTCGTTTGATGAGATGAAAAACGTAAACCAGGCTACAATTGATTTATTAAGTGAACACTATCAAATTCAGTCGCTAAATGAAACAATCAAACAAGAATCAGTCGATGGCACGGTTAAGTTTTTATTTGAATTACCAGACGGCAATCACATTGAAACAGTCTTAATGCGTTTTGATTATGGTTTATCTGTTTGTGTGACGACTCAGGTCGGTTGTAATATTGGTTGTTCATTCTGCGCTAGTGGTATTTTACGGAAGAACCGTGACTTATCAAGTGGAGAAATCGTTGAGCAAATCATGAACGTCCAACATGACTTAGATGCACGTGGAGACGGCGAACGCGTCAGTCATATTGTTGTGATGGGAATCGGCGAGCCGTTTGATAACTATGACAACACGCTTGACTTTATTAAAGTTGTTAACGATCAAAAAGGTCTATCGATCGGTGCGCGTCATATTACGATTTCGACAAGTGGAATCGTACCGAAAATGTATGACTTTGCGGATGAAGGCTTGCAAGTCAACTTAGCGTTATCTCTGCATGCGCCGAATAATGAACTACGGACGAGCGTAATGAAGATTAATCGTGCCTATCCAGTTGAACAATTAATGGATGCGGTGGATTATTACTTGGAGCAGACAAATCGTCGGATTACGTTTGAATATATTCTGCTACACGATGTGAACGATCAGCGTGAGCAAGCTCTTGAGTTAGTGGAATTGCTCAAAGATAAACGCCACTTATCTTATGTGAACTTAATTCCGTATAATCCGGTTGCGGACCATCCTTATGAGCGCAGCAGTAAGCAAAATATCTTAACTTTCTATGAGACGTTACTTGAAAACAATATTAATTGTGGCGTCCGTGTTGAGCAGGGCAGTGACATTGATGCAGCCTGCGGACAGTTAAGAAGTAAGCAGATGAACAAAAAGCAAAAAGAGAAAACCAATGCCTAAATAACGAAAGCACCCAGCCGCCGCTGGGTGCTTTTTTAGTGACTTCTTTATAACTTTAGGTAGTTTGGACATCACTTGATCAATTTATTGCCTATTTCTATCTTTTAATTGATTCATAACATCAAGGTCGCTCATTTCACACCACATTTCTTTAATCAAACTGTATTCAAATCTAATAATCATCATACCTGTTTCTTTTACACGCTGGTCAGAGGAAGGAATATCTTCCCATCCACCTTTGTAAGTCATGTGTCCTGTATATCTCACAGCCACCTTATGATCCTCTTCCAAATAATCGTCAATGCTCCAAACGTCATTTGTGAACACTGTTCTAAACCATTTCATGAAATCGTTAATAAACTCATCATGTCCATTGAAGTCATGATTTGGAACATGACTTACAAAGTCAGGTGCAGTAATCTCTTTTAATGTATTGATATCACCTTTCGTGAAAACTTCACTAAACCATCTTTCAACCACTCGTTTCTTGTCCATTCAATCTCTCCCCATTTCCTCATAATAATTATTTATTATTAAGTTAATCTATCCGTTAATTGAATAGAAGTTATAACTTTATGCAGTAAAATTCAGATCATCTAATTATGTCATAAGTTTTGATATTTGGGGTTAAATTCCTTGTAATGATAGAAGCGTTTATTGTGTTATCAATTAGTATGTGTTTAAGAAATCGAATATCAACAACAATCTTTAACAGAGCTTAAAAATAAAACCTTACCTAAGATAAAAGGTAAGGCCAATCTATTCTTGGTGATGGTGATTTTCAGGAGGTGGGAAACATTCAAAGATTTTGCCGTTTCTAATACCTTCTACAAGTTGTTCTAACCAGTGAAAATAGGCTTTGGAATTTTCTAATTGATCATAAATTTCCCGAGCTTCTTCACGGATTTCTTCAGATACGCCTTCATCATTCATCACATCTTCTAAAATGGGTTGAGACTCAGCAATTGCACTTAAGTTAAGTGTGTATTCACGCTCTAACTTTTTCGTGAAAAATTTATTGAAGAAATTAAAGAAATTCTTCTCAGCCACAAACGTCTGTTTACGTGATCCGCGTCTAAATGATTGTTTGACAATATCGTATTCTTGCAGTTTCTTAACGCCTGTGCTCATACTCGGCTTACTCATTTGTAATTTTTCACGCATTTCATCTAGTGTCATACTATCTTCAAAATACATGGTTCCATAGAGGTTTCCGATACTTCGAGTGACACCGTACAAATCCATTGTTTCACCAATTGATTCAATGACAAAGTCTTTAGCTTGATCAACTGATTGTTGTGCTTTTTTATCGGATTGTGCCATGAAAGACCTCCTAATCATTCCATTAAGTTTATTAAGTACATATTTATCTTATTTAACTATACCATATTTTTGTAAATAAACAAGCTAAAAAGATACCATTTGATCAGTTCAAGTGTTGATTTGTTGACATTTAAAAATGGGTCATATAAAATGAAAGAAAATTAGCAATATTATGATAATGTGTTCCAAGAGTAACATATAATAAATTATACAACTTGATAGGGGAGGAGGGATTTTATGTCTGGTCATCAGCCGTCGAAGAAAGATATTGATGATCATAAAGGCTTAGCAATTGTCGCTTATATTATCTTCTTCATTCCACTAATCGCAGCAAAAGAATCTTATTATGCGATGTACCATGCGAATCAAGGATTATTGTTACTCATTACAGCTATTATTATAAACATCATCGGCTCAGCGATTCCGATCATTGGCTGGTTATTTATCTTGCCACTCGGAAATTTATTTGTCTTTGTGCTATGGGTGATTGGTATTTTGAACGCGGCCAAAGAAGAGGTCAAACCATTACCGCTAATTGGACAGTATGAAATAATTAAACCACCTGAATCAGAAGAAAACGTCTCTAACGAATAGTTAGAGACGTTTTTCTTATAGCTTTAAGTTAATTTTAAAATCAAAATCTGGATGTTTATAAAGCACTTCGAAACGATCATCATCTTCTAAATTGGCTTCTAAATCAACTGGTGCGAACAAGAAGAAATTGTTGTCAAACTCGATGTCCGCGCCGTAATAGTAACTAAGCCATACCAGTTTTGAACAATAAATCGCTTCGTTCGGATCATTTAGTGGGACTTGTGTTGTGAATGAGAATTCGGGTACGGATTCACCATTATTTAAATTAGTTGTATAAGCATTTAAGTATTCTTTGGCGTATGCTGCAGCGGCCTCTCCAACTTCAGGGTCTTTTGGACGAGCGTGCATGACTTGTGTGTGTACGGACAAGAAATTATTCGCTGGTGATTTCCGTACTTGTGGGTGTGACGTCACCGATTCGATAATGTGACGATCATCCACAACAATGGCTGAATGGCCGATATAGCCCGGTGGATAAACATCGCCAAAATTATCACTTGCGACTAAAATATCACCTGGGCGAAAGTCATTAGGACGTCTTGTCGTAACAGGTAGACTAAGGGTTTGACGAGAGCCATCTTTAGCTTTCGTGACAATCGTTAAGTCATGGATGCTTGAAGGATCGCGTGTATTTTGAGGATTCACGGTCGTCATGTACTGGTTATTCAAATACAACTCAGCTTCATTCAATAGTTCACCATCTAATTGCAGCTCGGAATATGGATGAAATTCTGACATAAGTAACACCTCGTGAAATTTGGGTTACTGTATCATATCCTTTTAGAGGATGAGTTGTGCATCGTTAGTGTAAAATATTTGGTATTCGTTGATGATATTGATACAACGATATGTGTAATTCCTGTTGTTTGTTTAAGGTTGCGTAAAATATATCTTCGAATTTAATGGCTCTTAACTGCAATTGATTCATGAGCCATGTTTGGTCAACACCCACTTCAACTAAAGTTTGCTCATATATTCTGCCTTCAACAATAACAGGTAAGGCAATTTGGGCTGGTTGATTCGTAATGGACAGATCTTCACGTGTAACAGGACTATCAGCTGAAGTCTTTAAGACACTTAGGTGACCACTAGGTTCAATGACGGCAGTTTGCACAGTACTAATATCGAAAACATCTTTTTCTCGTAATAACTGTAGCACGTTATCGATTGAATAACCGATTCGTTTCATATTTCGTTTTAACAATTGGCCATTTTGGACAACCACTGTTGGTTCAAATGTAATGAGGCGGCCGAACTTGCGAAAACGTAATTTTAATGCCGTGATCGCTTTCTGTAAAAAGGCAACAGCGACGATTGCTACAGCTGTATAAATATGACTAATGGATGGATCAGCTAGATCGGCCCCAACAATGGACCCTAGCGATATAATAATTAGAACGTCAAATACGGGCATTTCGCCAATCGTTCGTTTACCCATAAAGAGCGTCATCAGTAACAATAAAGGTAAAATCGTGACAACACGACCGATGACAACGAGTGACTGTTGTAAAGTTTCCATCATAGTTGATTCTCCTGTTTAAATTTGATAATAATTAGATCTATTATTATCTGAAGTTATTGAATAAAAAAAATGTAATGCTTATGGTTGTAAAAAATGTAGTATTTTGTAGTATAATTATTTTGAACCATTTTTAAACATTATTTATAAAAAGGGGAGAGTTCACGTGAAAAAAGTATTGAAGTGGGGCGCTATTATACTCGTTGCAATCATTGTTATTGGTGCATTTATGAGTGATTCTGAGGAAGATACTGCTGATAGTACAGCAGAAGATCAAACAGAAGGTACTAATTCTGATCAAGAGTCAAATGATGAATCATCTGACTCAGAAGGTTCAAATGAATCAGAAGAATCTAGCTCAGAAGGTGAAAACACTACACAAGTGGGTATTGGAGAACCTGCAGCCATTGCGGATGTTTCCTTTACTGTGAACGGTGTAGAGGAAGTAAGTGAAATTGATGATGGTAATGAGTTCACAGAACCTGCTACAACAAGTGGTAAATTTGTTATTGTTGATGTGACAATTGGAAATGATAAAAGTGAAAGTATTACAATCGACAGTTCATTTTTCAAACTATTCTCAAGTGATGGTGTAGAATATGAACCAGCTTCTGATGGAAATGTTATGATGAACATGGCTGATGAGGATAACTTCTTCTTAGAGCAAGTTAATCCTGGGTTAGAAAAGTCCGGTAAGGTTGTATTTGAAGTTGGTGGAGACCTAGATGTTGCATCTTCAACATTACAAGGTCAAACTGGTTTCTGGGGAACAGAAAAAGTAGAAATCGCTTTACAATAAGGTGAAAAAAGTTGGACCTCATCTATAAATGAGGTCCAACTTTTTTATTAAGATAATGACATTTGAGTAGGTCTCAGGGCGAGGAGCGTAGGTGGAGACCCCGTAGGCCATGCTTTTTGGCTGAGGAGGATCGAACCGTGACCGCGGCAAGCATCCACCGTAAGCGGGTTGCCTGACGCCAACGGATGCCATCCAAACCCTGCCCTGAATTTTCTCCCTATCTCAACAAATATTTTAGAGCTAAAAAAACGGACGTCAATTTAGACGTCCGTTTATCTTTAAGCTCTCAACCATTTCCAAATTTCTTGTGGTGTTGCATTTTTGCCGTAAATTAAAATACCGACTTTAAAGATCTTACCAGCGAGTTTCATAAATAACCAGATGCTGACGATTAAGATCGCCAGGCTAATTATGATTTCAACCCATGGCCATTGATCGATTAAGGCTAGTCGTATGAGTAGAACAGCAGGTGATGTGAACGGAATAAATGTTCCGATTTGCGCTGCTAAGCCGTTTGGATCGGCAAGAATTGGTCCGATTAATACGACTGGCAAGAACGGAAGCATCATCACCATACCTTGGAAGTTGCTGCCTGAGCTCGCATCTTCTAAGGTTGCCCCTAAGCCAACAAATAATGACGCGAATAATAGATAACCTAAAATCGCGATCAAGACAAATAACAGCAATTGAGGTGTTAAGAGATATTCCATAATTGGAATGTCATCCACTAAATATAAGGATAATGGAATAATAAACACCATCCATGCCGTCACTTGAATGAGGCCAAGTGCGAAATATCCGATGATCTTACCTTGCATGAGTTCATTAGGTGTCACGGAAGATAGCACGATTTCGGCGACTTTTTCTTTCTTCTCTTGTGAAGCGCTTTGGAAAATCATCATGCCTGTAATGACAATTGAGAATAAGACAATTCCTCCGAATAAAGCAGGAACACCATTTTCAAATGGATCCTCAGCAAATGGTGATGAACTCATTTCAACTGATTCTGATCCTGCGCTTGCTTCAGCGACTTGGAATTGAATGGGACTAGATACTAATGCCATTTGTTCTTCGTTTAAGTCTGCCTGTTGGATTTGCATTTGTTTAATCGGTTGTTCTAGTGTTTGGAGTTGGGTCATGAATTGATTGCTGACCTCATCACCTGTGACATAAGAAACGACACCATTTTGCAGAGTTTCTTCATTTAACTGAATGAAAGCATCTTCACTATCAATAGTTGATTGAGCTTCATTTAGGCTTTGGTCAGTTTCTTCAAGGTTCCATGATAGAAACGACTGTTCTTCAGCGATTGATTCAAGCATGGAATAAGCACCGATTGAATCATTAACGTAAACTGTTGTGCCACTTTCCTCATCGCCACCGTCATCCATCAAAAGGTTAGGGACGGTCGCGAAGAAGATAAAGATTAAAGGCGTTAAAAATAACGAAATTAAGAATGATTTACTTTTGAGATTACGTTTCATTTCCCATTTACCGACTTTTAAACTATTGCGCATCTAAAACACCTTCCTTTTCTGCAATTGAACGACCTAAAGCAACATCAACGAATATTTCGTGTAGTGAAATACGATCGACAGAGATTTCTTGGACATCTAAATCTTTCGGGATATTGCTTAACCAATCAGGTAAAGTCGCGCTTGGTTCTAGATATAAAACAGATGTATCCCCATCTTGTTCCACCCGGGTTACCTCAGGTATGGCTTCGAGTGTTTGAACGTCATTCTCGCCATAAATCATACACTTGAAGTTCGCATACTCTGCTTTGACATCTTTCATCTTGCCGTAGATCACTTGTTGACCTTTATTAATTAAAAATAAGCGGTCACACATTTCTTCAACAAGATTCATTTGGTGTGAGCTGAGTAATATGGCTGTGCCGTTTTCAGCAAGCTCACGGATTTCACGTTTGAACACATCTTGGCTTAATGGATCTAGACCAGAGAATGGTTCATCTAAGATTAGTAGTTCTGGTTCGTGAATAATTGAACCAATAAACTGAACTTTTTGCCCCATCCCTTTGGATAATTCATCGACTACAACATTTTCTTTCCCTTCAAGGTCAAACTTCTTCAAATAAGTCAGCGCGCGTTCTTTCGCTTTGTCGAGTGGATAATCTTTTAACTCGGCGAAATAAAGTAAGATATCCATGACTTTGACATTTTTGTATAAACCGCGTTCTTCCGGTAAATAACCGACTTTATGGCGTGGGATTGTGTTACCGTTATGATTATGAAAAATAACCTCACCTTCATCTGGGTACATAATCCCCATAATGTTACGGATAGTCGTTGATTTTCCTGCTCCGTTAGGCCCTAAAATCGCCATGATTTCACCTTTTTGAACGGAAAAAGAAATGTCATGTAGGACTTGGGTGTCTTTAAATGATTTTTGCAAGTTTTGCACAGTTAAAACTGATTCCATAAGATTCTCCCCCTTTTTATATGGTTAGCATGAAAGCTAAGGTGTCTTCCAAGCTAAGTGATTCCTTTTTAAACCATGACTGATCATGTTGATTTAAATATTGTTCGAATGATGCTGGCTGATCTGTAATAATCGATTGTTCGTGTCGTTTTACTTCACCAGGTAGTGTCTCATTAGGTAGTTCTCCAGTTAGCCAGTATTGGGTGTATGTTTGAGCTAAGCTGTCTTTATCTTCTTGAGCGATTAATTGCCCCTCTTTCATCACAGCGATAATATCGGCTAATTTACGAATATCTTCAATGTGATGTGTAGCGATGATTAATGTGCGCTCTCCATCTTCCATCCATTCACTAAGCACATCAAATAGTATATGGCGTGAGGCAAGGTCGATATGAGCACTGGGTTCATCTAAAATCATGATCGGTGTGCCACGTGAAATGGTAAGGGCTAAAGCTAATTTTTGTTGCATACCAGGTGACATGGAATGAAACTTCTTAGATAATGGAATGTTCCAATCATGAACAAGACGATGAAATAATTCGTCATCCCAGTTCGGATAAAGGTCAGCGATTAACTCACGTAATTGATGCCCGTTAAATGGCCCAAAGCCAAGTTTGTCTTGAGGTAAGTAAGCCATTTCTTTTTTCCAATTCTCAGATTGTGTGATGTTTGTATCAAGGACTTGGATTTCGCCTGACGTCGGTTTGACAAGACTCATGATGGATTTCAGCAAGGTGCTTTTACCAGAACCGTTATGACCAACGAAAGCAGTGACCAGACCAGACTCAATCGCGACATCCAGTGGTCCTAACGTGAAGTCATCGCGTACTTTTTCTAATTGATGCGTTTCAATTGTGGCATTCATCTCTCTCCCTCCTTACGTAAAATGGTTTGGATGATATCCTGAATTTCGGCATTCGTATAATTATGCTGATAGGCTATATCAATCGCTTGTTCAAAAGCTTTAGTAACCGTATCGTGTTTGATTTCCTTTTTAAAAGAAGCTTGAATATTAGCGACGAAAGTTCCTTTGCCTTGTGATGTTTTAATAAAGCCTTCATTTTCTAAGTTTTGATAAGAACGGCGTGTTGTGATGACGCTGACTTCTAAATCCTTTGATAAAGCACGAATGGACGGGAGCGATGTACCAGCTTCTAATTGCCCACTAGCGATCAGTGCTTTAATCTGATGTTCGATTTGATGATAGATGGGTTCTCGTGATTGTTCGGATAATTTAATCGGTAGCTGCACATCAACAACTCCCTTCGTTAAATGTCAAAGTCGACTTGTTTCATCTTGTTCATGGCGTAATTAATCCACAATTTATTAGAGATAATCGCTATAAACGTGGCAATCACAATAGATATAAGTGGCCAACGATTTGCTAGATCAATTGATAAGTTCATGACCCCGTCATCATAAAAGATATAAGAGGGCAAAATCGCTACTGTAATCGTAATAATAAGACCGATTGTAATAGCTACAAGCTTTGTGTTCGTGATATGACGGTCGCCGAGGTCACTAGCTGGAAATAAAGCGCCGACACTCAGACCATAGCTCACCCAGATTGCTGTGAAGGCTATAAAACCACTTGTCGAAAGAACTTGTTGTAATTCTGGAATAAAGGTGAAACCAATAAATAATAGAATTAGGACTGGAATCGCATTAAGGTAAAATATAATAAACCGACTGCGTACGAGTACATTGTTAGCAATGGGTAGCTTATGAAGCATAAAAAAGATGGGTGATGCGTAAGTTTCTGCGCTGATTTTCTGATATTGGAATGAGCGCGGTACTAGCCATCCGTAAATGAGTCCGAACATAGCGAGATAGAAAAAATCCAACCCTATGCCACCACCTTCTAACACACCGTCCATTATGCCGAATGAAAACATTAATAATCCGTAAGTAAGCAGGCATTGCAAAAATATTCGTTTAAACCATTCGATTTTCCACTCGAATAAGGCCAGGCGCGTTGCTTCTTTCCACATGATCATAACCTCACTCTCACTGTTATACTGTGTATATCTTTATAAACAGTATAACGGTGAGGCCAAAAAATGTAAACAGATTTCTTTAAACTTTATTAGATTTATAATACGATAGGCTTTGTGACAATAGGGAGAGGTGTTCAATATGTCAGAACAGAAAACTAATTTAAGATTGCTACTTATGTTGGGTGCTTTTACAGCGCTCGTTCCACTGACAATTGATTTATATCTACCCGCTTTTCCGGAAATGTCTGGTGATTTAGGAACGACAGCTTCCTTAATTCAGTTAAGCTTAACAACATCACTATTCGGAATTGCGTTCGGACAGTTAACGGTAGGAGCCTTGAGCGATATATTTGGACGAAAGAAACCATTAATTATTTCCATTTCAATCTACGTGATCGCGTCGATTGTATGTGCGATCGCACCTAATGTTTGGGTGCTTGTGGTCGCTCGATTTGTCCAAGGCTTTTCAGGTGCTGGAGGAATCGTAATTTCGCGTTCCATTATTCGTGATTTATATTCTGGTAAACAATTAACGAAGATGTTCTCGCTACTTGTATTAGTGATGGGGCTTGCTCCTATACTGGCACCTATGCTAGGTGGGCAAATCTTGCTTTTCACAGGTTGGCGTGGATTATTTACCATTCTATCAATCGTTGGGATCATCTTAACGTTTATAGCCGTCTTTCGTTTGCGAGAATCATTACCACAAGAAGAACGTTCAAGTGGTGGGTTGAAATCGACGGTACAAATGTTCACCGCGCTTATTAAGCATCGACGTTACATGGGATTCGCACTGATTCAAGGCTTTGCATCAGCTGCCATGTTTTCCTATATATCTGGTTCGTCATTTATATTGCAAGATATATTCAACTTGTCTCCACAAGTTTACGCGATGTTATTTGGCATGAATGCGGTCGGATTTATTTCGATGAGCCAGGTTGTTGGTCGATATTCAGGTGTATTTTCTGAAGAGAAACTATTAGCAGCAGGCTTTGTCGTTGCGATCACAGGTGGGTCGACATTAGTCACGGCATCCTTAATTGACGGTGGCTTAGTCATGGTTGCGATTGGATTTTTCTGTTTGACCTCAAGTACAGGTTTAATCAATCCTACCAGTCTATCGTTAGCCATGCAGACGCAGGATAAAAATGCAGGTAGCGCCTCAGCATTACTAGGTTTATTTCAATTCGTTTTCGGAGGGTTAGCAGCTCCATTGGTCGGTTTATTCGGAACCGATGTGATTTTACCGTTAGCGACAATCGTCTTAACGAGCCAAATCTTCCTCGTTGTGAGTTATCTCGCATTTGTTAAGCAATCGAAAACAGCATAATGTTTTAAGAGCCACAGTTTAATAGCTGTGGTTTTTCTAAAGCTATTTTGTTTTGAATATTTCAATTTTTCTGATAAAATAGAAGTTAAGCTTGAGCGGTGCAGTCTGTCGTCATACAACTTATTGAAAGCGCATACATTTAAAAGTGGACAACCATCGAGCGATCTTAAATGTTAAAGGGAGGAATAGGTTATGACGTATGCATTTCCGAATACGGATGGTGCAGTGATTCATTTCAAATCACGCTATGGAAATTTTATTGGTGGAGAATGGAAAGAACCGGTTAACGGACAATATTTTGAGAATGTGACGCCTGTTACAGGTAAGACTTTTTGTGAAATACCCGCTTCAACAAAAGAAGATGTTGAATTAGCCTTAGATGCAGCACATGCTGCAAAAGAGTCGTGGGGAAGCACGTCTGTAGCCGAACGAGCGAATACTCTCAACAAGATTGCCGATCGTATTGAAGAGAATTTAGAAATGTTAGCGGTAGCTGAAACTTGGGATAATGGAAAAGCAGTCAGAGAGACGCTTAACGCTGATCTACCTCTCGCAGTCGATCACTTCCGTTATTTCGCCGGAGCTATTCGTGCGCAAGAAGGCTCGATAGGCGAAATTAACGAAGATACCGTGGCTTACCATTTTCATGAGCCAATAGGTGTTGTTGGACAGATTATTCCGTGGAACTTCCCGATTTTAATGGCGACATGGAAGCTAGCGCCAGCCTTAGCAACAGGAAATTGTGTTGTGTTGAAGCCAGCAGAGCAGACTCCTGCATCGATTCTATTATTGATGGAGCTGATTGAAGATTTATTACCAGCTGGTGTATTAAACGTAGTGAACGGCTTTGGCCTTGATACTGGTAAACCGCTGGCATCGAGTGATCGTGTCGGAAAAGTTGCATTTACAGGGGAAACGACGACGGGTCGGATGATTATGCAATATGCGTCGCAAAATATTATTCCTGTCACATTAGAGCTCGGTGGTAAATCGCCGAATATCTTCTTTAAAGATGTAATGGATGAAGACGACGACTTTTTAGATAAAGCGATTGAAGGGTTAGTGATGTTCGCCTTAAACCAAGGGGAAGTCTGTACATGTCCATCGCGTGCGCTTATTCATGAAGATATTTATGATGAATTCATGGAACGAGCACTTAAGCGGGTGAAAGAGATCGCAACTGGCAACCCACTTGATCCGAATACAGCGATGGGTGCTCAGGCTTCAAGTGAGCAGATGGAGAAGATTCTGTCGTACTTAGACATTGGTAAACAAGAAGGTGCGGAATGCTTAGTTGGAGGCGGGCAGAACAAGAAAGACGGCGATTTTGCGGATGGTTATTATGTGGAACCAACTGTCTTTAAAGGCGATAATAGTATGCGTATTTTCCAAGAAGAAATCTTTGGTCCTGTGTTAGCGGTGACAACGTTTAAGACAGATGAGGAAGCACTAGAGATTGCTAATGATACGTTGTATGGCTTAGGGGCAGGTGTGTGGACGCGTAATATTAATACGGCTTATCGTTTTGGACGCGGCATTCAAGCAGGTCGTGTATGGACGAACTGTTATCATGATTATCCAGCGCACGCTGCGTTTGGTGGTTATAAGATGTCAGGTATTGGCCGTGAGAATCATAAGATGATGTTAGAGCATTATCAACAGACGAAGAACTTACTCGTCAGTTATACACCACAGAAGTTAGGATTCTTCTAAAATTGAGCAGAAAGGGGGTATAACGATGGTCGAACGTGTCACAGCGACAGATGCTGCGCTTGATTTGATTGAAAGTATTAAAGCCGAGCACGGGGATGTGATGTTTCATCAGTCAGGCGGATGTTGTGATGGCAGTTCACCGATGTGCTACCCTGATGGTGACCTCATGATTGGGGATCAAGATGTCTATTTAGGCGAAATCGGTGATGCACCATTTTATATGCATAAAAGCCAATATGATTATTGGAAGCATACACAGCTCATTATCGATGTCGTCGATGGACGTGGCGGTATGTTTTCGCTCGAAGGCCGCCATGGAAAACGCTTCTTGACGAGGTCACGCGCATTTACCGATGAAGAATACCAAATGCTTAAAACATGAAAAAACGCCGATGACTGATATCAAACCAGTCATCGGCGTTTTTACTGCCTTTTGATAGATTGTTAAACAATCTCCCGATATTGTTTAACAATTCAATTCAATTGTTTAATTATCTTCCGAAAGTGTTAAATAATTGGTTCAGATTGTTAGACAATGTCTAGACATTGTCTAACAATCTGATTGGCTAAGGCTAAGCCCACCACATTTCCCCGATGGATTCTTTAACCATTAGAGGTTGAAGGGTATCAACAGCTTTAGCAAAACCTTCATCAATCGACATCAAGCCGTCTTCGTGTTCAATGCTCACAACATAATCGTAATCCATCAGGCGAAGCATGCTGATCATGTCTGCCCATGTTTTAGCATCGTGACCGAAGCCAACTGTTCGGAAGTACCAGGCGCGGTCCTTCATTTGCGAATAATCAGTCATGTCGGTTAAGCCATTACGGTTCATATTGCCTTGATCAATAATCGTGTCTTTTGCATGGAAATGGTGAATCGCATTCTCGCGACCTAAAATTTTAATCGATTCAACGGGATCAATGCCTTGCCACCACATGTGAGAAGGGTCTAAGTTGGCACCAATGGCTGGACCACATGCGTCACGTAATTTCAGCATATTATGTGGCGTATGTACTGAGAAACCGCCATGTAATTCTAGACCAATTTTGACACCGTAAGATTCAGCTAAATCATTTTTCTCTTTCCAATAAGGGATTAATTTCTCTTCCCATTGCCATTTTAAAACCTCTTGGAAGTCGTGTGGCCAAGGGGACACAGGCCAATTTGGATATAAAGCTCCTTCATGGTCACCTGGGCACCCTGAAAACGTATTGACGACAGGTACGTCAAGTTTAGCCGCTAATTTAATGGTTTTCGTTAATAGCTCATCATTCGGTTCTGATACTTGCTTTTGTGGATGCAAGGGGTTCCCATGACAACTCAAAGCACTAATCGTTAAATTATATTGATCGACTTTAGCTCTAAATGATTGTAGCGCATCATCACTCTCAAGTAGCTCATCAATAGGACAGTGGGCATCTCCTGGAAACCCGCCAGTCCCTAACTCAACAGCATCTAACCCTCGATCAGACACATACTTTAACATGTCATCTAGCTCTAAATGCGACAATAAGACAGTAAACACACCTAATTTCATATAAAAACCTCCTAAAATTATTTTCAGAAAATACAAACATGTAATCCTTTACATTATCAACATAAAGAAAAATTCATGAATAATCAATAGTTTAAAAAGAATTTTGAAAAATAGTTGACAGAAAATTACGGTTATTATAGCATATTAATTGAAAACGATTACACAGATGGAGTAGTTAAAAACATGGCAAACATCAATGAAGTAGCAAAAAAAGCTGGCGTGTCTGTCGCGACGGTATCAAGAGTGCTCAATAGTCCTAATGTGGTCACTCCGAAAACGAAAGCGAAAGTCGAAGATGCCATAAATAAATTAAATTATGAACCGAGCATGTTAGGGAGGAATTTAAGAAATTCCGAAAGTCGATTATTGCTCGTATTAGTTCCATCGATTTCGAACCCTTTCTACATTGATATTATTAAAGGGATCGAACAATCCGCATTAGATCAAAATTATAATATTTTATTATGCGAAACGGATTCTAATCCAGAACGTGAAGAGATTTATTTTGATTTAGTCCGTAAAAAGATGGCAGATGGCATTATATCGATGGACCCAGCGGTTAACATTGACACGTTAAAAGAACTTTCTAAGCAGTATGCCATCATACAATGCAGTGAATATTCGGAGGAAAGCGATATTCCGTATGTCACGATTGATAACGAGGAAGCAGCTTATCGAGCGGTTAAACATTTAATCAAATTAGGTCATCAAGAGGTTGCGTTGTTTAATTCGAATGAAAAATATCTTTATGCTAGAGAGCGTAAACAAGGCTATATGCGAGCTCTTCAAGAATATGGACTACCAATTCATGATGAATTTATCATCATGACGGATCAATTAAATTTCGATAGTGGAATTGAAGCAACGAAAAGGATTATGAACTTAAAAGATCGGCCAACTGCTATATTTTCAGTATCGGATTTGCTTGCAGTTGGCGCATTAAAGGAAATGAATCGTACCGGGGTTAAAGTGCCAGAAGAAATGGCGATTATCGGCTTTGATAATATTGAGTTCTCAAACATGACTTATCCAACGCTAACCACGATTGCGCAGCCGATGTATCAATTAGGGACAGTTGCGGCTAATATGTTAATTGAAAAAGTTAATGGCGGAGAAGTTTCTAATACAATCTTAAATCACGAATTATTAATACGAGAATCAACTTGATTAAAACTTGAGGTTAATGCTCTGTTATTAACAGCATAGACTTAATAACAGAGCATTGCTCTTAAGTGTAAATGAAATCGATTACATTTGAGACTTTGAAATTTTAAATCATTCTAAGGGGGATTAAGCTTTGAAGAAACTGTTGTCGTTTTTGATGGTGTTGGTTGTCATTAGTGTTTTAACTGCCTGTGGTAGTGAGTCTGAAGGAGAAGGATCTGGATCTGATTCAGGTGGTGATGAAGATACGTATACAATCGGTATCTCACTTCCTTCTGCAACGCACGGTTGGATGGGTGCATTAATTGATAATGCCGAAACAAAAGCACAAGAAATTCAGGAAAACCAGAACGTTGAGTATGTGATGACGAATGCTGAGGATCCAAACCAACAAGCGAATGATGTGGATGACTTAATTTCACAAGATGTTGACGCTATTGTGATGTTACCAATTGAATCGGCCGCGTTGTCTCCGGTTGGTCAAAAAATAAAAGATGAAGGTATTCCATTAGTCATTGTAGACCGCGAATTAGAGAATGACGCAGCTGATGTTGTTGTTAAGGGTGATAATGAAGGTATTGGTGAAAACGCAGGTGAATATTTCACGAATCAACTTGATGAAGGTAGTAAAGTTGTTGAAATCACAGGACCACCAAGTTCCGTAACAGAACAACGTGGTGCTGGTTTTGATGAAGCAATGCAAGCAGCAGATGGCATTGAAGTGGTAGCATCACAGAGTGGTGATTTCTCCACTGAAACTTCTCTATCCGTTATGCAAAATATTTTGCAAGCCGAAGAACAAATTGATGCTGTTTTCACGCAAGATGATGGTATGGCATTAGGCGTTGTGCAAGCTATTAAAGAAGCAGAGCGTGATGATATCCAATTCGTAACAGGCGCTGGTGGGTCTAAAGAAGTTTTTGAAAGTATTCAAGATGGTGGCTTAATTTCAGCGACATTCTTGTATTCGCCAACGATGGTTGAAGATGGGGTTGAGATCGCATCACAGCTAGCGCAAGGAGAAGAACCTGAAGAGGATATGGTCATTAAAGAAGCAACGAAGATCACTGAAGAAAATGTAGGCGAATTCTACGATCCTGATTCGAAATTTTAGGTTAGTAAAGAAGGATGCAATGGCTCATGAAGCCATTGTATCTCTTCTTTTTTCTAAAAAGCTCTGTTAAAGTTCGGCGGCGATTTTCAAATGACATAGCACAAAGTTGTTGAATTGTGAGAAGCGAAGGTGGCGACTCCAGTGGGAACAGCACGTGTCTCGAGACCCCGCAGGCCATGCTTTTTGGTCGAGGAGGCTCGAGCCGTGCCCACGGAAAGCGTCCACCGAGAGCGGATCACAATATCAACAACGGACTTTAACAAGGCTCTCTAAAAAGAGGTGACTAAAATGGCTTTATTGGAAATGCAAAATATTAATAAATCATTTAATCAAGTGCCCGTTTTACATGATGTCCATTTAGAAGTAGATCAAGGTGAAATCCACGCTCTTTTAGGTGAAAATGGTGCTGGTAAGTCAACCTTAATGAACATTTTAGGCGGCATTCATCAACCCGACTCGGGCACGATTAAAGTGAATGGTCAATCTGTTCAAATGACAACACCTAAAGTTTCACAGCACCATGGCATTAGTTTTATTCACCAAGAACTGAATCTCGTCTCGGATTTAAAAGTTTACGAGAATATGTTCTTAGGCCAGGAGTTGCGAAAACCCTATGGATTTCTCGATGTAAAAGAAATGTGCCGACAGACAGAAGAAATTCTAACGAAGCTAGGCGTCCATATCGACCCACAGGCTGAGGTACGAGACTTAGGGACATCTTATAAACAAATGATTGAAATTTCACGTGCCTTGTTACATAAATCAAACATTATCATTATGGATGAGCCCACGACAGCTCTGTCAGATAGTGAAGTGGAGCGATTGTTTGAACTCATGCGTCAATTGAAACAGGACGGAATATCAATCATCTATATCTCTCACAAACTGAAGGAAGTTAAATCAATTTGTGATCGTATGACGGTTCTTCGCGATGGTTACGTTGTTCACACAGGACCATTAGAAGGACAGTCGTTAGATCAAATAACAACCTATATGGTAGGTAAATCAGTTTCAGAAGATCGGCTAGTCAGTCATGCTCACACAGATGAAGTTGTTTTATCGGTCGATCACTTAACCTTAGAAGGCTTTTATCATGACGTTAGTTTTCGAATTAAACGTGGTGAAATTGTTGGCTTTACAGGATTAGCTGGGGATGGACGTACAGAACTGTTTGAAAGTTTATTTGGCTACCGACAGAATTTTCAAGGTGATGTACAGATTAACGGGCAATCTGTACATTTGAATCACCCTAAAAAAGCAGTTCGTGCTGGACTTGGTTATGTTCCGAAAGACCGAAAAGAAAATGCGATTATTCAAGACATGGATGTGGTGCAGAATATGAGCATTTCTTCTTTAGGTCATTTTGAAAAGAATGGATTTATTAATCATAAGATCGAGCATAAAACATTCATGAATTATAAAGATCAACTTAATATCAAAGCGAATAATCCTAAGGAAAATATTGATAAGCTAAGCGGTGGTAATCAACAAAAAGTAATGATTGCCAGGTGGCTTGAGCTTAATACAGATATTATTATTTTCGATAATCCAACACAAGGGATTGATGTTGGGGCTAAACAAGAAATCTATCAACATATTATTCAATTAGCTGAGCAAGGGAAAGCGGTCATTATATTGTCATCTGAAGCACCGGAAATGATGAAAGTATGTCACCACGTGTATGTCATGTATCAAGGTGAGATCGTCGGTTCATTTGATGGGTCGGAAGCAACTGAGGACAATATATTGAGTTATGCTACGGGCTCTAAGAAGGAGGCTGTTTCAGTTGGGTGAACCAAAAATAAATGATCAACATATAGAAGAATCGCAACCTAATCGTTTTAAACGTTTTATGAAGTGGTTGTGGACGGATTACAGTGTCATTATTGCTTTTTTAATCATGTTCGTGGTTGCTGCGTTTATGAGTCCGAGATTCTTGGAACTTGGTAATCTACTAAACATTGTGATGCAAGTGTCGATTATCGGGATCATTGCTTTAGGGATGACGGTCATCATGCTGTCTGGAGGTCTTGATTTATCCGTTGGTTCTGTTTTGGCTTTAGTCGGTGTCTTAACGATTATGGCTTTGAATGCGACGGGAAGTATTACGATGGCGTTATTAGCTGCCCTACTTGCTGGTCCTATGGTCGGCTTGTTAAATGGACTTATGATTGCAAAAGGACGTATTGCCTCGTTCATTGCCACGCTCGGAATGATGGCTGGGGCCCGTTCCATTGCACTTTATTTAGCTGACGGGGGCAGTATGTCAGGCGAAGTTATGGCATTTGCCAATATTTCGAATAGTGATTTAGGAATGATTGATGTTCCCATCATTATTTTCATCGTGATGACGGCGTTAGTTTATATCTTAATGCATAAAACTCGATTTGGTCGTTATGTGTATGCGATTGGTAGTAATGAAAAATCGGCGCGTTTATCAGCGATCAATGTTGAGAAAATGAAACTGGCAATCTATAGCTTAGGTGGTCTGATGGTAAGTGTGGCTGCGATTATTGAAACATCGCGATTAAACTCGATTTCATCTTCTAGTTCAGGTCAACTGTATGAACTTGATGCCATCGCCGCGGTTATTATTGGTGGTACACGTATGACAGGTGGTCGCGGGAAAGTGATTGGTACGTTCTTTGGTGTGTTAATCTTAGGTATTCTTAATAACATGATGAACTTAATGAATGTGTCGCCTCACTTACAAGGATTTGTCAAAGGGTTAATCATTATTATTGCTGTTGTATTCCAAAAACGTGAATAGAGAGGGAGTGACTAACTATGAAAGTAGGCATTATTGGATGTGGATCAATTACGAAGTTCCGTCATGCTCCGGAGTACTATGAGAATCCATATGTAACCAACATCGTGTTTTATGATCGTAACCCAGAACGATCAGAAGCTTTAGCTGAGTTGTTTGATGGGCAAGTGGCAAACTCTGTAGAAGATTTATTCGAAGATGAATCCATCGTTGCGATTAGTGATTGTTCCTCGAATGACTCTCATCATGTGTTTTCGACACAAGCTCTATTGAGTGGTAAACATGTGCTGACTGAAAAACCGATCGCATTATCTGTAGAAGAAGCGGAAAAAATTATTGATGCGCAAAAACAGTCGGGTAAATTGCTAATGGTTGATCATAATCAACGTTTCACACGCGCTCATCAAAAGGCGAAAGAATTGATAGCGAGTGGTGAGTTAGGTAGTGTGTTAACGTTTAAGACGAATTTTGGCCATGGTGGACCGGAAAGTTGGGGCGTGAATAAGAGTAATTCAACTTGGTTTTTCAAAAAGGACCGTTCAGGCTATGGTGTGGTTGCGGATTTAGGGATTCATAAATTGGACTTAATGCATTATTTACTTGACGATCAAATCACTCAAGTAAGCGCTTTTCAAGGAGCTTTAGATAAAATCGATGAAAACGGTGAGCCAATCGAGGTGCCAGATAATATTGTTTGTAATTTGCGTACCGCTGGTGGACGTTTAGGTACAGCTTCGTTCTCATGGACATATTATGGTGAGGAAGATAATAGTTCCACACTATATGGTGAAAAAGGTATTATGAAAATCTATCATGATGATGAGCATCAATTAGAGGTGCTGACTCATGATGGTGAGCGTGTACGCTACGAATTAGAAGCGATTCAAACAAATGATAACCAGACGAACACAGGTGTGATTGATTCATTTGTCGATAGCATTCGTGGTGAAGAGGATTTAGTTGTCACAGGTCAGGATGCGCTCGACTCTTTGAAAGTGGTCGTGTCACTGATTGAATCGGCAAAATCAGGTTACGTGAAGGATGTCTTTTAATTTTTGAAATAAGTCCGGTCAATTATTTGATTAATAAATGAAGTTATCTCAAAAGTTATAGAGATTATTTAATAAATGAGAAGGGCGCGACTAGAAAATAGTTCGCGCTCTTTTTTATTGGTGTTTTTGAAGAATTGAGATCAATGCATGTATTGATCTCAATTCTTCGGTTAGTAATTTCAAAAAAACCCGAATTTATTTAAAAAGTTCGGGTATTTTGAAATAAGTCAGAACAAGATGAAAAAATTTTCAAAACTTAATTGACAATTGAATCGCGTGTTTGTATGATTGTGATTATCATTTAAAACTAAATAAATTAATCATATTAGTCTTCTTATCTAGAGAGGCGGAGGGACTGGCCCTACGAAACCTCGGCAGCGGATCTGTTAAACGTGCAGATACTGTGCCAATTCCAGCGAATACGACATGTATTTGATAGATGAGAAGAGAAGGCTCGGCTATTAATGTATGTCATAATAAACGAACCCCTCTCTTCTTATCTGTCTTCAGATAAGAAGAGAGGGGTTTTTTGTGATGGAAGGAGTTTTGGCCATGATTGAATTTAATAATGTCTCAAAAGTTTATGAACATGAAGGGCAACATTTAACAGCTGTTAAAGAGGCTAATCTTCAGGTCGAACGTGGTGAAATTTTTGGTGTGATTGGCTTTAGTGGGGCTGGAAAGAGTACCCTCGTAAGACTGGCTAATCAGTTAGAAAAGCCGACGTCTGGTGAAGTGTTAGTCGATGGGTATGACATGACTAATTTATCAGCTAAGGATTTGCGTAGCGTGCGCCGCCAAATTAGTATGATCTTTCAACATTTTAACTTGCTAGAATCAAAGACAGTTTATCATAATGTGGCATTTCCACTCATATTAGCGGGAGAATCCAAATCGACGATTAAGGAACGTGTTGAAGAAATATTAGATTTTGTTGGTTTAAAAGATCGTGCTAATTACTACGCAGATCAGCTTTCAGGTGGTCAAAAACAGCGGATAGGAATTGCCAGGGCTCTGGCGACATCGCCGAATATTTTACTTTGTGATGAAGCGACTTCTGCATTGGACCCTGAAACGACGCAGTCTATATTAGCCCTACTGAAGCGTATTCGTGATGAGTATAATATGACTATTTTAATGATCACGCATGAAATGGATGTCATAAAAGACATATGTGACCGTGTTGCCGTAATGGAAGATGGTGAAATTATTGAACAAGGTGCCATTTTTGACTTATTTACCAACCCGAAACATCCGACAACAAGAAAATTCGTTGAAAGTGTTATGAAGGCAGATATTCCGAACTCAATATTGACTGATATCGAAACTCATAATGATTCACGACATATTTACCGCGTAACATTCCTCCGTAGTCGAGCGGGTGAACCGGTATTATCGCGTGTAGCCAAGAAGTTTAATGTTGAAGTGAATATTTTGTACGGACAAATTTTAGAAATTCAAGACACGCCGTTTGGGAACTTGATTGTGGAGTTGCAAGGTGATGATGATGAGGTGTTGAAGTCACTTAACTACATAAAGGAAACCGTGTCTGTAGAGAGGGTGTTAGTTGATGCAAGTTAATTTGCTAGAGTTTTGGCCAATGATTTTAGAAGCGACGCAGGAAACGTTGATTATGGTGTTGATATCACTCGTGCTCGCAACATTAATTGGGTTACCACTTGGGATTGCTTTGGTTGTAACACGTGAAGATGGACTGATGGAAAATCGTTTTGCTTTCAAAATGATTAATGCAGTGGTTAATACCTTTCGCTCAATTCCATTTATTATTTTACTCGTTGCGATACTGCCATTTACACGATTAATCATTGGTACAACGATCGGAACAGGAGCGGCAATCGTGCCACTTGTATTATTTTCTGGACCTTATATCGCTCGATTAGTTGAAAGTAGCCTGCTCGATGTGAATCAAGGGGTTATTGAAGCGGCTCAATCAATGGGAGCGACGAATTGGCAAATCATCTATCGTGTTTTTATACCGGAGTCATTAAGTACGATTGTTCTGAACTTAACCATTGCTTCAATTGGTTTGGTAGGGGCCTCGGCAATGGCAGGTTTCGTTGGAGGTGGCGGTCTTGGTGATCTAGCCATTTCTTACGGTTATCAACGATTCGAAACAGATATTATGATCGCGACTGTCGTACTGCTGGTCGTGATTGTGCAAGTGTTCCAAGCAATAGGCAATCGTTTATCTAAGCGATTGAAACGTTTATAAATTTAAAAATAGAGAGGGAGTTTCAAAATGAGTAAAAACATTAAAATAACATTAGGTGTATTATTGATTACGATTATTTTAGCAGGATGTGGGTCTGAAGATGAAACAATCAAGGTAGGCTTAAACGGTTCTGGAGTCCCTTTATGGGAAGAAATAGCTGAGATTGTCGAGGAAGAAGAAGGTGTCGAAGTTGAGCTTGTTGAGTTCTCCGATTATGTTAGACCGAATCAGGCGTTAGCGAATGGTGATATCGATATTAATGCTTTTCAGACGGTATCATATTTTGATGAATTTATTAAAGAACATGATTTAGACTTAGAGCCTGTTGCGACAACTTACATAGCTCCTATGGGAATCTATTCGGAGAAACATGAATCAGTTGAGGATATTCCAGAAGGTGGTACAGTTGCCTTACCGAAAGAAGAAACCAATATGGGGCGTGCGTTATTGTTACTTGAAGAAGCTGGGGTGATCGCGCTTGAAGAAGGTTTTAATGGTTATGGTGACCTAGATAAAGTGGTCGAGAACCCTAAAAATATTGAATTTGAGCCGATCGTTGCTGCACAGACACCTCGAGTCCTGCCCGATGTTGATGTGTCATTAATTAATAACGGTGTAGCGCGTGAAGCCGGTTTTCAACCGAATGAAGACTCGATTTTTATAGAAGGTGATACGGCAACACCATATATTAATATTATTGCGGCACGTGAAGATAATGCTGATCGTGAAATTATTCAGCGAATTGGAGAAATTCATCAACAAGAACGCGTTCATGAATTAGTTGTAGATTTGTATGACAATGCATTGATTCCAGTTTCAGCTAGTTTAGAGGAAATTGGTTGGTAATAAGGTAGAGGCTGAGACAAAAGTTAATATTGCAAAATAAAACCCTAACGATTTAATTGAAAAAATTAAATCGTTAGGGTTTTATGCTATGATGACGCCCCATCAAAATACTTCGCTTGGTTCTATGTGACATAAGCTCAACATCGGCTATGCTGAAGCAATCGCCGTGTTTCCTTTACCGGGGCACGGTTCGAGCCAGGCAACTCCATCGAATCACCAGTAATTTCGAAGAGGTATTCTTTGTTCGTCATTAGTTCAAGTGTAATTTCTTTCAAGGGTATTCTAATTTCCTCATTACATATTAACACAAATTCAAATGTTGCTTCTCCTTTTAAGTCAAAGACTTCTTGATCAATATAGTCTTTTCTAAGTGTGTCTTCTTTTTGTATTTTTGAACCATCAGCATTACTTATACCGTCTGTAATTTTATCAATGCTGATTTCTATTAACTAAAATCATGCTATTCTTATTTGGTTCCATAGAATTATCCGTACAAGCCGATAAAAACATAACTACCAAAAATGAAATTGATAAAAGTAACGATTTCTTCATAAATTCTCAACCCCTTATCAAATTAATAATTTGATAATTTATTCTTGGGTATCATTATCACTTTGATATTCAAGAATATCCCCAGGCTGACAATCCAAAACCTTACAAATAGTATCTAAAGTTGATAATCGAATCGCTTTTGCTTTTCCATTTTTCAAAATAGAAATATTAGCCATAGTGATTCCAACTTTTTCAGATAGTTCTGTTACACTCATTTTTCTTTTTGCTAACATCACATCAATATTAATTTTAATTGCCATATTTTTCACCTCAAACCGTTAAATCATTTTCTGATTTTATTTCTATGGCATTTTTAAACAACTTTTGAAGAACGGCAGAAAAAACTGCAATCACAAATGAAGCAAAGATAATTGTAAATCCTGCAAGTGCTATTCCAGGGTGTAAGGAATTTTGTGATATAAGAAAAATACTACCTATTACATATAAAATGCTAATGGCATTCGCACAGTATATTATATTCTTTAAAGCATTTACTGAAAACTTCGAGAAAGCATTGTTTTTATCAATGTTGTTTAAAAGTCTTAAAGTCTGATATAAAGCAAAGAAAAACGGTATTGCAGTTACATACAAACCAATTAATACAGGATATTGCAAATAAGCATACTCTGGATACATATCTGCGGTATAATTTGCTAACCAAGGTAACAAAAATATACACAAAGCAAGTACCGTAATCCCAATAAGAAAAACAACTACCTTTAAAAAGAGCGTTGATCCCCGTTTCATTAAAAAGCACCCCACTTATTTATCGTTATTATTACCCTAATACACATTTTATTGTTTTGCAATAAATTATTATTAATAATTAATAGATTATTGTTGTTTTACCAATGTATTTTTAAAAAAACACATCTCTTTTTAGACAGAGATGCTTCGATAAATATTCAGGGGGTGTTTATCAAATTTCACCATCCAATAATTCGATTTAAGCATCCATTGTTTTCAAACTCTAAAAAAGTAATTCCACTATATATTCCGAAAACCCTTAACAAATAAGAAAAAAGAACTAAAAATATCAGGAAAAAGGTTTTAAAAAGTTTGAAGGGGGTATAGATTATACATAAATTATACGAAGGTGAGTGGTCAAAATGTACCAGGTAGATGTGATAGACCGAAAAAAGGGTATTATCAAAATTGAATGGATAGGAAATGTTTCAGTGGAAGATATTCAAAAAGCTAATACTGACATTGAACAGGCGGTTAAACAATTAAACCCAGATCAATTCGATGTCATGGTTAATATGAGAGGTGTTAAGGTTTTCGTACAAGACGCTCAAAAAGAGTTAGTTAAGCACCAGCAATGGTTATTAGACATTGGGATGAATCGAGCGGCTGTTATTGTAGAGGGAAGTATAGCCAAGATGCAGTTAAATCGTACTGCAAAGGAATCCAACCATAATAATGAATTTCATTTTGAATCAGACGATGATGCCCTGTCATTCTTGCAAGCGAATTAAACTATACAAACATAATACAAAACCACGAGCGTCGACTGAATAGGTCGCGCTCTTTTTTGTGTGAAATCAAATCAGTTGATTTCACAAGCCTCTATCCTTAATAATAAGGGGTGAATCGATGTCAGAGGAGGCATGTTTTATGAAGGTAGATATTTGGTCGGACGTGGTTTGTCCGTTCTGTTATATAGGAAAGCGCCGATTCGAGCAAGCGCTAGAGCAATTTGAAAATCAAGATGACGTGTCAGTTGCATTTAAGAGTTTCCAATTAGATCCAAACGCTAAACCAGGTCAGTACCAAGATATTCATGAAATGTTAGCGACGAAGTATGATGTTCCGTATGAACAAGGTCGTGAAATGAATCAACAAATGGCTCAACAAGCACAAGAGGTTGGACTAACATTTAATATGGATCAGATTATTCCAACGAATACGTTGAACGCGCAGCGCTTGATTCAGTTTGCGAAACAAGAAGGTAAAGGCAACGCCCTCAATGATTCACTCATGCAGGCGTATTTTACAGAGGGTTTAGATATGAATGATGAAGAAGTTTTAGCCGATCGCGCTGAATTAGTTGGTTTAGACCGTGAAGAAGCGCTGAATGCCTTACAATCAGGTGCTTATCGCTCTAATGTAAACCGAGATATTCAAGAAGCAGGCGATATTGGGGTTCAAGGTGTTCCTTTCTTCGTTTTCAATGAAAAATATGCCGTAAGCGGCGCTCAACCTGTGGAGACATTTGTCGAAGTACTTGAAAAAGTATATGAAGAAGAAAAACAAGAACCGAAACTTCAAATGATGCACACACCATCGAAAACCGAATATTGTGATGACGACAATTGTCAGTAAATATTGTGAAGGCCCGAGTTCATCGGGTCTTTTTTAATATGTTTAAAGTTGCAAATAACTCAAAGGTTCATACCCTGTTTCATTTATTTTTTTAGCAATTAATTGATAACCTTTGCGGTTAGGGTGTACCCCACCAAAAGACAGTACGCGGCGGCCCCTAATCGAAAAGGGCGTTAAAACGTCAACATAGCGAACGAGTGGTGATTCCATCGATTGTAAGATAGCATTAAATCGATTGATCCAAAAGGCGCTATAAGGTAAGTGGGGAAACGGGTTGTATAACCCAATTATCCGAATGAAATAAGGTGAAGGGTGATAATATTTAATGAAGTGAAGCGTCCAAATGATTTCAATCAAATTTTTATAAAAAGTTTCTTCTGCCCGCTCAAAAATAACGGGATTAAACGTATTTAAAAAATGATCGTGAGCCTCTAGTAAATCGTTACTACCAATCGTGATCGTAATGATATTAGCTGGAGCTAATCGTTTATGGATAGCGGGATCATGTAACATGTATTTTAATTCGCAACTCATCATGCCACGACGTGCAAACACCTCTGTTCGAACAGGCTGTTTCAGCACATTGGTGATGGCATTACTATATGAATGAATAAAACCGCGATGAAAAAACGCTCCAGTCCCGAGTGTTAATGAATCGCCTAATGGTCGGTAATAAATAGTCCCTTCCAAATTAAAAACCACCCTTCGTATCGCCTTATTACATAAGATGCAAGTAAAGGCGAATACGTATGGGTGGTTGTGAAGATTAGTAGAAGAAAGGGAAGAAAATTCGATTCAAGAAGCGGAACGGAAAGCGATGACGTCTAAATCGTCTAAACCGTCTCGGATAACGGCGTGGTCCGCCATATCCTTGACCGTATCCTTGACCGTATCCTTGGCCGTATCCAGGACCGCCGTAGCCTTGCCCGTAACCACCATTAAATCGCTCTTGTTCCATATCGCCCCATGGCATGATTAAGACGACACTTTGATCATCCACTTCATCAACAATGCCGTCGAACAATTGACCATCCTGTGTTTCAAGATGAACAAAATGCATCTGATGTTGGCTGCAAAGGTTGTGAAGCTCTTCTTCATTTGATTTCATGTATGGGTTCATGTAATCCCTCCTTAAGTTGTCACTAATACGATATGCAAAACCAGGTCAAATGTGTAACTAGGACATTTGTCACAAATTAGACAAATGTAGTTTAAGCTGAGGGCTGGGAAGGGTAATTCATGAATATAAAGCTAATTAAAGGAGGTTTAATCATGGCTGATGAGAAAAAAGAGTATGTTGAAAAACATGAAGAACCAAGTCGCACAGGAGCAACCGCGATTAAATCAGTAACCGCAATTATTATTACGCTATTAATCTTAGGTTTCTTAGTCTTCTATGTCTTCCCAATGTTCGGTGGTGGCGCTAGCCAGGACCTTGATGGAAGTCATGTAGAAATGAGCTTGAATGAAAACGCAAGCAATGTGATTTATTTAGATGCATCATAAAAGAAAACACGCTGACTTAAAGAGTCAGCGTGTTTTTTAATGAAGCTGCAAATGTAAAGTGATGGTCTTCCTGTTTAAAAACATCCATATTTACTCGTTTACAAGCTTCCATTAATGCTTCGTTTTCTGTTGGGACATGTAAATAAATCGTTGTGAAGGTGTTATAGGTTAAATGCAGAAGTTCTTCTAACACGATTTGTATTAAGGTGGTTGAATAATAGAGGTTATTCAAATACGGGCCGACTACCCATGCCTCATAGTCCCCCTCTTCATAAAGCAACCCCGTAAATCCTATGGAATCCTTGTTTAAATAGATCATCATAGCACAATGGTGGAAATGATTTTGATAGGATTCGATAGCCTTTTCTAGGTCTTTAACATTAGATAAAAACGGGTAACCATTTTTTCTTGATGAATCATTTGTATTGATATGGATGATGTCATCAATCGTGTTAAAGTCGTTTGGTCCTGCAGGCCTGATGCTTAATGGTCCCATAAAGTAACCTCCTACAAAAAGAGTAGTTAAATAATACCATATAACTAGAAATTATGCAGTTAATAGATACTAATATTACCAAAATTAAATTATTTAATTCCTATAATCCGTTCAAAATCAATCAAATAAAGTTTGAAATGGAAAAGATCTTTCATTAAGAAGGAAAATAAGCCTTTACAAACGAATGATATAACTAGAAAAGATCTAAGAAATGAGGGGTAAGATGTCGAAATTAGAATCGTTGGGTCAAGATGTCACGCTAATAGATGTATATGATTTAAATTTATCTAACCGGACAGGGAGTTATATCATTCAAGACGAAGCATTAACGGTGATAGAAACGAGCGCTAGTCCATCAGTCCCATTCTTAATTGAAGGGTTAGAAGCGATTGGCGAAGCGCCTGAAAATGTTAAACATATTATTGTCACGCATGTTCATTTAGATCATGCGGGAGGAGTAGGGTTGTTGCTTCAAAGTTGTCCGAACGCGACAGTACATGTTCATCCGCGGGGAAAACGGCATTTAGCTGATCCTACTAAACTTGTTCAAGGAGCCAGGGCCGTATACGGTGAGCAATTTGATGAACTGTTTGATCCAGTTCTGCCTGTCCCTGAAGATCAGTTAGTTGAGCAGGAAGATGGGAGTGAACTGACAATTGGTTCACGGACACTCACGTTTTACGATACACCAGGTCATGCCAAACATCATCTGTCGATTCATGATTCGAAGGCGAATGCGATTTATACGGGAGATACGATCGGCGTTTATTATCCGCATTTATTACCTTATGGTGAAACCTTTGTCTTACCGTCGACATCTCCTAATCAATTTGACCCAGAAGCCATGTTAGAATCGCTAAGACGAATCGAAGCGCTTGAAGTAGATGCGATTCATTTTGGCCATTTTGGACGTTCGAGTGAGCCACAAGTCGTTTACGAGCTAATGCGGGATTGGTTGCCGATATTTTTGGAGCTGAGTAAAGAAGCGATGAAACGAGAACCAGATCATCAAGTTGAAGCTGTACATCAGGCTTTATTTGATCGTGTTGCAGCGCATTTAGACGGTCTTGGTGTAGCACGAGAAGATGAGGTGTACCAATTGCTTGAGATGGATATGAGTGTTTGCGCGCTTGGTTTAGTGGATTATTTAAAGAAAACCTAAATGGGTCCGAATCTCCTGTTAAAAAATAGCAGGAGATTTTTTATGTGATTTAAAGTTTTTTGATTGACGAAACAAGGGTGTAGCAAATATAGTAATCTATGTAATTATAATTCCGATTAAATTTATCAGAAAAAGGTGGTTTTAAAATTGGCAACAAAAGTACAGCCGGTTGATGAAGTAAAAGACCCTGTTACTGTCAAAGAAGACGAGACAGGTTTAAATAAACCACAAATGAAGCTAATTATCGCTGCGTTAATTATAGCAGCAGGGTTAATGATTCATTTGATGGTCTCTTATAGTGGCGTGCAAGCCTTATTATTAGTGATTGGTCTCTTGTTAGGCTATACACTATTTCATGCGCGCTTTGGTTTTACGTCAGCTTTCCGTCGGGTAATGTCGGTCGGTAATGGTAAGGCAATGCGTTCGCATATGGTGATGTTAGCGGTGGCTGTGACCTTATTTGCACCGATTCTAGCATTTGGTATTTCATTTTTTGATATATCAGTGTCGGGGTATGTTGCCCCTGTTGGTGTGAGTTTACTAGTGGGTGCCTTTTTATTTGGAATTGGCATGCAGTTAGGTGGTGGCTGTGCATCAGGTACGCTTTATGCCGTGGGTGGCGGTCGTACGGTAATGCTTGTGACATTACTATTCTTTATTGTAGGTTCAACGATTGGAGCGGCTCACTTGCCGTTCTGGACAGAGGATTTACCAGCTTACCAACCTGTATCGCTCGCTGAAACGACTGGTTTCGGCTATGGTGGCGCGTGGTTGTTATCGATTGCGATTTTTGGGTTTATCGCTTGGTTGACGCTTGTCATTGAACGTCGTCGTAAAGCACCAAAAATGGCGACAGTTCCATCAACGAAAGGGTGGAAACGCCTGTTCCGTGGCTCTTGGCCATTATTCGCAGCAGCGATTGCGTTAGCTGTCTTAAACGCACTTACACTTATGACACGTGGTTCACCGTGGGGTGTCACGTCAGCATTTGCTCTTTGGGGGTCGAAAGCAGCAGACTTTATTGGCTTTGATGTCGCAAGTTGGGCTTATTGGTCAGGTGAGAGTGCTCAAGCGTTAGAAGCATCGATTTTAACGGATTCAACAACAGTGCTTAACTTTGGTGTGATAATAGGTGCGTTTATCGCATCAGCAGCAGGTGGCTTGTTTAAATTTACTCGCCTAACGAAAGGGAATGTTTCGGCTGCTGTGATCGGTGGTTTATTCATGGGTTATGGTGCTCGTTTAGCCTTTGGTTGTAATATTGGGGCTTACTTTGGTGGTATTGCATCATTTAGTCTGCATGGTTATATCTGGGGTATTCTAGCTCTAGCGGGAACATTCTTGGCCCTGTATCTACGGCCACTCTTCGGTTTATCCGTACCCAAATCAAAAGATTCATTCTGTTAAAAAAATCCCTCATGTGCTTAAACTCGCACATGAGGGATTATTTATGGATTGGAATAGTGAACCAAAAGGTATTGCGATTGCCGTGACTTGTGACGCCGATCTTACCTTGATGGCGTTCAATGATCTCTTTAGCGATGGCTAACCCAAGACCGTTTCCGCCTGATTCACGAGATCTTGAAGGGTCCAGTCGATAAAAACGCTCAAAAATCTTTTCGCGTTCTTCTTCAGGGATAGCATTGCTCTCACTTGTAATCCTTACGGTGTAATGATCGTCTTCAGGAAAGCCTTCAACCGTAACAGGTGTGACGTGATCATGATAATTCAAAGCGTTATCGAGTAAATTGTTTATAACTTGTTGGATACCCTCAGGTTGGATGTCGGCATGTTGTGCGACGACATCAACTGATAACGGAATATAATACTGGTTAAAACGCCATTCAAATAAAGCTGTGCTTTGATGAATAATCTCGGCTATATCAACATTTGCATCATAATTAAAGGATTGAGTTGAGATATAATCAAGTGTTTTTAATTGATCGACTTGTTCAATTAAGTCTTTTAACCGTTGCGATTCTAAATATAACGCATGGAGTGTATCTTGATTAGCTTCTAAATCGCCCGATTGCATCGCGTATAAATAGCCGTTCAAATTCGAAACGGGTGTCCGTAATTCGTGCGATAGATCCGAAATCATTTTATTACGAACGTCATCATGTTGTTTGAGTTGATTAATCAGACGATTGTATTGCTCGATTAATTCGCCGACTTCATTATTCGCTTGATAATGAACTTTTTCAGGTTCTTGACCAGCTCTAAGCGTTTGGGTTGATTGGATTAAATCGCGAATCGGACGTGTCATGTTACGTGTTAAGTAATAATGGAGCAAGCCACCAATCACAATCGCTAAGACCGTAAAAGCAATCAAATATTCAAGTAATAGCGCTTCAAAACGTGCCTGGGTTTCTGAATCGATTCCATTCATGGAGTCGACTAAGAAACAAGCCGTTTCGTATATGGCCCAACTGCTAAGTCCAATAGCAAGTGTGATCATTAGGATATTAATGAATGTGAGTTGAAATAACAGACCTTTAATAAACCGGTTGTTGCGGAACAAACTTATACCCCATTCCTCTGACGGTTTGGATATGCTGTGGGTGAGCGTGATCGTTAATTTTTTCGCGTAGTTTCTTGATATGGGCATCAATCGTTCGGTCAAATACGACAGTTTCGTCGTTAGGGTATAAATGACCCAACAACTCTTCACGCGAGAAAACGGTGTTTGGATTCTGCATAAACAAGTAAAGCAGGTTGAATTCGTGCTTGGTTAATGAAATGGGATTGCCATTTTGTAGTACTTCCCTTTTACGGACTTTGATCGTTAACCCGTCGTATGCGATTTTTTGGCAAAATCGCCCTGTTCGACGCAAAACGGCTTCGACATGGGCGATTAGCTCATCTGGGTTAAACGGCTTAGTGATATAATCATCTGCACCCATTCGAAGCAGATTTATTTTATCTTGGACCTGAATCTTGGCGGAAAGAGCAATGATCGAGATTTCTTCTTGTTCTTGCTCTCTGACCCATTCGCAAAACGCTTCGCCACTTAATTTAGGTAACATTAAATCTAAGATGACTAAGCAGGGTTGATGTGTGGTGAACATGGTCTGAGCTTCTATACCGTCAGCTGCTTCGACCACATCATAGCCTGCTTTTTCTAAATAAGTGTGAATTAATTGGCGAATCATTTGGTCGTCATCCACGACTAATATCGTTTGTTTCATAGAACTCCACCTCTACCACTTATTATATTAGAATGGTAGAGCCTAATCCATTTTTTCGTACTCTTGGACCATCATGTCGTAATTCATAGCACCAAATGCTTTGTGCTGAATAATACCTTCAGAATCTACCATATAAGTTGATGGAATCGGGATGATTTCATAAGCTGTCGCAACTTGGTCTTCACGGTCGAGTAAAATAGGGAACGACAAGCCAAATTCTTCAGTAAAATCTGAGACATCTGAGATTGAGTTTTCTGATTCCGTTAAGTTCACAGCTAAAATTTTAATATCCGTATTCTCATGGAATTTTTGCATATCAGGCATTTCAGCTCGGCATGGTGGACACCATGTTGCCCAGAAGTTAATCATCACGCGTTGACCACGGAAATCTGATAAACGTACCACACTGCCATCAAGTGTTTCGAGTTCGAAATTAGGTGCCTGACTACCTATTTCTAATCCTGTTTCTAGTTCTTCAGGGTTCCCACCATCAGCTTCACCGCTGACCATGTAATCTTCTGATTCACTCGAATTCGAAGATTCTTCATTTGTCGTCTCATCTTCAATGACAAAATCATAGACAGCCCAACCGAACATGGCTAAGATCGCAACAATTAAAATAATTCGTTTCATGAATAGACTCACCTTTCTTTAACCTAAATTAGAAAACCAAGTATCGTTAACTAAATCGAGTAAAAATGTTGATAATCTTGTCATCTGACCAGTAAAAAGCAATAGACCCATGATCACCATAATGACACCGCCGATTTTCATAATCATGTTGCTATAACGCACAATCCAACGTGCTCGGCCGATGAAGAATGTCAGAATTAAAAACGGTAAAGCGAATCCAATGACATAGAAAATCGTATAAAGTGTCCCTTGTGAAGGGTTACTAGCTGCGACAACTAAGATCGTGGCAAAGATCGGTCCGATACATGGCGTCCAACCCGCAGCGAAACCCATGCCAACAAAGACAGTCCCGAGATAGCCTGCTGGTTTGGTCGCAAATCGTAACCGTTTTTCTTTCATCAGTGTTGTAAAATTGAGCCAGCCTCCGACGACTAGTCCCATAAAGATAATGAAAATACCCGCGATTTGTTGGATGAATTGGCCTGATTCCCCTGATAAGAAGCTTTGAATCCAATCGCCAATCATGGATACACCAACGCCAAGTGAAATGAAGATCAGTGAGACACCGAATAAAAACAAAATCGCGTGGCTAAAAAGTTTGGTTCGAATGCGAGCGTCGTGTTGCCCTTCTAGATCTTTCACACTGACCCCAGTAATATAGGAAAGATAAGCCGGGAATAGCGGTAAGGTACACGGTGATAAAAACGATAACATCCCCGCGCCAACAGCTAGCCAAATATTTAAATCTGCGACATCAATCATGACGTGACACCTTCTTTCGCGTTGTATGGATGATTAAACTGATTCCAGCGATTAGAACGACCGCGACAAACCAAGGAGCGAGTAAAAATGAGAATGTTGTCGTAAATGGGGCCCAAAACTGCATGATTAGGTGCCCGGCGCTCCATAAACTGATTAATAACCCAGTGAGTAAACCAGGTTTCAAATGCTGGTCGACTATAATTAAAGTTATGACAACCACCACTAAAATAATTAAGTTGTAGATCGCGAATGTATTCTCAAAAACGATTAAATCACTCGTATTATAAGCAAACGACGCAAACAATAGCGAATATACAAAGCCATAGAGCTGGTTGTTCAAATCAATGGATTCCTTGTATGTTTTACGAATCAGTAAAATAAAAGCGATAATTACGCCAAAATATAAAGCATTAGCAGAACTAGGGTACGCTAAAACAGCGATAGGATCTTGAAGAAATAACGGGAGCTGAAAGACAACTTTGCCAACCCATGTTAATAAGATGATATTGAGGACAATCCCAGCAATATCTTCGAGTTTTGCGACGTGTTGTGTGGCAAATAGTCGGTAAACGATCAGTCCGACTAGCCAACTACCTAGTAACATAAGGATATCGATAATTGCTGCTGTGGTTGCCACGGTGTTCCCTCCTCTAATGACTGCATGTTACATAAGAAATATGAAAGTTTGATGAAAGTGAAAAAAGATATTTCGTTTAATTTAGAGAGACCATGTTACGATTGAGGGAGCAGAGGAGGGTTTCACGATGACTGAAGATACGCCACAGTTATATTTAGATGCGGATGTTATGGAACGAAATTTAGATCGACTAGCGACGTTTGCTAAAGAAAATGGGTTGAATTTCAGACCACATGTCAAAACGCATAAAAGTAAACAGATTGCACGAAAGCAAATGGACGCTGGTGCTGTTGGTGTAACGGTTGCGACTTTAGATGAAGCGGAAGTGATGATTGATGCTGGGATTCCATCCGTGATGATTGCTTATCCAATCACAAAGGCTGAAAAAATAGCTCGTTTAAAGACTTTAGCTGAACGAGCGCATATCATCGTTAGTATTGACACGACAGTCGGAGCTGATCTTTTAAGCGGAGCATTTTCAGAAGAATCAGTGGATGTCTGGCTGAAAGTGAATTCAGGCCTTAACCGTTGTGGGGTTGAACCAGGTGAAGAAGCAGTAGAGTTGGCGCATTATGTGACGAAGCTTCCAGGGTTAAATTTGACGGGAATTTATACGCATGCGGGTCATGCTTATGGTGCCACATCAGAAGACGAACGAATGGCAATAGCGAAACAGGAAGCGGAAAGTGTCGTCACAAGTGCTGAACGTTGTGAAGAAGATGGTATCACGATTCCAAATCGTAGTGTAGGGACGACACCGACCGTTTTTGATGCAGGTGTATATGATGGCGTCACGGATATCAGACCTGGGAATGCCGTATTTTATGACATGGTTCAAGTTGGCTTAGGTGTCGCAAAGCCTGAGGATTGTGCTGTGACGGTCAAAGCAACCGTTGTCTCAAAGCACATGAACCGAATCGTGATTGATGCAGGGAGTAAGGCGTTATCACTTGAAAAAGGCGCTCACGGTAATGAATCAGTTGTTGGCTTTGGCTGTGTCGTTGAACACCCTGAACTCACTATTGAAAAATTATCTGAAGAACACGGCGTCATCCCGATTGATGCTGATACTGATTGTCCATTAGCGATTAATGACACGATTCACATCATTCCTAATCATGCCTGTGTGACGGTCAATTTATTTGATTCATATGTTGTGTCGACAGGTGAAATTTGGTCGGTCGATGCGCGAGGTGGGTCGAAATAATGACGACTCGTCGTTTTCTGTCCACCTATTTCAAAGGAATAAATATTAAAGCAGCCTCGCATATTAAAGGCGAGGAGGCGATGGTTTATGAGCGAAAAAGAAAAATCAACACGAGAAGGTCGGCCAGAAATGATGGACCACGGCGTCATTGTAAGACCTAAAGGAGAAGAGTGGCATGTGTACTTAGTGGATCAAGAAGACGAGGTAGAAACCTTCGATAACAAGGGAGAAGCGTTAAAACGAGCGGATGACATCTCAGATGAGCACGAATCATTTGTTCAATTGCTCGATGAAAACGGCGATGTGGATAATAATTTAACTTATGATGATGTGCAATAAAAAAGCAGTGGCTCCGTTGCCACTGCTTTTACATATTTATTGATGGTATGAAGCGGCGATCTGACCTGCAACTTCAGCATTGTGATAGACAAGTGCTAGATTAGTTTCTAGACTTTTCCCGTCAGTGAGTGATTTCACTTTGCTTAGGATGTATGGTGTCACATCTTTACCTGTCACATTCTCAGCTTTAGCGTCGCTTAAAGCTTGTTCGATCACGCTTTCGATTTGATCGAATGGAATCTCTGATGCTTCAGGTACAGGGTTCGCGATCACAGCACCACCCTCTAAACCAAGCTGCCACTTCGTTTGTAATGTTTTCGCCACGTCTTCAGGATTGTCAATTTGGAAGTCGACACCAAATTCACTTTCGCGTGAATAGAACGATGGAAAGGTGTTTGTCTTGTAACCAACAACTGGTACACCATGTGTTTCTAAGTATTCAAGTGTACGACCAATATCTAGAATCGATTTCGCTCCAGCACAGACGACTGCGACGTTAGTTTGAGCTAATTCTTTTAGGTCAGCTGAAACGTCCCACGTATATTCACCTTCACGGTGGACACCACCAATACCGCCTGTCGCGAAGACACGAACACCTGCTAAGTTAGCTGCAATCATCGTTCCAGCTACGGTTGTTGCTCCAATTTCTTTCTTCGCAATGACATGACCAAAGTCACGACGGCTCACTTTATGAATGCCTTCCTCTGTCGCAAATGTATAGAGCTCTTCTTCTGTTAAACCAATCTTAATTTGCCCATCCATTAGGCCAATTGTGGCAGGTACAGCACCTTGCTCGCAAATGATATTTTCAACTTTTTTCGCCATATCCATATTTTCTGGGTAGGGTAATCCGTGTGAAATGATGGTTGATTCGAGTGCCACGACTGGTTTTCCATTTTCTAAAGCGTCACGCACTTCTTCTGTATAAGATAAAAATTGTTCCATCTTAATTCAACTCCTTTAATTTTGTATAGACCGTTTCGACGGATAAATCTTCTGCACAAGACTGTTCTGACTCTAAGGTGACAGTCGCGCAACCAAGTCCAAAACGACAAGATTCACTGAGTGACATTTGTTGTGTTGCTCCGTAAATCACACCTGAAGTAAAGGCATCACCAGCCCCTGTGACATCCTTAACATCTACGGGTAATGCTTCGATAAAACCTGATTCCTCTTGGTTATAGTAATAAATACCTTTAGCGCCTAAGGTTAAGACAACCTGTTGGACACCTTGGTCAAGCAACTTCTGGCAAGCTACCGCGTAATCTTGTTCTTGATTAATCGTGACACCTGATAAGGTTTCAGCTTCCTCTTGATTAGGCAAGATTGTGTGTACGCCTATTAGATCTTTGGGTAGTTTTTCAGCCTTAATCGAAGATACTGGGTCAACAAAAACCGTTAATTGCTGTTTAGCTGATTGTTCAATGACTTCTTGTAAGGCATCAGCAGCAATATTCGTATCAAGAAAAATCGCATTGGCTTGTTTTATATGGGACCATTTTTGCTGAATAAGCTGTTTCGTTAACGCATCATAAATCGCCATGTCAGCCATTGAGACAACGAGTTCACCCCTAGGATCAAGGAAAGCACTGTATGTTCCTGTTCGCTCTTGAGATAAGGTCATCATCATTTGCGTATCAATGCCAAGCTTGAAAGATGAATCACGCAACCATTCGCCTTCTTTGTCCTGTCCGACAACAGTGGTCAAGCCAGGTCTTAGGTTTAAGCGGGCTAAGTTTTCGGCAACATTACGAGCGACACCACCTAATGATTCCTCGGTTTTTACAGGGTTTGATGACTGTAGCCGTACTGCTTGTAACGCGTGGGCTTTACGATCAACATTAGCACCCCCGACACAAGCAATCGTTTGTTCATCATTAAGGACATAGGCACGTCCTTTAATGCGCCCGGCTTCAATCAGCCGCTTAATATAATTGGCAACAGCTGGACGTGATAGCCCAATCTGATCAGCAAGTTCCTGTTGGGTAATGTATGGATTGAATCGTATGATTTGTAGAATCTGTTCCTCTTTATCCATGGACTCACCTCCTAAAAAATGAAAGCGTTTCACCATCTATAACAAAAGTTTAAAACATAAACATTTGTTTGTAAAGTGAAAAATATTTTAATAGTTATAATTATAATTAGAGAAAGTGATTATAAGGCCCTAAAATTCATTTGAGTTGAAGTAAGCGTACTAAGGTTGCCTTTAATAATTACTCTAGTTGCCATTTTTTTGATAAGTTTTCTTGGCTTCAAACTAGGGTTGTTGTATTGAAGTTTGTTTATATTAAAATGGGTATAACTAATTATTCAGATGATGGCCAACTTTTGCAGGTAAAAGCAAACTTTTGTCGAATTAAAGATGTATAAACATGAAACCGCTTAAATAATCATAAAATGTATTAGCGTTCACATGATAACTATTGATATGATGGAACAAAGGAGCTTCGTTTAGGAGGCGTTTCTGATGTTCATCATTAACGAAATGGTCATCTTAATTGTCGTATTTGGCTTCGCGGCTTTGGTGACATACGTTTTGAAAGATGTTGTCCAAAGTAAGAAGAGTGGTTACTCCTATCTATTGATTGTGATCGCCGTATTCATTTATGTGATTATTGGTTTCGTTGTATTTGAACTACTATTAAATTAAGGGGGAGATTGGATGGAGTACAGCATTTCATTAGGTACGTATTTCTGGCTATTTGTACCAATGCTACTAGTCGTTGTTCTATCGTTCATTTCATGGGTGAAAGGACGTGACAAATCATAATGGGTACAGCTACTTTAACGACGTTTATTATTTATCTCGTTGGGATGTTGGTGCTTGGTATCATTGGTTATCGTTTAACGAATAATCTATCAGACTACTTCTTGGGTGGCCGTAAGTTAGGCCCAGGTGTAGCCGCATTGAGTGCTGGTGCATCGGATATGAGTAGTTGGCTGATTCTCGGTTTACCAGGGGCCATTTATTTAGGTGGTTTTGGAAGTGCATGGCTTGCTGTTGGTTTAACCATTGGAGCATATTTGAACTGGCAGTTTATCGCGAAACGTTTGCGTATTTATACTGAAGTGTCTAATGATGCGATCACATTGCCAGACTTTCTAGAGAAGCGTTTTCGTGATAACTCACGTTTATTACGTAGTGCTTCAGCAGCTGTTATTTTGATTTTCTTCACGGTTTATGTAGCTTCCGGTTTAGTCGGTGGCGCTGTCTTATTCAGCAATACATTTGGGTATGACTATATGGTCGCGTTACTCATTGGTGGATTAGTCATTATCGCTTATACGTTCTTAGGTGGCTTTATTGCGGTAAGTTGGACGGACTTCATTCAAGGAATTCTCATGTTCTTAGCCTTAATTGTCTTACCTTTTGTCGCCATTTCCGAATTAGGTGGCTGGAGTGAAACAATAAGAGTTGTAGGTGAATTATCAGAAGGAAGCCACTTGAATATGATTCAGGGCGTAAGTACGCTTGCTATTATTTCCTCACTTGCTTGGGGGCTGGGTTACTTCGGTCAACCTCATATTCTAGCACGTTTCATGGCGATTCGGACGCATAAAGATGTGCCAACCGCACGTTTAATCGGTATGAGTTGGATGGTCTTCTCATTATTTGGTGCGATTTTTGTGGGGATTGCAGGTTTTGCTTATATTGGAACAGAAGCAGTGCAATCAGAATTAGCTAATCGTGGAATTGAAGCATCAATGGATGGCAGTATGTTGATGCTAGCTAATGAAGAAGCAGTCTTTATTGCCATGACTCAACTATTAACGCATCCTGTTGTGGCAGGTGTGCTACTAGCAGCGATTTTAGCGGCTATTATGAGTACGGTTGACTCCCAGTTACTTGTGTCATCATCAGCTGTGGCTGAAGACTTTTATAAAGGCTTCTTCCGCAAAAATGCCTCTAATAAAGAGTTAATCTGGGTCGCGCGTATCTCAGTTATTGTGATCGCGTTAATTGCCTTAATTATCGCGAGTGACGACGAAAGCCGCGTACTCGATCTCGTGGCGAACGCCTGGGCCGGATTCGGTGCTTCGTTCGGTCCAATTGTGGTCCTCAGTTTATTCTGGAAACGCTTAACGCGTAACGGCGCCTTAGCTGGTATTATTGTCGGCGCGGTGACTGTCTTAACTTGGGATCAATTCGATCCGTTTGATGGCTTGTATTCGTTAGTGCCAGGATTCTTGTTTGCGACGATTGTAGCTGTTGGTATTAGCTTAATAGGTCGTGGACCGTCACAAGAAATTCAAGATGAATTTGACAAGACGAAAGAAATGTCTAAATCATAAAGATAAGTAACGACAGATATCCTTCCTGCTTTTAAAGTGGGGAGGATTTTTTGTGTCTAAAGGCTGATGGCGCTGAATGCGGGAGAGTTGGTATGATGATAAACGTCATTCACAACAAGAAAGGATCGAGACATCATGATGGCAAAAGGGCATCAAGCCATGGGGTTAACCTGGGGAGTGGCTGCGATTACATTTGAGAGATGGTTACCGCTCGAGTTAAATGGCGTACCTGAGACGTTATTATTTTTAGCGGTCGTTTTAATAGGCGCTTTATTACCCGACGTTGACTCCAAACAATCAAAATTAGGACGTTATGTGTATCCGATTTTCGCTGGAGTGCTAGCTTTAATCGTTATAGGGGCCATCTGGCGTCCTGAGATGTTAAGCGTTTTTACAGAACAACGTACGAGTTTTTTATTAATCGGAATGGGACTCATTTTACTTATGTTAACGTCACACCGAACGTGGACGCATTCTTTAGTTTTTGTGGTTCTCGTAGGTGTTGCCTTAACGATGCTACAAACATCTTTTGGTATATCAGAAACGCTGCAATACGGATTTTTAATCGGTGTTGTATCGCATATTTTCGGTGACTTCTTAACGAAGCAAGGCGTGCCACTACTTTATCCACTTAGTCAGAAGAAGTTCAAGTTTATCTTGTCTTTTAGAACCGGATCGCTAGTTGAAAACGTCGTTGTTGTCGGGTTAGTAGGGTTGTGTGTTTGGATGTTAGCTAGTTCTGTGATGCCGTTTTACTGAAACTTGGAACATTTGATTAAATGATATTCTGTTCCTCATTCGAAAAAGTCATCAATGAACAATAAGCGATGAAGTAAGATGGGATTAAAAGCGCCCATATAACAAACACCCACCAAAATGATATATTAAAGAGCAAAGGAAGCAACATAGGAATTGGGACGAATGATCCGGCCACCCCAAATCGTCTATGCGTTTCCTTTGATATAAATTGTGTGCCATCACAGTAAGGGCAAGTCAAGCGTGTGTCTAATACAAATGCACGTTTCATTGTGTCCTTAAAAGTCCATGTTTCGAAACAGCGTTGGCAAGTTGGCAAGTTGGCATGGGTGGTCAACTCCTTAACCTAAACGTTCGTTATTCTGACAAGGATTTTATAATGTTTAATTTAGCTTAATTAACAGTGTTACATAAAGTTATAAATGTATAAACAATAATCTTGATTTTAATTTTTAATTTGCTTTACGAACACACATATGCCATTTGGTCTGTGTGTTTTTTTATATGGTAAAATAATAGTTAGTTTTGAATAGAACGAGGGATACGATGAAACAAACAGGATTAGTGTTAGAAGGTGGCGGCAGTCGCGGGGTTTATTCGGCTGGCGTGTTGCGTTATATGATGGAGCAGGATTGGTATTTACCGTATACGATTGGCGTATCAGCAGGGGCTTGTAATGGCTCGTCTTATGTGGCGAGGCAGTTGGATCGGAACCGGCAAGTGAATATTGATTTTGTTGATCATCCGGATTATTTGTCGCTTCGGAATTTGGTTCGAAAACGGCAATTGTTCGGAATGGATTTTTTGTTTGATACGTTGCCGAATGAATTGGCGCCGTTTGATTATCAGACGTTTGATCAGGCGACAGAAGATTTTGTTGTCGGTGTGACGGATTGTATGACGGGTGAAGCGTTGTATTACCAGAAGTCGGATTATCCTGATGATATGGTCACGTTGCTGAGAGCATCGAGTTCTCTACCGTTAGTCGCGCCTGTCGTTGAGTTTGAAGGACGTTATTTAATGGATGGTGGAATTGCGGATCCGATTCCACTGACACAATCGGAGCGTGATGGGAATACGAAACATGTCATTGTGCTTACAAAGGAACGAGGATACTATAAAAAACCGCAATCCTTTCGTAGATGGATCAGGCGAAAGTATCGGGATTACCCTGGGTTACTTGAAGCGTTGGACCGCAGGCATCATGTCTATAATGAAACGCTCGATTATATTTATGAACAGGAAGCAAAGGGCAATGTATTTGTGATTAGTCCGTCACGTGCACCAGATGTTGGCAGGGTCGAGCGAAATAAACAAAAGTTAACGGCGCTTTATAATCAAGGTTATCATGATGTGGAGTACTTGGCGTCGTCGTTAAGAGAATTTTTAGATCAATAAAAAAGCTGGATGAGTGCGCTCATCCAGCTTTTCGTTTAATCGATATCAATAATGATTTTGCCTTTAGCATGATGGGTTTCGCTTAATGCATGGGCGTCGCGAATGCCTTGTTCAGATAGAGGGTATTGATGACCAACGATTGGCTTAATTTTCTCCTCTTCAAGCAGTTTTGCGATTGCGCGCATTTGTTCACCAACAGGTTCTAACCAAACAAAGCCTGCTTTGACCCCGTGTGCTTCAGCTTGTTCTTGGTCAGGTGGTGCTGCGACAGAAGCGAGTAGACCGCCATCCTTTAACACTTTATAGCTACGTTCTTGAATCTCGCCGCCAAGTGTATCAAGTACGAAATCGACATCTTCTAATTCGTCGTCGAAGTCTTGTTTTTTATAGTCAATGACTTTATCAGCACCGAGTGAATAAAGGAATTCAACGTTGTGTGTGCTTGCGGTTGTGACGACTTTTGCGCCTGTTACTTTGGCTAGTTGAATCGCCATCGTACCAACGCCGCCAGCACCAGCGTGAATGAGGACTTTGTCACCTGGTTGAATGTCAGCGAAATCGTATAGACATTGCCAAGCTGTCATCGTTGTAAGGGGTACACCTGCAGCTTCTTGGTAAGTGAGGTTTTCAGGAATATGCGCAAGTAAATGAGCATCGACTGGTGTGTATTCCGCGTACGTTCCTTGATCCGTTAGTTCTGGGCGCGCAAAGACACGGTCGCCAATTTCGAAATCAGTCACATCGTCTGCCACTTCATCAACGACACCTGCTGTATCCCAACCTAAAATCACAGGAAATTCGAATGGGACCATATCTTGTAAATAGCCTGCACGAAGCTTCCAGTCTATCGGGTTAATAGAAGTTGCGTGCTGTTTGACGATGACCTGACCTGAAGCTGGTCTCGGTTTTTCAATATTTTCTTCAATGAGCTGTTCCTGCCCACCGTAATTGTGTATTCGAACGGCTTTCATAGGGCCGTACCCTCCTTGTTATGCTTAATAAGTTACCTTGCAATTGTATGTGAAATCGATGCTTTAGCCAAATGATGTGCTTGAGAAGGGGTGTTCCTCCTTATGACGACGGGGTCGCCGATATATTGCGGCAAGTCGCTGATATATTTAATATGGCGCTGTTATATTTTGTGAGGCGCCGATATAAATCAGAACTCGTCGGTAAATCTCTCAGGGCGCTGATCAAGCAAAAATAACGGCTACTATTTTGGATAAGTGGCTGATATACATAAACGGCGCTGATAAATTTTCATCCTAAATAATTTTCAGAATTATTCACTAAAAATTCTGATCAATTTATGCTATGATGCTTGGAAAAGGAGTGATTCGATGCATCATCATCAACATACGATTCATAAACACAGTCACCACACAGTTTGGGATAATAGTATCGAGCCGATTCAATCGGTGAAACCGGGAGAAAGTGTGCATTTTGAGGTTCATGATGCATCTGGTGGTCAATTGTCAGCGAAATCGACGGCTCAAGATGTCGCGAATATGGATTTCAGCAAGGTGAATCCTGTGACAGGGCCAATTTACATTGAAGGTGCTGAGCCAGGTGATACGTTAGAAGTTGAGATTGAGCATTTCGGGACGATGAGTTGGGGATGGACGGCGGTTATCCCAGGTTTCGGTTTGTTAAGCGATCAATTTCCAGATCCTCATTTGAAAATATGGGATTTAAGTGGCCAGCAAACGGCTCAGTTTACAGATGGCATTGAAATTCCGACGAAGCCGTTTCCTGGGACGATTGGTGTGGCACTGCCTGAAACGGGTCCGCATAGTTTAGTGCCACCGCGTCACAATGGTGGCAATATGGATATTCGTCATTTAACGAAGGGCACGCGATTATTACTACCAGTCTGGGTAGCAGGTGCTTTATTTTCAGTCGGTGACACTCATGCTGCGCAAGGGGACGGAGAAGTGTGTGGCACCGCGATTGAGGCCCCGATGGAAATTCAACTTAAGTTCAAGCTCCATAAAGGAAAATCCATTCAAGAACCTCGCTTTATCACGCCTGGTCCGCTAACGACCGATTTGGATGAGCAAGGGTACTACGTGACAACGGGCCATAGCGATGATTTAATGACAGCTTCGAAAAAAGCAGTTGAATACATGATCGAACATCTTGGGGAAACATATGGCTTGAGCGATGTTGATGCTTACACATTATCGAGTGTAGCTGTTGACTTGAAGATTAGTGAAATCGTCGATGTGCCGAATTACCTTGTGTCCGCTTATTTACCGCAGAAAGTTTTTAAATAGAGAATTATGTGCATCTCCTTAGTCGTGTGATTAGGGAGGTGTCATTTTTTATCGGCGCGATTTTAGGGATTATCATCGACTGTGCACAACTTTCCATCGAGTTCGGGTGAAATATCATCGACAAGGAGGATTTACCATCAACTATTCACAACTTACCATCGAGTCTGATTGAAATACCATCGCCAATGCACCTTTTTCCATCGATAATCCACAACTATCAGTGTACATAAAGAAATTAAAAGTCCGCCACTGTGCATAACTGGCTAGTTTTCCACTGTTAGTTTGTGGAAAACTTCACACTATACACAAGAAAGTGTGTACAAATGTGCATAAGTGAGCGTTTACATAGTGTTTTCCACAAAAAATAAAAGTTTATCCCGAATTTATACACAAATTAAGTGGATTTTTCCCAAGTCTATACACAGTTTTCCACTATTTATCCACTAAAATGGTGTTGACTTTAACGTTACGTGAGGGATTATGCTTCTAGTGAAGGAGTTGGTCAGATTGAAAGTACAGGACGTTGCAGAATTAGTCGGGATTAGTGTGCGCACGCTTCATCATTATGATGAGATTGGCTTGTTAACGCCTGAAAAGGATCCGGATACAGGCTACCGTGATTATCATGATGAGGATTTAACGGTGCTTCAGCATATTTTATTTTTTAAGACATTAGGCTTTTCATTACAAGATATTAAGGAAATCATCCACAATCCAGATTATGACCAACTCGAAGCTTTGAAGCTCCACCGAAAAATGTTGATCGACAAACGGGATCAACTCGATCAAATGTTACAGACGGTGGATGAAACGATTCGTGCACAAGAAGGGGGTGTACCTATGGCGAATGATGATAAATTTAAGGGATTTGATTTCAGTCACAATCCTTACGAAGCTGAGGCGCGTGAACGTTGGGGTGATGCGAAAGTTGATGAAGCTCAAGCAAATGCGATGCAGATGGGTGAAGATCAGCAGGAGCAGATGAATGAGATTTACCGTGAATTAGCTGCGATCAGACATGAAGATCCAGCCTCTAAACTAGCGCAGGATGGGATTAAAGAATGGTATGACTTTTTGAATCATCATTTTGCAACTTATACTCCAGACATGTTTAAAGGTCTAGGGATGATGTATGTGCAAGATGAACGTTTTCAAAAGAACATCGACCAGTTCGGTGATGGTTTAGCGCAGTTTATGAGCGAGGCAATGGCCGTTTTTGCTGATCGTCAGAAATCAGAAGCATAAACGTCGAGCGCCCTTCATATCATGGTGGGAAACGATATGATGGAGGGTGTTTATGGAAAGATGTCGCTATTGTGAGAAGAAGGCGGTTGCTAAATGCGGGTCGTGTCGCAAGCCGTTATGTGCGCGCTGTCGTATGAAAGAAAATGAGTTGTCGTATTGTAATCAAGATTGTGCGAAGGTGAGTTAAGACGAGTGGCTACGGCTGCTCGTCTTTTTTAGTCAATCTATCATTTTTGTCTTATAAACACTCGATTATAACAACTAAATGTGGTAGGATTAATAAAAATGTTTAATCATTGTTAGTTGTTTGAAGGGAGATAGAGACAAAATGGTAGATTATGATGCGCAATATTATCCATATGGGTCACGCCGAAATGTGGTCTACGGGAGAAATGGGATGGTCGCAACGTCTCAGCCGTTAGCAGCAGAGGTTGGGCGCGATATATTAAAACAAGGTGGTAACGCGATTGATGCAGCGATTGCGACAGCGGCTGCACTTACGGTTCTAGAGCCGACATCGAATGGAATCGGCTCCGATGCGTTTGCGCTTGTTTGGGTTGATGGTAAGATTCACGGTCTAAACGCAAGTGGTTATGCACCGCAAAATATATCTGTCGATCAGTTAAAAGAAGCGGGTTATGATGAGATACCGACTTTTGGCAAAGTGCCTGTGACTGTACCAGGAACACCAGCTGCGTGGGCAGAATTATCGGAGAAGTTCGGGAAATTGCCATTAACAGATGTGATGGAGCCTGCGATTACATATGCTGAACAGGGTTATCCGTTATCGCCGACTTTAGCGTTTCATTGGAAGGCGGCGTATAATAAGTTTACGAAAACGTTCCAAGATGATATTTATAAACATTGGTTTGAAACCTTCGCACCTGATGGACGAGCGCCAGAAGCAGGAGACATGTGGTCGTCACAAGGTCACGCCGATACTTTGCGCAAAATTGCTGAAACAAAAGCTGAATCCTTTTATCGCGGGGAATTAGCGGATCAAATCGATGACTTTTTCAAGCAGCATGATGGTTATTTGACGAAAGAAGATCTCGCTGGCTATAAACCAGAGTGGGTCGATCCGATTAAAGTGAATTATCGTGGTTATGACTTGTGGGAAATTCCGCCGAATGGCCAAGGGTTAATCGCGTTAATTGCGCTTAATATGCTAAAAGGCTATGATTTTAATGAAAAAGACAGTGTTGATACGTATCACAAACAAATCGAAGCGATGAAGCTTGCGTTTTCAGACGGGTTAGAATATATTACGCAACAAGATCACATGAATGTGTCTGTTGAGGATCTACTATCTGATGAGTATGCGGAACAACGCCGTGCAATGATAGGTGATGAAGCGTTACAGCCTGAAGCGGGTGAACCGCCGCGTGGTGGAACGGTTTATTTATCAACGGCTGATAGCGAAGGCAACATGGTCTCGTTTATTCAGAGTAATTATATGGGCTTCGGATCAGGTGTCGTCATTCCTGGAACAGGCATTGCGATGCAAAATCGGGGGCATACCTTCTCGCTTGATGAAAATCATACCAATGTGCTTAAGCCAGGTAAGCAGACCTTCCATACGATCATTCCAGGCTTTTTATCAAAAGGGGATCAACCAGTCGGGCCATTTGGTGTGATGGGTGGTTTCATGCAACCTCAGGGTCACGCGCAGGTGGTCATGAATACAGTCGATTTTCATTTGAACCCACAAGCAGCACTCGATGCACCGAGGTGGCAGTGGGCAGAAGGGAAGACGGTTAAAGTTGAGCCGACATTCCCAGATCATATTGCCCAAGCGCTTCAGCGAAAAGGACATCAGATTCAGAAAACGCTCTATCCATATGAGTTCGGACGCGGTCAAATTATTTGGCGCGATCCAGAAACAGGTGTCTTAGCAGGTGGAACGGAACCACGAACAGATGGTGACGTCGCTGCATGGTAAAGAAAAAACAGGCTGAGCAGTCAGCCTGTTTTTGAATGATTATAATTTGAGACCTGTGCGACTTTTGAAGCGACGCAAGAGAATATGACTTTCGACGCGGGTAATGCCTTCTAATGCGTAAAGCTCTTCGTTGATAAATTTCTCTAATGCCTGAAAGTCTTCGACAAGGACATGGGTATGCAAGGTGCTTGGCCCCGTCATTTGATAACAGCTTGCCACATTGGGATGGTCGGCTAGTTTTTCTGCGACATAAACGAGTGAGTTTGGCTCACAGTCGACGTTAAAGAAAGCGGAAACTCCTTTACCGACTTTCTCTGAGTTGATCACGACGCTGAATTTTTCGATAATCCCAGCTTCTTGCATTTGATTAATCCGATCGCGAACGGCAACACGAGATAAGCCAAGCTCTTTGGCTAAGTCAACATAGGACATGCGACCATTGTCACTAAGTATATTTAAAATTTTAAAATCAGTATCGGTTAATTTCATTATAGCACCACGCTTTAGTTAAGATTACTTATTTTAATTATAAAAGAAACGTCGCAATATGTCATACTATAGTCCAATGAATAATAATTCTGTCATTTTTGAATTTAGAAAGGGGAGACAAGAGTGGGATTTGCTTTACAAAAAGATATCTTCATCAGCTTTTTTAGGGCTGGGATGTTAGGATATGGCGGTGGACCAGCGACAATTCCACTCGTTCATAAAGAGGTTGTCGACACTTATGGCTGGCTCAGTGATGAAGAATTCTCAGATATTCTAGCGATTGGTAATTCGCTACCAGGACCAATTATGACCAAAATGGCTGGTTATATCGGTTACCGTATCGGTGGCTATGTCGGACTTACGACAGCTCTAGCTGCGACCGTATTACCAACTGTTTTGATTATGATTGCGCTGATCAGTGTGTTGATTAATTACCGTGATTCTCCTGTTGTGCAGGGGATGACCAACGCGATTGCACCAGTTGTTGGTGTGATGTTATTTATGTTGGCATATAATTTCTTACGCCGTTCGCAGGGTGACTTAGGTTGGCCTGTGGTCATAGGCTTAAGTGTTGTCAGTTTAATAGCATTTGAACTGATTGGACTGCATCCTGCGATTTTAATTGCAGCTCTAATTATTTATGCGTTAGTTAAGAAGTCCCCGTCATCTAAGGCGAAAGAAGGTGACGCGTCATGATCGAGTATTGGCACTTATTTTTAGCATTTTTAATCCCTGGGGTGGTCGGTTATGGTGGCGGCCCTGCCTCCATTCCGCTTATCGAATACGAAGTCGTCCAGCGCTATGGATGGATGACAACGCCTGAATTCGGTGAAGTGTTGGCACTCGGCAATGCGTTACCAGGCCCGATCGCGACGAAGATGGCCGGCTATATCGGTTATGAAGTCGGAGGCGTTTTCGGTGCGATCGTTGCCATTACTGCAACGGTTCTTCCGTCACTCGTGGCGATGATTATTTTGCTGAAATTACTCATGCGATTTAAAAACTCGCCGAAAGTGAAGCGGATGACGACTTTAATCAGGCCTGCCATTGCTATTTTACTAGGTGTATTAGCCTTTCAATTTTTTACTACGTCATATGAAGGCGCAGGGCTCGTGCAAACCATGATATTAATTGCCCTCAGCTTCTTTGCTCTTGAACGCTGGCATATTCACCCCGCGTTTGTGATCCTTGGCGCTTTATCATATGGCGCAATCTTCTTATCATGATTTTGAATGAAAAGCGAGATTCTTATTTTAAGGATCTCGCTTTTTTGTGTTGTAGTAACTCCCTCAGGAAATGATCCTAACTCGCTGATAATCAGCACTCACTCGCTGGAAAAACGGCTTAACTCGATGGTAAGCTGCTTTCGCCCGATGATAAATAGTAAACCCCGATGATAAACAGCACTCACTCGATGGAAAACATCCAGCTCCCGATGGTAATTCACCCCAACTCGATGATAAATCATAAATTGATTCACCACTTCATACCAAATATGAAGAATAGGTAAGTAATTGAATGGATTTAAGTGCATATAGCTATTCATTAACTTATAAATAGCTATATTCCGTTTGATGCTTAAATTTCCCTAAAAATCAGTAAATTTAAGAAGCGAACCATTATGCAACCGCTTACAATAGCGTCGGGAGCGCTTTTTGCATAGAAGATTTAATTTTGGAGAATGCATTAGCATTTGATAGGAATTAAAAGAATTTAAAAGAATGAGCTTTTTGACTTGAAATAACCGATAAATGTGATACTATATAGTAGGAAATCATGCTAAATGATAATTTTTACTGGAAAGGGGTAGATGAAGATGACAACATCTTTAATTCTTGTTTCAACGATTGTGTTTTTCTTTTTAGCGACTGTATATTTTGTGGATAGTGTCATGAATCGCATCAAGAAGAAGAAATCCGATCTACGCCTAGACCCAGCTCATAGTGAACATGAAATGGATCTAGCACACCGCTAAACGAGTTAGATAGAGAACCTATTTCATACTATTCAAATAGATGAAGCAACTGCCACCGGTTAGTCTAAGCACTAACCGGTTTATTTTTTGCTCAAAAAAAACACAACTGCGAGCAGTTGTGTATCATTTATCATAGAAGTCGCCGATATATTTTATGTAACGGCGCCATTTCAATAATAACGGCGCGATTCTAAATTTAACGGCGCAATACCAAATTTATCGACGCCATCTGGAATATATCGGCATTCGCTGATATATATCGGCGCTCGCCGATAAAATATGGGCCGGGCCCGCCCATAATTCATCAGCGAACCACAATCACGTAATACCAACGCTCACGCTGATTCATCACGTCGAAAATCCTTCACATGCTTCTTCCGTTTAAACATCGATAACCGCACATTCGTTGCGATCAAAACGCCGCTAACAACGACGACACCACCTGCGACTTGAGCGAGGCTGACGTTTTCACCTAGGAAAATCATTGCACCAATCGTCGTGAACACGGGCAGCAAGTTTAAAAATACACTCGACAAGGACGGCCCCAGATTTTGCACAGCTGCATTCCAGAAGTAAAGCGCAATCACAGATGGGAAGATTCCGAGATACAGTAAACCTAGTAGACTCGATCCGTTAAACCAGTCCATACTCGGCGTCACAAATAGCCATTCCACCGCAACCACGGGAATCATGACGAGTGCGCCTAGACCAATCATCGCGAACATCGCTCCGTAAATTGGATATTTGTGATTGTGTTGTTTTAAGAATAATGAATAGAATGCCCAGACGATCATGGCTAGTAGCATCGTCAGGTCACCTGGGTTAATCTGCAAAGCTAACAAACGTTCGAGCGAGCCCTCAATCAGAACCCAAACCGCGCCTACAAAGGACAAGCCAACACCTGCCAATTGTCGTGCTGATAAGCGTTCCTTTAAAAAGATATAACCGACAATCAGCGCGAAAACAGGAGTCGTCGCTTCCACGATTCCAGCATTCGTCGAGGTCGTATAATTCAACGATAAATAAATTAGAACATTAAACGTTGTAATACCAGTTAGCGCAAAGCCTAATAATGGCTTCCAATCACGGCGAAAGACATCGTAATTTTGGCGAAATTGCCTTAAGCCAAAGGGCATAATCACAAGAAAAGCAATCACATTTCGTATGAAAGCCACCGTAATAGGAGGCAAATCGGATACAGCCTTTCCGACGATTAAATTCCCTGAAAACATCATCACGACTAGGATGAGAAAGACATAATACTTAGCCATTTAGTCAACTCCTCTCTACTGAACGCGTGTCGTATAAGGTTTGATCGCAAAAAACACACGTTGATAAATCGGACTTTGAATAAAGGTAAAAATAAACGTAAACACGAAAACGGGTCCGCCTAGCACGAGTCCTAATACAAGCACGCCTGTCTCAACATAAATCCGTATGCGTTGAATGGATTTCCCGGTCATATCGGAGATCGACAGCATAAAACCATCCCGTGGGCCGAGGCCAATTTGGGCAGCTGAATAGGTACCGCCGCCGATCCCCATCGCAACAATAGCCAGTAACATAATCGCAATATCCCCAACTAAAAGACCTGAAGTTGGAAACCACTCTAAATATAAAAACATATCAACGAAAACGCCGACGAGGAACGTATTTAGAAATGTACCTATGTTGATGTATTCCCGTCTGGCGAACAAGGTGAATAAGATAATAGTAAGCCCGATGATCACCGTCCAAGTCCCGACTGATAACCCGAATAAATCATAGAATGCAATCGTCAGCACATCCCACGGGTGAATGCCGAGATACTGAACTTGAATCGCCAAAGCAATCCCATATGAAAAGATCAATAAACCAATGAAGAAAATGGAGAACTTTTTCAAAATCATAGCCGAAGCCTTCCTTTATGTTGAAATCTTAAGTTGCTATTGTTATAAATTCGGTGAGACCCTTTATAGCAAAATGTAGTCATTCAAATAGCACGTGATTTCTATTGTATCAGATTTCGTGATAAAATTTTGACTAGAATACTAGAAAGGTGGCTTCAAAATATGAGTGAGATTAAACATGCGATTCAAGATTATTATCCTCAAGATTTAGCCCATTGCTTTGGCTGTGGTCGAAATAACGAATTAGGTCATGGCTTTAGAACAGGCTGGAACGGGACAGAAACCTTAACCATTTATCAACCACCTGAAGAATATACCGCGATTCCAGGGTATGTCTACGGTGGATTAATCGCATCACTTATTGACTGTCACGGGACAGGATCAGCTTCATTAGCGCTTCATCGTAAAAATGGCCATGAACCAGAAGATGGCGTGGAGCCACCACGATTTGTGACAGCTGAGCTGAATGTGAAATATTTAAAGCCAACGCCACAAAACACGGAACTGCATGTGACAGGTGAGGTTGAAGAGGTTCATCCGAAGAAATTCAATGTGCATACCGTCGTTTATGCGGATGGTGAAGCGGTAGCGAAGGGGATCGTTGTCGCTGCTGTCATGCCAGACAACTTCGGACAATCATAAGATGAGGTGATAGCCGATGACTATCGCAATTATTGTATTTAGCATTATCGCGGTCGTCTTAATCACATTTTATGGAATCGACTGTTTGCGCGGGATTTCACGTAATTATTTCAGTATGTTTAGCACGATGTTCACCTTAGCGGTCATCGCCTATTTTTTAACAGAAAGTATGCAAGAAGAGGGGTGGGCTCTAAATGGCCAATCGATGGTCTTGTTTGTCGTTGCAATCGGGCTCTTACTCCTTGATTATAACTTACAGCATAAAAAGAAAGCGTGACTCGATCGAGTGCTGATCGGGTTACGCTTTTTCAATGCGATCTGTTGATTGAAGCGAAGCTAAGTCACCAGCTCCAATTCCGAACATGACCATCTGTAATTCGAGTTCCTTCACTTTCATCCATTCGACCACATGTTCAGGCGATTCAACTGCTTCGGTTAAAATTTTACGCGCAAAGCCGACGTGATCTGCGCCTAATGCTAATGCTTTCGCTGCATCTAATCCATCGCGAATACCACCGCTAGCAATTAACATGTCATGAGGTAAATCTCTCCGGATCTCGGTCAGACATCTCGCTGTCGGATTCCCCCAGCCTACAAAAGCCTCAGCCGCTTGTTTTTTAATCGGATCTTGTGAGCGAAGCTTTTCAACCTGACTCCAAGATGTCCCACCAGACCCAGCCACATCAATAAAAGCAATGCCTGCATCACGTAGTTTTCGAGCGTTCTCCGCGTCGATCCCGAAACCAACTTCTTTAGCGCCGACTGGAATATCTAATGCTTTCGTTAATTCGGCAATCTTTTGAAGTAAGCCAGAGAAATTCGTATCGCCACCTGACTGAATCACTTCTTGAATCGAATTCAAATGAAGCACTAAAGCATCAGCCTCAGTTAAATCGATGATACGCTTAACTTGATCAACTGTGACGCCATAATTCAATTGGACAGCGCCTAAATTGGCAATAATCGGAATGGACGGAGCATATGAGCGTAACTGGAATGAGGATAAAAAGTCTTTTTTCTCTAAAATCACACGTGTCGATCCTAAGGCTAACGCCCAACCTCGCTCTTCAGCAGCAATGGCTAAGTTACGATTAATCGTTTCAGCCATTTCCGCACCACCTGTCATTGAGCTAATTAAAAACGGCGTGCTCATACCTTTATCAAACATAGAGGTCTTATAGTTAATTTCCTCAAAATTTAGCTCAGGTAAAGCATTATGCCGAAACTGATAAGCATCAAAACCATTAGATGCATTACCTAAAGATTCCTCAGACAGGCTATATTGGATATGTTCACTTTTACGTTTATGAATGTTATCTGTCATGGTTATGCCTCCCTGTTGATGATGGCTTCAGCAACTAATCGACCAGATCTCGTGACAATCGGCGTCCCACCACCAGGATGAGTGGAGCCACCGACGAACCATAATCCGTTGATTTCTTTAGCTTGATTTGGTAAACGGAAAAAAGCCTGACGAAATGAATTAGAGCTTGCTCCATAAATAGCCCCTTGATAAGCACCCGTTTGCTCGTGTAAATCTTGTGGAGTCATCACTTCTAAATACTCAATATAGTCGCGAATGTTTGTTAATCCGTTTGCTTCTAATTGGTCGAGTAGAAACGTCGTATAAGTCTCGCGTAATGTCTCCCAGTCATAATCATGGATTCGGCTTGGTGCGTTAACAAGCACGAAGAGGTTACTGTGGTTAGCACTCGGTACGACTGATAGGTCATTATAGCCACTATAACAAATGTAAATCGTCGGGTCGCTAATTACATCTTGCGCTTGAAATAGATGCTCGAATTCCTGTTCATACGATTCTGGGAAGAAGACTTGGTGATGTTGCATCCACTCGTAGCGATGATTTAACCCAAGTAATAAAGCAAAACCAGATAGCGAAGGTTCTGTCTTTTTCACATGTTCTGTCTGATTTGGGAAAAAGCGATCGTAAACCGTTAGAGCGTCCATATTAGCAATCACTTGATCCGCATAGACGTGTTCATCACCGATTTCTACGCCGATCGCGCGATTATTCTCTGTCATTATATGGGTTACTTCTGTATTATAACTGAAACGGACGCCTAATTCTTCTGCTAATTGTTGCATCGCTTCAACTATTTGATACGTACCACCTTTGATCCCATAGATCCCTAAGCCAGCTTCGATATAAGCCATCATGCCGTAAATGGCTGGTGCCTGGTAAGGTGATGAACCTACATAAGTGGCATAACGACCTAATAAGCTTAAAGTGAAAGGATGGTTAAAATATTTCTTTAACCAGTCATGATAAGTCGTGAACGGTTTGATCTTCATAAACTGTCGCAACAAGGTTATATCAAGCTTATCTTGCCACCGATCCATCAATCGATTCAGAAACTGATTCTCAGCGATCTCATAGAATTGCTGACTGTCCGATAAGAATGCCGGGTAATTCTGAGCATCGTGTACGCTAAATTGAGCAATGGCTTCCTGGATTCCTTTAATATCTGATGAGAATGGAACTTGGGTGCCGTCATGAAACATGTTAAGCGTGCCATCTTTAATCGGGTAAAACTCGACATAGTCTGCTAAATCACGTCCACATAACGTAAACACTTCTTCAAACATATGCTTCAATGTAATCGTGCTGGGGCCCAGGTCGAAATGGTACCCATTTATATTCCGTTGTTGCAGTTTTCCGCCGGGTTCTTGATTCTTTTCAAGGACTTGAACGTCATAACCTTCATTGGCTAAGACAATGGCAGACGACAGGCCGCCTAAGCCAGCACCCATAATAACGATTTGTTTCATAAATAGCGCCGTCCTTTCCAAACGTAGCCATGCTTACGGACTGATTTCCAAGCCGATTGTACTAGTAGCATGATTAGCAAAGCTGCACTGACAGAAATGAGTAACCCGTGCCAAGGTTTTACGCCGCTCCAAACGTCAATCAATCCTTTCGTGATCGCAGCTAATACTAGACTAATAAGTGATAATAGGTGTAATCCAGAGATCCATAAAGTCACGACAGGAATAAGATATAACATGGTATAAAGACAAATAAGGGCGAACATGAGTAAGTAATTGCGATTGAGTCCAGTAAAGATGTTCTTCATATAGCCTTGCCAAACGTCACTTGCATCATGATACATCCGCATCCAAACGTAATCGTCAATTTTTAAGAGTTGAGCCGGTGCTTCTGCATCTTTTACCCGCTTCATCAGGGCCATATCATCGACCATAGCATCCTTGATTGCTTCATGACCGCCAATCTGATCATAGGTCTTGCGATTAATGGCAACAAAGCCGCCGTGTGCTGCAGCAAATCGTGCATCAGATGACTGTTTGATTTGTCGCACAGGTAAATGACAAAGAATCACAAACTGCATCATCGTGACTAGCAATCGTTCTAGTTGTGTTTTAACAATTTGTTTTGGAAAGCCAGAAATCATTCCACGTTTCTGCTTAGCTAAGTGTGGTTCTAATGCGGCGATGGCCTCCTGATCAAGACGTACATCAGCATCAAGGTATAAAAGCCAATCTCCTTGTGCTTGCTCGCTCAATTGATGGCAAGCAAACACTTTACCTTTCCAATCTTCAGGTAATGACGCCCCTTGCCAGTAAGACAAACGGGGATACTGTTGTTGTAAGCTTTCAAGAATTGAAGCGGTATTGTCAGTAGAATGATCATCTAGGATAAGCACTTCTATCGGTTGAACAGTTTGTGCCATGATCGATTCTACACATGCTCTGATATTTCCCTCTTCGTTTCGTGCTGGAATGAGAATTGAAATGGAAGTAGTTATATCTTCATCAGCCTTAAGACCACCCATTTTCGGGAAAAAGTACATATTTTGTAGCACAAATAAGAGTTGGAGAGCTAATGCCATCACAACAATCATCAACACTATTTCCATGACAACACCTCCAATTCATACATCATGATCATCGTTTTCTGCGACCAATCAATGGTTGATAAGGCAAATGAAACGGGGCATCAGGATTCTCGATAAGACGTTGAACTTGTGATTCTCGCTGTTCATTTAATAACTGTTCGAAATGCATTGTCATTTCGTCTTGTCCCATCGTTGGGCCGATCATCGTCGCCTCACCAATATCAACAGCAGCCATCATTTTCGGATAATCGTACGTGTAATAATGAAAGGTAAACGGCTTAACTGCCACTTGATCAAATTGTTTTAAAATATGCCCGAGCCCTCTTTGAAAATAAATATACCTCTCAGGATGCTGGATTCCACCTTGAGGGAACAACCAGACTTTTTTACCTGCTAACATCAATTCTTGGGTATAAGATAACGCTTTGATCACATCACGAGGTCGATGACGATTAACGGAATAGGCGCCTAATTTTCGGAAAAACGGATATTCTTTTAACCCTGACTCATTCATCATGATATAGTGATCATCGTTTGAAAATCGCTGCGTCATTTGGAAAATAAGCAGGCCATCCCACCATGAACTATGATTCGCGATGTATAAAGTGGGCACGTCCAGATGATCATCTATTTCTCCGCTGACTCCCACTGTTTCAAAATATCTCGGGATAAGATGATGCTTTTGATAACGATAGAACAACCATCTAAACCCTCGGCGTTTATCGGGTTCGATCATAACGATACCACCCTTCTGATAAGGCGAGAGCTATCAGGATCATAACCCATAAGCTCGTTAATCCCTCTTTAAGACTTAATAATCCAAAAAAGAGAATAATAAATTGAAATAATCGGACGCCTCGTTGTTGATCTCGATTAGCTATAGCCTTTTGCGGAACCAATAAGCTCACTCCAAAGGCTAATAAAAACCATGCGATAAAGTTAGTGATGGGAATGCCGAAATATAACCCGCTATGTTCCCACTCCCAGAAATCTAACACGGTTGCGGCAGGGTCTAGTATCGCATCGATCACAATCACCCAAAAACCAACTTGTAGCGAGCGAATCCAACGATTGTAGCTCCTAGACAGAAAGAGACTGACATAAATGACGCCGATCCATGCAAAGCCAAGGGTCACAGGAACACCAAACACTAAAAATCCGAGCGTGTCCGTGTATTCATAAGTTCCAAATGGAAAGCCAGTCGCTACGCCAATCACTTCGACTAAATATGTTATCAATCCAATAGCAGCTGCTGCGTAGAAGTTTCGAAGTCTCAAGTCATAAAGCGCCACAGTCGACAGGGCAAACAAGAATAGGAAGATGCTATTAGACACATTCAACCACTCAGGCACTTCCCAAAAGAACATCAGTACAAAGCCAATATTCATCCAAACAATAAATGCTATATAAGACCATTGCTTCATTATAAAATCCTCTCTAACTATTCATGACTTGTAGAAATAGATTGGCTTTTCGATCTGAGTTAACGACTGCACGTTGGTCAAAAACACGGTAATCACGTTCTCTCACGACTTCGATAATTTCACGGTAATAAGCAGAAGCTAACCGAATAGCGAGCGCACTGTCCTTTGGATAAGTTTCAATTGCTGTTAATCCTTCTTCAAACCAAGCGTCAGCACGTGCAATTAAGTCCTCGATGACATGCACCAGTTCCTCGTTTATTATTTGCTGTTCAAAATCATAAAGGGCGTAACCATGCTCGTCTAATAGATCACGGGGGATATAACGGCGATTTAAACTTTGATCCTCGCCCACGTCACGAATAATATTTACAATTTGCATGCCTTTACCTAGAGCAATCCCTGCCTGTTTTACATCTTGTGTCGGCTCATCATGTAAAACGGGAAGCAGCATTTCACCAACTGACCCAGCAACTTGATAGCAGTAACCTTCTAATTCATCAAAAGTATCGTAATGGGTCTTAACATAATCTTGTCGTTGGCCGGCGAATTGCGTATAAAAAGGTTCTTTCGTAACAGGAAAATGAGTAAATAAAAAACGTAAGGCTGGCCAAATAAAATGTCCTTCTGCTTCATCCAGATGCGTGAAGTGGTCTTCTAATTCGTCTAATGAATAAGGTGATTTTTCGGGCTCATCCACTGCGTCATCAATCATGCGGCAAAATGAATAAATGATGTAGACCGCTTCTCTTCGTGGTGAGGGTAAATGTTTGAATGCGTGATAAAAGCTCGAAGACCCTTTTTTCATCATCTGTTCACAAGCATTGGCAAAATCCTGATTCACTATCATTTGATCATCTCCTTCTTCTCCTCAAAATGATTGTCTAACAGTCGTGCACCTTGCATGACAATCGGAATTCCACCACCAGGATGGACAGAGGCACCAACGGTAAATAGACCGTGGATTTTCGAATGCATCACTTGAGGACGGAATGCCCCTGATTGTTGTAAATGTGGGGCAATGCCAAAACTTCCGCCTTGGAAGAGACCACTGATTTCAGCGTCTTGAGGTGTCCGGATTTTCTTCCATTCAATGGCTTCACTTAATCCAGGGAAACCTAATGCTTCAACTTGTAAAATCGCCTGTTCAACGACATGATGTTTCGCCGCTTCCCAATCAATCTCGTTGTTAGAAGGGACAGGAATTAAGAAGTATAAGACGCTTTTATTCGGAGGAGCTGCTTCATGATCTAATGCGACAGGATTAAAGACGTAGGTTGAAAATCGATTTGATAGGGATTTAGTTTCAAATACCTCTTTCATATGCTTTTCAAACTCATTCGGTAAGAAAAATTGATGCGCCTCTCGCTCGGGATAACGCTTATTAACACCTAGATAGACGAGTAAGCAGCCAGAAGATGGTTGATAATCACGCTTTGATTGTGTTGACTTCGAATCGAGTAACTGATTTAAATGCGGATACTCTCCATTAAAAATCACCTGGTCATAAGCATGCGTTTCACCATTTACTTGCACACCACTGACTCGGTCGTCTTCAACCACAATTCTTTCAACGTTTGTCCCTGTTTGAATTTGCACACCCCGATCAACTAACGCCTGTTCTAATAAAGGAATCAGTGAATGATAGCCGCCTTTTAAATACCAAATACCAAATGCATGTTCACTATAGGAAATCAAGCCGTATAAAGCTGGAACACGATAAGGTGATCCACCAATATATAAACTCTGTAGCATATAAGCCTGTTTAACCTTCTCATTCTTGAAATAACGGGATAAAAACGTCGACAACGACTGATACGACTGTGATTTCATGATGAACTTCATGTTCTCTAACGTTAAAAAATCTCGCATTCTATGAAAGCTACGTGATAGAAACGCATCATAACCAAAATGATAGATGGTTTCCATATCGATTAGGTATCGTCTGAAGGCTTCTCCTGTCCCTGGATATGCTTGTTCTAACGCTTCTTCTTGTTTGTCAGGATCACGCCATTTCGTCATTTTCGTACCGTCAGCGAAGAATAGATCATAAAGTGGTTCACACGGAATCAATTCCAATTGATCACGGGCAATACCAGCTTCCTCTAAAATCTCTAATAGAAGCTCAGGTAGCAAGACAATCGTAGGTCCCTGTTCGATTGTATACTCACCGTCCGTTTCGTAGGTGAGCCGTCCGCCAAGATAATGATTCTTTTCATAGATTGTGACCTCATAGCCTTTGTTAGAAAGCAATAATGCACTGATCATTCCGCCAATGCCAGCACCGACAACACTAATACTCATGGGCAACACGTCCTTTTGAAGGTTTCTGCGATTGGTAACCTGGTTGTGATGTCAGCAAGTCCACACTAATCATGGCCGATTGGAAGATTGTTGGTAATCCACTACCTGGGTGTGTGCCACCGCCGACTAAAAAGCAATGATCGACATCTTCGAATTGATTATGAGGACGGAAAATCATCATTTGATCTAAACTATGGGCTAAGTTGAACGTCGCCCCCTCGTAAACATGATAGGTTTCTTCCCAATCAGATGGTGTGACAATATGCTCGACTTCGATTAAGTCTTCTAAATCGTGGAGGCCTGTTTCGTTGGCGATTTGTTGAACCATATAATCTCGTAGGCGTTGTTTTTCATCTTCCCAATCAATCCCAGCTGTTAGATTAGGGACTGGCATCAATAAATAGAGAGCCGTTTTCCCTTCTGGTGCAAGTGTCGAATCGAGTTTATTCGGGTTATGCACATAAATCGATGGATCGTCAGATAACACTTGGCGTTCCGTCATATCTTCAACATTCCGCTTATAATCTTCTGCGAATAGCACCATATGATGAGGCAAGTCTAGTTCTTGATCGATCCCTAGATAAACCATAAATGTCGAGCATGATAGTTTCTTCTTCTGAAGTTTTTCAGGTTTATATTTGGTTAAATCGTTTGGATCAAATAGATGATTCACCGCATAACCAAAATCGGCGTTAATCACGACATCATCGGCTTCTTGAATACGCCCGTCAGCTAATTCTACGCCAGTAGCACGACCGTTGTTGACGATGATTTGGTTGACGGGTGTTTCAAGATGAACGCGCCCACCCAATTCTAGAATCACATCTCTCATTGCCTCACAGACAGCATTCACCCCTCCAACGGGATGATACAAGCCGTAGCGATGTTCGATATAAGATAGAATCGTGAAAGTACCTGGACAATTCCAAGCCGACATGCCCAAATACTTCGCTTGGAAAGAGAAGGCCCATTTTAAGCGTTCATCTTGGAAATAATGACTCAAACGGCCATACACTGTGTCGAGTGCATTAAGCTTAGGTAAAGCAAGTGCCATATCTTTAGTGAGGAAATCCGTGTAAGAATTGAATGGTTGCCTTAATAGATTGATTACACGGTCAAATTTAGCCCCTTCTTTGTTTAAAAAACGACGATATCCGTCTTCATCACCGGGAAACAATTGACTAATTTGTTCGGCAGTCGCTTCAACATCACGGCTGGGAGTAAATGAAACATCCCCGAATTTTAATGTATAAAGAGGGTCCAATTCGATGAGGTCAACATAATCGTGTAATTGACGCCCAACCCGTTCAAATACTTCTTCTAAAACTTGTGGCATCATGAAAAATGTCGGCCCTAGATCAAATGCATAGTCTCCAAGTTGTAGCTTCGAGGTGCGTCCGCCAACTTGTGGTTGTTTTTCATAGAGATCGACTTGATAACCTTGATCAGCTAATTGCATCGCAGCGGCTAAGCCACCTGGTCCAGCTCCCACGACAATCGTTTGTTTAGTCATATCGATTTTCCCTTTCGGTGTAAATTCAAAAATAAATGTTTGGTAGTGGCTATTATATAACAATGTATAAATATTGTATAATTATGTGCTTGTTTATAGGGTTATACCCTAATTTTAAGGATTGAAACTTTTACATTAATTATATGAATGAAAGTTCGAAAGGTAATGGGTTGAGGGATGGGGAAGAGCTGATTATGGATGATATAATTTTTGATCAAACAATCTCTGGTCTATTAAATGTATCCATTAAAAGCAACCTTCTTCGTATGAGAAGGTTGCTAAGTTGATCACATTAATCATGTAGTGGCTGAAGACAAAAAATCTATTGGTCGTTATGAATTGGATCGTTTCTCAATCATGCCAAGGATCGGGCTTAGAATGAAACCTAAACCTAACCCTAGAATCACACCAGCACCTGCCTGGTCGAAAAACATTCCAATCCCTAAACCAACAAACATCCCACCTGGAATGACATAAGCTTGACGATAATCCATATGATGATCCTCCTTAAAAAGCTTTCTAATTCTATATATTCGACAAGTTAATCAAATATCCTTTGAAGGAATGTACCGAAAGAGTTTGTTGAGGTCCTAATCAAAACCTTCTATAATGATTAATAACTATCAGATGTAGAAAGGGTGAGAGGTATGTCCAAAATCATTGTTGATACAGATACAGCCGGTGATGATACGATTGCGCTACTTACAGCTATCCATCATTTTAAAGTAGAGGGTGTCACGATCACAGGGGGAAATGTTGATTTTGACCAAGAGGTGGAAAACGCACTCTACACGATCCAAGTAGCTAATCACGATCAGAAAATTCCTGTGTTCAAAGGGTATGAAGGGCCAATCTTAAATGTCGATACGACTTCACATACCACAGTCGAGGACGTACACGGGCGTGATGGCATGGGTGATTCGTTTTTTAATCAAGCCATACAGCGTCCAGAATCAGAACATGCAGTTGATTTCATCATCAAAACAGTAAAAGAAAACCCGGGTGACATATCGTTATTAGCGATTGCATCTCTCACTAATATTGCCATGGCAATCAAAAAGGATCCGACCATTGTGGAGGATTTAAACCATATTTATATCATGGGTGGTACGAATAACTCGCTAGGCAATATCACAGCAGCGGCAGAGTATAATTTCTATGTCGATCCTGAAGCGGCGCGGATTGTCTTGCATTCTGGCGTGCCCATCACGATGGTCGGGTGGGATATGTGTGTTGGATTCAGTGTATTAAATGATGATGAACATCGCGAAATCGAAGCATTAGAGACTTCTGGCTCCGAATTCTTTCGCCAGGTGAATCAAGTCGTTAAACGTTTTAACAAAGAAGTGCATCAATTAGATGGCACGACTCACCCTGATACTTTACTCGTAGCAATTGCAGCTGATGAATCTATCATGACTCAGTCTAGTCATTATTATGTTGATGTTGAAACAGAAGGTAAATTGACACGGGGCTATAGTTTGGTGGATATTAATAATCGAAGCGGCTATCAGCCAAATGTCCGAGTGTGTGAAGCCGTTGATCGAGAACGATTTAAATCAACATTGCACGACGTATTGCGTGCGATTACATAATAAAATCCCCCTTCAACCTAATGAATGCTAAGTGAGGATAAAACCTGACTTTAGCGAGTTCGTTACCTGTTGAAAGGGGGATTTGTTATATCGTGAGTTGATTAAACAACGAGACGAATGCGATTACCTGATGGATCAGTCGCGACTGCTTCACCATTTTCCTCAGTCATATCTGCGTTAATGTTATCTAATTGTTTAAGAACCGTTTGTTTCTGCTCATCACTACCTAATTGGATCGTATAGGATTTTAGGCCAGGTGAATCGTCAGCTGTTGGTGGTGCGCCGACACCATTCCAGACATTGATGCCAATATGGTGATGGTAATGGCCGTCAGCGATAAATAGTGCCTGATCGCCTAAGCGACAGACGACTTCCATACCTAACCCGTCTGTATAAAACTGTTTCGTTTGATTTAATTCAGCAACATGCAAATGAATATGTCCCATGGTGGTGTTTGCCGGAAGCCCTTGCCATCCAGAGTCACTCGCATGTTTCAAAATCTCCCCTGCATCAATTGGGTCGACCGCCATATCGACTTGACCATTTTGCCAATTCCATTCGGATGGATCGCGATCAGCATAAACTTCGATCCCGTTTCCATCTGGGTCGGAAAAATAGATAGACTCACTCACTAAGTGATCAGACGCCCCAATAGGAACATTTTGCGCTGATATATGTTTGATGAAATCCGCCAAATCCGAACGTGCAGGCAATAAAATCGCATAATGATATAACCCAGCTGTGCGACGCGACTTCTCGCTGGGCTGATCTAATGCATGTAACGTTAATAACGCCGTCTCTCCGTTAGCTGTTAACTGAGCAGTTGATGCCTCCTGATTCAATACTTGAAACCCTAAAATCTGTTTATAAAACGCAATCGCCCGCTGTAAATCAGTGACCTTCAAATCAACATGACTCACATGCGCGATCGGTGCTTGATGGAAATGCATGTGGAAAATCCCCTTCTGATTAATTACTTACTTTATGTAAGTTAGTTTAATATAGTAAGTAATAAAAGTCAATTTATTGGTTTGAAGGGACACATGCTATTCAATATTGCCAGCTCTTTTTTCAATATGGCGATGCAGTTTATATTCGCAAATTTGTTGTGTCATGCTAAAAAGACTCTCTTTATGACGATCGTTTGGATATAAATTAAAATAAAATGTATTATTTTCAAATATAGCTAATTGATCATTTCCAGTTGTCCATTTTGTCATTGGCATTGTAGCAATCAGTCGACTTAATTCAGATTGACTCATTTCCCATGGTTTTTGCCCCTTTTGATTAGGGAAGTCAGCATATTTTCGATAATCTTTCTCTAAATAAAAAGCACGGAAATAGGGCTCGACATCATCAGGTTTTATTGGCTGCAACCATTGATCTACACCTTTTGTTAATAAATAATTTAATACAATCATTTTATAGGACTTTTGCATTTGTTCCGATTCGAGTTTTTGTAACCAAGTTTGAAATTGATTAAATGTATTAATCTCATATTCAGTCAATTCATTATAGGCTTTTAAGAATGCAAAATATCCTCCGAATTTTGTTTTATATAACTTAGAATCGACCGCCCCGTATAAATGGGCTTCTTTATACGTTGGGCGTTTACCTAATAGCTTCTTTATTTGAATATAATCGTTATAAATCTTTTCTTTAATTGGACTGGATTTACGTTTTAATTCAGCTAGTAAGTCAATTACGTCAGTCTCTAAATTGATGAAGCAATCATTTGGTGCGACAGGTTCTATATTATTTTGTTTGTCATTAATATTTTGTTTGTCATTAATATTTTGTTGATTATCATTTAATAATTTTAATTTGGTTTCTGCGTAACGGTAATTACCAATTAAATCAATGATGACGCAATGATCTTTACCTGCAAATGTTCTTAACCCCCGTCCTATTTGCTGCGTGAAAACCACAAGAGATTCTGTTGGTCTGGCGAACAGTAATGTATCAACAGGAGGGATATCAATACCTTCATTAAAAAGATCTACTGTGAAAATGATATCAATTTCTCCACGTTCTAATTGATTAATCACTTGATGCCGTTCTTGCTTATTAGACTGCCCTGTTAAAACGGCTGCCTTACTGTTTTGATTGATAAAATAATTACAAAGAAACTTAGCTTGTTTGATAGTGGAGCAAAAAGCAATCGTTCGTGTTTGCCGCTTGTCTAACCATTCGTAGTATAAATGTTCAGCTCGGTCATTTTGTAGTTGTGCATTCATCAATTGTTCTTGGTCGTATTGAGTTCCTAGCCAACGTATTTGACTATAATCTATGTCATCTAACACACCATAATAATGAAATGGAGAAAGCCAACCTTTTCGAATAGCATCAATAAAACTAATATCGCACACAAGATTACCTTCACAGAGAGCTAAGATATCTTGGCCGTCAGTGCGCTCTGGTGTTGCTGTTAGTCCTAATAAAAAAGATGGATGAAAATAGTTGATGACTTTGCGATAAGTATTTGCTGCGGCGTGATGAAATTCATCAATAACGATAAGGTCGAACTCATCTACATCAAACTGTTCCAAATTATCTTGAATTGAAAGAGTTTGTATAGAAGCAAAGGTTAAGTTTGAATCTTTTTCTTTTGATGATCCATTATAAATACCAGCTGTTTCATTTAAGACGTGTTCAAATGATTTTTTTGATTGTTGTAAAATTTCTTCGCGGTGAGCGATGAATAGTACTTTTGAGTAACGTTGTGCAAAGAATGCTGAAACATACGTTTTTCCTAAACCTGTTGCTAGTGAAACCACACCTTTAGTATATCCTTCCTCTATGGTCTCATTTAATGCGTTGAGAGCGATTTGCTGAGCGGGCCTTGGCTCAGGTGTTTTACTCTCATAATTCAGGTTATCTTCAAGCATAGTCTGGTCTTGCGAATTATCGTTTGTTGGTAATGTTAATTCAATTTCTTCACGTTCTGTCCATTTTTGATTTAAATCAGGATGTTTGGCATGAAAAAGATCATACTCATATTTATAATCTTTAATCGTTTCCTCGTTAATGGATAGTGTCTGGTTATCATGAAAAAGAGCGATAAACTGATTCACTGCATCATCAAATACGTATTGGGAGGAATCATCTATCTTGATGTTCCATTCTAGGCCAGTTGTTAGGGCTGAATGAGACAAGTTAGAAGAGCCGATTACTAAGGTGCCATCCTCATTATGTTTGAATAGATATGTTTTGGGATGGAAAGAGTGTCCTGAACTTTGCCAAAGTTTCATATCAAAGTTTTCGTATTCTTGAAGTGAAATTAATTTTTTTAATGCTTTTGGTTGTGTAACATACAGATAATCTCCTGTGAGTATTTTTACATCTGCTCCAGATTGAACAGCATATTCTAAGTCATCGTATATTAATTTCACGCCTGAATCCATAATAAAAGAGCTTAAGATATAAATGGCAGACGATTCACGGAGGTATGATTGCATTTGTTGATAAAGATTTTGTGTTACAAGTGATAAATTAGACATTAGTCCTCAACCTCTTCTAAAAAGATCTTCTCATCAAACCCACCTCGTTCAGAAGCTTTCTTTTGACGTATTGCTTCGACATCGCTAATGTCAGCATCATGTACTTTGGCTAAAGCGTGGATCAATTCAAGTGCGTCGGCAAGTTCTTCTAATACCTCGTTTGTGTTTTCGGCCTCATGGATTTCATTAACTTCTTCATAGAGTTTCTTTTTTAAAGAATCAGTGTATTCTTCAGTATTTAATATGCGTGTAGAATAGGCCTTTCCAGTGTTTTCAATAATTTCAGGTATGTAATCGCGAACTAATTTCTGATAAACGGGCATTGTTATCGCTCCTTAGTATAATTTACAACCATTGTAAACAAATTGAGGATGCGATTCAATTTGCATTAAGCGTATAAATGATGGAGTTATGGACACCCCAATAAATAGAAGAACATAATCATAAGGGGTGGACTGAATGAAAAAGATTTTTGCTTTGATTTTAGGTATGGGATTGTTTTTAACAGCTTGCGGGACAACAGATGGGGCGGATCCTGACATGGGGATGACAGACCCTGATGAAGACAATGAGGAGTTAACGAGCGAGGACGAAGATGGAGTGGCTGATGGCGATCAGGCGACTGATATTAATGATGGGCCTGATGAATCGGGTGAGGATCCTGATAAGCCACAGGATCGTGATGGTGAAGAAGGGGCAGGAGTAACGGATCAAGATGCTGAATGGGATGACGATGTGAACGACATGAAGCGTGAAGCTGAAGGTGGTTTACGTCATGGCGTTGTTGATTTTGAGTTAGAGATTGATTTTCAAAATGATCAGGGTGAATGGCAGTTTGATTATGAAGTGAAGCAAGATGGTAAAAAGGCGAAGGTTGAAATCGATCAAGATCAAGAAACGGATCGTGAAGGAAGGTTAGCAGTTGAAGAAATTGAAGCGATGATTGAGAATATCAAGCCGAAACCGGATCTATCTAAGAAAAAGGCATTTCAACGGGTTTATAATCATTTAGAGCTTATGGAAGAAGAAGTGCTGGAGATTGAGTTGGATATTGATTTTGATGATGGTGATACGTTAGAGGTTTCTCATCATTATTCGTAGGTGAATTTATAAGGGGTTGATTATAGATATGAATTTGAGGACAAGTGGCTTAATAATGGAAAATACAGGGTATATAACCAGTAAATGAAGTTCATTGGGGTGAATGATATGAGATGGTCGTTTATTTTTATATTAAGTATCGTTTTAATTTTGGCTGCTTGTGGAGGCAGTGACACTGGTAATACGGGTGGAGATGCTTCTGGTGAAGAGAACAGCACGTCGACTAATCAAGAAGATAAAGCTAATTCGGATGATTCAAATACGGAGAATACACAAAGTGAAGATTCGAATTCAGATGAACGAGACTTATTTCAAGATGTCATTAGTTATGAATTAGAAATTGAATTTAGTAATGGTGACGAGTGGAGCTATGATTATGAAGTAGAAAATGACGGTAAGAATGCTGAGATTGAACGAGATGGTGAGTCAGACCTGGACGGAAGTGAAGCAATAGATGAAGTAGAAAATATGATTGAAGCGGTTCAGCCAGCGCCTGATTTATCATATGATGAAGCGCTACAACGAGTCTATAATCATTTAGATATCAACCAAGACGATGTTGAAGAGGTTGAATTGGATGTTGATTTTGAAAATGGTGACACATTAGAAATCGAGCGACCATCTTAATCGATTAGCTTTTGTATGTCTCTGTCGTTTTATGTGCTAGAATGGTAAAAAAGCATGCAAAACGGAGGCATAAACATGGCAGTCGTAACAGTCGATTTCGATGGTACATTATATCAAGGTGATTCGTTTAAAGTCATGTTTCAAGTGGCGAAGAAGGATTATGGAGTAAAAGAATGGTCCGTTGTGGGCGCAGGCTTAGTGAAAAGTTTTGTCTTAGGTGTTGTAAAAGGAAAAACAGCATTTAAGCATGAGTTTTTTAGAAGTTTTGCCAGGTCGTTTAAAGGAAAGACACAAGAAGAGTTAGCAGAGTTTTTTGATCAATTAGCACGTCATGACTTGGAACGTGTGAATTATGATTTAGTTGAGACGGTGAAACAGCATCAAAATAATGGTGATGATGTCGTTGTATTATCAGGTGCGCTAATGCCATTTTTAAAAGCGTTCACGCGAGAAGTTGGTCTAACTGATGTTGAAACGATTGGGACACAGTTAGTGTTCGATTCAGAGGGCGTGTGCCGTGGCCAAATTGGTCGTATTGTGAATGGGGATGAAAAAGTAGAACATTTACAAAATTGGCTGAAGTCAAATGGACGCGATCGAGAAACTGAAACCTTATATGCTTATGCCGATAGTGAAACAGATGAGCCACTATTTCAATTTGTCGATTATCCCTATGTGGTTAATCCAGACGAAAGGTTGAAACAAATGGCTGTTCAAAAGGGTTGGTTCTCGTACGAGCCGACTAAATAAGTAATCCGGGTGCTTGCATAGAGTGAGCACCCGGATTTTTATTATTGATGGCGTTTTTTATACATTTGCATCGGGTTATAAGTATCTTCATCTAATGCCATTTGTTTCATTGGGTGTGTGCGTTCTGCTGGATCTTTTTGTAGATCGTCAGCCACCTGTTTGGATTTGACGAGACCTGCATCAACTGCTTCGTCTGATGATTGAGCGTAGTAAGTTTCTTGGATACCTGCATATGCCATGGCAGAATAGCACATCGGACAAGGTTCACCGCTTGCGTACATGGTGACATTTGATAAATCATTCGTTTGTAGTAATTTTTGCGCTTGGCGGATGGCAACCATTTCAGCATGACCACTGACATCATAGCGATTGTGCAACTGATTAACACCTTCAGCGATGATTTCGCCATCTTGTACGAGAACAGCCCCGAACGGTTGGCCACCTTCTTTGATATTATTAGCAGCTAATTTAATCGCATGTTGCATAAATTCGTCCATTATTTGAGCCTCCTAGGATGAGTTAGCTTGTCTGATTTATTTTAACATATCATGTGTGCGTGAGTGAGTTATGAGATAAGTGCGTTTAGTTTTGAAATAAGTAGGTCTATTTATTTCAAAAATGGAGTGATTAATGAAATAACTAGGGGCAGTGATCCTAATAACTAATCTATAGTCATAAAAAAAGAAGCACTCGTTTAGAGAGCTTCTCGAATAACTTTCTTATAATATAAAACGGACAGAATTCCGAAGATGGAATACAGTGCGGTGTAGAGTCCCATCACAATTAACATAGGTGTCCAGACTTCTGAACCGAAGAAGAACCAGCCTGACTGTACGGCAAAGTAACTGTGCAATAGTCCAACAACTAAAGGAATACCAAAATTGAACATTTGTTTGATCTGAATCCCTTTAATTAAGTCTCCTTCTGTGAAACCTAACTTTCTTAAAATGGTATAGCTTGGTTTTTCGCTTTCACTTTCATCCATTTGTTTAAAGTAAAGGACACAACCTGATGTAACTAAGAATGTTAGACCTAGAAAGCCCACAATAAACATCATTAGTCCCATATTCATTTTCTGATCTCGACTTGATTGTAATTGTGATTCGTTGCCGCCCTTATCAAGGTTTTCTTGATGGAAGATGGTGTTGGCGCGTTCCAAGTTTGCGGCGTCACTAATATTAATGCCTGTGTAGACTAGTGAGCTTTTTTGGATATCTGGATTCATATTGTCTTTAAGTTTTTCATAAATGGATTGATCAACGACCCCTAACGGCATGCCACCACCGTTTGTGTAGTATGATGACACAAGGTAGTCACGGTTTAAGCCTGCAAAATCTTGCTTGATCACATTATCTTGGGCTTTTAGTTCAATTTCTCCTGAGTCTTCAATGGTCATATAAGTCTGCATTAAATCTGAATAGCCTGTTAATAATGTTTCGTCCTCTGATAGTTCAATATCGTCAAAATCTTCGTCACTTACGATTGGTAGTGGTAGTTCAGAGGTGTCGACGTTCGTATTGTCCATATTGACGTCGAGAATTTCACTAACATCTGAGGTGACTTGAAATACTTCGACTTGATTTTTGTCATAAGAAATCCCTTCATCATTCAATGCTTGCGTAAATGTTTCTATACTTTCTTCATTGACTAGCGCAAAGTCAGCGACTACGAAATCTTCTGCGGTCTGTTCAGCTGAATAATAAGCGATATAACTTAAGCTCAGAAGACCAATCGAAAGAGCTGAGACAGTAGTTATAATCGTGAGTAATAATGCATTCGACTTCATTCGGAACATAATAGATGACAATGATAACACTTTATTGATACTTAAATAGCCATTGTTTTGTTTACGAATGAGTTGGAATATGAAGGCTACTGACCCTTTGTAAAACAGGTAGGTCCCAATTATGACGGATCCTAAAATAAAAGCCATAGCTGAAAACAGTTGAGTGACAGTATTGAAATCACCATCAAACAGCTTTTGTGAAACATAGTAGCCAGAGCCAATCATTACAATTCCAAGAATGCCGATTATTATTTGCCAAATAGACATCTTTTTAACCTTAACTTCAGTTGATTGACGAACTTGGAATAATGCTAGGATGCTTTGTCTTTTAATAAAAATAGAGTTCATTAACATAATCAGTAAATAAATACCGATAAATACGAGCAAGGTTTGAATTAAGGCTTCAGATGAGAAGCGTAAGGTCGCCACAGCTTCTACACCAGTAATCTTAAAAACGATCATGACAATTAGTTTAGAGATTGAAAACCCAACTAGAATACCAATCGCAACTGATGAGAAATAAATAATGAAGTTTTCAATGCTAAGAATCTTAATGATTCGGTTCTTTGTCATGCCGATTAATTGGAAAAGCCCAATTTCACTGCTACGCCGTTTAATAAATAAGCTATTCGCATAGATGAGAAAGAATCCGACGATTGCTACTAATAAGATTGACCCGGCTTTTATTGCGGCTTCTCCCCGTACAGATCCTTTGGTGGCATCCATCGACGGATCATACTGCAACGTCACAAAGGCAAAGTAAATCGCGACACTAAAAATTAAAGCAAATACATAAAGGTAATAGTTGCTCAAATTTTTTCTGAGGTTACGGATCATCAGTTGATTAATGCTCATGTTGAACCCCGCCTAACACACCCTGTGTTTTCATAATGTCTTTAAAGAAGCTTTGTCGGTCTTCATGTCCTTTGTTAAGTTGTGAATAGATTTGCCCATCCTTAATGAAAATCACGCGACTACTATAGCTTGCTGCAACTGGATCATGTGTCACCATCATAATCGTGGATTCACGGTTGTTATTCAGTTCACTTAATTTGTCTAATAGGTTAGAGGCCGATTTAGAATCTAGTGCGCCCGTTGGTTCATCAGCAAAAATAATACTCGGTTCGTGAATAAATGCACGTGCGGCTGACGTTCGTTGCTTTTGTCCACCTGAAATTTCATTCGGATATTTATCTCGAGCGTCATAGATGCCTAGTTCATTAGCGACTGCTTCGAATCGCTCATTAGCTTGAGATCTCGACACTTTTTGAATTGAGAGTGGTAGAAGTATGTTTTCTTTAACCGTTAGTGTGTCTAGTAAGTTATACTCCTGAAAAATGAAGCCTAAGTTATATTTGCGAAACTCGGCTAGCTTTTTTGATTTCATGTTCGTGATCATGCTTCCATCAATCTTAATCGTGCCTTGGCTAACTTGATCGATGGAAGAAAGAACATTAAGTAGCGTCGTTTTCCCAGAACCAGATGCCCCCATAATACTGACAAATTCACCTTTTTCAATGTTGAGGTCAATGCCTTGTATAACTTCTTGTTTATTAAATTTGTTTCCGTAGCTTTTATGAATTTTTTGAGCCTCTAAAATGTTCATGGTTAGTACTCCTTTCAATGAATCTGAATTAATTGTATAAGGGGGACGGGTTTGTTTTCCTTCACTTCACCTAACAATTAAACGATGAATGTGACATTTTTGTCATTCGGCTTGTTGTTTAAAGGTAGTCGTGTTTTGGGTTAGTAGAATTTTTAACTTTCAATTGGAGGTTGATCGTAATCGGAGCCTAACTTTAATTTCATGAAACATGATGAATCATTAATAGATGTTTCATCATGTTTCCGTAATAGCCACGAAATCATTTCTTTTAGGGAAAATTAGCTTGATTGCTGTGCCTTCACCAAGTTCGGATTTGACCTGAATATTAATTTGTAAAGATTCTGAGACTTGTTTCGTCAGATAGAGCCCCATACCAGTTGCTGAGTTGTCTTGATGGGTGGCAGTTGATGTGAACCCTTTTTCAAAAATCCTTGGCATATCCTTAGCGTCAATTCCCCGGCCGTGGTCTTGAATGATTAAAATCGTTTGGTTGTTGTTTTGTTCACTACTAATTTCGATATCTGAGTTCTCACTGTATTTCACAGCATTAGATAGAATCTGCCTAATGATAAAAGCTAGCCATTTGCCGTCAGTTAACACGGTTTCAACTTCCAGATTAATGTCAAAACCGATCTTCTTATGGATACACCACGATTTTAATGCTTTAATTTCTTGATAGATTATGGGTTCAAGTTCTGTTTTTTCTATATAAAGGTCATTCTCGATAAAGGACATGCGTTTTTTATGTAATTGTTGATCGAGTAATAAATGGACACGGAGCCACTCATAATTGAGGTCAGCTTTTAACGCGTTGTCTTCAATTCGGTCGATGATGAGTTGCATGGCTGTAAGTGGCGTTTTAACTTCGTGAATCCATGAAAGGAGTTCATTTTTTTCTTGTTCTAACGATGTACGGTTCTGAGACTCTAATTGTTTTAGGTGTTCAGCTTGTTCAGATAAGTTATGGTAGACTATTTTTTCAAAGGGTGAAGCGGGCGCTGTTAACTCTGATTCATCAAATTCATTAATCCAAGTAGTTAGAGACTGATAAAACTTGGATTCTTTAACGAAGCGAACAGTAAGGAATAAAACAAAGATGGTGCTCGATAGGAAAACGTAATATGAAATCGAATCCATAGATATATTAGGGTCAATATAAGCTATGAACACCAGTAAGAGTTGTAAAAGTATAAATAACATAATCCAACTGCGACGCTCGATTAAAAACTTCCCAATCATGATGAAGGCACCTCTTTTGCTAAATATCCTTGTCCTACTTTGGTTTCGATGTTTTGTCCCAGACCAATCTCATCTAAACGTTTTCTAAGGCGATTGACGTTAACGGTTAGAGTATTATCGCTGATAAACCGTTCATCTTCCCATAATTGGTGAATCAATTCGTCGCGACTGACGATTTTGTTTTTATGTTCAATTAAAGTTTTTAAGATGTAAGTTTCATTTTTGGTGAGCTCAATTGTTCCATTGTCGTTTGACACGCTATTTTTTTCATAATCAACTGTAGCGCCGCACCATGTTTTAAGGTGGATCTGGTCATTATTGTAGTTGTACACACGACGCAGTGTCGCTTGAACCTTCGCAATTAAGACATCAAAGTGAAAAGGTTTCTGTATGTAATCATCAGCACCTAGTTGCATGGACATCACCATATCAGTTGGGTGGTCTCTGGATGATAGAAAAATAATGGGTACATTAGAATGATTGCGAATCATTCGGCACCAGTGAAACCCATCATACTTGGGAAGTTGGATATCGATGATGACAAGATCCGGTTTAACTTCACTGAATTCTTCCATTACTTTTTCAAAATTAGATATACCGTACACATCATAAGACCATTGAGTTAAACGCTCTCTAATCTCAGAAAAAAGTGACTCATCGTCTTCGATGACTAATAACTTAAACATGATGATCCCTCACAATCTAGAAATACTTGTTAACGTAAGTATAAATGGAGTTTATTGGCAAGACAAGGTGGAGCTAGACGGGCTGATGGGGGGGCTGTTTTTGAATTGTTAAACAATTGGATCCAATTGTTTAATAATTCAGATAGACTGTCTAATAATCTAAGTAGAGTGTTTAACAATTCAAGTCGATTATTTAATAAATGGGGGGAAATGTTGATTAATAATGAGCGGCATGAAATAAATTTTTCACACACCCTTGAAATGAAATGCTTTATGAAATAAAATTATCAATTAGATAAACAGGTGAAATAAATATTTCGTAATGTATAAAGGGTGACGAAAATGAATCGTGCACGTGTTGCGCAAGAGAATAGTTTTGAGAACAAAATAGCTGGTTCGGCTAAAGCGCATGAGCAAGCGAAGCAGGTGATTCCAGGTGGGGTGACGGCGAATATTAAACATTTTGCGCCGCATCCGATTGTGATGGATCATGCTTCTGGTAGTCGTTTAACAGATGTCGATGGGAATCAATATATCGACTATCTGCTAAGCTATGGGGCTATGATTTTAGGTCATGGGCATGAGCGTGTGAAAGAAGCGGTTTACCAGCAGATGGAGCAGTGTGGTTCGTTTGTATTTGGAACGCCACATCATTTGGAATATAAAATGGCACAAAAACTAGTCGATATTTTTCCGAGTATGGATCAAGTTCGATTTACAAATTCAGGACTTGAAGCGACATTGCTTGCGATTCGTTTAGCACAGGCTTATAACGATAAGCCGAAAATTGCGAAGTTTGAAGGCCATTATCATGGCGGATATGATCAGGTACTAGTGAGTGTGAATCCTAATATCGACAATGCGGGTGAGCAGGCGGAACCCAATTCTGTTGCAGAATCGAGTGGCATGTCGGAATCTGATTTGGATGACACCGTGATTATGCCATTCAATGATCTTGAAGCGACAGAAGCGATTTTACGGAAACGCCAAGATGAGATTTCAGCTGTGATTTTGGAGCCGGTTCAGAGTGGTTTTGTGCCAGCAGATGAATCATTTATGAAAGGGTTGCGTCAAATTACGGATGAGCTTGGTATTGTCTTGATTTTTGATGAAGTGAAAACAGGTTTTCGTTTAACAGTAGGTGGTGCTCAGCATCTTTATGGAATTGAACCTGACCTTACAGCACTTGGTAAAGTGTTAGGTGGTGGATTCCCAGTGGGAGCATTAGGTGGTAAGTTTGACCTGATGAACCTCATGTCGCCTGAACGTGGTGGTGACATTTTAACGTCAGGTGGTGGCCAGCAGGTGACGGACCGCGCCTTGTTCCATAGTGGGACTTATAATGGTCATCCGACTGTGTTAGCAGCAGGTTTAGCCACGATTGAACATTTAGAACAAGATGGTGTGATGAGTGACCTGTTGCGTAAAACGGAACAATTACGCCATGGTCTTGAAACGGTTTACCATCGCCATGGTCTTCCGATGCAAACAGTTGGCTTAGGGACTATATTTAATATAATATTGACTCAAAAGACAGTTCGGAATTATCGTGATTTATCCGAAGTCGATTTAGAAACGCGTAAACAAATCGATTATGAACTGCTCGATTCAGGTATTTATACAAAACCAGGTAATCGTTACTCGATGAGCACGGCTCATACCGATCAAGATATTCAAAAGACGATTGATGCCCATGAAGTGGCGATTAAACGTGTGTTAAATCAATAAAAAAGGTGGAGATCATATGGCTGATTTATATGAAGTGATTCAAAGCAAGCTTCAAAATATGAGTAAATCACAACGAGAGATAGCACGATACGTGATGAGCCATATGAATTCTGTCCCTTTTTTAACGGTTGGTGAATTAGCGAAACAAGTAGGAGTAGGTGAGGCGACAGTGTATCGCTTTGCTACTTATTTAGGCTATAGTGGTTATCCAGAGTTCCAAAAAGCATTGCAAGAAGCGATGAAAAAGCAATTGACGACAGTTGAGCAATTGCGAATCTCAGAAGATATGTATGACCAGGAAAGCCAAGCGACGATGGAAATGTTTGAAGAAGAGGTTGAGCGCATTCGTGAAATGTCTCAGCAGTTGAATATGGATGATTTTCAAAAAGTCGTGGATAAAATTGTTGGTGCGAAGCGGATTTTTATCGTGGCCAATCGTAGTGCTGTTGCGCTTGGATCGTTTTTAGAGTTTTATTTTGATGTGATGTTAGAAAATGCGGAGTTAATCAGGAATCCGCATGGTATTTCAGAGAAACTGTTTCGAATCGATGAAGATGATGTTGTGATTGGTTTGAGTTTTTCCCGTTATACGCGGAGCACGGTAGAGGCACTCTCGTTTGCACATGACCGAGGTACCCAAGTCGTGTCGATTACGGATAATCAATTATCGCCACTTGTGCCATATTCAGATATAGCATTATATGCTCGAAGCGATATGTCGTCCTTAATTGATTCATTTGTTGCGCCATTGAGTTTGATTAATGCGTTAATTACCGCAGTGGGACATGAGAAAAGCACTGAAATTCAACAACATTTAGAAGAGCTAGAAAGTGTTTGGGATCGATTTAATATTTTTAGTGACGACAAGATGTGAGTATTTCCCGGGAAATCCCCACATTGTTAGACACTTCGAGGTTATTGTTAAACAATGAGCGTAGATTGTTTAATAATTCATATAGAATGTTTCATAATCTAGGTCGAATGTTAAACAATTCAAGTAGATTGTTTAACAAAATAGAAAGCCCTCCGCGAAAACGGAGGGCTTTCCTTCAATATAATCAACAATTTAGGGGAATTGTTAATCGCTTTAGTTGTTGATCCATTCATCAACTGTGTCGCGGTTGTCTTCGATCCATTGTTGCGCAAGATCTTCGTAGCTTGCGTCTTCGTTTTCAGCTTTTTGGATCATGCTTTCAAGTTCATCAACGCTGATTTCCCAGTTTGATAGGATATCATACGCTTCTGAGTATTGTGGTTGATCTTGAATGCCTTGATAAGATAAGACATACACGTTGTCATATTGGAAGTGACCTTCAGTGTCTTCTAGGAATTTAAGGTCATGTTTAGCAAATACTGAGTGTGGTCTCCAACCAGTGAAGACAAATGGTTCTTCATCTTTCATTTTCTGATCGACAACACCTAGCATCGCTGCTTCACTACTTGGCTTAAGTTCGAAGCCGTCTAAGTTATAATTCTCATCGTTCATAACCTCTTTAGAAAGTTCAACAATGCCGGCACCTTCACCGATTGTTAGGATTTCACCATCGAATTCTTCTCCGCGACCTTCTAAATCACCGATTGTTTCAGCATCAACATACTCTGGAACAACCCAACCAAGTGGGACTTCTTCGTAACTTGTTGATACTTTTTGTAGTTCGTCTTTGTAGTCGGACCATAAGGCTTCTTCAGTGTATGGTAACCAAGCATCCATGAAGAAATGGATTTCTTCGTTTGCCATGCTTTCCCAAATAACTGGTTGATCTAGTAAAGTGACTTCAACTTCATACCCAACTTCTTCTAGAATGCTTTTCGCAATCTGAGTTGGAGGAGCTGTACTCGACCATGAAGTCTGGCCAATCACAATTTCACCTTTTTCAGCATCTTCGCTACTACCTTCTGAGCTACTGTTCTCATCTGTCTGTTCGCTACTATCTTGACCTTCTGATTCCCCGTTATTTCCCTCTTCTGAAGAACCGCCGCAAGCGGCTAGCACTAGCACTAAAATTAGTGCACTTATTGCTAAAAGCTTCTTCATGTTTAAAATCTCCCTTTCCTTTAATAGATTGTGTGATGTTACAAAGTGATTGAAATAAGTGATGTTAATATTTATATCAATCTACCGTGATTAAGCGGTAGTTGATCGCTATGGATTTGTGATTTCTTTAAATTTAGCTTCCATTGTGTCTGCTGTGAATTGCATCTGATCAACCTGATCGGCTTTGAAATAGTTGTATTCTTCGCCGTTTAATTTCTTAATCAGTTCATCAGTGCTAAATATGTTCAAGTTATACACCCAGTTCGTCATCGTCAGCATCGCTGCTTGATGTGCGCCTTCATTACTGGCTGTACATAAATCATGAATTAAATTAATTTGATAATCACGGAAATAAGCGTCAAATACAGATGTCATTAAGCATCCATCAGTGACGACACCACCAATGTACAAGTGGTCGACATCTAAACTTTTCAGCATTAAATCAAGGCTCGTATCAAAAAATGCACTCCAACGATACTTATCAATGACGACATCATCGTCTGCTGGCTTGATCTCATCGAAGATTTCAATTTGATCACTGGCTGCATTGTAAAAGTATGGCGTCCCATCTTCGTTTAATGGTTCCCCTTTGGATAGACCGACTGTATCTTCGCGGTTGATTTGGCGTGTGTAGATAATCGGAATATCTGCCTCGCGGAATGCTGGGATCATCTTTTTCGCGTTTTCTAAAACATCATTCATGTCGTCTAATCCGAAGTTAGATTCTTTTTGTAGGTCAATTAAAACTAAAGCTGATTTATGATTCGTCATTTGTGCTCTCCTTTTCTTCGTGTTTTGGTAGATGGTTAAATATATCGCCTGATTCGAGTGAATTAGCTAAACGCATGAGCCAATTTAAATAATTTTTGGCATCATCAATGAGTTCTAAATCGCGATTAGCGATTTGTTCGGCTTGGTCATCATTCGCATCTTTCGCCACTTCGTTAAAAATCGGTTCAGTTTGTTCAATGGCTTTATAGATCAGGTTTCGTTCAGTGCGTAATGTTTTAACGAAGTAAGTGAGGAAGTTTCTTAAGAAATCTTTTTCAGCGATAAAGTGATCCTTGCGCTCACCTTTCTTCCAAACCTTCGTCACCATTTCAGTTTCGATCAGCTCGCGAATGCCGTTACTGACACTGGCTTTGCTCATGGCAACTTGATCTTTTATATCATCTAATGTGAGCGGTTCGTCGGCAAAATATAAAACGCCATAGATACGTCCAACCGATGCGGACACGCCATATACCGTCATGGATTGCGCTATGGCGCTAATCATGACATCTTCTGACTCATGAACGCGATTTAAATCTTCGCTCATGTTGATCGCCACCTTCCGTAAAGGGAATCAATTAATTTAATTTATATAATATATTTTAAACGTATAATATAAAATGTCAACAACTTGGATCTTAGCTGAAAAATAAGAAAAAGCTCTAAGCCTATTCATTACTAGTGGTTTGAGTGATTGAAAAATTTAAAAATTATCGAAATTTATCTTCAAATGTTGTATATTGCAATATATAAGGTCATGTTTTACTAAATCGATAACGAGGTGTTGTTATTTTGAGCACATACATAAAATTTATTGCACCATATGCTTCTATGATTCCGGTGATTGAAGAGTGTAGTTCAGAGATTGAGGGGATTGAAGTGTCAATCGAAGTTGGAAATATGGATAAGGGTGCACAAATTGCGAAGCAAGCTGAACGCGAAAAGTATGACATCATTATTAGTCGGGGCGGAACAGCGCATTTACTTCGACATGTCACCCGAATTCCAGTGATTGATGTCACCATGTCCGGCTATGATATCCTGCGTGTATTAATGATGACACATGAATTTAGCGAAACGAAGGCACTGATTGGGTATCCTAATATGTTGAGTGGAGCACAGGCCGTCATTGATTTGCTTGATTTATCGGTTGATTTGTTTACGATCGATTCGATTGATGAAATTGAACAAACGGTCTACGAAGCTCGTGAATTGGGCTACCAAGTCGTCATTGGCGATGTTGGGACGGTAGAATCAGCTAAACGTCACGGGATGGAGGCATTTTTAATTCAATCTGGGCGTGAAACCATTATTTCAGCATTAGAAGAAGCAAGAGCGAGTGATATCTTTTTTAAGTGGAATTTCTCCCGAGCGGATATGTTGTCCAAAATTATTCAATATCAAGATCATGATGTGATGGTTATTGATGAAAATGGAGATGTTTTATTTGAAGTTTGGCATTCTTTTGATCATTGTCCATTGAGTGATTTAGAACTTGCACAGATTCCATCGAGTATTAACTTCAAATATTTAGTTAACTGGCGATATTATATTAAAGGCCACCAGCAAATTGATGTCAAAGTCGAACATTTCAACCATGAGGGTGTATTTTATTTCCTATTACATTTCACCCATCATGATGATATCTTGAATCAACTAGACTGGGTTGAGCAATTTAGTGTGAAACAAAAACCGACTGTCATTGCCGAAAGTGATGCGATGAAAGCTGTCATGCGAGTCATTCAGAATGGGACGGAGAATCATCAATTGTTCTTTTTAGTTGGTGAAACAGGGACAGGACGTGGTTTGTTAGCGCATTATATTCATTATTTAAGTTGGTCAGGAAAGACACTATTAGAGGTGGATTTAAGTCGTTGTCAATTTGAGTATTTAGATGAACTACTTTCTCCAGAAGTAGGAACCATTTATTTACGTCACCTGTCACAATTGCCAGCAGATCGGTACCATTTGCTTGGACGGTTCTTACGCAAGGCGATCAACCACAATAAACATATTGTAATATCCGTCAATGAGTCGGTCGTTGATCGGTTTGATACACAATTGATTGATCAGAGTATCGAAATATTTGTACCGCCATTAGAAGATCGACCTGAGGATTTCAAAGGGTTGGTGACCTTGTTCGCGGCTTATTTTCACCAACATTTCGGAACAAGTGTCATGAAAATCCAATCTGATGTGATTGAAGAATTGAAACGGTATGAATGGCGTGGTCATGCCCGTGAGTTGAAATCATTTTTGAAATCTGTCGTCCTAGCTGAAAACGGGTATGTATTGAAATATGAGCACGTCAAAAAGTATTTACAAGAGAAATATAGTACACAGTCGACTTCAGTTTATCAGTTAGAAGGTACATTAGAAGATATCGAATATCAGGTTATTCAATCGGTGTTAGAAGAAGAAAATTATAATCAATCTAAAGCAGCTAAACGTTTAGGCATTAATCGTTCGACATTATGGCGTAAATTAAAACAGAATTAGACACGGATATAGCGTTTTCATGAGCTTAGAAAAGCGATACAATAGTAGGAACAGGCTAGATACGAACAACTTTAGAGGAGGCTCTAATAAATGGGGGAATACGAAACACAATCCATTGGGATAGTCCCTGATGAGTTTGTGAAAGGGTATGAATACATAACGGAGCATATATGTGATGGCGCTCCACTGAAAGATAGTTTAAAAAAGCTTGTCAAATACTTTGAGGAACAGTTTGAATCGTCCAAGGCTTCGATTATGTTATTGAATGAAACAAGTGAGCATTTTATTGATGGCGTCACCTATAGTTTGCCTGAAGGATTGTTGAATCAGTATTATGGTGTGAAGATTCATGATCAAATGGGTGTGTGTGGTGAGGCGGTTTGCCATAAAACATTAGCTATTTCACCTAATGTTGCAGAAGACCCAGCTTGGGATGAATGGCGTCATACAGTTGATGAGCTACATATAAAATCGTGTTGGTCTTTGCCCATTTTGCGTCATGAAAGTGATGATGTAATTGGGGTATTAACTGTTTATTCTACAGATGAGAAAGAACCAACAGAGCGAGAGTTAGAAGTTGTTGAGGCCTATAAAGCTTTATTGAGTTTAATCATGAATGACTTTTTTGAGCGTCATAATGGTGAGGTGCTGAGTAAACAAACGGAGCCGACACTACCACCGAAATCGTTATCAGAGCGAGAGAAATACTTGTTCATGATTCGGCGCGGCCTTGAGGAAGGTCAAATCCGCCCGCATTATCAGCCAATTATGAATCAATATGGCGAAGTTTACGGTTTTGAAGTACTCGTCCGTTGGCCACATCCAGAGCAAGGCGTTATCCCGCCAAATCAATTTATTCCTTTTGCTGAGGAAGAAGGACTGATTGATGAGATTGATCAGTATGTGGCAGAGTATGCTTGTGGTGAAATGAAGTCATTAATTGATCAAACAGGTCAGCGCTTTATGTTAACGATTAATGTGTCTGCGAATCATATTACGAAGCGACATTTTATTGAGAAGTTAAAACGAACCTTGGAAAAGACGGGATTCCCGCCATCATTATTAGCAGTCGAATTAACGGAAACCACTTTATTAAATGATATGGATGATGCTATTTTTGTGATGGATCGGTTACGTGAATTAGGTGTCCAGTTATGGATTGATGACTTTGGAACGGTTTATTCATCGCTTAATTATTTAAAAAAGTTACCAGTCGATGTCGTGAAGTTAGATGGCTCATTTGTCCGTGAGATTCATCAGGAAATGGTTGATCGCACCATTTGTGAATCAATTGTACATTTAGCGCATAACCTTAACTTACAAGTGGTTGCTGAAGGGATTGAAGATGAGTCACAACTTAATGTGTTAAGTCATATGGGTTGTGAATGGTATCAAGGCTATTATTATCAAAAACCGATCCATTTCAGTGATTTGCAAGACTATGTGCAAACTGTCAATTGGGTGACGCATAAAGGCCTAGCCTAATGGTTGGGATAAGGAGGAACCGTGTTTGAGTTTTTCACGTGAAATAGTGATTCAAGCGCCTATTGATGATGTCTATCAAGTGGTGACGAAATATGAATATCTATCGGAAGTGAGCCACATTGTCGATGTGTCGATCGACCAAGTGGATGATTTAGCAGCGGGAGATCAGTTGGTTGAGACGAGACAAGTACGGAGTCGTAAAGTGGATTCAACATGGACGATTGATGAGATGAAGGAGAATCAACTTTTCGTCGTTTCCAGCGATCAGCATCAGTTACATTTAACATACATTTATACCTTCTCTGAAGTAGAAGAAGGGACGCATATTCGCTTGGATGTTATGATGAAAACGAAAGGTTTACGTAATAAATTAATGAAACCGTTCATTAAGAAGATTATTGAAGGCGAAGATGGGGAACAGTTACAATATATTAAAAATTATATTGAAAAGAGTTCATAAGGAGGAACTGAAGTTGGCACTATTGAGTGAAACTGAAGTGAAACAAACATTAGAACAATTACCTGAATGGAAATTAGATGATGGTATGCTTCGCCGTGACTTTCAATTTGATGAGTATTTAAAAGGCGTTGATTTTGTTAGACAGGTAGCGAACCAAGCGGAAGCAAAGGATCATCATCCATATGTCATCATTGATCATACCAAGGTGACGATTAAGTGGTTTAGTTTTGATCAAGGTGGTTTAACGGAGAAAGATACAGCGATGGCTGCTTACTGTGATGAATTATTTAATTTGAAATAATAGAGGATTAAGAGAGCCTGCGCATGGATCGATTCATGCGCAGGCTTTTTTAGGTTAGTGTGGGGGAGAAATGGAACTGAGATAAAATTTAAAAATGCAAAGGAAACCCGATCGACTTAATTGAAAAAGTAAATCGTTCGAGTTTTCTGCTTGAATGACGCTCCGTCAAAACACTTCGCTTGCCGCGGGCACGGCTCGAGCCTCCTCAGCCCAAAAGCGTGGCTTGCGGGGTCTCGAGACGCGTGCTGTTCCTGCAGGCGTCTACGTGTTTTGACTCCGCTTCATAAGTGATTAACTGTTATAACTTTCAAACATTCGCCTTTTGCACCATCCTCAATTCTCACTCGACTTATTTAATAAATAAGAGGATTGATCAAATAATTTCAATAGGCGACTCATACAAAGAGTAGCGCGATGCCCACGCCTATTGCACCAAATAATAGAGCGTAGCCGATATTCCAGAGGGTCAGCTGGTACGGATTGCGTTTAAAATATTGATTAAGCATCGTGATCGGAATATTAAATGTCCCAGTCATGTCATTTGCGACGACGGAGATGACCATCACGACTGACACACTCAGTGGGCTAATCGTATCGAGAAATGGCGTCACGACAATGCCTTGTAAGCTAAGTGTCACCAGCGGATGGAACCCTGCAAAGGCTAGAACGACTGCACTTAAGAAAATAAAGATAAATAACCAGAGCGGTTGCTCTTCTAACCACGATAGTTGACTTAATAATGGCTCGAACACGCCGGTGTCTTGCACAACTTCGTTAAAAAAGCCGATCGGTACTAAGAGCATGATGAAATTTTGCATCGTCCATAATTGTTGGTGCCAGACTTCGCGATTGTAATGGATAAAGGTGCGTAAACGATTGATCGCAAGCGCCCAGACTATGGTGAATGGAACGATCGTTAAAATAATCGCATCGAAAAATTCAAGAGCTAATAGGTTGTGCGTAATGGCAGCAGTTGCAACAAACAACACGAGAAATAACCCGAGTAAGCCTATGTGTTTCCATGACTGGCTTTGTGATCCAGGTTCATGAGTTGATTCATCTGTAAATTTGTACGATCTATAACGCGTATAACCTAGGCCTATATCAATCGCAGCCATAATTAGTGAGAATCCGAGTAAGACGGGAAGCAACTCTAAATAATAAGCCCCCGTAATCCCAACGACAAGCGCAATGTAAACTTCGATTGGGCTCCAAGCATTTGCGGTTGCAAGCGGACGCAAAATCGATCGAGTCGCGAATTCATGCGTTAAACGGTCATTGAATGAAGCTGTTTTATCTTTTACTAACTGATAGGATAACGGAACCATCGATAAGAAGATAAATAGTGTTAAGACGTAACTCGTTAAATAGGATTTCGCATAAAAGGACCCGAGATGATGAGTGTTCGACTGCAAAAGTTGATAGATTGATTGATCGAACTTCCCGACAATCATAAAATGGTTAATAAACGGAATCAAATACAGTAGCGAGATTAATAGCCCCATCGAAGTCATATAAGGTAATAGATTACTGGTCGGTAAATCATAGATGATAAACAAGCCTGCTCCGATACTAGCAAAAATGATACCAATTAATTGATATGTTCTACTCGCATTATGTATGGAAAAGAGTACAGCAACTAACCCGATGGCTCCTTGTATGTAGGTAAGCATCTCGCTTGTTGCAAACAAATTGATGATATATATCAAGACAAATGATGTATACAAATAAAATCGCATTCTAAGCATGGTGAATCGCATCCTTTGTTAAAGAAAATAACCATGCAGTCGCACGGTTATTGTTTGTAAACGAGATCAAATTGTTCAACAACGACGGGTAAATCATCCTCAAATGTTTCGCTGATCGAGTCCATTTCACGAGAAAAGAAGTTTTCGTGGGCTTCATACCAGTACTCATAACTTTGGTCGCCTTCACCTTCTTTTTCCGCAATATCTTCTGGGATTGAGCGGAACGGGATGATATCGATATCTGTAATTCTAATAATTGCTTCGGGATTGCCTTGATAGTCTGTGACGATGTTAAAGCTACCTTCATCAGCGACCTTTTCATCATGGTATTCATACATACGGTACAGTGAACAAGTGGCTGTTTTTTCGCCTGCTTTAATTAAATCGAGCAGTTCGCGTGCCATCGCTTCACCGTCACCAAAATATTCAACTTTATAAGGTGTATCTTCATTAGCAAGTTCTGGACGTTCACTTACAAATTGTTGCCAAAATTGTTTCACTAAATCTTCATTCATCATAATACCTCCGTGATGCTATGTATGTTACGTTATATATTAGCATAGCATGTTTATTAGTTATAGTAGAATTTTCCTTTTAAAGGGGGACAACCATTTTGTCTTATAACAAACTATTATTACGATTATCCGCATTATTCGCTGCAGTCGGTGCGTTTCTTGGTTCACACATGGCTGGAGCAGGAAGTCTCGAATTTAGTGCGATTCATGCCCACATTTTACTAGTCGGCTGGTTAACCCTATTTTCTTGGTCGATGTTTTATAAAGTGTACAACCCTATCCCGTCTTTATTGACGACGCTTCATGTATGGTCCGGGATCATCGGTGCGTTCGGATTAACGATTGGCATGTGGTTCTATTACATGAATCCATTAGGGTTACCCGAAGCATTCGTCACGGTATTCTTCATCGTGGGCGGAACCATATTACTCATCAGCTTTATTTTATTCGTTTTTGTGACATTTCGCAAAGTCGAAGATTAATGATTTATTGCCTACGCTTATTTAGCGTAGGCTTTTTTTGGATCTCAAGGCCTTTTTTGACCGACTAAGATGGTTAAATCGAGTGTCACGTGTTGTACAAAGTTTAGCTGGTTGAGATCTGCATCTTGGGTGAGTGGTGTCATTTGAATCAGATCTTGGAACATGGCTTCAATTAATTCTTGTTCTGCGAATACGCGGTGCTCGCGGATAATATCAAAAGATTCGCGGAACCGATCAACCACGTCATTATTTGAGTAGTCGGTTTGGTCTAGTTGTTGACGAATTTCTTTTAAATAAGCTTGATTAGGCACGACTTTGATGACGACACCATCTTCAGCTAATACCCGCTCAAATTCTGCGTAATTTGATGGGGATAAAATATTTAATATCACATCAACCGATTGATTGTTCATTGGGGTATTGGCGAGGTCTGCGACGATCCACTGAACATCTTCATCGTGCTTAGCCGCCTGTTGGACCCCTTCTTTAGCCAAGTCGATACCAATTGGAAAAGGAATGTGTCGTCGTGTATTTAGCTGCTGTAAATGAGATCCTTCCCCGCAACCAGCGTCTAAGACTATTTTGGGTGCTAAATTCGCTAATTCCTGATCGAGTTGATTGACTAGTGGGGTGTAAAACCCAGCTTCGTTCAAGCGTTGGCGTGCATTAAATAGTGATGTGTCATAGATCGTCGATTGTGATTGCTTGGCCATGTTGAGATAGCCTTGCTTGGCTAGATCAAAGACATGACGGTTGGAACAGGTTAAGTTTTGATCATCTATTAAAGTTAAGGCTTCATAACAAAACGGGCATCTTAACGTTCCTATATTTGCTTGTAAGCGCTCAGCTGCACGTTGCTTTTTGCTTAGCTTTCCCACATCCGACACTCCATAAATTCTGATGTTCCTACTATAACGTGAAAAGGCGAAAAAGTCACTTGTGCGAAAGTTTTGGCTATTTTGTCTTTAACAAGATGAATGTTTGTATTAGAGTGGTAAATAACATGAGACGTCGTGAGGTGACGATAATGTTTATTTGGCTCATGACCATATGGGTTTTGGTGCTTGGAATGCTGATCATTCAGGAAAAGTTCTTAAAAAAGTCTTATAGGCAAACGACGAAAAATTTGATTGCTAACATTGGTTTTACGGTTGTGATGTTTGTTGGCGTGCTTGATTTGCTAATGACAAATGGTTTGACGTGGGAAGCTTTGGTCATAGGATTAGCCATGATAATAGGGATTGTCATGACTGCCATGTCGTGGCAAAAACTTCGTGCTGAAGAGATATAAAAGGGAGTGTATAACATGGAAGATAAGATCAAACAGCAAGTAGACTTGTTTCGTAATCGATTGATGGAAGGATCTGATGAATCGCTTGATCACTCAGGCGTAAACAGCCGTCGCGTCGCTGAACGTTTAACGGCATTAGCTGAACTTGGCATGACAAAAGAAGGCGGATGTCGACGTATTTCATTTTCACAAGAAGAAAAGCAAGCGAAGGATCTTGTGAAACAGTGGATGGCAGAAGACGGATTGGATGTACATATTGATGGGGCTGGCAATGTGTTTGGCCGCGTGGAAGGTGAGACAGATGGACCAGCTGTTGTATCAGGTTCCCATTTAGATAGTGTCATGCATGGTGGTCATTTTGATGGACCTTTAGGAGTACTAAGTGCACTTGAAGTGGCTTCAGCTTGGAAAGATGCTGGCGTGAAGCCGGCAGTTCCGTATGAAGTCGTGGTTTTTACGGACGAAGAGGGCGCTCGATTTAATGGAGGCTTACTCGGCAGTCAGTCCGTTGTCGGTGAACTTGATATGGAGCAAGAAGTGAAGCGGGTCGACTTTAATGGTCGTCCGTTTACGGATGTTTTGGCTGATGTCGGCTTGACGCCGAATGGTTTTCGTGAGGCAAAACGTAATTTGGATGATGTGAAGGCTTTTGTCGAAGTTCATATTGAACAAGGGAAACAACTAGAGAAACGCGATTTACCCGTTGGTGTCGTGACAGGCATTGCTGGGCCGACGTGGTTAAGTATCACGTTTTCAGGTGTGGCTGGCCATGCTGGGAATACCCCGATGAATGATCGGACGGATGCGTTAGTCGCAGCGAGTGAATTTATGTTGAATGTGAAGGACTTCCCTGGTCAAGTGAGTGATTCTGGTGTTGCGACAGTTGGGAAATTGTCAGTTGAACCGAATGGCGTGAACGTGATTCCAGGCGAGGTCACTTTGTCAGTTGATATTCGTGACATTAAATTGGAGTGGAAAGAAGAATTATCGAAGCAGATTAAAGAATATGCTCAACAAGTAAGTGACGCACATGGGACAACCGTTTCGATCCAAGAGTCGATGAATGTGGCGCCAGTCGAAGTGCCTGCTGACATGCAGGCGCAAGCGGGTGAAGCTATGCGTGAAGCGCTTGATGTCGAACCATTTTATCTACCAAGTGGCGCTGGTCACGATGCGATGATCTTAGGTCGCTATGTACCGATGGCGATGCTGTTTACCCAAAGTTTAGATGGTGTGAGTCACAATCCAGCTGAATGGTCGTCGTTGAGTGACTGTGTTCAAACGATTCATGTGTTGAAGCGGTTTGTTGAGAAGGTGATGGAAGATTAAGAGGTAATTCGCTCGTGATAGAAAGGTTAATACAGCGAAAATAGATCCACATACAGCGAAAATGGTGGCCGATACAGCGAAAAAGCTTTCACATACAGCGAAATTTGCCAGGTATACAGCGAAAAAGCGGATGTGTTCGGCGAAAACCAGCTGTTATACGGCGAAAACCATTTTATTGTGAAGTGTAACAAAGTCTGATAGAATAACTATTTGTGCAAACGTTTAGAGCAGTTCGCGAAATCCTGCTTAATCAAAACTAAGGAGATGAGAAACATGTCAGAGAACTATTATTTACCTCGGTCTGGGCCGATGCCGAGGCCGGAGAGTGTGGAGCATGGGCGTGAGATTTTAAAAGAAGAAGCGTTCCCGGCTCCGAATGTTCAGACGGTTTCATTTAATGCATTGGAGTTTACGGCGGTTTGTCCGAAAACGGGTCAACCTGATTTCGGGCGGGTAGAAATTTCATATACACCGAACGAAAAGTGCATTGAATCGAAGTCGTTTAAGTTTTATTTATGGTCTTTCCGTGATCAAGGGGCATTTTGCGAGTCATTAGCTGCGCAAATTGCGGATGATTTCGTTTACGCGATTGATCCGTTGCACGTTGAAGTGACGGTGCATCAATCAGCACGCGGTGGTATCGAACTGTCGACTAAGGCGGTACGCGACCGTGATGAGTAGAGACCAGAAATTAATTTTATTAAATATTATTTTTGCGACATCCCTCGTGATTGCGAACGTATTAGCAGGGAAGTTGGTCGCATTTAGTGAGACCTTCGTTGTTCCAGCGGCAGTTGTCGTTTACGCGGTGTCATTTTTAATTACTGATGTGATTCACGAAGAGTACGGTAAACAACAAGCAAAACAAACGATTATATTCGGCTTTGTGGCACAAATTTTCGCAAGTATCATGATTTACTTCGGGCAACTATTACCCGTTGCGCCGTTTGCACAAGAGTCACAAGCCGCTTATGAGACATTGCTTGGCCAAAATGCTCGCTTCGTATTAGCATCCGGTGCGGCCTACTTAACATCACAATTTGTTGATGTGTATATTTTCTCCACAGTAAAGAAGATGACATCAAACCGTTTTAAGTGGATGCGTAATAATTTAAGTACGGCGTCATCTCAATTTATAGACACCACGATTTTTATTACGATTGCCTTTGCTGGAAGCGTTCCGAATTTGTGGATGATGATCCTGAGTCAATATGTGATTAAGCTATTGATTGCTGCAATCGATACGCCGATTTTCTATTGGCTGACACGTCAAAATAAACATGAACAATCGACTAAAGTCGAAGCGAAACAACCTGCCTGAGCGGTAGGTTGTTTTTAATTTATTAGATAAATAGGTGGATTAATTAGATAAGTGGATTCAGTTTTGAAATAAATAAGGCGATTTATTTCAAAACTGAGCAAGACAACAACCTTTCAAAACACAAAAAACCACCTAGCTAAGGGGGAAGCTAGGTGGTTAACCTATTTTAAAATCTATTAAAGGGGAAGGTTCACACAAGCAATTTGGCTTATAACTATATACTACAAGTTGATGATTCATTTGTCTGTGAAAGAGAAGTGACGTTTTGTTTACGACTATGTTACTAATATTACAACTTGTAATCTAACCTAAATTTATACAATCGGTACCAAACGAGAACCCCCTTATGAATCATTTGATCTCTCGAATGGTGACCGTCATTGTAATAGGTCTAGTTCAAGTTTAGCTCATGAAGGGCCGAATGTCTGTTAAGCGCAAGTAAAGGTTATGTGAAGTTTTTGTAAAGCTTCACGTGGATCATGTCACCAGTTTTAAACCGACCGTTGCGGCGATGATACAAAAAATAAAGAATAAGCGCAGACGGTTGGCTGGTTCGTCAAATAATAAAATCCCCATAATCGCACTGCCAGCAGCACCAATCCCTGTCCATATTGCATAGGCAACACTCATGGTAATGGCGTTCATGGCGACTGACAATAATGCAAAACTAATTGAAAAAGCTACGATCATAAACAAGACGGATTGCCAATTACGATAGCGATTAATCAAGTTAATTCCTAATACGCCTGTCATTTCAAATAGTCCTGCAAAAATTAACGCTGTCCAATACATTATGCTTCACCCTGTTCTTCCGTTACAAATTTTAATCCTATAATGCCGACGACAAGTATGCCGATAAACAACACTTTTAGAAGTTGAAAAGGCTCGCCAAAAAAGACCATATCGACAATGACGGTTCCAGCTGTTCCGAGACCAGCAAAGACTGCATATACAGTCCCAACAGGAAGGTGTTTAGCTGCTAATATTAAGAAGAAAAAGCTTAAGAAAATGGCAATGACAGTGCCTGACCAAGTGAGTAAACTGTTCGCGTGACTTAGTCCAATCACCCAAAATATTTCAAAAAAGGCACCAGCGACAACTTTTAACCAATGGATGGTCATGGGTACAACCTCCTTAAGGATCCACCATTCAAAACAAAAGTAAAAGCCCGGGAGATGTCAGATTCAACATCTCCCGGGCTTTTGTCCCTCCGTGTCACAGCGGAGTGCTGTGTGTTTTCTCTTGGACCAGGCCGACACAACTAAAATGTCTCGCGGAACCCTAGAAAACAAGTGTGTGGTTTTAATTAATTATTGTTCAATTGGCATTTTAACACGCTGGATTAAAAAAAGCTATGTATAGATTTTTTCTCATTAAATTATTTTGTGATAGAATTTATAAGGATGAAAGCAAAAGTGGGGGAGCGAACATGAACCAGTTGCAGTAAAAAAGTGCACAAATCGTGAATCATAAAGCGTTTCAACCAACGATTATTATATTAATTTTGATTAATGCCGTGATTGTTGGTTTAGAAAGTTATCGGGGATTATATGAATCATACGGTGAATGGTTCGTTCGAATCGATACATTTGTGTTAATCATTTTTACTTTGGAAATTATCTTGAAATTGATCGCAGCCAAACCAACAGTGAATTTCTTCAAAGATGGCTGGAATGTGTTTGACTTTGTGATCGTGTCATCAAGCTTTATTTTTATGGGATCGCCATTTGTGACCGTCTTACGTATTTTGCGTGTGTTACGTGTTTTCCGAACGATTTCTGTTATACCTTCGCTTAGGAAAATTGTGAATGCTTTAATTATGACGTTACCATCACTTGGAACCATCATGCTTTTACTAGGGATCATGTTCTATGTTTTTAGTGTGATGGGAACGTTCTTATTTCGTGATGTAGCGCCTGAATATTTCGGAACGATTGAAGACACATTATTGACCCTGTTCCAGATTATTACGCTCGAGTCATGGGCCAGTGCGATCATGCGCCCGATTATGGAGGAGGTATGGTGGGCATGGACATACTTTGTCGCCTTTATTCTGTCAGGGACATTTATTGTCTTGAACCTATTCGTTGGTGTGATTGTGAATAACTTTGAAAAAGTAGAGCAACTTGAGAATGGCGAGACACCCGAAGATGAGCAATTGAAAGAAGAAGTAACCCAAATGCGCCAAGAAATCCGTGAACTCAAGGAAATCATCCGCGATGAACGCGAATAATTTTGAGATTGTTAAACAATCTCACCCCTTTGTCTAATAATTGAACTGTATTGTTAAACATTGTCTAGACAATGTTTAACAATCAGGGGACTTTGTTAAATAATAAAAGCCGCTCTGGCCATACACGCCAGGGCGGCTTCATTTTAAATATTAGTGGGTTTGACCTGAGTTAGTCATAGGCGCGTAGCTGTTTAACAATTGATTTGTCGTGTCTTGATCGAATTGGGCGACTTGATAATAGCCTTTGTCATTCTGATACAAGAACATTTCGTAAGCCATTTCAGAAAAATTTGGTACGCTATCTTGTAACACACGACGCATAACAGGGTTTGTCGCCTCTAGAGCTGCATTATTAGCTGCTGTTGCGCAAGCTTTTAATTGACCAAGCATAAATCCAGAATAACACTCATCATTCAATTGTTGCGGGTTTTGCTCTGGCTGTTTTGGCTGGCTCGGTTGTAAGCCGTACGTGACATCATTTGAAATCTCCATATTGTAAACAGCAGTTGGTTGAGCTGGTTTCTGACCAGATGAATACGCATCAACCATCGTATTATACGTTTGCGTTAAGTAGTCGTACTGATTCGATAAAATGCCTTGTAACTGCTGGCACTGAATGTTCTGCTCGTACATCTTATAATGTTCCATCGCACCAATGACTGTCGAAATTGCTTCATGAGCGTCATAAATCGCGTGCCCACCATTGCTCATGTGCGTTGGTAATGTTTCTGATTCTTTCATTTGACTGTTCGGGTTTTGTTGTTGATCCATCAAAAAATCCTCCTTATAAACTGATTGACAGTTTTAGGGTCAGCCAAATAACAAGAATTATACATGTTTTTACCTGAGGATCTTAAGATGAAAAACGTTTTAAATACCACGCATCCATGGCGTTATGATCGGATCCTTCGATTGGCTTGTCTAATCGGTCAAAGCCAAGTTTTTCATATAATCTGTTGGCAACATCGAGTTTGGTAGAGGTTTCAAGGTAGCAAGCATCATAATGTTCACTTGCAAAAGTCAAAGCAACATTCATTAAGTCATAAGCTACGCCTTGTCCTTGAGCTTTTGGAGCTACATAAAGCTTTTGTAACTCACAAACATTATCTTCTACATGAAAGGGGCCAATGCCAACGCCGCCAACGATTTCACCGTCGTCATTCTCAGCGACCCAATACTTGGCATAAGGATCTCCTGCATAAAAATCAGCTAAATTATGTAAATGAGGGTCCACATAAGCCGTACCAGGAATATTAAGTCCGAAAGATTCCAATGAGCGTTTTATGATGGATTCAATCGCTTGATTATCTTTTGCTTCAATTTCGCGAATTTGCATCAAATCACCTCTTAGCGTTTACTTAGAAAAAAGACGTACCAATAAGACTGTCTTACTGGTACGTGGATTATTATTGATTATATTTTTCATGAAAAGTCGTTATATTTCAACCATTAATTTAAGCATGATTCGTTTTATTTAAAACACGATATGCCATTCATCTTTTTGACCCAGCATTTCACGGGCAAGTTCCTGAGCGCCTTCTAAGCTATGATTCGCTGCCCAACCACATTGTACCTCATTGCACGCTGGGACTTCTTCAGCTTCAAGCACATCTTCAAATGTTTTCTCTAAAGCGGCCATAATTGCTTTTTCGTCATCATTATTTAAAACAGATAAATAAAATCCTGTTTGGCAGCCCATTGGCCCAATGTCGATTACATTGTCGAGGTGATTGCGAATGTTTTCAGCCATGAGATGTTCAATCGAATGAAGCGCATCCATTGCCATATGGTCCTGGTTGGGTTGTTTAAATCGAATATCGTATTTACGGATGGTATCACCGTTTCCGCCTTCAGTTACACTTACAAGACGGACATAAGGTGCTTTTACCTTGGTATGGTCTAAGTTAAAGCTTTCGACGTTCATTTGTTCAGCCATGTTTTAGTCTCCTTTCAGTCATCACTATTTATTCTATGATAACGTAAACTCAATAAGTCTTTATATTATGAGCTTAAAAAATAACACCGCTCTAAGTTAGAACGGCGTTATCAATGAATCTTAAAGGTCAATATGCGCATTGCGGTTAGCGTATTGGTTAACAGGGCCAACGTATTGGTTTAATTTCCATGAAGCTTCGATTGCATTCGTAATAAATTGTTTAGCGAAATAAACTGCCTGTTCTGGCGTGTGTCCGTTGACAACAGCAGACGTAATCGCTGAGGCAAATGTGCAACCAGCTCCGTGATTATAAGGTGTGTCGATGGCATCATGTTCAAGTAGCGTAAATTCGTCACCTGCATAATAAACATCAACCGCACGATCCCCTTCGACTTCGGAACCGCCTTTCACGACAACATGTTTAGCACCTAGTTCATAAATGCGTTCAGCAGCTTCTTTCATCTCATCAATCGTTGTAATATTGTTCATATCTGCGAGTTGACCTGCTTCAAACAAGTTCGGTGTCGTAATTAACGCTTTTGGCACTAAAATATCTCGAAGTGCTTTAGCATTTTCCGGATAAACTGGTTCATCTTGTCCTTTACATGCTAAGACAGGGTCGACTACGGCATCGAGGTTGTATTGATCGATCGTATCTGCAGCAAATTGAATAATATCAGTGGATGGGAGCATGCCTGTTTTCATAATGTCGACACCGACCCCATCTAAAATAGTCGATGTTTGAGCTTTAACGGTCTCTAAATCAATCGGATAGACGTCATGTGCCCACTCGTTTTGAGGATTCTGGGCGACAATTGTCGTTAACGCTGTCATGCCATAAACGCCATTTTCTTGATACGTTTTAAGGTCAGCCTGAATCCCAGCGCCACCGCTTGTGTCAGAGCCAGCTAAGACAAAAACTTTCTTCATTGGAGAACCTCCGTTTTTCGTATTCGTTCCATTGATATTTTATCGTTATTTGTAGGCTTTGCCAACTGATTTATTGTGTTGACTTAACCGTTTGGTCGTTGATTGGATCCTTTTCTTCTAGCTCACTTTGTTTCGTTTTCGTTAGAAGTAATGCGATACCACTGGCGACTAATAAGGCACTGGTTACATAAAACACACTTGCAATTCCATAATAACCAGCGATGACACCACCCATGACTGGACCAATCACATTGCCTAAAAAGCGTAGGCTCGTGTTGTAACCAAGGACTTCACCTTGAATGGCGATCGGCGCTGCTTGGCGAATGTACGCCATACGGATAGGAATGATCCCACCAAGCGTTAATCCGAGCATGAAGCGGACAATTACGAGTTGCCAGACTTCTGTCACTAAGGCGCCAGGGAAGTAAACAATTCCCGCTAAAAACACAAGTAAAATGAGAATTTTATCATAGCCGACTTTATCGGCAATAATTCCCCAACGACGTGTCATTAACAAGTTACCGAGCCCTGTAATGGAAAAGGCGATTCCTGAGATAAACGCTAAGTTGGCAGGACCATTCAATTCTTCTACATACAACGCTAAAATCGGTTGAATAGAGAAGTGAGCGATTTGAATGAACATCGAAATGACGAGTACCGCTAGTAACATCGGGTGTCGTACAATGTGCAATAGGACTTCTTTTTTCGAATAGCTTTCTTTATCTTCAGGTGATGCTTCTAGTCGAACTTCTTTTAGGGCAAAGAAGACGAGGAGAGCCGCGATTAATAAAGCACCTGAAATGATTTGGAAAGCTTGGGCAAAACCAATCCAATCAGCCAAAACACCACCGAGTAAAGGTCCTGTTAAAGTCCCGGTAACCGTACCTGTCTGAAGGGTTCCCATCACACGACCAGAAATATGCTTCGGTGTTTGGGTAGAAATCAGTGCTTGGGATGTTGAGATAAATCCAGCGAAAATACCCATGACAAGACGTAGCATAAACAATTGGATAACTGAATCGACGAAGCCCATTGTAAATACCGAAGCTGTCAGACCAAATGCCATCACGACTAGGATTGGTTTACGGCCAAATCGATCGCCAACACGACCCCAAATAGGTGAGAAGATAATCGCCGTCATGAACGTTACGGCAAACGTCCACCCAGCCCAGTTTGTCACGTATTCTTCTGAAAAGTTGCCGAATGTATCTATATATAGCGATAAAAATGGCATCACCATAGTCATGCTGCCGGCAATAAAAAAGTTGGCAAACCACATGATTGCCAAGTTTCGTCTCGCTAATTGTTCTTGATCTGACGTCAAGGTACCCCTTCTTTCTAATTCTTTCGCAGTCCGATTATTTCGATACACTAAATATACCAAACATTTGGGCGCATGTCGACCAAATTACTTTATTTTTGTATACAATGAAAATAACTTATGATAACAAATTGAAAAGGTAATAACGTTATGTTTTTAACTTTATTAAACTCAAAAACGCTATGCCTGGGCATAGCGTTCGAAAGGTTTAACCATTCAATTCGTTCCAAAAAATTGTTATATTATTTAAACTTCTTTATCATGATCGAATAAATCGCCTGATAAATAACGTTCGCCAGAATCAGGGATAATCGCGACGACGACTTCGCCTGGTTGCTTGCGTTTAGCGACTTCAATGGCAGCATAAGCTGATGCTCCGGCTGATGTGCCGACTAAAATACCTTCTTCTCGTGCAAGGCCGCGCGCAACTTTATAGGCTTGATCATCTTCAATTTTGAAGATTTCATCATAGACGTCTTGGTTCAAAATATCTGGAACAAAGCCTGGGCTTGTGCCGACAAGCTTGTGCTTACCAGGTTTTCCACCTGATAAGACAGGCGATCCTGCAGGTTCAACCACATGGACCGATAAGTCTTCATATACTTTCTTTAATTCCTCGCCTGTTCCTGTAATCGTACCACCTGTACCAGCTGTTGCGACAAAAGCTGAAAGGGGCTTGCCGATTTGTTCCATCGCTTCAACAATTTCTTTTGCTGTTGTATGGCGGTGGGCATCGGAGTTTGCTTCATTTTCGAATTGCATCGGCATGAAGCTGTTTGGGATTTCGTCCATTAATTCTTTCGCACGGCGGATTGCACCAGGCATCTTTTCATCACCAGGTGTTAATTCAACACGTGCTCCGTAAGCTTGGAGTAATTTAATCCGTTCTTTCGTCATCGTATCAGGCATCACGAGGATCGCTTGATAACCACGTGCGGCAGCAGTCATCGCTAGACCAATACCAGTATTACCGCTTGTCGGTTCAATAATCGTTGAACCTGCTTTAAGTTCGCCAGCGTTTTCAGCTTCAATCATCATATTATAAGCAGCGCGGTCTTTAACGCTACCACTTGGGTTGAAGAATTCTAGTTTTAAATAGATATCAGCACCGTCTTCGGGACTTAATTTATTTAACTTAACGAGTGGGGTATCCCCAATTAAATCCGTTATATTATTTACAACACGCATGGTTCGTCACATCCTTTATTCGTCTTTCATCCAATACCTAGTTTAGCAATAGGGATTACAGCCATTCAAGTTTTTTGATTGCTTAATGTAACTTTAAACAAACAGCTGTTGTATCGTCAGGCACATTTTGCTGACCGGTTATATTGTATAGATAGGTATAGAACTGATTAAAGTCATTCGGTAGTTCATCTTTATTAATTCGTTCGTAAATACCGTCTGTCATGAGATAGAGGGCATCGCCTTGACTCAGTGTTAACGTATGTTCAGTGAATTCCATGTCTTCTTCAATCCCAATTAGTGCGCCAGGAACAGCACTTCCATGAGTTTCACCGTCTTTTTCATAAGCAAAGAAATTAATACCTGCAGCTACATAAGTAACATGCCCAGTATTTAAATCGATATCAGCACAAAAGGCGGTGGCAAAATAAGCATCAGGGAAGATACGGGTGCACGTGCGATTCACCCATGAGACCTTGTCTTTAACGCTCATATTTTCTCGAGCGATTTGGTTAAATAGGAGGTTGATTGTACTCGTTTGTAAAGCTGTAGCCACCCCGTGTCCCATAACATCGAGCAAGTAAATGAATAAGCGGTTTTCTTTCTCATTATAGTCATATCCGTAACTATCACCGCTTACATAGTTGCTAGCTTCATGTAAGAACTTGAGCGTAATCTTTTCATCCTCGATATTAGGTTGAAGTAATTCCTTTTGTAAATGCCCCGCATATTCCACGTCTTTCTGTAATTGGAGACGGTCACGAATATCTTCACCAATGGCGACAATGCTTGATTGAGTACCATCAGCACCTCGAAGCGCTAAGAAGTTCCATTGAAATGGCAAGTATTCTAAATCTTTGGTAACGAGAGCACCTTCAAAGGTGGAAGACCCTTTTTGAAAGGTGTTGTTAATGATTGTGGTCAGGTCATTGGTTTGAATTAGTTGTGTAATCGGTTGACTCATCAGTTCAGTAATCGAATAGCCTGTAAAAGGTAATAAACGACTATTGGCATTATGTACTTGACCATTTTGATCAAGCATAATGATTAATTCTGGTAGTGCATTAAATAAGCGATCTTTCTCAAATAAATTCTTCACAAGACCCTGTTCGATTTCTTTGCGGCGCGTAATGTCTTGTTGAATACCGATGAAGTACGGCACATCACCTTGGTCATCTGTAATAGGGTTAATGATTAATTCATTCCAAAAGGTAGAACCATCTTTGTGGTAGTTTAGAATTTCAGTTTGAGCTGGTTCTCGGTTTTCGATGCAAACTTTTATGTAATTAATCGTATCTTGATCCGTGTCTGGGCCTTGAAGGATGTTGCAATTATGGTCCATGACTTCATCTGATTCATACCCTGTTAATTCAGTGAAAGCTTGGTTGACATAAATGATCGGATTATTAGGTTGTTTGGCATCTGTAATCACAATGGAAGAAGAAGAGTGTTCAACGCCAGCTGTTAGATAGGCGTTTCGTTCAACCAGTTCATTGATTGCTTGTTGTTGCTCCGAAAGGTCTTGAAACTTTTGTTTGACTTCAATTTCGGTCATGGCCCAATTTGCCAGTTTCTCAAGCTGATCGAACTCTGCTTCAGTTAACTTATTTGGCTTGGAATCCAGTACGCATAATGACCCGATAATGTGGCCGTCACTTAACTTTAATGGTACGCCTGCATAGAACTTAATAAGTCCATTCGTTACAAGTGGATTATTTTTGAAGCGATCATCTAGGGTCGCATCCTCTACTTGAAAGGGTTGGTTTTCGACAAATAAATACTGGCAAAAGGATTGTTCACGAGGTGTTCTGCCATCTTGTTCTAGCTGTTCAGGCAAGCCAATACATGATTTAAACCATTGCCAATCCGAATCAACAATAGTAATTAAAGCCATTTCTACATTGAAGATACTTTTCGCGAGTTCTGTAATATTGTCAAATGACTCTTCTTGCTGACCGAATTCGATATTAAGCTGATGAATTGAACGCAAGCGCTCGATTTCCTGGTTGATGTTTGAATAAATAATTTGTGGCGATTGTAACTCTTGGTTCCATTTTGCGAAATGTTCATTCACACATGATTCCCCCATTAATTCTCTTACTCTATTTTATCATAAATTCATCTGTTTAAGGGTGGTTATGTTAAGATAAAAGAAACGGATCAATGGGATGAAATGTTTGTTTTAAGTTGATTAAAAAAGGGGTTAGAATCATGACGAATAAACATGAAGAGGATATTCATACTGATTTTAAAGATCGGATGACGTATAGTGATTATTTAGATTTGGATTCGATTTTAAATAGTCAGAATCGCTTGTCAGACCATCACGATGAAATGTTATTTATTGTCATTCATCAAGTCAGCGAACTATGGATTAAATTAACGTTGCACGAGTTAGAAGCGGCAGTGAAAGCGATACAAAATGAAGAGTATCAGCCAGCGTTTAAGATGCTTTCTCGTGTGTCGAGTATTCAAACACAGATTATTAAGGCGTGGGACGTATTATCAACGATGACACCGAGTGAGTATTTAGGTTTCCGCGATCAATTAGGCAACGCGTCAGGCTTTCAATCTTATCAATACCGTTTGGTCGAGTTTGCGCTGGGCTATAAAACTTCACATGCGTTGAAGATATATAAGAATGAACCAGAAATTTATGATCGCTTAAAAGAAGCCTATGAAGCACCAGGCTTGTATGATGTGGCTATTGAGGCGTTGGCTAAAGCAGGATTCGCAATTGATCAGTCTGTGTTGGAACGAGATTTAACAGAAACCTATCAAACGAATGCTAGTGTGGAACAAGCTTGGGTCGAAGTTTATCAAGACCCAGACCGCTACTGGAATTTGTATCAATTAGCTGAGAAACTAGTCGATATCGAAGACTGGATGCAACAATGGCGCTTCCGACATATGAAGACAGTTGAACGCATTATCGGACATAAAACAGGCACAGGTGGTTCTTCTGGCGTCGGTTATTTAAAACAAGTGCTTGACCATTACTTTTTCCCAGAATTATGGAATGTGCGGACTGCGTTGTGAGGAAGGTTTACTATCTATAATTGTGCGGTTAGCCGTTAAAATAGGTGATTTAACTGGGAACAGAGATATTTTATCAGCGAAATTGGGCTGTGATACAGCGAAAAAGAGTGCTCATACAGCGATAAAGCGTTCTGATACGGCGAAAAATTGCTGCGATACAGCGAAATTAAGCTTCCTTACAGCGAAAACTGCTCTTAATACAGCGAAATCCCTATTGAGGTAGGGATTTCGCTATCTTTAAGTGTCTAGCATTTGTTGTTTAAGTTGTTCGTTACGCTCTTTGAATACGTCATTGTGAGATGAAACCAGCGCTTGTCCGCTCGAATCGGGTGAAATAAACTGTTTCGCCTGGTTGACTGCATTGGCTGCGTCTTGGAATGTGCCTGCGATTAAGTTTAATTTCCCGTCGTGTTTTAATATGTCACCCGCTGCGAATACGCCTGGGACGGAGGTCTCGCTAGTTGCATTTCCTTCAATGAAATAATCATCCACCATATTTAAATTTAATTCGCTTTTTTGCAGGAGTTCGGCATCCATTTCATAGCCGTGATTGACGATTACCTCATCGACAGCCACTTGTTCGACTTCATTGGTTTCTTGATTCAACACTTCAACATACTCAATCATTTCTCGGTCAGGGCAAGGGACGAGGTTTGCGATACAAGAGTTAAATAAGCATGTCGCATTACTATTCATCAGTTGGTCGACTTGAGCTTCATGACCTGATAAATGATCTTTTCGACAGGTGACGAAAACTTTTTTAGCAATCGGTTCAAGTTCATTCGCCCAGTCGATTGCTGAATTACCGCCGCCTGAAATAATCACGGTTTTATCTTGGAAACGTTTTAAGGATTTAACTGTATAATTTAAATTCGATACTTCAAATCGATCAGCATTATCTATTTTTAATTTTTGAGGCTTCAAAATGCCACTTCCTACTGCCACAATCACCGTCTTCGTCCAATGTTTGTTGCCAGAATCGCCCGTTAAGTAAAAGAGCCCGTCCTCGTCTTGTTGCATGCTAACGACTTTTTCCCCGTAAATAACGGTGGGATCAAATGTTAAGCCTTGTTCGATTAGCTGGTTCATAAATGTCTCGCCTGTTACAGGAGGCTGTCCACCAACATCCCAAATCATTTTTTCAGGATAGACGTTTACTTTCCCGCCTAAAACATTCTGATATTCGATAATCTTTGTTTTCATGCCACGTAATCCACTATAAAAAGCCGAATACAATCCAGCTGGGCCACCACCGATAATCGTCACATCATATAGATCATGAGTCATAAGAAACTCACCTCGCTCAAAAATTGATAATCATTCTCAATAAATTCTAATCGATTTAGCGATTAATTTCAACCCTTTCGAATCCAGTTATCATCGTTAGGATCAACTATTAAGTATTAATTTATTAGAAACATTTAATTGAGAATAGGTGTTGACTTTCGTGATGTATGTGGTTTAATAGGGGATGTGATGACAGTGATAATCATTATCAATAAAGGCAGGAGGTATTTGCTGTGCGGATCAAAGGTGAGCAATTATTAGTTGGCTATGATGAGCATACCGTGTTGGATCATTTAAACGTCGATATTCCAGAAGGGCAAATAACAGCTATTATTGGCCCCAATGGTTGCGGAAAATCAACTTTGCTTAAAGGGTTAACTAGGATTCTGACGCCAGATTCAGGCCGAGTGTTGTTAGATGGTGAAGATATAGCTAAGCAGAAAACGAAAGACGTCGCTAAGAAGATGGCGATCTTACCACAAAGTAACGATTATGCTAACGGGCTTACAGTTGGTGAACTCGTTTCCTATGGACGTTTTCCGTATCAAAAAGGATTTGGTCGTTTAAGCGAGGAAGATGTGGAAGTGATTCACCAAGCGATGGAATCGACTGGGGTAGAGACATATAAACATCGTCCAGTTGATGAGTTATCGGGTGGCCAACAGCAGCGTGTGTGGATTGCGATGGCTCTAGCTCAAGATACGGAGATGATTTTCCTTGATGAACCAACAACTTATTTAGACCTTGCTCACCAGCTTGAAGTATTAGAATTACTTCAAAATCTTAACCAATCAGAAGGCCGAACGATCGTCATGGTCTTACATGATTTAAATCATGCAGCTCGTTTTGCTGATTACATTATTTCCATGCGTGAAGGTTCAATAATAAAAGAGGGCCATTATGAAGATGTCATGCAAGCTGACGTACTTCGCAGTGTGTTTGATATTGATGCCGTCATTGGGCAAGATCCGCGGACAGGAAGACCGATTTGCCTTACTTATAATTTAATTAAAGGGGAGAATGACAATGACAATAAAGCGGTTGATTCCTTTACTACTGATCGCCATGCTTATGCTAATTAGTGCCTGTGGTAATGGTGATGAATCAGAAAGTACCAATGCTGAGGGATCCAATGATTCCAATACAGAAGAAACGAATGAAGACGATAGCACTGAATCAGAAGAATCAGCTGATGGGGAGATGCGAACTTATGAATCAGAGAATGGTCCAGTAGAAGTTCCGGCCAACCCTGAACGTGTTGTCGTATTATCGACTTATACAGGGAATGTCCTTTCACTCGATACCAATGTCGTAGGCGCAGATTCGTATTCCATGAGCAACCCGCGCTATGAAGAGCATTTAGAAGGGGCTGAAACGGTTACGTCTGAGGATTTAGAGAAAATCATCGAATTAGATCCTGACCTTATTATTGGTTTAGACAGTGAGAAAAATCTTGATCGTCTACGTGAAATTGCTCCAACGGTTACGTATACGTATGGCAACTTAGGCTACTTAGAACAGCACCGTGAAATTGCTAAGCTATTGAACAAAGAAGAACAAGCTAATGAATGGATTGAAGACTTTAAAACACGAGCACAAGAAGCTGGAGAAGAAATTAAGGCCGAGATTGGCGAAGATGCAACGGTGACCGTGATCGAAAACTTTGATAAACAACTTTACGTATTTGGCGACAATTGGGCGCGTGGTACGGAAATCTTGTATCAAGAAATGGGCTTGAAGATGCCTGAAAAAGTTAAAGAAATGGCGCTTGAAGATGGTTTCTATGCGTTATCATTTGAAGCATTACCAGAGTATGCAGGCGACTATATCGTCTATAGTAAAAACAATGATTTAGATAACTCATTTGAAGAAACAGAAACCTATCAGAACATTCCAGCAGTAGAGAATGATCGTGTCTTTGAAGCAGATGCGAAAGAATTCTATTTCAATGATCCTATTTCGCTCGATTATCAATTACAGTTCTTTAAGGAACACTTTCTAGGAGAAGCAGAGTAATCTATTGAGGCGGGGTGCACCCGCCTTTTATTCATGAGATAAAGGTTGATCGTTATGAACACACGTTTTTCTTACATATTCATAAGCTCTATCATTCTATTAATCGTCATGCTAGGTGTGTCGATGGTCTTTGGAGCGATTGATACGACGGTCCATGATGTCTGGCTATCTATTACTCAAGCGAACCCAACTGGTGATGTGTTAATTTTGCGTGAAATACGCTTGCCACGAGAACTTGGAGCTTTATTGGTAGGCATGGCTTTATCTGTTGCGGGTGCTATTATGCAGGGGATGACGCGAAATCCTTTAGCAGACCCAGGACTACTTGGTTTAACAGCAGGAGCTAATGCAGCTTTAGCTTTGGCGATCGCCTTTATTCCGAATATGAATTATTTCGGGATTATGATCGCTTGTTTTATCGGTGCGGCAGTAGGGGCTGCGCTCGTTTTTGGTATCAGTGCACTGAACCCGCGTGGCTTTAATACGTTTCGTATTATTTTAGCTGGCGCTGCTGTGTCTGCTTTCCTCTATGCAGTAGCTGAAGGAACGGGGATTTTATTTCAAATTTCTAAAGATGTCTCGATGTGGACAGCGGGTGCTGTAATGGGAACATCCTGGGGGCAATTGGCTGTTTTAACACCGATTGTCGCCGCGGGAATTCTCATTGCCCTATTATTATCACGGCAATTAACGGTCATGAGCTTAAATGAAGAAATGTCTGTGGGCCTTGGGCAAAACGTAGCCCGTACGAAAACATTATTGTTTATTGTCATTATTTTATTAGCGGGTGGCGCCGTATCATTAGTCGGAAACTTAGCGTTTGTCGGCTTGATGGTGCCTCATATGGTGCGTCCAATTGTCGGAACGGATTATCGTTTGATCCTGCCGATGAGTGCAACAGTTGGCGGTATTTTTATGCTAGCGGCTGACACGATTGCGCGTACGATCAATGCCCCTTACGAAACCCCGCTGGCTGCGATTGTGTCTGTTGTAGGGTTGCCGTTCTTCCTTTATGTCTTGAATAAAGGGGGGCGAGCATTCTCATGATTCATTCAAGTGTGATACGAAAACAACGATTATTGGTTCTAGCGTTCAGTCTATTATTGCTGTTAACGATGATGGTTGGTCTGCAAATTGGTGATTCGACATTAGCATTTAACCGCATGATCGCGACACTTTTCGGTCAAGGAACGTTTGAAGAAGAATTTGTGCTGTGGTCCATCCGCATACCACGCATGTTGGTGACGCTATTGGCTGGTATGGTTCTAGCTCTATCAGGTGCGATTTTACAAGCGATGACGAAGAATGATTTAGCCGACCCAGGTATTATTGGGATTAATTCCGGAGCGGGCGTCGCTGTTGCGATCTACTTCTTGTTCTTCCCTATTGCAGCTGGTTCATTTGCATTTATGTTGCCGTTCGTAGCGTTTTTAGGTGCGTTTCTGACCGCAGCGATGATTTATCTGTTTTCTTATCGGAAACAGTCTGGTATTGAACCTATCCGATTGGTGCTCACAGGTGTCGGTTTTTCGATGGCCTTCTCTGGCTTAATGGTGGTCTTAATTAGTTCAGCCGAGCGGGAAAAAGTCGATTTTATTGTGCAGTGGATGGCTGGTGATATTTGGGGTACAGATTGGTCATTCGTCTGGATCTTATCACCGTGGTTGTTCGTGCTTGTGCCCGTTGTGTTTGCCATGGCTAATCAGATGAATATGTTAAGCTTGCAACAACAAGCCGCCGTTGGAATTGGGTTGCGGATTGAAAAAGTCCGAGTGGTATTGCTGATCATTGCTGTTGCCCTAGCTGCCTCTGCGGTATCTGTCACAGGTGGTATTTCATTTATTGGTTTACTCGCACCGCATATTGCGAAACAATTGATTGGACCGCGGACACAATTATATCTACCGATTTGCCTTTTGATCGGCGGTTGGTTACTGCTTGTCGCTGATTTAATCGGAATGAATTTACTATCAGTCGGTAATCTACCAGCAGGCATTGTGGTCGCGTTAATTGGTGCTCCGTATTTTATCTATTTATTGATGAGGAAATAAACTAAGATGAAGTTTTGAACGAAATAAAAGTTGAAATGGGGAAGAAATAGTACGTGATACGGCGAAAAGGGATGCTCATACAGCGAAAAAGCGCTCTGATACGGCGAAAAAGGATGCTCATACAGCGAAAATGTGTCAATATACAGCGATTTTCCTGAGTTATACGGCGAAAATACGTCTTGATACAGCGAAATCCCCACCGCGGTGGGGATTTTTTATAGGGATTGCAAAACTGCGCGAACGGGCGAACCATCTGCACCTTCTAGCTTGAGGGGCAATGCTGATAAGTAATAGTGACCAGCCTCAACACCATCTAGTGCGACCCCTTCTAAAATATGAATGTCGTTTTCCTCAAAGGCGTGGTGTGTGTCGAGCGTCTTGCTGTCCAATGGGTCGACAGACGGTAAATCAACGCCAACGAGCTCAACTCCGTGTTCGTGGAAAAATGCACCGAGCCGTGAATCTAGCTCAGGAATTTCAGTTGGAAATGGGTCGCCATTTGGCCAAGCATCGGTCTTTAAAATTACACGTCGTACGTCGGATAAATTAATAAAGTTTAAATCTTCAGGTGTAATCCGTTGTTTAGTTGTAAGATCAATCACTAAGACAGGGCCCATGTATAAATCAATCGGTAATTGATCGACAGTTAAGCCGCTATCATTAAAATGAAATGGCGCATCAATATGAGTTGCGGTGTGGCAACTTGTAGTGAATTGGCCAATATTGACTGAGTCTGTTTCGGCTTTTGAAGCGGTTAGATCATATGAAAAGGGTTCATCTTCAGGCCAAGTTGGTGTGTCTGCATTTAATGTTCGTGAAATATCGATCATTGTGGTCACTCTCCTTACGCAATGACGTCGCGTTCATTTTGGTATTGTTTATACGTTTCGTTCGTCATGATATCTTTTAAAATTTGCACCGTGCGGTATATGTCATGATAAGACACGTAAAAAGCGACGGGTGCCAAACGAATAACATTAGGAGCACGGAAGTCAGGCGTGATGTCACGCTCTTTTAGTGCTTTACAAATACTCGCGGCAGCATCATGTTCTAAGCAAATATGACCACCACGACGTTCGTCTTCGCGTGGGTTCCCGATTGTGAATCCGAACTCACTTAATTCGTGTTCGACTAAATACATAAAATAAGCTGTTGCTTGTAGGGATTTTTCACGAACGGCTTCGATTCCGACTTCTTCAAATAATGATAAAGACCCGATTAACGGTGCAGCGCTAAACACATGCGGCGTCCCGATTTGAAATGCGCCAGCGTCTTGAGCCTTTGTAAAAGTATGTTCCATATCGAATTGCTTATCCTTATCAGAACCGAACCAACCTGTTAAACCAGGCGTGCGGTCGAAATGGTTTTCATGAATGAATAAACCCGCGACACCACCAGGCCCGCTGTTAACGTATTTATAATGGCACCAATAGGCAAAATCAACACCGTCGTCATGAAAATTATGGGGGATTGCGCCAACTGAATGACAGCCGTCGAATCCAATCAAAATGCCTCTTTCATGGGCGGCTTCTGTTAGTTTTCGAATATTTAATAATTGACCGCTACGGTATAAAACAGTCGGAAGTACGATCAAAGCTACTTCGTCAGTCATCGCTTGAATAATATCATCCTCATCAATCGTCCGGCCATCACGGCTTTCGACTTGAATTAAATGTTCATCAGGATCATAGCCATGCAAGTTGAGTTGGCTTTGCAAGGCATAAATATCAGATGGAAAATTAAGTTCATCAGCTAAAATTTTCGTGCGTTTACCCTCTGGTTGATAAAAGGTGCTCACGAGTTGGTGAAGATTCGTCGTCGTTGAACCTGTGACAATCACTTCCTCTGGCTTGCCACCTACTAGAGGCGCTACACGCTCACCTAAGTTCTCCGATAAATAAAACCACGGATGTTCACTACTCATCCACCCGCCAATCGCTTCTTCTTTCCAAGTGTTCATCACTTGTTGTAATGATTCTTCTGCTCGCTTAGGCATCAGGCCGAGCGAATTACCGTCTAAATAAATATGGTCGTCACTTATATAAAATTCTTGTTTATATTGATTGAATGGGTCGTTTGCATCAAGCTCTCGCGCAAATGCTTCTGTCGGTTTAAACATGTTTATCCCTCCTTTGTTCAATATATCATAAATGCCGTTCAGGTGAGCGAATTTTCTGTTAAAATAGAGTGAAATACGAAAGTAGGTGGCAACTAATGAGACAACCAACAGATAAAACCGTCATGCATAGTTATCCGGGCATGGTCGCAATCGTCACCGCGAGTCACAATGGTGAAGACAATGTCATGGCTGCTGGGTGGCATTCGTATATTTCATTCGATCCGCCGATTTATGGCGTGGCGATCGGACGCGAACGGTATACATATGAGTTGATTAAACAGTCAGGTGAATTTGCGGTTCATTTTTTACCGATGGAACGGGCAGAATTCATTCAACAATCAGGTAGTTTTAGCGGAAGTGATGTGAATAAATTTGAAGTAGGTGGCATGGAATTTGATCGAGGCCAGACAATTAATGCTCCTATTTTACACGATGCGTATGTGGCTTACGAATGTCGAGTGATTGATGTGAATACATATGGTGATCATGATTGGTTTGTCGGTGATATCACTCAGTTTTATCGTGATGATGAGTTATTTTTGGCAAATGGATTGCCTGATGATCATCAATTAGAAATTCCATTATATCTAGGTCGCTCGATGTACACGACAACAGGTGAACGAGTGGAAAAACGAGTAGATAGAAACAATTCATTCAATCGGTAAATAAAAAGGAGAGATTGGATCATGATCGATTTAAGAAGCGATACAGTAACAAAACCAACGCAGGCGATGCGAGAAGCTAGTTTTCATGCTGAGGTAGGCGACGATGTTTATGAAGAAGATCCGACTGTCACGAAACTAGAGGAAAAAGCGGCTGACATGTTAGGCAAAGAAGCGGCGCTATTCGTGACTAGTGGCGTGCAAGGGAATCAGATTGCGGTCTTAACGCACACACAGCCTGGGCAAGAAATCTTGCTTGAAGAAGAAGCGCATGTGTTTTACTACGAAGGGGCTGCGATTTCTGCTTTTGCGGGTGTACAACCACGGACGATTAAGGGAGCACGTGGCGTGATGGCCCCGGCTGATGTGGCGGCAGCGATTCGCCCAGAAGATGTTCATTTGCCTGAAACTGGACTTATTTTGCTCGAAAACACGCATAACCGAGCAGGTGGTGCGGTGTTGCCGTTAGAGACGATGGAAGCGACCTATCAGATGGCACAAGCGAACAATATTCCAGTTCACTTAGACGGAGCGCGGTTATTTAATGCTCAAGCAGCAACTGGGATTTCAGTCAAAACATACGCTAGCCAAGCCGACACGGTTCAGATTTGTTTATCAAAAGGACTTGGTGCACCAGTCGGGTCGATTATTGCAGGTTCGCATCAATTTATTAAACAAGCCCGGAAATGGCGTAAACGCTTAGGTGGTGGCTTGCGTCAAGTTGGCGTGATTGCAGCACCAGCCATGATTGCTTTAACGGAAATGTCAAAACGATTAGATGAGGATCACAAACACGCTGCGAAACTAGCAAACGGAATTAAAGAAGCGGGGTTTGAACTGGCTTATCCAGTCGAAACAAACATTGTCATTATGGACGTAGCGTCAGCCGGGATAAGTGGCGCTGATATGATGACAAGACTTGCTGATGATGGTATTCAAGCCGTTCAGTTCGGGCCGACACTCGTCCGTTTTGTGACCCATTACGACGTAAGTGAAGAAGAGATCGATGAAACGATTCTAGTGCTGAAAAAAATCAAATCTATGCTATAATAGCGTTAGAGATTTGTCGACAAAGTAAGAGGAGTGACCAATATGGTCGATTCACGTATGTTTGAAGCGGTATTAGGCTATCAACGTGCCATGCAAAATAGCCCGTTTCAGACGAGTCAACAAAATAATCAATCAAATCAAGTGATGAATGGTGATTCGTTTCAACAGCTATTAATGGCTAATATGATGCCTAGTTTTTCGAGTGGTAGTAGTTCGAGTAGTGGATCAATGGCTGGTGCGCTCATGCCGATGGGTGGCTCTGGTTCATCATTTGGTGGTCTAGGGTCTATGTCTAGTTTAATGATGCCGAATGCTATGTCTGGCAGTGGTTCGATGGCTAGTATGATGCCAAGCAACTCTAGTAATCAAGGCATGATGACAGACCTGTTTTCATCCCAAACGAATCAAATTAAACAAGCCTTAGCGCAAGCTGGTGAAGGCAACCTATCAGTTGATACGAGTGATGTTGAACCATCACAGTTTGACGACATGATTCAAAATGTTGCTGAGCGTTTTAATTTGGATCAAGATTTACTTAAATCTGTGATCAATGCAGAATCTAATTTTAATCCAGAGGCTATCAGCAATGCAGGTGCTCAAGGACTCATGCAATTAATGCCACAAACAGCTGAAGCCTTAGGTGTGACGAACCCATTCGATCCCCAGCAAAATATTGAAGGTGGTGCACGTTATTTGCGTGACATGCTCAATCGTTATGACGGGAATCTAGAAAACGCCTTAGCAGCTTATAATGCTGGCCCAGGCAATGTCGATCAATATGGTGGAGTGCCACCGTTTGCTGAGACACAAAACTATGTTTCTAAGATTTTAGGGTAATTAAAAAAGTGGACTGATTTATGAGTTTACTATAAGTGGAAGTAAAACGAGTCCTAATAAATGCATACAATATTAAAAACCGACCCCCATCAAGAGGGGCTAGGTAGCTTAAGGCAAAAATAATCCCTCAGCGCCAGTCAAACGCATATGAGGGATTATTTTTTATGCCTAAATTGTAGCTATAACGTTATCATTCTACATTGTTCATTTTCTGACTCACACCTGTTCTAACGCCTGATTCAAGTCTTCCCAAATATCTTCCCATGCTTCTAAGCCGCATGACATTCGAATTAGTGAATCTGTAATGCCCATGTGTTCTCGACTTTCTTCAGGGACAACTGAATGAGTCATCGTTGCTGGGTGTTGAATAAGTGATTCCGCATCACCTAAACTTACGGCGAGTTTAATAAACGATAGTTTGTTTAAGAAAGCTTGTGCTTCTGCTTTGCTGCCTTCTAATTCAAATGAAATCACGCCAGCCCCTAGCTTCATTTGTTTTTGAGCGATGTGATAGTGCTCGTGATCAGGGTCGAATGGATAATAGACACTTTTAATTTTTGGATGCGCTTTTAGTTTGTCGACGATTTTTTCAGCATTATCGGAATGACGATCCATCCGTAATGGTAAAGTTTTTAAACCTCGCAATAGTAACCACGCATCAAATGGTGCCATAATGCCGCCGATATCTTTTTGAGTGGTCATGGCAACTTCTGAAATAAACTCTTCTTTACCGACTAGTAAACCGCCTACGACATCGCCGTGTCCGCCGATATATTTCGTCGCGCTGTGTAAGACAATATCACAGCCTAAATCGATGGGACGCTGTAAATACGGCGATGAGAACGTGTTATCGACGACAACTGGAATGTCGTATTCTTTTGCAACACGCGCAATCATCTCAAGATCAATCATTTTCATCGTCGGGTTAATCGGTGTTTCGATATAAATCACTGCTGTATTGTCTTGAATCATTTGGCGGACCACATTTTCTGATTCCATAAAGCTGAAATCGGATTGAATATTATATTTGTCACGCATGATATCGAGTAATCCAAAAGTACAACCATAGATCCCTCGCGAGCATAAAATATGATCATTTGCTTTCGTTAAGGCGATCAATGTTGCTGATACAGCTGCCATACCTGATGCGAAGGCAAGCCCAGCTTCTGCATTTTCTAACTTAGCAATTCGCTCTTCTAGGTGTCTAACGGTCGGATTGCCGAGACGCGAATAAATAAAGCCGTTATCCTCTCCTGCAAATCTTGCTTCTCCTTGTTCAGCATTCGCGAACGTATACGTTGATGTTTGGTAGATGGGTGTCGCTAAACTGTCGTAATGGTCCTTTGAGTCATATGCATGATGAATCACATCTGTTTCAAATCGATTTGACATTGTGTAACTCCCCTTTAATCCCTTTTGATAAAAGTATAACATAAAATATGAAAGCGCTTTCTAAATTTTGGATAAAAAATTTTGAAAATATGAGTCAGCATGAACTTTTGCAATAAGTATATCTAGTTATTAATCAAAATTATGAACTATTAGGATAATTGAGGATGATTATTTAAAAAGTAGTGTGTAACCCTTATTTTATAAATCAAATATAAACGGGCATGATAAAGGACGATCATTCAAAGAGGAGTGTTGTTTATGGGTGTATTATCAACATCACCAACGAATATGGATGCGTGTATTGAAGCGTGTCAAAAATGTTTGAGAGCTTGTGAGGAGTGTATGACGGCTTGCTTGCAAGAGCCAGACGTTCAAGCGCGGATCAATTGTATTCAGACGTTGCATGATTGTGCGGATATTTGTGGTCAAGCAACAGAGTATATGGCGCGAAACAGTTCATTTTCAGTTACGCTTTGCGGCGTATGTGCGCAAGTGTGTGAACAATGTGCTGTTGAGTGTGAGAAGATGCAAGATGATCATTGTCAAGAATGTGCGCAAATCTGTCGTGAATGTGCCCAAGCATGCCGGCAAATGGCAGGTTAGTCTGAATGTAAAAAGGCGAAGAGCGTTAAAGGTCGTGCCCTGACGCATCTTCGCCTTTTTAATATTAATTTTGACTCTACTATAACCATCAACCAACTTGCCGTAAATGTTTCACGCGTTCGTATGTGTATAAAATAAGCCCGATCCAAATCAATATAAACGTCACGGCATGAACGGATGTGAATGGTTCGTTGTATAAAAACACCCCAATCAAAAGCATAAGTGTTGGTGCGATGTATTGTAGGAACCCAATCAACGACAATGGAATTCGTTTCGCCCCTTGTGCGAATAATAGCAGTGGAATTGCTGTTGCGACACCTGCTCCAATTAAAATCAATGTTGTTCCCCATGACGCACCTAAAGCACCTCCGCCGGAAAATTTTAATCCTGCAATATAAATAAACGCAATGGGTGCCACAACCATTGTTTCGATTGCTAAGCCGAAAATGGCATTCAACTGAACGACCTTTTTCAATAATCCATATATACCGAATGTCATAGCGAGTGCTAAAGCAGCCCATGGAAACGATCCTAAATTAATCGTCATGTAACTAACGCCAATAAATGCCAGGGCAATGGCTACCCATTGAATCGAACTAAAGCGTTCTTTAAGGAAGATAAGGCCAAATAAAATACTAATTAATGGGTTAATATAGTAACCAAGGCTTGCATCGAGGACGTGATCAGAGTTGACAGCCCATATGTAAATTACCCAGTTTAAACTGATCACGATACCTGCGGCGCTAATACCAAGCGCAGTTTTAGCGTTAGTAAATAATGATTTAACTTCAGCTACTAGTAAGTGCCAACGTCGGATCACCAAAATAAATATAATCATAAAAGCGAGCGACCAGAAAATTCGGTGTGCTAGAATCTCCCAAGCTGGTACATGCTCGATTAATTTCCAGTAAAGAGGGAGTAGTCCCCACAATAAATAAGCGAACGTTGCATATAGAATTCCGATCCGTTCCTCCGTCATGTTGTCACCTCATTCAATGTTTTAGCGCGTTAAGGCGTTCATGAAATTTTACGATACCCGAAACAATTTTGCAATGGCTAAAGTGGAATAATTTGTTGTTTAAGCATGTTTTCGGTACACTAACAGTAAGAGACTAGAAGGGGGTTTTAGCATGAATATTAACATAACAGATGAAGCGGTTAACTGGTTCAAAGATGAGATGGATTTAGAAGATGGCGATGCGATTCAATTTTATCCAAAATACGGAGGCGACAGTGCGTTTCAGTCAGGTCTTTCGATCGGGATGGCCATTGGAAGTGCTAACGAACCACAGGTCACGACGGAGAAACAAGGCATTTCTTTTCAGATTGATCAAAAAGATGTTTGGTTTTTTAACGATAAAGATTTGCATGTCGGTTTGAAAGATGGCGAGGTCGCTTATTCCGACGAACCATTGAATTAAGAAAGGGAGAGTTACATGACTTGGACACGCGAACAAGCGTATGATTTATTGAAAACCGTGTACACCGATGATGTCATGCAACAAGAGAAACGACGTGTCTTTAAATTATTGTACAATCAATTGTATGAACGTTTGGATGATTTGGCCATTAACCAAGCTATTTCAGAACAAGCAGAAAAACAGTTATATTTATTCAAAAATTTTACCTTTATGCCTGGGGATAATATTTTTCAATCGATGCGTTATATGTTCTTGATCGCAAGAGGTGAAAAGGAACTAGACCGACAGACAACTCGAGATCATCTTGATCGGATTTATAAATCACTCTATCAGCCAGCAGGCCTTAAAAATCCTGTGATTCCCGACCATTTTTGGGAAACGCCAATCGGGATCGCATGCCACATTGCTGAAGAAGGCGTAGAAGCGGTATATCCATTACTAGATGATATTAATGAAGCAAGCACTCCTTAATGTTAAGGGGTGTTTTTTGTATCATGATGAATGGTTAATGGGTGAAATTAATTGACTAATAACCATGATTAAACGTTGTATACCGTTCGTTCTGTTATCCTTTGTATAATTTAGTTGAACAAATGGGGATTATATTGTTAAGGTGGCAAATGGTTTCATTAAAAAGTTCTTATGTATAGGTCATTTAAATTTAAACGGGAACTACAAATTGATTGGAATGGCGAGCACCTATGTGTCACGCCACTACAGACAGTCAACTAATCAATCGTTAAAGTTTAAAGCTATACAGATAACGGGAACTGATATATAATGACAAAGGCAGGAAATTTATCGAAAAGAAATGGAGCGTTTTTATGCAAGAGCAAAAAGATATTCGTAACATCGCGATTATCGCGCACGTCGACCACGGGAAGACAACATTAGTAGACCAGATGTTGCACTATTCAGGTACGTTTCGTGATAATGAGAACATTGATGAGCGTGCGATGGATACGGATGATTTAGAAAAAGAGCGTGGAATTACAATTCTCGCTAAAAATACCGCGATTAATTATGGTAACACTCGGGTTAATATTTTAGATACACCTGGTCACGCAGACTTCGGCGGTGAAGTTGAGCGTATTATGACAATGGTAGACGGGGTTATGCTCGTTGTTGATGCTTACGAAGGGTGCATGCCACAGACGCGTTTCGTACTCAAGAAAGCATTAGAACAAAACTTGAAGCCAATGGTCGTACTCAATAAAATTGACCGCCCGAGTGCTCGCCCACAAGAGGTCATTGATGAAGTATTAGACTTATTTATCGAGCTTGGTGCTGACGATGAGCAATTAGAATTCCCTGTTGCTTATGCATCAGCATTACAAGGAACTTCTGGTTATGAAGCTGATGATCAGCAAGAGACAATGGAGCCGGTTTTCGAAACGATCTTAGACTATATTCCAGCACCAACTCCACTTGCAGATGAACCGTTACAATTCCAAGTAACATTACTTGATTATAACGATTTCGTCGGTCGTATTGGTGTCGGTCGTGTCTACCGTGGTCGTATGAAAGTAGGCGATCATGTCGCAGTCATGAAGAAAGACGGTTCTGTGAAAAATCAGCGCATTAACAAATTATTCGGCTTTATTGGCTTAAAACGAATTGAAATTGAAGAAGCGGTAGCGGGTGACATTGTCGCAATCGCTGGCTTAGAAGATATCAACGTCGGTGAAACAGTCTGTGATATGAACCATCACGATCAATTACCGATTCTACGTATTGATGAGCCAACGCTACAAATGAAGTTTGTCACTAACAATAGTCCGTTTGCAGGTAAGGAAGGTAAGCATATTACCTCTCGTAAAATCGAAGAACGTCTATTAACTCAACTTGAAACAGACGTGAGTTTACGTGTTGAAGAGACAGAATCACCAGATGCTTGGATTGTATCAGGACGCGGTGAACTTCACTTATCGATTTTAATCGAGAATATGCGTCGTGAAGGTTATGAACTGCAGATTTCTAAACCACAAGTTATCATTCAGGAAATTGATGGCGTGAAATGTGAACCTTATGAGCACGTACAAGTTGATGTTCCTGAAGATTATACAGGTCCGGTTATGGAATCACTTGGAGAGCGTAAAGGTGAAATGGTCGACATGATCAATCAAGGTAATGGCCAAGTTCGAATTGAATTTAAAGTGCCATCCCGTGGTTTGATCGGCTATTCAACTGAATTTATGTCACAAACACGTGGTTACGGTATTCTGAACCACTCATTCGATTCTTATGAGCCTGTTGCTCAAGGATCAGTTGGTGGCCGCCGTCAAGGTGTGCTTGTCTCACAAGAAAAAGGTAAAGCAACGCCATATAGTATTATGAACTTAGAAGATCGTGGTACAATTTTTGTTGAACCAAATACGGAAGTCTATGAAGGTATGGTTGTCGGTGAGCATAACCGTGATAATGATTTAACAGTTAATATTACGAAAGCAAAAGAACTGACTAACGTTCGTTCCGCAACAAAAGATAACACCGTAACTTTAAAAGGTACTCGTAAATTAACCCTAGAAGAAGCAATTGAGTATTTAGATGACGATGAATACTGCGAAGTAACACCTGAATCGATTCGCCTACGTAAGAAGATCCTGCATAAAGGCGAACGTGAACGCGAAGAAAAACGTAAAACAGGTAAATAGAAGTTAAGTATAAAGCACCGATGAGGACTCACTTTATTGAGTTCACATCGGTGCTTATTTATGGTGGTGGATAAGTATGACGATGAGGGTTTCTTAAGGCATAAAAAAGGTTCTAAGTCAAATGTTGGGGTGCTCTCTTAAGAGCACTCCTTACTTATGCCATTTGGCCTTGTATATCCTTATATTTATGATGCAAT
>NZ_JAASRU010000002.1 GCF_011761495.1 Alkalibacillus almallahensis | reverse complement strand
CAAGCATCCACCGTAAGCGGATCACATGATGCCAACGGCCACCATCAAACCTTCACGCTAAATTGTGTATCTACCCCAACAAATATTTTAGAGCCTAAAAAATAAGTGCTAAGCAAATCAATGCATCATTTCTAAAATCTTTCATGATGATCTCATTGACATGCAAAGCACCTATCTTTCTTTTACCTACTGCAATCGTTCTATAACAAGTTTATTGACTTTTGAACCGTCAGTTTTACCTTTAACTTTAGGCATGACAGCACTCATGACTGTGCCCATATCTTGTTTAGACGTTGCTCCGACTTCTTGAATGGTTTCATCGATAACCTCCACCAATTCATCATCAGATAATTGTTGTGGTAAATATGATTCAACAAGAGCTAATTCCTGCTCCGTTTTTTCGACTAAATCTTCACGATTAGCATCCTTGAACTCTTGGAGGGAGTCTTTTCTTTGCTTTACTTCCCGCATTAGAACTTGGAGCTCCTCTTCATCTGTGAGCTCTCCACCCTTTTTATTAATTGCTTCATTTTGTAATGAAGATTTAATGCCACGAATGACTGTAAGCTTATCTTTCTCTTTGTTACGCATAGCTTGTTTCATGTCTTCGTTTAAACGATCAAGCAAAGCCATTAGAGTTACACCCTCTTCTTACTTTTTATTCTTTTTAGCAGCTTCTGCTTTTTGCTTCTTACGACGTTCGCTCGGTTTTTCGTAGAATTCGCGCTTACGATATTCTGAAAGCGTGCCATTCTTAGAAACCGATTTTCTAAAGCGTCGAAGAGCATCTTCAATAGACTCATTCTTTCTAACGTTCGTTTGATTTGACATGCTCTACCCTCCCTCCAAATAAAACGCATAAATCAATATGTGCCTTAGCACATCTTAAGTCATTATATTAAATATTTTCGCATTGGTCAATGTTTTAGACATCACTTGTCCAAATTGACATATGATGAATTGAGGTGTTCGTATGTATTCACTGTTGTTGCTCATCTTTGTCTTAATTGGTTTATTAATTTTTGGCTTAACGTTGATGAAAATAGGTTTTCAAACCTTAACAGAACAGTACATTGGCCAATTAGAATCAAAACTTTCCAAAAGAAATGGTTTTCTGTTTGGTTTTGTTATGACATTACTTTTTCAAAGTAGTTCAGTATCCATTGCCATGCTAATGACCTTTATCGGTTCAATGAAAAGGTCAATTCCGTTTATTTTGTGTTATTTGATCGGTGCGAATATTAGCACCACGTTAACTACGCAACTTTTTGTATGGAACAATGATGTCATAATGATTGGATGTCTAATTGTTGGCTTTATCTTTGTGCTTCTTCCTTTTAAACATTATAGTTGGTTTAGTATCGGTTCTGTTTTACTAGGTATCGGTGTTATTTTTGCCACATTAAATGGTTTTGGAAACTTAACTCATGCCTTATCTATGTCTCAGATTGATTCTTGGCTAGAGTCACCAGATACGTCACCATTTCAACTTTTGTTTTCAGGTTTTGCTATAACAGCTATATTACAATCTTCAACGACTTTCACAGCACTATTAATTGGCTTTATAGAAGAAGGGCCGATTTTATTACATCATATTTTATACTTGATTGTTGGAGCTAACCTAGGAACTTGTATTACAGTGTTGTTTTTTTCAATTGGACAAAACCATTTAGCTAAATTAGTGGCTTATAGTCATATTGGCATAAATTCAGTTGGATTATTATTGGTTCTCGCTTTTCCGGTTTTGTTTGAGACCTATATGATTGATGCTATTACGAATATGATTACATCGATCGAACAACAAATCGTTTTCATCGCATTATTTTACAATATAATCATTGGTTTAGTCATCCTGATTTTCTTAAAACCATTTGCTTCATTTATGAAATTATTCTATAGACCAACTTAAAAAACCGCTGGGTTACCAGCGGTTTTTTATTAATAATCAGCGTTAGATTGTTCACCTTTAACAATTTCAACTCCAGATGATGCGCCAATTCGTGTAGCGCCAGAATTAATCATGGCATTAGCATCTTCAAGGCTTTTCACGCCACCTGATGCTTTCACTCCCATTTCAGGCCCAACTGTTGAACGCATAAGTTTGATATCTTCAACAGTCGCTCCTCCGCCTGAAAAACCAGTTGACGTTTTCACATAATCAGCTCCAGCACGTTTTGCTAGTTCACATGCTTTCACTTTCTCATCTTGAGTTAATAAAGATGTTTCAATAATGACTTTAACTAGTGCGCGATCTTTTGCTTCATCTACAACAGCTTGAATATCACGCTCTACCTCTTCATATTGACCATCTTTTAATGAGCCAATATTAATCACCATATCGACTTCCGTTGCTCCGTTTTCAATTGCTTGGTTCGTTTCAAATACTTTTGTTTCAGGTGTAGTTGCACCTAACGGAAAACCAATAACAGTACAAACCTTAACATCAGTATCTTTTAACAGTTCATAGCAATGTACTACCCATGTCGGTGTTACACAAACAGATGCAAATGCATTGTCTTTTGCTTCTTGGCAAATCTCGTTAATTTTCTCTGTTTGTGTATCTGGTTTAAGTTGTGTGTGATCAATTTTACTTGCTAATGATTGACTCATTGTGATCTCTCCTTATTAAATATACAATTTATAACGCTGATTTGGAATATCAATCCTTATGACTTTCCTCTAAACAATAGGATAATACAGATAATGCATAAAGTGAAGCTGTTTCCGTTCTTAATATACGACGGCCTAATCTAGCCGGCAAAACACCAGCTTGTTCACAAAGGGTTAATTCATGAGGTGAAATACCACCTTCTGGACCTATAATTAATAGGACTCGCTGGTCTGAACCGATTTGATTCATAATATCTGACAATGTCCACTCAGGTTCATCATCACCTTTTGCTTCGTATTCACTTGCCACAATCAATAAATCAAACTCACCAGAATCCAACACCTGAGATAATGATTGTAATGGTTGAATGGTCGGAATCATGAGGCGATGGGATTGTTCACTCGCTTCTTTTGCTATTTTTTGCAAACGATTTACTTTTTTATCCTGTTTCTTACGATCCCATTTAACTATAGATCGATCCATTTGTAATGGGATGAACGAACGCATTCCTAATTCCGTACCTTTTTGAACAATGGTTTCCAGCTTATCGCCTTTGGGTAAACCTTGAGCCAATGTAATATGTGCTGGTAACTCTACTTGTTCACTTAATGTTTGTTTGATTGTCGCAACCACTGATTGCGTTGCGTCATCAAACTGAATCAATTCTAATTCAAAACTTTCTTCGTTCTCATTACAACCAATAACGATATCACCTGATGTCATACGCATGACCTTGTTAATGTGATGGTAATCCTCACCACTAATCGTTACTTGACCCTTATTATAATCCCATTGATCATTTGAAATAAAGTATCTTTGCATCGTCATCCCTCATGATTCAGGTTTCTTCGCAATCATTGAAATCCATTCTTCCATCTTATTAACTTCAATCACTTCAAACCCTTTGTCTTCAAGATCTGATCTAACAAGGTCTTTTTTGGCGTTAATAATACCTGAAGTGATGAAATAGCCACCTGGTTTAAGCAATTGGTAAGCTTCCTCAGTGGTTTGAACAATTATTTCAGCTAATATATTCGAAACAATGACATCAGCCTGAGTTTCGATGCCTTTTAATAAATCGTTTTGCAAAGATGTCACGCGATCTTGAACTTGATTTAACTTAACGTTAATCGTCGTGCTTTTTACGGCGACTTCATCAAGATCATATGCTTGAACGTTACTGGCACCTAAAAGAATAGCACCAATTGATAAAACGCCTGAGCCAGAACCTACATCAACCACATGATCGCCTGTTTGAATATAACGTTCTAAAGCTTGCAAGCTAAGAACAGTTGTCGGGTGAGTCCCTGTTCCGAATGCCATACCAGGATCGAGTTCGATGATAATTTCATCACTGCTAACAGGTTCATATTCTTCCCAAGTCGGCGTTATTGTAATACGATCTGAAATTTTTACAGGCTTATAGTACTTTTTCCAAGCTGTAGCCCATTCTTCTTCATTAATTTCAGAAATAGTTACATGGTTATGACCAATATCTATATCAAAGGTTACGAGGTTACTAACAGCTTGTTTAATCTCATCTACAGTTTCACCCAAGAAACTATTGACTGGTAGGTACGCTTTAATATATACCCCTTCTTCTGGATAGTTGTCAGGATCCAACTCATAAATCGTACCGTACATCGTCGACCAATCTTTATTTAAGTCATTACGATCTTCAATAACGACACCACTTGCACCTGATTCATGTAGAATGTTTGAAACAGGTTCAATCGCCTCATTTGTCGTATGAATTTTAATTTCAGACCATTTCACTCATATCAGCTCACTTTAATTTCATTAGTCACCTTTAAATGCACGTTTGAAACGAGTAAATAAATTATCATGCTGCTCATCTAATGAATCTTCACCGCTTAATTCATGGAATTCGCGTAGTAGTTCTTTTTGTCGGTCGCTTAAGTTTTTCGGTACCATCACTTTAACTAAGATGTGTTGGTCACCTTGACCGTAACCATGAACATTTGGAGCGCCTTTGCCTTTCAAACGGAAATGCGTTCCAGTTTGTGTGCCTGCAGGTACTTTTAATTTCACACGACCATGAACAGTTGGGACTTCAAGTTCATCACCAAGTGTAGCTTGTGTAAACGTGATTGGAATTTCACATAAAATATCATCTCCATCACGTTCAAAGAATTCATGACGTTTGACTCGAACTAAAACAAATAAGTCTCCTGGAGGTCCACCATTAACACCAGCACGACCTTGAGAAGTCACACGGATTTGTTGACCGTCTTCAATCCCGCCAGGAATATTAATATCGATTTTTTGGTGCTTACGAACTTTGCCGTCGCCACCACATGTTGAACATTTCTCTTCAACAAATTGACCAGTACCTGAACAATGTTGACAAACGCGACGGTTTACAACACGTCCAAATGGAGTATTTTGTTCGACGTTCATTTGACCTGAACCGCCACAATGGGAACAAGTCGAAACATTTGAACCAGGCTTAGCACCTGAGCCATCACATGTTTCGCAGTCTTCGTCTTTCGGAATTTGGATCGTCGTTTCTTTTCCGAAAATCGCTTCTTCAAAATCGATTTCCATCGTATATTGTAAGTCTTGACCTTGGCGAGGCGCATTTGGATCACGGCGTCCGCCACCACCGAAGAACATATCAAATATATCACTAAAGTCACCGAAGCCTTCAGCACCGAAACCACCTTGGCCTTGTTGGGCACCAGCATGGCCAAAACGATCATATTGTTGACGTTTTTGTTCATCACTTAAGGTTTCATAGGCTTCTTTAGCTTCCTTAAACTTCTCATCAGCATTTTCTTCTTCACTGACGTCTGGGTGATATTGTCTAGCTAGTTTGCGATATGCTTTTTTAATTTCATCTTTTGAAGCGTCTTGGGATACACCCAACACGTCATAATAGTCTCGTTTACTCAATTGAAGATCACACTCCCGTATCTTCTCGCATAAAGTTTATCTTAACATTATTATCTTTGTTTCTGCAATTCGGCTTTTGTTCCATATCATTCATAAATAAAGTCAAAGCCAAGAATAGCTACGCTTGGCTTTGACTTTTTAGGTTAAAATGACGCGTTATTTTTTTTCGTCGTCATTTACTTCTTCATAATCAGCATCCACAACGTTGTCATCTTCTTGACCTTCGCCTTCTTGCTGCGCTTGCTGTTGTGCTTGTTCATACATTTTCACTGATAAGTTTTGAACTTCTTGTTCAAGCGTTTCTTTCTTCTCTTTAATCGCTTCAAAGTCTTCACCTTCTAATGCCGTTTGAAGTTCTTCTTTAGCTGTTTCAGCTTTTTGTTTTTCTTCTTCAGTGACATTTTCGCCAAGATCATTGATTGTTTTATCTGTTGTGAAGATTAGTTGATCAGCTTCGTTACGAAGTTCGACTTCCTCACGACGCTTCTTATCTTCTTCTGCGTTTTCTTCTGCGTCTTTCACCATTTGCTCAACTTCTTCTTCAGAAAGACCTGATGACGATTGAATGGTAATGGATTGTTCTTTATTTGTACCTAAGTCTTTCGCACTGACACTCACGATTCCGTTTGCGTCGATGTCGAATTTAACTTCGATTTGGGGTACGCCACGTGGTGCTGGTGGAATATCTGTTAATTGGAAACGACCTAGTGTCTTGTTGTCTGCAGCCATATCACGCTCACCTTGTAGGACGTGAATATCAACTGATTGTTGATTGTCAGCAGCTGTTGAGAATACTTGTGATTCACTTGTAGGAATCGTCGTATTACGTTCAATTAGCTTCGTCATAACGCCACCCATTGTTTCAATACCTAATGATAGTGGTGTAACGTCTAGTAGTACTACGTCTTTCACATCACCTTGTAGCACACCACCTTGAATAGCAGCACCAAGTGCTACAACTTCGTCTGGGTTAACGCCTTTAGATGGATCTTTGCCAATTTCTTTTTGAATCGCATCTTGTACAGCTGGGATACGTGTTGAACCACCAACAAGGATTGCTTGATCAATATTCGATGGTGACATGTCAGCGTCTTTAAGCGCACGACGTGTAGGTCCCATTGTACGTTCAACAAGTTCTGATGCAAGCTCTTCAAATTTCGCACGCGTTACATTCATTTCTAGGTGTAACGGGCCTGCTTCACCTGCTGAGATGAATGGTAGTGAAATTTGTGTTTGAGCCACACCTGATAAGTCTTTCTTCGCTTTTTCAGCAGCTTCTTTCAGGCGCTGAAGAGCCATTTTATCTTGTGATAAGTCAATGCCATTTTCTTTCTTGAACTCTGCAACCATGTGATCGATTAGGACTTGGTCGAAATCGTCACCGCCAAGTTTGTTGTCACCTGCTGTTGCAACAACTTCGAATGTGCCTTCGCCAATATCTAGGATGGATACGTCAAATGTACCGCCACCTAAGTCGTATACTAGAACTGTTTGATCTTGATCTTGATCAATACCATAAGCTAGTGCTGCTGCTGTTGGCTCATTAATAATACGTTCAACTTCTAAACCAGCAATTGTTCCAGCATCTTTAGTAGCTTGGCGTTCAGCATCGTTGAAATAAGCAGGTACTGTAATAACTGCTTTAGATACTTCTTCACCTAAATAATCTTCTGCATATTGTTTAATATGCTGTAAAATAATCGCTGAAATTTCTTGAGGCGTGTACTCTTTACCTTCAATTTCTACTTTATATTCTGTGCCCATATGACGTTTGATGGACTGAATAGTGTTTTCATTTGTGATTGCTTGGCGCTTAGCTACTTCACCTACTTGGCGTTCGCCATTTTTAAACGCTACAACAGAAGGCGTTGTGCGGTTACCCTCAGGGTTTGGGATAACTTTTGATTCGCCACCTTCCATTACTGCTACACATGAATTCGTTGTTCCTAAGTCAATACCAATGATCTTACTCATCGTAATGTTCCTCCTTTTGCGTTCTATAAATATTATTTATTCGTTAACTTTAACCATAGCTGGTCGAATAACGCGGTCTTTTAGTAGATAACCTTTTTGCATCACTTCAATGATTTGATTGGATTCATAACCTTCTTCACTAACTTGCATAACAGCTTGGTGTTTTTGAGGATCGAATTCAGCTCCTTCAGCTTCAATCTCTTCAACACCATGGTCAATTAATGCTTGTTTTAACTGGTTATAAACCATTCGCATACCTTCTGCATAAGATTCGGTTGCTTCATCTTGAACATCTACTTGTAATGCTCGTTCAAAGTTATCTACAACTGGAATGAGGTCATTCACAATGTCTTGAGCCTTATATTTCAAATCCGCTTCACGCTCTTTTTGCGAGCGACGACGGAAGTTATCAAAATCAGCTTGTAGACGTGCTAAACGGTCTTGTACAGCAGCGTTTTCTTCTTTTAACTGCTCAACCTCAGATAACTCTTCAGTCGCTGTTTCTTCTTGATTGTTGTCTTCACCTTCATTAGGTGTTTCAGTTTGTTCAAATTCTTCTTCTTCGACTGTAGACTGTCGATTTGTTTCTTCGCTCATTACAGTCACCTCCTACTTGATCATTTTCACCAATTGTTTAATATATCACTTTTGTTCTTGTAACAAAAGACTCACATGAAGAAACTTGGTAATATTTTATCACCAAGAATCATGTTGGATATCTTAGCCACAGACCATTTTACCCGCTATCTTAATCTTTAAACCACTTGTGCAATGACTGACTCATATGCCTTGACCACACATCAAGTAGTGAAACGGCTTTAGCGTATTCCATCCGTGTTGGACCTAATAATGCAATGGTTCCGAACTGCTCATTGCCGACCGTATAAGTTGCTGTAATTAAAGTAGAATGGTTCATAGCTTCCATGGCATTCTCATGTCCAATAGAAATATGAATTCCTTCTTCGTCAGCTTTAAGCATAGGTGCCATCTTTTCTTCATTTTCTAGCACATTAAATAACGAACGCGCTTTCTCAATGTCATTAAATTCTGGTTGCATTAAAATATTCGATTTTCCACTCACATATAAACTTGTTGTTTGATGACCAAATAAAGCATTATGAATCAGATCATAGGACTTTTGATAATTGGACGTATATTGATTAAGTAAGTCTAAAACTTCACTTTCAATCATACGGTCGAGATAAATAATCGGGACGCCAACAAGTTTTTGGTTTAAAATATTGACGACTTTTTCTAGATCACTATGATCAATTGTATGCGGGACAGCAAATGAACGGTGTTCAACATGTCCAGTATCCGTCACCAAAATAGCAATGGCAGATTGTTTATTAATTGGAACAATCTGTAGTTGTTTCAATTTGGTTTCATACACTTCTGGACCCAACACAAGCGTCGTATATTGAGTTAATTCAGATAAGATGTGCGCAGAATTTTGCATGACCTTTTCCATTTCAATCATGCGATCATTAAATTGAGACTTAATCACCTGCATCTCTTCAGTCGATAAACTGAATGGTGATAACATATGATCGACATAAAATCGATATCCTTTTTCGGATGGAACTCGACCAGATGAACTGTGGGTTTTAACTAAATAACCCGCATCTTCTAAGTCAGCCATGTCATTACGAATGGTAGCTGGACTGTATGAAATATGATCTTTTTTAGCAATATTACGTGACCCGATCGGTTGAGCTGTTTCGATGAACTCATCGATGATCACTTGCAAAATGAGTGCTTGTCGATCTGTTAGCATCTGCATCACTCCTGTTAGCACTTGGTGGTTCCGAGTGCTAATGCTAAGTATAAGTTATCAAAATCATTTAGGGCTGTCAATTGAAAACTTTTTATTCCATGTCGAGTCGTCAATTAAAAACGATGCAAAGGCATCATTGCCGAACAACATGCCGTCTCGGGTCAAAGCTATTCGATCGTTTTTATGGATTAACCATCCTTTTTGCTTCAAACGATCAATCTCTTCTTTATATAAATCAAAAAATGAAAAGCCATAGCGTTTTTGAAATTCATCATCAGAGACTCCTGATTGACGGCGGAGACCTAAAAACATTTCCTCTTCAATCTGTTCTTTAAGCGACGTTGGTTCACGGTGCACAACTGGCTTCGTATCTTGTTGAATATAATCATTATAATGATTAACTGGCCGTAAATTCACATAACGCTCGTCATTCAAATAACCGTGTGCCCCTGCTCCAAATGCATAATAAGGAACATTTGCCCAGTACGTCAAATTATGCTGGCTTTCATAACCTGGTTTCGAAAAGTTACTAATCTCATAATGATTTAAACCATGCTCTTCCATAAGGTCAACTAATGTATGAAACATAGCCGCTTCATCCTCTTCAGGAGGCTTGGTTAATTGCCCTTTTTGATAACGCATATAAAAAACGGTTTTCGGTTCAATCTGCAAAGCATAGGAAGAATAATGCGGTAAATCATAGGATAAAGCTTGTTCTAAAGTTCGTCGGAAATGGTCAATCGATTGATTAGGAAGTGCATATATGAAATCCATACTGATATTCGTTAAACCGTATTGCTTAAGCAGATCAACTGAACGACTAACATCATCTACTGAATGAATGCGATTGAGTTCTTGCAAATATTCATCATCCAAAACTTGCACGCCTAGTGAGACACGATTAACACCATACCTAGCCATTAATTGAACATGTTCTTCTTCAAATTCCCCAGGATTAGCTTCAATTGTCCATTCTTTTACGAGATCTGTATTAAAATAATACGAAATTGTTTCGAATAAGCGTTCTAATTGCGGAGGCGTTAGACTTGTTGGTGTTCCGCCACCTATATAAATAGTATCGACTTCTAAGGGACCATTTTCTACATACATTCCAATTTCTTTATGAAGTGAAGATAAGTATTGTTCAGCTGTTTCCTCATCATAATACATCTTAGCAAAATCACAGTAATGACATATTTCATGGCAAAATGGTATATGGATATAGACTGCTCTAGCTTCCATAGTTATCCTTCTTTCTTAATCATATTATACCAAAACAATGAAAAGGCCAGTCCTAAAGGCTGGCCTTCAATCATCTTTCTAATCATCATCATTCATTTCTAATACAGACATGAAGGCTTCTTGTGGAATTTCCACTTTACCAACCATTTTCATGCGCTGTTTACCTTCTTTTTGCTTTTCTAACAACTTACGTTTTCGGGTAACGTCACCGCCATAACATTTTGATAGCACGTTTTTACGCATTGCCTTAATGGTAGACCTTGCGATGACACTATTACCAATAGCCGCTTGCACCGGCACTTCAAACTGTTGTCTTGGAATTAAGTCTTTTAATTTTTCTGCGATTTGTTTACCTCGGTGATAAGCAAAGTCGCGGTGAACAATAAAAGATAAAGCATCGATCGTCTCGCCGTTCAATAATATATCCATTTTCACGAGATTAGATGGCTTATAGCCTTTAAGCTCATAATCAAATGAAGCATACCCTTTTGTCTGTGATTTCAATCGGTCAAAGAAATCATAAACAATCTCAGATAATGGAATATCATAGACAATGTTTACGCGGTTTTCGTCCATATATCTCATATCGGAATATTCGCCACGCTTCTTCTGACAAATTTCCATTACTGGACCAACATATTCATTCGGCACCATAATTGAAGCTGTCACAAACGGTTCTCTTACTTCATTAATTTGTTGTGAATCAGGCATGTGAGCTGGATTCTCAATTTCAGTAGTTTCACCGCCTGTTAATTCAACCTCATAAATAACGCTTGGTGCGGTTGTAATTAATTGAATATTAAATTCACGTTCAATTCGTTCTTGAATAATTTCCATGTGTAATAATCCTAAGAATCCACAACGGAAACCGAACCCTAAAGCTTGAGATGATTCTGGTTCATATTGTAATGATGAATCATTTAGTTCAAGGCGTTCTAAAGCTTCTCTTAAGTCATTATAATCATCAGCACTAACTGGGAAAAGACCGCAGAATACCATAGGATTCAAACGTCGATAACCTGGTAATGGTTCTTCAGCCGGTCGATTGGCGAGTGTGATTGTATCACCCACACGCGTGTCTTTAACATTTTTGATCGATGCAGTTAAAAAGCCAACGTCACCTACTGATAATTCTTTTTTACGCACAGCATTAGGGGTGAAAACACCCATATCATTCACTTCGAACTCTTTTCCTGTCTGCATCATTTGGATCTTATCGCCAATTTTAATTGAACCTTCTTTAACACATGTATACGCAATAACACCACGGTAAGGGTCATATAATGAATCGAAAATTAATCCTCGTGTTGGATCTTCGAGACCACCAGATGGTGCTGGTACATCCGTCACAATCCGTTCCATAATTTCTTCGATCCCTTTACCATCTTTAGCAGATGCCAATATTGCTTCATCACTGTCAATGCCAATCACATCTTCAATTTCTTGTTTAACTCGATCGACATCCGCACTTGGGAGATCGACCTTATTAATAACGGGAATGATTTCTAAATCATTATCCAACGCTAAATAAACATTGGCTAATGTTTGAGCTTCAATTCCTTGTGCAGCATCAACGACTAGGATTGCTCCTTCACAAGCTGCTAAACTTCGTGACACTTCATATGTAAAGTCGACGTGCCCTGGTGTATCAATTAAATGAAATATATAGTTTTCACCATCATTGGCTCCATATTCTAACTGAACTGAATTTAATTTGATGGTAATGCCACGTTCACGTTCTAAATCCATCCCATCAAGAAATTGTTCCTTCATTTCACGATCAGTTAAAGCCTTTGTTTTCTCTAGAATTCGATCAGCTAATGTCGATTTACCATGATCGATGTGAGCTATAATCGAAAAGTTTCGAATGCGTTGTTGTCTATCATTAGTCAAAATTACCACTCCTGTATACGTCCATTCGCTAGCTCGATTATAGCAATACCAAGCGTGATATTCAATTCAAATCTGTTATTCCCTTTATCCGAAGCTCACAGCTAAACGATAAACAAAGTGAAATAATAGAGTAAATAGTTCTTTAATATAATGCTCAGCTCTTGAAGCTAAATAAAACAAACCTTCTTCATCTTCCGCTTCATCCTGAGTTAGTTGTTGATGTTGTTCCTGAAAAGATGAGTCTTGCTCACTTATTTGCTGTTCGTTTTGGACAACGTCTGAGTTATCTTGATCACCCATCTGAAATCCGAATTGAAAGATGAGTAATAATACAAATAATAAACCAATTAACCGCATTCTATTCACCCTCTGATTGATTATCTTCAGCAATATAATCCGCTAGCACATCAGCAAACAGATCTAAGCTATAATTCATCTCTTCAAAGTCATTATCGACGCCACCTACTTCTAGCAACAACTTCTGTTCAGATAAATCTTGATTAAATACACCATTTGTCCCTTCACCTTCACTAATTTGAACGCCACGACTCAAGGATGGGTAACGTTTCTCTAGCATTTCATGTAATTCTGCCGCAAACTCTAAATTCGCTTTATAATCCTCGTGTTCTCCCCCAACAACAAACATAAGCTTAGCGGCTGGTTTGTCATTGATTGTTGTTGTGGTGATTCGGTGAGGTTGAGCATCACGGTGGATGTCTATGAAATACTCTGTTGGTTCTTCTTCGTGGTAATCTGCCACAACTTCACGCGCCACATCGTATGATTCATGGTATTCAAGCCCTTTTTGCTGTAATATTTTATAAAAGTCTGTTTTCTCTACATAAGAGTCTATCCCTCGTTCTTGTAACCTTTCTTTTAAAGATACACTCAAATCCACAACATTATCGACGTGATTGAATGCTTCATTGCTCGTGGCATCTTCGTCTAAATATGGTAAAAACGCTTCACGGTTATGAGTGTTATAAATATAAACCGTTTCATCTTCATAAACATCTGTACTTCTTTGTTCAGATTCATCAATCTCTTCTTCTTGTTCAAATATATAATCAGGTGGTGCTGATTCAACTGATGTCGTGAATTGGTTTGTCCCACTCCCAGCTATCGCAATACGTCCTTGGTTTCCAGGGAAATTAGGCAACTCATGTCCAAATAACAACCTTAAGTCTTGATACGGTGAATTAGTTATGAGGGGTATTATGATATTTGAAAAAGATAGTGTTTGATCGTGATCAGATTGTAAGTCCGCTAATACTGGTTGATCAAAGGACATCAACGTCGTTAATGTGGATCCGTCAATCTCTTGAATCCATTCGTGCATTAAATTGGTTGATGATTCTGGTGACCCTTTTGAAAACAATGGAATCACTAGCCATAAACATATAAATAGTACAACAAAGATTAACATTGGATTATGTTTAACGGCTTTAACGATAGATCTTAGAATATACAATGGTCTGTTCATACCTTTTCAACCTTTCTATTAACACTCTATTAAACCGTATGTGTTAAGTTGAAAAGGTAGAACCTCTAACCGAGAAAATCTTTCGTATTATTTTGTTCTATTCGTTGATGAAGACCTTGATTAATGCCTGATGCGACTAATTTAGCCATATGAACAATAACGTCATCTACCTCTTTGGGTGTGACTATTAAATTGTGTCCAATCGGGCTCAATACTTCTTCTATTAATTGTCTTTTTTCATCTTCGCCCAACTGTCCGACTAAGCCTAAGTAACGTTTTCTCTCTTCTTCTTCAGGTAAATCTTCATTTGTAAGTTCTTTTCTTTCCCCAAAAGTCATCCCACTCGGCGTTAAAGCTTTACTGGCTTTGTCTTGTTCATCAACCTCGCGTCCGAAATGTTTTAATAGATAGTCAATCGTATCACTCGTGATAGTAACAGCATCGACCACTGTCGGTATGCCAATTGAAAAAACAGGTACATTTAACGTTGATTCACTTACTTCCTTACGATCATTACCAACTCCTGAGCCTGGGTGAACGCCTGTATCAGACAATTGTATTGTCGTATTCACTCGATCGATTGACCTTGCTGCTAAAGCATCAATCGCAATAATAAAATCAGGTTTCACTTTTTCGACCACACCAAAAATAAGGTCCGTTGTTTCCACTCCAGTAAGTCCCATTACACTTGGCGTAAAAGCAGTCAAAGGTCGAAAGCCTTTTTCTACACGTTCTGGTTGTAATTTAAATAAATGGTTGGTCACATAGACTTTCTTCGTCACTTGAGGTCCTAATGCATCAGGTGTTACATAATCATTTCCCAAACCGACAATAAGCCCCATCGCATCTGGGTGAATATCATGGAACTCCAACAATCTTTCTAATTCACCAGCTAATAGAGTCCCTAATTGCTTCTCGAACTCATCATCTAGTCGGCGCATCAACTGAGATTCAATGGTTGTATAATGTCCAGGTGCTTTGCCTACTCGTTCAGCACCTTTTGAGTCAATTTTTACTCGCGTTAATTTAATATTATCTTCTTCAAACGTCTTAATCGTAATGCCGTCTAATTCTTCTTTCCGGTCCGGATTTTGTTCAACAAACATATCTCTCGCCTCTAAAGCTAGGTCCGTTCGGCGATTAGCATTAATCTTAGTCATACAATACCTCCATCAATTAATAAACTACCCATTATCATCTCCAAATAACGTAAATTTTAAACGATGGAGTATGCTTCTTAACTATTATCTATTGAAAACTAATGCTTGCTTTGATAAAATGACCTTTGTCCAAGATACGAATGAATTGGTACGGATATACTCATCAGGAGGTGAAGGAAATGGCTAATAACCCACAAGGTGAAAAACGAATTCGCATTAATGCTGATAAGCGCGAGCGTAATCAAGAACCTCGTTCTGATATGCGTTCAGCTGCAAAGCGTGTTGAAAAAGCAGTTCGTAATAAAGATGTTGATGAAGCAAAACGTTTGCTTACAACTGCTACAAGCAAAATTGATAAAGCTGTTCAGCGCGGTATTATTCATAAAAACAATGGTGACCGTAAGAAGAGCAGATTAACACAAAAAGTAAACAAACTTATTAATTAATGCAAAAAACGTTCGCTAATATTAGCGAACGTTTTTTTATCTCGTCTGTGATAAGTGACGCATGATCGATTGTAAATACATTTCAATTGATAACCACTTGTCCATTTGACCAGTCTTTAATTTTTCATCAGTTTCCGCACCATCACTTAACGCTGATTTAAGTGCCGTTTCACTAAAAGATCGCTCACGTTTTAACGCCATTTTTACCGCATAAGGGTGTACACGCATCTGCTTAGCTATTTGTTGTTGTTGATAACCCCTTCGTTTTAAAAGTTTGCATTGTAAGATCAATCTGATTTGAGATGTAACAAGAGCTAATAATGCGATTGGTTCCTCATTTTGCTTACGCAAAGCTTTCAAAATATTTAAAGCCTCCCCTAATCGATTGTCTACTAAGGCATCGATCAAAGAAAACGTACTCGTTTCAGCGTAAGTGCTCACTAATGGTTCGGCCTCATTATAATTGACATCGCTTGTACCAAAGTAAAGAGACAGTTTATGTAATTCTGATTGTAAAGCTTCTAAATGATCTCCTACTCGTTCCACCAATAAGTCAATGACTGGCTCAGACAAACTTAATTCGAATGAATCTGCCATCTGTTTAATCACATCATTCATTTGACGTAAATCAGGTGGTGAACAATCAATCAGTTCACAATGTTCTTTTAAAGTTTTTACAATTTTACGGCGTTGATCCAGTTTCTCGTATGGAGCTATAATGATGAGTGTTGTAAACTCTGTTGGTTGTTTAACATACTCAGTTAACACATCAAGATCATGTTCTATTTCACTTTTAGCTTGTCCTGTTAAGAAGCTTGCTCGATTTAAACTAACTATTTTATGATCACTAAAGAAAGGAAATGTTTCAGCATCATGAATCGCTTCCTGAACCGAAACTGTTTCCATATCATAATTCTGTTGGTCGACTTCAGGATCTTTTTCACGAATCTGATTGATAATTTTTTCTGTCGATTGTTGTATAAAAAAAGGCTCATCGCCATAGAGTAAATAAATAGGGGCTACTGTGATTTTCTTCTGTTCAACAAATTGTTGTGCATGCATGACTCGTTCTCCTCTCTATAGCTATCCTATACTGAACATCGCTTTTTCACAAGAGTAAATCATGTAAAGAGAGGAGACCCAGAAAAGTCTCCTCCCAGCATCTATATAAACACTAAAAACAAATACCCGGGGTTCTTTGTTTTTAGTGTTATTTGTTGTTATAATTAGTGTGTGTAATTATAATCGAATTATCGTTGTTAGTTCTTAACAATCAAGGATTAACAACAGTCACAAATTTTTGACATTCAACAAAACCTATAGATTTTTTTGAATGAATCGCTTATACTATTATTGGACTAGGAGGGATGGTCATGAACGATTTCGAACACGATGTGCAATCCAAAAATAACGACGTGGTTGATTCAATTAAAGGATTTGGCTTTTCGTTCATTTTCTTCTTTGTGATCTTTGCGATCGGTACCATTTTCACAATTTTTGCTAACTAAGTGTTATATGATTTGATTAAAAAGGGGCCATTAGAGCCTCTTTTTATTTTGGCTTTGTTAAAGTCCTGTGATCCGCTGTCAGTGGACGCTTTCCACAGGAGACGACAACTTCGCTACTTACAATTCAACAACTCTCTGCTACACAATTTAAAAATCGACACTAAGCTTTAATAGAGCCTATATTTTAATTTATGGGATAAATGGGTCTGCCGTGTGTTGTCCATTGATGAATTTTATTGTAATGGCGCCATTTTCATCTGTACGATAAACAGCAATACCATGCTTAACTAAACGGTCATAAACTTCTGGGCTTGGATGATTATATGGATTGTTGTGGCCTACTGAAATAAGAGCTGCAGTTGGTTTTACGTGCTGTAAAAACAGTTCAGATGTAGAGGTATCACTCCCGTGATGTGCTACTTTTAAGATATCAACTTCCCCTAATTTTTCTGCATTGATTAGCTCTTCTTCCACCGAATTAGTGATGTCTCCAGTCATGAGTATTGAAAAATCATCATATTCAACTAAAACTACAACAGAACGTTCGTTTTCATCATCTGATACTTTTTCAACATTAGGGGCCAAAACAGTAAATGTTGCGTCTTTCCACTCGATTACGTCTCCTTTTTCTACTGTTAATGTCGGTACAATCAAGGAGTCTAATTCTGAGTGTTCCAGAGGATATCGAAATAACAATTCAGGGTGAAAATCATGAATGACTTGTGATGCAGATCCAATATGATCATAATCAGCATGACTAATCCATAGTCCATCAAGATGCTTAATCCCCCGCGACCATAAAAACGGCTTAATAATATTCTCATAATTATCATGCGACTGAACTTCAGAGAAAGACACCTCTTCACCTGCATCAAACAAAAGTACACCTTTACGATGAGGTAACTCCAACACCACTGCTTCAGCCTGACCGACATCTAACATCGTTAAATAAAGATTTTTATCAAAGTACACACTATATTGTGCAATTAACAAAATACTAATCATCACACAACTGGCTAAGGCTGCTTTTCCGAGTTCTTTTAATTCCCACAAACGCATCATAACTAACCAAGTTATGTAGAATAACACGATTGCAATCATAGGTGGTTCACCAGTCACCCAAGCTGCAAAATGAGGTTGTCCCATAATGGAAAAAATGGACTGAATTATTTCTTGCATACCTAAAAATACACGTTCTAATAAAAACGAAATGGATTGAGGTAACCAGACACTAATCAGCAATAATAAACTTAATGGAATAATTAATACAGAATAAATAGGAACCATGATTAAGTTGATTAAAATGGATAATACATTCGTGAAATGAAAATGGGTTAACTGGATTGGTAAAATGGCGAGCTGGCTTACCAAGCTGATAATCAAGGATTGAGTCAACCAATGATTAGATTGAGCTAATAACGACTTAGATAACACAAGTGAAAACGTCACAACAAATGAAAATTGAAAACCTAGCTGATAAATTAAATAAGGATCAATCCACAATACAATTAAAAATATAAACGAAAGAACATCCGTTGTATCTAATCGTTTTTTAAAAAAGGACAAGAGTATAAAAAGCGCAGCCATTAATCCAGCTCGAATGACTGGAGGATTCGCTCCTGCGATGACAATATAAAGTGGGATAAAGACTAGTAATATGAGGTTAATACGTTCTTTGGATAATTTTAATCCATACAATAATACATAATAAATCAACCCTAAGGTCAAACCGACATGAAGGCCTGAAATAGCTAATAAATGAGTAATGTTCCAAAATTGATAAGCGCCTAAAACTTCTTCATCTAATCCTTGTCTGTCACCAAATATTAAGGCATTTAACCAAGCGATTGTATCAGTTTGAAAGGTTTCATTTATCCCATCCATCAAAATCGCTCGGTATTGATATAAATGGGAAAATATACTATTTCCTTCGCAGTTGGTGAGCGCGGGGTTATAACTAATGGCTATGATTCCTTGATTTTGTAAAAATGAATGATAGTCAAACTGACCTGGATTAGTGGCAGGATCAGGTGGGGATAGTTCGGCTGCTAAATCACAAGTAGCTCCATGAACAACATGACTTGAATCCGCTTCTTGGTCAAAGAACAACTGTACTCGCTGCCCGTCTTCTAATTCTCCAATATAAGAATAAGATTGAGCATGACTATTTTGGTCCGATTTGATTGTAACAGTACTCTGATAATTCTTTATTTCCTGAATTGAAGTTAATGATTGAGGAGTGGGTGTCATGTGAAGAGATAGAGTAAATAAAACGAGAGAAGTTATTAGCAAACCTCGGTTCTTAGTCAATTGTTCTAAAAACAAATAAATTAAGATACTGACTACAAGAATACCGAGGCCTGTTGATAAATAACCTGCTACATAAAAAAGTGCAACAATATAAAGTTTTCCACGCATGGACTTATTCGGAATACGTAAACAATTGATTCGCTTTCATTCGTAAATCTTTTAGCTCCTCTTCACTCGCACCTCGTTCTTCTAACTTTTCAATAAGTGACGTCATGAAATATAATTTATCTTTTGTGTTGGTATCGATATGTAAATAATCTAATTCAACCTTCTCAAACTCGACACCCGCTTCTTGTAACAATTCAATTGCATAAGGGTGATTTTTGTAATCATGAGCGTAATATATTTTTTGGATACCACTCTGAATAATGGTTTTACAACAATTTAAACACGGAAAATGCGTGACATATATTTCTGCTCCTTCTGTTGCTACACCAAACTTAGCACATTGTAAAATCGCATTAACTTCTGCGTGAATCGTTCTCACACAATGTCCATCAATGAGTTTACACCCTTCATCGATACAATGGACACTACCTGAAGGGCTACCGTTATACCCTCCAGCAATAACTCGTTTATCACGTACAATCGTAGCACCAACAGCTAAGCGTTCACACGTACTACGTAACGAAAGCAAATGGCTTTGTGACATATAATATTGATCCCAAGAAATACGTTCCATCATTGTTGCCTCCTTAAGACTGCAAATACCTTATCTTCATTGTATAGAACCGTTCTAACTCCGTAAAGAGCATGATTATGGAACAATGAGGTCTTCTTCGATCTGTTCTAATGTCTTCTCCCCTATTCCGCTTATATTTAATAATTCATCTAAAGATTTAAATGCTCCGTTTTCTTCTCTGTAATCAATAATTGTTTGTGCTTTCTTCTCACCTATTCCTGATAACGATGTCAATTCTTCTGCTGTAGCTTGATTAATTCTGATTTTCCCGTCTTGTTGATTGTGATCTATAGATAAATCAGGAGAATGTTGACCATCACTTACTTCAGGTATCATAATAATCATTTCATCATAAACCAATTCAGCTAAATTAATTTGGTGTTCATCTGCATCAGATGTTAGTCCTCCAGCATTCTCGATGGCATCAACCACTCTGTCACCTTCTGACATTTCATATACACCCGCGTCATGTACTGCTCCCTTAATATCGACAACTAGAAGGGTATCACTTACTTCACTAACTTTTTCAGCACTTTCAATTTCAGATGAACTTTCTTCGACTATAACGGGTTGTCCATCATTTTCTGAGGAACTTGACTGATAAATGCTAATACCAATAATGATTAAAATCATCACAGTTGCAACAATCCATTTTTTTGGAACTAACATGTTTTGAACCTTCTTTCATATACATAGAGTTAAGTTGGTTTAGAGGAGGATGATTATGAATTGGGGAATAATCGGAACAGGTAATATGGGAACAGTATTATTAAACGCTTTAGTCGATAGTCGTGCAGTCGACCAAAGAAACATTTACATTCACAACCGAACACTACTCAAAGCTTATCGCCTAAAAGAAACTTACCCTGATGTTCATATTTTACAAACTGTTGATGCCATGGCTGCTTCATGTGACATTATATTTATTTGCACTAAACCGAAAGATATTATTTCAGTTGCTAATCGACTCGATCAAAAATTATCAGAGGACCAACTAGTTGTTTCCATCACAAGTTCCATTTCTTTAGACCACCTGAATCATATTCTAAGCTGTCAAACGGCAAGGTTAATACCGAGTATTACCAATAGTGCGCTTCGTGGAAAGACATTGTTAACATTTAATGATTCCATAAGTGACGAAATGAAATATATTCTATGGCAAACATGTAAATTGTTCTCAACACCAGTGGAAATTAGTGAGTCACAAGTAAGAATTGCATCAGATTTAGTATCGTGTGGACCTGCATTTGTCAGTTATCTTCTTGAAGAATTAATAGAAGCTGCTACAAGTGAAGCTGATATTGGTAAGGAATTAGCCACGGAATTAGTGGAGTCCATGATGATTGGATACGGAGAATTACTCAAACAAGACCATTTTGATTTAACATCTTTGAAAGAAAAAGTGATGGTTAAAGGTGGAATCACCGGAGTTGGCATGAAAGGCTTAGAGCAGAGTGTACCTGCAGGCTTTAATGAAGTGTTTATTAAAACACACACTAAATTTAATCGAGAAAAAGGCCATGTTGATGAATGGATTAATCAATTAATTTAAAGTGATTACTATTATTTTACTTCATTTAACAAAAAAAGCAACCGATAAGTTCGCTCATCGGTTGCTTTTAACATGAAGTTTTTTGACAAACATAAAAGATCCGATCAGCATCTTCAATATTTGTCTCTCCCCAATCGCCTGTGATTGTTTTTATTGATAATCCTTTAGATTCAAGTAATTGTCTAACCTCATTCACTGGGAATACACGTTGCGTATGCGTTTCATCAAATCGGCGGTATAATCCGTCTGATTCTTCAACAAAAAAAGTTAAGTCATGAATGATTTCTCCTGGTTGCTCTCCTGCCTCACAAAGCCAAACATAACTTAAATCTTCACGTATTTCAGTAAACATTTCAGCATTAATCAGCCCTTCAATATAAGACAAACTGTGACTATCAAAAATAAACAAGCCATCAGGATTAAGATGTTGATAGACAGTATCAAACATTTGCTCTAAGCTAGTATAATCTGTTAAATAATTAACGACATCACAATAACTCGTAATGATATCATAAGACTGTTCTAACCGCAGTTCACGAATATCGCTTTCAATCCATGACACTTTTTGATCAGTGTATTGCGTCTTTTCTTTAGCAACATCAATCATCGTCTTAGATTGATCAACGCCTACCATTTCATCAAATAAATGAGCTAATGAAAGGGTTAATGTCCCTGTACCACAACCAAGGTCTAATAACTTCATTGAAGAGTGACTTGACGATTCTCCCAGTAGACTTTGTGTAAATTGAACCCACTGATTATAAGGCACATCATCCATCAATTCATCATAAACATAGGCCATGTTCTCATAAATCATAGCTTATGAAACAGATAACGACACTTCATCGGCGTCGCCCCATAGCTTTTCTAAGTTATAATATTGACGCTCTTCAGCATGGAAAACATGAACAACCACATCGTCTAAATCGACTAAAACCCAGCGTGCATCATCTTTACCTTCTATTTTTTTGACTTCAACACCCTGTTCTTCAACAGCATCTTTTATCCCCTTACTAATGGCATCTACTTGGCGTTCATTTGAACCGTGACAGATTAGGAAATAATCAGCCATAAGGGAAACTTCTCTCATATCTAGTGCGACTAAATTTTCAGCACGTTTATCATCACATGCTTGAGCCGCAATATTTAATAACTCTTTACTTTCCATATTAATTGTAACCTCCATTTTGGTTAATAACTTTCGTTAATCCATTATATGCTTGAAACGTATCAGGATAAACCGGTTGTCCTTGGCTCATTAAGAAAAATATCGTTTGCTTTAATGCATAGTGACAAGCTTGATTTAAATCGATCTTAGCTAATCGTCTAGCCTCATGCACAGCTTCAAAGTTTCTTCCTGGCTCAATATAATCAGCTATAAAAATAATTTTTTCGATCAGACTCATATGCATATGTCCTGTTGTGTGCGATTTAATGGCGTTTAAGACTTCTTGATCATTGATTTGAAACCAATAACGAGCCATTTCAGCACCAACTGGACCATGCCATAACTCATGATGATATTGAAGTAAATCTTTCGGTAAATTGGTTGACGTGACAATCCAATGTTTTAGCAAAGAAACGTCCATATGCTTGGCATAATCATGCAAAGCAGCTGCCAATCCAACTTGATAACGGTCAGCACCATAATAATCCGCCAAGTCTAAAGCTGTCTCAGTTACGCGTTCTACATGTTCATATCGCTTAACCGATAATGTCTTTTGTGTCTCTGCTAAAGCTTGTTCAATATTCATAAAGTCGATACTCCTTTATATAATCAAACACAGACTGAGTTAGTCCATCAGGTTTATTATGCGCGTGTAGTTGGTTTCTAATATCGCTTGACGATACATTGACTTCTTCCATTTCAATACGTAATACTGATGAGTCATCAAAGTTAGAACCATGTCTTGAAACACCGATAAACTGAATCAATGTCTTTAATTCATCAATTCCGTACCAATTGGGTAAGTAATCAACCATGTCACCGCCAATAATGAAATAGAATTGTGTATTAGGATATCGTTCTTTCAATTCTTTAACAGTCTCTAATGTATAGGAGCGACCTTCTCTTTGACTCTCAATTTCAGTCACAAAAAAATTAGTTTCGTCTTCAATTAATGCGTGAAGCATATTGACCCGATGTTCAAATGTGACATTAGCAGGCTCTTTATGAGGGGGTTGATACGTCGGCATTAACCATATTTCATCAAGCATTAATTGTTCTAACACCGATTGACATATTTCCAAATGACCTTGATGAGGTGGATCAAATGTACCACCAAAAATTCCTATACGACGCATCCTCGTCACACCTTTATGGGAGATCAATTTGTTTATATTCACGTGATTCACGATATAAAATAATGACATTTCCGATGATTTGAACGATATAAGCATCTGTACCATTAGCTATTTGTTCAGCTAAATCCTCTTTACTTTCGAAATTATTTTGTAAAACAGAAACTTTAATGAGTTCTCGTTTTTCCAACGTTTCATCGATTTGATCAATCATATTTTCGTTCAAACCATTTTTACCAATTTGAAAAACAGGCGTTAAATGGTGAGCATGTTTACGCAAAAATCGTTTTTGTTTTCCAGTTAACACAGTGGTGTCCTCCTCAAGTTATTCTTTCATTGTCCATATTTCAAATGCTTTGACCGCTTGGTAGTATAACATGGATTCTCCAAAAAGTAAGGGACAACCTTCCTCGTGGGCTTCTATTAACAATTTAGTCCACGTCGGCTGATAAACAATATCACTTACGATCGGATTAGACTTCAGCCCTTTTAACGAAATGATAGATTGATGATCATTCGGTGCCATACCGACAGTCGTTGTATTTATAGCTAAATCAACTTGAGTTAAAGCATGTGTCACCTCTGACCATTGGATCGTTTCTACTTCAGGAAATATAGATGCTAATTCTAAAGCTTTCGATTGCGTTCGATTAGCGATAAAGATACGTCCTAACTGGTGATTCACTAATTGGTGAGTAATCCCTTTAGCTGCTCCACCAGCACCGAGCACTAAAACAGTTTTCTCCTGTCTATTATTAAACCAATCTGGATAGTTTTGTTTAAGAGACTCTATATAGCCTAATCCATCTGTATTGTAGCCAATCAATTGTCCATCCACTATTTTAACGGTGTTTACGGATTGCATGACTTCTGCGGACGTTTCTAAAGCATCTAAATACGGAATAATCGTTTCTTTATACGGGACTGTTACGTTAAAACCTGTATACTCATTGGTTTTAAAATACTCGAGCGTTTCTGCGATCATCGATTCATCTATTGAGAATAGATGATATTCTCCCTCTAAACCATTCTCCGCTAGCAATTTGTGATGGATTTCAGGTGACTTTGAATGCTCAACAGATCTCCCAATTAAACCAAGCTTGTACATAAACGTAACACCCTTTGTTTAGCTTCTTTATTTTTATAATTAAATATTGATTTAGCGCTGAGTTGTTGAATTGTGAGGAGCGAAGGTGGCGACTCCTGCGGGAATAGCACGTGTCTCGAGACCCCGCAGGCCATGCTTTTCGGCCGAGGAGGCTCGAGCCGTGCCCGCGGAAAGCGTCCACCGTTAGCGGATCACAATATCAACAACGGAAATAAATATAGCCGATTACTTATATAATCGCATCGCGTACAATGATTCTTACACCCTTAGGGGCGTAGGCAGTTACAGATGTTTGCCCCTTCGGCACTGTAACCCAGCCAAGTCCAGAAAACACAATATCTTGTTTGTGATTTCCATTTAACTGCAACGTCTGTGGTTCTAAAGGAGGCATCTCATCTAACGTCTCATCTGATGGAGGTGATAATAGCTCCCCAGCATGTTGATCATATAATAAGTCAGCTTTATCTGTCTTCGTACGATGGATATGAATATCATTAGAGACATAACAAACAAAGCCTTTACGTTCATCTACTTTATCAATATCCAAACGTGCTAAAGCACCAAAAAACAGTGTTTGATCTGACTCTAATTGAAAGACTTTCGGTTTAACCTCTTTATCAGGTGTAATAACTTTTAAATCTTTTTTCGATAAATAGTGAGCCATCTGATGACGATTGATGATTCCTGGTGTATCAATAAGTGATGACTGATCATCTAATGGTATATCAATAAACCCAAGGGTAGTTCCAGGGAAATAAGATGTGGTAATAACTTGTTCTTGTTCAATCGAACGGTTAATTAAATAGTTAATAAAAGTCGATTTACCGACATTCGTACAGCCTACAACAAAGATATCTCTACCTTGTCTTAATCGTTCTAGTTCAAAAGCGCATTCTTCCATATTCGTACCTGTCTTAGAACTGACTAGGTAAACATCTTTTACTTTTAATCCGAATTCTTTTGCTACGCGTTTCATCCAATGTTTTACTTTATTTAAATTAATCGAGCTAGGTAATAAATCCACTTTATTCCCTACTAATATAATCTCGTTTTGGCCGACAAAACGATTTAGACCATTGACAAAGCTGCCATGTACATCAAACAAATCAACAATATTAACAACTAATCCGTCTTGGTCCCCGATTTCATGTAATAAGTTAAGGAAATCATCATCCGTCAAGTCAACATCTTGTACTTCATTATAATGTTTCAAGCGAAAGCATCGTTTACAAATAACATCTTCTCGTTCTAAAGCTGAAACTGGCGCATAACCTACTTTATTTTCATCTTCCGTTTGGATCTTAGCACCACAGCCTTGGCAGTATATTGTTTCCATATTAATCCTCCCAGTGTAAATAACCTTTTCGTCTAAAGTATTTTAATAAACGACGTTCGACAATACGATTAAATCGCGTAAAAAACCCGTCAGTTTTTACAATCGGCACAACCAAAATCGTATAAAAATTAGAGCGATTACCACCAAACACATCCGTTAATACTTGATCGCCGACTACAGCGACGTCATTACGATTTAACCCCATATCTATCCTGGCTTTATTAAATGCTTTTTGCATTGGTTTTCTTGCTTTTGAAATAAACGACACATTAAGTGGAGTACTAAAAGTTGATACACGATCTTCACTATTGTTTGAAATAATAACCACTTGAATATCATGACTTTGTAAGCTTTGAATCCAGTCAATAACTGCTTGGGTCGCATCAGGTTCATCCCATGCAACTAATGTATTATCTAAATCAGTAATAACACCTTTTATATTGTGCTGTTTTAACATTTCTGGTGTAACATTGTGGATCGATTCCACATAATCATTTGGTAGAAACCTCTTTAACAATACAGTCACCTCATAACATTTTCTCACTAATTTACATCATATACAATCAAGCGACATCTTTCAAAGATATTCTTGTTATAATTCTTCTCTGATTCTATAGCGTTTTTGGATCCTAATTCAGAGATCATCTTTGTTATATGAACACTTTCGTTCGACAATTCCTATCATTTTTCACGTTTGTGGATAAAATAATTCACAAGATGCACCTTGATTTGACAATATTCTAAAGGTGTTTAAGCGAATATACTAACAGGTTATCAACAAGTTACACACATTTTATTCAAGTTGTCCAAATGACAAAGCAATGATAGGATTACTCATACAATAGTAATTCCCAGGGGGTGACAGCCATTAACGGCTGAAAACTTATGGAATATTTATCTAACCAATTATTAATCGAATCCTATCAGAAAGCCAAAGCACTTCAACTCAATGAAGATTTTATTCAATTGTTTGAGAGAGAACTTAAAAAACGCAAATTATTTACGGCGTTAAAAGAATCGTCATAATTTGAGTTTCTACCTATATTTAAGACTAGACATTTTACCGAGTGTCTAGTTTTTTTATTGGCTTGCAACATATAGTTTTTCTTTTCAAAAAGCTTATAATATCGTTATAATGGTTACTGTATTTATTGTTGGGTTAGTTTGATTGAAAGGATGAACAGAACATGATTTTTGCTATATTTGCTCCGCTATTATTAGCATTTATAATACCGTTATTGAGTAAATGGAAACATAAAGTACATACAGGTTGGCTAATCTTGCCTATTCCATTTGCTGTCTTTCTTTATTTCTTACAATATGTCGGAGCTGACTTTCAACCACAAATGGTTTCGGTTGATTGGATTCCTTCTCTCGATATTGCATTAAGCTTTCATCTTGACGGACTTAGTTTGCTTTTTGCTTTATTAATTAGTGGAATTGGAACGTTAGTTGTTTTGTATTCCATTTACTATTTGGATCACAAAGAACAACTTGGTCATTTTTATACATACCTTTATATCTTCATGACAGCTATGTTAGGGGTTGTTCTTTCTGACAACGTATTTGGATTGTATGCCTTCTGGGAATTCACATCCATTTCATCCTTTTTACTAATTGGTTATTGGCACCATCGTGAACGTTCACGTTATGGTGCATTAAAATCTATGTTAATCACCGTGTTTGGTGGTTTCAGCTTACTAGCTGGTATCATCTTATTATCCATTGTAACGGGTACGACAAGTATTCAAGGAATGGTTGAACAATCTGATGTCATTGTAAATAGCGAATACTTCCCGTTCATTTTAATCTTTTTATTACTCGGTGCATTCACAAAATCTGCTCAATTTCCATTTCATATATGGTTACCAGATGCTATGGAAGCACCTACACCAGTCAGTGCCTACTTACATTCAGCTACTATGGTAAAAGCCGGTATTTACCTAATGGCTCGGTTTTCACCCATACTAGCTGGTGAGCCTTATGTATTTATTGCATTAAGTCTATTCGGGCTTGTGACATTAACTTGGGGCTCTTATATGGCTGTTCGTCAGACGGACCTAAAAGGTATCCTGGCATATTCAACAATCAGTCAACTTGGTATGATTATGGCTATGCTCGGTTTCGGTACTAAAGTTGGGCTTTTTGCAGCTGTTTTCCACATCTTAAACCACGCTACTTTTAAAGGTAGTCTCTTTATGATCGCTGGTATTGTCGATCATGAAACAGGTAGCCGTGATATACGCAAGCTAGGTGGCTTATTTACATTTATGCCTATATCAGCCACTTTAGCGATCTTCGGGACGTTTTCTATGGCGGGTGTCCCACTTCCGTTTTTAAACGGATTCTATAGTAAAGAAATGTTTTTCCAAGCATCTTTAGATAACACAGCATCTGGAGCTTTCGCTGAAACATTAGTAACTATCATACCAGTATTAGCTGTAGTTGGGAGTATTTTTACATTTATTTATTCAATGTACTTATTCTTTAACACCTTTACTGGAAAGTCACAAGTTGAAGAGTTACCAAAACATCCGCATGAAGCACCTAAAATGATGCTAGTTCCACCATTTATATTAGTTTTAGGCGTCCTAATCATTGGTTTATTCCCAACGATCTTCAATGAGTCTCTAATCACGCATGCCGCTGATGCGGTTTATGGCGGGGAGGCTAATAAAGAAATATACTTCTGGCACGGTTTAATACCAGCATTTTATATGTCCATTGCCGTTGTCGTCATTGGTGCCATTATGTATCTTACGAAATCTAAATGGTCAAGAATTTACCAAGTATTACCTGGTCGCTTGAGTATGAATCGTGTATACGATTGGATGGTTGAAAAATCTGAAACAGCTTCACAACGGATTACGAACACATATATGACTGGGTCTCTACGTCAATATATGGTTTTATTATTAACAGCGATTACCGTGATTGTGGCAGGTGTTTTAGTCAAAACGAATGGAATCAATTTCGACATGGCTGAAACAGCTAGTATCACAACAACAGAAGTCATTGTCACCTTGTTAATTGCTGTAGCTGCAATTGCTACGATCTTTGCACGTAATCGGATAGCAATCATACTTATTGTAGGAGTTGTTGGGTATGGTTTAGCTATTTTATTCGTCCTATATCGTGCTCCAGATTTAGCATTAACTCAATTGATTGTTGAAACGGTAACTGTAACATTATTTATGCTTTGCTTTTACCATTTACCAAATCTTAAAAAAGACACATCGTCTTGGTTTACGAAGTCAACCAACGTTATCATTTCGGTTGCGTTCGGTTTATTAATGATGGTGGTTGGTATTAGTGCATACAATAGTCGCTCGTTCGATACAATTGCCCAATATTTCATTGATAACACGTATAAACTTGGTGGCGGAGATAATATGGTTAACGTCATTCTCGTTGACTTTCGTGGAATTGATACTTTATTTGAAGTTGCCGTACTATTCGGGGCTGCATTGGCGATTATTGGTATGATCAAACTTCGCCGAAATAAGGGGGCGAATTAAGATGGAAATTATCTTAACTGTGCTGGCATCTATATTGTTCAGCACAGGAATCTATAACTTATTACAAAAGCAACTTTTACGTATCATTGTTGGCACAGTGCTAATATCACATGGAGCTCATTTGTTTTTATTAACAATGTCTCAAGTTAAACGAGGCGCACCACCACTACTAGTAGATGATGTTTCGAGCTACACTGATCCATTGCCTCAAGCATTAATACTAACAGCGATCGTTATTAGTTTTGGTGTGACAAGTTTCCTACTTGTCTTAGCTTACCGAACATACACCTTAAATAAGACTGACAATATGGAAGAAATGAGAGGTAGTGATTATGATTAATTTAATCTTTTTACCCATTGTCCTACCGTTATTAGCAAGTGTAATTGCGGCTCTACTAACTAAAAAAATAAAAATAACACGTCTGTTCTCACAAATAACTTCAGTTGTGTTTTTAATATTTGTTGGAGGTTTAGCCTTCTACATATTTCAAAATGGATCAATCGTTGGCCAAGCTGGTGGGTGGGCAGCACCCTACGGAATATCCATAGTTGGGGACCCGTTAGCCATCTTGTTGGTTCTAACAACAAACATTATTGGAACAGCTGCCATCTTCTACGCACCTAGGATTTTAGAAGAGAAACAAGAGCGATTTTACTTCTACGCTTTATATTTCTTACTGATCGCCGGTGTTTCTGGTGCGTTCATGACTGGAGACTTGTTTAACTTATTTGTCTTTTTCGAAGTTCTACTGATGGCTTCCTATGGTTTAATCGTGCTTGGAAATGGCAAAGCCCAGCTAAGAGAATCATTTAAATATGTGTTATTTAATCTATTCTCATCCATGTTATTTATTGTTTCGGTAGCGTACATTTATGCTATTACTGGAACGGTTAACTTAGCGCATTTAGCAGAACGAGTCGAAACGGTTGAACAACAAGGGGTTTTAACAGCTGTAGGAATGATTTTATTCTTTGTTTTTGCTGTTAAAGCGGCCGTTTTCCCACTTTATTATTGGTTACCTAATTCATATGTAGTGCCAAATCCAGTCGTTTCAGCACTTTTTGGTGCTTTATTAACTAAAGTAGGGATTTACTCCATTATTCGCGTTTACACGCTCATCTTCGTTCATGAGACGGCTATTACACACAGCATCTTTATCTGGTTAGCCATGTTCACGATGATATTCGGTGTGATTGGAGCTTTATCAACTCATAATGTTAAGTTAATCGTTACTTATAACATTATACCGGCCGTTGGTTTTATGTTAATGGGAATCGGTTTATATACACCTGAAGCAATCGCTGGTTCTGTGTATTATCTAATGCACGATATGGTTATAAAAGGAGCTTTATTCTTTTTAATTGGAGCACTTGTTATTGCTGCAGGCACAAAAGATTTGCGGCAAATGAGTGGTGTCATCCAAAAATATCCGTTGCTCGGTTGGGTCTTCTTTATTGCTTCTCTCATACTAGCAGGAGTGCCACCTTTTAGTGGTTTCATCGGTAAGATCTTATTACTGGAAGGTGGTTTACGACAAGAGGAATTCCTCCTGGTGATCGTTGCCCTATTATCAAGCTTACTCATCTTGCTATCGATGATGCGCATTTTCGTTTATGGCTTTTGGGGTGAGCTTATGGATGGATTATCTAACGAACGAAAACGTATTCGACAACTAACCATTCCTGGTGTAGTTCTAGTCGGACTCGCAATCTTCTTAGGAATAGGTGCTGAATTTGTCTATCCTCAAATCGAGTCTATTTCGAATATGTTATATGAACGTACTGATTATATCAGTTCTGTTTTAAAGGAGTAGTGACCTATGTCGATACAAATTATTTTAAACTTGTTAATCGCGCTAATGTGGATGTTCTTAAGAGAAGGTTACACAGCCTCGACATTCATTGTCGGTTTCATTATAGGGATTGGTTTGTTATTTTTACTCAGACGTTTTCTTCCTGATATCTTCTACATTGTGCGGTTATATCGGATTTTCAAATTGTTTGTGTTTATCTTCATTAAAGAACTGATTATGTCGAGTGTTAATATTGTTGCTTTAGCTTATAAGCCAAAATTGAATGTCGAACCAGGCATTTTCAAACTACCAGTCGAACTTAAAAGTAGCTGGGAAATTACTTTGTTATCATCTTTGATTTCACTGACACCTGGAACATTGAGTGTTGCTGTTGCAGAAGATCAAAGTAGTATTTACGTCCATGCGATGGATTTACCTGATATCGAAGAATCAATCAATGATATTAAAGTTACGTTTGAAAAGGCAATTATGGAGGTGACACGTTAATGTTAAAAGAATTTGGTAATCAATTTCTAGATATAGCATTATGGATTAGCTTCGTTGGTGTCACTTTATCCATTGCCTTACTTGTTTATCGAACCATTAAAGGTCCGACAAATCCTGACCGTGCTGTAGCTTTAGATGCTATTGGTGTCAATATGATGGCCTTAATCGGATTACAAGCGATTAATTTAGCTACAGACAAATTAAATGACGTTATTTTATTAAGTGGTATTCTACTTTTCATTGGTACCATAGCCATCGCAAAATTTCTCGAAAAGGGTGTTATCATTGATCGAGATCATCGTTAGTTTACTTATATTGATCGGTACATTTTTTACCTTTTCTGGTTCACTAGGCATCGTGAGATTCCCAGATGTATTCAATCGTTTACATGCCGCAACTAAAGCTGCAACGCTGGGTGTTGCTGGCGTCTTGTTAGGAGCCTTTATTTTCTTAGTATTTGATATTGGTATTATAAGTGGCAAGCTTATCTTAGGTATCTTCTTCGTCTTAATAACAGCACCTATTAGTGCCCATATGATTTCGCGTGCAGCTTATAACTCGGGTGTGGAACTCACAGAAGAAACTCGTCATGATCAATTAGAAAAGGATCAATCGTCTTAATCAGCAATCGTCCTATGATTTAATAGGGCGATTTTTTATGTACAGGCACATTCGCTTTATATAGGCATATATTACATGTATAGACTCATAACCCTTACTTAGGGAGTTGATACATGTGTTAAGCCTCATGAAGCTTCTATTCACCTTTTTACACAACCCTTATTTGTTTTTTGCTTACGTTAAAGGAAATGCTTTTCCCCAACCTTTATCCTCTAAAGAGGAACATTACTATTTAGAACGATGGCAAGAAGGAGATGAAGAAGCGAGGAACAAATTAATTGAACATAACTTACGACTCGTTGCACATATTGCTAAAAAATACGAACAAAACAAAGAGGAACAAGAAGATCTTATCTCAATTGGAACAGTTGGTCTTATTAAAGGAGTTGAAAGTTATTCCCTTAATAAAGGGACTAAATTAGCAACCTATGTGGCAAGATGTATCGACAATGAAATTTTAATGTTTTTAAGATCAGCTAAAAAAACACATAAGGATGTGTCATTACAGGACCCCATTGGCCATGACAAAGAAGGTAATGAAATCAGCTTGATCGATGTATTAAAAGCTGATCATCCTGACTTAACAGAAACAATTCAAACAGCAATAGATATTGAACATATTTTCAATTACTTACATTTATTAGATGACCGTGAACGTGAAGTTATTGTAAAAAGGTATGGATTAAATAAGCAAAAAGAATATACGCAAAGAGAAATCGCTGACTTATTACAAATTTCACGTAGTTATGTATCACGAATTGAAAAAAGAGCACTTATGAAAATGTTCCACGCGTTTTATCGTGACCACAAAAAGAGTAAAAGTTCATCCTAACTCAACCAAAAACAGCTACCTAATCAACATAGGTAGCTGTCATAATTATTTCTGATTCAGTTTTAGGATTTCGGCTATAAGTAAGGCGCTATGTTTAGCTGCCTTATCCAAGTATGCTTCAAATGAAATATCTGAAGATTGGCCTGCAATATCTGATAATGACCGAATAATTAAATAAGGTGTTTGATATTGGTGACAGACCTGTGCAATTGAAACAGCTTCCATTTCTAGCGCTTTCACATCCGAAAAACGCTCAGCCACTTGTAACACGCGTTCGTAATCAGACATAAACGAATCACCTGTTCCAATTAATCCTTCTACAACTGTAATGTCTTCAGGAAGAATACTTTTCGCACTTTGGGCTTGTTTGACTAACTGTTCATCTGAGTAAAACCTTGCAGGCATTTGTGGAATTTGACCATACGTATAACCGAATGCTGTTGCATCAGCATCATGATGCAAAGTTTCTATTCCTATAACTAGATCGCCAACTCGCAAAGCCTGGTCAACACCCCCACTTGAGCCTGTATTAATCACATAATCAGGTTGAAATCTTTCATGTAAAATCGTCGTCGAAATAGCTGCATTCACTTTCCCAATGCCTGATCTTAACAGCACTACTTCATGACCGTGTAGATGTCCAATTATAAAATGACAATGAGCAATTGTTTCTTCTCGTTCAACTGTCATCTGCGATTTTAACCAAGACACTTCTTCGTCCATTGCACCGATTAAGCCATATCGCATATTTATTCTCCTATTCTTACTCGGTATCCTCATTTGTTTCGTCACTGTTTTCGCTATAATCAGGATGCCTCATCGTTTACTTCTAATTCTTCGATCTTTTGAGGTTGCCAACCTTCACCCTCAATCCAATCTAGATAGACACGATACACCTCTTCTTGATTACTATCTGTTACGGTACCAATAACATGATTAGCCATGCCACCACTTTCTAATCGCCAGAAAATAATATTGTCTTCACTTAGGCCAGTTGCATACTCAATCGCATCTTCCATCTCAGCACGGTCTTGTGTGCCTTCAGAAAACTCTGAGTTATGAGGCTCTTCCTGTTCAGTACCAATTGGTTCCCAATCCTGCTCAATAACACGCGTTACATTTTCTTTATCAGATTCAGTGACGGTTTCATCCGTTGGCTCCTCAGGTGAATCAGATTCTGTCTCTTCTTCGTTATTTGATTCTGAGTTTTCTTCTGAAGAATCATCAGAATTCTCATCGCCTTCTTGCCCACCTTGTTCTTCTTCATTATTGGACTCAGACTCATTATTCTCACCTGACTCATTGGCACCATCTGTGTTTTCATTGTTAGATTCATCGTCTTCATTTGACTCTGTAGACTGATCAGCCGTTTGATTATCTTGCTGTTCTTCTGAATCATCCCCACCAAAAAACCAGAAACCAATCAACACAATAATAAGTAGTATGACCGTCCAAATTAATACATTCATTAGTCTTGTATTTTTTCGTCTTTTTTCAAAACGTTCTGAGCGACTATGATCCATTAACAGTTCCTCCTAACCCATTATCTTAAACAGTCCTACACCGATTCGTGTAGGACCTATATATTACTTCACTTCTTTAATTTTGACTTCGAATTCGCCACCTGGTGTTTGGACCATGACTTGATCGCCAATTTTCTTACCTAGCAAACTCTGTGCCATTGGTGAGTCATTTGAAATGCGCCCTTCAAACGGATCCGCTTCTGCACTACCAACAATTTGATATTCTTCAACGTCGCCATCTGGGATTTCTTCAAATACAACCGTTTTCCCTAATTGTACAATTTCGTTATTATCGTCATCATTTTCAATAATAACTGCGTAGCGAATCATGTTTTCAATTTGTGAGATACGAGCCTCGACAAATGCTTGTTCATCTTTAGCTGAATCATACTCTGAGTTCTCTGATAAGTCACCAAAGTCACGGGCAATTTTTATGCGTTCAACGACTTCTGGTCGTCTTACGGTCTTTAACTCTTCTAATTCTTCTTCTAATTTGCGCTTACCATCTTCTGTCATATAATAGCTTTGTTCTTCAGCCATGCTTGGACACTCCTTCTTAATTCATATATCTGCATTAGCGATAATCATAATGGTTAAATTTGTTTTTTGTCAATAATACTTTTAATTTTTGTTGATAATAAATCGATTGCCACGTGGTTTTCGCCACCTTCTGGAATAATAATATCAGCATAGCGCTTAGCTGGTTCGACGAATTGCAAATGCATTGGTCGAACGACGTTCATGTACTGATCCATCACTGATTCTAGGGTACGGCCACGTTCTTTAATGTCGCGCATCATACGACGAATAATCCGTATATCTGCATCTGTATCAACAAACACTTTAATATCCATCATATTACGTAATTGTTCGTCCTCTAAGATCAAAATTCCTTCTAAAATAATCACTTCTTGAGGTTCTACTGTAATCGATTCATCTGATCGTGTATGCAATTCATAATTGTACACTGGTTTTTGCACAGTTTCTCGCCTAGAGAGACGATCCAAATGATCAATTAACAAATCATTATCAAAAGCTAATGGATGGTCATAATTTGTATTCAATCGTTCTTCAAATGGTATATGTGATTGATCTTTATAATATGAATCTTGTTCTAGCATAAGAATAGATGTATTTTCAAATTGGTCACAAATAGAACGCGTAACAGTCGTTTTTCCCGATCCTGTTCCCCCTGCAACCCCTATGATGATTGGTTTGTCATTCAAAACCCGTAAACTCCCTTCTTCTGAAGCTCAATAAATTTATTTTTTAACGGCAATTGCTACTCCATCACCTGTTTCCACTATTGTAGTATCATAATCAATGTGATTCACAAGCCATTGATTAAAATGATTAATTTTTTCTCCAATGGATTGCCAACGAGAGTCATCATTTACCTCTTTAGCAACATACCCCTTAAACAGAACATTGTCAACCACTAGGATTCCACCTGATTTTAGATGAGAATTTATTTTTTCTACGAAAGCTTGATACTGTCCTTTAGCTGCATCAACAAAGATAAAATCATATTCTTGTTCATACGGAATTTGCTCAAGCCATTCCAATGCATCATCAAAAACGATTGATATTTGTTCGGTTAAACCTGCTTGTTTCACATAGTGAGCCGCATCTTGATACCGTGTTGAATCGCGTTCAATCGTTGTGATATGAACATTAGAACTAGCATTAGCCATTTGTATGGCTGAATACCCGATAGCTGTTCCAATTTCTAACAATTGTTGAGGCTGGTAAATACGTATTAGTTGTTTCAAAAAAGCGATTCCATCTAGCTCCATAATTGGAACTCGATGTTCTTCTGCATACTTTTCCATCTCTAATAATAATGAGTCATTGTGTTGATTCAACGATTGAATATATTGTTTCGTTTTTCCCATAATGACCTCCGTCAGTACTTCAAATGTTGTCTAATTTATTACATGGCTTCCTAAAAGTCCGTTGTTGATATTGTGTTTCGCTACCGGTGGACGCTTTTACCCATAGGGCACAGGTGCAACATCTGTTCAATCTCACTACGTTCGTTTTTCACAGTGTTTTCTATGCAGGGGCACGGCTCGAGCCTCCTCGGCCGCTAAATGAACTTCGGCTAAGTGCCGGACGTCAATCACAAACGCCGAAGTGACCCACATCCTGTGGGCCTCTGGGGGGCTCGAGACACGTGCTTTTCCCGTGACGGCCCGGACGGCCTAATGTCGACGTTGGTCACAAAAGCTGATTTCCTAAGCTTCTTCGACTATTCTGCGCCGAGTACTCGCAGGCGCAGGACGTGACCGCTCTTAGTCGACCAGGAGTCGCCACCTTCGCTTCACACAATCCAACAACTAACTGCTAAATCATTGGAAATCGACACTAAATTTTAACATAGCACTATAATTAGACACCTATTGCATATTCTTTTACGTAAAGAAATCGACAAAAAGAGAGGAATGCGATGTTTAATCGCACTCCTTCTTCAAACTAATCATTCGATGGACGGTGTTCATCAATATTAGCTTGATGCTCTTCTAATGTTTCGGCATAATGTATATCTCCATCATCGCCATGTAAGAAATACCTATAATTATGATACTCAGGATCAACTGCGGCTTCTAATGCATTTTCTCGATAATTAGAAATTGGCCCTGGTGGTAAACCACGGTTTTGATACGTGTTATACGGGTGCTCAATTTCTAAGTCTTCGTTAAGTACTCGCTCTTGATGTTCACCTTTTGCATATAAAACGGTTGGATCAGTTTGTAGTGGCATTTCTTCTCTGCCTTCTTCAGGTCTCAAACGGTTATAAAAGACGCCTGATACCATAAATCGAGTATCTGCTTTAGGTGCTTCATTTTCAATAATTGAAGCCATAGTTAACGCTTCATGAATTGTTAGATCGCGACTTTCAATTTGATCAATATAATTAAACACTTGTGTTCTTGTTTCATCTAACATCATTCGTACCACTTGATCAATTGTCGGATCTTCTTCATAGAAGGAATAGGTTAAAGCATTCAGATAACCTTCTAATGGGTAACGAACGTCTTCATTTAAAATATCATCTGATAATAAATCAGGATATTCTTCCATAAGCGTTTGAATGAACTCTTCATCCGTCATTTTATTCATAAACTCTTCAGCATCAATTGACGTTTCTTCACCATAGATTTCGGCTATCTCTTCAAGTGTTGTTCCTTCAGGTATGGTAACAGTAAATTGTGGTTCTACCATAATCGTACCTGTCTTTAATGTTTCTACTATTTCGTTCATGCTAAGACTTTTTGACATTTGATAGTCACCAGCTTGGAAGCCTGTCTCGTTTTTGAACGTGACGTAGTAATCAAAGATGGTTGCATTGCTTATGATATTATTTTCTTCTAATATATTAGCAATGTCTTCAACACTTGAACCGAGTGGCACACTGACCTCGATCAGTTCGTCATTGTCAGGGTCAACTGGGCTCAACCCCTCTTCTATATAATTGTAAAGAAAGTAACCGCCAACTAGGAATATAACAATAAGTGCTAAAATCGCAATTACAATGATCCTTCTGGCCATGCTTGCTTCCTTTATTCGTTCAGCTTTAATGTCTTCTGGATTTTTGGAAGATGACAAATAACTTCCCCCTAACTTTCTTTATACCAAATAAAGTATAAAATAAAATGCGTCATTTTTCTATCTTTGTTTTAAATTTGTCGAAAATTTTATCTTAAGTCAAAAAACAGACCATGTGAAGTCACATGGTCTTGGTCATCATTATTCGCTTTCTTCATCTGATTCAGTAAAGGTGGCAAGCATCTCTTCGACCATATTCCACTCTTCTTCTGTTTCAATTTGGAATAGGGTTAGATCGTCTGAATCACCTTCAGCTTCTTCATAACGAAAAGCAAATACTTCGACTTCCTCTTCTTCTTCTTGTTCAGCAGGTACAGCGACTAAATACGATTTTTCAGTATGATCCACGTCAAATGTGAATAACACATCAAATAAATGTTCTTCACCTGATTCATCAGGTATGATAATACGTTCTTTTTCCTGCATTGTGTCCACTCCTTTTATTAGCGGTTAGCGTCAAGATAACTTTGTAATATCATGACAGCTGCCATTTTATCAATTACTTGTTTACGTTTTTGTCGGCTCATATCAGCGTCCAAAAGCACTCGTTCAGCAGCCATTGTGGTTAACCGCTCATCCCATAAAACAACTGGTAAATCAAAGGTATCTTCTAAATATGAAGCAAATTCTTCACTCGCTTCACCACGTTCACCAATTGATCCGTTCATATTTTTCGGTAATCCAACAACGATTCTGCTAATCTCGTGTTCCTGAATAATTTGCGACATTTGATCCTTAACAGATGAATAATCCGTTTCTGTCCAGTGTAATGTTTTAATACCCTGGGCTGTTAAATGTAAAGCATCAGAAACAGCAATACCGATTGTTTTCTCACCGACATCCAAACCTAAAATTTTCATAACATGTCCTCAAGAGTCTTTCGTTGTTTTCAAGTAATTCTTGACCACTTCTTCAATGATCTCATCACGTTCTAATTGAGACATTAAATTACGTGCGTCATTATGACGAGGGATATAAGCCGGATCACCTGATAATAAGTAGCCTACAATCTGATTGATCGGATTATAACCTTTCTCCTCTAATGACTCATAAACTTGGTGCAGTGTTTCATTCACCTGATTAGCTTGAGAGTCATCAGAAAACTGGTACTTCATAGTATGATCGTTTGACATGTACAATCCCCCTCGTATGACTTTATCTTCATTATATACCGAAATGCTATGAAGATAAAACCGTTTTGACATAATCTTTAGCAGCAGCGAGTGCTTGTTCAATTTTTTCAGGCTGTTTACCGCCAGCTTGTGCCATATCTGGGCGACCTCCACCGCCGCCACCACACTGGGTTGCTGCTTCTTTAATTAAGTGACCGGCATGGAAATCACGGTCAATTAAATCTTGGGAAACGCCTGATGCTAATTGAACTTTGCCCTCATTTTCCATTGCTAACAAAATGATGCCAGAATTAAGCTGCTGTTTCAAATCATCCACCATATTTCGAAGCGCATTCATGTCACTAACATCTACTTTTTGGGCAAGTAGAGGCACATCATCAATATATTCGATTTGCTCTAAAATATTAGCTGACTCCACGTTAGCTAGTTTCTGAGTTAATGATTCATTTTCACGTTGTAAATCTTTTAATTCTTGATAAAGACCATCGATTCGTTGTGGAACTTGCTCTGATTTCGTCTTTAATTTTGATGCAGCGTCATTTAATAATTGTTCACGTTCTTCGTAATACTCATACGCACCTTTAGCAGTACATGCTTCGATTCGACGAGTTCCTGCACCAATTCCTGTTTCTTGAGTAATCTTGAATAATCCAATTTCAGCGGTATTATTAACATGGCAACCCCCGCAAAGTTCGATGCTGTAATCATCCACAAAAACTACTCGAACCTCTTCACCATATTTTGCGTCAAACAGAGCCATCGCACCCATTGACTTCGCTTCTTCTAATGTATGGTGTGAAATTTGAACTTGAATTGATTCCCACACCTTTTCATTAACGATTTGCTCGATCCGTTGAAGCTCGTCATCTGTTAAGGCATTGAAATGGGAAAAATCAAATCGTAAACGATCAGGAGCAACAAGTGAACCTGCCTGATTCACATGATCACCTAAAACATCTTTTAAAGCTTGATGCAAGAGATGTGTAGCCGTATGGTTTTTAACAATTTGTTTGCGTTCATATGCATTAACCTCTGCCTTCACAGCTTGATCTAGGGTTAAAGAACCTTCTACGACTTCAATTTGATGTAAATTCTGACCGTTCGGCCCTTTCTGAACGTCTTTTACTTTTGCAGAGCCTGTTTCAGATTGAATACGGCCTTTATCTGCGATTTGTCCACCGCTTTCTGCATAAAACGGCGTTTCAGTTAGAACGACCGTCGCTAGATCACCAGCTTGTAATTCTGTTGCTTCAGCTTGATCTTTTACCATCGCTGTTAACGTCGTTGTCGTCGACAAATTGTCATAGCCAATAAAATGACTTGGGACATGAATTTGTTGTAAGACTTCATCTTGGACTTGCATAGAATCAACTTTTTGACGTGCTTGGCGCGCACGCTCACGTTGTTTCGTCATTTCTTTCTCGAATCCTGCTTCATCAATTGTAAAACCTTCAGCTTGAACATACTCTTCTGTTAATTCTTTCGGGAAGCCATACGTATCATACAAAGTGAATACTTCTTCTCCTGGGAAAATCGTGCTTTGCTTCGCTTTTTCTGTTTGCATCACTTTTTCTAAGATCGCCAGTCCATCTTGCAATGTTTCATGGAAACGTTCTTCTTCCTTTTTCATGACTTCTTGGACAAAATCCTTTTTATTATAAACTTCAGGATAGAAGTCATACATAATGTCCGCCACCTGATTAACTAAATGATACATAAAAGGCTCATTCAAGTTTAGATCTTTAGAAAAACGAATCGCACGTCTTAATAAACGTCTTAGTACATAGCCGCGCCCCTCATTCGAAGGTAAGGCACCATCACCAATCGCAAAAGCAACGGTACGAACATGATCGGCAATAACTTTAAAAGCTACATCTTGGCGATTATGCGTGCCATAGGTCATGCCTGATAATTTTTCCGTTCTCTCAATTATCGGTTTAAATAGATCTGTTTCAAAGTTAGTTCTCGTATCTTGAATCACAGATACAATACGTTCTAATCCCATTCCAGTATCAATATTTTTCTTCGGAAGCGGTGTATAAGTATGATCTGGATTATGATTAAACTGCGAAAACACTAAGTTCCAAATTTCTAAATAACGCTCGTTTTCACCACCTGGATAAAGCTCAGGGTCTTCTGGGTTATGACCATAATCTTCGCCTCGATCATAGAAGATTTCAGTATTCGGTCCACTAGGGCCTTCTCCAATATCCCAGAAATTCTCTTCAATACGAATAATCCGTTCAACAGGGATTCCCACTTTAGTCTTCCAAATCTCGTAAGCTTCTTCGTCTTCTGGATGAACAGTTACTGATAAGCGCTCAGGATCAAAACCAATCCATTGATCACTCGTCAAAAACTCCCATGCCCATTCAATAGCTTTTTCTTTAAAATAATCACCAATTGAAAAATTGCCAAGCATTTCAAAAAATGTGTGGTGACGCGCAGTGAATCCTACGTTTTCAATATCATTAGTACGAATTGATTTTTGCGCATTTACGATTCGTGGATTCTCTGGAATGATCCGACCGTCAAAATATTTTTTTAATGTCGCAACTCCACTATTAATCCATAATAATGTCGGGTCTTCTTGTGGAACAAGAGAACGACTGGGTTCAACGCCATGACCTTTTTCTTTGAAAAAATCTAAAAACATTTGTCTCACTTCATGTGATTGTAGTCGTTGCACGCTTACTCCTCCTTCAGTTTATGTACAGTCTAATCAATGATAGAAAAAACCGTCCCTACATGTAACATGTAGGGACGGTTTTTCCGCGGTACCACCCTAATTATAGGCTACTTAGTGCCTATCCACTTTAGTGACACAATAACGCTGTGCAAACGTCGGGGGTTAACCGCTCTCCAGAATAGCTTCAGTGACCCTTCACTTAGCGTTTCTTCCAGCTTATGAAACACTTCTCTGTAAGTGGCCTGTCACCTATTCGTTCCTTCATTGATTTACGTCTAATTTATGATTACCTGTCGTAATTATAGTGAAACCGAATACTCATGTCAACTTATAACTTATGTAGTCTAGCCACCACAGCGGTGGTGACTAGACATTTTTTTAACGAAAGCGTTTCATTAGCTTTCGACCCGATTTTCGAAGCTGCTTCATCGATTTATTTCGACGAAAAAATCGATTGTTACGCATAGCATAAACGACTGCAGCACCGAGAACACCAGTCGACATGACACGACCCACTGTCATCACCAACCTTATGAGTTAGACGCTGTTCTATACCGAAGGGTACGAACATTTTTAGTGTTTAACAATTACATAAAATCATAAGGCGAAAAATCTTCCTTTTCATCAACTTCCATATGATCTAAATTTGTAGCAGCTGTAGAAACAGGCTCAGTCGTCTTACCGTGAAAAGCATGAATTCTTTCAACTAATGTCGTCTGACGTTTAAAGGCATCACCTTTTTGCAGACCTTCTAAGAAGATATCGTAGTGTCCACAAATAATTAGTGATGATTTACCACGTGTCACAGCCGTATAAATTAAGTTTTTAACAAGCATTCGTTTAAACGGCCGAACGATGGGTAAAATAACAATCGGAAATTCACTGCCTTGTGATTTATGAATTGAGATGGCATAGGCCAACATGATTTGATTAAAATCTTGTCGCGTATAAGATACTTCTAATCCTTCAAAATCAATAATTAGTTCGTCTTTTTTGGACTCTGCTTCTTTCGCATATTTAACGGCAATAATTTCTCCTATATCCCCATTAAAGACATCTTTTTCAGGCTGATTAACTAACTGAATGACTTTATCACCCGTGCGAAAGATCGATTGAAAATGCTCGATTTCCCGCTTCTTCTCCATTTTAGGATTAAAAATATGTTGCAAGGACTGATTTAATTCATGAATCCCCACTTTCGTCCGGTACATAGGGGCCAACACTTGAATATCGCGCATCGTATAACCTTTATCCAATGCCTTTGTTACAATTTGTTCAATCGTATCAATTGCATGGTCACTTGATGTATCAATGAAATTGAAATCTGCCTTTTTCCCTACTGCTTGTTCAGGTAATTGGTCATGTTTAATATCATGAGCTAATTTAACAATATAAGAGTCATTTTTTTGACGATAGATCTCTTGTAATCGACAAACAGGAACTGCTTTGGATGTAAGCAAATCAGCTAAGACTTGTCCTGGGCCAACTGAAGGTAATTGATCTTCATCACCAACAAAAATCACTTTCATGTCTGTCGGCACAGCTTTAAGCAATCGATTGGCTAACCAAATATCCACCATCGAAAATTCATCAACAATAATCATCTTGCCACTCAACTGATTTGAACCGTTGAATTCAAATTCTTCTTCACCAGACCAGCCAAGTAAACTGTGTATCGTCTTCGCTTTAAGTCCTGTTGATTCTGTTAAACGCTTAGCAGCTCGTCCCGTTGGTGCAGCCAGAATAAAATCACTTTGTCGTTTCGGTTTGTTTTTCTGAAATAAAGTTTCGTAGCAATGGAGGATTCCTTTAACAACGGTTGTTTTACCTGTACCAGGGCCACCTGTTAATAACATGACTTTATGATCTAAAGCTTTTTTGACTGCTTCATATTGTTCTTCGCCGTAAGCAATGCCTTCCTGCTCTTCAATTTCACCGATTGTTGCTAACAATTCACTTTCATCATAAGAAGCCTCTTCTTCCGTTTCCAGTAATCGAGTTAACTGTGAAGCAACACCTTCTTCAGCAAAATACAATTGAGGTAAATACAACCGTTGATTTTCTAATACAACTAAGCTTTCTTCGACTAAATGATTAAGATGATCTAATAATGATTCTGCATCTTCTATTACCTGACCTTGGAATAACAACTGGTTAAGACGATCAATTAAAGGAGCCAATTCCGTATAGACATGTCCATTTGACGCTTCTTCATCCAAAACATGAAGAATACCAGCTTGTACTCGTGTCGGGTGTTCATCTATAATGCCTAGGGATTTTGCAATTTCATCAGCGCGCTGAAAACCGAAACCATCTACGTGAAAAACGAAGTCGTAAGGATTACCTTGAAGTTGTTGAATTGTTCTTTCTGCATAAGCTTCATACAATTTCCGAGCTAATTGCAAACCAACACCGTATTTAGCTAACTCTACGGTGACCTGTTCAAAGCCTTGATGTAATCTTAGATCAGCAATAAACTGCTTCTTAGTTTCACTTTTTAATCCAATGACTTCGTCGAGTTTTGATTCATCACGTAATATGTCATCGACTGCATTCATGCCTAATGTATCGACTATTTTCTTTGCTGTTTTCTGACCAATTCCATAAAATAAATCGCTTGATAAGTACTTAACTAAACTGTCTTCAGTTTTCGGCAATTCTTTTTCGTATGTAAAAACACTTAATTGCTCACCAAATTTAGGATGTGTTTGCATCTGACCGTAAAAAATATAGTCATTTCCATGCGTCAATGCAGGGAAATGACCTTTAACCACTAATTCTTGCTCATCCAATTCTAAATCCGTATCCGCAACAGAAATAGACGCAATTGAAAATTGCGTCTGTTGATTTTGGAAAATCATTTGATTCAGCTGTCCTTTGACAAAGTATTGTTCAGCCATATCAAGTATCTCCCTTAAGAATCGTCCTGTTTTAATAACTCTTCAACTTGCTTTTTACCATTGCTTGCTAGCACATGCTCAGGTTGAATGGCCAACGCCTGATCAAATTGTTTTAACGCTTCTTCAGGCTTCTCGCGATATAATAGACAAACAGCTTTGTTATAATGGGCGTCACTATGATCATTTGTTAATGACAAGACATGATCCATTTGCTTTTCAGCATCGTCAATCATATTCGCATACGCTAAAGTTAAGCCATATTGAAATTGAATGTCGACATCTTCATGATTCAATTCACTCGCTCGTTGCAAATAAGGAAGAGCAAGCTTAGGTTGTTCTTGATTTAACAAGGACATGCCAAGCATAAAATAAACATCCTCATCCGCTAACCCTTGCTTCATCGCTTCCTGAAATTGTTCTGTTGCCTCAGCATATTGTTCTTGTTCATAAAATAAGCTGCCTAATCCGTAATGGGCTGCTGGAATCTCTTTTTCTAACTCCAATGCTTTACGATAAAAACGCTCTGCTGATTCAAATTCTTGCAAATGAACAAGTAAGTTAGCGAAATTAATGAAACCGACTGGGTCCTCAGGGTTAGCTTCAATATAATCGTTAAACGCTTGGGCCGCTTCTTCAAATTGGTGATTTTGCATGAATTCTATGCCTTTTTGTAATTCACTCATAAATAAATCCCTTTCTTCTAATCACATGCATTAAAAGTGCCATCATTCGTTTGATGACACTTCCTATAATTTAATTAAGCTAAATGCGCCAATGCTTCATCATGACGATAAGCTTCTTCAATCGTACCTCCACCAAGACAAACGTCTCCATCATAAAATACAACCGCTTGTCCAGGCGTAATTGCACGTTCTGCTTGATCAAATTTCACATGAACGGTTCCGTCTTCATTAGGATAAACTGTCACTGGACTATCTTGCTGACGATAACGGAACTTCGCTGTACATGAAAATGGTTGTGATAAATCTTGTTCAACTAACCAATTAACCTCAACAGCTAATAAAGCATCTGAATATAGAGCATCATGATGGAAGCCTTGACCGACGTAAAGAACATTATCTTTAAGGTTTTTACCGACAACAAACCATGGATCACCTGCGCCACCAATGCCTAAACCTTGACGTTGACCAATGGTGTAATACATTAAACCGTCGTGTTGACCTTTAACCTCACCAGATAAAGTCTGCATTTCACCAGGTTGAGCTGGTAAATATTCGCTTAGGAATTCTTTAAAATTCCGTTCACCAATAAAGCAAATGCCCGTGCTGTCTTTTTTCGTTGCTGTAGCTAGATCGTTTTCTTTCGCAATATCGCGTACTTCTTGTTTCGTTAGTTCACCTAATGGGAACATAATTTTCGGTAAGATATCTTGTGAAATTTGATTTAAGAAATACGTTTGGTCTTTGTTATTGTCAATTCCACGTAACATCTCAACTTGTCCGTCACGTTCACGCACGCGAGCGTAATGACCAGTTGCTAAATAATCAGCACCAAGACCGATTGCGTGATCAAGAAACGCTTTGAATTTGATTTCTTTATTACACATCACATCAGGGTTAGGTGTTCGACCTGATTGATATTCATCTAAGAAATATTGAAAGACTTTGTCCCAATATTTTGATTCGAAATTAACTGAGTAGTATGGGATATCTAATTGGTGACACACGCGTGCGACATCTTCATAATCCTCTGTCGCCGTACAAACACCAAACTCATCAGTGTCGTCCCAATTTTTCATAAAAATTCCCACTACATCATATCCTTGTTGCTTTAAAAGAAGTGCTGTCACAGAGGAGTCAACACCTCCAGACATTCCGACCACGACTCGTGTATTTGCGTTATCTGACATTTATGTCACCACCTTCTTTAACCGATCAATAATCGGCTTAATTTTTTCAGCTACAGTAGCCATTTCTTCTTCTGTATTATGAATTCCGAAACTAAAACGAATCGAATTGGTTAAGCGAGGATCTTCTTCACCGTACATGGCTTTTAATACATGGGATGGATCAATAGAACCAGCTGTACAAGCAGAACCTGAAGAGACAGCTACTCCTGCTAAATCCAAGTTCGTTAAAAACATCTCAACTTCTGTGTTAGGAAAACTTATATTGATAATATTAGGCACACGGTCGTTTAAATCGCCATTTAAAGTAAAGGTTATACCTTGTTGCTCTAATTCTGTCAACAAACGATTTTGCAATGCTTCATAATGATGGTAGCGTCTTTCTCGTTCACTTTCTAACACCTGTATAGCCTCATCAAATCCAGCAATAGCTAAAGTGTTTTCCGTACCAGAACGCCACTTTCTCTCTTGCTCTCCACCATGTAATTGTTGTTGTAAATGAAGATCTTCCTTCTTATACAGGAACCCAACTCCTTTAGGTCCGTAAATCTTATGGCTTGAGGCAGTTAATAAATCAACGCCTAGATTTTGAACATCCATTTTATAAACACCAAATGATTGAACAGCATCTGTATGGAAGATCGCTTGATGTTCGTCTAATAATACACCAATTTCTTGGATAGGTTGAGTAACACCTATTTCATTATTCACAGACATAATCGTTACCAAAATCGTATCGTCACGTAACGCAGCTTTCACATCTTCAACTTTAACTCTGCCTAATTCATCAACAGGTAAATAAGTGACGTCAAAGCCGTCCTTTTCTAATTGTTCACATGGGTGGAGAACAGCATGGTGCTCAATAGCTGTTGTTATAATGTGTTTACCTTGAGTCTGGTAAGCATAAGCTGAACCAAAAATAGCTAGATTATTAGCCTCTGTTCCTCCACTAGTAAAAACAATTGTCGAAAAAGCTGCGTTGATCGCTTTAGCTACTGTTGTTCGTGCTTGATCGACTATCTTACGGCCCTCACGACCAAATGCATGGATGCTAGATGGGTTTCCATATTGTTGATTCATCACAGCCATCATTCTCTCTTGCACTTCTTTATGAATGGGCGTTGTTGCCGCATGATCTAAATAAATTGAAGCCAAAATCGTCACCTTCTTTGATTCTTAAATATAAAACATATACTCTTCTTGATATAAATCTTGGTCATATTCTGCCAAGTCTTCAAGGGTTGTTTGTTCTAAAACATCTTTAACTGCATCACGAATTCGTTTCCATAGCTCACGTTTTGCAGGTTCTTCATCGTCCATTTCTTCAACAGGACGAATAGGACCTTCTAATGTCCGAATAATATCTGCAGCCGTGATTTGTTTTGGTTCGCGTGTCAGTAAATAACCACCCTTAGCACCACGAACACTTTTCACTAAACGCTCATTTCTTAAAGGCGCAATTAATTGCTCTAAATAATGCTCTGATAATTCATAATCTGCCGCAATGGATTTTAATGGAATCGGTTTGTCGCCATAATTTTTGGCTAATGCGATCATAATAGTTAATCCATAACGACCTTTTGTTGAGATTTTCAAACAAAGCGCCTCCTATCTTTTCTTTTATTCTTATCTAAATTTATTATAACACGGTCAAATTGGCTTGCCGATTAAGTCGTATAAAAACCACAGGATATTATAGCATGTTTTAAAGCCTAAATGCATTTAATCTGATTGATTTTGTCGTCCTTTTTCTTTTAAAGAATTTAACTTCTCGTAAGTTTGGGCTAATCGTTTTTCTTCCCCGATTTCTTTTGGTTTATAATACTTCGCATCCTTTAGTCGCTCAGGAAGATACTCTTGATAAACCCAAGAACCTTGGTAGTTATGTGGATATTTATATTCTAGACCATGCCCTAAGTCTTGGGCGCCTTGGTAATGTGTATCTTTCAAATGATCTGGAATATCATCAGTGATCCCTTTTTGAACATGGGCGATTGCTTGGTCTAAAGCCTTATATGCGGTATTAGATTTAGGTGATAAGCATAATTCGACAGTTACAACAGATAAAGGAATTCTACCTTCAGGTAAGCCTAGTCTCTCTACTGATTGGATGGCTGGCAAAACACGAGCCGTTAAAGGTGGATTAGCTAATCCAATATCTTCATAAGCAATGACAAGTAAACGACGGGTGATTGCTTCTAAGTCGCCACCTTCTAATAATCTGGCTAAATAATGTAAAGCAGCATTCACATCACTTCCACGTATACTTTTTTGAAAACTCGACAAAAGGTTATAGTATATATCACCTTTCTTATCATGTGAGAAACCTTTATTTTTGATGCAATACGAAACCGTGTCATGGTGTACGATATACGTTCCATTTTCGTCTTGGTCTGATGCAAAAACAATATCCTCTAACAATGTTAAAGCTGTTCTTGCATCACCTGTCACAGATGCAATCTGTTGTAATTGTTCATCTGAGATATTGATTGATAAATGACCCAGACCTTTCATGTCATCATTTAAGGCTTGATGAAGTAAAGTCATGATCGCATCTTGGTCTAATAATGATAGTTGTTTAATTTGACCACATCGTGATCGAATGGCATTGTTCACACTGTGATATGGATTCTCTGTCGTAGCTCCTACTAGGGTAATAACCCCTTCTTCCAATGCTTTCAATAAATAGTCTTGTTGACTCTTATTAAAACGATGAATCTCATCTATGAATAAAATAGCTCCGCCACTCATTTTTGCCTTGGCAATAATCTCCTCTATATCTTTCTTACTTGCGGTCGTTGCATTAATGGCATAAAAATCTTGATTAGTCGAACCAGCAATAGCAAAAGCTAACGATGTTTTTCCTGTTCCTGGTTGACCATACAAGATCATGGAGGGCACATGATTTTGCTTAATCATTTTATATAGTGGGGTGTGCTCTCCAATAACATCGTCTTGTCCGATGACATCTTCTATTTTTTCTGGTCGCATACGATACGCTAAAGGTTCTTGTACTAACATAGCATAACTCCTTTAATCTAGCTCTAATACTATTTTACATGATTAGGACATATTGTGACGAACATTCTTTCTCACCATGTATAAAGCGTTCATATTTTGTATATGATAGATATCGAAATCTATAATCAACTTTTAATAATGATATAAACGAAAGGATCGATGCGACTATGGTGAAAGTACGTCAAGATGCTTGGTCACATGAAGATGATCTATTACTAGCCGAAACCGTTCTCAGACACATACGAGAAGGTAGTACACAATTAAACGCTTTTGAAGAAGTCGGGGATGCTTTAAATCGCACAGCGGCTGCTTGTGGCTTTCGTTGGAATGCCGAAGTGAGACAAAACTATGAAAAAGCAGTAGATTTAGCTAAGAGACAACGGAAGGAACGGAAGCGAGCTAAAAATCAAACTCAAACTCATTCAGAGAAACTTCCTGAACAAGGTGAAAGTTCCAAACTTCCAGTCACTGTTGAGTCACCATCTGTCCAAACGACAAGTGAGACAGTCAATGATTCTATGCTCGATGGAATTATTCAACAATTAGAGACATTAAAGACTCAAATGCGTGATCAAAGTGATATTGATATCATCAAAACTGATAATCAGCAATTGCGTGAAGAGAATGATCTACTGAAAGAAGAACTTCAATCTTTAAAAGCGCAGTACAATAGTCTACAAGAGGATTATCAGACATTTATTACAATCATGGATCGTGCTCGTAAAATGATGATTCTCGAAGATGGACAAGAATCTCCAGCATTTCAAATGGAGAAAAACGGTAATTTACAGCAAATTGCTAAATAAAGAAAAGCGGTTATTTCCTGATTTGGAAATAACCGCTTTTCTTATATGTAACAATCCCAATTGTGCCGTCTCTCCATTTTGTTTTGAACCCGCTCAAGGCAGGTGGGTGTCTTGTTCCATGTTTGTTGTAAGTCCTCAAAAGGCATTTACGCACCATGGAAACGTCAGACTCCCATTTTATATAAGTGTTCGGTCAAAACGTATTAGGAGTAAGACGAACACATTAGGATTGCTTCATCTTATTTTGTATTTAAATCATAGCATGAACATCACTGTGTTTCAAGCTTAGAAATCGTCGTTTTTTGTAGTAATTTTTTCCGATTGTTACTCTGAAGGGTTTTCATTTTTTTTTAGTTGTTTTTAAATAAAGTTCATCTAGTTGGCTTTCGTCTACTGCATCAGGCGCTTGCGTCAACAAGTCTGATGCAGAAGCTGTTTTCGGAAACGCAATCGTATCACGTAAGTTTGTTTTTCCAGCTAAAAGCATCACTAAACGATCAAAGCCTAATGCAATACCACCATGAGGCGGTGCACCAAACTCTAAAGCTTCAAGTAAGAAACCAAATTGGTCTTGAGCTTCTTCCTGTGTAAATCCTAATGCTTCAAACATTTTTTCTTGCATGTCTTTCTTATAAATACGTAATGAGCCTCCACCCAATTCGTATCCATTTAATACGATATCATAAGCACGCGCCTTCACATCTGCTGGATTATTTTGAAGCTCGCTTAGGTCATCAGTTTGAGGCATTGTAAACGGATGATGTGCTGCATGGTAGCGACCGTCATCTTCATCATATTCAAATAATGGCCAATCTGTGACCCATAAGAAATTATATTGGCTATCATCAATTAAGTCTAAGTCTTTAGCTAATTTTTGGCGTAAAGCACCTAAACTGTCGTAGACGACTTCAGCTTGGTCTGCAACAAATAATATTAAATCATTTGATTCACCATTTGTAGCGTTCAAGATTGCATTAGCATCTTCTTCTTCAAAGAATTTAGCAATTGGCCCAGTGAGTTGACCTTCATCCACTTTCATCCACGCCAAGCCTTTAGCTCCGTATATAGCGACAAATTCAGTCAACTGATCAATATCTTTACGAGAGAATTGATCGGCATAACCTTTAACATTAATTGCACTGACTTTACCGCCAGACTCTATTGCTTGTCTAAATACTTTAAAGCCACTATTTTTCACAACTTCATTTAAATTAATTAGTTCTAAATCAAATCGTGTATCTGGCTTGTCCGAACCGTATCGCTCCATAGCTTCTTCGTAAGTCAAGCGTGGAAACGGTAAAGGTACATCTACTTCTTTAACATCTTTAACGACAGATGCCAACATTTCCTCAGTCATTTCCATGATTTCCTCTTGAGACATAAATGACGTTTCAATATCGACTTGGGTAAATTCTGGTTGTCTATCAGCACGTAAATCCTCATCACGGAAACAACGGGTGATCTGATAATACTTTTCAAATCCAGACACCATAATGAGCTGCTTAAAGATCTGAGGAGATTGTGGCAGTGCATAGAATTCTCCTGGATGAACTCGACTTGGCACTAAATAGTCACGTGCTCCTTCAGGCGTGCTTTTCGTTAGGATCGGTGTTTCCATTTCTAAAAAGTCTTGATTATTTAAATAATGACGTATGGCTTGAGCCGTCTGATGTCTTAGTTTCAACGTGTTTTGCATCGTTTCACGTCGTAAGTCAAGATAACGATATTTTAATCTTGTATCCTCATTCAGATCGTTGGCATCGTCCACTTTAATTGGCAAAGCTTTTGAACTATTAACAAGCGTTACCTCATCAACAAGCACTTCAACTTCACCTGTAACCATATTAGGATTTACGGTTTGTTCATCACGACGCTTAACAGTCCCTTTAATTTCAACAACATATTCACTACGTAAGTTTTCTGCTGTTTCAAGTGCTTCTTGATTATGTTCGGGGCTGAAAACAGTCTGAACAATACCAGAACGATCACGGAGATCAATAAAAATTAAGCCTCCTAGATCACGGCGTTTCTGTACCCAGCCTTTTAACAGTACAGATTCATCAACTAATGCAGTTGTTACCTGCCCACTATGTGTTCGTTTTTCCATGGTGTACCTCCTTACAATCCTTGTTCAATTTGGGCCTTGACGTCATCAATGGCTATCGTTTTCTGTTCGCCATCTTCTAATCGCTTAATATTAGCTACGCCTTGTTCTACCTCTGACTCACCAATAACTATTGCATAAGACGCTTGGTAACGGTCAGCCGCTTTAAATTGGGCTTTCATTTTCTTATCTAAATAGTCTTGATCGACAATGAATCCCGCTTTTCTTAATTGGTAAACGAGTTTTGATCCTGCAAATTTGGCCTCATCGCCCATTGTAATCACATAACAATCCAGTTCGTCTTCGCTATTCAAATTAATACCTTCTGCTTCAAGAGCCATAATTAATCGCTCAATACTTAAAGCAAAACCGATACCGGAAATTTCCGGACCGCCAATATCTTGAATAAGCCCGTTGTAACGTCCGCCTCCAGATAAAGTTGTGATTGAACCAAAACCATCCGCTTCACTCATAATTTCAAATGCTGTATGTGTGTAATAATCCAAGCCACGCACTAATGCATCATCAACCACATAATCGATCCCCATCACATCTAAATGCTTTTTGACGTCATTGAAATACTGTTGAGAATAATCATTTAAGTAATCCAAGATTGACGGAGCATTCTGCATAGAAGGGTGATCTTGATCCACTTTACAATCTAATAATCGAAGTGGATTTTGTTCTAAACGCATCTGACAATCTGAACATAATTCATCTTCGTGTGGTTTGAAATGATCAACCAATGCTTGTCTATGAGCTTCGCGACTCTCATGGTCACCTAAGCTGTTCAAGACGAGTTTTAGCGATTTTAAACCGAGATCTTGATAACAATCCATCGCAAAAGCAATGACTTCTGCGTCGATTGCTGGATCAGCACTCCCAATCGCCTCAATTCCAAATTGTGTGAATTGGCGTGTACGGCCTTGTTGTGGGCGTTCGTAACGGAACATCGGCCCTAAATAATATAATTTAGTCGGCTGTTCAGGATTCCCGTGCATTTTATTTTGAACATAAGAACGTGCGACTGACGCGGTCCCTTCTGGACGTAGTGTTAAACTACGGCCTCCGCGATCGGTAAACGTGTACATCTCTTTTTGAACAATATCCGTTGTATCACCAACACCACGTTGGAATAATTCGGTTCGTTCAAACATTGGTGTGCGAATTTCGTGATAATGATAGCGTTCAGATAATTGTTTTAATGTATCTTCAATGATTTGCCAAGTTTTCGTTTGTTCTGGAAGTAAGTCTTCCGTCCCTCTAGGAATATGGATGTTCATATAAAGTCCCTCCTTAAGTTTTCCTTAATACGCATTAAATATAAAAAACGTCCCTATCAAATGATTATTTGATAGGGACGAGGTTCACCCGTGTTGCCACCCTGATTAAAGCATATTGTCATATGCTTTCGCTTCGTTAACATAACGCTTAATCGCGATCGTACTTACTAGACAAGTGTGGTTCAGCACGACACCTCCAGAATGTCTTTCATGAAATGAACGGATAGGTTTATTTTCAGCCACGATAAACCTTCTCTGCAATCGTTCGGTTTCCACTACTTTTTCCTTCGTCGGTTTTACTTATTAAGTTATATTATATTCCGTTGTTGATATTGTGATCCACTATCGGTGGACGCTTTCCGCGGGCACGGCTCGAGCCTCCTCGGAAGAAAAACGCTTCCTGCGGGGTCTCGAGACTCGTGCTGTTCCCGCAGGAGTCGCCACCTTCGTTTCTCACAATTCAACAACTCAGTGCTAAACTATTCTTAAATCAACACTATACTTTAACATAGCTACTTATTAAAATGTTTTTATTATCATATCCATATTTCATACGACTGTCAAGTTTATCATTCATTGGAGTCTATAATCAATGTTACTGGGCCATCATTTGTTAGGGAAACTTTCATATGTTCGCCGAAAGCTCCTGTTTCTACAGGCACTCCTAATGAACGAACTTTATCGTTAAATTGTTCATACAGCGTGTTTGCTTGTTCTGGTTTAGCTGCTTGCATAAAGCTTGGACGACGACCTTTCCTCGTATCACCGTAGAGAGTGAACTGCGAAATCGACAATATCTTTCCGCCTACATCTTTTAATGATAAATTCATCTTACCCGCTTCATCTTCAAAGATCCGTAAATTAGTCACTTTATCAGCGATATATTCAAGATCTTTTTCGGTATCTTCATGTGTGACCCCGAGTAAAACCACTAATCCAAAATCAATCTCACCTGTAATCGTTTGGTCCACTTCTACTTCTCCGTTTACAGTTCGTTGTACGACTGCTCTCATCTTTCTTCAGAACTCCTTATTGAATCGTTCGTTGGACAGTAAAGACATCTCTTATATGTTTTATTCGTTCAACAATTCGTTTTAAATGATCCACATTTTGAATTAAAATCGTTAAATTAATAGTAGCCATTTTATTCTTATCAGATTTTCCATTTACTGCCACAATATCCGTATTTGTTTCATTCACGACTTGTAAAATTTCATTTAATAAACCATTTCGATCGAATCCTGAGATTTCTAAATCAACACTATAATTCTTACGTTGACTGCTTACGTCTTCCCATTCAACTTCAATCAGCCTATTTTCGTCCTCATTTTTCATGTTTGGACAGTCTTCTCGGTGTACGGAAACACCACGACCTTTTGTAATAAAGCCGATAATGGGATCACCTGGTACAGGATTACAACATTTAGATAGTCGGACCATCAAGTTGTCCATACCTTTAACATTAACACCCATACCTGTGGTTTTTTTACGTTTCGATTCTACTTCTTGTTGGGCTTCCAAAATAGAGTTCTCTAGATCTTCAGCGCGCTCTTCTTTGACGATTTTTTCTGTTAATCGATTGACAGCCTGTTGAGTTGTTACCCCTTGATAACCAACAGCAGAATAGAGATCTTCTAATGAATTAATGTGTAATTTATCAACAGCATTTTGAATATTATCGTCAACTAATACTTCCTTAGGTGATAGACCTAAGTTCTTTAGTTCTTTTTCTATTAATTCTTTACCGCGTTCAACATTTTCTTCACGACGTTGTTTTTTGAAAAACTGTTTAATTTTATTCTTAGCTTGTGTTGTTTGCGTTATTTTCACCCAGTCTTCTGATGGGCCATATGAATGTTTCGAAGTCAGCATTTCAACGATGTCGCCTGTTTGTAGCTCATAATCTAAAGGTTCAATCTTCCCGTTCACTTTGGCGCCGACGGTTTTATTCCCCACTTCAGTATGGATTCGGAAAGCAAAATCTAGAGGTACGGAGCCACTCGGCAGCTCAATTACGTCACCGTTTGGCGTGAAAACATATACCATATCAGAGAAGAAATCAACTTTAAGAGATTCCATAAACTCTTCGGCATCATTCGTTTCATTCTGCCATTCAAGTATTTCGCGGAACCAAGCCAGTTGCTTCGACATATCTTCTTGTGTATTCGTAGTGCCTTCTTTATAAGCCCAATGCGCTGCGATACCATATTCAGCGATTTCATGCATTTCCTGCGTTCTGATTTGAACTTCTAACGGGTCACCTTTTGGTCCAATCACTGTTGTGTGAAGCGATTGGTAAAGGTTTGGTTTCGGCATTGCAATATAGTCTTTAAAACGTCCAGGCATTGGCTTCCAGCAAGTATGAATAATACCTAACACCGCGTAGCATTCTTTAATACTTTTCACAATGACGCGTACAGCTAAAAGGTCATAAATCTCATTAAAATCTTTTTTCTGATAAGCCATTTTTTTATAAATACTATAAATATGCTTTGGTCGTCCTGAAATCTCTGCTGTTATGCTGACATCCTGCAATTGATCTTGGATGTCATCAATGACCTGATCAATATAATAGACACGCTCATCCCGCTTCTGTTTCATCAAATTAACAATCCGATAATATTGTTGCGGATTAAGATAACGTAATGACACATCTTCTAATTCCCATTTGATTGTGGAAATACCAAGTCGATGAGCAAGAGGTGCAAAAATCTCTAGTGTTTCATTGGCAATGCGACGTTGCTTGTCCTCTGGGAGGTGATCAAGTGTGCGCATATTATGCAAGCGGTCTGCTAGTTTAATGAGAATCACACGAATATCCTTGGCCATCGCGATGAACATTTTACGGTGATTCTCGGCTTGCTGTTCTTCTTTGGATTTATATTTAATCTTACCTAATTTTGTTACACCTTCAACAAGTGATGCGACTTCTTCACCAAACTCTTCTGTCAAGTTTTCATACGTTGCTTCAGTGTCCTCTAATACATCATGCAAAAATCCGCTCGCAATCGTAGAAGGATCCATTTCCAACTCAATTAGAATGCCAGCGACTTGAACAGGGTGTGTAATATAAGGTTCTCCCGATTTACGAGTTTGTCCCTCATGTGCGTCTTTAGCGTATTCATAGGCAAGTCGAAGAAACGTCGTGTGTTCTTCATTTAAATAATGACTCGCTTCTTCAATGACTTCATCTATTGTTTTTTCTTCATGCTTAGCCATAACATCACCTAGGTGTAAAATAATTTGTCTTTATTATTTAGAATATAAGAGAAATTGTAAAGTAGAAAATCACGATTATACAATCACAAACGCTATAAAATAATAAAACTTGGCTGCCCGAAATGTGGGTCAGCCAAAATTTCTTTAATACTCCATTAATTTAAGTATATCATAGTCTTGTAATTTTTCACGACCGTTTAAGTAAGATAATTCGATAAGGAAAGCACAGCCAACGACATTACCACCAAGTTGTTCAACAAGATCTATTGTCGCTTGAACAGTGCCACCTGTCGCTAGTAAATCATCAACAAATAACACGCGTTGACCTGGCTTGATCGCATCTTTATGAATCGTTAAGACATCTGATCCATATTCCAAACCATAATCCATTTTAATCGTTTCGCGTGGTAATTTGCCTTCCTTACGAACAGGAGCAAATCCTACCTCAAGTGCATACGAAACGGGACAGCCCACAATAAAGCCGCGTGCTTCAGGTCCGACGATCACATCAACCTCTTGCTCTTTAGCATAAGCCACGATTTCATCTACAGCTGCTTTGAATGCAGGACCATTATCCATTAATGTAGTAATATCCTTGAATTTAATGCCTTCCTTCGGCCAATCCTCAACAATCGTTACATAGTCTTTAAAATTCATGTACAACTTCTCCTTCCATTTCGCGGGAATGAATTTTAGAATCAATCCATTCTTTCAAATCACGATAAGTTGAATAATATAAAATCTCATCTACTTTTACTGCGTCTAACTTACGTTGGTATGTGGTTGATTGATCAAGTGGTTTATATGAGACACTTTCTTGAAAGACAATCAAACCATTAGTTATTTTAACAAAATCTAAATCAAAAAACACGTCCAGCATGAAATCAAGTTTGTCAATTGACCAATTTTTAGCTTGGGCAAGCTGTGCTTTTTGCTCAGCAGTAATTTGTTTATGTTTTTTTAATAATCCGTATAGCTGTTTAAAGTCATCTCGTGTTGGAATGACCGATAAAAAATGTGATTGTTCTTGATGAAAACATAAATATACAGAACCGATATCGCCTTGTTTCAGTATGTCTTCAAAAGCTTGTAAATTTTGAGGTAAATCAAGACAGACGATATGCTTATGTTCACGATCGCTCTCATTTATTAACTGTTCATAATAAACAGCGCCGTCCATATCCAGTTTCATTTCATGATTGAAATAGACAAACAATGTTTCTTGATCATTCATTAATTGATGCTTAACTGTGTCTGGTAAAACTTTACCACGATAATCAAACAATTGCCATTCTTGACAACGAACATCTTTTAACTTGATTTGTAGTTTTCGGTGACCATTCCATTCATTCACTTCTATTTCACCAGCTACATCAATTTCAACACCTGGTGTCAATCTCTCTGCAATTTCACCTAGTTGAAAACCAATCATTTCGATCGAAACTTGATCTTTCGTGCCCATCATCTTAATATGATTCTGATTAGCTCCGATTCGCTTGATTTGAGATAAGGTGATATTAGAAACCTGAAAAATCGGCTTTTCGTTTTCCATTCCAAATGGTGCTAACAATTCAAGCTCTTTAGGAAAATTGAGATCGATTTCGGCCCAGTCAACGTCATCCTCAATCGGTAAAGTAGGGATATAATCTTCAGGGCTCATGACTTCCTGTGCTCGTTCATTAAAGGCTTCTCTTAGCAGACTGACTTGATTAAGATCCACTGTCATCCCAGCTGCTTGGGCATGTCCACCGAACTGTTTGAAATAATCTCTAATCTGCATTCCCTCTTGAAACAAGTCAAATGCTGGAATACTACGGCCACTTCCTTTAGCAATTCCCGATTCTGGGTCCTCGCCAAGAACAAGTGTCGGACGATAATATTTATTTACAATCCGTGATGCAACAATCCCTAAAACACCTGGATTCCATCCTTCACCTGATACAACTATAACGGAATCATCACGATAATAGTTTTCGATTTGTTCAAAAGCTTCTTCAGCTATTGCTTTAACGAGTTGTTGCCGTTCTTGATTCAATTGATCAATTTCTTTGGCCATATCTTCTGCCAGAACAGCATCTTCTTCTAGCAATAAATCAACAGCTAAGTCAGCATCTTGTAATCGTCCTACCGCATTTAATCTTGGCGCAATAACAAAACCGATATTCTCAGCGGTCAAATCCCCTTCTAGTTTCCCTAGTTGTTTTAATGCTTCAATGCCTGGTTGACACTCTTTAGATAAAATGGATAACCCTTGCTTGACGAGCAGACGATTTTCACCTCGTAAAGGAACAAGGTCTGCAACAGTTCCAATCGCGACATAGCTTGTCAACCATGTTGGGACTTCACCAATTAACGCATGGGCTAATTTAAAAGCAACGCCTACTCCGGCTAAATCATCAAACGGGTATTGTTCCGATAAATTAGGATGAATAATCGCAAATGCGTCGGGCATGGTATCTTGTGGTTCGTGGTGATCCGTAATAATTAGATCAATGCCTAATTCTTTTGCGACTGTCGCTTCATGAGGCGCTGCAATCCCATTGTCCACTGTAATAATAAGTGTACAACCAGATTCACCCAACATTCGAAAAGCCTCTTCATTGGGCCCATAGCCTTCTGAAAAGCGACTCGGAATATAATAATCAACAACAGCCCCTAACGACTGTAATGTTGACACTAAAACAGATGTTGATGTCACCCCATCTGCGTCATAGTCGCCATAAATAACAATCTGTTCACCTGTATCAATCGCCTGTTGAATGCGTTGAACCGTTTTATCCATATCTTCAAATAAAAATGGATTATGTAAATCATTTATGTTTGGGTATAAAAATTGCTGTGCCTGTTCATCAGTATAGATTCCTCGTTTTGCTAACATTCGTTTAATAACGGGGGAAACAGGCACATTCAATTGTGTTTGATTTTCAATATTATTTAATTGCCAGTTCATTTTACTCTCTAACATAACTTCACCCCTGACCCACTCATTATACAAGAGCTTGCCAGGGGTATCAATTGACGATTACGTGTCTATTTATTATTTTCTGTATTTGTATCTATATTTTCTGTGGTCTGATCAGACTCAAAGTCAGTACTTTCATGTTGAGTTTGCGATGATTCGTGCTCTGAATGAGTCTTAGCTTGTTTGAGTTGTCTTTGTAGTTGATAAATTTTTGCAAAACTACCACCAGCGACAACTAATGCACCTAAAAGAACCGATATTAAAATAACAAGAATTAATGGTGCTTCAGTTTGTGTAAACAGAAAATCGACGGGCACTGATTCCACATTAATAACTGCAAAAATCGCAATGATTAGCGTGAAAATAATCGATAAAATAATCATCGTTTGTTGTTTCATATAATCTCTCCTATTCCAGAATAGTATTTGTTATTTTATTCCCTTTAACAATATTTTGTAATCTTCAAGCGAAATAAAAAGATGACAGACTTTGGATCTGCCATCTTTTAATCACATTATACTTGTGGTCCTTCTTGTTTTTTCTTCTTGCGGTAATCAATTGGCTTATCTTTGATATTTCGACCACGAGTTACAAGCCATAATTGAGCACCCAAGAATAATGATGAGTACGTACCAGCAATTAACCCTACAATTAAGGCGAACGAGAAGTAGGTAATGGCTTGTGCGCCGAATACAAACAGCATGACAGCAGCAAACACAACCGTAATAACGGTGTTAAAGCTACGTGCTAATGTTTGCATCAAGCTCTTATTAACAATGGAGGCTAATTGGCTGAATGATTTCACCCGTTGTTCTAATCTTAGATTTTCACGTATTCGGTCATAGGTGACAATCGTATCATTGACCGAATAACCTACAATGGTCAGTATCGCAGCTATAATCGTGACATCAAACTCAAATTGGAAGATACTGAACAATGCTAAAATAAAGAACGCATCATGTAGCAATGCTAAAATAGCCGTGATGGCAAAGAACATTTCGAATCGGAATGTGACATAGATGATAATCGCAATAGATGCATATAAAACTGCATAAATAGCATTCATTGCCAGTTCTCTTCCGATTTGTGGTGTCACTGTACTCACACTCGGTTCGTTACCATATTGTTCTGTGAAATGATTGTTAACTTCTGCAATTTGATCCTGATCCAATACCTTATCAAAACGCGCCATGGCCATATCATTCTCATCACCAGCCATCACAACTTGTATTGGATTTAAGCCAAGTGAATCAAATTCTGATTCGACCTCTTCCGTTGTTAACGTATCATCTGATAAGACTTGTACACGCGAACCACTTTCAAAATCAATGCCTAGGTTTAACCCAGCTGTCATTAAAAAGATGGCACCGGCTGTAATCAGAGCTATAGATATACCGAAAAACTTCTTCCGGTGTTTAACAAAATCAAATGTTTTACCAAATACATGCGGCTCAACTTCTTCACCTTCAGATATATCCTTAATTTCTTCTGGTTTAACCCCGAATAATTTCGGCTTATTATTAAGGGCTTTACTATTGACCCAAAGATTTAACAACAGACGAGTTAAATACACGGCTGTTATAAAGCTTAAAACAATACTAATGATTAACATTGTCGCAAAGCCTTTAACTGAACTCGTCCCGAAGATAAAGAGTACAGTTGCGGCAATAATGGTTGTGACGTTAGCGTCTAAAATGGTGGCTAGCGACCGTTTATTACCTGCTTTAAAAGCTGATTTTAAGGTTTTACCTGCTTTTAATTCTTCTTTAATTCTCTCAAAGGTGATTATATTCGCATCGACAGCCATACCAACACCTAACACTAAGGCCGCTATGCCTGGTAATGTTAATACACCATTAATCAAGTTAAAGACTAATAAAATAAGATAAATATAAACACTTAACGTTACCGCAGAAATAATACCAGGGAAACGATAATAACCTATGATATAAAGAAGGATTAATAGGACACCTAAGGCACCTGCAATAACCGTCTTATCTAAGGCTTGTTCACCAAATTGAGCACCCACAGAGACTGAATATACTTCATTCAAATCAGCCGGTAATGAGCCAGCATTTAATAAATCTGCTAACTGTTTGGCTTCTTCAATCGTGAAGTTACCCTCAATCATCACATCATTGCCTGGAATTGGCTGCTGAACACGGGGTGCAGACAAGTATTTCGGATCTTCTTTCTGCCTTTCTTCAGAGAAAGAATCACCTTCTTCATAATCGAGCCAAATCACAAGTAGATTCTCTCCACGTGGTTTAGCTGCAACTTCTTCAGTTACATCACGAAAGTTTTCGTATTCACTATCTTCGAATTGACGCTTTGTCTCTAATGTGACAATCGGTTGATTAGTTTCACTGAAGTCTTGTGAAGCACTATTTCCAACTAATTGATTACCGTCGAAGTAGAGCTCATCATCAACACCACGAAACGAAATACTAGCGGTAGTTGAGAGCAATTCTCTTGCTTCGTTTTGATCACTTACACCTGCTAGCTGAACACGAATCCGATTATCCCCTTCAATATTAATCGAAGGCTCATTAACGCCTAATACGTCAACACGTTGGTACAAGCTCTCTACCACGGCATCGAGCGTGTCATCAGTTACTTCGTCCCCCTCGTTTAATGGTTCCACTTCATATAGAACTTCAAAACCACCTTGTAAGTCTAAACCAAGGGGAATGTCTTTCGTTATTGAAGTTGTCGTGGTTCCAATAATTGTTCCTAATAATATTACAATTAAAAAGAACCCGACTATTCTACCCTTCCTTTTCATTTTTCTCGTATCCTCCTTTTATCAATCCAACGCTTACTCTTTATTTAGTTTGTTCAGGTTCTCCATTTGTTAAGGCTTCTATATTTTCCATTAAATCGCCTGTGTCTTTTTGAGCTTGTACTGTTAAATAACTCATAAATAATTGATCACTCATATGTAAAATGTCTTGTACAACTTGATGTAACGTTACTTCTTTATTTTTACGCCAAACTTTTTGATTCAGGCAAACCCATACATCTTCATGTGTTACGTCATCATACCCTAGTAGCGTTAATTCATCTACTTTACTTTGAATGACATGATCTAATTCAGGGCGCCACGTTTCTACGTGTTTTTTTATCGGTTCCACTAAGAACCCTCCTCAATTCCCATTAAACATAATAAATCTCGCTTTATATTTTAAAGGTGCTGTCACAATCAATACCTAACTAATCGAAAAACTTACACACGTTTAACATGTTATACGAATAGACAAGCATATAAATTATTGTATCGGAATTTCTTATGTTTGAGAAGGTAGGTATTCAAATTGTCTAAACAGACTTTCATAAAAGGTGCTTTAATTTTAATGGTAGCAGGCATGATCAGTCGATTATTAGGCTTCATCAACCGCATTGTGTTGGCACGCATGCTTGGTGATGAAGGTGTCGGCATTTATATGCTCACACTACCTGCTTTATTTTTTGTCATTACATTATCACAAATTGGGATACCTGTTGCGGTCTCAAAATTAGTCGCTGAAGCTGAAACAAACCAACAATATGATAAGATTAGAAAAATTGTCTCTCTCTCTTTAATCATTACTGTCTCCTTAAGCATTGTTCTAACACTATTATTAGTTGCTTTTGCACCCTATATTTCAACCTACCTCATCTTAGATGAGCGCACACATCTATCGCTTCTTGCGATCAGTCCTATTATTATAATTATTGCTATTTCTGCTGTATTACGTGGCTATTTTCAAGGATTACAAAATATGAAACCCCAAGCCATTGCCCAAGTCATTGAACAAATCATCAGAATTGTCTTTGTTTTCATTCTTGTTAGATTAACATTGCCTTATGGATTGGAAGCCGCTTCTGCTGGAGCTATGGTATCAGTCGTTATTGGTGAATTTGGTTCACTATTATACATTTATTATTGTTATAAGCGAAACAAGCAAGACATTTTCGGCAAAACTGTCAACACAGCACATTATAAGATGAAACAGCTTTATAAACGAATTCTCGATATTGCTTTACCAACAGCTGGGACACGTATCATCGGATCCATCACCTATTTCTTAGAGCCCATATTCGTGTCACACACCTTAATTATTGCAGGCTATACCATTAGCGAAAGTACCAGTTTGTACGGGCAGTTAACAGGCTATATTATGCCCTTATTACTATTACCGACATTTATTACGCATTCACTATCTGTGGCTTTAATTCCTTCGATTAGCGAGGCTCATGCATTAAATCATATGCAAACCGTTCATTATCGAATTAGACAAGCTATTCGATTGTCATTTGCTTCAGGTGGTATTGCAACTGTCGTTTTTGTGTTATTAGCATCAACTCTGCTTCATTTGATGTATGATACAGAAGCAAGCGCTGATATGTTGACCTTTATGGCACCGTTTTTCTTATTACTATATATCCAAGCCCCTCTTCAAGCTACGTTACAAGCTTTAGAGTATGCCAAACAAGCAATGATTAATAGTTTAATTGGCGCCATAGTAAAATTAAGTACGTTATGGTTACTGGCTACCCAACCTTCATTTGGAATTGATGGGGTCATGCTTTCCATCATCATTGGTGTCATAGTCGTAACCTTTTTACATATTATTTCTTTGTATAAACTCATACACTTTACGATTCCACTATCATTGATCTTAAAAATGCTAGGCCTTATTTCAGTGTTAATCTTAATTGGTCAACCTATATTATCATTTCTAAGTCACTTACAACCATTGTGGTATGCGATCACTTCGTTAGGATTTCTTTGTATCATCTACTTACTTGGATTGATTTTGCTTCGCATTGTCTCTAAAGATGAATGGGATCAACTTAGAGCTGGACGGTTCTAATCAACTGATTGCAAATCAATGTGTATAGAGCCATCTTGTTGAATTTGAGCAAATGAAATTTTATCAATTTGCTCGATCCCATGATGTTTCAATTGTTTTAAGATATCTTCTTTCGTCACTTGATGTTGATCTAAAGCCTTTTCTTGCCACTTTCCATCCAAGATAACGGGCTCAAAATAGTTTAATGGTTGATCATCACGTGTAAACACAGAGAGCTTGCCACTTGTTTCCAAAATGGCAAGCTCTACTTCTTTTAGATTCACGGCACCTTTTTCTCTTAATTGGACCATCAAGTCATCTAGATTATATCTTTGTTTTTTCATAACTTCTTCATCAATTTTGCCATGTCTAATGATAATCGATGGCTGCCCATCTAGCAAAGAGCGCACACGGTGATTTTTTAATGACAACCAAGCTGTCACTCGCTGGATTACAAATAAGACGAGCATGGGGGTTAAGAGGACTAAAAATGAATCATCAGTCCGCTCAATCGATAAAATACCGATCTCAGCAAGCATAATGAAGATGACCAAATCCATCACACTTAATTCCCCGATCTCGCGCTTACCCATAAATCGAAAAAGTAAATAAATCGCTATATAAACCCCAATCGTACGTATAACTAATAAAATAATTTCTTCTACCATAATCTTCAACTCCAAAAGTCTATCCATAGTTAGGATGAGCCTTTGGAGTTGTAAATATACGGTCTAAAAATACCGAATATACAGATAACCTGATGCGATTAATAACGATAATAACACCACTGTAAAGCCATAAATCATATATTTTAAAAACGGAATACGAACGCCATTCGTACTCGCAATACCTGCTACTACAACGTTAGCTGAAGCGCCTAAAAGTGTACTATTCCCCCCTAAGCATGCCCCTAATGCTAAAGCCCACCACATGGGATCTGTTGCTTGCATCCCGAATTCTTCTAATTCTAATAATACTTGAATCATTGAAGCGACATAAGGGATATTATCAAGAAATCCTGATAACAATCCAGCAGACCAAAGGATCGCATAGGAAGATTTAAAACTTTCACCATCTGTAAGCGACATAAACATAACAGCTATATGATCTATAACACCTGTCTGTTCTAGGCCTCCTACCAAAATAAATAAACCAATAAAGAAGAACAATGTCGTCCATTCTATCTTTGAAAAAACAATATCAGTCAAACTATCCTTTTCTGATAGCAATAACAATAATAAAGCACTAACTAACGCTATAGTTGTTAATTCTACATGCAAAAGCCCATGGAACATAAAGGCGATAATCGTTATACATAAAATACTGACCGATTGGTATAATAGCGGAGTATGTTTTAGGGCAGATTTGGGGTCGACATTGCTTATTGAACGATTATTTTCAGTATTAGCCTGCTTTAATGAACGATTAAAGAACAGAAATAATAGACCCATTGTCATTAAGAATATAATCACAACGACTGGGGCTAAATGCACAATAAATGACATAAAGGTTAAATGTTCTACGGCTTGTCCAATCATAATATTAGGCGGATCCCCAATCATAGTAGCTGTACCACCAATATTAGAAGAAATAATCACCATAACAAGGTATGGAAAAGCCGGCAAATTCAATTCTCGAATCATATGAATCAATATCGGTACAAATAATAAAACCGTTGTGACGTTATCTAATAACGCTGAGCCGACTGCTGTAAGGACAGCTACCCAAAAAAATAGTGCATAAGGCCGCTCACCAATCCGTTTAATTAACCATAAAGCTATAAACTCAAAGATGCCTGTACGTTGTGTGATTGTGATTAGCACCATCATAGAAAACAAGAGCACAATGGTACTCCAATCAACATAACTAGTCATCGCATCGTCAATCGTGAATATATCAAAAACAATTAATAATGCCGCACCACATAATGCGACTAGAGCTCGATTTATTTTCTCTAACAATAAGAAAAGATAACTTATTGCAAAAATAGCGATAGCAATAATGGCTTCCACACTGATTACCCCTTTTCGACTAACCTAATCCATTCATACGTCTTTTTTAATCTATTCATGCATAGTTTAAAGTAAGACAAGCAAAAGTTTAGAAAAGGGTGTGGTGACATTGAATCAACGTTTGAAGGCAGTGTTACTAGGTGTGTTGTCCATTTACGCATTAATGATTACGGTAAGTTTTGTGTTAGCTTTACTCATTCGATTTGATTGGCTTAATACTGATCAACTTAGTTGGTTACCGTTTATTATTAGTACGCTCATTGTGATGATTGGTGGGGGGATCAGTGGCTATTTAACCGAACAAAAAGGTTGGTTATCTGGACTACTTGTTAGTAGTTTGTACATAATCAGTTTAATTGGTTATCAGTTTCTAGCCCACGATACTGGCGTTTATTCAGGACAGTGGTTACATTTCGTTATATTTATTATTGCAACGATTATTGGTAGTATTTTAGGGGTACAATTACGTGGCCAATCTAATGATACTTAACCCGAAATCCTACCTAATTATATTTCAGTCATTTAATTAGGATATAGTTTCAGAGGTATTAAATAATGGCTTTATCAAAGTCCGTTGTTGATATTGTGATCCGCTATCGGTGGACGCTTTCCGCAGGCACGGCTCGAGCCTCCTCGGCCCAAATGCGTGGCCTGTGGGGTCTCGAGACTCGTGCTGTTCCTGTGACGACCTGGATGGTCTAATGTCGACGTCGGTCACAGGACGTGACCGCACTTAGTCGACCAGGAGTCGCCACCTTCGCTTCTCACAATTCAACAACTAAGTACTACATCATTTTAAAAATAAACATTAAATTTTATCAAAGCTTGAATAATAAAAAGCCGCTTCGAGTTCATTGACTCAAAGCGGCTTATTATTATGCTTTCTTTTCACGAACTGATGAACGATCATATGTAAGCTTCTGACCTTCATTAACTTCTAATACAATCGTACCTTCGTCTAAAGCGTGCACTGTAGCGTGAAGACCACCAATAGTGATAATCTCATCGCCTTTTTCTAAGTTGTTTTGCATTTCTGTTACTTGTTTTTGACGTTTTTGTTGTGGTCTAATCAAAATAAACCAAAACAATGCAATAAACAAGACAATCGGAAGAATTGCACCAATAATATCCATTCTTTCACCCCTCCTTTCTAGAAGTTTTTAGCATTGGGTTCATTAAAACCATATTGTTCAAAAAATGCATCGCGAAAATCTCCTAAGCGATCTTCTCGAATCGCATTTCTAACTTCATCCATCAATTTTACCAAAAAGTATAAGTTATGATAAGTCGTAAGCCTAATACCTAAAGTTTCATTCGCCTTAATCAAATGACGAATATAAGCTCTAGTATAATTACGGCAAGTATAACAATCACAGTTCTCATCGATCGGTGTGAAATCACGAGCATATTTAGCATTTCGAACAGTCAATCGTCCATTAGATGTCATACAAGTTCCATTTCGTGCAATACGTGTTGGTAAGACACAGTCAAACATGTCCACACCACGCATAGCCCCGTCCACTAAGGAATCAGGTGACCCTACCCCCATTAAATAACGAGGTTTGTTATCGGGTAATAATGGTGTTGTATAATCTAGCATGCGATTCATGACATCTTTTGGCTCACCTACAGATAGACCACCTATGGCATAGCCAGGAAAATCTAAACTCGTTAAATCTTTGGCACTTTGTTTACGGAGTTCTTCATATTCCCCACCTTGGATAATGCCAAACAACCCTTGCTCACTAGGCTTTTGGTGAGCTTCTAAACAACGTTCTGCCCAACGGCTTGTCCGTTCAACTGATGATTTCATATAATCATAGGATGCTGGGTAAGGTGGGCACTCATCAAACGCCATCATAATATCAGAACCAAGCGAATTCTGAATATGCATTGCTTTTTCAGGTGACAAGAATAACTTTGCACCACTTATATGGTTACGAAAGTGTACACCTTCTTCTTCAATTTGACGCATATCGCTCAAACTAAACACTTGAAATCCGCCAGAATCAGTTAAAATGGACCCATCCCAGTTCATGAACTGATGTAATCCACCTGCTTCTTCAACAATATCTTCTCCAGGTCTTAACCACAAGTGATACGTATTTGAGAGTATTATATTCGCACCAATCGATTTTAATTCTTCTGGTGCCATCGTTTTAACTGTTGCAAGTGTTCCTACAGGCATGAACGTTGGGGTGTCAAATGATCCATGTGGTGTATGAACTCTTCCTAATCTGGCACCTGTTTGTTTACACGTTTTAAACAACTCATAAGTAATGGCCATGGTCACGTCTCCTAATCTTTATAATATGATCATCGCATCGCCGAAACTAAAGAAACGATATCTTTCTCGAATCGCTTCATGATAAGCATGCATGATAAAATTCTGATTCGCAAAAGCACTAACCAACATAATCAATGTTGATTTAGGCAAATGAAAGTTTGTAATTAGACCATCAACGGCCTGAAACTGATACGGAGGATAGATAAAGATATCTGTCCAACCCGAAGCTGCTTTTAATTCGCCATGATCGCGCATAACTGTTTCTAACGTTCTGATTGACGTCGTCCCAACAGCAATAACGCGACCACCGTTTTCCTTCGTTGCTTTTAGTTGTTCAGCCGATTCTTGAGATAAATGATAATACTCTGCATGCATGTCGTGTTCTTCTACGTTATCGACTTGAACAGGTCTAAACGTCCCTAGCCCTACATGTAACGTCAGATAAACTATATTAATCCCTTGCTCACGAATCTTGTTCAATAAATCCTCAGTGAAATGTAATCCTGCTGTTGGAGCTGCAGCCGAACCAGGATCTTCAGCATACACTGTCTGATAACGCTCTTGATCATCTAATTGTTCTTTAATGTAAGGCGGTAAAGGCATTTCACCAAGTTCATTAAGTACTTCTAAGAAGATGCCCTCATAGTCAAATTCGACAATTTTACCGCCTTGGTCGAGTGTTTCAACACAGGTTGCTGTTAATAAGCCATCACCAAATTGAATAGTGGTACCTTCTTTAAATTTCTTAGCTGGTTTTGCTAATACTTCCCAGCGATTTCCTTCAATTTGATGTAATAATAATAATTCGATACTAGCTCCTGTTTCTTCTTTCGTTCCTAATAAACGAGCAGGTAATACTTTAGTATTATTGAGAACCAGACTATCACCTGGTTGTAAGTATTCCAATAGATCAGAAAAGGTTCGATGTTCAATCGATTCATCTTCACGATTTAACACCATCAAATTAGAAGCCGCTCGGTCTTTTAATGGTGTTTGAGCAATTAGTTCTTCAGGTAAATCAAAATCGAAATCTTCTATTTTCATTGTTTCTACACGTCCCTTTATTTAAACCTTCCAATAATCATGAAAATCACACTTAAAATGATACTGACAACAATTGAAGTTACGATCGGAAAATAAAACGTTGTGTTACCTGTTTTAATCGTAATATCTCCAGGTAACTTACCGATAAAACTCCATATCAAGCCAATCATAATAAATAGTACGCCTATTAAGATAAAGAACTTGCCAAAACCAGTCAAGTTTCACGAACCTCCCGATTAAAATGATCATATGCTTTATGCGTTGCCACTCGACCTCTCGGTGTACGTTGAACATATCCTTGTTGAAGTAAAAATGGTTCATAGACATCTTCAATCGTTTGAGACTCTTCTCCAATAGTAGCAGACAATGTATCTAAACCAACGGGACCACCTTTGAACTGGTCAATGATACTGAGTAAGTATTTATGGTCGATATGGTCTAAACCTGATGCGTCTACCTGTAACATATTTAACGCTTTATTAGCACTATCAATCGATATGATAGGTTCACGGTTCACTTGGGCCAAATCTCGAACACGTTTTAATAAACGATTAGCTATTCTTGGGGTTCCACGCGAACGTGAGGCGATCTCTTCGGTTGCTTGTTGATCAATATCGAATTCAAAAACAGATGCTGTTCTTTCGATTATCGAACAGAGATCTGTCACTTGATAAAATTCGAGACGACTGAGGACGCCAAAACGGTCGCGTAAAGGAGCTGATAATAGCCCAGCCCTTGTGGTAGCACCTACAAGAGTAAAAGGAGGTAAGTCTAACCTTACTGACCGCGCTGCATCCCCCTGACCTATCACAATGTCGAGTACAAAATCCTCCATGGCAGGATATAATACTTCTTCAACTGAACGCGGTAGACGATGGATTTCGTCAATAAACAAGACGTCCCCTGCCTCTAACGAGGATAGAATAGCTGCTAAATCACCAGCTCTTTCAATCGCTGGGCCAGATGTCGTCCGAAATTGCACACCCATTTCTTCTGCAATAATCGCAGCTAATGTCGTCTTACCAAGTCCAGGTGGTCCGTATAGTAAGACATGATCTAATGGCTCCTCACGCATTTTAGCCGCTTCGATAAATATTTTTAAGTTTTCTTTTGTTTTATCTTGTCCTATATATTGCCTCAGTGTTGACGGACGTAAACTTTGTTCGACTTGTACATCTTCCCACTGAGCTTCACTTGAAACCATTCGTTCATCCATTCAACTCACCCTTAACGCATTAATAATTGAAGACCTTGTTTCACCAATTCATCTGTCGATTCTGCTTGATAAGATTTTAATGTTGGTGCGATTTTATCAATTTCTCGTTTCGTATAACCAAGTGTCAATAATGCTTCTATTGCCTCGTCATACTGCTGATGGTTTGGCTGTGCTTCATGCTCAATCGTCAACATATCATCAACAGACGTTTGCATCCATGCATCCACTTTTCCTTTTAAGTCTAAGATCATTTGGCGAGCTGTCTTTTTACCGACACCAGGGAATTTGGTTAAATAAGCATCATTTTCTTGTTCAATGGCTTGAGCAAAATCATGGACGGATGTTTCACTCACAATACTTAACGCATTTTTCGGTCCAATGCCCGAGACGTTTAATAACTTCTTAAACAAATCTTTCTCTTCGCTCTGATAGAAACCATAAAGCATCTGAGTATCTTCACGGACATAAAAATATGTAAATAATTTAACGGATTCGTCTTGTTTGGATTGGTAACGTAAAGGATGTGGACACCATATTTCATAACCGACGCCATCAACATCCAAAACGACATACTCTTCGGTAATCGATGTTAGTTTACCTTGTATATATGCGTACATTTTGTTCCTCCTACTATGTCTGAACAAACGTTCTCTCTCTAGTTTAACATGTCATAGCCCATTCGTCCGTAATTTATTGTTACGTTTTTTTAACACCATAAAGTAAAAATGCCACCTCCCCAGCTTGGAGAAGTGGCCCTTAATTATTGCATATTGTGATGGACTTCTTGCACATCATCAAGATCTTCTAACATGTTAAGAAGATGGTCCATATCTTCTTCATGTTCATTTGGAATGGGTGTATACGTATCAGCAACCATCGTTAATTCAGCAGCTGCTAATGAATAATGTTCCTTCATCGTGTCACGAACCGTTTCAAAATCTTCGGGTTCAGTAAATAATTCAAATACTTCATCACTTGTTTCGATTTCTTCACTACCCGCTTCAATCGCTTCTAGCATAAACTCCTCTTCATCAGTCTCTATCTGATCACGCTCAATCGCGATATAACCTTTGCGACGAAACATAAAAGAGACACAACCATTTTCTCCTAAGTTACCATTATTCTTATTAAATGCATGGCGTACCTCTGAGGCTGTGCGGTTTTTATTATCGGTTAGTACATCGACCATAACGGCAATTCCACCTGGGCCATATCCTTCGTAAGTGAATTCTTCATAATTAGCACCATCTAGATTACCTGTTGCTTTATTAATAGCGCGCTCAATATTATCATTCGGCATATTGTTTGATTTGGCCTTATCAACTGCCAAACGAAGTGCTGAGTTTGTTTCCATATCAGCACCACCTTCTTTTGCAGCCACATAGATTTCTTTAGCCAGTTTCATAAAAAGTTTCCCGCGCTGAGCGTCTTTGGCATTCTTTTTATGTCTAATATTATGCCATTTTGAGTGTCCAGCCATGACATTCCCCTCCCTTATTATGGAAATTATTGAATTAAATCATGAACTCGGTAAACACGACCGTTTTCTAATTGTTCTTGGTCGTTAATTAAGTTTTGTAATAAGTCGGCAACCTCTTTCGGGCTCCGCAATTGATTATTGTCTTTTAATTGCTTGAAATTGTCAACGTCTTTGAACTCATCAGTAGTTGCAGATCGAATTTCGCCTTGCATATCAGTGTCCATCACACCAGGGCTAAAAGCAATGTGAAGATCATTAGTGCCTAACTCACTTGCCTCTACTGCTGCGGTTTCTGTATATTGATTAATCGCAGCTTTCGTAGAACTATAAGCATTCCAACCGTAGATTGCTTTTTCTGCTGCACCTGAGGTAATGTTAATGACAGCCAAACGATTCGGATTAACCTGCGCTTTTAATGTGTTAATTAACATCATAGGTGCTGTTAGATTCAATGTGACATGTTTAGCAATCGTTTCATTTTCTAACTGACCTACAGGACCCATAGGCGTAACCATACCTGCATTGTTTACAATCAGTAACTCTTCCACGGTTTGTTGATTTAATTGTTCCGCCAAAGATGTCGCTATGTTTTCGATTTGGTCTACATTAGATAAATCACCTGAGATATGACGGTAATTCGGTTCGTTATTTTGTGTTAGCATTTCTAATTCGTCAACTTGCTGCTGGCGAGCAACAGAAATAACATGGTAGCCACTTTGCATTAAGTTTTTAGCCACTTCTTTTCCTAACCCTTTTGATGCTCCTGTTACAATAGCATATTTCATGATATAATCCCCCAATTATTAATATGTAGTCTCTGTTAAAGTTAATTGTTAATTTTCAAATGATGTAGCTGAGAGTTGTTGAATTATGAGTAGCGAAGGTGGCGACTCCTGCGGGAACAGCACGTGTCTCGAGACCCCGCAGGAAGTGCTTTTCTTCCGAGGAGGCTCGAGCCGTGCCCGCGGAAAGCGTCCACCGATAGCGGATCACAATATCAACAACGGACTTTAACAAAGCTAATATGTAAGTAAACAGGATGAGCCTGTTTACTCTTTTCGGTCTTCGATACGATTATGAAATTCTCGGTTGACGTAGACACTGACATCCGTTCGATCTGTAATGTCTTCTACTACTTTTTTCACTTCCGTAACTGCCTCTTCCTCTGTTGTTCGTGATGTCAATTGAACAGACACGTATATGTGTTTCTCTTGGACCGAAATACCAGCTTGTTTTATTTCATCTAAATGCATCACTTCTTCATATAATTTTCGTTCCATCTCTTTACGTTCTGTCACTTCTTTAGAGACATACGGTTTTCCATCCGAATTATCTAATGTATCCTCAATTTGCTTCTCATTAAAGTATTCATGAGGGTTTTCATACATATTCAAACGAATCTGCTGTTCAGGAGTTAACTCAGCGTCTCCCTGTGATTCCATCGTGTGATCATCTTGCGTTCGGTTAGCCTCACGTTCTGGGTTAACAAATGTACAGCCTGAAACTAAAACAAACGTAACCAGAATGATAACTATTGACTTAAACATGCAAAACACCTCCGTTTCATTATTTTGAAATAAGAGGTGTTAAAACATACAATTATTCGAGTGTGAAATGATGGAAATCGGGAGGTGATTTAGGTAAAGCGCGTTTATGTGCTGTTCGTTCATGCATGATTTCAATTTTTTCAGCATCGCCATCACTCACTGATTCTCCGTTTAAGAAGGCATCAATGGCATCATACGAAACGCCCATTTCTGACTCATCAGTTTGACCATCCCACAATCCTGCACTCGGAGCTTTATCAACTATCTTACTCGGTACACCTAATGCACGACCTAATTCACGAACTTCTTCTTTTGTATAGTGAAGTAATGGAACAATATCAACGCCACCATCACCATGTTTAGTGAAGTAACCTGTGTACCATTCAGCTGCATTGTCTGTACCTACAACTAAATAATTATAGTTAGCAGCTACCGTGTATAAGGTGCTCATGCGCATGCGAGCACGCAAATTAGCATCTGCGATTTGTTCTTTATCCGAATTCCATTCCCCTTGGTTTTCAATTTGTTGCTTAATGGTCGAGAACATTGATTCATGTTGGTCTGTTAAATCAATCGTCATATGATTAACGCCAGATTCTTCTACTACTAATTCAGCATCATCACGGTCTTGATCTGCACTCTTACAAGGCATAATAACTCCTAATGATTGCTCAGGAAATGCTTGTTTAATTAGATATGCTACAACTGTTGAATCAATACCTCCACTCAAACCGACAACTAATCCATTTGAATTTGTGTCTTTAACGGTTTCTTGTAACCACTGAACTAACTGGTTGATATGTTGCTCCATATACTGCTCCCCTTTACTCCACTTTGTTAAATTTATTCTATCATAATGGAATTAAAAAGAAAATCAAGCCGACGAATGCGACTTGATCACTTTAAAACTTTTATTGACAACCACAACCATTATTCCAGCCATAGCCATTACTCCAGCCATAACCATACGGGTTCTCACGATAAAAATGTGGATACGGAAATGGTAAAGATACCGGCTGATTAGTACCATAATGTTGATAAGAACCATTATTATAATTAGAATTTCCTTGATTTTGAATATAAGGTGCTAATTTTTTATCAAACCATTCGTCTTCTCTTATAACCGGGATCGACCGAGGTTTTGCATGATCTGGAAACGGAAATCGTTCATTTGAATGACTCGAACTCGTTTGCTTTTGTTTAACTTCTTGGCGATTAGCTACCGCTTGTTGAGGCACTTTCACTTTCATGCCTTCTAACACTTCTGTTACATCAGATAAATGTTTATTCATGTCATAAAGATTTGATTCAGAAAGGCCATATTGTTCCGCGATTGAGGCCATTGTTTCACCTTGCTTCACGATATGAAATTTCATTATAAATACCCCCTTACTGTGAATTTAGGCGTTACCCTAATTTATGCACACAGTAAGGGGATGTTGACACATAATCTTATTCGACAAATTCAAATTCGAAGTCTAATAATCGAACAGTGTCTCCTTCTTCTGCTCCACGCTTGCGAAGAGCATCATCAATTCCCATATGACGCATTTGACGTGCAAATCGTCTAACCGATTGATCACGATTAAAGTCCGTCATCTTGAATAAACGTTCAATTTTTGGTCCTGACAGCACATAAGCACCGTCTGGATCACGTGTGATATGGAAACTGTCATCATCGCCTTCATATTTATAGACAACACGTTCATCACTAGCGTCTTCATCAGTAGTCTCAAATGTATCTTTCGGTATTTCATCAAGTGTATTAGCCACTTCGAATAACATATCGCGTAATCCTGTTTGCGTATAAGCGGATATCGGATAAATCGGTAAATCTTCACCTAATTGTTCTTTAAACATTTCTAGATGTGTTTCCGCATCAGGCATATCCATTTTATTCGCGACAATAATTTGAGGACGTTCAAGTAGCTTCTCATCATAAGCTTCTAACTCTTGATTAATTGTAACGTAATCCTCATATGGGTCACGCCCTTCAAGTCCTGACATATCTATGACGTGAACAATGACACGCGTTCTCTCAATGTGGCGTAGAAATTGATAGCCTAAACCAACACCTTCATGAGCTCCTTCAATTAATCCAGGTAAATCGGCCATTACGAAGCTTCGCTCATCTTCAATACGAACCATACCTAAATGAGGATTCAAGGTTGTAAAATGATAATCTGCTACCTTTGGCTTTGCTCCACTAACAACTGAAAGTAAAGTTGATTTACCCACACTTGGAAATCCAACTAATCCGACATCTGCAAGTACTTTTAGCTCGAGCTCCACATTTAATTCATCACCAGGAGCACCTTTTTCAGATAATTCTGGTGCACGATTACGAGAATTGGCAAAACGAATATTCCCACGGCCTCCACGGCCACCTTCAGCAATAACAGCGCGCTGTCCATGTTCAACCAAATCAGCAATCACTTCCTGCGTTTCAGCATCACGAACCGTAGTGCCTGGTGGTACTGGAATTACATAAGCGTCTGAGTTTTTTCCATGTTTACTTTTGCTCATTCCATTTTCGCCGCGATTGGCTTTAAAATGACGTTGATAACGAAAGTCCATCAATGTGTTTAGCCCTTCGTCGACTTCTAAAACGATGTCGCCACCATGACCCCCGTCTCCGCCGTTGGGGCCACCCATTGCGACATATTTTTCTCGTCTAAAAGACACAAGTCCGTCTCCACCATCACCGGCTTTAACAAATACTTTAACGCGATCGACAAACATTTCTTTCACCTACTTCCTGCATTCACCCTAATGATACATTAGCGTGATTGAAACTTTTTCTTCGTTTTGTTCAGCATGAAGACATTCACCACTAAAAGACAATCTTTCCATGAAATCTGATTGATCTTCATTCGGCAAATGAATATCATACTGTAAAGTTAATTCTTCTTCACCTTCTATAGCAACATGAACTGATACATCAGTCATTGCAATAATACTGCTTTCAAGCTCTGAAACAATCGCTTGACCATCATAGGTTAACTTTTCGTCAAATGCTGCCAGTTCTGTTAAATCAGTATTAACCGAAAAGGTAATATTTAATTCATGCTCCATTAGGGATGTTGATAACAACCAGAAAACAAACTCATCACAATTTAACGTTTGTAACAGTCGTTCTTGCTTCAAGCGTTCAATTAAGTCATTAACTTTATTAAGTGACTTTTCGTACTTTCCCATACTCCCATAGCCTTGAACGATTTGCAAATCATTCATTAAATCATGTCGGTACTGACGTAACCATTGTAAAAATTGTTGGCGTTCCATGACAATCACCTACATTAAGATTTTCCTCCATAATACCATAAATTAACGCTCAACATTTGACGAAAATGGTCACTATAACTATTAATTTGTATCACATAATCACAAAAAAACCGACTCTATTAGGCTAGAGTCGGTTTTTCATCCATTACGCTTCTTGAGCTTCTGGATAAACACTAACTTTTTTACGATCGCGTCCATAACGTTCGAAACGAACAACACCATCTACTTTAGAGAAAAGTGTGTCGTCGCCACCAATTCCTACGTTATAGCCCGGATAAACTTTCGTACCACGCTGACGGTAAAGAATTGAACCGCCTGATACGAACTGACCGTCCGCACGTTTAGCGCCTAAACGTTTCGACTCTGAGTCACGACCGTTCTTCGTACTACTTACACCTTTTTTCTGAGCGAAAAACTGTAAATTTAGACGTAGCATTACCATGCACCTCCTTAAGATTTTGAAATGTGAATATATTGTCCATAGTCTCTTTCAATCGTTTCAAGTGAGACGACCATACCTTCTAACAGTAATTGTGCTTGTTCTAACACTTCACCTGTTAAATCGTCTGGTAACGTCACATTTAAAAATCCACCATTTTCACGTTGATCGATCAATGGTTCAATGTCACATATTGAAATAACCGCATTAACAGCTCCGAATGAAACAGCAGAAGCTGCTGCACAAACTAAATCATGTCCATATGGGCCACTATCTGCATGTCCCGACATTTGAAAGCCTTTAATTGTATCATCAGGATAACGGTTAACGATTACTTCAATCATGCTGACAGTCCTTACGCATTGATTTTATCAATTGTTACTTTAGTATACGGTTGACGGTGACCTTGCTTACGCTTGTAGTTCTTCTTCGGCTTATATTTGAAAACCGTGATTTTACGTCCTTTGCCGTTACGGTCAATTTTACCTGTAACAGACGCGCCATCAACGTATGGTGTTCCTGCTTTAGCAGAGTCTCCACCTACGAAAAGAACGTTGTCGAATGTCACTTCTTCGCCTGCTTCACCATCTAGCTTTTCGACGAAAATTTCCTGACCTTCTTCAACTTTTACTTGCTTGCCACCAGTTTCAATAATTGCGTACATACTTGCACCTCCTCTAATTACTCAGACTCGCCATTAAAGGTACTCAAATTGAGTTTAAAAACCTTCTCTGAGCGGTTGTAGCATGCGGGTGCTACAAAAACATAACATATAGATATTACCACGTATTAAAAAGCCTTGTCAATAGACAACCCTTTATCTTCATAGCGTGACAATAACCAATGAACGTCACCTATTTTATATAATTGATAAGGTGATTGTAAACCTTTTTTTGCACTTATATAAAGGGGGAAATGAAATTCGTGTGTTTCATGTAACAGTTTTAGAAATGGCTTCATCATTGAGCTGTAATTAGAATCAACTTCTAAGTGAATAACATCGATTGATCGGTCTTCATCAAACCAACACAATTCTTCCTCTAACTGCTGTAAGTAATAATTTTCAGTGGGTACTAAGGTCCTTTGATCGACCCCAAAGAATTGGTAACTATTAGATACTTCTCGTTTTCTAGTCACCTCTAACATGCCAAGTTTAGTAAAACCGACAATGTGTATGGAAGCTGATTGTTGTTTGTTATGTTGTTTTAGTGTATTTATAATCTCTTGTTGTTCTTTATTTGATTGCATGTTTAACAAGTCAACGATGATAGCACCATACATGTTCCGCTCTTTTAGAATCTTGGCTAATTGTGTGACTGCTTCACGATTAATCACCATGTAATCTGGCTCTGTTTGTTGATGTACTCGGTAAGAACCAAAATCGACATCTACAGCTGTTAAGGCTTCAGTCTGGTCAATCATTAATGTTGCACCACTAGGTAGTGAAATCTGACGTCGCGTTAATTCGTCAGCCAATGACTCATATCCATAAGGGCGGTGATGAAGATAATGACGATCCAGATTTAATCGTTCAGACACATGAGGTAGTATGGATAATATTTTTTGTTTCATATCTGGTTCGTCAACAATAATTCGATCGACGTCACTTAGATCCGTTTGCTGAAGTGCCGTAATAAACGGATGGCTTTGACGATAAGCCAGCCCTTTCTTAACGGGCATTTCATTTATTTGTTTATACACGGTTTTTAAACGTTCTAACCCATTTATTAGAGTTGTTTGATCCAATTGATTGGCTTTCGTGCGAACAATCAAGCCTTCATTAACGTATGGAGACAATAATTCAATTAAATGATCTCTTTCTTCGCTTGTTAATTTATGAGAGACATGAATAGAGGTTTCGAAAGGCGAATAAACAAGCGTGTCATTCTTTATTTGCAGTTTCGTTGTAACCGTCATATATTTAGATGGAGTAGCTAATCGTTCGACTTGAACTAGCAACCAATCGCCATGACCTACCTTTTCATCAACCATATAACGAAACGGTAAATAAGCGATATCCCCCTGCCCCACATCAACAAAACAAGCCTTCAGCCGTTGATCAACTTGTTTAACTGTGCCGTACAGAATATCTCCTGTTTGAAAATCTGTAATCTTTTGAAATAATACCTCAGCCGTTTGACCATTGATTTGATCTAAGTAAAGCTGGTGCCGTGTTTTTGTTTGTATCCAAATTTGTCTCATGATCAACACCCTGGTGAATTAAAATTATTAATTATCTAGCCTGTCCGAATAACCCTGTTAAACAATCATCTTCGCTAAGCAAATCTTCATCTTCAATATAAACATAATGATAATGATTTCGTTTGAATTCTTTAACAATATTCGATAATGAGTAATTGGGATTTGCTCGTAATATACAAATATGATCCCGCTTAACTTGCCTTCGTAAATGGCGTGATAATAAGTGCTTTAATAAAAATCGGTCTCTCTGTCTCCACAAGAACCAATTGTCTAAAATTAAAAAAATGGAAATCCCCATCAATTGTAAAGAATACAACTGATTAATCCATAGTATACCATTTAAAAACAATAAAAAAACAATCGACCATATAGCCATCATGATAATGGTTCGATAAAATGAAAAATACTGTTGAAAAAACAACAATAATAAACGACCCCCATCCAATGGCAAGACGGGAATCAAATTGAAAACTAAGATAGCTGAATTCATCCAAATTAATAATAGACTTAATGCATCATTCAACCACAGCTTGTCCAAAACAATAATGACTGCATAAAGCCATATATGTTGCAAAGGCCCTGCAATTGTTACCAACCATTCTTCTTTTAAAGGGCGGTTATAATAATCCGAAGTTTCCATAACACCGCCAAATGGCCAAATCACAACTCGTGTAACATTCCACCCAAAATATTTTGCAGTTAGGACATGTCCAAATTCATGAATTAGCACAATGACTAATAAACATAATAATTCCAAAAACCAACCAAACACATAGGAAGTAGCACAGACAATTAATAATAATGGATGTAATTCTATTATTCGTATTGTCATGTTAACGACCTAATATGACGGGTACTGGATCAACACTTTCATTTTGATTTTTAACAGCAAAATACAATGAAGCTTCTTCGCTAGCCGCTTCAGGACTAATTGAACCTAAAGTGTCTGATGGACCGACAAATTGATAGTGGAAAACATCAATAGATGACAAATGGCCATACACTGTTTCACTTCCATCCTCATGTTGAACAACAATCGTTTTCCCAGTTTCTTCTTTATTACCCGCAAATAAAACCGTCCCTTTTTCAATCGGGTGAATCGTTTGCTCTTCCGTAATTTCCACTAATAAATGATCTTCCATCGAAGTCACTTGATTTTCATTTAAACCATTAACTAACATCGCTTGATTAGGTTCTGAAGGCTCATTAACTGGTGCATCAAACCCAGTTGACACAAACATCGTTGCTATATGCGCATCATACCAAGCTTGTACAGTAGCGAAAGGCAAGTCATCAGTTAATAACTGATCAACGCGAGAATCAACCTGATTAGCCCAACTCGAGTTTGACTGACTCAATAATAGGACACCTAAAAATAACGCTAATGCCAGGACACCTTTTCTTAAAAAGGACATCACATAAGTTGTCCAGTTAAAATCATCCGATTGAGGAATAGATGTCATGCCGTGCATTTCTTCATTTGATGGTAACATATTAGGGTGTTGATGCAATTTCTTACGCTCTCTTGATTTACGTTTCGCAATGTCTTCTCTAATTTTTTCAACTCGCTTATTCATAGGCCACCATTCCTTTAACCATTTGTACTAATCTATTCTTAATCAAAAGAATTATGATGACCTAGACTACTACTACACAAAAAATTCCGGATAAATGCTTCACGCTTTATCCGGAAAAGTTATTACTTCATACCTAATAATTTTTTCATTTTAAATAGGAAGCCTTTATCTTCATCAAAAGACATTAATGGGACAGATTCACCGAGAATTCTTCTTGCTATATTACGGTATCCAATGGAAGCTTTCGTGTCTGGTTGAAATGCTACAGGATTACCGTGATGAGAGGCACGAATGACGTCCTCATCATCCATAATGACCCCTAATAAATCGATTGATAATGTTGATACGATATCATCAACCGCAAGCATATCACCATTATCCATCATATGTTTTCGAATACGATTGATTACGAGATGAGTTGATTCTAAATTCTCTTGTTCTAGTAAACCAATAATTCGATCAGCATCTCGAACACTTGATTTCTCAGGTGTCGTAACAACAACTGCTTTATCAGCACCTGCTACTGCATTTTTATAGCCTTGTTCGATCCCGGCTGGACAATCGATCAATATATAATCATAGTCAGGTTTTAACTGCTCAACTAATGATTGAATACCTTCTGGTGTTACTTCATTTTTATCACTTGATTGGGCAGCAGGAAGTAAATGTAGACAATCAAATCGTTTATCTTTCACAAGAGCTGCTTGTAGTTTACATTGACCTTCAATGACGTCAACAATATCAAAAATAATACGATTCTCTAACCCTAATATAACATCTAAATTCCGCAAACCTATATCTGTATCAATTAAACACACTTTTTTATCTTGTAAAGCTAGAGCTGTCCCAATATTAGCAGTGGTTGTCGTTTTTCCCACCCCACCTTTACCTGATGTGATGACGATTGATTCTCCCATTTTAAAGTCCCCTTTCTGAAATATCCGTTAGATTTGGTCGGATTTTTTGAAGGTTATGTAGATCATCGAGTTCAATTTGGCCTGTTTCTTGATTAATAAATGCAAACTCACGCTGTGATCCTTCAACCTCATAATCAGGTGCACGACTGAGTTGATCAGCTATACGAATTTGACTTGGATTCATATAAGAAGCAGCAACCACTTCATTAGCACCATCAGGAAACCCTGCATGAACTATACCACGTAATTGACCTAGTACAAAAACACTTCCTGAAGCTGTCACGGTTGCTCCTGGGTTAACATCACCAATAATAAATATATCCCCATTCTCATGTAGCTCTTGTCCTGACCTTATTGTTTTGACACGAGGTTTCAATGTTATATGATCATACCAAGATTTTGCCTCCTCTTTTGAGATCACATTCGATTCAAATGATTTAATACCGATTGAATGTTGATCATTTAAGAGGTGACGAATTTCATCTTGCTGCTGAGTATCAAGTAAACGATTTTGCGTATGCACCTTAATACTTGTTCGTTGATGAATGGCATCAGATTCTAGTTGTTTATGGAGTTCTTCCAATAATTGCTCGAACGAACATTGATCATCTAAATAAACAATAATCCCTTCTGTTGTACCTTTCATTGTAAGGTATAAGTTCGTTTCTGTCATAATGAGGACATCCTTTGAATAAAATTATTTCTCGAGTTCATATTTCCATTTCGTTAACATAGGTTTAGTTAATGGATATAAGATAAGTAAACCAATCACATTAACAATTAAGCTAGGGACAAGGCGTATCGTTAGATAATCTTGGAATCCAATCATAACTTGGCCAATTAAGAAATAAACGCCAAAAATGATGAGGTCAGCTATGGCAACTCCTAAAAGAACGAATACGATTGAGACAAGAAAATTTTTGTGTAAAACACGTTTTAGTAGGTGAATCACATATAATGACACACCATAGCCCAGTAAATATACGCCTAGAATAGATGTGAATGTTAAATCCGTTAAAAAAGCAAATGCTAATCCATTCATTAAGCCAACATAACTATGTTCACGATCATAAAAAATCATGACAATAATAGAAATGACAAGTGGCCAATGTGGTATGTACAACATACCATCTAAGAAAGATGATGGGATAACTTCTGTCAAAACGCTTTGTAGAACCAATAAGATAAGCGTTACAAGTGGAAGTAGGAATATCTTCATGACTCCTCATCCTCCTCCTCAGTTGGTTCTACATTTTGCAATTCACGATCGACTACTTTGACTTGGTTAATATCATTTAAATCTGCTGCCGGTTCAACATGGGCAATGCTTGTTAACCCATACTGATCTAATTCAATTGAACTGATTTCACCAATTAAAATTCCTCGTGGGAACACACCTCCTAAGCCTGATGTGACCACTGTTTGTCCTTCCTCTAACTCACTATCATCAGATAAATCTCGAAAAATCAATTGATCATTCTCACTGTCATAACCTTCAATCATACCAAAGATATTTTCGTTTTGATCGACTATAGCTGATACTTGATGTTCTGCACCGAAACCACTTAATAATTGAACGGTTGAAGTTAATTGTGAAGCATTGATTACTTTACCTACCATCCCTTTCGCGGTTTGAACGGCCATATTTTCTTGCACGCCATGTTGACTTCCTTTATTGATCGTTACTTGTTGAAACCAACGTTCAGAACTTCTAGCAATGACTGTTGCATTTAAAGTTTCATAGTCACTAAGTGTTGTATCAACATCTGCCATAGCACGTAATTCTTCATTCTCTTTTTCTAGTTCATTCACTTCATATGCAAGTGATTTATAATCTTGCAACTCTTGTTTTAACACTTGATTTTGTTCATAAACTTCACGTATATCTGATATAGATCCAGAAAAGTCAGCTATGGCACCGATTGGTCTATGAAGGACACTTTGAAACAATCCAACCGTGTCATGCGCAAATTGTGCCGGTACACTAGATGAACCATCTGACCTTAATGAATAACCAATCAAACTAACAATAATAATAATACTTAATAAAAAGACAATTAACTTTCGCTTTCTTAAAAATGATGGCATATTTTGACACCTTCTCTTAACGTTACGTATTCTCTGCTGCAATATTAGTAGTGCGTCTGATGTGATCTATATGTTTAATAGCTTTGCCTGTACCTTTAACAACAGATGTCATTGGGTCTTCAGTAATAAATACAGGAAGGTCGACTTCTTTTTTTATCATATTGGCTAAACCATCAAGAAGTGCCCCGCCACCAGTTAGAATTATTCCCCGGGACATAATATCGTTTGATATTTCAGGTGGAGCTGTAGCTAACGTATCAATTACCGTACTAACAATTTGTTTAGCAGTTTTCTCTATTACTGACATAATCTCTCCACGTGTTACCGTTACGGTTTCTGGTAGACCTGTAATTAAGTCACGACCCTTAACAACCATTTTACCACGATTGTCATCCATTTTTGCAGAGGCTAGATCAATTTTTAATTTTTCTGCAGTCGAAATTCCAATAGCAAGACTATAAGTTAACCGTATATATGTTTGAATCTCTTCATTGAGATAATCTCCTGCTACTCTAATTGATTGGCTACTAACAATACCACCTAAAGAAATAATGGCAACTTCTGTTGTTCCACCACCAATATCTACAATCATGTTACCAGTTGGTTCCCACACAGGCAAACCAGCACCTATAGCGGCTGCAAACGGCTCAGAGATTATATAAACTTCTTTAGCTCCTGCCTGTTTTGCTGCATCCAATACAGCTCTTTTTTCTACTTTAGTTGCCCCGGATGGCACGCAAATTATAATATGCGGTTTTCTGGACCAGATGGTCTCCATATTATAAACACGCCCAATAAAAGATTGAATCATCTCAGCTGTTATATCGAAATCTGCAATAACCCCATCTTTTAATGGTCGAATGATTTCGATATCTCGGGGCGAACGCCCAATCATACTTTTTGCTTCGTTGCCAACAGCTAAAATCTCATTTGAAGGTATATGTCTTGCAACAACAGTCGGTTCGTTTAAAACAATCCCTTTACCCTTCATATATACCAGCGTATTAGCCGTCCCTAAATCAATCGCTATTTCACGATTAAATAATGTTGTTCCCAATCTTGATCGCCCCTCTAATTTAAGTGTTACTATAACGTACGCTGTTAGCAAACGAAACATGAATAAGCACCACAACTTTATGCATAGACCTCCGTGTGGTGCTGAAATAGTAAGTATTTATATTATACGGTATAACGTCATAATTAGATAGATACAGACTCGATAAAAATGCAATATAAGGCTAATGGACTGGAGATAAACCCCTTTACAAATATCCCTTTTCTTTTAAGGAAATAAATTTTTGATCGCCTATAACTAAATGATCAAGCAGCTCGATCCCAATCACTTTTCCAGATTCATATAATCGACGTGTGACTTGGATATCTTCATTAGATGGAGAGGGGTTACCAGAAGGGTGGTTATGGGCACAAATAACAGACGCAGCAGAACGTTTAATGGCTTCTTTGAACACTTCTCTTGGATGGACGATTAAAGAATTCAAGCTCCCGATAAAAATCGTTTGCCTATGAATGATTTGGTTTTTGGTATTCAGATAAAGCGCAATGAAACAATCAATTACACAAATAAAACATAATAAATATAGAGTGAATAGACTCGCTAATTAAGTAAAATATCATTCATTGGTCACTTTTTGATCACTAGAGTTTATTAAATTTGAAATCTAAGTTATAAGATGAGGATTGATTTTTGAATTTTTGTATTTTTGTTACAATAGTAACAGGTCTTAAAAATAATTTAATTTAGGGGTGTGAATCATTAATTACGAATCAATTTCTAAGATTGTAGATAGTATAAGTATGGTACCTGTGTTGATTTCAATATTTGCTGAATCAAATTTACTGTTTTACCTTGGCTTTGTTCCGCTATTAGTCATCAACATAATGGATTTAATTATCACTCCATCTAAAAAAAGTATATTCTATTTCATCTTTGCCATTACTATAATAGGTATATTTTGGATTTTTATCTTCGGACTAACGTTTGATATTTATTCATAATTTTCAAATTTTTGTTTGAAATGAATAGTTACTATGTGCTAAAAAAGTAAGTATTTATATTATACGGTATATCACCCTAATGAGATAGTTAAAGAGTTGTTGAAATTGCAATATAAGGCTAATGGACTGGAGATAAACCCCTTTACAAATATCCCTTTTCTTTTAAGGAAATAAATTTTTGATCGCCTATAACTAAATGATCAAGCAGCTCGATCCCAATCACTTTTCCAGATTCATACAATCGGCGTGTGACTTGGATATCTTCATTAGATGGAGAGGGGTCACCAGAAGGATGATTGTGGGCACAAATAACAGACGCAGCGGAACGTTTAATGGCTTCTTTGAACACTTCTCTTGGATGGACGATTGAAGAATTCAGGCTCCCAATAAAAATCGTTTGCCTATGAATGATTTGATTTTTGGTATTCAGATAAAGCGCAACAAAATGCTCTTGATGCAATCCTCTAAAGTCTTCCATCAAGAAATTAGCGCCATCTTCAGGACTTTTAACCACGTATTGATCACGTGCTTTGTAAGTTTGAATACGCTTCCCTAGTTCAAGCGCTGCCATTAACTGAATCGCTTTCGCATTTCCGATTCCTGTAATCGTAGTCAGTTCATTTATCGTTGCATCTCTTAATAATGAAATACCTTCAAAATGCTTTAATACATTCGTTGCGAGTGATAAAGAAGAGAAACCTTTCGACCCACTCCCTAGCAAAATGGCGATTAACTCCTGATTAGATAAGGCAGGTGCCCCCACTTCCATCAGACGCTCTCGCGGCCGCTCACTTTCTGGTACATCTCGGATTAAGATAGAATGATTGCTCATTGGAAAACCCCTTTCAGTTCTTAAGTTAGCTTTATTATAATGAAACTTCTCTTAAGAAACAAAAAGGGAAAAGTCTATTATCTATGGCACTGATAAGGGTTTCGATAGGTAAACATGTCATCACAAAACAAATAATCCAAGATAATCGTTTTTCTATTAAATTGATTCAAATAATAAATTCAATGTTAAATACATTGTTGCTCGATTTAGCAAAGCGTCAGAATCACCATCAGCCTCTCTCGTTGTTAAGTTAATAAGCTCATTGATGTATTGATGGTCTTCCATAGATTGCGGATAGTTACCGAGCCAACTTGTTAATTCTTCTTCCCACTCTCCATTTAAATCAGAAACGTCTAACAGCGAACGGCCTGCATCTAACCACGTTTCGTTATCCTCATTAGTTGAAACCGTTTTTTCTTCAAAGCTCCAGGATGTCAAATAATAGCCATCATTTTTATCCAAACCTTTTGATTGTAAATGCGACTCTATAACGGATTCGTCTACAGATTCATGAAGTATGCCTGTTAATAAATAAAATTGGTCTTCATTTGGAACCACAACTGATGGTATGTTATTTAATGATGTCTGAAAAGCACTCGCATTTTCCTCTGTACTAAACACCCCGAGTTGAAAGACTTCATAGCTACCACCACTATACTGAATAGATTCGCCGTCAGAATTATTTTCAGTTGAGTCTTCATCATCTGCTGTTACGGGCGTTGGATCATCCTGAGATTGAGTTGTAGCAGGATTAGAAATATCCAAAAAGATAAGCATGCCGATACCGAATACCGCACCTACAATTAAAGCTAAAAAGGCAGATTTCAAAACCGTCCATAGAGATAGTTTTGATATATTTTTCTTCTTTGACTTCGGTGTTAACACTTTTTCATAAGGGTTTTTTTCAGATTGCTTATTATGTTGTTGAATCGCCACTTTAACTTTTTTTCGTTCTTCCATAAGCCAACCACCTTCACTAATATTAAGACAAGCCTAGCATACTATTAACGAAAAAATGCACATTATTTGTCAAACTACTTCGTCAATTTCGGACAATAAAAAAACTGATTAAACGAACTTTTTTAGTTCATTTAATCAGTTTATTCTAAATCGCTTGTTCAGCAGATGCGACGCAATTCTTTCCATTACGTTTTGCGCCAACATACATTGAACGATCTGCCTGTCTTATTAGTTCATCTGGTGATTCACAGTGGTCTGGATAAGTTGCGACACCCACACTAGCCGTAACATTAAGGTCAATAGGTTCGTCCTGTTTAAGCATATGACTTTTGACATTAAAAGACTCTAAGGAGATCATAGAACGAATCGATTCCGCAAACATAACTGCTTCATCATGACTGTATCCTTTAATTAGAACAGTAAATTCTTCTCCTCCATATCTCGCGACAAGCCCTTGTTCACCTACGAATGTTTCAATTCGTTGTGCCAGTTCAATTAACACTTCATTACCTGCTTCATGACCATAAGTATCATTTAATTTTTTGAATGAATCAAGGTCAAATAGAATGACAGATAGTTTTTCCGATAATTCTTTTTCCTCTAAGTCTAGTGCGTAACTTTCTAAATGCTCAGTAAAATATCGATAATTATATAAACCTGTTAGTCGATCACGTTGGCTTTTGTTCTTTTCTGATTGGTAATGACGTGCATTTTCGATTGCTACTGATAGGAAGTTACCTAGGATTTCTAACAACATGAGATGATATTTTTCATAAGCGTGTTTTCGTTTAGACGCTATAACTAAAACACCAACGGTTAAATTATTTCTTAAGATTGGAACGCCTACCACACTATTAACTTCGTTAGGAATTTCCAAATTAGATATCTTATCGATTTGACTACGTTTTACTAAGATATGAGGAGATTTGTCTTGATAAATCATGCCAGCAAAACCTTCTCCATATTCTAATGAAATATCTTCTAATTGTTTTGATTCATCATCACTGACATAACGAATCATGTTCATGGAACGAGATGAATTCGTAATGTCATATACATAGATGTAAGACATAGGTATTAATTCATGCACTTTGGCCACAAAGGTATCTAATACATCTTTAACATTCAACTTCTTAGAAAGTTCGTGGCCAATATTACTCGTGTCGTGTAAATAGCGATTAATACGTCTTCCTTTATGGTGAGTCGAAATGACTACTGATAATAGAATAGCTGGAAATCCGACAATGAGTATGGCTGCTAGACCTATTTGTAAATAAAGAATATACAAAATTAAACCTATCGGGAAAATCATAGCTGTTACGGCACTGTCGATTAATAATGATTTAGGAACTCCCTTGAACTTGTTCCCTTTCACATACACATCAATTAGCGCTAACAAGATTTGATTGACTGCAATAGACCCAATTATGTAGCCTACTAATGGTATGATTTGATCCATCGTATTTAATGTCAAAACGCCATGAGTTCCACCCAAAGCATAATATACAACTGCAGCAAATATAGACGTCAAAAATAACATCGTCGAATTTGTCGCTATTCGGTAAAACTCAGTTTTCTTTAAACGAATCTTTATAAATAGGGCGATTAATGCCAACTGAGTTAGGATTATTTCAGCAAACAGGCCAAAATATAAGAACACCGCAAAACTAACACCATTTATAAAGAAGATCGTAATTGAACCGACTTGAATTGGAAAAACAGCCACAGCACACATAACAATCGCAAAAGCAATAATGTCAATCCAATAACCAGTAAAATTCGGCTCAATACTAAAATAAAGATAAAACATAGATGGCGGAAAAATTGCTAACCAAATCAGCCAAATACTAATATTTTTCTTATCAGACATATGTAGGCTCCTTTAACCCTGATTTCGACCTTACTATTAAAACATGGTACGTTTAACCTCAGATACAAAATATAACGACCCTGTAATGACTAATGCATCAGATGGTTTCATTTGATTTATTAACTGGTCATAAGCCGTTTTCCAGTCTTCTTTTATGATTATATTTCCATTTTCATACTTTTCATTTAGTTCATAATACTCATAATTATTCTTAAAGTCAAATGTTGTAATATAAATTTGTGGAAAATGTTCTGAAAATAATGACATGATTTGATCAACTGGTTTTGTTTTTAAGAAAGAGCATAATATATAAACATTATTTTTATCATATTTTTGATTGATTGTATCAATCAATGATTGAATAGCTTCAACATTATGAGCACCATCTAATATAACATCAGGATTATGTCGAACGACCTCAAAACGCCCCGGCCATTGAGTTTTTTTCAATCCCGAGCGGATGATGTCAGGATCTAGGAGTCTATTTTCAACTTCTAGTAATTGTAAGTACGCCTCAATTGCAACAGATGCATTATTAATTTGATGGGAGCCTAATAATTGGATCTTTAAATCCTTTAGGGAAATAGAGTTATTAGCAAAATCAAAAACATCTACTAGATGCTCCGTTATTTTCGCCTCTGCATGAAAATCATGGCCTAACTTAAGTACATCAGCATGGTTTGTTTGTGCTTTTTGATCAATCACTTGAATCGCTTCATGTTGTGAAACCCCTGTAATAATAGGAGTATTCGACTTAATAATACCCGCTTTTTCATAAGCTATATCAGCTAAATTATTTCCTAATATATCGATGTGGTCATATCCAATCGACGTAATAATTGAAAGAATAGGGTTAATGACATTAGTTGAATCTAATCGACCACCTAAACCTACTTCAATAACCGCGTAATCAACTGCTTGTTCTTTAAAATATAAATAAGCCATAGCTGTAATTATTTCAAATTCTGTTGGGTGTCCTACTTCTGTCGTTGCAATTTGCTCGCATAGCGGTTTAATCCGTTCAACCAAATCCACCAGATCGCTATCGCTAATTGGCTGATGATTCAGACTAATTCTCTCATTAAATGTCTCAATATAAGGTGATGTAAAAGTCCCTACATCATAACCGTCTTCACGTAATATGTGGCTTAGAAAAGAAGTGGTCGATCCTTTGCCATTCGTTCCTGCTACATGAATCGTTTTTATTTGATGCTGAGGATTTCCTAGTTCATTTAGTATCATATTGATTCTTGTTAGTCCTGGTTTAATCCCAAACGGCAATTGTTTATGAATCCAAGCAATCGCTTCAGTTACTTCCATTGTTCGTCACCTATTTCATATTTTAATATGTAAAAATGAGTTGCTATTCTGTTATAAGAATAGCAACTCATTTCTCATTTTATCGCACATTTTCTAATTCTGCGATGCGTGCTTCAACAGCTTTTTGTTTTTCTAAGTAGTCCTTTTCTTTATCCCGCTCTTCTTGCACAACTTCCTCAGGTGCTTTATTAACAAAGTTCTCATTCGCTAATTTCTTCTGAACACGTTCAACTTCACTATTCCATTTGTTAAGTTCTTCTTTCAAGCGATTGATTTCTTCATCAATGTCGATTAAACCTTCAAGTGGAAAATAGATCTCAGAACCTGTGACGACAGCACTTTTCGATTGTTCAGGCACTTCTAGGTCTGTTTTGATCGTTAATTCTTCAGGATTACAGAAACGTTCTAAATAAATCTGGTTTCGTTCAAGTTCCTTAACGATATCTTCAGACTGTGCTTTGATCGCAATTTTTATTTCTTTGGACATTGGTGTATCAACTTCAGCACGAACATTTCGAACCGAACGAATAATTGAAACAAGGCGCTCCATTTCTACACGTGATTGCTGATTATTATAAGTTGAATCAACTTGTGGCCACGCTTTAACTGTAATGGATTCCCCTTCATGTGGGATATGCTGCCAAATTTCTTCGGTGATAAACGGCATAAACGGATGAAGCATACGTAAAATGTCATCTAGGGTCTTAACCAACACAGATTTCGTGGTTATTTTAGCTTTCTCATCCTCACCGTATAGTGGTAACTTCGCCATCTCAATATACCAATCACAGAATTCATCCCAAATGAAGTTGTATAGATGACGACCCGCTTCACCGAAATCATATCGATCGATATTATGTGTCACTTGTTCAATCGTTTCATTTAAGCGCGTTAAGATCCATTCATCCGCAACTGATTTCTCACCGGATAGATCAATATCTTCGTATCGGAAATCATCTAAATTCATAATGACAAATCTTGAAGCATTCCAAATCTTATTCGCAAAGTTCCACGTCGATTCAACTTTCTCCCAGTGGAAACGTAAGTCCTGACCTGGTGATGAACCAGTTGCTAAGAAATAACGAAGTGAGTCAGCCCCGTACTGATCAATCACATCCATTGGATCAACACCATTACCTAATGACTTACTCATTTTACGTCCTTCTGCATCACGAACTAAGCCGTGGATCAGTACGTCTTTGAAAGGTCGGCGGTCCATGAAATGTTTCGTTTGGAAAATCATTCTTGAAACCCAGAAGAAAATAATATCATAACCTGTTACCAGTACATCTGTTGGGAAATAACGATTTAAGTCATAACTATCTTCATCTGGCCAGCCCATAGTAGAAAATGGCCATAGTGCTGATGAAAACCATGTATCTAACACGTCCTCATCTTGAACCCAATTTTCTTTGTCGCTTGGTTCTTCACGGCCTACATACAATTCGCCTGTTTCCTTATGATACCAAGCTGGGATACGGTGACCCCACCATAATTGACGGGAAATACACCAATCACGTATATTCTCCATCCAATGCAGATACGTTTTTTCAAAGCGATCAGGTACAAAATCAACTTTATCCTCTGTCTCCTGAAGATCAATGGCCTGATCAGCAAGAGGTTTCATATTAACAAACCACTGTGTTGATAAATAAGGTTCAACAACAGCATCACTACGCTCAGAATGACCAACTTGATGCACATGCTCTTCTATATCAAATAAAACCCCTTGCTCTTGTAAATCTTTCACAATTTGCTTACGGCATTCAAAACGGTCCATGCCATCATAATGAGCTGCGTTTTCGTTCATTGTTCCGTCTTCATGCATCACAAGCACACGCTCTAAATGATGACGTTCACCAATTTCAAAGTCATTTGGATCATGAGCTGGTGTGATCTTAACAGCACCTGAACCAAATTCCATATCGACATACTCATCTCCGACAATTTCCATCTCGCGACCAATGATCGGTAAGATAACTTTTTGACCGATTAAATGATTATAACGCTCGTCTTCCGGATGTACTGCCACAGCCGTATCACCTAACATTGTTTCAGGACGTGTCGTTGCCACTTCTATATGACCAGATCCATCTTTAAGTGGATACTTCATATGGTAAAAAGCACCTTGGACTTCTTTATAAATAACTTCAATATCTGATAGAGCAGTTTGAGTACTTGGGTCCCAATTAATGATATATTGCCCGCGGTAGATCAAATCTTGCTCGTATAATGAAACAAACACTTCACGAACGGCATTAGACAAACCTTCATCTAGTGTAAAACGTTCGCGTGAATAATCGACACCTAAGCCCAATTTCTCCCATTGTGAACGGATAAATGATGCGTATTCTTCTTTCCAATCCCAAGATTGTTGCAGGAAGCCTTCACGTCCTAAATCATGACGCGTTTTACCTTCTTCCTTAAGCTTTCCTTCTACTTTTGCCTGCGTTGCAATACCAGCATGGTCCATCCCTGGTAACCACAAGACATCATAACCTTGCATTCGCTTATAACGCGTTATGATATCTTGTAGTGTCGTATCCCAAGCGTGGCCTAAATGGAGACGCCCCGTAACATTTGGAGGGGGAATAACTACTGTAAAGGGTTCTTTGGATTCATCATTTTTCGCTTCGAAAAATTTCCCATCAACCCAATACTGATAACGATCTTTTTCCACCTCTATTGGATTATACTTTGGTGCCATGTTTAATTCTTGACCTTCACTCATTACCAAATCCTCCTTTATTCACGATATGTGTAGTTTAATAAACTAAATAAAACAACAAAAAAAGCTTTTCATCCTTATAAAAGGACGAAAAGCTATTACGCCGATTTCGCGGTACCACCTTAATTTATGAGGATTTCCTCATACACTCAAGTAAGTTAACGGTTTTCCCGGTTTCTTCTACTTCATTTCAAAGAAACTACATTAATTTCAGAGCGACCTTCCAGCTTGCATTTCCGAGGAAGCTTTCAGCCGTGGCTTCCTTCTCTAAAACGGGTACAACACTGTACTCCTCTCTTACTTGTATTTATTCAGAGATTTAATTTGTCTATATTGTACCCAATTTTCATTATATTAGTCAATTACTTTTACACGAAATTGTTTCAGACCGCATAAATTATATCTAGGAGGGATTATTGAAATGGCGCAATTTTATCGATATCGTTTACCACCTTGGCTTAGAAAATGTATTTTCACCATCGAACGTTGCATTTTACCAATCATGATCTTTCAATTAATACGCACATTATTATTTCCTACCACATTGGATGTGTTTCTAGCTGGTGCCATCGTTGGTATATTTATTGCTTTTTACTTAAAATGGATTTAATGAGGGGACGATTTAGATCGACTTGGAACCAATAACACGTCACCCTCTTTTAATTCGAAAGATGATTCGATGTTGTTTAAGCGCTCTAACTGATGAATAGACATATCATATGAAGCTGCTATTGATGCTAATGTTTCATCAGCTTGAACAAAACGTACAGTCATCTTAACTTGCTGACGCTCATCATCTTCTCGGAAAAATTTCGACAGATAGTCTAGACCTTTTTTAACTGGTGATTGATGATCTTCATGATCACTTTTATCTTCATCATAATCACCGTCTACATCTTCTTTTGATGATTTACTCTCACCCTTAGGTTCAGCCTTTTTATCATAATCCTTTGGTTCATCTGTTTTATGCTTGGGTTGATTAACAAATTCCTTTAATGATGTAGATTGTTTTTTGTGCCATATATCGCGACCACTTTCTTGTTCATCATCTTGCTTTTCAGATACTGTTTCGGATTCATTTTGCGTTTGGTCATCATCATCTTCTTCTATTACTGGAAATTGCTTTAATTCAAAATCTGTTGATTCTTGTTCACGTGGTAGTTCTGGTTCTTGACGACTTGCTTCTATGACTTGAGTACCCTCTAATCGAACAGTCGTATAAACCTTGAGTGTCTTAGGTTCAGGTATTTCGTAGTCAAAATAATCAACTATAACATCTACATCCTCGTTACTATTAACCCGTTCATAAGGAATTGAAATATCAACTGGAATCGGGTACTGAAATTCCATAAATCCGTTGTCCAACGCTCGAACTTGCTGAACACTTTGTTGGTCTTCATCCACCATAATCGTTTCTTCCTGTTCTACTTCTCGTGCTAAATAATCACCATGCACGATTAATACGCCTCTGATTTGCATCGTTGATTGCTGATGGATCACATTCACATCTGGATCAATCGCGATGCTATACAAGTCTTCAATTTCTTCACCTTGGCGAAACATAATATGTTCTTGCACATCAAATTGATAAGGTACACCTTCTAATGAACTCATTGTTTTCCCCCTCTACTTAATCATCCATTACTTAATACGTATTAGTTTGAAAAACAAACTATGCGCTTTAAGGGGGGAATCTTTATAAATATTTTCAATATGTAAGATTGAAGACTTCACATCAAGGGATCCTGTTTGCTCATTAATCGTCCTAATAAATTATTTAATCAATAAGCACAATCAATGAATTAATTAACTTCTACTAAGCAAAACAAACATCAACTTGTCCTTCTTCTTCTGCCGTTTCCAAGCAATCTGTTAAAAACTTTTTAATTTGTTGATCATCTAAGTCAATGGACTGCTGATTGAAACGATCAAGTCGCTTTTGAAGTTGAGATAATGCTAGCTCAATTTGTTGTTTCGAGAATGTTTTCTTAGCTCCTATGCCACTGACGCCTCCGTCACACTCTTTTGCGTCTAATAATTGATATAGGTCGTGTGCAGAATCATTAAACATGTGAAAACGCGCATAAGCGATTTGTTGTTGTGATTGATTAACACCATATATGTCATGTCCCATCGTATAAACAAAACTCCCTTTAATATTAATTTTTCAAAAGTTAACTGAAATAAATGCTTAAGAAATGGTTGATTGAAGTGTGGTGAAGTAGGAATCTGGGGATGATGCGAAGTCTTCAAATTTATTATACATCGAACTAACGTTCTAAAACAATAGCTGATAATCTCACTTGAATTGGCCTATAATCGTTAAATATAAAATTTCCCGAACCGATTTTGTTCATATCGATTCGGGAATGTCATTTAAATTAATTTTCTTAATGATAAATTAGTTTTTGTAATGTTTAAAAGCATACTGGATTGCCTGAATCGTTTTCTCGATATCCTCATCCGTGTGTACAGTGGATAAGAACATGCCTTCAAATTGAGACGGTGGCAAGAAAATACCTTGTTCAATCATATGACGATAATATTCGGCAAACCATTCTAAATCAGATGTCTTAGCTGAATCGAAGTCAACGACATTTTCATTAGTGAAAAAGAAACCTAACATTGAACCAGCGCGATTGACACAAAGTGGAACTCCATTGGCTTGAGCCGCTTCTTCAATTCCAGCAACTAATCGATCCGCTTTCTTATTCATGTCATCATAAGATTCTTGTGTTAATTCACTTAACGTCGCATAACCCGCTGCCATAGCTAGTGGGTTACCTGATAACGTACCAGCTTGATAAATGTCACCCGCTGGCGCGATCATTTCCATAATATCACGACGACCACCATAAGCACCGACTGGTAATCCACCACCGATTACTTTTGCAAGACACGTTAAATCAGGCGTCACATTAAAATGACCTTGCGCACAGTTGTATCCGACACGAAAACCTGTCATGACTTCATCAAAAATAAGTAGTGAACCGTAATCATTCGTCATAACACGTAAATATTGTAGGAAGTCATTGACTGGTGGTACGACACCCATATTACCGGATACAGGCTCAACAATCACTGCTGCGATATCATCACCATAATGTTCAAATGCATACTTCACACTTTCTTGATCATTGTATGGAACTGTGATCGTATTTTTCGCGATCGACTCTGGAACACCAGGACTATCAGGTAATCCTAACGTGGCAACACCAGAGCCAGCTTTAATCAAGAGTGAATCAGCGTGGCCGTGGTAATTACCTTCGAACTTCAAAATTTTGCTTCGTTTTGTAAACCCACGTGCTAAACGCAAAGCGCTCATTGTTGCTTCCGTACCTGAATTCACAAAACGTACCATTTCAATCGATGGAACACGATCAATTAACAACTTAGCTAATTTATTCTCATACTCTACGTTCGTACCAAAGCTCGTCCCTTTTTTCATCACATGCTGTAATGTTTCCATCACCTGTTCATGGGCATGTCCTACAATTAAAGGACCCCAGCTAAGCACATAATCAATGTACTCATTTCCTTCAATGTCAGTAATTTTTGACCCTTGACCTTCTTCCATATAAATTGGGTCAACATTCACTGAATTAAATGCGCGAACTGGTGAGTTAACGCCACCTGGCATTAATTCGACTGCTTCATCAAATAATTGTTTTGATCGATTTGTCATTATGAACCCTCCTACTATTCATTCAACCATTTAGCGATATCTTTTGCAAAGTACGTCATAATTAAGTCAGCTCCAGCACGTTTCATTGAGGTGATTTTTTCAAGAACGATTTCTTGTTCATTCACCCATCCATTTTGTGCAGCTGCTTTAATTAACGAATATTCACCACTTACATTATAGGCGACAATCGGTTGGTCATAACGATCTTTCAAATCACGCATAATGTCCAAGTAACTAAGAGCTGGTTTAACAATTAATAAATCAGCCCCCTGCTCAACGTCAGATTGAGCTTCACGATGAGCTTCTAAGCGATTGGCTGGATCCATTTGATACGTCTTTCGATCACCGAATTGTGGAGAACTATGAGCTGCGTCTCGGAAAGGACCATAAAACGCTGAAGCGTACTTGACTGCATAAGACATAATTGGAACATTTGTATAACCCGCTTCATCCAATCCATGACGAATCGCTGTTACAAACCCGTCCATCATATTCGAAGGTGCAATCACATCTGCTCCTGCTTTTGCTTGTGATATAGCAGCCTTAACGAGTAACGGTAAAGTAGCATCATTATCGACGTATTCATCATGAATCACACCACAATGACCATGATCAGTGAATTGACATAAACAAGTGTCTGCCATCACAACTAAATGAGGAGCAATTGATTTAATCCGCTTCGTTGCCATTTGGACAACACCCTCATCATTATAAGCCTCAGTTCCAACGTGATCTTTATGATTGGGAACCCCGAATAAGATAATCGACTTAATCCCTAACGACACAATTTCCTCAATTTCTTCATCTAGACGATCAATCGAAACTTGATAAACGCCTGGCATAGATGGAACCTCATTCTTTTTCCCCTGTTCTTCTAGAACGAAGAGTGGATAAATGAGGTCATCTGTATGTAAATGTGTTTCACGGACGAGATCGCGAAATGTTGACGTTTGTCGTAACCGACGATGGCGATCAAATTGTAATTCAGTCATGTTATCACTCCTTAAAAAAGTATTGAATAGCTTCCGCAAGTCCTTCTAAGGTATAAGTATTTGGTAGTTTAACTCGTTCAAACCCTATTTGCTCTGCATAATTAGCAGTTGTTTTTCCAATAGCGAAACAAGGTGTAGAGGTCCAATTCCCTTGTAACGGACCTACCATGTCCAAAAAGGCATCTATAGTAGAAGGCGATGTGAATACAAAAGCATCGAATGTTGTTGTTTCCATTAAGCATTTTATTCGCTCTTGCTCCGACCAATTAGTCACTGTTTTATAAACAACCAACGAGCGAAATGGAATATTAAAATAGGTTAAAGCTTCATCAATAACTGCTCTTGATTTAGTTCCTTTTATTAATAAAGGGTATTGGGCCTTATAAGTGTGAATTAATTCATCGGCCAGTGAATCAGCATCATAAACATCAGGAATAAAATCTACTTCAAATCCATAAGATGCTAATGTTTCTCTTGTTTTCTCACCAACAGTCACAATTCGTAAGGTTTTCAGAACTTGGGAAGAAATATTCATTTGTTGAAGCCACTCAAAGAAATAGTAAATTCCATTATGACTAGTTATAACAAGCCAGTCATGCTCCTTAATTTGTTCTTCAGTTGATACCGAATCCACAGGCTCAACATAGTCAAACGTAATTAAAGGGACCCCTTCTACATAGAAATCGCCTGATTCATGAAGTGTCAAGAATGAAGAGGCATGCTCTAGAGAACGAGATAACAGGACATGCCGCTTATGATCACCGAGTGTCACTACTCTTCAAGCTCCCGCTTCGCTTGTTCTACAAGTTCTCTAGCGCCTTGCTCAATTAGAAGTTCTGCGGCTTTACGTCCTGCTTCGATTGGGTCTTGCTCCCGAACTGTTTCTTTTAATACTGTTTTACCATCAGAAGATGCAACTAGTGCTTGTAACACGACATCGTCTCCTTCTAACACAGCATATGCACCAATAGGAACGGAACAACTTCCTTCTAATAGATTTAAGAATTGGCGTTCAGCAGATACAGTTCTTGCTGTATAGTCATTATTAATTTGACTAATCAATTGGCGTAAATCTTCATCATCTTCACGGCACTCTAGTGCTAATGCACCTTGGCCTACTGCAGGCAAGCATACATCAGGCTCTAAGAATTCAGTGACAAGATCAGTGGACCAGCCCATTCGTTTCAAGCCTGCAGCCGCTAAGATAATCGCATCAAAGTCTTCTTCTTGCAATTTACGTAAACGCGTTTCAATATTACCACGAATCCATTGAACTCTTAAGTCTGGTCGGTAAGCTTGTAATTGTGCACCACGACGTAAACTACTTGTTCCAATTAATGCACCTTCTTTTAAATCATCTAACATAACATGATTTTCTGAAATAAATGCATCACGGTGGTCTTCCCGATCTGGTATACAGCCAATCATTAGACCTTCTGGTACTTCTGAAGGAACATCTTTCATGCTATGAACAGCCATATCGATCTCATGATTATACATAGCTTGTTCAATTTCTTTGACGAACAAAGCCTTTCCGCCGACTTTTGATAGTGTCACATCTAAGATTTGATCACCTTTCGTGACGATTCTTTTAATTTCGAAACTGTAGTCATTTGATACTTTGTTTAATTGATCGATCACCCATTCTGTTTGAGTGATTGCTAAATTACTACGTCTTGATCCAATGATAATATTGCGCACTTGATAGCCTCCTTATTTATAAACCATGGAAGTTAGACAACATTGATAAAATTAAATAATTACAAAATAAAAATAAGAACGCGAAAACATTCCATTTTGCTATCTTTTTCCCGATTAATTTATGTCTAACTCTAATATATAGAATTATTGAATAAATGCCAATCACAACAAATGATCCAACTGTTTTAGCATCCATCCAATAAAACAAATCATCTGCCGTGTATGCCCATAACACACCTAAAATGAGGGATATTAACAACAACGGCGTTGCAAAAACTGTTAATAGAAAAGATATCTTTTCAAGTTGAGCTAAATTTCCAATTCGCTTAACCAATGAACGCCATCTTTTTCTTTTTAACAGGTAAAACTGAATTAAATACAGCGTAGCGAACGCAAATGATAATGTATAAAGCGTATACGCAACAAAAGCTAAAACGATATGGGAAACTAGAATCTCACTGATAATATAATTTGTAGCAGCAGTTGCGTCACTTGAAGCTATATTTAAAATTGATAAAACCATTAATGAAAAGCCGATTAAATTAACGATAAAAACAACTAAATCGACTTTGAAGAAATAATTTACAACAATCGATACTAACAATATTAACCAAGCATAGAAATATAAACCCTCAACACCATTAAACATGGCAATAAATCCATTTGAATATATATTGCTAAATAAAAGACCTGTTTGTAAAATCCAGACGAATAAAAGTAACCAGAAGGCGAAACGATTCGCCTTCCGGTTCCGTTCAACAAAATCATAGAAATACAACGTTAAGCTTAACCCGTATAATAAGACAATGATTTCATATAATCTAATTTGCTCTAAGATCGCCATGAGAGAACCCCTCTCTCATCTATTGCATTGCCTTAACAAATTGTGCAATAGGAAGTGATTGATTGACTGATTTGTGGCTTTGATGCTTGTTACTCTGTGTTTTAATCTCTTGTTCAACTTCCTCTTCAATGCCAAACACACGAACGAATAATTTCAACATATCATCAGCGTGTTCTTCACCAGCCATTTCTATCGCTTGTAAGATCGGCTCTTTAAGCATTTGGTTGACAATACTTTTCGTATGTTTATTTAACACTTTTTTCTCTCGTGCTGTTAAATCAGGCATTTTACGTTCAATTGATGCCATCGTGTCTTGTTGAATGGTTAATGCTTTTTCACGTAACGCTGAAATAATTGGTACAACACCTAACGTTTTAATCCATTCATTGAATTCATTCATCTCTGATTCAATCATTTGATGAATTTCTTCTGCCGCTTCTTGTCGTTCAGATAAATTATGATCAACAATACCTTGTAAATCATCTATATCATATAGGAAAATGTCATCCAATTCCTCAATATCAGGATCAAGATTCCGTGGAACAGCAATATCAACCATAAATAACGGTTTACCATGACGTGACTTCAACATAGGTTTAAGAAAATCTTTATTCAAAATATAATCATCTGTTCCCACTGAAGTAATCATAATATCAGCATCTTTTAGAACCGTGTCCAATTCATCCATTGAACGAGCTTGTCCAGAGAATTTATCTGCTACTTCTTCAGCCTTCTCAACAGTACGATTAACAACTGTAATGTCTTTAACACCTGAACCATATAGGTTCTGAACAGCTAACTCTCCCATTTTACCGGCACCTAAAATAACCACATGTTGATTTTTTAGGTTATCAAAAATCGTTTTAGATAATTCGACAGCAGCATAACTAATTGAAACAGCATTTTGTCCAATGCCTGTTTCTTTATGAGCTTGTTTAGCATTAGTAATAGCTTGTTTAAACAATTGATTAAACATCAAACCAGACGCATCTTCTTGTTGCGCGCGTTTGAATGCTGTTTTAATTTGTCCTAATATTTGTGTTTCCCCTAATACCATTGAATCTAAGCCCGCAGCTACCTTAAACAGGTGTTCAATGGCTTCATTGTCTTCTTTCATGTCAATGAAATTACCAATATAATCAACATCCATTGAAAACCAGTCAGCTAAAAACTTCTTCACATAATAACGACCAGTATGCAACTGATCGGCAACAACGTATAACTCTGTACGATTACATGTTGATACAATGACGTTCTCTAAAATGCTTTTTTGTTCATTTAGCTGATGCATGGCTTCACTGAGTTGATCATCAGGAAAAGTTAAGTTTTCCCTTATGTTAATTGGGGCTGTTCGATAATTCATTGTCAATACAAGAAAATGCATGTATGTCACCCCTTGATTCATTTCTCTACGTCTAAATACATTGTAACAACTGCTCATATCAATTAAACTAAAAGCAGATGAACAATTTATGAAATTTTGTTCTATTATTTCTTTAGAATTATTATTAATAACTATTTGTAGACTATCACATTCGACATGATGCTTCAAGCAATTTAACTATGAAGGAGACTTATATCGTGAAACAGTCGCAGTCATTTTTAGCTATTACTTTAATTGGTTTCGGTTTATATTTCCTCATTCAGCAATATGATATACCTATTTTATCACAATTTGGCAATTGGCCTTCTATTTTAGTGATCTTAGGTGTTGCGTTTTTATTTAGTGCATATGGTAATAATCAACATGACAATATATTACCTGGGATAATTTTGTTTGGTTTAGGTGTTCATTTTCATTTGTTACAGCATCAAGTAAATTGGATTGATCACTGGGGGATGTACACGTTAATCATTGGTATTGCATTCATTTTACGAGCACAGAAAAAGCGCCAAGGTACGATTATCGGTATTATTTTTATTGTGATTTCGTTTTTAGCTTTATCTGCGTTCGCTATGCCTACATGGCTCGGCTGGTTAGATGTTGTCTTCAATATGATTGAACAATTTTGGCCAATTCTTTTAATCATTATTGGGTTTGTTATGTTGTTTAAGAAATAAGGTCTAATAAAGTCCGTTGTTGATATTGTGATCTGCTCTCGGCGGACGCTTTCCGTGGGCACGGCTCGAGCCTCCTCGGCCCAAATGCATGGCCTGCGGGGTCTCGAGACACGTGCTGTTTCCACAGGAGTCGCCGCCTTCGCTACTCACAATTCAACAACTCACTGCTATACTATTTGAAAATCAACACTAGACTTTAACAGAACAAAGAAATAAAACAAATTATTTTTTGTTCAATTGTCTTAGGATGATCAAATTAATTATGATTAGGCCTACACAGAAGATGAATGGTATGCCCCATGATTGTTGTACAATGCCTGATACACTTGAGCCAGCCACTACGCCAAGTGAAAAGCAGCTATAAAATAATCCATATGCTTTTCCGCGTAAGGTTTCATCCGTACTATTGGTGATCATTTGGTTCATTGATGGAAAGATGAAAGCAAACCCTATTCCATAAACAATCATAGCAACTATAAGCATCGATAAATTAAAGGCAAAGTGCAAAATCCCCATAGAAAATGCAATGATACCTAGCCCTGCGAAGACAAGGGTGAATGGGGTGAATCGAACAAATACCACATTTAATCTTGTCATAAAAATGAATAAAGCTGAAATACCGAATAAACTCAATAATAAACCAGTAGCGACCGTCGTTAATTGAAGTTGATCAACCAAAATTGGTAAAGCAAATGCAAGTGTCCCATTACTTAACATTAACGTGAACGCAACTGTAGATGCCTTCAGAACTCCACGGTTAGTTAAAATTGCATTTAATGTCTGACGGTCTACAGGTGTCTTGTCCTGAACAGGGGACATAGATTTAATATAACGAATACTTAAAACAGCTGTTATAAGAAACACAAACGCCACTAAAATAAATACATAAATGATTTGACCCGCTGCCGCTAAAGCACCACCTAGTGCAGGTCCAACAATCGCCGCAATTCCTATTGAACCCCCAGCAAAAGCCATCACTTTTTTGTTTCCAGTATCCTTCGCCCAATCACCAATTAATGCAAAAGCTGCAGGCACTAACACACCACCGAAAAGTCCATGAACAAAACGAATCCATAATAACTGCTCACCTGTTACAGCTAAGGGATAGAAGAATAGAGTGAAACTTACCAAAACCATACCTATGATTATAATGGGTTTTCTTCCGATCCGGTCCACCCAATAACCACCGATTATATTACCTAAAACATTTGATAAGGAATACATCGCGACAATGACTCCCGCCAGTGTTTCACTTGCCCCCAAACTTAATGCATAAGGCGTCATAATAGGTAGTTGAATAAAAGTATCAATAAAAGCGATCACCACAACGACATATAAGAACCTCATACCATTCAACACCTACCCTATCGACTATTTAATCTCTTACATCCATTATAAAAGCTAATCGTGACTAATAATTTGAGCTATATCACAATTCAGTATTAATTTTGTGACAAACCAATGAAAACACGAAAAGATCCCGACTCATTCATCGGGATCTTCACTTATAAATACTGTTTCAATGTCTGCCAAGCTTGATCTTTTCCTTCTCCAGTTTCCGCTGAAAATGGAATCACAACATCTTCTGGTTCCAGCTCTAATTCTTCTTTTACCGTTTTAAGATGTTTATCACGCTGAGATTTCTTCACCTTATCTAATTTCGTCGCGATCACAATCACTGGTAAGTCAAAGTACTTCAAATAATCATACATAATTAAATCATCTTCAGTTGGTGGATGACGAAAATCTACAATTAATACGGTCGCTTGAAGCGTTTCGCGCGTCTGAAAATATTCTTCCATCATACGACCCCAAGCTTCTCTTTCACGTTTAGAAACTTTAGCATAACCATAGCCAGGTACGTCTACAAAATAAAATGCATCATTAATATTATAAAAATTAAGCGTCTGTGTTTTGCCAGGCTTACCTGACGTACGAGCTAAGTTTTTACGTTGAATCATTTTATTTATAAATGATGATTTCCCTACATTCGACCGACCAGATAATGCAATTTCAGGTTTTTCATCTTCAGGGTATTGAGCTTTACTAGCAGCACTTATGACGATTTCTGCATGATTGACTTTCATCGTATCGCCTCCTTAGCGAGTAACGCATGGTCTAAGACCTCATCTAAGTGACTCACTTGAATAAATGTCAGCTGTTCACGGACACTTTCTGGAATATCTTCTAAATCTTTTTCATTCTGAGCAGGCATTAAAATCGTAGTTAACCCTGCACGATGGGCGCTTAAAGATTTTTCTTTTAAGCCGCCAATTGGTAAAACACGTCCACGTAAAGTAATTTCACCAGTCATCCCTACTTCTTTTCGTACGGGACGATTAGTCAAAGCTGACACTAAGGCAGTGGCAATCGTGATCCCTGCAGATGGGCCGTCTTTCGGTGTAGCCCCTTCTGGAATATGAATATGGACATCATACTTTTCATAAAAATCTTTTTCTAACTCGAATTCATCTGCTCTTGCTCGAACATAGCTGAAGGCAGCCTGAGCTGATTCTTGCATGACATCACCAAGTTTACCAGTTAAGGTTAATTTCCCAGTTCCTTGTACAATCGACACTTCAATCGCTAACGTATCGCCGCCAGCTTGTGTATAAGCTAAACCTGTCGCTGTTCCAATTTGATTCTCACGTTCAGCTTGTCCGTACCGGAATTTCGGTTTGCCTAGTAATGTCTCAAGTTGATTTTCAGTCACAACTACTCGCTTCTTCTCTTCTGAAACAATTTTCTTAGCTGCTTTACGACAAACCGAAGCTATTTCACGTTCAAGATTACGCACACCCGCTTCACGCGTATACATCCGGACAAGTTTTAAAATAGCATCATCACGGAATTGTAATTGTGACTTTGTTAAACCATTTTCCTCGAGTTGTTTCATGATTAAATGTTCTTTAGCAATATGCAACTTCTCCAATTCCGTATAACCCGCAATAGAGATTACTTCCATACGATCTAACAAGGGTGCAGGAATAGTGGATAAATTGTTAGCAGTTGCTATAAACATAACCTTCGATAGATCATAAGGCTCTTCTATAAAGTGGTCGCTAAATTTATCATTTTGCTCAGGATCTAACACTTCTAACATGGCTGAAGATGGGTCCCCACGGAAATCACTGGCCATTTTATCAATTTCATCTAATAAAAAGACTGGATTAACGGTGCCAGCTGATTTCATGCTTTGCATAATTCGCCCTGGCATTGCTCCAACATAGGTTCTGCGGTGCCCTCTTATCTCTGCTTCGTCACGGACACCTCCAAGTGAGGCTCTAACAAATTCCCGGCCAACTGAACGAGCGACTGATTGAGCTAACGACGTCTTACCAACTCCTGGTGGTCCAACCAAACATAATATCGGACCACTAGCTGAATCCGTCAATTGTTGAACCGCAAGATATTCTAAGACACGTTCTTTCACACGATCTAATCCATAATGATCTTCATCTAGTACATTCTCTGCTCGTTTTACATCTAAATTATCTTCTGTTTCATTCGTCCATGGTAAAGCAACCAACCATTCAATATAATTACGAATAACTGAACTTTCTGCAGAACTTTGAGGAACTTTCTCATAACGATTTAATTCTTTATGGGCTATTTCCTCGATACGCTCAGGCATTTCAGCTTCTTCGATTTTTTCTTTTAGCTCATCAATCTCGCTTGTTTTACCATCTCGTTCCCCTAGCTCTTTTTGAATGGCTTTCAATTGTTCTCGCAAATAATACTCTTTTTGAGTTCGCTCCATCGACCGTTTAACGCGTTGACCAATTTTCTTCTCCATCGAAAGAACTTCTTTTTCATTTTGGATGGTTTGGATAATATAGTCGAGTCGATCAGGAACATAAGCTGTCTCTAAGATATGTTGTTTTTGTTCAATTTTAAGGGACAAATGTGAAGTCACTATATCAGCAAGGCGACTGGATTCATCAATGTCTTTTACAGTGTCATAAGTTTCACTTTTTGTCTTTTTAGAGACCTTTGTATACTCACTAAATTGGTTAATTAACATACGCATCTGAGCTTGTTCTTCAGTGTCATCACCATGTTCATCATGAATGGATTCGTATGTCACTGTAAAGAACGGTTCTGCCTGTTTGATTTCCTTAAGTGTTGCTCGTTCTAAACCTTCAATTAAAATACGGCTTGTCCCATTCGGTAATTTAACCATTTGTTTAATATAAGCGATTGTTCCAACTTCAAACAGGTCATCTTGAGTTGGTGTTTGAACAGATGTATCGCGTTGAGCTACGAGTAATAATTTTTGATCATACATCATGGCATCCTCTAACGCTTTGACAGAATGCTCTCGTCCTACATCTAGATGTTGAACCATTGAAGGGTAAATAATCACGCCCCTAAGTGGTAGTAATGGAATAATCGTTTCATGATCTTGATTCATTGTTTGCACCTCCGAATACGGTCGCAACTTCTATACTGGAAGCTATGTTAACTTATTAAGTTTAAACAATACTTATAGAAGCCACGATTATAACTGTAGTTTACACGTTTCATGTTCATTTCATAATAGGTCATACACAAAGAGGGTACTCTCACCTAAACGAGGAGAGTACCCTCAAAGCTAGCCAATCATCACGATTCGTTTTTATGCGCTTTCTCTGGGTGTTTCTTTGTTTTGATCAACCACTGTTCCGTCACTTAGGACTAACGTTGGCTTACCATTTTCGCCCTCGACTGTTTCGCGTGTGATAATACATTTCTCAATATCATCACGAGATGGTAATTCGAACATCACATCAAGCATGATATCCTCAATAATTGAGCGTAAACCACGCGCACCAGTGTTTCGTTCAATTGCTTTATTAGCAATCGCACGAAGCGCATCATCTTGCAATTCTAACTCAACGTCATCAATTTCGAATAGTTTTTCATATTGTTTTGATAGAGCGTTTTTCGGTTGAGTTAAGATATCGACTAAAGCATCTTCATCTAATGGTGTTAGGCTACCAATTACTGGTAGACGGCCGATAAACTCCGGAATTAATCCATAACGCAGTAAGTCTTCTGGTAATACTTGTGTCAACAGTTCTGACTCTTCAAGTTGTTCGCCAGTTGATTCTGAGCCAAACCCAATCACACGTTCACCAAGACGACGTTTAACTGTTTGGTCAATGCCATCGAATGCGCCACCTACAATAAACAACACATTCGTCGTATCGATTTGGATAAATTCTTGATGAGGATGCTTACGTCCACCTTGTGGAGGTACACTTGCTTGTGTTCCTTCTAAAATCTTAAGCAATGCTTGCTGGACACCTTCACCTGAAACATCACGTGTAATTGAAGCGTTCTCTGATTTACGTGCTACTTTATCGATCTCATCAATATAGATAATACCTTTTTCTGCTTTTTCAACATCATAGTCAGCGGCTTGAATTAATTTGAGTAAGATGTTCTCAACATCTTCACCAACATAACCAGCTTCAGTTAGTGATGTTGCATCAGCAATCGCAAAAGGCACATTTAAGATACGTGCCATTGTTTGTGCGAGTAATGTTTTACCACTACCTGTTGGACCTAGTAGTAAAATGTTACTTTTTGATAACTCAACATCATCTTCTTTGCTGCTTGAATTAATACGCTTGTAATGATTATAAACAGCAACAGATAGAGATTTCTTCGCTTCTTCTTGCCCAATGACATAATCATCTAAGATATCACAGATCTCTTTAGGCTTAGGAAGCTCTGTCATTTCCTCTTGTTCTGTTGAGCCTAACTCTTCCTCAACAATTTCTGTACATAAATCAATACATTCATCGCATATATAAACGCCAGGTCCAGCTACTAATTTGCGGACTTGATCTTGTGTTTTACCACAAAACGAGCATTTTAATTGGCCTTTTTCATCACTAAATTTAAACATACTTTCACCCCATAAATTATCTGTAGTTAACCATGATATGTTTGACAAAACATTCATTCATACTACTTAACATTCTAATTGAAATACTTTTTAATTCACAAATGAAGATATTAGAACCTCATTCATTTTACACATTCCATTATGTACTTCTCAGACGTTTAAGTCAAAAGAAAAACTTATATATAACATTATGTCTATTCTTACCAAGGTGTGTACAATTAAACCTTTATTATTAACACCATATGCCTGCAAAACAAAACATTATGATGATTGTAAAACAAGGCACGTTAAAAACGCGCCTTGTTTTATATTATATTTATACCGTTTTGGCATGTTCAGCCAAGAAGTCAATTGATTTCTTAAGCTTCAAGTCTTCATTAAGTGCTTCAGTGTTGCCACCAAGCATTTGTTTTAGCTGTTCTATATCTGTTTGATACATTGAAGCCATTTCTTGTAATTGATCTTCAATATCTTGTTCTGTAACTTCTAAGTTTTCTTCTGCTGCGATTGCTTCTAGCGTTAAGTTAGTGCGAACACGTTTCTGTGCATCTTCACGCATTTGCTCTTTAAGATCATCTTCACTTTGACCAGAGAATTGATAATACATATCTAGCGTCATGCCTTGCATTTGTAGACGTTGTTCAAATTCTTGCAACATACGATCAAGTTCAGAATCAACCATTGCATCAGGAACTTCAACTGTAGCGTTATCAGAAGCTTTTTCGACTAATGTTTCACGCTTTTCTTGATCAGCATTTTGTACTTTTTGTTCTTGTAAGCGCTGCTTAGTATTTTCGCGAAGTTCATCTAGTGTTTCAACTTCTTCTTCAGCATCTTTTGCAAGTTCATCATCAAGTTCTGGTACTTCTTTTGTTTTCACTTCATGAATTTTAACTTTAAATGTTGTTTCTTTACCAGCTAATTCTTCTGCTTGATAATCTTCTGGGAATGTTACTTGAATTTCTGTTTCTTCTCCAGCAGATTTACCAACTAATTGTTCTTCGAATCCTGGAATAAACTGACCAGCACCTACTTCTAATGTGTGGTTTTCTGCTGAACCACCTTCGAATGCTTCACCATCTAAGAAACCTTCAAAGTCAATAACAACTGTATCGCCATTCTCAACTTGTCCTTCTTCTTTAACGACAAGTTCAGCATGTTTTTCTTGTAATGATTTCAGTTCTTCTTCTACTTCTTCATCTGTAACAGTTGTATCTTGCTCTTCTACCTCTAAGCCTTTATATTCGCCTAGCTCAACTTCAGGTTTTACTGTGACAGTCGCTTTGAAAATAAAAGGTTGACCTTTTTCAATTTGTTCAACGTCAACATCAGGACGATCAACAGGTGTGATCCCTGTTTCCTCCACTGCTTTCATATAAGCATCAGGTAGTACAATATCAGCTGCATCTTGATAAAGAGACTCAACACCAAAGCGTTGTTCAAAAATACCACGAGGCACCTTACCTTTACGGAATCCTGGCACCTGAACATCTTTGACAACTTTTCTAAAGGCTTGGTCTAGCGCTTGGTCGAATTCCTTCGCATCCACTTCTACCGTTAGGACGCCTTCATTACCTTCTTTCTTTTCCCATTTTGCTGACATAATTCTTCCCTCCAACATCTATTCATCTACTTTATTGTCGTTTGGTTCATGCAATCACTATTCATGCATAATGCAACTCATATATTATAACATAGAAACTTAGACGTTCAACACACATGTTTAACGAATTTTATTCACCAATTTGAGAGAAATATATTTTCTCTAATCGCTCTATATCCTTCATCCATTCCTGTTGTTCAGGAGTAGCTTCTTGATGTTTATCCACACCTTCATTTAATTGTAAGTACTGCTGAGCCAACAATAAAACTGCTTCGCCTAAATCGGTCACATTATTTTGCGTTGGCTGAGGTACGAACGGAAACTTTATGTATAAATAGCGATACAGAATTTGTTTCAGAAATTCAAATAAGGTAGGATCATTTTGCTCAACATCCTCTAAGTAATGAATCACACTTTTGGCAAATGACGTATCTAAAACATCACTTAACTCAACTGGCCTAACGTGATCAGATTCACCAAACTTTTCGACCTCAACGGCTTCTTCTACCTTTTCTTCCATAAACCATTGAAGGATTCCTGTTTTAATCACTGGATTCAACCTCGTATCACTTAGATAGGGCTTGACCATTTCTAAATAAGGATCAACTTCGTGTTTTCGGTGATAAGACAGTAACTTCCATTGTTCTTGAAAGTTTCCATTCTCCAGTGCCTCAATAAAATGATTGATATGTTCTACTGATTCTGTCTCAGATGCAGAAGCACGCATATCTGCACTCACATCGTATAATTGTTGAAATGCATCTTGATATTCAAACGGAACCGTTTCTGTTTCAAATATCTCATCCAGTAATTCAATTAAATCTTGGTACTGGCTCGTCTGAAATAGAATGGTTAAGTAAATATGTAAATACTTATAATAATGATCTTGATCTTCCCGCATTAACCTTCTGCACAAACTAATCGCTTCATCATAACGAGCTAACTCGACGTATGCGATTACTTTTGCTGTGATAATGTCATGGGAGGCTTCATTAAAATCTTCTAACTTTTTAATATGTAATAATGCTTCTTCATAATATTTCTTCTGAATAGCTTCATACGTTTTATTTTCTAATTCCTTTCGCCATCGAGGAAACATGACTACATCTTGCTTATCATCACTCATAATCTCACCTCCTTCTAGCGTATCTATAGTTTACCCATTTTAATTATTTCAAAACATTTAAGTACACACCTAGTGTAGCAGAAATCGATGATTTAATTAATATTATTTTCAACCTACATAATAGTTTACAATGCGATCTACTGATGCACCATACACCTCACCAAATATATTTAAATGTACAAGCAGGTAAAAAAGTTGATAAAGTGGCTTAACATCAGAATAATAAGGTTCGATTTGATTGGTTGATCGATAACCTTCATAAAATTTGTTTGAAAATCCACCAAACAGTTCTGTAAACGCTAATTCAAAATGACGATCCCCAAATAAAAATGATGGATCTAAGACATAAGGATCCCCATCTTTTGAAAACATCCAATTCCCACTCCATAAATCCCCGTGTAAATATGAAGCATCGGGTTTTTCAGGAGTTAAGTACTCAATCCGTTCTAACAATTGATATGCCTTCCTTTGTCGCTCATCTTTAATTACACCAAGAGATTCACCAATTTGAATCTGGTTCAACAAACGTTGATCTCGATAATATTTATTCCAAGACTCGTATAAATCGTTAGGTTGCTTAAGCGTTCCGACATATGTGAAATGCGGATAACCAAAGTAATCATGCGTTTGTTTATGTAATTGACCAATCTGTTCGCCAAGTTGTCGTTCATCACCATGATTTTGTGCGTCAATCCATTCTAATATTAAATAACTTAAATCATCATGATCATTCACATCGATCACGCTCGGAACATTGATCGTATTAGTTTCATTAATTTTATGAAGTCCTTCTACTTCTCGATTGAAAAATGCTTCTGGACCTTGCTTATTCACTTTTACAAAATACTCTTGGTTCATTGTTTGAACATAGTAGCTATCGTTTATGTCCCCACCAGAAACTGCCTTCAGTTGATTAATGGATTCACCCGTTACGTCTGAAATAATCTTATCTAAACGATTTGACATAAGTTTCGTCTCCCTTGCATATGATTTAACTAGTTTTATCCTAACAGCCAATGAGTATTAGTTGCTAGTTTAAAAATTTGAGTAAAAAAAACCGAACTAGCTGTTTAATAAACAGTTAGTTCGGGTACCTGTTAACTATCCGTATTTTATAAAGTAGAGATCAGACTTAACTTACTGTAAACGACGAACGTGACCGCTAAAGTTGTTAGCCCAGTAGCCTGAATTCATATTAGCAATAGCTACTCCCGTTGAACTTTGCGCACCTAAGAATCGTCCGTTTCCTAAGTAAATACCAACATGACCATTTCGTCCATTTGTATCAAAGAATACTAGGTCACCACGTTGCATTTGACTAGCAGAAACACGAGTTCCTACATGGACAAAATCAGAGGTGCTACGACCGTCAACATTCAATCCACCTTGTTGAAATGCCCAAGTTAAAAATCCTGAACAATCAAAACCTGATGTTGATAAGCCACCCCAAACATAAGGAGTTCCTCGTTGTGACATACCTGCTTGGATAACACTTTCCATGCTGCCGTTACCACTTGGAGCCGAGCTTGATTGATTGCTGGATTGACTAGATGAATCATTAGAATCGCTAGAATTACTAGATGAACTACTAGAATTATTAGATGAACTACTATTTGAACTGTTATTAGATGTTTCTTGTGATGCTAATGAAACAGGTTGATTTTGTTCTTCAATTTCTTGTTCTATACTGTTTTGAATAGAAGCTAAACGACTATCTTCTACCTGTAATTCTTCTTGTAAGGCTACTAGTTCACTTTCTTTATCTTCTAATGTTTGAGCTTTGTTTTCTGTTTCTTCCTTTTGAGTTTCTAAAAGGTCGTTAATGCCAACAATTTCTTCTTTTTTACTCTTAAGTTCACTCATACGATCTTTTAATGCCAGTTCTTTTTCTTCTAGTTCTTTTTGGTCTGAAATATGCTGTTCAACCAACTTTTTATCAGAATCCATCACTTTATTGACTGTTGAAACACGAGAGACAAAGTCTCCAAAGCTACTAGCACCTAGAACAACTTCGATATAGTCAACACTACCACCATTTTTTTGTAGTGATGATAATCGATTTTTTAAGACATCTTTTCTCGTATCAATTCTTTCTTGAATTTTTTCAATCTCTTGTTCTAGTTTTTTCGCTTCTTCTTCTTTAGTTTGGATTTCATCTTTTGTGTCCTTTAACTTTTCTTCGTTTTTCTCAATTGCTCCATTTAATCTTTCAATCTCTTGATCTAATGTTTCTAATTCTGTCACAACATCAGCTAACTCTTGCTCAGCACCTGATAATTCCTCTTGTAATTGAGCTCGTTCTTCACTAACTTCATCTTCACGTTCTTCTAAACTCGGTTCAGCATATGTATTTATGGCGATCAAACTGCTGAATGAAACAAACAATATCGTTAAAAAAATAATTTTCCTCATGGATTCAGTCACCTCTAAATTTACTCTACTTTTATACTCTGTTGCTTAGTATAACACATGTGTCACCTTATGAATTTTACAATTATATTTCAAATTATTATATTACTATTAAAATTATTGCATTCGATTTATTTCGACAAACTTTAATTACTCACCAAATTTATGTGTTTTGCTAGATTAATAGAAATGATCTGTAATGACCTTTAAAACTAAATGTTCTATTTTATTGAACTGTATTTTTCAATAATTATGTATATTCACCCTGATATAACAGGTTGAATTCAGGAAAACTCTATAATCATCTACTAGAGTCATAACCAGTACATTAACTAAAAAAGCTAGTTTGAATATAAAATAATATTATTCAAACTAGCCCCATTGTTAATTAAAATACTGATTTACCTTCTTGTTCCTCGACCCCTTGCATATACTTAATTCGATTTTGAGTCGATGCATTCACTTGTTCATCAGCATGATAAGAAGAACGCACTAAAGGTCCAGACTCACAATGTGAGAATCCTTTTTCTAACGCAATCTGTTTTAATTCCTCGAACTCGTCTGGATGGTAGTAACGTTCCACATTTAAATGTTTACGGGTTGGTTGTAAATATTGCCCAATAGTCACAATATCAACGTTATGTGCGCGTAAATCATCCAATGCTTCTATTAATTCTTCTTTTGTCTCACCCAAACCAACCATGATACTTGACTTTGTCGGTGTATTAGGTGCAATTTCTTTAACACGCCTTAATAATTCTAATGATCTTTCGTAACGAGCAATAGCCCTTACCTTTTTAGTTAGTCGACGAACTGTTTCAATGTTATGGTTAAATATATCAGGTCCACTGTCCATCAACGTATGTAAACTTTCGTAATCACCTTTCATATCTGAAGGTAATATCTCGATACTACACCCTGGATTTTCACGACGAATTGCATTAACTGTCTCAGCAAAAACAGCCGCGCCACCATCATTTAAATCATCCCGTGCAACAGAAGTAACAACAACATGTTTTAATCCCATAACTTTAACAGAGTCTGCAACGCGTTGTGGTTCATTCCAGTCCAATTCATTCGGAAGACCCGTTTTAACTGCACAAAACCTGCACCCGCGCGTGCAAGTATCACCTAAAATCATAAAGGTAGCTGTCTGACGCTCACTCCAGCACTCATGAATATTTGGACATTTCGCTTCTTCACATACCGTATTAAGCCGATTATCACGCATTAATTTCTTTAAACTTTTATAAGATTTATTCGTGTTCAATCGTGTTTTAAGCCATTCAGGTTTTCTAACATAAGTCGTTTGATCTGCCATAACATTATGCCTCCTGTCTATTTCGTTTAAAATTCCAGTTATCATTTCCATATTTAAATTTTACTAACTGGTAAACTTCATCCCACTGTTCCTTCGTTAATTCATAAGGTACTAACTTAACATCAAATGCTTCATCAAATCCTTTCTTAAGAGCATTTTTTACATCATCATAATTGAATTCATCATGATTCAACTGATTAATTGTTGTTGCTTTCTCTTTAAACAACTGGCGTCTATGGTTTTTAAATTCCTCATTTGGAAATCGAAATAAATCAAAAAGCATTGTCGTATCAAGCGTCAATGGAATTGAACCATGCTGCAATAAAACACCATCTTTTCTGATCTGAGCATTCCCGGATAATTTCTTTTCCTGAGCAAGCAACTCATAATAAGCAGGACGCTCAAAACAAACATCGCTTCTATTTGAAGCACTTTGTTCACTTGGCGTTGCATGCTCTACTCTAATTCCTAACTGCTCAAAGCCTTTCACTAGACCCTGAGACAACGTATAATAAGCATCTTTAATAGACGATGAAATCATTTGATGGTCTTCAGGAAGAACGATACTATAAGTCAATTCATCATCATGTAATACAGCACTTCCACCTGTTAATCGTCTTACAAATTGACAATGATAGGCCTCAACTGATTCAAAATCAATGCTTTGTTCAACAGATTGAAATTGACCGACTGACAAACTCGGCTCGGTCCAACCATAAAAGCGTAGTGTTGGTTTCATTTTACCTTCCTTCTGCCAATTTAATAAACATTCATCAACAGCCATATTCACATCAGCATCTAATAGTCCATGTTCAATCACAAACCACTCTTCCGCCATCTCATCACCTCTGTATGCATTCATTAAATTGTTAGTTAGCTTACGATCGTTCTTCAAATTCATATTAATAGCAATTCATTTTCGTTATTGGATGGACATATAAATTACTTACAAAAAATTGTAACAATTTAAAATAGTAAAGTAAATATGAGATTCTGCGATTGTTTTAATTAAATTTAGGGTTACAATATTGACAACTACAGCCTTGCTTTATATAATAAAACTTGTCGCAACAAAAATGTTGTTTAATATGATTAAAATAATTTCATATGTGTGATGCGGGTGTAGTTTAATGGTAAAACCTCAGCCTTCCAAGCTGATGTTGTGGGTTCGATTCCCATCACCCGCTCCATTTTTTTGACGTTGTCCCGGTAGCTCAGGGGATAGAGCAACAGCCTTCTAAGCTGTCGGTCGCAGGTTCGATTCCTGCTCGGGACACTCAATTTTAAAACGCTCAACCCTTTATATGACGAGGGATTGAGCGTTTTTTGTTTATCAGCATTTCACTTTATCTGAATAAAGAAATTAACTTTTTGGGGCAGAATTGGGGCAGGATTTTTAATTAACGTCTTTTTGCTTAAAAAATTCACTAAAATGATCCGCTGCTAATTCATCAATCTCTACTATATTATGGCCGTATATATTCATGGTTGTTCCGATGTTTGTATGACGCGCTCGGTCACTGATGGTTTTAATCGGCATGCCTTTATGAATTAAATAAGTCACTGATAGATGCCTTAAATCATGAAAGCGCACATTGCCTAAATCATTTTTAATACGGAATCTTCTCCACCATTGGCTGATTGAATCAGGCCGCATTGGTTTTCCAAGATCATCTGAGAATATAAAAACCCGCTCAGGATCGTACCATAAATTTTGAGCTTTAAATTTTTGTAGCCGCTTCATCTTAATGCGCTCTTCTAACATTTCCGCTAGATCCTTAGGGATTGCTACATATCCTGAAACATTGTTTTTGATATTCTTAATAACTAAACCTTCACCGTCTGCTTCTGTTATTGATTGTTCAATATGAATAGCATACTTACCATCTTTCTTAACCAAATGTTTATCCTCTAGCGCTGACAACTCTCCTTGTCTACATCCCGTTATAAAAGCTGTCCAAAAGATTAACTGTTTATCTTTTGGTTGATGGCTGATCAACTCAATCATTTTCCAAATTAAATCAGATGAATAATCTACTTCGTGTTTATGATTAGCTGACGGTAGCTCGACTCCTTCAGCTGGATTAGACTTAATCAATTGCCAATCATGTGCTTTTTTCAACAGAGCATTAAATGCTTTGTAGCAATTACGAATACTAGAGGCAGATAGATTTCCTTCTTTACCATCCAACCGTCTTCCATTCGTTTTCAAATCATTAACAAAATCCACTATGTGGATCGTTTTAAAGTCTTGCAATTTAATATGACCATATTTAGGTAAAATGCGAGCTTCAATAATACGAATAACATTTTGCTTAGTATCTGGTGAGTAGTAATCATGCGCATGCTTATCCAGCCACATGGCATAGAAATCTCTCAATTTTAAATCAGTCGTTTCTATCAATTGATCTTGCAAGTAATCAGATTCCAGCTGAGATAATATCTTTCTAGCTTCTGTTTTATTTTTGGCTGTAATCGTTTTTCTAGTTCTTATTGGGTTACCTCTCTCATTATAGCCGGTTACAATCGATAGTCTAAATTTGTTTTTCCCTCGTTTTTCAACACTTCCCATATTTAACAGCCCTCCTCATAGGTAGCTTACATCATAATCACTATATAAATGGGTAGATTTTTGATTACGATAGATCTGTTCAAGTCGATCAAATACTAATGACTTCCTAATACAAAAGGATTCAGCTAATATACCGACAATGAATGGATCATTAAAATCATAGTGTTTAATCATGTGATATGGTAATGCAGCATACATCGTGAAGGCTTGAGCATCATTTTCTTGAAGCTCTCTGAACGCTTTGGGCATTAATGATTGATGCCCTGCATGTCTTAAGATGTGGCATAGTTCGTGAAAGAATTGCTCGCGTTGGATAGACTCGGGCTCTCTTGAATCAATAATGATTCCTCGATAACGCACAATCACATCAAAACGAGGTAGCATAGGTTTGCGGTGAGTGTGGATATAAAAAATGCGACCGATTCGGTCGATGTTCAAATCTTGTGGTGTAATAATCTTGTGGCGTAGATAAATGTTTGTTACAAAGTCTTCAAGTGCCGTGCTCTGATAATCTATCATTTTATCACTCTCCCTTGCTCACATTATAAGAACATACGTTCGTGTTTGCAAGTTAGATTTTGTTTTTAGGTAAATTCTTGCTGTTTTAATTAGCATCTTTTGTCGAAAATCAACCATTTATAAAACCTTATGCTATTATATAGCAGAAAACTAAATAGGAGATGATTACTAATGCTTTATCGTTTACCTGCAGCCGAAGATTTGTCCGATGGTGAATATCAATTTTTACTAAAAGCGCAACGTGCACATTTCATCAAATTGAATTCAGATAAACATAATGATTTTGATGTGAATAATATAGTGGAAGTTACTAGAAATATGGATGAATACTGTGTTGATGTTCGGTATTTGAACGGGGAATGGTTTCATTATTATCCAGATGGATCGTGGTCTGTTCACAATAAAAATAGCCCTCAATTAAGAGGGCTTTAACATTAGATAATGCTTTCAGGTTGGATAAATATTGGAAGAATAATAATTAAATCTCTAATGAAATTTGGAATTTAAAAACTTATTACAAAGGAGCGTGTGTTATGAGTTTTAATGATGAAGGTTTTTTATCGGAGGATGCGAATGGTTTAAGGAATGAGGTCATGGAATCTAACAAAGATTTATTCTCCAGCTACAAGAAACAAAACCAAAAACTTCATGAGTTAAAATTTAAAATTACTATTAAAAATAGAGATTCTCAAGATGTGATAATCGCCGGGTTCTTTATTTCACTACTAAACTCTATCTCATCTATTTATTATTTATGTTCTTATGGTCTAGTAGATGATGCTAAGCGTATTATCAGATCTTTTACAGAAACATTTATAAAGCTGCGGTATGCCGCTTTATCAGATTCTTCCGCTGACCAAATTATTAAGCAAGATTTAATAAAAAGAAAGAAATGGGTTAATGTCATTCGCTCAAATGAACTAGGGGCTTTCACAGATGAACTAGTAACTCAAATAAAAGAAATAGATTTAGATAGTATTAAAAAAGAGATAGAAGATGAAAATGTTACACCACTACCAGATGTAGAAGAAATGGCTAAAAAAACCGACAGCCATGACATATATTCTTATCTTTTTAGAATCTTCAGCGGATCCACTCATACTGGCGTCAAAGAAATTAGTAAGTTTTTTAACTTTGATGAAAACCATGATATATCAGAGTTAATTTGGTATCCGAAAACTGATGAAATAATAGAAGAAGTTAATATACTTATGCGTACAATGATAAGCTTAATGGAAGGATTAGCTACTGATTTATCATCACATTATAAAGTATGATAATTAACATAAGTAATAAAAGCCCCCGCAATAGCGAGGGTTTTTGTATATTCTAATGTTTATTGAAAACTATATAAAATGGGCCAATGAAATACACCTTGATATGACTCCGAGCCAAGGCCTCACGATTGTGGGGCCTTTATTTATTTAATTCTTGCTCGATTTTCATCTTGATGAATTCTCCGTGTCTTATCGACATTTTTAATTTATCAATTTTTTTGATATTATCATCTATTGATTTATCCAAGAATTCTTTAGAGTAGCGTAGCTCCTCTTCTAAAGATGGATCCAATTCGTCCTCTTCAATCCATTTTGATAGGCTGTTATATTGCAACTTCCTATACTGCTCAAAGTGGTCCTTTTCATCCTCAAGTTTTTGAAGTTCTTCATTATTTTTATCGATATTTTCCTTCGTTCTCTGCAGCCACGTCTCATACATTTCTTTTTCCGTTTTCATATGTAACACCTCCCTTCCCAATACCATTTTTCGACATTGGGAAGGAAAAACCTTTATTTCATTGAAAAAGACGAAGCGATTCTTGATTCTTTTTCTTTCTGCTCGTCATTCGATTTAATCCGGTGATCAACATATTTTTTTAGTTCTTCTAATTTTTTATCAACTTCAACTTTAGAATAACCCTCCACAACCAACACCCTTTCTTTTTATTTATCTTTTTGTTTAATGACCTGATGGAAATAAACAGATGCGCCTGTAACCAATACACCTTGCACCACAGCATCAACATTCAAACCAAATAAAAGTAGCGACAGGCCTAAGCCAATCGCTAATAAAATGCCCGGTATGAATTTGTTTGGTACGACTTCCATGTTCTTAATCATTTTGCCTAAGACCATGAGCACTGGAATCAAAATCAGCGCTTTCTCAACTACATAATCCATAACCTCCATTATAGAACCTCCTCTAATTTATCTTTCGTATTTGGTCCATAAATACCGTCTACTTCATATGGTAAGTAGACCTTCTGGAAACGCTCTACAGCATCTTTTGTTTTTGGACCATAAATGCCATCAACCGGACCAACTTTAAAGTTAGCAGCGTTTAATGCTTCTTGGATTTTCTTAACCGCTCCACTTCGATTTCCCTCACGATAAATGCCATTCGGCAAATTGTGGTTGCTAGATGGTTGATTATTTAGGGCATCACGAGTATTTGGCCCAACGATCCCATCAATCGTAATACTTGCTTTTCTCTGCAGGCTCTTAACAGCTTTTTCTGTTTCGTCACCAAAATGGCCATCCGCGCCATATTGCGGTAGTTCTTCTCCTGCATCTAGTAATTCTTGCTGCAGCTGCTTAACTTCTTTTCCATCATCGCCTTTACGCAATAAGTCATTATCAGACGATTGATTAGAAGAACCTTTTAGATCAGCTCGCACATCATCCATATTGATACCTGGGCAAGATGTATTAGCACTAGAAAATTCATTGTGTCCAATCACATCATTGACGCTCAATTCAAATACATCCATTGCACGTTTAGCACGTTCTTTAAATGTCTGTTCTTGCGCTTCAGTAAAGTCACCATTACCCACCAAACAAATATGATAGCTTTCAGTGTTATGGCCACCTACACCATTTGTGATCACGTTTTCATCATAGTTAAGCTGAAAATCGCCATCACGTAAAATGACTTCATGATAGCCACCTGTTTGCCAACCTTTTGACTTCCAATAGTCCTCGAACTTAAAAACGTCACCACTCTGTGTTGCTGAATGGTGACGCACAATAAAGTTAACTTGATTTAATGAGCGTTTACTGTGACCGCCCATTGTTTTACCTCTTAAATCTTGCATTTAAATCACTCCTTATATTTAGTAGGAATTTCCTCCCTTCTTGTCGAAAGTCCGCGTAGGAAGGGAGGTGAAAATTATGAAAATGAATATACTACCTGAAGGTCGGAAACTTGTTAATTCCAAAATTCATGAGTCTAAACCTGGAAAATTAATTTCGTCAAGCGAATATGACGACGGAACAATCATTAAATATCACCAAGAAGGTGGTAATATAAAAATTGATTGTAACAAAACTCTTGAACTTCAAGAAGATGGTGAAACCGTGAAAATTATTGATTAAGAAGCGAATAGGATAAACTATTAATCACCCTGGTCGATCACATTTTTTTCGCTGTTATAGTAATTTGATCTGAAGTTTGTTTAATCTTCGTATCACCTATTTCAGAGGTGATTGAACGGCGTTCTTCGCCGTTCTTTTTCATTTCATCAATCATTTCAATCACTCCTTATCTTTGTTTAAAAAACTCAATAGACTTTCTTAACGGCGGTGGCACTGGCACATTTAATCTCCCTAAGTTCTCACTGATGCTAATGAACTCAGTCACCAGATAATAAAAAATCGTCGCAGCCATGACGCTTAATTCCATTTGGCCAACAACGATTGGATTTCCTATTTGAAATAAATACACTTGGTCAATGATCTGTGCTGCTGCAACCAAACCAAAGATCATAATCTTCTTAGGAATACCCCAAAATGCAATATCCGCTTTCAGCTTGCCTTCATAGCCAGATGCCAAGATGCCTGTTAGAAAATCAAATGTTACAAAAAAGATGAGTGCGCCTAATAAAACGGACCACTCACCAAATAACCACGAAAACACAACTGCCACCCCAGCTGTCGTCATTTTTGCGTTGTTTACAACATCCACAATTTACCCCCTAAGACATAATAAAAAGCGCCTTATGCAAGACGCTCCAACACCTTATCTTTAACCAGTTGCTGCATGTCATCAATAGACGAATTATTTTCGTATTCCGTAACGGTAACGGGTACATAACCACTTAAATTTAATTCGTTTTCTGGATCCTTCCCTCTAAAATGAATATGAACCTTTTCCTCTTCACCAGAAGAAACAAATTGAATGTTGTTTACTTTAATCTCCATATTATTAATCATGGTTTTCAGCCTCCTCAAATTGATCACATAAATAATCATAGATCACAGCTTCATTGCCACTAAACGCAACATTACATTCTTCTAATACCTTTTTAACCGTTTTCAACATGTCCTGGTTATCACCGCCATCGATCACCATTTCTTCGTTATAAAGCTCATCAATATCTTTTTGAAAAGCGTCAAAGTCTTTGATGTCGTATTTTTTACCGTCTTCCTTCATGATCGGGTTGCCTTCATCATCTAAATGGGAATGTTCTTTAGCAAGCTGCTTACGTTGCTCTTCAACTTCTTTCACACGCTCCCCTAACTTCTTAATGAATTTAGTGCGATGCCTCGATTCTTTACCTCTTAAAGACAAATTAAAGAGCAGGTCAATGGCCTGCCCTAATGTCGCGTTTTTAATTTTGACTTGCATATTATGCAACCTCCTCAACTTGTTCTAAATAAATATCCTCATAACCTTCTCGCTTGCCGTAAACCCAGCAAGCAACTTCTGTATTATTGTCTGCTACATAAACTTTAAAGCGTTGATTTTCACGCTCTAAAATTCGAACTTGACCACCATTCTGAACGATCGGAAATACTGAGTAGCCGTTAATGGTTTCAGCAAATATTGGATCTAAATTAACCCAATGTTCGCCTTGACTAAGTGTGACCTCAATCACATCCATAAAACGTACATCTGGCGCTTCCACTGCATACATCTTACGACTACCATAGTTTTCGGTATCAACAATCGCCGACTTTGAGCCTGTTGCGTTCATATCGCCGACAATGCGAACCTCATCACCAATGTTATTCGATATATAGAAAACGGTATTGCCCGTTGAACCATAGCCAAAATAACCTAACCGATCACTGTTTGCATCAATAAAGTCAACATAAGTGGTTGCTGACGTGCCCGTTCCTTCTGATTTAAGATTAAAGCTTGAACCACTTCGTTCAATTGTTAATTTAGCTTGGACATCTAAATCGCTTGTTATAGGGCTCATTTGTATATCTGGTGCTGTTATGATGATTTTACTATCTGAATACATTGCAAAAACATCATCACTACCGTACCCCACATATGATTCATTAACATATTCACCGTCAGGTTGGAAAAACCATATTGTCGAAGGCGCTGGTTGCGACCATGATTGACTTGTTGTATTTATGCCAATTCGGATATTGTCATTAGCATCAACGACATACCAACCCTGATCGTTAATACGCACATAACCATCTTCACCACTTTGAGCTGTAAACGTCGAACCATTAATATCAACACTTTCAATAGTGCCTGCTACTAACTTCCCATCAACTAGACTTTTGAGCTTGACCGAATCAATTTGATAACTTGGGTTGTTTCCATCATCCATGATCCGTATCGTTGGTTGTACATAAAAGGCACCGTCAGGCACTCTGCCCGTCACGTTGATTTGTGTCCATTCATTGTGGCTAAAATCATTTGAGTAAAACCACGTTGTACCTTCATAACCAACAAAGTTGAGATCCTCATCCGCGAAACGCAACGAAACAACCATGTCATTGTGTGGGCTGTTCCCTGTTTTGATAACATGAGTTGAAAACTGATATTCTTCGCCTTCTTGTACAACAATCGCGTCAGCACCACCTAAATAAACCCTAGCCTCATCACCTGTATCAACGCCTGTACATTTTAATGATGTTTTCCCTGTATGGCTCTTGTTATTATCCAACGTCCATGAACCTCTCTGTAAATCGTGTGGGCTTATGTTATTCAAGAAGTTAGGATTTTCTAACATGTTATCAAAATTACCAAGCAGTAACTTTTCAGATGTTATTTCTCTGGATGAAATTTTAGGTGCTGTAACCGAACCATCTTTCAAAACGAGATTACCTTCACTTACTGCTAAGTCACCTTGTATAGCGATTTGTTCGACGTCAATTTTTAGATCTTCTTCTGAGAGATTAATAGAACCTATTACGCCATCTTTTTCGACTCGTAAGTCGATTTCGTCAGACATGACACTTAATTCGGCTGTATGATTATCGACAGTACCTTCTAGTGTGTCAACACGACTACTTTCAGCTTTTAATTCGATTTCATCACTCATAACTGATAATTCAGTGCTATGGTTGCTAACCGTACCCTCAAGTGTATCAACCCGGCTACTATCCGCTTTCAATGCGATAGCGTCCTCGTTTTGACCGATTAATGTGCTGTTGCTATTAATGTCGCTAATCACGCCGTCCATATCCGAGTCATATTGCGTTACACTGACTTTGTTTGATAGCGCATTATCAACTTCGGCTATCGTATAAGAACCGACTTCGCTTGCGTCCGTTGGCGTGGCTTTAACCCAGCCCGAACCGTCATAACGTTTCATGACGTTTACTGTCTTCGACGTATCAAGCCATAACATACCGGTGTTCGGACTACTTGGCGCGGTGTCTTGCTGTGGAATCTCGCCTTGCTTTAACTGCAATTCACCGTCCACATACTCAATGCCTGCTTTATCGCTTAAATCATTCGCGATTTCAGTCATCTTACTATCATAATCTTCTTGAGCAACAGCATAATCTTTAGCGTTATTTTCGGCGTTACTAGCTACTGTGTCAGCATGGCTCTTTGCGTTTGATTCAGCCGTATTTGCGACCGTGTTTGCATGCGCCTTGGCATTGTCCTCAGCAGAGCTAGCTTGCACTTCTGCAAACGTCTTACCATCTTCGAAAACCGTTTGGTCTTTACTATCAATCGTCGTTTTATCATACGTTTGAGCAGCGTCAATTTTTTTAGCGATTTCAGATTGCAGTTGTTTCCAGGCAGCATCGACTTCTTCTTCTGTGAATTCTTTGAAGTCTCCAAGCGTAATTCTTTTTCTAGCTTTATTTTTGATATCTCTACTAAATTTAAAAATACGCGCTTCCACATATAAAGGAGGGGTAAATCCTGTGTCTTTAATGTGAATTGTGTCACCGAAACGCGTCTTTTTATTTTCTAGTCCAGGAACATGTTCTAAATCTATGATGTCAATTTCGTAATCAACTGCAGCATTAATTCGTTTGTCTAGTTCTGTGCGACCATATCCCATCAACTCTTCTTCTGTCATTTCTTGAATAGTTGATCGAGGCTCATAGTCGTCCCATAAATGTTGGCCATTCATCCCCCAACGTTGCAAAGCTTCTTCATCTGTCACTTCTACAATCAGCCTTGTTCCATCCTCTCTTTCTGGACCGAAACAACGTAATGCAGTAACCACATCTTTTGTGTTTTCTTTTCGTTTTAACGTTTCAATATCTGAGCCAAATTCAGCTGTTCTACCTCGAAATTCACCTACTCGATCAACTAAATCGACGTATCGACCAATGATTTTTCCACCAGATGTTTGAGCACGAAATCGAGGCTCTAATTCAAATTCACTGGCAATACGCTTTATATAATTGAATGGTTTGATTGCATCATCAAACATTATAGTACCGACACCTTTAAAGGCGATTTGCCCAGCTTGATATGGGGTGTTGGCTAAAGCATTGATAGTATGCAATTCTGCACTATTTGCATCAGTTTCTCCTACGTCAATAGACTTAGATTTTTTTAAGTCTAAGTAACTTGCACGACTATAACATTTAATGACCAAGCGACCTTTTCTGCGTACTTTATTAACTCTGAATAAGGTGAATTCGATAAGTTCATCATCTTCACCTGGTATTAAAATCTTATTACGCTTGGTCAAATGTTCAGAAAAAGGTTGGTCTGCAAAAGTCGTAAATTGAAATGTTTCAAGCCAATCCTCTTTTGATTTTGTATGATCATTTTCTAAAAGATATTTGTATCTAATATGACTTAAAATACGATCATTTTGACCGTCTACGATATAAATCATGCTCACGTTTCATCACCTCCCTACTTATAAGGTGGACGGTACTTAAGACTTGTATTAAAGCTATTATTCGGCTGCACCACTAACTGATTAGTCTTTGGCTTCAACGAAAAAAAAGATGAACCCATTATGATGTTTTCAAATGGTTCACCATTGATTCTGACTTCCCCATTATTTGTATGATCAAATGTTATTCGATCACCTTGGTTAGCAATATAGGGAATTTCAAAATCCGATGGATCATTCAGTTTCCATACTTTTAAATCACGAACTGCCGCTTGTGTCGGCTCATAATCACCAAACTTTGTAATCGCTATCTGGATTTGTGCTAATTGATCCATATAAAGATATTCGTCATCTGAAAAATGTCTTGTTTCCCTTGCGTGATGCTCCCCGTTTTCTCTTACTTTACAAATATAAGATGTCCATTCGTTGCCTCTTCTTTCTAATCTTAAAATGCCGATAAAATCGTGCCATGCTCCAGCGTAACTTTCGTCTAATAAGTAGTGTCCATTGCTAGCATTACCAGCTCTTGCTTCACCGCGATTACGTTGATAACCTTGCCACGCATCTTTCAAAGTAATGCGACCAATAATTTGATCATTCACATCTAAAAAATACATTTCGACTTTTCCTACTTCGCTCGCATCATCAATGTTCTCAATACGCATTTCAGCTCTAAAATCTTGCAATTGCTCAGATAAACTTTTCTTAATAGCAGGACCGTACCACTTAGCTGTTCCTGCTTCAGTCCCCCAATCACCCACAACAAGTCTCGAATTATCGACAGTCATAGAACCAGAAGGCGTTCCGTTATCTAATTGTGTGCCTTCAGTCCATCCGGTCAAAGAATCCATTGTATCTTGCAAAATTAATTCCTTCTCCTGAAATTCAATTGACTCAACATCAACAGGTTGGCCAATCATCATATATTCATTTAGGTGATTTTGAATCATCGCAAATGTGACTGATTGTGTCACTTCCATTTCAAAAATTGGTTCTGCTTCGGCTGTTCCTTCATTTTCTATAGCTTCTTCATCAGAGGAAAATGTATAAGATTTTTCTGGCCCATGTGCAAAGGGATTAGGACAAACAAAAGTAATCGTCCCTCTTCTCAATCGAGCAAACTTATTAAAGTCAGACATATCCCCATCAATTTTGGCGTAATAAGTTCGTCCAGGTTCATCACTGAATTGGAGAGGAACTGGTTCACTTGTTAACAACCAGCCTGAAAGTTCATCCGTTTTGGCTTGTGCGTCATCATCATCTTCTGCAATAAAACCGATTGGTTGTGTAATATACAAAACATCAACTTCTGTAGATTCAAGATAAGCTCCAGGCATTCCTTGCACACTCAGTAAATTATTGTTGATGGGCGGGAATGGTGATTTTTGTCTTCCATCACGGATAATTAACCAAGGTTTTGTCACACCATTAAAAGTCATTGTTGTCATCTTAAATACCTCCCTTCTACTTAAAACTGTCCTCTATTTCTTGATCAAGCATTTGTAGTTCGGTGATTTGTTTATATGTGTGTCTACTTAACTCTTCACTATCCATTTGATTAATAACAGTTGTATAGACAACCGCTTCACCTTGCATAGATTGATTGTTTAATTGATTAACCACACGATTCGCTTCACCCGGAGCACTAATCCCACTTGCATAAGCAGGAATACTATTCATTGCATTCATGATGCTTTTTGATTCCTCATTCGTAAATATCTGCGCACCTCTAGGTACGTCGTATAGGCCGAAATCGGCTAATGCCCAGTTATTTTTATGCTTAACAAGTTCTGGTCCTTCTTCACCTAACCAAGACATGCCGGTAGGATGGTTGAAGTAATTTGTGCCATCTGCATTCCTTCCGAATCCAAGTGCATTACCTATCCAATTAACACCCACGCTGACAACGTTAGGCACTAAATCCCAAACACTAGACCCTTTCCAATCAAACCAATCAACACCAACATCTTTGGTTCCTGTTTTTGTGGCTTCGCCATGAACTTGATCAGCTGTTCCGTTGTCATCCACGTTTACATCTTTATCAACGTCTTTTGAAGCTTCTTTGGTACGTTCTTTTTCCTTTTGAACACCTCGCTCCGTTTTACGATTATTCTGATCTATTTGTTCACCTTGGCCATCTATAGCTTGTTTTCCTAAATTTATTTCGTCTTTAACTTGGTCCCACAGACCAGCTTCTTTTAGTATGTCCTGGATAACTTGATCGTTTTTTAATATTTTCCGATCTATAGCTTCTATCTGTTTGTTGATTTCATCTTTATTAGCACCTTGCTTTTGTAAATTTTTTTCAAGATTTATTCTTTCTTCGATAAGTTCTTGGTTTTTCTGTTGAATCTTTCCAAGAATATTACCTTCCTCAACATCAATATCTCTAGTTTTGGCAAGGTTCATGATCTTCTGTTGTTCTTCTCTGGACAGTTTCGTTAGTTTCGTTTCAAGAATTGAGTTAATGTCTTTGTACAAACCTAACTCTTCGAAAATCTTTAACTTAGCATTTTCTTGTTCTGTCACTGTTTCTTGTAATTTACCTAATCTATCTTGTTCTTCTTGAGTAAGCTTTCCGCCTTCTTCTATTTTCGTTTGTAAATCGTCAATTTCTTGTTTGTTTTTCTCCAGGGTTTTATCAAGAGCTTTAAGACCTTTTTCGCCTTCTTTATTGATATCAACGTTTTTCAAATAAATGTTTGCAATTTGTTGGTTTGTCGCTTTTAACTTATCAATCTTTTCTTGCTCTTTATCAATATTGTTTTGAATCTCGTCACTCTCATTTTGCAGTTGTTCTACGGTTTTTCCGACTTCTTCTTGCATAATTTTTCGCAAATCTGTTTGTTTTCGGTCAAGCTCTATACCTTTTTCTGAATTACGGTTAACTCCATCTAGTTCTTCATTTACTTCAGATAGTCGATCTTTTAATTCTTCCGTAGACAAGTTTCGGTTTTCGTAAAGAAAAGATAGTCGCTTTTCTTTAAATTCTAATCTATCGGTTTGTTCGTTGATTTCTTTACGCGCTTCTTCCTCTTGTTCCAGTAACTTAGCTCTTTCACCTTTTAATTGAATTTCCGATAAATTCCTTAATTCATCGATGTGCTCTTTTACTTTCTCTGTGTTATCAACAAAAGCATTACCTTGTTTCGAAACACTTTTTTCAACATCTGGCGTTTGATCGATGATTTCTTTGTTAGCATCAAAAAGATTCTCTATTTCTTGTTTCGATAAACCTGATTCACGTGCAAGGTTGTCATATTGTTTTTGCAATTCATCAATTTTGCCTGGATTACTGGATTCTGAAATGCGTTGATTAAGATCATTTAATCGAGCAAGTTCATCATTACTCAATTTCGATTTTTCTGTTAGGTTTTCAAACGTTTCAACGTTATCTTGGAGATTCGAGGCTTGATCACTAAACGATTGAGCTAAATCGAGATTAACCTCTTTCGCTTCTCTGCTGTTCTCGACTAATTCATATATGCCATAACCAAGCGCACCAACACCCGCAACAGCTAAACCAGCAACGCCAGTTTTCCCTAACATGCCAAGGCTACCAAGAAGACCTGTTCCACCTTTTTTGCCCATAACCGATGCTAGTTTACCGCCTTGTTTAACGACACCTTTAACACCACCAGTCAAACCACCTAAAACTTTAGAGGCTGGTCCAACTGCTGCAGCTAAACCTGCAAATTTAATGATGTTATTTTGGGTAGCTGGTTCTAAGTCATTAAATGCTTCGACTACTTCAATGACTCGTTCTGTAATATCAGTCGCGATCGGTTCTAGTTTTTCGCCTAGTTCCGCAAACGACTCTTGAAAATCATATTGCGCTTCACGATGCTCAACTAATTCTTTGTTAGAATCTCTGAACTCTTTATTCATTTTTGATAAGTCCAGATCATTTAATGTATCTAAGGTGTAGTTAAGTTCGTCACCGTCTTCTTTCGCTTCGGCTAAACCTTCCTCAAATGTTTCCAGATCAACACCCATTCGTTCTAAGAGTTCAGCGAATGGTCCAACCGCTTTGCCTGCAGCAACGGTTTCTTGTAAACCATCAGCTAAACTTTCAATTTTAAGTGTGTCTGGGAATTTAACGATAGCACCTGATAGATTATCAATGGTTTGTTGCATTTGGCTCTCATTCATATCTGTTGCTAGTAGGTTCGATAAAGCTTCAACGTTTGAATCGGTTTCTTTCGAGACACCGCTTAAATCACGCATAGCTTCACGCGTAGTATCAATGCCAACACCTGCATCTTTAGCGTTCGTTTCTAAACGTGCCATCTGTTCGCGAAATTCACGTGTGGACTCAACTGCCAAGGCTCCCATACCAACAATTGGGGCTGTAACGCGTGATGACATCGTGTCGCCAAATTCATTCATTTTACCTTGAGCTGTATCTAATTGACCCGCAAAATTATCCAGGTTTGATGATAGATTACCCCATTTAGAATTAGCACGTTCCTGTTCTTCACGCATATCTTCTAATTCTTGCGTTGCATCATTCACGTATCGATCAAGATTGTTGAGCGCAGCGGCTTGATTATTATATTCTCTTGCTGCTTTCTCCGCTTCTTTAGAACCTTCACCATGTTGTTCAACCATACGATCGTACTCTTTGCGCGCTTCTGATGTAACTTTTTCTTGCGCTTGTAACTTCTTGTTTAAACCTTGCAACCGTCTTTCGTATTTTTCAACGGAACGATCGCCACGATCGAAAGCAGACATGTTGGATTTCATTTCACTATTAACCGTCTTGAGTTGGTCTTTTGCGCCTTTCAATCCACGATTTAAAGCTTGCGTATTTAAATCTAAATCAATGGATAATCCTTCAACACGTTTGGCCACGAATTACCCTCCTTTCTAACCACCGAAAGCTGAAATAAGCGACGTCGTTTCAGATGGTTTGCGTTCTTCTTTAAACAGTTCAACCACAAAGTGATATGGCATTTTTAAAATCTCATTGATGTCTTTACCATTTTTCATCATTTTCACGATCATCTGATCTAAGTCATCTTTGATATCTTTGAATGTGTAATCGCTATTTACTTCGTCATCTGTTCGACTTGCTTTTTTTTATCATCATCTTGGAAACCACGCGCAATAAACATCACTTGCTTTTGCAAATCCGTCAGTGCTTCTGGCGCATGTAATCCGTTATACAGCTGTTCTTCTGTAAATTGATTACCATAAACATCAACTACAAATGTCAGCATACGTTTAATACAATCACGTTCACCTTCTGCAGTCCCAGCATACATTTCAATATATTCTAAAAGATCCACAGCTTCATAAACTTTTTCAAGTGGAATGAATAACGGTGTTAAGTATTTTTCGGTCACCAGTTCACCTTGCTTAACATCTGTAACAATTTCAATCATATTTCGTTTTAAGTCAGCCATGTTCTTCCTCCTATTCTGATTGTTGGATAAGCGGTCGTCCTGCTTTATTATCCGAAGACGACAGTTCGTCTAATCTCTCTTGACTTACTTTCTTATTCGCAGGTTTAGGAAAACGATCCCCTTTAAAGTATTCTTTATCTTCTTCTAAATCACGAAAGCTTTCAATCACTTCATATTTTTGCTTAGCCATTTGTGCCACCTCCTGAATTGCCTCGACATATTTAATCGACGCTTTGGTTGAATCAACGTGGTTAAAAGAATCTTGAAATGGTTTTTTATGCGTATACTTGCCTTTAAAAAATAATTGCTGGTGATCATTAAGAACACCAGCATTATGATAAATTTTCTTTTGATAGTATTCACTCACATCATCCGTTGGCCAACTGAAATCAAGTTCGCTCGAGACGATAACATCCTTGTTGAAATAATACACATTCCAAAGTTGAGCCCACATTTCAGCTGTCCACTTTTGGATTGGTGTGTAATTGGAATCATGTTTGCGTGCATATTCACGTTCGACCGATGATAAAAAGTTATATAAATTAACCGAATCTTCATATACCTTTTTCCAATAGGCATGAGTAGGATTTTTAATGACCCATTGTGCTCCACCTATTGGGTTTTCTTCACGGATGAGTTTGGTATCCACACCAATTACACCACACATACGATCTAGTAAGTCATCACCTTTACTATCGATGTAATCAACACTTAAATAACTCTCGCAATAAGATGCGTACCACGTATCTTTTGTGGGATTAACATCTGGAATTTCTCTTAACAAAACATCACTATCTAAATAAAAATAAGACTCATCTTCTCGAGATGAATCTTCTTCTAAATAACACATCCATAGATAAGGCTTAATAGATGGAATATACGATTTGTCTTGTCGATTATCAGAATAAACATGTGTTTCAACACCATAGTTCTCGCGCAAAAATTGAGGAACACGATCGTCCTGCTGCGCAAACAACAAGACGATATCGTGAATTCCTAACTGCTGCATTCGATAGATACAAACTTCGAGTTCCCACTCAAACCGTTTAATAGCTGGCTGACATAGAATGTACTTCATACACTATCACGCGCTAGTAGTTGTCGTTGTTGTACTAGAGGTTGTGGTTGTCGTACCCGGATAAGCTACACCAAAGATTTTTTGGAATAACGCATCTCGATTTGTCGTTTCACCTGATTCATCATATCCAAACACGACCGTTTTATCTTTTTCAAACCCTTCGACTTCACGTTCCATAAATTGACCCGTGATTTCTTCTGAACTAAAAGATGTTGAGTCATTCTTCGTTTCCGCATTAATGTTCGGTCGCATAAATATCCCTTTCGTTAAACCGACCCACTCTTTCGAACCATCTTCATGCGTCTTTGCAAACACACAAGCAACATATGGTGGGTTGTCACCAGCACCATAAGACGAAAGGCCTTCTACAGTTTCTAACCCAAGAATCACTTGTTTAACTTGGAACGGTAATTTATGAAAAGCACCTGTCACGCTGACGTTACCGTTAGACACAGCGATCTCTGCTGTCTTATTACTACCATAAGCGCGCACGGCTTCTTGTGGCATTTCAACCGTAATCGTTTGAACAAAATCGACATAATCCACATCATCTTTGATAATACTTGCAATGCTATCATCTAGAACAGCATAATAAAGTTCCTCAACACCTGTTGATGCTTTATAATTTTTTTCTTCTGGCATTTCAATCACTCCTTAAATAACATATTTTTTACCGCGATAACGCCTTGCATCACGATAAATATCTAAATCTTTATCCCATTCATCGATACCGCCACCATAATTATAGAAACTTAAATCCCACATAATTTGCTGGATTCGATTAGCAACCACGTCACGATCTGATCTGTTTTTAGACCAAACTTCAACCTGATACATGAAATCTTCCATCAACCATTGATTGCTTGCATATTCGCTCGGAACCGGTGAGTCAATAGGATCAATAATAATGTGGGTTTCCTGTAGCGTACTTGTTTCTGGATATTGATAATATTTGATACGACCACTTGCTTTGTCATTAATCAAACTATCCTCAATTAAAGCATCATAAATTTGATCTAACATCACAGCCCCCTTTCGACCGCTCGGCGAATCGCATTATGATAAGCTTTTTCAGAATTACGCAAAGCACGTGCGATTGCACCTTTACCTGCAGGGTTAGGATTTTTAACCGTTCCAAATTCATTTAAATGAATAATGCGGTAACGATCATGAGGCCCTTGCCAGTAAACCTTTATTGTTCGTGCATTGCCTTCCCAATAAGGTTTTGACAAGGTCATTTCTAGGATGGAATGACCTTTGTCAGACCAGGGCTCAAATTGCCTTTTTAACTCAGCAAGAAATAGTTGAGCCGCATCGTTTAAAGCCGCATCACTTATTTGTTGTACTGCCTTTTCGCCTAATTCTTCTTCCAAACTTCTGAGGACTTTATCCATTCCAGTTACTTCTACACTCATGATCTCAACTCCGCAATCACATTTATGAAATCTTTGTTCTGCATATCCGGTTGCGCTTCCTTTATGTTGTAATGTTTATCCCTGTATTCAGGTGCATCAATCTCAACATAGTGCTTATTCGTTGGAATATAATCGCCTTGCGGATCCCGAATGATGATTGTGATATCCGATAGCGTTCCATTTGATTTGGCCAGTTCCGCATCACGTAACCACACTTCATCAATTTTGGCCCATGAATTAAATAACAATTGCTTCTTTTCTGTGCCAGGTTCAGGTCCATCATAGGCCACATACTCATAAAAAATCACGGGCGTTCTCAGTTCACCCGAATGCACGCGAGGCGGTTTGTATTCATACTCTCGCATAGCCTCACCCTTCTGACGTTGTTGTCGTTGTTGTCGTGATGAGTGATATACCTAAACTCGTTAAATCACTCAAAAAGTTATCTTCAAAATATTCAACCGCATCATTGTAAGCGTATCGTGTACGCTCAAAGACTAATTCCTTAGCACGCTGATCCATTTCTTCAGTTCCATTAATATCAAACGGACCACAACTGCTTCTAATCGCGGAAATAGAAAAGGACAACAATCGTTTGAGATTGTCGTCCTCTGCACTATGCGTTATCCGCATGCGATCTTTGAATTGTTTTAATACGTCATCTGTGATTTGCTCCAATCACATCACCTCATTACGCGCTAGTTGTTGTTGAAGTCGTGCTAGTCGTTGTTGTTGTGTCAATGTCCAAATCATAAACTTGCGCGGCATTATTATCTTTTGGTTTACCAGTCGCAAAGCGTTTCGCAATAAATACATCTGCATCTTCCAGAGCAAGTGTCTCTCGGTAACGATTCGTTTCTATACCGCCACCAACAGCAGCAATGTACTCACCCCGAACAAAGAACAGAACCTTACCTTCAGGGACGAACACAGATTCTGTCATAGTCGGATTAAATGGTAGGTTCGTCACATAAGTACCATTTGCGTTTTGGATTGTAGCGTTCGCTTGGATATCGAACGTATCAAACGGATTGGTCACCATCACAATTTTGCCTGCAACTTTACGAGGACGGTCTGCCACATTTCCGTCTTTATCTAGTTTTTCAGCCAGTTTCTTAACAACATCTCTCATTTCATTGATCGTTGTACGACCAGGCTCGAAGGTTAACTTACCAGCAGATGCTTTATCAGTCACAGCACCTGTATCTTTATTTACCGACTTAAGCAATCCAGTCGGTTCGTTTTGATTCATACCATTTCCGGCAACATATCCTCTTTCCAAACCAGCTTTCATCGCTTCTGAAATAATTGTGCGGACATAACGCTCAACCCATGCAGGTCCGAGTTTTAACATATCTTTAGCAATTGGAACAAAAGCTGTAAGTTTCAACTGTTCGATTTTCTCTTTGCGGAACGTAGCATTCAACTGACCTTTGATTTCATCAAACAACGGCCCCCCATACTGCTTGACCACTTGGATCATTAGAATAGATAAACTCAGTAACGGCGCCCAAGTTTTGAATGCCGATAGCGCTTAGCAAAGGATGGTCCTTCACGATGTCTTCAAAGATGCGTTCCTGTGTTGTTTCGGGAAGGGTTTCCGTCTCCTTGAATCCACCCTCTTCAATAACCGCATTGAAAAACTTGTTTTCCTCACTAGTTAATACATTTTGACCGCGGGATTGCAGAGCCACGTTATCCGCCATCTCTGTATTAACTTGGCTCAGAATATCATTCTGCACATCATTAGCAAGCGACTCCAACATGTTATTCAGCGCTTCTGACTGTTCTTCCTCAGTACCCTCTTTCGTCGCTTTTGCGAACGCCTCTTTCTTTTCTTCAAAATTGTTAAATTTGATTGGCATTTTCATTCCTCCATTTTGGTTATAAATTTAAAAAGAGCTTACTCATATTGTTTTGAGTAGGCTCCGGTTTAGGTGGTTCTTGATTTGGTTGTGAATTCGATTGTGCTGCGTACTTGGCAACAAGCTTCTCTTTGAAATTATCATATTCTTCACTGTCTTCTTTATCTTCATCTACATCTTCAAGAGATGGGATTTCGATTTCTTCTCCAACAACATCAGCAAGACCAAAAGCAACAGCTTCATCAGCTGTTAAAAATGTCTCATCATCAAGCAATTGATTGAGCTCTTCCGTTTCACCAACGAAACGATCTTTATAAGACGCTGCTAAAGCCGTATCAATCTTCCGCAAGTCTTTCGCTGTTTTTTCAAACACTTTAGCGTCTCCCATTTCAATCGTTGCGGCTCGGTGGATCATCATCATGGTGTTTTCAGGCATGATAATTTTATCACCGGACATAGCGATAACACTCGCTGCTGATGCAGCTAAACCATCTACATGAACATTTATCTCAGCGTTATGCGCCTTTAATTGATTCGCAATGGCTACGCCATCAAACGCGGATCCGCCTGGTGAATTGATATGCACATGAATCGTATTAGCATCCGTTTCTTGTAAACGACGCTTAATACCTTGCGCACTATTTTCACTAAATAAAAAACCGCCAATTGGGCCATAAATATAAAGCTTTGCTTCTTTGCTATCGCCATCAGCTTCAAAACGAATATCAGCCTTTTTGTTCTTCATGTTTTTGATTTCATCTTTCCAATTCATTCTTCATCACCCCCTTCAAGTAAATCTGCTAATTCAGTGTAGTTCTTGGTGATAATATGTTTGTCCAGCAACTCATCATTTGATCGTTCATATCCCGCAGCCTCCCTTACTTCATTTCCAGTAAATGCAGATGAAGAAACAAGTTTATCAACAGCTGAAGCTAGATCGAATAAATCACGATAAGAAACCCGTCTAATATCAATCCGTTCACCATTCAAAAAATCTTTCTTATCAATGAACTTACCAGCAAGTTCATCTTTAATTTTTTGTAGTAAAGGATCGATACAAAACGTCATGTAGTTACGTGTGTTTTTCTCAACATCTGCCATATCCCCGTGAATCAAGGCAACGGGAATGCCAAGAGCTTTAGCGATATGATCCAAGAAACCATTTGTGACTTTATTAATTTCATCTACATTACTGGTACCTTGAGCTGATGCTGTTCGTTCGTTATAAACGAAGCCTTTTTGTTGTGGCACAATAGCAAACGTTCTTTTTTTAACCGATTCATACATTCGATCAATAAAGTTTTGCAATCTTTGTTGAGTATTTGGATCTTTTGAATTGACGTTTTCTAAATCCACGGTAGCACGCACTTGGTTTTTGTATTTTTGGTATTCAATCATTCTACCGAACAGCTCGCCGTAATCTTCAAATATACTATTAATCAAACGCGATAAATCCTCATTACTGTACTGAAGATAAATAACATCACTCGCTGAAAACGTTCTTTTAAACATGAAGTTTTTAACCGTCACAGACTTGAATGTATCTTCTACAAGACCGTATTCCACCCGATAAAAATCATCAGCTATCAATAAATCATCACTGTCTGATTTGACGATTAAGCATTCGTTATCGTGAATAAGTTTATGAACAACTGTTTGCCAAAACTGACTAGCAGACTGGTTTCGATTCGGTCTTACGTTTAAGTGATAATAAAATTCATCATATTGCACTTCTCCACCTTTCTTGATTCTGAATTCAGATTGACTTATCGTCCTGGCAATCATATTCACACACGTTTCGATCGCTAACCGTTTGAGGTGAGCACGCTCTGATGTATTTTCTAGCAAATCTAAGTCATACATTTGGTCCAGTTCACTGTTCTTTTTGAATAAGTCTAGCAGTCCTAATTTAATCACCCCCTAAAAGTCTATATCGACAAGATAGAATTCTCCGTCATCTTCAAGAACATTATCCGCTTCAAACAACGCATGAATAAACGCCTGAAAACCATCTGTTTTACGTCTCACTTCGTCCTTTTTCAAATACTCTTTGTTACCATCTTTCTTAATCTTGACGTACACGTTATTCGTGAACCACTTCATTAGAGGATTGCCACCATAAATAACTTGCCGATTAGCGAATATACTCTCCACTCTTGGCGCTAATTTACTGTGTATTGCTTTCGGATTCCGTATATAAATCAATTCAAACCCAGCATCTTCTAATGCTGCTTTCACTATATCCAGTCTGAAAGTATCAGCAACAATTCTAGTCACACCATATAACTCCCTCATTTCGACAAACCAATCCACAATATGGCTGATGTTAATAACCGGCTCGTCAACAATAGTCAGCAAGCCTTCTTTTTCCCAGTCGTGGATAGGTGGTTTCAGATCAACAGCATCTAAGAAACCTTTTCTTACAAACGAATGTGTTTTCCAAATATAATCCTCACCAACCTTAAATAGCAACCCGACAGATGCGAAGTCTCTTATACTCGCAAAATCAAGGCCGCCAACAGCAACACGATGTTCAAGTTCAGGGAATGGTCTATCAGTAGCTTCTATCTCTTCCCATGTCGCAACAGACGTTGTTAAATCAGTTGCAGGGTGGTTCATTCGTTTCGTCATAAACTTGATACGTGCTGATGGCTTAGAGTTTCCTAAGGTAATATATTGTCTTTTGACTACTCTAAATAATTCTTGCGCATAATTACTCAATGGCGGGTGGAACATGGGGTTCGCTTTCTGCCAGTTTGATTCGTCGTCCATTTCTTTTTCATCGTCAAGTGTGGCCATAAAGACAAATAAATGATCTTCAGGCGCCTCGCCATTTAATACTTTGACAGCGCGCTCTTTTAAATCATCCAAATAGCCACCACGAACAAAACCGTCTGTGGTTATAAAGAACTCTCGCGAATGCCTTACTTTTCCTAGACCTGACTGAAACACATCAACAATATCAGAGTTCTCATACTCATGAACTTCATCATAGATAACACATCCGTCTCGCAAACTGTCCTTTGTCTTGGCATTTGACGTATGGTATTTAACCTTTCCTTTGCCATTTTTGCTGATGATTTCAGATTTTGTATGTTTAAACAAAGATTGCAGAACACTACCTTTGCCCGCTTGGTCAATCTTGTTGTATATCTCGTCAGGGCTAGTCTTTGCTTGCTCCTCACTATTGGCCACGATCGAGACATTGTAATTATCAATCCCGTGTAGATCACTGATGAAAAAGTTTGCGAGCGATGATATCAAACCATTTTTACCAGCTCCTCTCGCTTCATAAAAGAAGAATTGATCAAAGAAAGGATGTCCACCATCTTTGTAATATAAAAAAACAAAGGCGGTCTTAAACTTTTGAAAAGGCTCCAATTGAAAGTAATTCTTTTCGGTAAACTTGATATATCGTTCATGGGTATCTTCATCAAAATAGATATCATCTCGGTTAAGGATATGGTTTTTTAAATAAGAAAATAAAAGAACCACATACTTACTGACTTTAATCTCGCCAGCCTCGTATTGGTTCATATAAAAACTAACATGCTTATTCATTTTCATTTATATCAAATCTTCTGCTGTATGATTTGGTTTATCACCATCGTCCCCACCGATGAAGTTGAACGTTTTTTCGATATTAATGATAGCTGCATTAACCTTATTCATTTCCGCAAGCAACGGATGGGATTTAATATATGACTGATTACCGTTTTCAACTGTTACGGAAACACCTTCTTCTTTGACAGTACGTTCCATTCTGCGATACATCTCAATATTCCTTAAGTACCTACCAACTTTCTCAACCTCAATAGGGTCCGTTGTATCGACCTTCGACATCAGCTGATCCTTGATTTTATCAATGCCTACGTCGGTTCTTAATTTAGTCTGCACATTATCCCACCCCCCTTACGCGTAATTTGGGTTATAAATCTAGAAAGTAGCCTACCCCCTGCACCGTTTCCCCGAGCCATTTATTTCTCGAAATTTTTAAGGGGGGGCTACCATTTTTCGTCATCATCCCATTTCGTTGGCTTGCGTTTAAATTGAAAAGCGTTCCAAACGTATCTACCGTGCTTATGGTTGTGACATCTGATGCAAAGCGTTTCTAAGTTGTCCGGTTCCATTGCTAATTCCGGATGATCTTCTAACTCTTTGATATGATCAACATCAAATACTTTGTGTTTACCAGGCTTACTGTGCTTTGTGAATACTTTACCTTGTCGTTTACATTCCTGGCATTCGTAATTATCTCGTTCTAAAATAGATTGTCTAAGCTTTCGCCAAGGTTTAGATTTGTAAAACTTCATGCGTTCTGCATCAGTTTGGTATTGCATGTTTATCACCACATAAAAAAGACACCCCGTATCAGGATGCCTCTTCTTCCTTTTTATTTACTTATTTCTGATCTCTTATATTTTCAAGTAATTTTGATATTCGATCTAACGTGATTAAAACTGAGCCTATAGCTAAATTGACAACCAAAGTACCAATACCAAGAACCCACGTTGTCATTAATTCATTCTTTAATACGTTTAACTGTTGCTTATCTTCTTCAGTCAACCAGTATGAAGATTCACTGTTCAATTCGTTGTATGTTCCATAATCAAATGAAGCAACGATTACTATCATTCCTATAACTCCAATAAGTATAAAAATTCCTCCCATAATAATGGCGAACGTCATCTTAGGTTGTACCTTCATAATTAAATCCTCCCTATGTACTGCTAACTATACCTAGGATTTTATCACTAATTGGATTGTATCTCCATATAAGAATATGCTTTGTATTAATGATGATCAAAGGTTATTTTCTAGCCATCAACCTACCACATAAAGCTTAACTTCTATTATAATCAAAATAAAAAGCACCGCTATGGGTGCTTAAACATTAACCTAAATACGTTGAAGAAAAGTTACACACGTGACAATGTGCAATATTTCTTCCGTGTAAGTTCGTTCTCACATGAGCTCTAATAAGTTTATTATTATTATCCCAACAAACTGTACAATAAGGGCCATATATTTCCCCGTGCATTTCTCTGTAATAAAAATGCCCCTTTATATACAACGAATTTTCGATTTGAGCTTTATCTTTCAATTCCTCAATTTCTTTTTTTAGTATCTCATTTTCACTTTGTAACTCTAATGCCCTTTCTTGAATCTCTAAAATCTGTGAATACAACTCTATATTACCAGCGTCTTTTGCTACTTTAGCAGCATCTTTCGCAAAACTGTACAAACTCATTTTTACCCCCCTCTTAATTCCCAACATTCGACAATTAAGAGGAAAATCCTGCACAAAATTTATTCATCAAAAACACCCAGCCAACGATTACGTATCATAAAGGGAGAGTGCTAAACAACGTATCGAAGGCTAGGCATGTTATGTCACGAATATTAATTATTAACATACGCGTTAACTTATTTTAAACAGCATTTTTTTGGCTTTGCAAAAAGTGTATAATCTGGCTACTTTGGTCTAATGTGTGCAAAGTGTGCAAAATGGTATATTTTTTGTTGTAAAGAGTTCGACGTGCAATCCCTAGGTGCATGCCTATAGCGCGATAACTCATGCCTTCCATCATACAGTCATAGATTGTTCTTAAAAACTCGTCATCTAGCAATTCAATATCATGTTCAACAGCTGATGTCATTTGTTTAAAGCGCACATAACGTTCATAACGTTTTCTATCTTGACGATCCATAGCATCTAATTCCACTTGACTCTTCCCTGGAGATCCATTTGGCATAACAGACGCTAAACCATATTGTGATACTCCTTCACTACGATGTTGCGTTGAACCCCATAAAACTTGAGCTAAACGATCAACTTCACGAATCATCCAATGGTAATCACTAATCATGTTTTCAATCGTTTTTAGATTCATATTGATCATCCTTTCGATTAAACTCACCTGCTAAATACTTAAAATACTCACTAGGCTTAACTGGATTCAAAGGACCTGTTCGTTTGTCTCTTCGATGTGGATGCACTGTATGCTTAATTGTGTATTTCATCTTTCGCAATATCTTCACCCCTTTTGAATAAAAAAGAGGACACCAATCAAGCAGCTGCATCTAGCAACTTACTTAATCAGTGTCCTCCAGTTGGCTGGTAGAACTATTTAATTTTTTCTTTAGATTTTTCGGCTTCATTTATTAAAATTTTATTAGCTGATTCTAATTTTTGATAAATATTACTAATATAATCTAGGTCACTCTCATCTAATATTATATCATTTGATTGATCTGAAATTAATTCGTGAGTTAAGTCATTCAGACTTTTAATACACTCCCTCACCATTTGAAATTCTTTAAACACAGAATCTTTAATAGTTGTGATATCAACCTCGTGTACCAATTTATTGGTATCAATTAAATGTTTATCAAGCGTTAAAACCAACGAAGATACATTATTCCCATCAGTTTTTAAAATATCATCTATTTGCAATAGAGTATAATGAATATGTGTTTTAATTAATTCTACAGCAATTACAAATTTTTTATTCTCTTCACTTCTAATAGTCTTATTTTTATCTCTTATTTGGATACCTAAAATGATTACAGCAACTGTTCCAGTAATCAGAGATCCAATAAGTGACCCAACAAAACTAGGGTCAGTAATTAAAGTATTAAGATACTTATTCAAAACTCTTCCCCCTCATCAAATTTTACCCGCTTCACCTTACCTTGATGCGTGATAACCTTCGTTTCACCATGAGTAGGTAGCTTGGTGATTTTGGCCTTCCCATCTGAATATACAATACAGAAAGGCTCATCACCTTCTATATCGACAGATATTTGTCGATTATCCATATCTACTGGTACATTTTTCGCGCGCATATTAATCACTCCTATTTTAATCTATGTAACCCCAACCTTCAATTCCGTAAACTTTTGTCGAAACATGTAAAACTTTGTTTAATTATGGTACTATTCTATATATGGCAAATTTTACGAAAGTAAAAGACGCAAAGCCACGGGTCTAAGGTTTAAACTATGATAGCCGGGCTGCCTTTCCTAAATTGCCAAAGATGCTAAAGGAGAGAATAAAATGAATACTGTTTTATTAGCAGACGATTCAAAATTTATGCGAAAATGGATCACTTCAATTTTGAATGAATCAAACCAATATACAGTCATTGCAGAAGCTTCTTGTGGAGCTGGTGCTTTAAACCAATATCTGCAATACCTTCCCGACTTCGTAATTCTAGATTTGAATATGGGTGACCTGAATGGCCTTGACGTCCTCAAAGAAATTATACAAGAAGACCCAAAAGCCAACGTCATTATTTGTAGCTCAATTGGCCAAGATCACACCATAAACCTTGCCATGACATTTGGTGCTAAAGGCTATATCATAAAACCACATTTTGACTCTTTAATCCACACTCTTAACAGTATCCCTGTCATTTGACATAACAGTCCAAGAGGAAGGGAACTCATTCCCTTCCAACTTAACTGGATTATTTCTTCATTTATTGAATAACACTTATACTGCAATTGCAAAAAGCGAATAAATCAATAACGCTAGTCCAATAATCGATAACGCATAAGCACCTAGCATCAACCATGCCCAGTTAAATCTCATTTCTATCACTCCTTCAAAATGGTAAATCATCATCCTGTAAATCTACTGGCTCGCCTACATCTTCTAACGACTGTTTAGAGCTTTCACTTTGGCTCTGTGTGTTTTGTTTTGATTGTTGAGGGTTATTGCCCTGATTTTGATTACTTTGCTTTGTTTCGAGAAACTGTACACTTTCTGCTACCACTTCTGTTATGAAGATGCGCTTGCCCTCTTGATTGTCATAGCTGCGGGTTTGAATACGTCCATCAACACCGACCATGCTACCTTTCCCCATGTATTGCGCCAGGTTTTCAGCCGGTTTACGCCAAATCACGCAGTTAATAAAGTCGGCTTCCTGTTCGCCATTTTGATTTTGAAATGGACGATTGACAGCTATCGTAAAATTGGCGACCGCCACACCATTATTGGTATACCTTAGATCTGGATCCTTCGTAAGGCGTCCAGTTAGCACTGACCGATTCAACATGTCTATCTCTCCTTACTTAAAATATAAATTCCACCTATTACCCAAACCAGGAGCAGCGCCACAATAAAGCTAATGTCTATGGATTAGCCTCCTCGTTTTTAGGATCATACACATACCGTCTGCCGCTTACATAAATCACAGTAGGAATAGCCTTTTTGACTTTAGCAACTTTGACGATTGGTCTGTACTTGTCACCTTTCTGTTTCACATTAAATCACTTTCTTTCACAAACACGCCATTCACCATCTGGCCTTTTCTATCTTTGATTTCATCATAGGCGTATTCAATGCACTCACTGATATCAAATTCAAGCTGCATGGATAAGATTGTTAATACAACATAGACGTCACCTATTGCATCAACAATCTGCTTTTCATTAGTTTTAGCTAAACCTTGCGCTAATTCACCAACCTCTTCCATGAGTTTCAACATTTGCTTGTTTGGATCAGCTGTGTGTAAGTTGCGATCTTTAGCCCACTGCTGAATTTTTGATGTTATTATGTTTAAGTTTTCTGTTTCTAATTGTTCGACACCCTTACGCATTCAATCACCCTTTCTATCTCACAATCTTCTTTCGTTTTCCGCAACGTAAACATTTATACTTACTTGTTCTGGTTAAGCTCCAGGCCCAATAGTGACCTTTGAAAAAACATTTTAATTTCATGTTTACCCCTCTTTCTAAATTTTTCATTTTCAAACAAAGACAATATAATCAAACCGCTTCGGCTGACTAAAGAACGTCTTAACATCAACCAAATGCTCCCCTTCAGAATTGCGCCATTTCTCTTCTCGAACGTATAGCTTTTTCATAACGCTACCTCATTTTCATGAAGCTTATCTAAAACATCTCTCTGAAACGCTGTTGGCTTTTCACGACCATCTAAATACCGTCCGATTTGAGCAAGCACATAAGCATCTCGAATGTTGTCAGATGGATTTCTAAATCCCCAGCGATCATTAATCGGCAAAATCATGTCCTCTTTTTTCGTGTTGCCTTTACCGGTTGCGAACTTTTTAAGTCCATTGGGAGTCACTTCCACGTAACGATTAATCACGTCTAAGTTGCTTAGTTCAACGAGCTTCGAACGTATCAGCCAACCGATACCGTATTGCGTTGACACCGCAGCACCTTTCGAACCATAAGAAAAGCCTTCGATAATGACTTTGTCACCTTGTTCAATCTCCATGCCAACTAATTCAGCTAGTTCACCGAAACGCTCAGGATCCTGTTTTGATTTTGGCTTAATTTCTTTCATATCGAGCACTTCCCCTTGCTCGTCCATCACGACAAATCCTGTTTTAGTGCTTGGATCTAAACCGATGTATCGCATTTAAACAACCCCCTTCATTCGTTGTTCTTGTTCGATGTATGCGTCCCACTTTTTGAATGTCTGCTCAATTGGTTCTTTCCGCAGCTGAACGCCTTCGCAATTTTCACAGTCGCATCTTTGTAAATCATAGGCGCCTGGAAGCACTTCCACCCAGACAACGCCATTTCCGTTACACATATTAAAACTCCTTCCGTCGGTAATCCTTGCCGAACATCTTTACAACTTCGACATTATCCATAACGCGTGATAGATTCCGTTCGTTAATTTTTTTCACGAGTTCCTCGCTATCTAAGTTCGTCGTGTAGATCGTGCTCTTGCCTGCTCGACTATCGATCACTTCAAATAACTTTGTTTGGGTCCAGTTGTCATTTTCTTTTCGTAAGTTCGTATATTCTGCTCCCAGATCGTCTAAGACAAGTAAGTCAACAGACTGAACAAACTCCATGACTTCATACTCGGAAAAATCAGAGTTGCGGTTATACGTTTCCTTAATCTTGCTTAGTAGTTTGGGAACAGACAGGAATAAACAGCTATAACCTCTTTCCATCAAACGTTTTGTCACGGCAACGGATAAATGGCTTTTACCAGTGCCATAATTGCCATTGATAATAAAACTCTGCGGATTATCTCGCGTAAACGTTTCAGCAAAATCTTGTAATCTCTCTTTCGCCTTGGCTAGATCGTCGTTAGTAGCTTCATAGTTTTCAAATGCTGCGTTCCAAAGCGACTGGTTGAGCAATGATTGCTGCTTAAATATCGTTTGGTTTTTGCGCTCAATGGCTTGTTGTCGATTCTGAATTGCTTTTTTAGCCAATTCTCTATCTTCGCATCGGCAACCGTCATGAACCGTTGTTCGCTCACCTTTTTTGGGGCCAACTGGTATCACAACTGACTTCTCTTGCACTTGCTCACCGCAACCGTCACACATATAGTCGTTCAAAAGCTGAGGTTGCGTATCTACGTTTAGAATCTTTTCAGCTGACTTCATGTCTTCACCGCCTTAAAAACCGTAATTGTATTGCTGTTGATCGCTTTGTTTATCTTGTGCTTGGGATATCTGAGTGACTTTGCTTTGCTTCTCTTGTTCTTCGTGATAGCGATCTAATATAAACCCAACGCAGTAGCCTAACGAATTGATCGAGTCTCTTGAATGTTTAGGTGTGTAGGTTTCGAACCGCTTTTCAAGCCAGTACAGGGCGTCGTCTAACGGAATACCACTTTCGTAAAGTTCCTTAGCTGCTTGTTGATCAGTAGGGCTCGTCTGAAAACCGCCCTTTTGGAAATATTGAGCACGGAATTGCATATACTTCTCCAAGATGGTTGGCTCGAATTCACGTTCGGTTTTAGTGTCGTTCGATGTGTCGTTTTCCCCGCGCACGTTATGCGGCGGATAATTAGTCTCGTTTACGTCTTGTTTATGTCTAACTAATGTGTTCAATTCTTGTCCGCTTTGTGCTCGGCTCGTGTATTCTTTTGTGTCCGCTTTGTGCTCGGCTCGTGTATCAAAACTCACAATCGAATATTTTCCAGCTTGATTCACACGATTTGATTTTTTGTATTGAATACGACCTACGTTAATTAAATCTGTTCTTGCACGATGTAATTGTTGTCTTGATAAACCCGTTTTAGCTTGCAACGTTGCATTCGCAACCGTGAACTCATCCTGCCAGTTAGTTTTATTGTTTATAGCCATCAATGCGTACCACAAAACAATAGCCCCACTGGGTAAAGGATTCGTATCAAGCCACTCATGAAACGTATTAAGCTCTTTAAGGTAATTCATTCGTTATTCACCTTCTTGATTTCAGCCTTCATTTTGTTAATCTTGACTAACTCATAACCTGGATGGTTGTGACGGACGTAAGCCGCCACATACCGTTTAAAAAACGCTCCAGGTTCTTTAGCTTGTTTAGCCATCCACTTGTAATCATGTGGAATGTCTATGATTCTACTCATTGCTATCCTCGTCCGCTTGGTTTGCATCATCTAAAGCTTGTTGTGCTTCCTCTTGAACGGATTCGTTAATATTTACATCAATATAGTCTTGATCGTAGACGGATTTTGCTTCGTCTGTGATATCTTGTCGTGTCGTTTCATCTTCTGATGCTGCTTTTTGAATCTCGACAGAAATCGGTAGGTACTTCCACATGTGACGGATAACCGTTTTCTTTGCCATTTCTTCGTAATCGGTAGCCCAAGGGCTATACTTAGAATTAGCTGCTTTAGAACGTTGCTTGCGTCTCTCAATGTCCGCCTTTGGCATAAACTCGAATTGATAACCACCATCTTTGAAGTGGGCTACAGCATAAGCGCCAACAAAGGCCCCTTTATCACTATCCATTGTAGGCTTGTGTTCTAATCGCGGTTCTAAACCTAGTTCATAATCGAATGTGTCGTTTTCATAAACAGCGTGAGCGTAAATATTTTGAATTTGGCCAGAACGTCGTGCTAAGTCAATCATGCCTTTGTAACCTATAATGAATTGAACCTCAGTTGTACCTTTTTTATTGTTCTTGAATGGAAGCAAGTAGCAATGACCAATCAATCCTGGTTCAAGTCCTAATTGCGCTGCTTGCATAACCGCACCTAGCAAACTGCCAACTTCAGCTTGTTTCAATTCGGGAGTTGTTCGAATCGTTGTCGTTGCCAATCGCATTAAACGATCGGCATCCATGTGTTTAGGTAGTGCTTGCTCCATAGCTGGAGCCATCTTTTTCAAATAATCCTCAATCGTTTTCGGGCTATTGTTTTGCCCTTCCACTTCACTTTGTTTCTTCTGATTTAATTGGTTTTTAACCGCTTCATTTGTCGCCATATTAATTAACCTCCTTGAATGTAAAGCGTCGATAACTCGACTCTTTCGTGTATTGTTCGTATAGATCAGGATAATCCTGTTTCAGTTTCTTCTTATCAAAGTTCGTGGAGTTGACTGTTTTCCATTTAGCTATAAAACGATCGCTCGAGCCTTCTTCATGTTCACCTAATTGCTCTTTAATCTTGTTTTCATATTCTTTCTTGCGCTGCGTTAAATCGTCCATTTCTGACTTAATCACTTGCAAAGCATCAAAGTAACCATTCAATTCATTCTCTAAGTCAACTTCTTCATCGCTAGTTGATTCAGGATACATCGCTTTGAGTAAGTTCGTTGATGCGTCTGTACCGTCAATTTCAGGTGGGTTGTCCGCTAAAACATGATTGTTCCAGAAGTCTTTAGCAATCTCGATGAGCCGCTCAATAAGTTCCTCGTCTCGTTCAATCTTCTTATAAACGAATTTGTTGCCCCCGATTAGAACCGCAATCCACCATGCATCATAATTGAGCACTGCCATATACCATTGGCACTGCAATAAATAAGGTGTTGGAATCTCGTCACCTTCCCATTGATCCTTCACGTACTCACTTGCTGTTTTAGCTTCAACACCTTCATGTTTACCAACAACCAAGCTGTCAACGTTAGCCAACATATAAGGATATTGTGGATGTTGAATAATCGCGTTTCGCTTACGTGTTTTGAGTCCACTTCGATTGGCAAACTCTTTCAAAACAACATCTTCCATCACATTGCCCCAATACATCGCTTCCTCGTTATTGGTAATTTCAGGCGCTTCATCGATTTTTTCCATAAAAACTTGAGCTGGTGACTTCCATTTATTTAAGCCAGCAATGGCAGCAATGTCTGAACCACCAATGCCTTTTTGACGCCAATGTAACCACTCTTCTCGACTCATATCTTTTGTACTCGCTAATACTTCTGCCATTACAAATCAACCTCCCAGAAATCAGCGTTTTCTAGTAAGTGCTCAGATAAGCACTGGCGATCACAGAAGTGTTCACTGTCATAAATGACTATTTCTGCATCCCCTTGGTAAAATTCCGTGTGACAATTCGAACATTCGGCAACAGGCTGTCTTGATAAGTGACGTTCCATTTCAAGTACCATACGATTTTCCACGTCAATTCCTCCTTGCTCCCATCACGCAAAAAGCTTATAATAAACGTGATAGAAGTTTTTTATTCAGACTTTCTAATGACCGCTCTGCCAAGCGGTCTATTTTTTTGGCCAAAAAATCATTTGTGCGTTAATCCCATCGGCTTGCATTTGTTGTGCTACAATTTGCAAATGCTTCATGTAGTTATATTCATGTTTTAACTTACGAGCACGTCTCATAGATTTGATTAGGTCCTCATTAAGCGCTAATGCGTTATCGTAATTCCGATGGTCAAGTTCGATATCTAATCGGCTAAATAAATAGTCAATGCAGCTTTCTTCTTTTTTGATCTCTGCTTCTAATTGTTGTTCACGCTCCATTAAGCTACCTCCGCATCTAGTAAGTGTTGTTCAGCCTTGCGATAGAATTTCAATTCACGATGATTCTTTGGATTCTGCAAATCGTAAGCGTCTCTCATATCTCTCAAAATGTTATCTAATCGATAAATCTTAAATGGACTTTTCAACGCCTCTTCTAATCGCTTCTCCCATTTCGACAACTCACCTAAACTCATTTGAATGCCTCCTTTATTTAATATACTGGCGTGACTTAAGACGGTTGTTGACCTCGTTCCAAAGCTCCATCCAGTCAAATCGATAGTCCTTACACATGATTGCTATTTCTTGCTTGATAAATGTCATAGCCTCAGCTGACTCGACTAGTAAATCTCTTATTTCACTTCTTTCGTATTCAGCAATTGTGTTCGGATTCTTAGCAACATTCACATCATCTATTTTGTCTAGTGCTTCTTGAACTTCTCGTTTGGTTTGTAACAGAACTGATGCTCTGTGTTCATCAAACGCTGCGCCATCTAACCAAGGTGATCCCCAACCTGTGTACTCATATGCTGCTTCCATGGCAACCCTTGGATCATTGAATTCTTCAGTGAAGTGTTTTGCTAAATGTGGTTGAACCCTAAATTCTTCATTTTCCTGCTTAGTGACTGACTCTCTCGATTGATAAGTATCTAGTGATAGCTGTAATTGAGTCTGACCTTTCGCTTTCCTTGCTTCCCTGAGTCGTTTTGAGGTACGTCCTCTACCGTTTGTCACAATTTTTCCTCTCCCTTTATACCTTTTTTGATTGATTTGATTGATAAGATGAATTTAGTAAGAACTTGCAGACATGTTGGCTTCTTCTTGTTCTCGGATCCATTCTTCGATTGATGATTTTGAAAATAGAATGCGATTGCCAAGTTTGAAGTGTGGAATTTCCTTTCGACGAGCCATACGATAGACAGTCTCTCGATTCAAACCTAAATATTCAGCTGTTTGTTGAGCAGTCATGCGGTCTTGCATTTGATCACCTCCTTCAAAAGATTAAGTCAGGATACTTCTTGTTCTTTGATAAATTTTTTATCATTGTGGTTAAAAAAAAGATCTGGAAACAACTCTCTCATGTCTCGATTGAAATAACTCTCATATTTAAGCATTGTTTCTCGTCCAGGGTTAACAACCCCTTTTTCAAGCTTTCGAACATAAACAGTTGATAAATCCAAATTCTCAGCTAGTTGTTGTTGGGTTAAATCTTTTTCGTTTCGTAATTCTAAAAGAAGTTTACGTACCATTTATTTCACCGCCTTTTTGATAAGTTTTTTATCACATTTTTAATACTACACGATAAACTTTTTATCGTCAACAGTTTTATGATAAAAAACTTAACAATGATAACAATTTTATCGGATATAATTTATAATGGAGGTTATAGAGGTGTTGTTAATGGAATCTCAAGAAGAAATTTTCGGAGATCGTTTGAAGTTATTAAGGAAAAAACAAGGTCGGAATCAAGAAGATGTAGCGAGTGGTGTTGGTATATCTAGAGCTAGGTATTCTCATTACGAAAATAATCATGTCGAGCCTGATATAGAACTTATACGAAAACTAGCTGATTACTTCAATGTGAAGGTCGATTACTTATTAGGACGAACTAACAACCCTCACGATGAAAACGAGGACGACTTCGATCCCATAGCAGAACATAACCGATTACTTGAAAAGTACGGCATTGAGGATTCGGGATTTTTTGATATTGAGAAGTGGAAGCAGATGGGTCCTGAGGAACTTAAACAGCTTGAGAGTTACTTTCAATTTATATATGAGCAATCTCAGAAGAAGAATAATGATGAATAGTTGAAGTCGTACAGCTAATGTTATTGGTTGGTGTTAATTTTGAGGAATGAGTCGCCTAAAGAAGAATTTGATTTAAATATCGGTACAGTTATAAGTTACACCTTTGGTCTTGTTGCTAGTTTTTTTACCATATATCAAGTTTTCTCTATTTTTAATGGGATAGAATTGGTAGTTGCGATCTTATCATTGAGCTTATTGGTAATAGCAGTAATACTTGCTTATACTATTATGAAATACCGAAAGTTATTAGATGCGTATGAAGTGGTTGCAGATAATAGAAACACATTACGTACCATGTATGAGGAAAATAGTAAAGAATTAGAGTTTTATAAAAATGATAGATTTAGACTAATCACACATATTCAGAATCTCCTTCTGAATATGCAGGTTGAAAAAGGGAAAAACGATAAAGAAATAGTGAGAAAAACTATGAGTGCAGAGAATGATAGCGAGGTGGAGGAAATTGTCAAACACATTCAAGATAGTTAAAATTATTGATGAATATACATTAATTATCAACGCTGGTTCGAATGATGGTGTTAATATCGATGATAAATTTCAGATATTAGATAAAAAAGGTAACAAAGTTATAGATCCAGATACAAAAGAAGTAATAGGAAAATTAGACTTAATAAAAGATACTGTTACTGTAACTGAAGTTTATGAGAAAATGTCAGTCTGTAGTAGCAAATCTGTTATTAAACAAAACAACATACTCAATGCACCTCTTTATTTAAAAGATCAATTTATAGAACAACAAAAGCTAAACATCGATTTAAATGAAGTAACTGGCGGATTAAGAAAATCTGATGAAAAAATAAAAATTGGAGACGAAGTTAATTTAATCAAAACGTCAGAAGAATAGAGATCGTAAAACACTATATTCTTTGTTATACCGTTTTTGCTCTCTTTTTATTTCAATAATTTCACACTGCTTTGTCGTTTCAAATAATTTCGCTAAATTTACTTCTTGGTCTTTTAATCCAAGGAGTTCTTTAGTTCTTTTTTCAGCAAGCTCTTCTATTGCTTTATCACAGTTCATAGGAACACCTCATTATTATAAAGATAATATATAATTTTATTATAACTTAAGAGGAACATGCGTTCCAATAAATATGTTGTGTAAAAGCGCACTTAGATACTGTGCGTTTTAATTATTAAATCTGTGGCAAATTTTGTTGTTAATTGGTGATTGTACCAATTTACATAGACTAATCTATTATAAGGGGAGAATTAAATGAAAAGGTTCTTAATTATGTTGGGGATCATAGCAATGGTCGCTTTCTTATCAGCGTGTGGCGAAGAATCAGATGCTGACAGCGAAAGTAATGGTGAAGGTTCAGAAGAACAACAAGAAGAAGAAACGCAAAGCGATGAAGAATCTGAAGATGGTTCTAGTGACGATTCTAGTAATGATGAATCATCTGATGAAGAAGGTAATAGCGATTCAGAAGAAGCTTCTGAAGGAACAACTGAAACCGAAGTAGGAGCAACGGTTGAAAATGAAGGTGGAACATTCACCCTCCATTCACGCAATCAAGAAGCGCAAACATTTGAAACAGGTCCTGTTAAGCTTACAATTGAGAAAGTTGTTGCTGCTTCAGGTGAATTGAATGAAGAATTAGCTACAATGATGGAAACGGATGAAATTGATTACATCCAAGTCGACCTTTCTGTTGAAAATACATCTGAAGAAGATATTACTTTCTATTCTTCACAAGGTAAAATGGCTACGAGCACTGGTGAGCAGTTAGATCCTGACATGTTCATGAGTGATCATATTGAGGGTGAAATGATGGCAAACACTAAGGCTAGTGGAACATTCTTCTATGTATTAGAAAATTCAAATGCTGAAGATGTTGAATCTGCTCGCTTAGTTTTCAGTGCACCAACGGACCAAGATTTTGAGGCGATTGGCGAAGAATTGGACTTCGAGATTGAACTTAAGAAAGAATAGTTTTGAGGCACACTAGGATTAGTGTGTCTTTTATTTTTAATCATGTAGCAAAATTTTCAGGAACTTGATGTTGATTTCGATTAACATAAATATTTTAAAGGGAGAGAGTATATGTATTATCCAATACTTAGACATTCGGATTCAGAAATGAATGCATTTCAAGAGACATCTGAGGAAACCAAGAAGAAAATAATACCGATTATTGAAGGAAAAAGAATATCGGTAAAGAAATCAGCAAAAAAGGCATGGTATGAGAATTTTAATTCTGCTGGTAATTATTTAAAACAGAGAATTGGAAGTAACGAATTCATATATTGTTTTGACTACATTTTTGCTAATATGAAATCGAAAACTGAAGAGAAAAAAGACGGAAAGAATCAAATTGAATTTTTATGTTCTAAGTTTGAAGAATCGTCACTAAACTTTATTCCATGTCTGAGTAGCGATGCTCCAGACTGGATTATTAATACAATTTCTTCTATTGATAAAAATAAAGTTGCCATAAGGATTGAATACCATAAAGTTGAAAGCACCATATATCATCTTATGAACACCCGTGTTGAAGAAATTATTAATGATTATTTTAAAGATAAGGAAGTTATAATCATCTTAGATTTCCTTGATGAACTTAATCAAGATGAGGCAATTAAGTGTGTTAAATATTTTTCGAATTACACCTGTATATTGGCAACAAGCTCAGTAGACGAGACGGTAGATACTAAGAGACAAATGAAATTCGAGAAAAAATCTAATAGAAATGAGATCCAGTTCTTTAAGAAAATCCAAGCGGAGGAGCCTAGTATTCTGTTTTCAGATTATACCACCAGATTAACTCCTGAGCCTGATGTAAAAGAGGGTTTTAATATGAATAACTCTTATCTAAAAATTCTTTATACTACTAAAGAGGGTTATTTTCTTGGTCTATCAAAAAGGTTCGACGACAATGAGCCAGAAAACTTTCAAGACTTATGTAAGATAATAGTTAGTTCTCCTCTATATTCCGGAAAAAATTACAGTTTTGGGGATGAATTTATAGACAGCCTCTCAAATAGAAACGAAGAAGTTACCGATCACAAAAAAGCCATAGAGCTATCTATAAATCACCATTTGGAATTCACAGTTGATGAATTATGATTCTTCTCTCCAAAACTCTCGATTTTTTAGAACTTCGTAAACGTAATTTCTAACAAGATCAATTTCAGCTTCTTGAAGAAATAATTCAAGAAGCTGTTTTTTTCGCAATTTTTTAATCTTTTTATCAAACCCCATTATGTCTACAAAATTTTCTAAATCCTTTTTCCAAAGTAATTTTAATAATAAACTTTTATCTTGGTTTTTGTTTTTTCTTCTTCCTGTTCTTTTACAAATCAAACGGCTACCATCAGCACTTATAATTTTTATTCCCCACCATTTTGGGACTAATTCATTTACTTTCTCATAATACTTTCTAGATGAAACAATAGTCATTCGTTCAAAAACTCTATTATAATAAGAAATTTGATTTGGTAAGCGATCGAGAGTATCTAAGTCACTCTTGATTTCATAGCCATGAATTATCCCGTTCACCACTGCTACATCAACTCTTGATGCTCCATAATCAATACCCAACTCATTGATTATTCTAGTATATTCATCTTCTTTCAACTCATTATTAAGATCCTCAAGCAATAAGTTCCTTACTTCTGCTTCATTTAATAACATAATTATCACCTAAACAATATTATTTAATATTAAAGCCTGCTTTTCAAGTGCTATATTCCACAAAAAGAATATTAAACCCTTTTTTATAAAAAAACAAGTTGCTAATTAGAACATTTGTTCGTATGACGTCGTTAAGGAAGAGTGATAAAATGATCAATTATCAAACCACGGCACTTGAAGACTTTGTAACCAATGTCGAAATAATTTGGGGCAGAAATGGGGCAGAATTTTAGCATTTTGTAATATGGTTAAGTATTATAGTGTATCTTATCAATTCGCAAACCCGCATATAAACAAGGCCTAGGTTGCCTTTAGTATTAAGCAATAACCCCTGTTAAACAGCCTTCTAAGCTGTCGGTCGCAGGTTCGATTCCTGCTCGGGACACTCTAAAATCGCATCATGACGCCTCTCATAGCGGAAATTGATCTCGGTCATTGAACCGGTCAAACATTCCGTTATGGGAGGCGTCTTTTTTATGACTAAACGTAAAGGACACCTAGATGTTACCGATCAACTAAACGATATATTTACGCAATCCGAGCCGGTTAACGATCGAGAAACGCATGCACTGACGATTGAACAAGCGCTGGCTCGAGTTAAGCGTCAAATGGAAATCAGCAACTACCGCGAACGTACGATAGTCGATTATGAGCATTATGTAAGTAAATTTGCGGAATTTATTGACGTGAAAAGGCTGGCCGATCTTAAAAACGACCACATTTACGCGTGGTTATCGAGTATGGACGTCAGTAATCAAACGAAATTAACGCGCTTAAAGTGCCTCAAAGCGTTTTTAAACAAGTGTTATCGAAACGGCTGGTTATCGCACAATTTTTGGCGCGACATTAACGTCAAAGTGGACACGCCAATTAAGAAAGGCACAGCGGAAAACGATATACACGTCTTGTTGCGTATGCTTGATTTATCAGACTTTGTTCAGTTGCGTGACGCCGCTGCTGTTATGGTTATGTATCGGACAGGTATTCGGTTGCGTACGTTATGCCAACTCAAAGAAAGTCACGTTGATTTAACGCACAACCAACTCGAAATTGACGGTGGTTTAATTAAGAACCATGAGTCTATGATGTTACCGTTTGACGACATAACTAATCGCCTACTAGACGCTTTAATCAAGCAAAATGATAAAGTACGTCGCGTGGCGAATGCTGAAAATGACTACTTGTTTATATCTCGGCGTGGGCGCAACTTAGACACAACGCCAACGAATAACACGATCGGCAAACGTTTAGTCAAGTACTCAAACGAATTTGGACTGGAAAATCTATCGGCGCACGCAATCCGCCGCGCTTTTGCAAAACGATTGATGAGAAAAGGCGCAAGTGTGGACTTAATTAGTAAGGCGTTGGGGCATAAGGATTTAAGCGTGACAACGCGTTATTTACAAATGGATAAAGAAGAAGTGGCAGCCGCTTTGCGCGGTTACTTGGATTAAATTAAACCATAAAAAAGTAGCCAACCGCAAAAAACCACGGCTGACCACTCTCATAAGGTACGTTCATTATAACGTAGAGAATTAAATTCAGCAAGTGTAGCGTTTTTGCGGTTGGTTAAACCGAGAGGAGAAACCAACTGTATGGAAACGACAAAACGATTTGCAAATGAAAAAACGTATCAACAATTAAGTACATTCGATACGCTCGAAACACTTAATGAAACTGTTAGCGAACGCAAAGAAAACTTAACAGGCAACGCTCGCGAACTATTAGACGTCATTAGTCGTTATGCGGCTAAATATCTCGGCGTATGCTATTTGCGTAAAAACCAGCTTGCGTCAATGCTTGGCGTGACTAGGCGAACGATTATTCGTTTATGTAAGCATTTAGAAGAAGCGGACATGATCGAGCAATATGAGTTACACCGACCAGCAGGCGACCGTAGACAATCAGCGAACGCGATCGTAATTAAACCGGTTAAAGAAACGGACGAAAAGGCGGACGAAAACGTAGTGTCACACCGTGTTGTCACACCGGAATGTCACACCGAAGAAACTCCTGCAAATACTCCTAGCAATACTCATAATAATCACGTACTAGAAACGGCGCCACCACCTGCTAGCGCACTGGCTCGGGCTATCCCTGCGCCAATTTTCAAAGCGTTCAAACCCTTTTTTAATGCGAATGAACTTTACGAAGTGTATGGTGTGCTATTACGTGCTAAGGCGCAAATAAATCGCAATATTATGCTTGAAGATCACGGCGAACGATATGCGGAAGTATTTCAGAATGTCATAAGGAAGTACAAACGTGGTGAAGTGAGAAGTTTAACAGGCATACTTTACGCAAGCTGGCGCGATCTAACGGTAGAAATAGACCGTGAACTGGCGGTCAACGGCGACAAAGTGAGTGACGTCTATTTCGATTGGCTGGCTGAATAGTAGACGAAAAAAGCCGGGCAGGTTGTTAAACTTGCCCAGCTTATCAGCTAGTTAAAATCTACTCTTGGATACGTTTTTAAATGTTCATAACTAATTAACGTACCATCTGTGCTTATTACAACAATATCTTCACCATAAGTAATATGGGCGCGATAATAAGGCTTTATTTCCAATTTAATTTCATATGATCCACCAACACCGTGCAACTGCCTAATATTTAATAGTTCTGTATTATATGGAGCCCACATAAGGTTTTTTGGTGCATTTTCATCATCTTTATAAATTTCATGTATTGCTTTATCAATTGGTTCTCGCAAGCTATTTATTAGTGCATATTTAAAGGTTTCACATATTTCAGTATCCGCTTCATTTTTGGTTTGTGATAATAATGGTGGTTCATAGCCTGCTAAAAACATCACGATAATAAGAATAATAATTAGTTTTTTCATGTATTTCACCTCAGTTTAGTGTTTGATCCTAAACTGATAATATTCAATACTTTACACGGTCCTCTGCGTAAAAAGCTGGACAAGTCGTTAAACTCGCCCAGCTTATGTATTTGCTTGTTAAATTAACGCTTTTAGTTGAAGAAAAAAGGCCGTATCAGAACAAATTTCAAACTTAGTCACCCCAATGTAAATATCCTTTGTGTTTCAGAAGTAATATATTGCTCGTGTTGGCCGAAGACCTAATTTTCTTTTTTATAAAAAAGAATATAATGGACAAAATAATACAACAAAAATATTATAGAAGGATGATTAAATGAAAAAGTTAAGCATTGTGACATTAGTCCTACTCATTTCTCTTGTAATTACAAATTGGCATTCTACTGCCGAAAATAAAAACGAGATAAACATGGACTATTTAGTGAAATATGGGGAGGTAAAATACATTGTACCTAAGACAAAATTAACTTTAGATGCTCTTCCATTCACAGTCAAAATACCTGAATATTATCCTTTTAATGAAAACCCTGATGCGTTTAAAACAAGTGGGATTAATTATTATGAAAGTGAAAGCAAGATAGAATCTGATTTAAAATTAGACAATAGAAGTAATCTAAATGAACGTATAGAAATAATTTTTGGGAACTTTCCTCATAAAGATTACAATTTAAGTAAAAACAAAAATATTGATAAAAAAACCAAGGGGTACTTTAAAGAGTCAGAAAATTATTCCACTATTTATTTTGTAGATCAAGATATATATTACAGAATTGATTATGTTAATAAAGAGAAATCACACAAAGAGAGAAAAGAGGAATTAGAAAAAATATTTAATTCACTAACGGATTATAAAAAAGTATTTAATTATAAGTCTTAGGGTTTCTTCTTCAACTAAAGGTGTTAGATTAACTACAACTATTCGTAAACTTTCTAAATAATTTAGCATAAGTTTCCTGCATAAAAAAATAGCGGCCAAGTCGTTAGACCCGCCCAGCTTATGTATTCGCTTGTTAAACTAACGCCCCTGATAGTTGAAGAACTTCATAATGCTATTATACGAACAATTAACGGTCCATAAGCTCTAACACTATCTATTATTATTTTGAATTCGATAATACCTTTTTTCATTCTCATACCACATTACTATTCCGTTTAAAAAACTAAAAACTATTAGGAATAATAAAATCCAAGTAAATTCACTACTTGACAACTCAGACACAATCCCAAACGGAGTAAGACCATTCACAACTAACTGCGAAAAACTTAAAATAACTGTCATTATGAATAATGAACGCCCCCCTTCAAGAATAACATTTCTCCAAAATCCCTTTTCTCTCGCTTTATGCCATCTCTTATAAAATCTTTGGCCCATTTTTTCTTCTCTAATTAACCGAAAAATCACAATGGGAATTAGTATGATAACCGCTATATAATAAATTGTTAAATAATAAAATTCTAAAAACATAGGTAGGAATAATAAAAACACTATTGGTATAATTTGAATTATTAGGTTGTAATTACTTTTCGTTTGCATTTTCTCCCTCCTCGTACCATTGGTTTAGCTTTAAACCTCTTTACATATCAATCGATAGGAACTCATTGTGACAATTTCTTGTTCCAGTCTTGCACCCGTTAGTTTAAGTACAATAGTTCACAAATTTTATGAGTAGTTTAACATAAATTTCCTACATTAAAAAATAGCGGCCAAGTCGTTAGACCTGACCGCCGTTTAACTCGCTTACTTAACGGTTGTTTATAACGTTCTTTCCTAACTACTATTTGCGTTAAGTATATTTTATCCAACTTAATTTAAAATCATCTGATTAAACTTTGATAATGGCATTGTATCAACTTCAAGTTCTTTAGCTTTTTCCAACAAAACATACTCACCATTATCCGCATGAATAATCAAATCAACTTTATATCCATTTGAGCTTTTGTTAACTTTTGATACATTCATATTATTAATAAGTATATCTTCTAGCTTACTCTGTATTTTTATAGGCAGTAACGCTATATTAACACTTTTACCATTAAGTTCTGGAACTATCGTAAATTGAGGTTTAGTTTCTTCCTTAAAACCAGTCTTATGATGAGTCATGGTTGCTGTGTCCAAATCCAATTCTTTAGATACGGCGTCAATAAACCATTCATCAGTTTCAACTTCAACACCCAATTCTCTTGCTTTCACTAGTTTACTGCCGGGGTTTTCGCCACAAATCAATAAATCAGTTTTAGGTGAAACACTACTCGTTACTTTAGCGCTACATTTAGACACAATTTCTTTCATTAATGCTCTTGGGAACTGACTTGCACCAGTAAAAACAATTGTTTTATTTTCAAAAATACTGCTTTGTCCTTCCACACTAACTGTTGTTTCTACAAGCTGTTTAAACTTCCGAGGTGAAATTTTGTACAAAGGCACCCAATTAGTTGGATTAGCTTTCATTATCACTTCATAAAGAACTTTCACATCATCTAGCGCAATATGTGATAATTCGGTTTCAACGTTGAAGAAGTTAGCAAGGTAACCTAATGAGTATGAAAATAAATATGGATTAGAATACTTAATAGCTCTTATCGAGTCATAGCATTCATAATCTTCATTTAACCAGCCATAATGCACTAAAAACTTACGGTCAAAAGCAACGTTGTGTGCAATAACCGGATAATTATATGTGTCAATAACACTTCTGAATTGCTCTATTTTCTTTGGATCTTCCGATATGTCTGAGTAACCATTACCCATTCCTAAATGGATTAATGATTCATCTTCTACTTCCGCAATATGTATGCTTTCAATAATTTTATTATTTTCTACAACTAATAGTGCTACTTCATAGATACCCGATTCTACATCAAAATCAAGAGTTTCAATGTCTAATAAAATCATGTTTTTCACGGTCAATTCCCCCAGTCAAAACTAAGTTCATTAGAAAGATACCGCTTTAGGTCTCCTTCATTCTCAAACAAAAGAGAAATTTTTTCAGTTATAAGGTGATAATGTTCGCTATAAACACTTTTTCTTATCGTGAATGTGATAGAAATTATCTTTCCATTTTCATCTTTTGTTTTTACTGTATCTTTATATATAGGGTTATATTGATGCCTTCGAATTTCCTCACCGTCTTTTTTCTCAATAATTAAAGCATTATTTTTGATATTATGGTATTGTAAATTCTCAGAGTCATACACACCCTGAGAACTCTAACATTTTATACCTTTATTCAGGTTTAAAAGCAATGTTTCTTCTCTGGTAAACCCCCAAAGCTGTACTTTTTCACCCTCATACTCAACAATCGCACTACCTAATTCATTTAACCTTTCCTGTATCATACTTATACACCTCAAGTTTATAATAAATTCTTCAATTATTTAGTGCTTATATAGTGACGAATATTCCGTTTGCAAAAATTAACTATCTATAATCTTCTTTTTAATACTTTTAGTTTATCACAAATACATTAAACAGAATACAATATTTTGACAATTATAACATTTATCATTACCCCTTTAACTCTATCTCAACTTTAATACCGCCACCATTTCGTAAAACACACGTTTTAACTATTCGTCTACCTTCTTGATTAACATATCCGATTAACTGCGTTAGTTCTTCCGTTGAATAAACGATATGGCTGATTACTGTATTAGTCATTCAATCACTTCCTTAAAGTAGAATATTTAGACGGATATTATAGCGTCCGCCTAGCGCTATTCAATCGCTACTTATTACCCCCCCTTTCTATTTGTACGTTTTTAAAATCTATATCTCGTAATTCGCCCACGCCTTTAAAAGCCCGCGCATACGGCTTGACGGTAGGTATAGTTCGATTGACTCGCCGTTGCGTATTCTTGATCGGTATATCCACTGCAATAAGTCACTGACCGCTAGTAAGTCTTCATTAACATCAACGCCGTTGTCTTGGAAAAACACTTTGATATCTTGCTGCATATAGCGATTAAAGATATACGCCAACGCCCATTTATGCGCGTAGTTATTGGTTGCGCGTGTGTTGTGCGGAATGACAACCTGCGGTGTTCTTTTCGGGTTTTCAGCCGTCTTGTTGGGCTCTTTGTAACCTTTAGGCTGTATGTCGGTTTCAATTTCTTTTAGCGTTGAGTAGTAGACTTCATCACGTTTTGCGCCAACGACATTTTGAAAGAAATTCAACAAGTTATTTTGTATCTGCTTTAAAAACTCAACATTACCTGCTTTATTGCAACGTTTTAAAAACGAAACACTCAAAGCATTTGTTCGCTCGCCTATGTGGTTCATCTTGCCTTCATAGATGTTTATAAGGTTGTACAAAGCTTGTCGATTTTCGTTGTTGCGATCATATTCGGTCAATTCGTAACGATCACCGACTTTTGCGACTGACTTATACGTGTAATTAAAACCATGCATTTCGAAATAATAGCGTTGTGTTTGACCGTCAAATAGGTATGTCATAACCTTCACCTCGTCCACAGCCTTAAACACGCTCGGTGGGAACGACCAAACTAAAAACTGGCCACGGTAGTAGAATAGATTGCCAGCCTGAGCGATAAGTCGTATATCTCTATATCGGCTATCATCAGTATGATCGCCTATCCAAATGACTTGACCGTCTTGTATTTCGATGTCGCCTGCTTTTTCTAACTTTGTAATATCTGCTTTCTTAACATCTAACGGCGATACACATTCCATAACCTCGTCTAAGATCAACGTGTAGCCACTATCCTTTAATAACTCGATTAGTTCATCATCTGCCGTTTTGAATAGCGAATGTGTCGAAACAATATCCTCGCCTTTGACGATCAAGTCTTTTAGGCTGCGTAACTTTCTGCCTTCACCATTCGCATTATTTGGCTCGACAAACTCACGACCTTTGACGTTGTCTTTTATCCGTTGAACCTCATTCAAGAACGGTGTAATGTAGATAAAACGTTGTAATTCTGTTGCCTCGCTCATCTGTTGTATCGCCCACTGCGTTTTGCCACTTCCCATAATGCTATCGATTACTGTAATTTCGCCCATTCCGAACACTCCTACTTTTCATTTATTTTTTGCTACTAGATAAGCCTTTTATGAAGTTATCGTCATAAAATTTATTCAAAATCCTGTCATGACGGGGTTTGTGATGGTTAACTCTTAAAAGGAAAACGTACACTTTTTTAATACGTTAGTTCGAGTTATCAAGGCCATTCCGTTTTTCGTTAGAAAAACATGTAACCTAATTAGTAGAGGATTAAAAACGGTATATGACGTTATATAATCGTGTTTACAAAACTTTTTAGATTTCATGTTAGCTAAAGCTAACGGAATGGTTATTAATACCGTCTTATATCGTTTTGTAAGGTACGCCAGGGTGATTGGTTACGTTTTAAACCGTCATACAACATCACCAACGTACTCAACCGATCATCATCGCTATTACACCGTCCTAATTCCTAATACCAAAAATAAAGGCGATTGTGTAACACGATAGCTAAAAAATTTATTAATTCCCCTAACGTTTAACGCCAAATTCTACGTTGTAAAATCAAAAAATTTAGCGATAAGGGCGATTGTAAGCGATTAATAGCGCTTATATACCGTTAAATCGCGTATATCAGATTTTCTGTCAAGCATTTTTACTTTACGTCATTTGACATATATGGCTGTATGCAGGGCGTTGAGTTGGAGCTACGAGGCTATATGTGGGCGGCGGTTGTGCGGTGTGCGTTGGCGATATGTAAGGCGCTGAATAGCGTTGTGTTGGCAGGCTGACCGTTCATAACAACTAAGAACCGCTATATCAAAGTGGAAACGTACAACAAAGCGACTGTGCGGCGGTGTGTGGCGATTTACAAGCGTTAAATATAAGAGACCAGAAAAACTTTTGAAGTGGTTGTGTGGCGGCTGTGGGCTTTGTGTAGGCGGTGTGTGTGGACGTTGTAAAGCGTGAGATTGCTTTGGCCTTGTACGCCTTTTATGGCGGTTATGTAGACTTACAGCAAGCCACAGTTGGCGATTGTGAGCGTAAAAAAGCGACAGTCTTATTAACTGTCGCCTTGTACCTGTTTTAATTTGGTGTAGAATGTCGCCTTTTTGACGCCTGTCATTCGGCATATATCGGCTACTGATAAGCCTTTTTCGTCTTTTTCGTAGTACAAGTCGATTGCCTTCTGCATATCCTTCTTGCTACTACTTGCAGGACGCCCCATGTGCTTGCCGTTTGCTTTCGCTTTTTCTCTTCCTTCTGTTGTGCGTTCAACAATCAAGTCACGTTCAAATTGTGCAAATGATGCGAGAATATTAAACATTAACGTATTCATACTGCTATTAGCGTTGCCAGCCTCAAACGTCATATTGTCCTTTATAAAAACGACTGATACGCCTTTTTCGATTAAGTCCGATACTAGATTATTTAAGTCAATGATTGATCGTGCTAAACGGTCTATTTTCGTTATATAAATCGTGTCACCTGTTCGGACGTTCTCGGTCATATCCGTCAACGCCTCGCGAGGTGCGGTTGACGTACCCGTCACTTTTTCAACGTAAACCTTTTCGCAGCCTTGTTCTACCAATAGTTGACGTTGACTATCGAGGTCTTGTCCTGCCGTTGATACTCGAGCATACCCTATTTTCATATGTAATACCTCCGTTTTATTTTTGTCTAAAAGTTTTATAACTTCTACACTTATCATTATAGACTAACTTATAAACGGTGTAAACCCTTAATATTAAACGATTATTATAACTCTAATAACGTTGTTTAAAAGTTAACACTTTTAGACGGTGGTTAAACGGATATGCAAGGAATGTATAGCTGATAAAACACGATCAAAGTAAGTAAGTCATTGTACGACCTTGCCGAATGCTTGCCTTTGGTTGTTCGGCTTGTCGTGTTTAGTTGACGTTGACAGCCCCGGGGGCGTTGCGATATTTCGCGCGCTGTCGGAAGTCCGAAAATTTCTTACAAAATTCTGTACATAAAAGGTTTGACGGCTGCCAAACGTTTTAAAATTGTAACATAATCGTAATATTTTTCGTTCAAAACCGTCACACAAGCGCTCACCGCCATTGACTTGTAAGAAGTGTCAGGCGTTTATATGATACGATGATAACCGTTGGCGAAGGGCTAGTCGGTTTTAGCAGACCGACAAAGCGACCAAAGAAAAAAGCTTATTTTACAAGAATGGTCTAAGGCGCACCGGGTTGTTGTCGCAACTCACGCCATGATACAGGCGTAGGGCAATCGTTGCCCTGCGTTTTTTTGTCCTTATTTCAACTTGACTGATCGCGTTATTTTAAGTAAAATATTTCTTAACTGGTCAAAACCGAAAATTGACCGTTTCATTGAACGATATCAAACACCGCTATAATAGTGCGTGATGCTAATAACGGAAGCTGTCGGTCGCAGGTTCAATTCCTGCTCGGGACACTTCAAACATAAAAGCTCAACTCTTTTACTTCAAAAGAGTTGAGCTTTTTTATTGTTCAACCTCTCTGGATAAACTTTTGTCGAAATGTGTAACATTTTGTTTAAGTGTGGTAGTATTCTAATTATGGCAAACTTTACGAAAGTAAAAGACGCAAAGCCACGGATCTAAGGCATAAGCTATGATGGCCGGGCTGCCTTTCCTAAATTGCCAATGATGCTAAAGGAGAGATTAAAAATGAATACCGTCTTAATAGCAGATGATTCAAAGTTTATGAGAAGATGGATTGCTTCAATTTTAAATCAATCAAACCAATATAAAGTCGTGGCAGAGGCTTCTTGTGGAGCCAGTGCTTTAAATCAATATCTACAATACCTACCTGATTTCGTTATATTAGATCTTGTTATAGATGACCTCAATGGCCTTGATGTACTTAAAGAAATATTACAAGAGGATCCGAAAGCAAATATTATTATTTGTAGTTCTATGGGACAAGAGGATGATATAAATCTTGCTTTAAATTGTGGTGCTAAGGATTATATTATAAAACCAAATTTTGATTCTTTGATTCCCACTCTTAACAGCTTGCCTGTTTACTAACACACATTCATATTTAATTCATTTTTCGTTTTCATTTTCAAATAATTATGCTATATTGAGGGCGTTAAACTCGTTTTCTAACTATATAGCATAATAAGTAAGACACACTAACGTTACATACAGTGTGTCTTTTATTTATGAGATTTAAGATCATTACATAGTCTTAACTAGAGGGCTTTATTAAAGACAGAAATTACTAGATTAATAAGGAGTATTAAGAATGGAATTTGTAGCATTTATTTTCTTCACTTTTTTTATAGGGTCTCTTGTCGCCCTTTTTAGGGGACATTTAAATTTGTTTAAAATCAGACCTATAGCTAATCGTAAATCTGCAACTATATTAACATTAACGTTCTTCATTTTATTTGTTGTAGCCGTACCAGATGTCGAGGATGATTCCAGTACTTTAGCAAATAATCAATCAAACGCTAATGAAGAAGAAAAAATACAAGATGAAGAAACTGATGATGAGGAAAATTCAGATACAGAAGAAGACAATGAAGACCAGAATAATGAAAATACTAATAAAGATACCGCAAACCAAACCGATGGTGACAATCCTGAAAAAGAAAGTGAACAATCTGATGAACAGAATAATAACAACGATCAACAAGCAGATCATGACGAGCAAGATCAGAGTGAAAACAAGCAAAATAATGATGAAGAAAGCCAAAACGACAAACCAACAAATGATTCCAGCAATAATGATAAAGAAGAAAATGATAGTAGCTCATCTGAGGAGTCATCAACATCAAACTCAGATCATGAGACAAATTCATCAAATGACGATGACCAATCAGATCAAAACAATAATCCAAACATGGAGACGGCAACTGTAACAAGAGTTGTTGATGGCGACACAATTGAAATAGAATTAAATGGCAAGACTGAAGATGTAAGACTATTACTAGTCGACACACCAGAAACTAAACATCCATCAAAACCTGTTCAACCCTATGGCCCTGAAGCATCTGAATTTGCGAAAAATCAACTTTCTGGTAAACAAGTTCAAGTAGAATTTGATGGTCCAAGACGTGATCATTACGATCGATTATTAGCTTATCTTTGGGTAGATGGTAAGAATTTTAATCAAATGTTATTACAAAGAGGGCTTGCTCGCTTGGCATATGTCTATAACCCTCCATATACACATATGAGTGCGTTTGAACAAGCCGAGGCTAATGCTAGAAATGCAGGTCGAGGTATTTGGAGTATAAGTGATTACGTACAGTCCGATGGTTTTAATCATGATGAGCAAACTATTGAGAATGAACAACAAGATGATGATAGTCAGCAAACTGAACAAAATGATAGCTCTGAAGGTGATACCTCAAATAATGATAGTTCTGGTTATACTGGTCCTTATGATCCGAATGGTGAAGACAAAAACTGTGGAGACTTTGATACGCATGATAATGCCCAGGCGTTTTTTGAAGCTGCAGGCGGACCTGAATCCGATCCACATGGGTTAGATCGCGACGGAAATGGTGCGGCTTGCGAAAGTTTACCTTAGGTTTTAAATCATGACCATATCCCTAAACAATAAATGACTTACAACTTAATCGTCATTCACATAAAAAACCGTTTTGGACAATTTAATCCAAAACGGTTTTTAATTGATCTAACATCTGATCAAGTGCATGATGTCGATGGCTTATTTGATTTTTTACCTCTGGTCCAAGCTCTGCTAGGGTTTGGTCGTACCCATTAGGTTTAAAAATCGGATCATAACCAAAACCATGCTGGCCACGTCGTTCATCTATGATGACTCCATGACATCGTCCTTCAGCTGTTAACGTGTCTTCACCAGGTTCTGCGTAAGCTATGACACATACGAATGATGCTTCACGTGTATCGTTTGTAGTCTCATTCAAGCGCGTTAGGACCTTATCAATATTAGCTTCATCATTCTTTGCTTCCCCAGCATAGCGAGCAGAATATACGCCCGGTTCCCCGTTTAATGCTTTCACTTCTAACCCTGAGTCATCAGCTAAAACAGGTACTTGATGGCGTTCAGCATAAGTCTTAGCTTTCAATACTGCATTTTCCTCAAATGTTGTACCTGTCTCTTCGACATCATCCATCTCAGGAACTTCATCTTTTAAGCTTTTAACTTTCAAATTTAATTCAGCAAACATCTCATTAAATTCATTAATTTTACCTTCGTTTGTTGTTGCAACATAAATAGTCCGAGTCATCTCAATCCTACCCTTTAATTAAATTAGCGTCATCACCTAAGGCATTTCGTTGTAATTCAAAGAGTGAAGTAATGCCGTCTGTTCCGAGTTTTAACATGTCATTTAACTGGTCGTGTGAAAATGTTGCTTCTTCCCCTGTTCCTTGGATTTCAACAAATTTTCCTTCGTCAGTCATGACCATATTTAGATCAACATCAGCTTGGGAATCTTCTTCGTAACATAAATCTAATAGAACTTGATCTTCATCATCAATACCAACTGATGTGGCTGCAAGCATGTTGGTAATAGGCATCTCATCAATTAAGTTCTCATCAATTAGACGAGCACAGGCCATTGTGGTTGCGACGAATGCTCCTGTGATAGCAGCTGTGCGTGTGCCACCATCTGCTTGAATGACATCACAATCGACCCAAATGGTACGCTCACCTAATTTTTCTAAGTCAATCACTGCTCTTAGGGCACGACCGATTAATCGTTGAATTTCCATTGTGCGACCTGCTACTTTTCCTTTTGAAGATTCACGAATGTTACGTTGAACTGTCGCACGTGGTAACATAGCATATTCAGCTGTGATCCACCCTTTTCCCTCACCTTTTAAAAATGGCGGGACTTTCTTCTCGACACTTGCATTACAAATCACTTTCGTATCGCCAACAGTAATTAATACTGAACCTTCTGGATGCTTCGTGAAATTGGTCTCGATCGTTGTCTCTCGTAGTTGATCTAATTGACGTCCGTCTTCTCGCATGATTGTCCTCCTTAATATTTATTACTGAATGGCAAAACAAGTAATACCATACTTTATGTTTAAATATATTCCTTATCCAAAATTATTTTACCGTTAATTGCATCATCTTACAACGAAAACTAGGTATTCATAAAAATAAGGCCATACAAATCATTCGTATGTGCCTCATCATAAACTCACTCGATACACTTGACTATTATTAAATTGGAATAATTCATCCTTAATGCGTTTCAACACTGACAAGTGACCAGTTGTTAAAATCATCGGAATTTGTTCTTCAACTTCCATATCAGTATTTAACAACTCATAGAATGCTAGACTCGCACTAACTTCAGCTCCTGTTTCTAAAGCGGATGATAGTACCGTTATGTGATTATTTAAGACTGTTTCGATCAACGGCTGAAGCATCGGATAATGGGTGCAGCCTAATATTAAGGTATCAATCGTTGGGTCATTTAAGATTGGGGATAAACTTTCTTCAACGACTGCATAGGCTTCATCACTTGTTAAATCACCTGATTCAATTAATGGAACAAAAAGTGGACACGCCACTCCTAATGTTTGAATAGAAGGATTAATAGTCATTAGTGCATGGTCATATGCCTGACTTGAAATGGTATTTTCCGTTCCAATAATAGCTACACGTTCAGTTTCTGTCGATTTAATCGCAGCACGCGAACCTGGTTCAATGACACCAATAACTGGAATGGGTAATTGTTCTTTCAGTTCATCAAGTACAATGGCAGTCGCGGTATTACAAGCAACGACTAACATTTTAATATCATATGTTAATAAATAATTGACCATCTCCCAAGTGAAATGGCGTACTTCTTCTTCTGATTTAGATCCATAGGGGCATCTCAATGTGTCACCTAGATAGATGAATCGTTCTTTAGGTAACTGTCTGTTCAGTTCATACAAAACAGTTAATCCCCCAATGCCCGAATCAATCACAGCGATTGGTCTATTCACTTTTACGACTCCTTGTCTTCTTTCTGATTTTCTTCTTGTTGTTTCATTTCCTCAAACAATTGAGTCATCGAGCGGCGTAACGTTTCCACTTCTTCGACTGAGTAACTGCTTAAGACATCTTTTAAATACTCTTGTCGCTTATCAATAACTTCATCAATGATGTCTTTTCCTTTACTTAATAAATGAATTCGCACAACACGTCGATCTTTGGGATCACGAATTCTTTCGATAAGTTCGTTTTTCTCCATTCGGTCGACCAAGTCCGTTGTTGTACTAAAGGCTAAATACATTTTTTTCGATAGTTCACCTATTGTCAGGTCACCAGAATCTAAAAGCCACTGTAAGGCAATAAATTGAGGAGGTGTGATTGGATAATGATTTAAAATTTCACGTCCTCGTTGTTTAACCATATTAGATATGTAACGAACGTCTTTTTCGAGTTCTGCAATCACTTTCGAATCATTCGTTGAATGCAATGGATTTCCTCCTTAAAAATTTAAATATAAGCTTCATCAATCATTTCTATTAATAAACTATTTAATCTTCTCATCATAGTATAACAAAAAATCTGCTTTCAATGGTGCTAAAAGTCTAGAAGTGTTTTTTTACCAACACAAATCAACTTATAAATAAAAAACCGGCTAATAAATAGCCGGCCAATTACAACTGTATTTCACCAAGCCGAATTAACTCAACAACAGCTTGGGAACGCCCCTTCACTTGTAATTTTTGAATGGTATTGGAAATATGATTTCTGACTGTTTTTTCAGAAATAAACAATTCATTTGCAATGTCCCTTGTCGTTTTGTCTTCTACAAGTAATTCGAACACTTCTCTTTCTCGTTTTGTTAATAAATTACTAGGTTGATATGGTCTAGTGTCCAAGTGGTAACCCCTCCTCCATACAGAAGTGAGCTACTTCTAGCATGAGGAAATGTTTAGTCACCATAGTTTATGACAGATTAAAGCGACGCGTTCGCAACATTTGTCTTGGTTTTATTAATTTGTTACTTGATCGGCATTTTGTAAGCGATCCAACTGATCCTCTGAAAAAGGTTCTGGCTTTTGTTTCTCCGCATGAATTTGCACAACACGACCTCGACCTGCTAAACAGATGTCTCCTTTTTCATTGATCCCCATATAATGAATATCAATTGACGTATTACCAATATGTGCTGTTTTAACAAAAACTTTAATCTGTTCTCCGAAGTAAATTTGGCTAAGATAGTCGCATTGCAGATCACTTACGACAGGTATTTTTGTTGTATTTTCGTCTAAATTGCCAAACAGTCCGATTTTATTCATATACTCAATACGGGCTTGTTCAAAATATATAAACGGAGACACATTATTGACATGCCCAAACATATCAGTTTCTGAAAAACGAATATCAATTGGTATGTAAAATGAGAAGTTTTCTTTCCATTGCTTAAAATCCTCAATATAATTAGGTGTTTTCATAATATCCTCCATATTTACTTTAAAATTCTGACAATATTGGTTTTAAAAAAGGGCTGACTTGTGTCAGCCCTTTATGAAGTCTTAGACGTGATGGTCACTACCAAAGAAGCTCTTGAATGAGTGTAAAGTAGCTTCGCGATTTAATGCAGCAATTGAAGTTGTCAAAGGAATACCTTTTGGACAAGCTTCCACACAGTTTTGTGCATTACCACAAGCTTGTAAGCCACCTTCATCTAAAACTGCTTCCATCCGTTCAGCTTTATGATACTCACCTGTTGGATGTGTATTAAACAAACGAACCTGTGAGAGTGCTGCAGGTCCAATGAAGTCTGAGTTATCATTCACATTTGGACAAGCCTCTAAACAAACACCACATGTCATGCATTTTGATAATTCATAAGCCCATTGACGTTTACTTTCAGGCATACGTTGACCTTCGCCTAAATCATAAGTACCGTCAATTGGAACCCATGCTTTCACTTGCTTAAGTGAATCAAACATTTGAGTACGGTCTACTGCTAAGTCACGCATAACCGGGAATGTTCTCATTGGTTCTAAACGTACAGGTTGCTCTAATTGATCAATTAAAGCTGTACAAGACTGCATTGCCTTTCCATTAATCACCATGGAACAAGCACCACACACTTCTTCTAAACAACCCATATCCCAATAAACTGGAGTTGTTTCTTCTCCTTTAGCATTTACTGGGTTACGGCGGATTTCCATTAGTGCGGAAATAACGTTCATATTATCACGATAAGGAATATCAAATTCCTCTTCATACGGTTGTGCTTCAGGTTCATCCTGACGCTGAATGATCATCTTAATCATTGTTTCTTCCGCCATACATTTTACCCCCTAAGCTTATTTTGATTTTGAATAGTCACGTTTACGCGGTGGGATTAAAGATGTATCCACATCTACATAATCAAAATTCGGTCCATTTTTATCTGGATTAAATGTTGCTTTCGTTGTTACTAACCAATCTTCATCATTACGATCCGGATATTCTGGTTTGTAATGAGCTCCACGACTTTCATTTCGGTTATAAGCACCTTGTGTAATCACACGTGCTAAGTTCAGCATACCTTCTAATTGGCGAACGAACATAGCCGTTTGGTTAGCCCATCTTGATGTATCATGAATGTTAATATCTTTCGCGCGTTCCATTAGCTCGCCAATTTTCTCATCTGTCTTGAGTAAACTTTCATTCTCACGAACAACGGTTACGTTATCCGTCATCCACTCACCTAGCTCACGATGAATTTGGTAAGCATTTTCAGAACCAGATGTCATACCTAAAATACGCTCAAAGTTTTCTTCTTCAGCTTTTACTTTCTCATCGAACAATTCTTGTGATTGATCTTCAGCTAATTCATCTAAACCATCAATATACTTCACAGCGTTAGGGCCTGCGACCATTCCACCATGAATACAAGATAATAATGAGTTAGCACCCAGACGGTTACCACCGTGAATCGTATAGTCACATTCACCAGCTGCGAATAGACCTGGGATATTAGTCATTTGGTCATAATCGACCCATAATCCACCCATTGAATAGTGAACAGCCGGGAATATTTTCATTGGTACTTTACGTGGATCATCACCTACGAATTTCTCGTAAATTTCCATAATACCGCCTAGCTTAACATCTAATTCTTCTGGATCTTTATGTGATAAATCTAAATAGACCATGTTTTCGCCGTTAATACCAAGTTTTTGGTTTACACAAACGTCGAAAATTTCACGCGTTGCGATGTCACGTGGGACAAGGTTACCATAAGCAGGATATTTCTCTTCTAAGAAATACCATGGTTTACCGTCTTTATAAGTCCAAACACGTCCACCTTCACCACGTGCTGATTCTGACATCAGACGTAATTTATCATCACCCGGAATTGCTGTCGGATGGATTTGAATAAATTCACCATTTGCATAAACAGCACCTTGGCGATATAAGTTAGCCGCTGCAGAACCCGTGTTAATAACTGAGTTCGTTGATTTACCAAAGATGATACCAGGACCACCAGTCGCCATAATGGTAGCATCTGCTTTAAATGCACGAATTTCATGTGATTGGATGTTTTGTGAAATGACACCACGAGCCACACCATCTTCATCAATAATGGCTTCTAAAAAGTCCCAACCTTCATATTTCGTCACAAGTCCATTTGTTTCATGACGACGAACTTGTTCATCAAGTGCGTATAATAATTGTTGTCCTGTTGTTGCTCCAGCGAAAGCCGTACGGTGATGTTGCGTACCGCCGAAACGACGGAAATCCAATAGACCTTCAGCTGTACGGTTAAACATAACACCCATACGGTCTAACATATGAATTATACTTGGAGCTGCCTCACACATATCTCGAACAGGTGGTTGATTAGCTAAGAAGTCACCACCATAAACTGTGTCATCAAAGTGTTCCCAAGGTGAGTCACCCTCACCTTTCGTATTAACAGCACCGTTAATACCACCTTGCGCACAAACTGAGTGGGAGCGTTTAACAGGAACAAGTGAAATCAAGTCGACGTGAACGCCTGCTTCAGCTGCTTTAATGGTAGCCATTAGACCAGCTAAACCGCCGCCAACTACTACGATATTTTTATTACTCATATTGAAGTTTCACTCCCTTTTCTACCGTTAACTAAATTAAACTAGATCTGTTACTTAAAAAGCGAAAGAAATAAGTGATGCGATTCCCATGTAAGTGAAAATAACGAACACGCCTAATGTGACGTATGTGACAAACTTCTGTGATTTCGGTGTTACCGTTAGACCCCAAGTAACACAGAATGACCATAAACCGTTTGCAAAGTGGAAAACGGCTGAAATAACACCAATAATATAGAACCAGAACATAAATGGTGAACTTAGAATATCGGCCATTAAATCAAAGTTGATCTCAGTTCCATAAATCGCATAAGCTAATCGTGTTTCCCATACGTGCCATACCACGAAGATTAACGTGAGTACACCTGTTACACGTTGCAACATGAACATCCAGTTACGGAAATAACCATAACGCTTCAAATTGCTTTTAGCAGTAAAGGCAATATATATACCATAGACAGCGTGGAATAATAGTGGTATATAGATCAAAGCAAACTCAAGTAGTATTCTCAGTGGCAAGTTTTCCATAAAATGAGCAGCATTGTTAAACGCTTCTGGACTATATGTAGCAAAGTGGTTAACAACTAAGTGCTGCATCAAGAATAGACCAATTGGAAATACACCTAAAAAAGAATGAAGCCTGCGATTAAAGAACTCCTTGTTATCCGCCATGTGTGACCCCCCTCATTTGTTGTAAAATGTGACTGTAAATGCATTCAAATACTTTATGCAAAATTTAGTATACATGACATGTTCATTGTACTTCTATCGCGCAAAAGCGTCAAGAAAGTTATGGCTGATTTTGCCACGTTTTGCGAATAGAACTAATACTCATATTCCTAATGTGTACTAGGTTCGTCAGAATTATGATAAAAGTATTGTTGAATACTTTCTCTTACAGTTTGGGGTATTCCTAGTTTGCGAAAGTCTTCTTCACTCGCTTCTTTTATGGCTTCAATAGACCTAAAATGCTCCATTAACAATTGCTTACGTTTTGGTCCAATTCCTTCAATCTCATCCAAAGTTGATTGAATGGCCCCTTTGCCTCGTATTTGTCTATGGAATGTAATTGCAAATCGATGAACTTCTTCTTGAATGCGTTGAATTAGGTAAAATGGCTGACTTTGACGATCAAGTAAAACTGGTTCAGGTGGTTCGCCATATAATAATTCACTTGTTTTGTGTTTGTCATTTTTAGCAAGGCCACACAGCGGAATATCTAGACCCAATTCATTTTCCAAGACATCTTTGGCTGCTGACATTTGTCCTTTTGCTCCATCAACTAATAATAAATCAGGTAAAGGTAAATTTTCTTTTAATACTCGCTTATAACGACGTCGAATCACTTCACGCATCATTTCATAGTCATCTGGTTGATCAACTGTTTTGATTTTGAATTTCCGATAATCGTTCTTTTTCGGTTTGCCATCTTCAAAAACAACTAAAGCTGAAACTGGATAAGCTCCTTGAATATTAGAGTTATCAATGGCTTCAATACGATGAGGTGTTTCAATATCTAATATTTCACCCAAATACTCAATCGCTTGAATGGTTCGTTCTTCATTTTTTTCGATTAAAGAAAACTTCTCATTAAGCGCAATCTGAGCATTTTCTTGGGCTAAGTCAATTAATTTTTTCTTTTGACCGCGATACGGTGTCTTGACTTTAATATCTAAGTACTCTTGAATCAGCTCATAATCAGTACCGACTGGCACATTAACTTCCTTCGGTTTAATATGATTAGAATGCGTATAGAAACTCGCCATAAAGCTAATAAAAGCTTCTGAAGGTTCGTTATAAAAAGGAAAAATCGATACATCGCGTTCAATTAGTTTCCCTTGTCTTACAAAGAAAACCTGGACACACATAAAGCCTTTGTCATACGTATAACCGAATATATCGCGATCGGTTAAATCAGTTAGGTCCATCGTTTGCTTTTCCATAACGGCTTCAATATGCTCGATTAAATCACGATATTCTTTGGCCTTCTCAAAGTCTAATTGTTCTGAGGCTGTTTCCATTTTCTGCTTAATATCATTTTTAATTTCTTTATGTCCGCCATTAAGAAAACTCGCGATTTCCTGGACTAATTCTTGATTCGTTTCCTTACTAACAGGATGTTCACAAGGGCCTAAACACTGACCAATATGATAATATAGGCAGACACGTTTTGGCATCACGTTACATTTTCTGAGTGGATACAGGCGATCTAATAACTTCTTCGTTTCACGCGCCGCCGAAACATTCGTATACGGACCGAAATATCGACCTTGGTCCTTCTTAACATTTCTTGTAACGATCAGGCGTGGATGACGTTCGTTAGTGATTTTTAGAAATGGATAACTCTTGTCATCTTTTAGCATAATGTTGTATTTAGGGTCATGCTTCTTCACTAAATTCATTTCAAGAATTAAGGCTTCCATTTCTGAACCCGTTACAATATACTCAAAATCATCAATCTCATTGACTAAACGTTGCGTTTTAAGATCATTTGCGCTCGTAAAATAAGACCTAACTCGGTTTTTTAAAATTTTGGATTTGCCTACATAAATAACTTCATCCTTATGGTTCTTCATTAGATAACAACCTGGTTTGTCAGGCAAGATTTTTAATTTTTCTTTAATTTGTTCATTCATCGTTACACCTCAAGGTTGATTCTCAAAGGTTCGTTTTAATTTGAAATAATGAGCGCTTTAGTGATCGTTATGGTGAAAATAAAGAGCTAACTCACACGGAGTCAGCCCTTTCTTTATTTAATAGTTATGCGTTTTTCTCTACTAGCTCTTCAAGTGCTTCTTTTGGTTGGAAGCCGTGAGCTTGGTCGACTTGTTCGCCATCTTTAAACATAATTAGTGTTGGAATACTCATAACACCATATTTTTGAGCTGTTTCTTGGTTTTCATCAACATCTAATTTAACGATTTTCACTTCATCATTTTTCTCTGAATCAAGTTCTTCTAGTACTGGTGCGATCATCTTACAAGGGCCACACCAAGCTGCCCAAAAGTCAACCAATACTAAGCCTTCTGAAGTTTCTTCTGAAAACGTTTGATCCGTAGCGTTTACAATTGCCATATATAATTCCTCCTATAAACTATCAATTTCAAACACAGTATAGCATGTTCTGATTGACTGTTGCCAATACTTTGTTTGTTCAAAGATCATGGATCTTTAATTACTATTACAACATAAAAACCCCCCATGCAAAAAATATTCTGCTTCAAGCAATAAGGGGGGGCATTTATCTTAATCAATCTGTATTTATAGCGCTTTAATTTCTTCAGTTAATTTAGGGACGACATCAAATAAGTCACCCACAATACCATAGTCAGCTACGTTAAAAATGTTAGCTTCAGCATCTTTGTTAATGGCTACAATAACTTTAGAGTTGGACATACCTGCTAAGTGCTGGATAGCACCTGAAATACCTACAGCAATATAAAGATCAGGTGTTACAACTTTACCAGTTTGTCCAATTTGTAGTGAATAGTCACAGTAACCAGCATCACAAGCACCACGTGATGCACCAACTGCTGCACCAAGCTCATCAGCTAGTTCATAAAGTGGTTCGAAACCTTCTTCACTCTTCACACCACGTCCACCTGCAACAATGATATTCGCTTCTGATAAGTCGACACCTTCAGATGCTTTACGTACCACATCTTTAATGATCGTACGTATATCTTTGATATCAACTTCTAGCGTATTAACGTCACCAGAGCGATTTTCATCTTTTTCAAATGGCGGAATATTGTTTGGACGAATCGTAACAAATGTTAAGCCGTCTTTTACTGTTTTCTTCTCAAATGCCTTACCTGAATAAATTGGTCGAACAAACTCTCCACCATCAACATTTGTGATATCTGAGACAAGTCCAGAGTCTAATTTATTCGCTAAACGAGGAGATAGGTCTTTCCCTGCTGAGGTATGACCCATAACAATGCCATCTGGATCTTCCTCTTCAATTACAGCCATTGCTGCTTGTGTATAGGCATCAGATGTGTATTCTTTTAAATCGTCGTGTTCAACGACAACTGCTCGATCTGCCCCATATTGAATCATGTCATTCGCTAAATTCTCTGTATTTTGATCGGCTAATACAACACCGACGACTTCTGCATTCTCATCAATTTGTTTTGCTGCTGCAATCGTTTCAAATGAAAGATTACGTAGTTCTCCATCTCTTGCTTCACCAAACGCTAAAAATGTAGTCATAATTATAGTCTCCTTTCAACACCTGTTTGATTAAAGTACTTTTGCTTCTGAACGTAATAACGACACGAGTTCTTTTACTTGTTCGTCTGTTTCACCTTCTAACACTTTGCCTGCTTCTTTTTCAGGTGGAAGGAAAACGTCCGTTGTTTCAGTTTTCGCTTCAACGTCATCTTCATCAAGATCTAAATCGTCTAACTCTAACTCTTCAAGAGGTTTTTTCTTGGCTTTCATGATCCCTGGTAGTGATGGGTAACGCGGTTCATTTAAACCTTGTTGACATGTAACAAGTAATGGAAGTGAAGTTTGTACTTTCTCCTCATCACCTTCAACATCACGTACAATATTGACCTCTTCACCATCAACGGAGATCTCCGTAATAGTTGTTACATAAGGCATATCTAGTTGATCAGCCACACGCGGACCTACTTGGCCACTTGCTTGGTCAATCGCAACATTACCAGCTAGAATTAAGTCGACCTCTTTATCTTTCAAATATGTTGAGATAACTGTTGACGTTGTATATTGATCACCGTCTTCTACGTCATCTTCAGTATTAATTAATACAGCTTGGTCTGCACCCATAGCAAGAGCAGTACGTAATTGTTGCTCTGAATCTTCATCACCGACAGTTACGACTGTTACTTCACCGCCGTGTTCGTCTCGTAGATTAATAGCTTCTTCAATCGCATATTCATCATAAGGGTTAATAATAAATTCCGCACCCTCTTCTTCAATAGCACCGCCACTAATTTGAATTTTTTCCTCTGTATCAAATGTTTTTTTCATCAGAACATAAATGTTCATACAATGACCTCCCTTAATCTATTGATCTTTAAAGTTTGGTTGACGCTTGTTAATAAAGGCTTCTACGCCCTCTTGAGCATCTTCATTACCAAACACATTACCAAATTCTTTTGCTTCTTGATCAACACCTCTATTAAATTGAGATGTATGAGTATAAGGTAATAGTTTCATAACCGCATGAATCGAAGGGCCACTCTTAGCTACAATTTTGTCTGCAAGTTTTGTAGTCGCTTCTTCTAACTCCGAGTCTTCAACAACACGATTAACTAGGCCATAATGAGCTGCTTCGTCTGCGGATATCGGTTCACCTGTTAAGATCATTTCATATGCTTTAGGTGTCCCAACATATCTTGGTAAGCGTTGTGAACCTGCGAAACCTGGGATAATCCCTAAATTCAATTCAGGTAGCCCTAGTTTCGTTTCTTTAGTAGCAATGCGCATGTGACACGCCATCGCTAACTCTAAACCACCACCTAAAGCAGCGCCATGGATTGAGGCTAAGACAGGAATATGAAATTGTTCAATACGATTAAAGAGTGCTTGGCCTTTCTCAGCTAAGCTTTGGTAATCATCTTGTTTTTGAAAAGAAGTGAACTCTTTAATATCGGCTCCTGCTGAGAAGAATTTCCCTTCACCTTGTAAAACAATTAGTTTGATTGATGAATCCGCTTCCACATCATTTAAGACTTGTTCTAAGTCTTTTAAAATACCTGATGATAAAGCGTTAGCAGGAGGACTTTGAATCGTAACATAAGCTTTTTGTCCTCGTTGTTCCCACGATAAATGCTCCATCCTATCAGCTCCCTTTAACAATGATCTCTTAGTCCATTATAAATTAAATAATGCACTTCTTCAGCTTGATCTACTAACGAATAGCGTTGCTCCTTCATCACCCAATTGGTGACAACCTCATCTAGAGTTCCAAACAACACTTGTCGTACTAATTTCACATTCAATTGACTTTGAAAAGTGCCATCTTCCATTCCTTCTTGTAAAATCGTATCCATTAGTGCTAGATAACCTTTAAGGACATCGTTAATTTTTAACCGTAAGTCTTTGTTAGATTGCCTTAATTCTAACTGCGTGACAATTGCTAAACTCGGATCTTCGGACAGTTGAGAAAAATGCATTTCGATTAATTTATATAATTTTTGATCAGCTTGCTCGGTTTGGTCGATTTCGTGTTTGATTTTTGATACAAACTGACCCATTTTCTCTTCAAACAAAGAAACTAAAATATCTTCTTTGTTTTTAAAATAAAGATAAATGGTTCCGTCTGCGACACCTGCTTTTTTCGCAATTTTGGATACTTGTGAATGATGATAACCGTTTTCCGCTATCACTTCAACAGCAGCATCAAGAATCAGCTTGTATTTTGGTTTTGATTTACTTTCCATAGTCAACTGCTCCTATCACGCATAAAAATAAAACAAAAAATAGGTGAATGAATGGTCATTCACCTATTATAATATAGTCAATTTTTAATTGTGTCAACTACTGATTCATTCTGCATGTTCAGCCTGCATTTTTTCTTTTTCTTCATCAACTAACTTACGGCGTAGTATTTTACCGACAGCTGTCTTAGGTAATTCATCTCTGAATTCATAAAGCTTAGGCACTTTAAAAGCCGCTAAATTTTTGCGACAGAACTGATCCAGATCATCTTCTGTTAGTTCAGCGCCATCTTTTAAGACAATGTAAGCTTTCACTGTCTCACCACGATAAGGATCTGGAATACCAGCCACAACGGCCTCTTGAATACTTTCATGTTCATATAGAATTTCTTCTACTTCACGTGGGTAAATGTTAAAACCACCGGCAATAATCATATCTTTCTTGCGATCTACGATATAGAAAAAGCCTTCTTCATCCATATAACCCATATCACCTGTGAAAAACCATCCGTCCTGTAATACTTGCTCTGTTTCTTCCGGTCGGTTCCAGTAACCTTTCATAACTTGTGGGCCTTTTACACCAATCTCACCAACTTCACGCATTTCCAATTCTTCATGAGTATTGGGATCAAAAACGGCTGCGTCTGTATCAGGCCACGGGACACCAATTGTTCCACTGCGACGGTTTTGCCAAATAAAATTAGAATGCGTGACAGGAGATGTTTCCGTCAAGCCATAACCTTCGACAAGTCGACCACCCGTTACTGCTTCAAATTGCTGCTGAACTTCAACAGGTAATGGAGCAGAGCCACTCAGACAGGCTTCAATCGAGGATAAATCATATTTTTTTAATTTCGGATGATTCAATAGACCAATATAAATCGTAGGTGCACCGGGAAATAACGTTGGTTTTTGTGAATCGATCAGCTTTAACACACTATCCACATCAAATTTAGGTACTAAAATCATTTTATGAGCCAACATAATCGACATATTCATCACTGTTGTCATGCCATAAACATGGAAAAATGGCAGAATACCTAATACGGTTTCTTGACCAAACTCTGTTTTATACATCCACTTCTCACTCATTTGTGTATTAGAAACAAGATTAAAATGCGTTAGCATAACCCCTTTAGGGTAACCAGTTGTACCTCCAGTATATTGTAACAACGCTAAATCCTCTTCAGGATCAAACTCGTGTTCAACATACTCATCAGAAGCCTCTTCTAACATAGTGGTCCAAACATGAGTATCACCGCCATGTTCTGGCTTAACTACCATTCCATATTCCCGTTTTTGAAGCATTGGTTGAATCATGTTTTTCGGAAATGGCAAGTAATCTTTAATACGTGTTGTAACAACATGATTGAGGTCAGTTTCTTCTTTGATAGCGTTTACACGCGGAAGCAAAATATCTAAACAAACAAGTACTTTAGCTCCTGAATCCTTCATCTGATAAGACAATTCGCGTTCTGTATACAAAGGATTCGTTTGAACAACAACACCTCCAGCTAATAACGTTCCGTAATACGCTATAACTGACTGCGGGGTGTTTGGCAACATAATGCCAACACGATCACCCTTTTGAATACCTAAGCTTTGCAAATAACTTGCAAATCGTTTCGCTGAATCAGCCACTTCTGAAAAAGTTACGTCTTTCCCCATAAAATGAATCGCTACTTTATCAGGAAAGTTTTCTGCATTCTCAACTAAAAAGCTTTGTAATGTCCGTTTGTCATAATCAATGGTTGTCGGTACTTCTTCAGGATAATGTTTCAGCCAAGGCTTTTTCAATTCAACCCCCATAATTAACATCCTCCTTTAAACATCTATTTATAACTATTATAAACACAAGTTGACATAAAATTAAAACATTATTTATTATTTTGTGAAATTTCTGAATTAATGAAGTCTAAAAAATGACTATGAAAATCCTCAAGACAATCATAGTCATTTAATAAAGTATATTAGTTCATCACGACAAATAGAATACCGACAATCACAAAAAGTGCTGCAACCACCCATAGAACTTTCGCTAATGTTTCCATACTATTCTCGCATCCTCTCTAAACCATTAAGCTAATTTTAAGATCGTCACACCTGTTCCGCCTTCATTGGCGTGACCAAATTCACTTCCTTTAATTGAACGATGCTCTTTAGCAAACTGTTGAACACCTTTCATTAAGGCTCCAGTCCCTTTACCATGGATGATTGACACTTTATGATAACCAGCTAATAAAGCTTCATCAACATACTTTTCGAGTTGTTGAATAGCATCTTCATAACGTTGACCACGAAGATCTAATTCAGGCTTAACATGAACTTGTCTTCCTTTAACAACTGGTGAAGGTTTCGTATTATCTGGCTCAGGTCTTTTGACAAACTCTAATTGTTCTTTAGCGACTTTCATTTTCAAGACGCCAAGTTGCACTTCATATTCCTTATCATTCACTTGTTGCACAATCGTACCTGCTTGGTTGAACGTTTTCACATGAACTTCATCACCAGGTTCCAATGAATGTATGGGTTTAGTCGACTCAGTCTTTTCTTCTTGCTTATCAGACCCTTTTAAAGCCGCTTTCTGTTGATCAAGCTTCGTTCGTGCTTCGATGAAATGGTGATCTTTCACTGAATGCTCATCACGTAACTGTTTTAAATCCTCTAAAATTTCCTCAGCTTCTTCGCGAGCCTGATCCAATACTTTTTCAGCTTTTTCTTTCGCTTTCTCTTCATGTTGCTCTTTCTTATTCAAGTATTGATTGTATTCATGTTTTAAACTACGATAAAAGTTTTCAGCTTCTTCTAAAGTTTCGGCTGCTTGTTGATAATCACGTTCCGCTTCATGTCTAGATTGTTCAAGAGAAGCGATCATATTTTCGACTGAACGAGAATCATCACTGACCATCGATTGGGCTTTTTCAATAACAGTTTCACTTAAGCCAAGTCGGCGAGAAATATCAAACGCATTACTACGTCCTGGTACGCCAATAAGTAAACGATAAGTCGGTTGCAATGTTTCAACATCAAATTCAACAGAAGCATTAGTCACTTCATCACGATTGTAGCCATACGCTTTTAACTCTGGATAGTGTGTTGTAGCAATGACGCGCGCTTTTTGCTCAATGACATAATCAAGAATAGACATCGCAAGACCCGCGCCTTCCTGTGGGTCAGTACCAGCGCCTAACTCATCAAACAAGACTAAACTACTCTCTGTGACCTGATTGAGTATATCAACAATATTTGTCATATGTGATGAAAATGTACTTAAGCTCTGTTCGATCGATTGTTCATCACCAATATCAGCAAAAACATGGTCAAAAACAGCTAATTCACAGCCGTCTAATGCTGGAATCTGTAGACCTGTTTGTGCCATCAAGGTACAAAGGCCGACCATTTTTAATGCTACTGTTTTACCACCTGTATTGGGGCCTGTAATAACAATGGCCGTGTAGGTATCACCTATCTCAATATCATTACTCACAACATTTTCGTCTTCTAATAATGGGTGACGTGCTTGGCGCATGCGAATAAAGCCATTTTCGTTCATAGTCGGTTTTGCTGCTTTCATATGCCGTGCTAATTTTGCTTTTGCAAACATAAAATCAATCTGTTGCAAAGCATTAACATTTTCACGTAAAAAGTCACGATCCGCTTGAATTTGTTCGGATAACGACTTTAATATGCGTTCAATTTCATGTTGTTCTTCTACACGTGCTTCTTGCAATTTATTATTCATCTCAACGACTGACTGTGGCTCGATGAACAACGTTTGGCCTGATGATGACTGATCATGAACCATCCCACCAAAGTGACTACGATATTCTGACTTCACGGGTAAGACATAACGATTATTACGAATGGTAACAATCGCATCAGACAACATCTGACTTTTCGATTTCGTAAATCCTTCTAATCGATCACGCACACGACTTTCATACGACCTTATCTGACTACGGATCGTACGAAGCTGACTTGAAGCCCCGTCCATCACATGGCCATAATCATCAATACAACTTCTGATTGATCGTTCTAATTGATGGAGATTCGAGATTGATTCTGTTCGTTCAGTTAAGATCGGGATCTCAAGTTCTTCTTCCTCATCAAAATTAGCCACAAATTGTTTAAGCTGTTGTCCACCATAAATGGTGCTAGCAACACCTAATACTTCTTGAGCAGATAATAGACCACCAATTTCAGCACGTTTAACCTGTGGTCGAATATCTCGAATTCCGCCTAATGGAATATGACCCTTTAACCGTAGAATTTGTACCGCTTCATCCGTTTCACGTTGCCAATATTGAATCTCAGACAATTCTGTTGAGGGTTTCATTTGATTAACTTGTTCATGTCCTAAGCTGGTTTCAGCTTGGGCACTTAATTGTTCTATAATCTTGGGATACTCTAATTGTTTCAAAATTTTATTGTTCACTTGACTCACCTTTTTTCTTCATCAAAAAGCGTTGGACATGTTCAAGCGACCATGTATTGATGACCGTTTCTGGTTTAATCCAACCTTTTCGGGCTGCCTGTACACCTGTACTCATATCCTCTAACATACGATAATTGTGCGCGTCAGTATTAATCGCAATAGTTGCGCCACGGTCTTGAGCAATCTGCAAATAAGACCATGCTAAATCCAAGCGATTTGGATTCGCATTAAGTTCAATAATGGTATTATGTTCAACTGCTAAATCAATAAATCGTTCTATATCAACGGGATAACCGTTTCGCTTGCCAATTAATCGCCCAGTTGGATGCGCAATCATATGAACATATGGATTTTTGATTGCTTGTTCTAATCGCTTCATAATCGTTTCTTCATCTTGATTGAAATTCGAATGAATCGATGCAATGACAAAATCAAGTTCTGTTAGAAAATCATCATCAAAATCAAGTGTGCCATCTGGTAAAATATCCATTTCAACTCCGGCAAACACATGAATATCGTCATACTTTTGATTGGTTTCGTCAATTAATTGACGTTGTTGCCGCAATCGATCCTCATTTAATCCGTTAGCTACCTGTAAGTACTTAGAGTGATCAGTGATCGAAATAAATTGATAACCATAACTTCTTGCACGATTAACCATTTCATCAAGTGATTGTGCTCCATCGCTCCAAGTCGTGTGCATGTGCAAATCACCCTGGATATCATCAATCGAAACAAGGTCAGGTATCGAACTGTCTACTTCCTCACCCGTTTCACGAATTTCAGGTGGGATATAATCGATTCCAAGATAGTTGAAAAATGATGCTTCATCATTAAATGTTTTCACGTCTCCTGTTTCGACGTTTTCAATTCCGTATTCGCTGATTTTATAGCCTTGTTCTTTCGCTAAACGGCGCATTTCAACATTATGGTCTTTTGAACCTGTAAAGTGATGCAATGTCGTAATAAATGCTTCAGGCTCTACCAAACGGAAGTCTACCGATAAATCCCATTCACTTTCAACTACTACCGTGACTTTAGTGGAACCCTTAGCTTCAACAGCTTTTACAATTGATAGCTGAACTAACTGCTCAGCTACATTTTCTGGTTGATTCGTCGCAATAATAAAATCTAAATCTTTTACATCTTCACGTAATCTTCTAAAACTACCTGCAATAGCATAGCGTTCAATCGAATCAATCTGATCTAATTCAACCACAAGCGCTTCATACGTTGGAATTACACTTGAAAGTGGTAGTCGCTCTGGTCGAGTTCCCTGTTCATCTAGCGCTTTAAGGATTTTCTCAACGGACTTCTTACCAAAACCACTTAAAGCTTCAATATCACCACGATCAGCCGCTTCTCTTAAAGATGTTTCATCTTCCACGCCTAATTCATGATAGAGTCTTGAGAGCTTTTTGCCCCCTAGACCTTGCACATTTAATAAAGGGATTAATCCTTCAGGCACTTCTTTTTGTAGTTGATTAAGTGTTTCTGTTTCACCATGGGTAATATATTCCTCAATAACCGCCTTCGTCCCTTTACCGACACCTGATAAAGATCCAATATCATCGATCTCATCTAGCGACCGTTCATCACGTTCCAGCGTTTGTGCTGCTTTGCGATAAGCAGAAATTTTAAATGCATTCTCACCTTTTAGTTCCAAATGTACGGCAATTGTTTCTAGATGTTTAATCACTTGTTTTTTATCCATTTCATTTACCACCTTTATAAACAATCTCACAAAGAAAAGAGGTTGTCACTCATGACGAACCTCTTTTAAGCGTCTTGTTCAAACCACGCATTCTTAAGCGCTTCAGTTAAGACAGGTGTATGTTCAATCATAAACGACGCTATTATTGAATCTTGAATAATACTTTGCACGAAACCTACTGATAACAAGGAAATACCAAATAGTAGGATGAAAATAATAATATACGTTTCAATAAATCCTAAAATCGCTCCTAATAAATTATTCACACTATTTAATATAGGCATATTAGCTACGAAATCAAGCATATTAGCTAGAATTTGCATCAAGATCTTAACAATAATAAAGATAAGTATGAAAGCAACACTATTATAAAAGGCATCAGAAATACCATTTACAGACAATGCTTCAGCCCAGAAGTGGCCTTCATCCGCCTCAGGATTCGGAACCCATAATTCAAGCATGCCAGCTAGATCGCGGTAATAAAGATAAGCGACAATAAAGGCGACCATGAAACCTGTTAAGTGTAGTATTTGTAAGACAAAACCTCGTTTTAGTCCAATTAAAAAACCTAATATAAAAATAATAATTAAAATTAAATCAATCATTTCTTGCGATCCTCATTCCTATGGTTTTGTATAAGTGCATCATAATCTTGTTTTAATTTAAGATAATCATTCATTGTATTTAGTGCTGTCAAAACGGCGAGCTGTGTCGTATCATAGGATGGTTGAGCGAATTGTATCTCATCCATTTTCTGATCAACTAAGCTTGCGACCATTTTAATTTGTGATGGTGATTCCTCACCAACAACTGTATATTTACGATTATGAATATCAACTGTAATTCTATTCTTTTCATAATCCGACATCAGGAAGGCCTCCTCACCGTTATTCTAAACCATATCGTAACACGATTTAATCTATTTAGGAAAGTACTCAAAAGATGTGAATACCTATTAATCACATGATATACTAAAGCCATTGAATCATAAAGGAGTTAAACCATGGGACAAACCGTTATTAAAGCCGATCAACAAACGCTCGATAAAATGGAAAAATACTACGAAAACACCAAAGTTAATAAACAGCCTCCACACACCGTTTTTGTTGCAAAACAAACTAATGTAACTATCACAGCCTATCAATCAGGCAAAGTGTTGTTTCAGGGTAGTGATCACGCTGAAGAAGCTTCTAAGTGGGACGCAAACCCCCAAACGCAAAAGAAGCAGCATAACGTTGAAAGTCATTCAAAGGCCATTTTAAACCAGGATCATATTGGTTCTGATGAAGCAGGGACGGGTGATTATTTTGGTCCTATTACAGTAGCCGCCGTTTATGCAGATGAAAAGCAACAAGCTCTATTAAAAGAATTAGGTGTTAAAGATTCTAAGTCCATGAATGACAGCACGATTGCATCTATCGTGAAAAACATCCTTGAAACGGACATTGTCTATAGTATCGTGACGTTAAACAATGAAAAGTATAATCAACTTAAGAAACAAAGCTGGTCACAAACGAGGATGAAAGCTTGGATGCATCATAATGCGATTGAGAATGTGATGAATAAATTAGACCACGTCACACCAAGCGGTATTGTGATTGACCAATTTTGTGAACCTGGCGTTTACTACAATAAGATTAAAGCGTCGGATGCAACACCACATAGCGACATCACTTTTTTAACAAAAGCAGAAAGTCAATCGACATGTGTAGCAGCAGCCTCTATGCTAGCTCGATATCGTTTTGTTCAGGAAATGGATCGACTTTCTAAAAAGGCTGGTTTCACTTTACAAAAAGGGGCTTCACAAAAAGTCGATCAGCAAATTAAACGATTAATCGATACGAAAGGTGAAGCATTTTTAAATCAAATTGGTAAAGTCCATTTTGGTAATACACAAAAAGCGAAAAAACTATAAAAAAACGGGCGGCTTCAATGAACGAAGCCGTCCGTTTTTCGTTTAATAGGCTTACTGATTAATCAGTGACTCAGTTTTTAATACCAGCGCGATAAATGATTTATCATCGAGTGCGGTCGCTATATCATCGAGTGATGACGATTTTCCATTGAGTGCGGTCACTATATCATCAAGTGATGACGATTTACCATCAAGATCGCGTCAAATATCAGCGAGTTAGCTTAGAATACCATCGCCCTAGTCAAATTGGTGAACTCTAACCACGTAATACAGCATCGTATTGTGTTTGTAAGTATTCAACAATGGCTGTTCGTGCTTGGTCAATTTCTTCATCTGTCAACGTTCTTTCTTGATGTTGGAATATTAAGTTGAATGCAACAGATTTCTTACCAGCTTCCATGTGTTCACCTTCGTAAACATCGAAGACACGCACTGATTCTAAATGTGGTTGACCTTTTTCTTTAATAGCTTCTGCAAGTTCTGCAGCAGGAGTTGATTGATCAACGACAAATGCTAAGTCCTGTGCAATCGCTGGGTATTTCGTGATTGGCTTGTAACCAGCTTGTGTATTCGTAACAGCTAATAAGGCATCTAAATTCACATCAAAAACATACGTTTCTTGTAAGTCATGTTCTTTTTGGACAGTTGGGTGAACTTGACCGACGTAACCAATCACTGTTCCGTTTAATTCAATCAGCGCAGTACGTCCTGGATGCAAGTCATCGATTTCACCTTGTTTGAATTCAATACCGTCAATCGCTAAATAATCGAATAACCCTTCTAATATGCCTTTCAAGACAAAGAAATCAACTGATTTTTGAACACCTTGCCATGGATGATTTTCCCACAGACCAGTTACAGCGGCTGCCAATCGTACCCTCTCATCTGGTTGTGTTCCTTCGCCTTCTGTTTGCGTGTAAACAGATCCTAATTCATATAGACCTACATTGTATTGGTTACGAGCAACGTTATACTGTAAACTCGATAACAATTCAGGCACAGCACTCAAACGCAAATGACTGTGCAGATCACTCATAGGCATTGCCAATTTAACAGGTGAAACATTTAATTCACGTACATCGGGACTTATAAAGCGTTGAGCTTTTGCTTCTGTTGTTAATGAGTACGTGATCGATTCGTATAAACCACTTGCTTGTAGATAGTCATGAACAGCTCGTAACCGTTTCTGTTTGACCGTTAAACCACCTTGGTCCATTTCGCCAATTGGTAATGTAAACGGAATATTGTCGTAGCCGTATAGTCGAGCAATTTCCTCTAACATATCTTCTTTAATGACAATATCTTGACGACGAGGAGGAGCTGTAACTGTAATTGTTTCACCATCCACCTCATAATCAAACCGCAATCTCTCCATGATTTGAGTCATTTCTTCTAAGGAAATGTCAGCACCAATTCGCTTGACCATTTCAGTTTTTGTAAAGGAAATGACATAAGGCGTCCAGCTAGTTGATCCAGCTTCTACGATATCGCCTAAAACCTGACCTCCGCCTAATGATGCTAATAGCTGTGCTGCACGGCTTGCAGCTTCTTTCACGCGTGTAATATCTAATCCTTTTTCGTAACGGACACTTGCTTCACTACGGATTCCATGATCTTTTGAACTTTGACGAATCGTTTGGGGATCAAAATAAGCCGCTTCAAGTAAAATGGTCGTTGTGCCATCTTGTACTTCAGACTCTTCGCCACCCATGACTCCCGCAATGGCATGCGGTTCTTCACCGTTTGTAATCACAAGATGATGACTTGATAATGTCCGCTCTTCTCCGTCTAATGTTTGAATGGTTTCGCCTTCTTCAGCCATCCGTGTAAGAACTTGATTAGAACCGAAACGATCATAATCAAACGCATGAAGCGGTTGACCATATTCAAGTAAAATAAAGTTCGTGACGTCAACAACATTATTAATCGGACGAATACCAGCACTGATCAAACGATTTTGTAACCAAAGTGGTGATGTTGTAACGGTTAAATCTTTAATGACCCAAGCGCCGTAATATGGATTAGCTTCTTCATTCGCAATCGTGACATCCACATAATCACTGGATTGTTCTTGAGCTTGATCCACTTCACTATTGGGTAATTCAATCTCGTGATCATACATAGCTGCGACTTCATAAGCCATACCTAAAATACTGAGACAATCTGAGCGGTTTGGAGTCACATCAAATTCAATGATTGCGTCATCTAAATTAAGCAATGGAGCAGCTAATTGGCCTGCTTCAACACTTTCATTAAAGACATAAATCCCGTCTTTATAATCATCAGCAATATATTTTTCATCAATTCCTAATTCTTGTAATGAACAAATCATCCCTTCTGATGATTCATCGCGCAGTTTTGTTTTCTTAATCTTGAAGCCTCCAGGTAAGACAGCACCTGGTTTTGCTACGACAACATGTTGTCCACTTGCGACATTGTCAGCACCACAAACAATCTGTGCAATCTCACCATTACCTACATCGACTTGGCAAAGATTTAACTTATCAGCATTAGGGTGTTGGTCACATGCTGTGACATAACCAACGACTAAATAATCACTTACTAATGTAGGTTCAAAAACTTGTTCGACTTCTACACCTGTTTTCGTAATATCTTCAGCTAATTGTTCTGTTGAAACATGATCTATATCGACATACTGTTTTAACCAATTTGTTGAAACTAACATCAATTCATTCCTCCTCTTATACTTGATGGAATTGCTTTAAAAAGCGGACGTCATTCGTGTAGAAATGACGGATATCTTCAATACCGTGTTTTAACATGGCAATTCGCTCTGGTCCCATACCAAAAGCAAAGCCAGAATATTTTTCTGAATCGAATCCAGCCATCTCTAAAACATTTGGATGAACTAAGCCGGCACCTAACATTTCAATCCAACCTGTATGTTTACACACAGAACAACCATGTCCATTACACATTTTACACGAAATATCCATCTCTACTGATGGTTCTGTGAATGGAAAATAACTTGGTCTCAAGCGAATATGGCGATCTTCTCCGAATAGGTGTTTCGCCAAAGTATTAAGGGTCCCTTTTAAATCACTCATGCGGATATTTTCATCAACATAAAGCCCTTCAATTTGTGTAAATTGATGAGAGTGTGTGGCATCATCCGTGTCACGACGATAAACCTTCCCAGGGCAAATAATTTTGACTGGACCACGGCCTTCATGTTTGTTCATGGTTCTCGCTTGGACTGGAGATGTATGGGTACGCATCAACAATTCTTCAGTAATATAAAATGAATCTTGCATATCACGCGCTGGATGGCCTTTCGGTAAATTAAGGGCTTCAAAGTTATAGTAATCTGTTTCGACTTCTGGGCCTTCAGCTACTTCATACCCCATGCCTGTGAATAAATCTTCAATATCACGAATCACATTCATCAGCAGATGTGAACCGCCTACTTGAGAAGGTTTACCAGGCATCGTAACATCAACTGTTTCTTCTTTAAGCTGCTGTTGTAATGCTGCTTGTTCAAGCGTTTCTTGTTTCGTGTCTAACGCTTCAGTAATAGCATCACGAATCTCATTAGCTAATTGACCAATCACAGGTCGTTCTTCTTTTGATAAGTTGCCCATACCTTTCAATACTTCAGTGATTTGGCCTTTTTTACCTAAGTACTTAACGCGTAGATCTTGTAGCGTTTTTGAATCTTTTACTTCTTCTATTTGTTGCAATGCTTCTTCTTTGATCGATTGCAAACGTTCTTTCACGATTAACGCCTCCTTATTTAACTCAGTCAGTTTAATGACAATAAAAAAACGCCCCTTCTCGACGAAGGGACGTGTTATAAACCGTGTTACCACCCTAATTGATATACTTATGTATACCCACTTCATTGCGTTAACGAGAGTTGTCCTCCCGGGTTACTATTACTTACATTACGTAAGGTCCAAGCACCAGCTCCTGAGTGAAATTCATCACACCGTACATTTCGGAAGTTTCCAGTCTTTGACTTCCGTCCCTAATAAACGTATTCCTCGGTGAACTACTTAACTCATTCATTGCTTTTATTCATTTACTTCTAACGAATTATTATAATGAATTTCAATGTATTTTTCAAGTCAATTGGTGAAAGTGATACAAAACAATACTAGTAGCAACAGCCACGTTTAGCGACTCACTTTGAGATGCTATCGGAATATAAAGTGAATGATCAGCTTGTTGAATTAATTCTGGGCGAACGCCATTCCCTTCATTTCCCATGATGACTGTATAGGAATCGCCTTTTTTCACACCTTTTAAAGGCAAGGCTTGCTGGTCTAAGGCTGTCGCATAAACTGGGATTTGATGTTGCTTGCTATAATCAATCCAACTCGAATTGTCACCACGAATAACAGGTATATGAAATAATGCGCCTTGTGTCGCTCGAATAACTTTGTGATTAAATACATCAACTGTACCTTCACCTAAAACAATCAGATCAATTCCAAATGCTAAACCACTACGAATGATGGTCCCAAGATTTCCTGGGTCTTGAATGCTGTCTAAACAAAGAATTTTTCGTGGTGCAGTTGGTATGGATCGTTCTTGAGGTTGTTCAACTACAGCAATAACCCCTTGATTTGTTTCTGTTTGGGATAATTCACTAAATACGTCCTCAGCTACGACAACATGTTCATAGGTTTTCCATGTTTGTGGCAATTCGATCGTTTCTTTAATAATCAATTCATATACATGCCAATCACTTTTAAGGACTTCTTCTACTGAATGCCAGCCTTCTACAAGGGCTTGTCCTTCTTGGTCACGATATTTTCGTTTATGTAGTTTTTTCCATCGTTTAACACGCTGATTTTGTTTTGATTCAATCATGATTCATGAACGCTCCTTATGGTTTCCATTTTATCATACATAATTATAAAATCATTGGTTAAACTACCTTTAGATTACATTGCGATGAGGTGGTTAGAATGGATTTAAATTTACGACAAGCTGTTAAAAATAATATCGCCGGACACAACGAGGATCAACTGGAAGCCACAATTGCAGAAGCGGTTGATAGTGGTGAAGAAAAAATGTTGCCTGGTTTAGGCGTGTTATTTGAAATGTATTGGCAACAAGCTTCTGAAGACGATAGAGAAACCATGTTGCAAACATTAGAGCAAGAAGCAGGAAAGTTATAAGTAGCTTAAGCATAAAATTCCCCGATTACAAAATAGTAATCGGGGAATTTTTGTAAATTAATCATTCCATCAAAGTCCGTTGTTGAATTGTGATCCGCTATCGGTGGACGCTTTCCGCGGGCACGGCTCGAGCCTCCTCGGAAGAAAAGCGCTTCCTGCGGGGTCTCGAGACTCGTGCTTTTTCCGCAGGAGTCGCCACCTTCGCTCCTCACAATTCAACAACTTAGTGCTTATAACTGTACAACAAATAAACACCGACTTTTATAAAATTTAATTAATAAACTCCTTATTAACCAAACCTTCTAAGTCTTGTTGCTCCTCTAAAAAGCCTAGGTCATAAGATGAATCGATGAAATCTTGTAATACTTGTTGGTCAAATTCGTATGAGAATTCAATACGATCCCAAGCATTATCAATGACAGATTGCGATAACTCTTGATCCGTAATATCTTTTATCTTCTTGATCGCGATCGACTTCGCTTCTTCAGGATTGTCTTGAATAAATTCTGTTGCTTGTTTGTGTGCATCAACAATGTTCTGGACTTTCTCCGGTTCATTGTCAACTAAATCTTGTGACGTCACAAAAACAGCTGCAGGCAATGTTTCCCCATAAGCTACCTCAGGCGTATCAACTAACACTTTTCCAGTTCCTTCTTCTTCAATCACAGAAGCCCATGGTTCAGGGACTGTTCCGACATCAACTTTTTCTGTTTCGAACATGCTCGCATAAGTAGCGGGTTTACCCGTTACATGCTTCATCTCGCCACCTACACGATCTGATGTTAAGCCGTACTCTTCTTTCATCATCGTTTCGAATTGGACGTCATGTGTACAACCCACTCTCGGCGAGATAAATGACTTACCAGCTAGATCTTCAGGTGATTCAATACCTGCATCATTTCTCGCCATAATAACCGTACCACCTTTAGATCCTGCACCAACAATATTGATGTCAGCACCACTTGCAAAGTGATTCATCGCTGGACCTGGTCCGACTAAACCACCTTCAATTTCGCCTGTTTCAACTGCCGTCATAAAAGCAGATCCATCTGGAAAATATTTATAATTAACTTCTGTACCATCAGGTAAAGTCTCTGAATATAACTCTTGTTCTTCGGCAACCATTCCAGCTACATGGTTAATATTTGGAAAATATCCAATTGTTATTTCTTCTGACTCACTGCCTTCTGCAGAAGAACCACCACATGCCGTTAATAATGCCCCTACTAATAAAATGAGTGAATAAAACACAATTTTTTTCATCGTTCAATCAACCTTTCTTATGAATTTAATAAGCCCCATCGTTTCATAACATTTCGTTCTAATTTCGAAAAGACGAGCTGGTCTACGACAGCCCCAATTACGCCAATAATAATGATAATGCCAATGACTTGGTCCATACGAGCGTAGTCTTGGGCGAAACTGAGTGAGTAACCTAACCCTGGACCATTACTCAAAAATTCCCCCGCCATTAGAGCACGCCAGCTAAAAGCCCATGCCAGACGAATGCCTTGGATGAAATAAGGAATACTAGCTGGTATTTCAACGCGGTAAAAAAGTTCAAACCCTCGGGCATCCATTGTTTTAGCCGCTCGTAAAAATTGAGGTGGAACACTATGAATCGCTGAACGAACGTTAAGTGCCATAACAAATGTTCCGCCAACAACGACAACGAAAATAACAGCAAGCTCACCAAAACCGAATAATAGGATTGCTAGAGGAACCCATACAATACTCGGGATACTTTGAAGAGCAATCAAATACATACCAGCCGTTTCATCAGCTTGCTTCGACTTCCCTAGAATCACGCCCAATAATGTCCCAATTAATATGGATAAGGATAAACCGATGATTAGATGCTTAAAACTAGCGCCTAGGGCTGTTAATAAATCACCTTGTAAAAAGCCAGTTATTAAGGTATCAAATACTGTAATTGGAGAAGGAACAATATAATCAGGATAAAAGTTCGCTAAATGAATCCCTTCCCAAAGACCTAACATGACAATGATAAATAATAAACGTTTAATCGCGATTTTCATAGCTTAACTCTTCCTTTAATACTTTATTGATTTCCACCTCAAGCAGACTCATGATTTGTTTTTCATATTGGATCACGTCTGGATGATCGCGATGTCTTGGTCTCGGGATGTCGATCGAATAATCCGCAATTATTTTGCCTGGACGTGTTCCCATAACCACAACCCGATCAGACAATTTCACAGCTTCCTGAATGCTATGTGTGACAAAGAGAATCGTTTTCCGAGTCTCGCGCCATATGGCCATCAACTCATCATGTAAAATGTGACGTGTTTGTTCATCTAATGCACCAAATGGTTCATCCATCAATAACACTTTAGGATCCATCGCTAAAGCACGGGCAATCGCCACACGCTGTTGCATACCGCCTGACAATTCATAAGTATAGTGCTCCTTAAAACGACTAAGATGAACCATTTTCAAAAAATCATTAGCTCTCTTCTGAGCATCAGCCTTGGAATACATATGTTTCAAAGGAAAAGTCACATTTTCTTGAACATTCAGCCATGGAAATAAGGAAGGCTCTTGGAAAACCATACCCCGGTCAGGACCAGGTGCATTAATCTGTTCTCCCTCTAATTTCATCTCGCCTTCAGTCAAACTTTCTAACCCAGCAACCATCGCCAATAACGTTGACTTACCACAGCCAGAAGGCCCTAATATTGAAACAAACTGATTTTCTTCAATAGATAAGTCAATATCAGAAAATACTTCAAACGCTCCTTGTTTTTCTCCTGTGAATGTCTTTGCAACATCCTTAAGCTCTAAAAACACATTTATCACCTATTTCTTATAATCCCTATAAACTTAATCGGAATTTAGCTTACAATAATATATTATATAAGGGGGAACATAAATGTGTCAATAAAGTGTGAAAATGTTTAAAGAATTTCATAAAAATACTCCTGATTAAGCAGAATGTCTACTGCTCAATCAGGAGTATAGTAACTGATCTTAATATTTATTGGCCAAAAGTAATTTTTTCAACAGTATCTTGGTCAAGTTTCTTAATAACCTCTACGATTAATTTAACCGCATTCTCATAATCATCACGGTGTAACATAGCAGCATGTGAATGAATGTAGCGTGTTGGCACTGTGATTGATAATGAAGGTACCCCGTCAGCCGTTAGGTGAATAGAGCCTGAATCTGTTCCTCCACCAGCTAGAGAATCATATTGGAATGGAATATCTAGTGATTCAGCTGTATCAACAACTAGATCACGAACACCTTTATGAGAAATCATCGATGCATCATACAAAATGATTTGTGGGCCATCGCCTAATTGCGCAGCAGCTTCTTTATCAGAAACACCTGGCATATCACCGGCAATACCAACATCCACACCAAAGCCAATGTCTGGTTTAATGGCATGAGCTGATGTACGTGCACCTCGAAGACCTGTCTCTTCTTGCACTGTACCGACACCATAAACTTCGTTCGGATGATCTTCACCTTTTAATTCTTTCAATACATCAATGGCGATCGCACAGCCAATTCGGTTATCCCAAGCTTTAGCCAGGAGCATCTTTTCATTATTCATCACTGTAAAATCGAAATAAGGTACGATTGAGTCTCCTGGTCGTACGCCAAATTCCTCGGCTTCTTCTTTACTAGACGCTCCAATGTCAATAAACATATCTTTGATCTCAACCGGTTTCTTACGCTGTTCAGCCGTTAAGATATGCGGTGGTTTTGATCCAATGACACCTGTTACATCACCATGGCGAGTGACAACGCTTACACGTTGTGCGAGCATGACTTGGTTCCACCAGCCACCTAGCGTTTGAAAATATAAGAAACCATTATCATCAATGCGCGTCACCATAAACCCGACTTCATCTAAGTGACCTGCTACCATAACTTTCGGTCCACCAGCTTGGCCTACCTTTTTCGCAATCAAGCTACCTAGATGGTCAGTCGAAACCTCATCACTATAAGGTGATATGTACTTTTGCATGACTTCACGCGCTTCCCGTTCATTTCCGGGAACCCCTTTTGCGTCCGTTAAATCTTTTAACATTTTAAGTTGATCATCTAATTGGGTCAATGTGAGCCCTCCTCTTTTTTTAAAATTTTTTGACACCTTTTTCATTATAACGGAATTCGTAATATTTCTCAAAAAAATTAATATCCGAGATCTTGTCGTTCGTGATTTTTTTCATTTTTGGCTAAATATGCTTGTACAACATCTTGAGTCGAGAAAGACAATGCGCGACCCAACGCAAGATACTCATTCATTAACTGGTTATAATTCGTCTGTGTGGGTTCAGTTTTTAATCGTTCAACCTGACTATAAATGGTATGGAAACTATCAGTTAACGAATCAACTTCAACCGATTGAAATGCATTTTGATCAAATTCAATTCCTAAATCCAAACCTAATGACAGTATGAAATGAACTCCATCAACATATTCTTCTAAAATAACCTCTTGATCACTTGGGCCTTTTTGACTCCAATATTTAAAACATCGCGTTTCATTAGCTAATTCGCTTACTTCAACTACTAAAGCTAACAATTTATCATGATAAACTTCCTCACGCGTTTGCGGTATGGAATCCATTATATGCTGATCTAACTCTGCTTGTAATTGGTATAATCGTTTCCAATCCATTATTTCTCCTCCTAAATAAGTCGATTATTTGTTTAGTTTTAGTCATTATTAAAGTTTGATTTGGTATACAAGTTTAGCTCATAGTTGTTGAATTGTGAGTAGCGAAGGTGGCGACTCCTGGTCGACTAAAAGCGGTCACGTCCTGTGACCAACGTCGACATTAGGCCGTCCGGGCCGTCACGGGAACAGCACGTGCCTCGAGACCCCGCAGGGCAAGCTTTTCGGCCGAGGAGGCTTGAGCCGTGCCTGCGGAAAGCGTCCACCGATAGCGGATCACAATGTCAACAACGGTCTTCAACAAAGTTAGTTTTTAAAAGCAAAGTACTCATCCCATGACCAAATCAATTCTCGCCGTCTTAATAGAAAAAACATCAAGCCTAAAAACAGTATAAACCCAATCAAATAAGTCCATTGTAAAGAATGTAACCACTGACCCAAAGTCGTATAAATAAGCGCTAATGGCATATTGGTAAAAACCGACAATTTAACATACTCTTTAAAATTCCGAGTTAACTCAATCATGATCAATGAAATTAAATGAAAATGAACAAATGGCGTTAATCGTAATAATACGATTTGAGACGTCGATAAGGCTTGTAATTTATATTGCATCAATTCTCTTAAACGATTTAAATAGTGTTGGTCTTTCTGCGAATGGTGCATCATGGCATAAAACATCACACTTGATAAAGTAATCCCAACCCATGAATATAACACGCCATGTGTTAAACCAAACAATAAACCACCAGTAATGCAAATGACCGTAACTGGAATAAATAAAATCGGTCGGATAATATGGAATAGAATGAACAAAACGGGTGTTACGTATGGAATATTTTCTTCCAAATGATTAAACCACGATAAAAGTTGTTCCATCTCCAACCCGCTCCTTGTCACACACCTTTATTTCAGTCTATGACATAAGACGAGCTGTTATGACATGCTATACAACTAACAATAGAACCATCCATATAATCGTTAACACAGGCATGCCGTATTGGAATAAGGTGTGCTGGGTTTTATGACGAAATGTAATCATACCGAACCATGAACCAGGAGCACCACCAATTAACGCTACTATCCATAAGGCACGTTCCGAAATTCGCCAGTGATTTTGCTTAGCATAATATTTATCGAGTCCCATCATGATAAAACCGATGATACTTGCTAATACAACTAAAATTATTAAAAATATAACCACGATCAATCGCCTCTTTCATATACAAAAAGAGCTGCCCTTATTAGGACAACTCTTATGAACCTATTATTTTAAGGCTGCTTTTGCTTGTTCAGCTAATTCAGAAAAACCTTGCTCATCATTAACAGCTAATTCTGCTAGCATCTTACGGTTAACTTCAATACCAGCAAGTTTTAGTCCATGCATAAGACGACTATATGAAAGATCATTCATACGAGCCGCAGCATTAATACGTGCAATCCATAATTTACGGAAATCACGTTTTTTCTGACGACGGTCACGGTATGCATACTGACCTGACTTCATGACTTGTTGTTTTGCTGTTTTAAATAACGTTCGTTTCGAACCATAGTAACCTTTAGCTAATTTCAACGTACGCTTACGACGTTGGCGTGTTACGTTTCCACCTTTTACGCGTGGCATAAGAAATCCCTCCTATAAAATCTTTCTATTTACACGATCCTTATATTATTTATAAGGCATTAATTTGTTTAAACGTGCTTCGTCACTCTTATCTACCGTTGTTTGCTTCGCTAAACGACGCTTTTGGTCTTTAGATTTGTTACGGAATAAGTGACTTGTAAACGCGTGAGAGCGTTTGAATTTACCAGTACCTGTTTTCTTGAAACGCTTTTGTGAACTTTTATGCGTTTTCATTTTTGGCATAATAAAATCCTCCTTGAATCAATATTGTCTTGTTTGCTCACTTTATTTTTCGTTAATCGGAGCGAGCATTAAGAACATATTACGGCCTTCCATCTTAGGCTTCGTCTCAATTGTGCTGTATTCGTTACAAGCCTCTGCGAAACGTTCAAGTACTTGTTGTCCTAACTCTTTGTGCGTAATCGCACGGCCACGGAATCGAACACTAACTTTAACTTTATCGCCTTTATTTAAGAACTTCTGCGCATTACGCGCTTTTGTATTAAAGTCATGCTCTTCGATTTGTGGTGTTAGACGGACTTCTTTAACTTGAACTGTTTTTTGATTCTTACGTTGCTCTTTTTCTTTCTTTTGCTGTTCAAAACGGTATTTTCCGTAGTCCATAATACGAGCAACAGGTGGTTTCGCAGTTGGCGCAACTAAGACGAGGTCTAAGTTTGCGTTTTCCGCAATGTCTAATGCTTCTTGACGTGATTTAACTCCTAATTGTTCACCATTGACATCAATGAGACGTACCTCCTTGGCACGGATTCCCTCATTAACATTCATATCTTTGCTAATAGTGAGCCACCTCCAAATAATTCTGAAAAAAATTAAGGCGTCAATCGACAAGTGATGGGTATCAAAGTTTGCTTTTGCACATAAAAAAAGTGTCGGTACACATACTGCACCCACACTACCATATTTCGTCGTTTGATACGCTTTGGACGTATTAAATGCGAAAATTAGTTACCTGCCAACTGCTTTATTGCGTCGATCAGGTGAGAAGCGGGTGCTTCTACTTGTCATTCGTTCGCCTTATTCAATTACTTTATCAAGTATAACGAGTTGAATAGAAACTGTCAACTGTTTTTTAAAGGTTTAATTAAAATCAGCACTAAACTTTAATAGAACCTCAAATAAAAGGTAGTCCCTTTTAAAGAGACTACCTAGCTTATTATAGTTTGCGGTTTTGAACTTCGTCAACAATGCGATTAATGAATTCATCTAATGGAAGTGTTTCACTATCTTGTTCACCGTATTTACGAATATTAACCGCTTCATCATTCATTTCTTGATCACCTAAGACAAGTGAATACGGAATCTTTTGTGTCTGTGATTCGCGAATCTTATAGCCTAATTTTTCATCCCGAAGGTCCTTATCAACGCGAATACCAGCATACTGTAGCTTCTCTTCTACCTTCTTTACATAATCCTCATGGGCATCAAGTGATACTGGAATTAATCGAACTTGTTCTGGCGCCAACCAAGTAGGGAATGCACCTTTATACTCTTCAATTAAGAAAGCAACAAAACGTTCCATTGTTGATACCACACCACGGTGGATCACCACTGGGCGATGTTCTTTACCATCTTCACCAATGTACGTTAAATCAAAACGGTTCGGTAAATGGAAGTCGAGTTGTACTGTAGATAACGTTTCATCTTTACCAAGTGCTGTTTTAACTTGGACGTCTAATTTCGGTCCGTAGAATGCCGCTTCACCAATAGCTTCTACATACTCAACATCCATTTCTTCCATTGTTTCTTTTAATAATGCTTCTGCACTATTCCACATTTCATCATTATCGACATATTTTTCTTTATCTTCTGGGTCACGATAAGACAAACGGAAGTAATAATCATTTAAACCAAAATCTTGATAAACATTTTGAATCATATGAACGACCCGTATAAATTCTTCTTTTAGTTGGTCTGGACGTGCAAAAATATGCGCATCATTCAATGTCATCGCACGAACGCGTTGTAGGCCAGCTAAAGCGCCTGACATTTCATGACGGTGCATCGTTCCAAGTTCAGCTATCCGAACAGGTAAATGACGGTAACTATAAAGTTGATTCTTATAAACCATCATATGGTGCGGACAGTTCATTGGTCTAAGGACTAGGTCTTCATTGTCCATTTCCATCGTTGGGAACATGTCATCCTGATAGTGATCCCAATGACCACTTGTTTTATATAAGTCTACACTTCCTAACACGGGTGTATACACATGGTCATAACCTAAACGTTCTTCTAAATCAACAATATAACGTTCAATAGTACGACGAATCGTTGCACCTTTTGGTAACCATAATGGTAAGCCTTGTCCAACTTTTTGAGAGACAGTGAAAAGGTCCAATTCCTTACCTAATTTACGGTGATCACGTTCTTTTGCTTCTTCTAGTAAACGTAAATGTTCATCTAATTCACCTTGTTTTTCAAACGCTGTACCATAAATACGTTGTAACATTTTATTATCACTGTCACCACGCCAATAAGCACCTGAAATAGATAATAGTTTAAATACTTTGATTTTGCCCGTATGCGGTACGTGAACACCACGACAAAGGTCAAAGAAATCACCTTGTTCATAAACAGATACTTGTTCACCTTCTGGAATATCATCAATTAATTCTAGTTTTAAGTCATCACCTAAATCGCGATAACGTTGCTTAGCTTCTTCACGCGATAAATCAACACGACGAATTTCTAAAGCTTCATCAACGATTTTCTTCATTTCTTTTTCAATCTTAGGAAGATCCTCTGGTGAGATTGTTTCATCCATATCGATATCGTAATAGAAGCCACCTTCTATTACAGGTCCAACACCTAATTTCACATTGCCATATAGACGTTTGATCGCTTGTGCCATTAAGTGGGCAGTCGAATGACGCAATACCTCCAAGCCATCTTCATCACGGTAAGTCGCAATTTGAAGCTCGCCGTCTTCTTCTAATGGCTGACGTAAATCAACCATTGTACCGTTGAACTTGCCTGCTAATGCTTGTTTTTTCAGTCCTGAACTAATTGATCCTGCTATGTCTTCAGTTGTTGTGCCTTTCGGAAATTCCTTTGTATTACCATCTGGGAATGTAATCTGAATCATGTCACTCATGTCATCATCCACCTTTCACCATAATATCTAGCATGTTTGAATCCATAAAAAAACACTCGTCCCTATACCATAAAAGGGACGAGTGTGTATACCCGTGGTTCCACCCTGATTCTGCTTTAACAGCGCTCAAGACACCATTATCGCTGGTGAGACGTTCATTGCTAATAAGAATACGAATCTGTTCACAACGAATGCTCCGAGGTGGTAAATAATTTAGCATACTGGAAAGTTTTCAGCCTCGACTTTCTTCTCTGTAAAGCTGTGTTAAATTATTATGATCCTCATCTAAGCATAACGTTTATTATTATGTACGTATTATAACGATGATTAGGACAAAAATCAATACTTAGCTAACACAACTTAACTCGTTAAATTCATTTTGTGAGGAAAATCATCCAAAGGACATAACTCAACGCGTTCTTCAAATACGTTCATAACTTGAAAAAGTTCGTGCGTTCCACCACTGTCTGTGTAAATGTTCGCCTTTTCGGGAACTAAATTTAATAAAGCTTGAGTAAGTGGTGACACCATCATTCCATCCATCATTTTAGGTTGAGTAGGTGGTGTTAACGAATGTCCAGCCTGATCATAAAACATTAATTCTTTTCCATCATAAACATCCACTCGCTTAATTTGTGGCTCTTTAAATTGTATAAACTGTCTGAGCTGATGCATTCTTTCTTGGAAAAACAACTCATATTGCCATTCATCAATCGCATAACCAACCACTTCATCCCAATCTGAAAAATCGATAAATAAATGCTCATATAACAAAGCCATATCGAGATTCCGTGGTGAATGACAACCAACATAGCGTACGAGACGTTCATAAAGAGATTCTGATAGTTGACTATGAAGGCCTTTAACATTTTCAGCTAATGGGCCTACAAAGGGTAACACTTGCTCAGCTTCTTCTTCTGATAAACAATACACATCTTCTAATACGCGTTTTGAATACCTCGGAACATAAACCTCTTGCACAAAAGTGAAGATGAATTCGAGCCAGCTTGTCCAATTCACACTTTCTGTGGCAATCACCCGAACAAGAAATGGTTGATGGGTCTCATGACTAAAAAATTCCGACCGCTTCTCAGATCGTTCGAGCCAAGCATTAACATCTGATGAAGAGTTAAACATTAATGTCCATTCTTTCATTACACATCCCTCTTTCATAAACAATTCGATATTAAAGCTTATGAAATGAAAGGGCAAAACATGAAAAAGCGACCTAATTGTTTATAGGTCGCGATGATTATCTCCTGTTACTTCTACAGGTTCACTGACTTGACGGATTCGCTCCATAATACGTGCTGCCTTAACTTCTTCAAGATCAGACTTGCCTACTTTGGAAAACATTAATTCCAATTCTTTTAAATCATAGTTCGATGTGAAGAAGACAGGCAGTCGCTCCATCATTCGAAATTGCAAAATAGCTCCTAGCACTTCATCTCGGAACCACGCTGATGAATACTCTGCACCAATATCGTCGAACACCAATACTGATGCGCGTTTAAAACGTTCAATCTTTTCATTAATCGTTGAATCACTAATCGACGCTTTCATTTCGCGTACAAATTCAGGCATATAAATAAACATCGTATCGATTTGTTCCGTTGCTAATTCTTGCGCAAGAGCCCCTAATAAATAGGTCTTGCCTACACCGAAACTACCATGTAAATAAAGGCCTTTTTGCGGTAATTGTGTTTGGCTTTCCTTAAAAAATTGCTGTATCTGTTTAAGTGCTTCTGACCGTCCATTCACATCCAATTTGATTTGTGAAAAACTCGCTTCATGGATGTCTTTCGGCATATGCAAGCTTTGTACAAATGAACGTTGTTTTTCCATTTGAATCTCTTTTTGCTTACGTTGGCACTCATGGTAGATTAATTTGATTCGTCCATTTTGAACTTGAGCTTCTGGCACATAACCTGGAATCACATTAATACATGATTCTAGTGATGAGCACTTCTCACAATTAAGCGACTGATAATCATATTCGTACAACTTCATTAATTGCTGGTCGATTTGCTGTTGGGTTAATTCAGGATGATCAGCTAACAAGGCTTGTACACGATCTGATTTAAGTATTTTTTCGCGCATGTCATTCATTGATGATTGAAAGTTTTCGTTGTTTTTTAGCCAATTATTTAAGGCCGATTGGATCGGTTCCATTTTTCATCATCCTTCAACTTATTGTTTCGGCTGGGAAAAGCTTTTGAAAAACGCAGCTAAATCTTCATCTTGAGTTTCAGCTTCTTGTTGATCATTAGATTGATCCTCAGATTGTTTCTTTTGCTTTTGTTCTTTGAACCATTTCGGAATAACTTCACTCGATTTCTTCGAATTAGACTGCTTGGACCCTTGGCGTTGTTTCTTCTGTTGCCATGTTTGATATAATTTGTGTTCTTGTTTCGCAAGTTCAATCGCTTGTTGAGCTGTTTCGATGCCTTCACGACTCCAGTGAGCCGCAATCGTTTCAATATAATTACGATTTAATTTATTACCATTCTTATTCAAAACATAATGAACAAGGACATTCATAACAGGTTGATTTAAGCCGTGTTCTTCCATCACACTTGTTAGCATGTCAACTTCTTTCATCGAAGCCAGACCAGAAGAAGCATGATCTTCTAATAACTCACGATGCGTAATCGTATTAAAATGCTGGATCAGTTTAGCTTGCTTTGATTCAGCGTCAGATGGTTGTTCAGACTGTTGATCTGTATCTTGTTGCGCTTCATTATGATCTGTTTCAACATCTTGTTTGGCATACAATCTTGGCGGAACCGAACCGTGTTTATTGTAATAAATGTCTTTGCACATATCTAGAAATTCTTGTCGATCAAATGCCATTTCTTCATTGATGGCCCATAACAAAGCTTTTTCTAGCTCTAAATAGTCAACATCGTAAATTTTACTTACTCTTTCCATGTAATTCAGATTCGATTTCGTTAAGATCTGTTTAGGTTCGATTTGTTGCTGGGTCAACATTTTATATAACCATTCTAATGGAAGATCGGAAGTCATCACGATAGACTCTTCAGTTGTTTTCTTTGCAGGCTGTCGCAGATGTTTCACTGTGGTAAAGACATCATCAAAATGAGCTGTGACCTCATCAATTGCTTGATCTAATTGCTGGGAAGGGGCAAGCTGTTGCTTTAATGCCTGATGAGCTTCCTTCCCTATATGATGTTCGAGCAGGATTGTAAGGGTTGGATTATCAAAAAACTGATAAGACGATAAAGGCTTACGCAATACATAATAATAAGTGCGATAAGTCTCATCTTGCTTAAAAGTTTTCAGCAAACCAATTCCTTCGAGTTTTTGCCTAGCTTCATAAATTTCATCTAATGACATATTTAATATACCCATCAAATGGTGATGTGAAAATGCGGTTTGTGAAGAACGTGCGCCATGTTCACGCCAAAGTGCCTGATATAATGCAACACTTTTCATCCCAATCAACGGCTGATACAACAATGTTAAAACCGTGTTGGCATCTTCAAAAAAAGCTGTGCGTTTCATAATGATACACTGGTCATTCGGCAAGAGATGTTTCATTCGTTGGTTCACATTCTTCACTCCCCTCTGTTTTATGATTCATTCTTCGTTTTCTTGATCATATCATTTAATTCATTCATGAAAACGTTAATATCTTTAAATTGTCGATAAACAGACGCAAACCGAACATATGCCACCTCGTCTACTAAGGCGAGTCGGTCCATAATAAGTTCACCGATATCGTGGCTCATAATTTCAGAATGACCAGCATCTCGCAAATCTTTCTCAACTTCAAAGGCCACTTGTTCTATTTGTTCAAGTGAAACAGGACGCTTTTCACACGCCTTAATTAAGCCTCGCTTTAATTTCTCGCGATTAAATTCTTCACGCGTACCTTCTTTTTTAACCACAATGAGTGGAATTTCTTCTACACGTTCAAATGTCGTAAAACGATACTGACAACCATCACATTCACGCCGTCTACGAATCGATTTCCCTTCATCGATCGGACGAGAATCAAGAACTCTTGTCGTTTTCGCATCACAATTTGGGCATCTCATGATTTGCACCTCATACCTTTATTAAAATCTATTATATTAAGTATAACAAAATCTTAAATCATTCATAAAATCATCATCTAATTCTGTGTATCTTGCGGTGACTCCCATGTTAAATCAAATGATTCAAGCGTATCAATCAATGCATGGTTTTCTTTGAATTGATAAGCCTGTTGATTTGAGGTGGACGCAATATAATTCTCTGAGAAACGTATCGACATCTGTCGATGATTAACTTCAAAATTAAGAACATAACTCAGACCGTAGATATCCCCTTTAAGCGGTTGGAGAGTTGACTCATTAATCGATTGAAATAATGTCTTCGTCAATTCTTCATTTTCAATCTCAGCTGTTTCAGTTCGATAATCAGTATCGATATTGTGACGTTCTATACGCACGTTTTCTAACGAATCAAAATCAACGTCTTCTAATAAAACATCTCCAGAAACATATTCAATCTCTTCATTTGTCATAAAGTAAACTACTGCACCTATTAGCACGAATAAACTTGTAAACAATAACATGGCTCGACTCATATCTAGTCACCTTCTCATTATTTCCTAACACTAGTTTATCATAATCAAGAAAACAACCGTATGAAGAAATACTTCCATTACAATAAAAAAACGATCCCAGATTTCTCTGAGATCGTAACGAGCTATTATTGGTGTACGTATAATTTGTCACCGACATATCGAACTAGATCAACAACACGACATGAATAACCCCATTCGTTATCATACCAAGCAAGCACTTTAACTTTGCGGTCATCCATTACCATAGTCGATAGGCCATCTATAATTGATGAATAAGGTGACGTCGTATAATCAACTGAAACGAGCGGATCCTGATTAATGGCTAAATAATCCGCTAATTCACCGTTCATTGCCTCCACAAATGCTTCATTGACTTGTTCTTCAGTAACATCCTTCTCAAGATCAACGACTAAATCAACTAATGAGACATTCGGCGTCGGTACGCGTAATGCCATCCCATGTAATTTACCTTTCAAGTCAGGTAAAACGTCATTAATTGCTTTGGCAGCTCCTGTTGAAGTCGGGATAATTGATTGCGTACATCCACGTGCTCTTCTTAAATCCTTATGTGGATTATCTAAATTTTGTTGATCATTTGTGAACGCATGCACCGTTGTCATTAAACCGCTTTCAATTCCGAAGTTTTCATGTAAAACTTTCGCAACTGGCGCTAAACAGTTCGTTGTACAAGAAGCGTTTGAAATAATATGATGTTCATCTGGATTGTAATCGGATTCGTTAACGCCCATAACAATCGTATGATCTGCTGGTTTCCCAGGGGCTGTTAAAACCACTTTTTTAGCACCCGCATCAATATGAGGCTGTGCTTTATCAGTAGAATTAAATTTCCCTGTTGCCTCAATTACTATATCAATATCTAAAGAATCCCAAGGAAGTTGTGCAGGATCACGATGTCCCACTGTCTGAATAACATCACCATCAACAACTAGTTGTTCATCTTTAGCTTCTACAGTACCGTCATATTGACCGTGCACCGAATCATATTTAATCAAATGAGCAAGTGTCTCAACTGGATAACTTGCATTAATTGCTACGACATCTAAGTGTTCATCTTTCATTGCGCGACGAAATACCATTCGTCCAATTCGTCCAAATCCATTAATTGCTACTTTTGTTGCACTCATTTAAAGTCCTCCTCGCCAAGCATATCATGATATACTGTATAACGTTTTAACAACAAAAGTATAACACATTCATGACTATGTTGTGAGAGAATATTTTAAAATTCACGAAAAATTTTTCTGTCATTCATTTTGTTAAAGTAAGTTGTTGAATTGCGATCCGCTTTCGGTGGACGCTTTCCACGGGCACGGCTCGAGCCAGGCTACATCATCGAATAAGCTACCTTGCAACTTGCACCGAGGAAGCCTACTTCGAAGCGTTACGAGAAGACGCAGGTGCATCCCTCGGCAACTAAAGGAACTTCGGCTAAGTGCCGGACGTCAATCACAAACGCCGAAGTGACCCACACCCTGTGGGCCTCTGGGGGTCTCGAGACACGTGCTATTCCCGTGACGGCCCGGACGGCCTAATGTCGACGTTGGTCACAAAAGCTAATTTCATAAGCTTCTTCGACTATTCTGCGCCGAGTACTCGCAGGCGCAGGACGTGACCGAACTTAGTCGACCAGGAGTCGCCACCTTCGCTTCTCTCAATTCAACAACTATAAGTTTAGAACGTGTAATTATTAAGTCAAAATTTAACCTTAACATAGTCATACTATTAATGAATTGAAATGCCCCATTGGTCTAATACGTTAATTAACTGTTGTTTACTTTCTTCGACATTGCCTCCGTTATTGATGATCGCGTCGGCTCGTTTTCGTTTTTCTGTGATTGGTATTTGAGCATTAATCTTCTCAAGAGCTTGTTCAGCTGAAATTTGGTCACGTTCAGTTAGACGATTTAATTGAATTTCAGGATCAATATAGACAACAAGGACTTTATCAACATAATCGAAAAGCTCACTTTCAAATAGAAGTGGTATATCCATTACAATCAACTCATAGCCCGCTTCTTTCAATTGATCACGTTGTTCAAGCATTGTTTTCCTTATCTGTGGATGAATAATTTGATTTAATTTCTTTCGTTCTGCCTCATCTTTAAACACAATAGCCCCTAGCGCTTGGCGATTTAATGTTCGGTCTTCATGTAATATATCCTCACCAAATGTTTCAACGATTTGTTGATAGGCTGGCTCCCCGATTTCTACTACTTGTCTGGAAATTAAGTCTGCGTCAATAACGGGGATATGCCAATCTTCAAACATATTAGAAATTGTCGACTTCCCTGTTGCAATACTACCAGTTAATCCTACTACTAAACTCATCGTAAAACTCCTATCTTAAAAAATTCCAAAATCCTAAGCTAATTAAAATCAGGCCAGGTAAAAATGAGAGAGCATGGATCCAGTCGAACTTTTGAAACCACCTACCACATATTAACCCGCTAAGCAAAAACAAGACTGAAAATAGACCGATCATGATAGCTGCCAAAATGATTGGAATGGAAACAAAAGCCGATCCTATTCCACTTGCGAATGAATCCAATGATAAGGCAACGGCTACCATAATAGCTTCTAACCCTGTTATCGCACCAGATTGGTCACGGTCTGCTATTTGCGGTTGTTTCATAATCTCCCAAATCGTCTTCCAATTAAATGATTGAAATGAATGCGTATGATTAGCTACTTTTTCCTTTTGTTCTCTTACCCATTGCCAGATTACCCATGTTCCAATCGCAACAAAAATGATACCACCTAGTACTTCTGATAAACTCGGTATCGTAACAAATACACCTTGACCTAATATGTGACCAATTAGAAAGCTAATCGCTGTTACTAATCCAATCATAACAATGCTCGTAACTGGTAGCTTAATACGGCGCAATTGATAAGTTAACCCGAAAAAAAAGCTATCAAAACTAACAGCGAAGCTTATTAATATCACCAATACGATCCAATCAACCAACTGAAAAAGCTCCTTTCATAATAGGGCGTCACCATATCTTATGAAAAGAGCTTATCGCCTGTTATTCAGTCATCGGCTGACAGTTCGGGCAGAAGTGTGTACCACGACCACCAATTTTTGTTTTAACAATAGGTTGATGACAGGAAACACAAGGCTGATCCGTCTGGTCATAGACAGCTAACTCTAACTGAAACAGCCCAATTTCTCCAATCGAATTTAAATAAGTTCTTATCGATGTGCCTCCTTTTTCAATGGCACGTGTTAAAACCGTTACAATAGCTTGATGTAACGCTTCGCATTCTTGATACGTGATAGTATGGGCTACTCGTTCTGGATGCAATCGGCTATAAAACAATACCTCATCAACATAAATATTACCTAGACCTGTCACAATTGATTGATCTAATAAAGTTGGTTTTATCAAACGTGTGGTTTTTTGTAATCGGTCGTATAGATATTCCACTGTAAATGCTTCGCTAAAAGGTTCAACTCCTAATTTACTAATAGGCGGTGTCGTTAGTTCCGTTCCTTTGGGCTTCACATGCATGGTGCCAAACTTACGAACATCCTTATAGCGTAATTCCTTGTCGCCGTCCAAATGAAAGGCAATATGGGTATGGGGTTCTAGCGGATCATTCTTATGATAAACACCATATTTACCTTCCATTCTTAAATGTGAGACTAATGCATCATCCGTTAGTTGAAATAATAAAAACTTGCCTAAACGGTCGATTGATTCGATTTTTTGACCCGTTAAAACGGTCTTGAATTGATTTTGATCATCTGGCTCTTTAATAATTCCTGGATAATAAACTGTTAAATCTGTAATCGTTCTACCCACAACTAATTGTTCTAATGTTCGTCGAATGGTTTCTACTTCAGGTAGTTCTGGCATGCTTCTTCCCCTTTTCTACTTCGCATCATACCATGTTTCGCCATAAGCATAATCTACAGTTAATGGCACAGATAAATCAATCGTCTGTTCCATCGCTTCTTTCACGATTGATTGTAATTGTTCAATATCATCTTTTTTAACTTCAAAAATTAACTCATCATGAACTTGTAATAACATGGTAGCTTCAATATCTGATTCATTTAACTGATTCGTAACGTCAATCATTGCTTGTTTGATAATATCTGCTGCACTTCCCTGGATCGGTGAATTCATTGCGGTACGTTCTGCAAAACTCCGCTTATTAAAATTACGACTATTAATATCTGGTAAATAACGTCGACGCTTCATGATGGTTTCAACATAACCATCCCGTTTCGCTTTGGTCACGATATCATCCATGTATTCTTTTACACCTGGATAACTTTCGAAATACTTCTGGATGAACTGTCCCGCTTCTTTACGTGAAATTCCTAAGTTCTGACTTAAGCCATAATCACTAATCCCATAAACAATTCCAAAATTAACTGCCTTCGCTTGACGACGCATTAAGTCATCTATGTCATCCTCTTTAACATCAAATACATCCATAGCTGTTTGAGTATGAATATCCTTACCATTATTGAAAGCTTCGATTAATTTCTCATCTCCAGCGATATGAGCTAACACTCGTAATTCAATTTGGGAGTAATCAGCTGCAAACAGTACAGAGTCTTGTTGTGATGGAATAAAAGCTTGTCTAATTTTACGTCCCTCTTCCAATCGAATCGGAATGTTTTGCAAGTTAGGTTCCACTGAGCTTAAGCGCCCTGTCTGAGTTAATACTTGATTAAATCGTGTATGGATCTTGTGATTATCTTCATGAACAACTTTAATTAAACCTTCTATAAAAGTTGATTGAAGCTTCGATAATTGACGGTAATGTAAAATTTGATCAACAATTTCATGCTCATGCTGAAGTTTCTCTAAGACATCAGCAGATGTTGAGTAACCTGTTTTAGTCTTTTTAATCACAGGTAATTCTAAGTCCTCAAATAAAACCTTACCTAACTGTTTCGGCGAGTTTATATTAAATTCAGACCCAGCCAGCTCGTGAATCCGACTTTCTATTTCATCTAAACGCGTTGTTAGATTCTCGTTCATATCCTTTAGACGTTCAACATCAATTTTAACCCCTGTATATTCCATATTGCCTAAAATTCTAGATAGAGGCATTTCTAACTGGTAATAAAGGGCTTCTTGTTCGTTTTGAACTAACTCTTCGTTTAAACGTTGGTGTAATCGATAGCCTGCATCTGCTTTTCTAACGATATGGCCATAGTAGGTCTCTGTGTCTGGCAGGTGTTGCTTAGCTCCTTTACCGTAGATTTCTTCATCATAAGAGACATCATTCACTTGATAATGATGAGCAATCGATGTAATGTCTCCGTCATGGCTTGAAGGATTGGCAATATAAGCAGCTAATTGTAAATCAAATGTCACACCTTGCAATTCTATATCACGCCAATTTAGTGCGACTAGCAATGCTTTTTGATTAAATACAGTTTTAGGTTGCTTAGGATCCTCTAAAAACGCTTGAAAATTAGTGTCATCCAAAATAGAAGACTTCAGTAAGAAATGGCCATGCTGATTAACAAGACCAAATCCAATAATGTCACCTTCGTGGTAATTATCATCTAACATTTCCATATAAAGGACGTTCATTTCACCATCTGTATCAACTGCTGAAAAATCTTCAATCACATGATAATCAATCGCTTCATATGTCTCATCACTTTCGCCCTCAACATCACCGATTAATGATTGAAAACCATATGTTTTAAATACTTGCATGACATCACGTGTATCATAACCGTCATACTGTAAATCTGTTAACGAAATCTCAATCGGTGAATCTTGTTTAATCGTTACCAGTTGTTTACTCATTAAAGCTTCATCTTTATTAGCTTCTAATTTTTCTTTTAATTTTTTCCCAGAAACGTCATCTAAATGGTCATAAAGCTCTTCTACGGTATCAAATTGTTGTAGTAACTTTACAGCTGTCTTTTCACCGACACCTGGAACACCAGGGATGTTATCCGATGCGTCACCCATCAAAGCTTTTAAATCGATAATTTGTTCTTTTGTGATCCCCATCTTCTCCTGAATTGTTTCAGGTGAGAATGCTTCAATTTCACTAATTCCCTTACGCGTCAGAGAAACTGTTGTATGATTAGATGCCAACTGTAATAAATCTTTATCACCTGAATAAACAATGGTTTCTTGTTCTGCTTGGTCAGCTTCCTTGACGATCGTTCCAATGATGTCATCTGCTTCATATTGATCCAGTTCATAATATTTCACACCAAATGCATCAAGAATTTCACGAACGATAGGAAATTGTTCCGAAAGTTCAGGTGGCGTCTTCTGTCGTCCACCTTTATAATCTTGATACGTTTCGTGTCTAAATGTCGTCTTCCCCGCATCAAATGCCACTAATAGATGGGAAGGATCATGATCTTCAAATACTTTCAGCAACATCTTTGTAAAGCCAAATACTGCATTCGTATGAACACCTTGGTCATTACTTAATAAAGGTAATGCAAAAAATGAGCGATACAGAATACTATTACCATCGATTAACACTAATTCTTTTGCCATGAAAACACCTCTTACTTCTATTACATTCCGTTTAATCATTCGTACTTAAATTATAACAAACTTCATCCATTTATTGCGGAATCTTAATTCTGATGGTCGTTCCTTCATCTTCTTCACTGTCAATTTCGATTGATCCTTCATGTACTTCAACGATATGTTTAACAATAGACAAGCCTAACCCTGTACCGCCAGAATGACGACTCCGTGCCTTATCAACACGGTAAAAGCGTTCAAAAATACGATCATGTGCAGATTCTGGAATGCCAATCCCCGTATCTTCAACTTCGATTACAACCTGTTCCTCTTCTTCAAATAAACGAAGGTCAATTGCCCCACCTTCAGACGTATATTGAATAGAATTATGAATTAAATTGAGCAACAACTGATAGAGTCGATAATAATCAGCTTTAACCATTAATTGACGATCATAATGACTATTGAATTTTAATTCATTGCTTTGAATGGATTCTTTGACCACCGCATGAACATCTTCAACTATATCGTGAACAGGAAACTGTGAAATCGTTAATGTATAGCTATCCTTTTCTAACACTGATAAATCCAATAAATCTTGGACAAGTATATTTAATCGGTTACTTTCTTTCTTTATAATCGTTAAGAATTGTTCCTGCTTGGCCCGGTCCATTTGCGAATTGTCCAACAATGTTTCCGCGAAACCATGAATAGATGTAACAGGTGTTTTTAATTCATGTGATACGTTCGCGACGAAGTCTTTACGAACTCGTTCTAATCGTTTTAATTCCGTTATTTCATGCGTCACTATAACAACGCCACGCCATTCGTCTTCTTGGCTTTTAATAGGAGCTATATAAATTTCAAAAAAACGACCATCTGCTAGCTCTATAGTCTCCTGCCATCTTGATTCCATAAAAATAGCCCGTTGAATTAATTGATTAATCTCTTCTTGGTTTATAACATCATAATAGACCTCGCCAATCACTGGAATATCATGCGTCGTGAATTGACTTAGAAACGCCTCGTTAACTAATCGTGTCATTCCTTTTTCGTTAATTAACAACACGCCACTTTCCATATTATTAACAACTGTTTTGAGACGACTGTTTTGGTTCTCATATTTATTAGTTATATACTGCAAATGACGTCCTAAACGGTTCACCAATTGTCCTAATTGTGAGGCGACCCCATACGGTAATTCTTCAACTCGCGCATCATAATTCCCATTTGCTAATTCTTTTGATGTTTCTGTTGCGCGAATGACAGGTTTCACATAACTATCATGAATACGTGCACCAAAGCGCCATAACAAAATAATTGTAAATAATGAGACAAATAACACAGTCCACCACACTGTTCTCGTCAATGCAGAAAGTGGTAATGATTCCGTCATAACGGATAATGACTCATTTTCGCCAAGTGAGTAGTTGGTTAATAAGCGATTTTCAATTAAAACAAATTCTCCTGTATTTCCAGTATTGGATCGAACCGTTTGAAGCACGCTTAAGTCGCGATTACTAAAAGTATGTAAAATACGACCTTCATTTTGATTGTTATAAAATAAATCTAAATTAAACTGTTCACTGTATTCATCTATTGTGCTTTGTATTTGATCAGTTGAAGTTTCTTCGAGCTGTTCTGCTATATATTGCCCCTCATTGATCAGCTGATCTTCATATGCAGCATTTACGTAGAAACGAGCGATTTGATCAAATAATAAACCAATCACGACAATCATAACGATACTGAAAATAATATAGAGAAAAATGGTTCTTTTTTCGATGATCGTTTTCACATTCATCCCTCAATTTTATACCCAACACCCCGAACCGTTTTAATTAAGCTCGGTTTCTTGGGATTATCTTCTAACTTTTCGCGTAGGTGGCTGATATGAACATCAACCATACGTGTATCACCCATATATTCAAAGTCCCAGATATCTTTCAATAACACATCTCGACTTACCGGTTTCCCTGGTTGCTTAGCCAAATATAATAAGAGTTCAAATTCCTTCTGTGTAAAATTGACCAGTTCGTCTTGTTTATATACTTCATAATAATCTTCATAAATCGAAAAGTCATGGATTCGTATAGGTCCATTTTGATTTGTCGTAGGTGTTTCAAAACGTCTTAACACGGCATGAATTCTTGCGATTAACTCTTTAGGACTGAATGGTTTAGTCATGTAATCATCAGCCCCAACATTTAAGCCTGCAATTTTATCTTCTTCTTCACCTTTTGCTGTTAACATGATAACGGGTGTGTAATTTTGCTGATCACGCATCTGCTGACAGACATCCACACCATCCATTTCTGGGAGCATTAAGTCTAAAACAACTAATTCATAAGTATGATGATGTAATTGTTCTAATGCCGACTGTCCGTCATGTACAACAGTTGTGTTAAACCCTTCTTCACTTAAATGATGGTCTATTAAAGTTGTGATCGATAGTTCATCATCCACAATTAAGATGCTTTTACTCATTAACAATCCAGCTCCTTATCCCCATTCTCTTAATAACCTACCTCTATCTTATAAAAAAATATAACATTATAACAGTAGGCTGGCTTAAAAAGTTAGCTTTATTGATGCACGTTGTTAGTATTGTCATTCAATATTAAACTTTTACGGATATAAAATATAAAAAGCTCGGGATAATATTATCCCGAGCTTTTGACTATTCTTGTTCATCTAAAACATTCATCACATGTCGTACGGATTCAGCCGATTGATCTAATTGTGATTGTTCATCTTGAGTTAATTCAAGTTCAATGACTTGTTCAATACCGTCGCCACCAAGGATGGTTGGAACACCTAAATACATATCTTGATAACCATATTCACCTTCAAGATAAGCAATTGCAGGTAAAATTCGGCGTTGATCTTTTAATACAGCTTCTACCATTTCAGTAATAGATGCTGCAGGTGCATAGTAAGCTGAACCATTGCCGAGTAAGCCAACGATTTCTCCTCCACCTTTACGTGTTCGATCAACAATTTCATCAAGGCGTTCTTTAGAAATTAGGGATTCGACAGGTACTCCACCTACCGATGAGTAACGTAGCATAGGAACCATATCATCACCATGACCACCTAAAACAAAGCCTGTCACATCTTTAACAGACACATTTAATTCTTGCGCGATAAACGTTCTAAAGCGGGCTGTATCAAGGACACCTGATTGCCCAATCACACGATTTTTTGGAAAGCCAGACTGTTTATAAACAGCATATGTCATCGCATCAACTGGGTTAGTTAAAACAAGAATATAACAATCGGGTGAATGTTTAACTACTTGTTCAGTAACTTGTTGCATGATTTTCGCATTCGTTGCAACTAAATCATCACGACTCATGCCTGGCTTACGTGCAATACCAGCCGTAATAACAACAACATCCGAACCAGCTGTATCTTCATAGTTTGACGTTCCCACTACATTGGCATCAAACCCTTGGACAGGGCTAGCTTCTAACATATCTAAAGCTTTTCCTTTAGTTGGGTCTTCCATATCAGGGATATCAACTAAGACGACATCAGCTAATTCTTTTTGAGCTGTCATGAGCGCAGTTGTCGCTCCGGTAAATCCTGCTCCAATAACCGATACTTTTCGACGTTTAATAGGCATTGAACTCCTCCTTAGTGAACGTAATTAGTCCATGTTTTTAATTAATTCATCAGCAAATTCAGAGCATTTCACTTCTGTTGCACCGTCCATAAGACGAGCGAAGTCATAAGTGACCACTTTGCTACCAATAGTTTTATCCATTGCTTTATGAATTAATTCACTAGCTTCACGCCAACCTAAATGATCAAGCATTAATGTACCTGATAGGATAACAGAAGATGGGTTCACCTTATCTTGACCAGCATATTTAGGAGCTGTACCATGTGTTGCTTCAAAAATTGCATGACCTGATTCGTAATTAATATTCGCACCTGGTGCAATACCAATACCGCCAACTTGCGCAGCTAGCGCATCAGAAATATAGTCACCATTTAAGTTCATTGTCGCAACAACATCAAACTCTTTCGGACGAGTTAGAATTTGTTGTAAGAAGATATCAGCGATCGCATCTTTAACCACAATCTTACCTGCATCTACAGCTTCTTTCTCTGCTTGATCGGCAGCGTCACGACCTTTTTCGTCTGTGATCTTGTCATATTCTCTCCAAGTGAATACTTTGTCACCATATTCACGCTCAGCAAGATCATAACCCCAGGCTTTGAAAGAACCTTCTGTGAACTTCATGATGTTACCTTTATGAACGAGTGTCACACTTTGTTTACCTTCATTTAAGGCATAATCAATAGCAGAACGTACTAAACGCTCAGTACCTTCTTTTGATACAGGCTTAATACCAATTCCTGATGTTTCAGGGAAACGGATCTTATCAACGCCCATTTCATTACGGACGAAATCGACCACTTTCTTCACATCGTCTGTTCCTTCTTCCCATTCAATACCTGCATAAATATCTTCTGTGTTCTCACGGAAGATTTGCATGTCAACATCTTCTGGCTTTTTAACAGGGGATGGAACACCTGTGAAATGACGTACAGGACGAAGACAAGTAAATAAGTCTAATTCTTGACGTAGCGCCACGTTTAATGAACGAATACCGCCACCAACTGGTGTTGTTAATGGGCCTTTAATAGCCACTTTATAGTCACGAATCGTATCTAGAGTTTCTTCTGGTAACCATTCACCTGTGTTATCTTTGGCTTTTTGTCCAGCAAGAACTTCTTTCCACTCAATGCCTTTCTCGCCATTATAAGCTTTCTCAACAGCTGCTTCTAGCACGCGTGATGCTGCCGCCCAAATGTCAGGTCCAGTTCCGTCACCTTCGATAAACGGAATAACCGCTTGATTTGGTACGTTCATTTGTCCATTTTCTACTGTAATTTTTTCACCTTGTGTCAATGTCATGACCTCCTATAAATAACTTGTTTTATGAAGAACCAACATCACAAAAGCCGGTTTCCCGGCTTTTAAATGTTTTATGATCGTTCGCTTAATGGAACGAATTTCTGCTTATCAGGTCCAACGTAGTCAGCACGTGGACGAATGAGTCGGTTATCAGAATATTGTTCAAGAATATGAGCTAACCACCCTGAGATACGACTAACCGCAAAAATCGGTGTGAATAAATCGTGATCAATACCTAAACTGTGGTACACCGAAGCGGAATAAAAGTCAACGTTCGCTGGTAAACCTTTTTCTTCTTTAATAAACTCTTCAATTTTAACCGACATGTCGTACCATTTCGTTTCACCAGTAATGTTTGTTAATTGGTAAGACATATCACGTAAGTGTTTCGCGCGTGGGTCACCATTTTCATAGACACGGTGTCCCATTCCCATAACTTTTTCTTTGTTTGCAAATTTCTCTTTAATATGAGGAATGGCATTATCTACAGTACCAATCTCACTTAACATTTGCATAACACGTTCGTTTGCGCCACCATGAAGCGGTCCTTTTAACGCGCCAATAGCTGCTGTAACACCTGAATAGACATCTGATAAGGTTGCAACACAAACACGAGAAGTGAATGTTGAAGCATTTAACTCATGGTCAGCATGCAGGACAAGTGCTTTGTTGAACGCTTCTTCTTCAATATCTTCTGGTTCTTTGCCATTTAACATGTACAAGAAGTTCGCAGCAAAGTTTAAGTCTTTCTTAGGTGCTACTGGTTCTTGACCTTTACGAATACGAGCAAAAGCCGTAACGATTGTTGAGATTTTAGCTTGTAAACGAAGTGCTTTACGACGGTTTGCTTCTTCCGTCATTTCATCTGCTTCATTGTCATATAAACCGAGCATCGATACAGCTGTACGAACAGCCGCCATTGGATGAACAGTTGATAAATCATAAGATTTCAAATGATCGATAATGCCTTGAGGAACTTCCATTTCTTTTGCAAGATCTGCTTTAAAGGAAGCTAATTCCTCTTGATTTGGTAATTTAAGATTCCATAATAAATAAACTACTTCTTCAAAACTACAATTTTCGGTTAAATCATCGATATCATAACCAACATATGTCAGTTTATCGTCGATGATTGAACTAATCTTTGACTCTGTTGCGACGATTCCTTCAAGACCTTTAGTGCCAGACATAGAATCTCTCCTTCTTTAAAGAATAATGAAACAAATGGCGTGTATGTATACACCTCAATTTACAAAGCTATGATACATCCCAATCACCATTATAAACAAAATTGTTTCGAAGTGAAACTATTTACTATATAAATTTCATAATAATTAACAAGACTGCATAACTCTTATTATCTATACCCTTCCTGTGCATCTTTAAACACAATTGCCATTATGAAATCAGTTTCAATACACCATCGACACCTTGCATGACAAGATAAGCAATACCTGCGCCAATTAAAGGCCCTACTGCTACTCCTTGTAAAAAGACAACACCTAAGATTGTCCCTAAGACTAAAGCTGCAGTCAGATGGGGTTCATTTGCCATTAAATCTAAACCATCTCGTGCCACATAAGCAACAAAAGCACCAGCAGCAATCGCGATCCATGCATAGTATGACTTAATGCTCTGATATAAATCAGAGAAACCTATTTCTCCCGTCGCGATTGGGACAAGGACTGCTACTGTAATCACCACTACCCCAATGAAGATTCCTTTTGATTCGATAAAAGGTAATAAACGATCTTCAAGATTAAAAAGTTTAACGCCAAGTAAGATGTATACAGCGATTAAGATTGGCTGGTTCTTAGCAATAAATCCTAATGCTAACAAAATTAATAGAAAAACTGTTGAAGACGAAAACACGTTATATACCGCCTTTACATTAAAGAATTAATACATAATACTTTCTACCATTCGAAAATTAAAATACAAATTTAACACATTTTGTTCCAGTCAGAATACACTTATAGCAAAAAAAGAGGGCAGGACTAACCCGCACCTCCCAAAATCACCGTCTAATAACTGTTACTGTCCCTTTCTTGATCATTGCAAGGACTAAAGCTTGTCCCCAACGTTTAAACGGACGTCTTGTCACTGGAATCAGCAAAATAAAACCGAATACATCGGTTAAGAAACCTGGTGTAAATAGCACAACTGCCCCGACTAAGATTGCAATACCATCAAAAATCTCTTCAGTAGGAGCTCTTCCTGTTGACATCTCTCTTCTTGCTCTCATTAACGTTTCAGTTCCTTGATATTTGGCTAACCAAGCTCCTAAAACGCCAGTCAGAATAATACCAAATAATACAAACCAAACGTTTAATAAATTACTTAGCCATACGAATAAAGCAATTTCAATTGCTGAAACAACGACTATTAAAATAAATAATATACGAAACATCACATGATGCTCCTTTCAAGCAAGCTAGTTGCTCTTGATTTCTTATAAGACCGTTGTGCGTCCTTGATAAACATGGCCATTAGTCGGATCAACCGTAATTTCTTCTCCATCACGAATGATATCTGTTGCGTTATCAGCTCCCACAACCACTGGGATGTTGACGTTTAGTCCTACGACAGCAGCATGACTTGTTAGGCCACCTTCTTCAGCTATAACAGCCTTAGCACGTTCAACATAAGGCATCATATCTTTGTCAGTTCCTCGCGTCACAATGATATCGCCATCTTCAAAACTCTGTGCTAGTTCTTCGCTTGAATTAGCGATGACAGCTTTGCCCACAGCTCCTAATTTACCAATACCTTGACCTTTAACAACGACATTGCCAACAACATGTACTTTGATTAAGTTAGTTGTGCCACTTTCACCGACAGGTACGCCAGCTGTAATCACAATACGGTCACCTTGACTAAACAGATTAGATTCTAGACCTTGCTCAACAGCTAAAGCTAACATTTCATCTGTTGATTTAACAGGCTGTCCATGAATAGCGTGAACCCCCCATACAAGACTTAGTTGACGACTGACATGTTCTTTCGAAGTCACGGCAACGATATTAGCCTTTGGACGATATTTCGAAACATTGCGAGCCGTATTTCCACTTTCGGTTGGCGTTACAATTGCTTCAACTTTTAAATCTGCAGCTAGGTTTGCTACTGAGTGACTAATAGCATCTGTAATAGTCGTGTCTAACCGTTCATTGTTGTTACCCACCGTAGCGATTTTATCGAATGATTTTTCGGAATAAATGGCAATATTGTTCATTGTTTCAACTGCTTCTACTGGATAATCACCTGCAGCTGTTTCACCTGATAGCATAATCGCATCGGTTCCATCAAAAATAGCGTTCGCAACATCACTTGCTTCTGCTCGTGTCGGACGTGGATTTCGTTGCATAGAATCCAGCATCTGCGTCGCAGTAATAACTGGCTTTCCAGCTACATTACATTGTTCAATTAAGTTTTTCTGAACAAGCGGTACTTCTTCAGCAGGAATTTCAACACCTAAATCACCACGTGCCACCATTATGCCGTCACTCACATTAATGATCTGTTCAATGTTATCGACACCTTCACGGTTTTCGATTTTTGGAATGATTTTAATATGTTCGGCATTATGGTCTTCTAATAGTTCTCGGATTTCTAACACATCTGACGAACGGCGGACGAATGACGCCGCAATGAAATCAATCCCTTGTTCGATTCCAAAGATAATGTCATTCGCATCTTTATCTGTAATACCAGGAAGGTTGACGCTTACATTAGGTACGTTTACGCCCTTTTTATCTTTAATGATCCCTGTATTCATAACCTTCGTTTCAATTTCACGGTCATTATGATTGACAGAAACAATTTCTAAACCAATCAAACCATCATCTAATAAGATCTTTCCACCTGGTTCTACATCATCAATTAGTCCTGGATAACTGACTGAAAAACGCTCAGCAGTTCCGTCAACTTCATCCATCGTGACATAGACTGTCGATCCCTCTACGAGCTCCACTTCGTCTTCTTTAAATGTTCCTGTTCGAATCTCAGGACCTTTGGTATCTAATAGTACGCCAATGGTTGAATCACTTTCTTGCGCTGCTTGGCGAATATTTTCGATACGGGCACGATGTTCATCATGGTCACCGTGAGAAAAGTTAAGACGCGCAACATTCATTCCAGTATTCATGAGCTTTTTTAACGTCTCAACTGATTCGGAAGCGGGGCCGATTGTACTAACAATTTTTGTTTTTTTCATATGTTATGTCCTCCTCTTTATAACAAGGTTAAATGGATAGTCGATTTGATAGTTCATATAAATCACGGTCGATCGCGTGTGATTGATTTAACACATGCATAATATCATCATGGACGAGTTGGTTCTTTTCAATCCCTACCATACGACCTGCTTGTCCTTCCATTAACAAATCAACAGCATAGGCTGCTAAACGACTTGCTAAAACTCGATCATAAGCAGTTGGCGAACCACCTCTTTGTGTATGTCCTAATACTGTAACGCGGGTTGATAAGTCTAACTGGTCTTCAATTTGTTTAGCATAATCAACAGCACTTCCAACACCTTCAGCAACCATAATAATACTGTGGCGTTTTCCACGGTCATGACCGCGTTTCACTTTATTAACGACAGCTTCCATACTTGTATCTCGTTCAGGCACGAGAATACTTTCCGCTCCAGCTGCTAATCCAGACCAAAGAGCTAGATCACCAGCATCACGTCCCATGACTTCAATCGCATATACACGTTCATGAGAAGTTGCTGTATCTCGAATCTTATCCACTGCCTCTATAACTGTATTCAGCGCTGTATCAAAACCGATTGTGAAGTCAGTTCCAGGAATATCATTGTCAATCGTACCTGGAACACCAATACAAGGGAAACCTTGCTCTGTTAATTTAGTTCCCCCTTTAAATGACCCGTCACCACCAATCACAACGAGTCCTTCTATACCGAAAGCATTTAACTGATCAATGGCTTTCTTTTGACCTTCTGGTGTTTTAAATTCTTCTGAACGAGAAGAATATAAAACTGTACCACCTCTTTGAATAATGTCACCAACTGAACCAATAGACAACTCTTCAATATTACCATTAATAAGACCTTGATAACCATAATAAATGCCATATACTTTAATTCCATGATAAACACAGCTTCTGACAACCGAACGAATAGCTGCATTCATACCAGGAGCATCGCCACCGCTAGTTAATACGCCGACTGCTTTCATCGTTAACACCTCATTCATTTGTCTATCATTGTACTCTATATTTTAAGATAAATTGTCGCAAAATGCTATTTATACGACGAGATGATCATCAATTTTCTTAATAATTGTTGCAAATTGAAATAAAAAAGGGAACTGTTTGAACAGCCCCTTTAGGATTGAATGACTGATGCAACAGCACCAATTTGATTATACTTTTCCCATCGACGATCTAGCAAGTCGTCATGAGATAAATGGTTGAGTTCATTTAAATCTGATTCAAGTCGATCGGTGATCCATTTAGCCTGAGTCTCTAAATCACGATGAGCCCCACCTTGAATTTCTTCAATGACATCATCAATGACATTTAACTCTTTTAAATCATAAGATGTAATCCGCATTTTCTCTGCCGCTTGTTGTGCTAAATTCGAATCCTTCCAAAGCAAGGCAGCAGCACCTTCTGGTGAAATAACCGAATACGTGGAATTCTCTAACATGTATAAGCGGTCTCCAACACTAATTCCTAGTGCACCACCACTTCCTCCTTCACCTATCACAATACAAATAACAGGAACAGTCAGACCTGCCATTTCACGCAAATTCTTGGCTATAGCTTCACTTTGTCCACGTTCTTCTGCTGCTCGACCAGGATAAGCGCCTTTTGTATCAATAAAAGTAATAACTGGGCGATTGAACTTTTCAGCTTGTTTCATTAGACGTAACGCTTTACGGTACCCTTCAGGATGTGGCATACCAAAATTACGACGTAAGTTTTCTTTTGTATCTTTACCTCGTTGGTGACCAATTACAGTAACGGGTTGTCCTTTAAATTTGGCAATACCACCGACAATCGCCTCATCATCACCAAAGTAACGGTCTCCATGCATTTCAAGGAAATCAGTGAAGACATATTCAATATAGTCTAAAGTCGTCGGGCGCTCAGCGTGGCGTGCCATCTGGACTCGATCCCACGGTGTCATGTTTCCATACACTTCTTTTTCCAATTGCTCTAATCGATTTTCTAAAGTTTCAATCTCACCGCTGAGATCAACATCACTTTCACTCGTAAAGCTCTTCAACTCTGCAATTTTCTCACGCAGTTCTACGACTGGTTTTTCAAATGGTAATACGTTTTTCATGATTGCCCACCCCCTGCTTGGTGGAGTTCAAGAATAGTAGTCAATGTTTCTTTCATTTCGTACCTCGGAACCACACGATCAAGTTGTCCGTGTTTGTATAGAAATTCAGCTGTTTGGAAATCATCAGGTAACTTCTCACGAATCGTTTGCTCAATAATTCGGCGTCCAGCAAAGCCAATCAAAGCTTCTGGTTCTGCAAAATTATAATCACCTAATGAAGCGAAACTTGCTGATACACCGCCTGTCGTTGGATTTGTCATATAGGAGATGAATAAACCACCATTTCGATCAAAACGTTCCAAGGCAACAGATGTTTTTGTCATTTGCATGAGACTTAATACACCTTCTTGCATACGTGCACCGCCTGAAGCAGTAAATAAAATGAAAGGTACGCCGAGTTCATTGGCCTTTTCAATAGCTCGGGCAATTTTCTCGCCTACAACAGAACCCATACTCCCCATACGAAAACGCGAATCCATTACACCAATAGCTGTTGGATTTCCGTTAATCGTACCTTGTCCTGTGACCACTGCTTCATTAATGCCTGTTTTGCGTTGGTCTTTTTCGATCTTCTCCAAATAATCCGGAAATTCTAATGGATTTTCAGATGTTAAATCCGCATCCCATTCTTCAAACGATCCTTGATCTAGTAAAGCGTCAAGACGTTCAGGTGCTGACATTTGATGGTGATGTTCACAATGTGGGCACGTTAGTAAATTCTTCTCAATTTCTTTTCTATAAAATATTTTTCGACAAGAAGGACACTTAATCATTAATCCTTCTGGTAAGTCCCCATGTTCTTCTTGTTTTGAGACAGTGGCATATTTACGTTTTCGATTAAACATGTCTTTTATCAAGCCGATTCCTCCTTCACCAATCACTCAATCACATCATACGTTCTCTATCATGCAAAAACTGTCATAATTTATATTAAGTATAAGCTTTGATAAAGTCCGTTGTTGATATTGTGATCCGCTTTCGGTGGACGCTTTCCGCGGGCACGGCTCGAGCCTCCTCGGCCAAAAACGCGGCCTGCGGGGTCTCGAGACTCGTGCTGTTTCCGCAGGAGTCGCCACCTTCGCTTCTCACAATTCAACAACTTAGTAATAACTAAATCGAATAATAACATCAAACTCTAACAGAATTTAAGTATACAATCTCGAATGGGTATCGATTGCTTGGTCATATTCTTGGCGTTTAATTCGGTCAATTATAGACTGAACATCAGAAGCATCAAGCTGCTCTTGTTCCGTCATTTGTTGAAAGCCAGCTACAAGATGCCATATCTTCAATAGTAATTGATTCCCCAGTTGATTAAACAATAGAATAAACAACTCATTATGGATTTGTTCACTTGCACCATCAAGTGATTCTAATTCCTCAATTTCTCTTACATTCAGTCGCTTCAACTCTTGTAAGCATAATTGTTCAAGCATATATTGCACTTCTTTTAACTCATCTTTGGTTTGTGCTTCAGTTAAAACAAAGGTTGATAACAATTCCACAGAGTGAAAAGGTTTGTAAGTGCGTAAAAATGTACCTTCACCGTGACGAGTTTCAATTAACCCTAATAATTCAATCGCGCGTAAAGCTTCACGAACAGATGCCCGACTAGCATTTAATTGATCTGATAACTCTCGTTCAGAAGGAATTCGATCTCCATCTTCTAATTCGCGTTCTTGAATAAAACGCCTAATTTCATTTAAAACTTCTTGATAAACTTTCATTTTTGATGGATTAGACATGCGACACACCTCAAACCCTATTATTCCTTAACCAATATCTGTTAATTCTTGTGTCCGCTTCACGACATCCTCTGGGTCAACGTCAACTCGAGCCACACCTGACTCCATAGCTGCACGTGCTACTGCGCCTGCAACAGCTGGTGCCACACGAGAATCAAAAGGTTCAGGAATGACGTAATCTGCTGATAATTGATCACCGACTAATTCGGCAATCGCTTCAGCTGCAGCTACCTTCATTCGTTCATTAATCCGGGTTGCTCGTACATCTAATGCGCCTCGGAAAATACCTGGAAAAGCTAAAACATTGTTCACTTGGTTCGGAAAATCTGAACGACCTGTACCAATTACTTTAGCCCCTGCTTCTTTCGCGTCATCTGGAACGATCTCAGGATCTGGATTCGCCATCGCAAAGATAATCGGGTCATCATTCATTGACTCGACCATTTCTTTTGATAGTAAGCCACCAACTGATACACCAATAAACACATCGGCACCTTCCATCACTTCTTCTAATGTTCCTGCTTCTTTATCTTTGTTTGTAAATCTAGCTACTTCATCTTTTACATCATTCATACCTTCATCACGACCATCATAAATAGCTCCACGTGAATCGCACATGATCATATCACGTACACCGAAATTATAAAGTAATTTAATAATAGCAATACCCGCTGCGCCAGCACCGTTAGCAACAACTTTAATATCTGAGAATGATTTACCAGATAATTTCAGGGCATTAATAAGCCCTGCCGCCGTAACAATAGCAGTGCCATGCTGGTCATCATGAAAGATTGGAATATTTGTTTCTTTCTTAAGACGTTCTTCTATAACAAAACATTTAGGAGCTGCGATATCTTCTAAATTAATACCACCAAATGTTGGCTCCATTAACTTCACAGTTTGAACGAATTCATCAACATCTTCTGTATTTAAAGCAATCGGGAAGGAATCGACTCCTGCAAACCCTTTGAATAAAGCTGATTTACCTTCCATTACTGGAAGAGATGCATCAGCACCTATATTCCCAAGTCCGAGAACTGCTGAACCATTCGTCACAACCCCTACCATATTACCCTTCATTGTATAATCAAAAACAGATTCTTTATTATCATAGATCGCTTTACAAGGCTCAGCAACACCTGGAGAGTAAGCTAAACTTAAATCTCTTGCATTGCGGATTGGCACTTTCGAATGAGTTGCTAATTTCCCTTGATTTGCCTTGTGCATTTGTAATGCTTCTGCTTTTAAATTCGCCACTTATACCGCTCCTTTTCATAAATGGTCAGACCACTAACGCAATTAATTATAACAAATCAAACCAACATGTAAAGTCGTAAGTCGTGATGTGCATCCTCACATCACAACTACGATTTTACAACAACATGGCCCTCTGTGAAATAATCTTTTAAAGCCTGGATACTTTCATCGTGAACATGAATATCAAATGCTGGTGCTAATTGATACACCTGATTCTGTTGAGGAGAATAAATCGTAATAGGTGTTTTACCAGGAAAATGAGTGTGTATCTGTTTAATATAATCTAATTGTGCTTGTTCATCCTGATGAAGTAACTTAATAAACACTTTTCGATGATCATCAACTTCTAATTTATCTAAATCAATAAAATCAACCTTTTGTAATATGAGTTGCTTCTGACCGTTTCGTTCATCCAAGTCACCTGATGCTTGCACCGTTTTTTCCTCATCAAGATCTCGCCCAATTTCACGGTACAGTTTCGGAAAAATAACACCATCAATTTCGCCATATTCGTCTTCCAATGTGACAAAGGCCATCTGTTCACCACGTTTTGTCCGTATCGTTTTCACTTGATTCACAGTTAAGGTCAGCTTACCCCTTTTTTTCAAAGGAAGTTCTTTAAATTGTTTCGTTGTTAAGTATCCTTCCCGGGTTAAACCACGTCTCATACGATGAAATGGATGTTCACTAATTCGAAACCCCATCACTTCCTGTTCCATATTAATCGCCTTCAAAATGGAAAAGTCAGGAACATTAGTATATTGAACATTCATATTAAACGACTCATCCATGCCAGAAAATAGCTCCCCTTGGTCAATCGCTTGCACCACAGAAGCTAATAACTGTGCACGATGCGGGTGTATATCATCAAATCCACCTACAATAATAATCGATTCAAGGATTGGACGTGTCACGATATTTAACGATACACGTTGGCAAAAATCAAATAACCCCTGGAAGGGTGTCTGACCACGCGCTCGAATAATCTCCTCATAGACTTGTTTCCCTAAACCTTTTATAGCTAATAATCCAAAGCGAATTGTCTGATGGTCCTTAACAGTAAACTTGCCAAAACTCGCATTAATCGAAGGTGGTAAAACTTTAACGCCAACTTGCCTTGCTTCTTTTACATACATTTCTAATTTGTTAGCATCATGCATCATTGAAGTTAACAATTCAGCGTAAAAATAGGCTGGATAATGCGCTTTAAAATAAGCTAATTGATAAGCGATCATCGAGTAAGCTACTGCGTGGCTTTTATTGAAACCGTAATCTGCGAATCGTTCAATCCATGAAAATACTTGCTCACCCAATGAAGACTCATAACCCTTTTCTTCTACACCAATCAGAAATTCACGACGTAATTGTTCAATAGCTTCCCGATCTTTCTTGCTTATCGCCCTTCTCAATAAATCGGCTTGGCTCATCGTGAAGTTAGCTAATTCACTGGCAATTTGCATGATCTGTTCTTGATAAATCAATACACCGTACGTTTGTTGTAATATTGATTTTAAATCGTCATGAACATATTCCACCTTTTCAAAGCCATGTTTTCGTTTTGAGAAGGTATCAATGAATTGCATAGGCCCGGGTCTATATAAGGAAATAACGGCCACTATATCTTCAAAAGATGTTGGTTTAATAGTCCGTAATGCCTTCTTCATACCTGATGATTCTAATTGGAACACACCTGTTGTTAAGCCATTTTGCAATAATTTAAACGTTTTAGAATCATGCTCTGGGATTTGTTCAAGCGTTAAAGTCTTCCCCTCACGCTCTCGAATTTGTTTCAACATCCGTTCAATTAATGTTAAATTCCTCAATCCAAGGAAATCCATCTTCAATAATCCTAATGATTCAAGCTCTTCCATTGGGAGCTGAGTTAACAAGACACCCTCAGCGCCTGGAAACATTGGAATTCTCCCCGTCAGTGGACGGTCACTGATCACAACACCTGCAGCGTGAACAGAGTGATGTCGTGGTAATCCTTCTATCACAAATGCGGCTTGGAACATTTTCTTCAATTGATCTGTTTGAGTAATATAATCTTTCAATGTTTCATTCTGCTTGATCGCTTGCTTTAAGGAATTCGTTTGTTGTGGAATCGCATTAAGTAAGTACGTTTGTTGTTCACGACTAATTTGGAAAACTTTCGCTAACTCTCTAATAGTTGAACGCGCTTGAAATGTTCCAAACGTAATGATTTGTGCGACTCGATCATCACCGTATCTATTTTTCACATAGTGGAGCACATCATCTCGTCGATAATCCGAAAAATCAATATCAATATCTGGCATTGACTGTCGTTCAGGGTTTAAAAACCTTTCAAATAATAGTTGATGTTTAATCGGGTCTACATCCGTAATATTTAATAAATAAGCAACAATCGACCCTGCAGCCGAACCACGTCCTGGCCCCACCAATATGCCTTCCTTTTTCGCATATTTTACAAGGTCCCATACAATTAAGAAATAATCAGCAAATGCCATTTGATTAATCGTATTAAGTTCATGGTCTAATCGTTCCATTGCCTGAGACTGACTTGCGGAATCATATTTATATTGAAGCGATTCTTCACACAATCGGCGTAACATGTCTTCAGACGTTTCATCTGTCTGTTCTTTTGGAAATTCCGGCAAATCGAACCACTTTTGCGACATGGTCAAATGGCATTGATCAGCAATCTCTGTCGTTCGATTAAACGCATCTCGCCACTCTTCCACAAATGTTTCATCATATTCATTTAATGATTTTAAATGTGAGACATTATCATTTAACGATGACTGTTGATGAATCGTTGCTTGATGCTGCATGGCCTGTAACGCTTGATAACCGATCAAATCGCGTTCACGAACATAACGCACATTATCTGTTACCACAGCTTTATGTCGATAAGAATGACCTTGGTTATAGAGCCATGACTGAATTAACGACGTTCCATGAGGCTGCAAATTAATATACCAATCATTCAATTGATGATCTAACACGCCTAATAATTTATTTAAATGGTCGTAATCTTGTAAATAAATCAGGTCTTCAAATACCGTTTGATAAAATGAAGCGATTGTAATCAAATCATCTGCGTGTTCGATATCCTCTAAATAGATTGATTCCTGACGAATATGTTCCTTATTCGATAAAGTTACTAACGATTGAAATCCTGTTTCTGATTGGGCTAATAAAATCATCCGAACAGGACGTGGTTCATCTGCTATGTATACATTAGTTGTCATACCAACAATGGGTTTAATCCCATGTCGTTCACATGCATGTACAAAATGATACGATCCATGTAAAACACCTTCATCCGTCAAAGCTAGAGCTTTAAACCCTTTTTCTTTTGCTTCTTGGACGACTTTTTCAATTGATATAGCACTCTTCATAAGGGTGTAGCTACTATAAAGTTGTAATTGCACAAAATCCATGGATCATTCACCTGCTTACTCTTCGACTTCATACTCTCTACTATTATTATATAGGAGAAAGGACGAAGTTGAAATCAATCACATAAATCAAATAAGAAAAACATACATTTTAGTAATTAAGACTGCTTGTCTGCAAGTAGTTTAACACGACTAAAAAGGCTAGAAGGTCGATAATATGGAAGAACGTATGGTTATCTCAATTATAAAATGCTTTTTCATTGCGTTTGGTGTGTTAACAGGAGGCGCATTATTTGGTAGTTTAGGTGGTTATTTAACTGGACAACCCCCTTTGTCTGAAATGATGTTAGCTGCGAAGAAATTAAGAATATGGGCCATTGTCGCAGCTATCGGTGGCACGTTTGATGCCATATCATCATTTGAAAGAGGAATTTTCGAAGCATCGACGATCGATGTCATTAGGCAAATAGCGCTCATCATTTCAGCAATGAGTGGAGTCAAATCAGGCATTATGTTAATCAACTGGTTAACACAGGGAGATTTGTGACATGCACATCCCTCCTTATTACAAGAAAGCATCTTGGCAAACATTTCTAATCGGCGTTTTAACTGGTGTGGTCATCGGTTATATCTTTTTTTTATTTGTATATGGTCAACATACAGAAAGATGGATTGAAGAGAATCTATCCATTAGAAATGAATTACATGAAGTAAAACAAGAAAATGAACTTTTAAAAAGTGATCAAAGTGACTTGAATGAAGAAGCTGAGCAACGTGTTACGGTACAAAAAATTGAACTCACATGGACCAATGCGGAGCAATTAGATTTAGATCGTTTCACCACTCACGAATTAAAAGAAAACTTATTAGATGAACTCGAGTCAGTCGTCGGTCAGAATATTATCTCTTTGTCTGAACAGCGCACCTTGTTATTGCGTACAATAGAAAATAAAACGTTTAATATTCGAGATGTCGACTATCAATTAGTGGTCAGACATATGACCATTGGACCTACCTTAATCCTAAGCATAGAAGTTAAAATCGCTCCGTCATAAAACTGTCATAAAATATTGACGGTTTTGCAAACTTTCATTATCAACTGATATAAAACGTTTGAATATGGTTATAATATAATTAGAATCTTATCATTGTATAAGGTCAACTTATAGAAAGAGGTGAGTCCAATGTTTGTACAGTATAAACAAAGACTTGCAAACGAAAAGGTGAACCGTCTCAAGGATGGTTATTCAGCTTATGCCGAAACCGAAGAACTCATCCGACTAATGAAACGTAGAATAAAAGCTAACAACTTAGAAATTTTTGAAGACCATACTGACATCGGTTCATGGTTCATCCCAGAAAATCGCACGAGTTAAACAAGAGCCCAGCTAATCGCTGAGCTCTTTTAATTATGATTAATAATTTAAACAAACGGCATCTAATGCGTCGATAACGTCGTCAGTTTGATCCCAGGAAGTTATTTTAGCACCTGATGCCATTGGATGCCCGCCACCATCAAACTGTTCAGCCACTCCATTAATCACAGGACCTTTCGAGCGTAAACGAATTCGAATAACGTCCTCTTCTTCTACGAAAAACACCCACGCTAAAACGCCCTCAATATCTGAAGGCACACTCACAAAAGCGTGCGTTTCTTCAGGAGTTACACCATAATGGTTTAGCATTTCTTGTGTTAGTTTGAAAACAACTAATCCACTTTCACGACGCTCTAAATTCGATAATAACTCCCCTTTGAATTTAGCCGTATTAAGCGAAACACGATATAAATTGTCATGTAAAGATTGACGATCGAAGTCATACTGAATAAGTGATTTCGCTGCTTCAAATGTTCTTTCGGTTGTATTTGGAAACAAGAATCGTCCAGTATCCGCAATAATACCAGCATAGATTAAACGAGCAGCTTCTTTTGTCATTACCCATCCATCTGCCTGTGCTGTTTCATATAATTCATAAACCATTTCACATGTTGATGATGCATCAGGATCAACCCACATCACATTACCATAAGGATCACGATTGGGATGATGATCAATTTTAATTAAATAATTTCCTTGGCGATATCTTTGATCACAAACACGTTCTTCATTAGCTGTATCACAAACAATGACTAAGGCATTTTCGTACGTCTCATCCTTAATGTCGTCAAGTTCAGCTAGATACGCTAAACTTGGGTCTTCTTCACCGACAACATATACTTGTTTCTCAGGATAAGTAGCCTCGATTATTTTAGCTAAACCGACCTGTGACCCATAAGCATCAGGATCAGGTCGAACATGACGGTGTAGGATAATCGTACTATGTTGTTTGATTTGTTGTATGATTTCACGTTGCATAAATGGCATCCTTTCTCATAATTGTCACTAGCCTTTCAAGCCAAAAATCGATACAATAGATACGGATTTGATCATAAAAGGAGCGTTTAATTTGATTATTCTCGTGACAATCTTTGTCGTTTCAATTGTTTTTTATTTGTATTTTAAAGTCAGAATCTTGAATTATAAAAATCCTTTATATATGCACTATACGAATGGTAAAGCACGAATAGCTCTAGGTGTATTTATTGCGTCATTCGGCATTAATGCATACGGTTTTTATCAAACGCAGTTCGCCTTATTCGTGTGTATTCTCTTCTTAGTTCTTGGTGGTGCTCAATTCGTTCACGGTTACAAGGTGTTTAAGCACTATCGAGGTGAGATTATCAGGTTACAAGAAGCTGGTGACTTAGACTAACGATTGATTAATTGCGTCATCACCATGGCTTTACTCACTAATTCTTGATCAGAGAATATTTGCACGTCAATCTTGGCAAACTTCCGACCTAACTCAAGTATTTCAGGAGTCACAGTTAATATAGCACCAATCTGAACAGGTTTCATGAAGAAGATTGATAAATTTTCTATTACCATGTCTCCTGTTTTTTCTTTTTTCAAGGATTGGTTACAAGCCTCCGTAACTAATGATGCAAATACGCCATATGATAATGTCCCAATTTGATTTGTCATTTGCGGCGTGACTTCTGTTACAAATTGATTGGACGCATCGTCAGATTGCATTTGTTTATGAATTAAATCATCAATGGTTTCTCCAATTTGTGGTTGTCTCTGACTACTTTGTAATCCTTTAATGACATCTTGTCGACTAATGACCCCTTTAAAAGTGTCAGCGTCATCAACCACAGGCATCATTTCGATCCCTTGCCATACCATGGTATGAGCAGCGCTAGCTAAAGACGTTGAAACTTTTGCTACAATCGGCTTTTTAGCCATTACTTTTTCGATTTTTAAATCAATTCGTTTATTAATAATATCTTTCGATGTTACGACGCCTACTACTTGATTGTTTCGATTTAAAACAGGATATCTGCTGTGTTTCGTTTGATCGTACAAAGCATGCCACGCTGACACGAGGTCATCTTCATACAATACCCGTGTTTCTTCAACAGGTGTATAAATATCATCTACAATGACAATTTCCTTCTTAATGAGTTGATCATATATGGCGCGATTAATCATAGCTGCCACAGTGAACGTATCATAAGAGCACGAAATCACTGGAAGTTCATAGCGATCAGCTAAATTTTTAACATAGTCTGTCGTATCGAAGCCACCTGTAATTAAAATAGCAGCTCCCGCGTTCAAAGCCTTTTCCTGTGCTTTCACACGGTTACCGACAATCAATAAACTCCCTTTCTCAGTGTATTTCATCATGGCTTCAAGTTTCATAGCACCGATGACAAACTTATTCAAGGTTTTGTGTAAACCTGTACGCCCTCCTAACACTTGACCATCAATAATATTAACCACTTCGGCAAAAGTTAATTTTTCAATATTCTCTTTGCGTTTCTGTTCAATACGGATGGTCCCAACACGTTCAATGGTGCTGACAAGCCCTGTTGATTGTGCTTCTTTAATCGCTCGGTAAGCCGTACCTTCACTGACATCCAGTTCCTTTGCAATGGCACGGACGGATATTTTCGACCCGACCGACAACGATTCTATGTAATTTAATATCTGTTCATGTTTAGTGCTCATCGACTCACCTAATTCTCTATGATCATATAGATTTATTATACCTGTTTGCCAGATATTCAGCAATTAAGGGTACCAACTATATGCTCTGTTAAAGTTCGTTGTTGATATTGTGATCCGCTTTCGGTGGACGCTTTCCGTGGGCACGGCTCGAGCCTCCTCGGAAAAAAAGCGCTTCCTGCGGGGTCTCGAGACTCGTGCTATTCCCACAGGAGTCGCCACCTTCGCTCCTCACAATTCAACAACTAAGTACTGAACCTGCTATAAACAACAATAAATTTTAAAATAACAAATATAAAAAAGCAGCCGATATCTAATCGACTGCTTACCATTTCTTTATAAGTCTAATGCGTCGCCTGGTTTCATGACATAACCAACGTTTTGTGGTAAGGAGTTCGCAAATGCTTCTCCATCTTGATTAATTAATGGGAATGTATTGTAGTGAACAGGTACAACACGAGCTGCATTAATCCATTCAGCAGCTAATCGTGCATCATCAGGTCCCATTGTAAAGTTATCTCCAATTGGTAAGAATGCTAAATCAATATCATTAAACTCACCAATTAACTTCATGTCTGAGAATAATCCTGTATCACCAGCATGATAGATTGTTTTTCCATCAATCGTTAATAATAAACCAGCTGGCATTCCCGTATAAACAATGGTGCCATCTTCTTCTGTATAAGCAGAGCCATGGAAAGCTTGTGTTAATTTCACATATCCGAAGTCAAATTCATGACCGCCACCAATATGCATTGGGTGCGCATTTAACCCTTTATTCCCGAGATAAGTTGCCAATTCAAACGGTGCAACAATTTGTGCATCATTTTCTTTGGCAATTTGTTCTGTGTCACCAACGTGATCATTGTGACCATGTGTTAGTAAAATTACATCAGCTTTTAGACCTTCAGCGTTTAAATCACAATTGTCATTTCCAGAAATAAATGGATCGATTAAAATGGTGTGCTCGTCTGTTACAACCTTTACAACAGAATGACCATGATAACTTACTTTCATATGTTATGCCTCCTATGTTTTTTGATTTTAATTAAAATTATTACTTCACCATTCATTTATTACCCTTTATCCGTTAAGATAACACATAAAGACTATAATTTTTAGAGGTGATTAACTTGAATCAACGATTGGATCAATTAACTGAAGCTTTAAAGAAACACGATTTAGATAGTATTTTGATGACGTCTAAAGCCAATGTATTTTATTACAGTGGCCTTTACGCTGAAGCTCACGAGCGCTTAATTGCTGTTTATGTTGATACTTATGGACGTAAAGTGATCGTAGCACCAGCATTAGAAATGGAAGATATTCGTCGCACTTCTTGGCAAGACGATATTATTACATACTTCGATCACGAAGACCCTTGGGACAAAATTAAGACATGGCTCACATCAACAGGCGATTTACCGAAGCATTTAGCTATTGAAGAAGATCACCTAAATGTTTCACGTTATCAAAACATCCTTAACCTTACACAAACAAGTGACGTTCATTACGGTCAAAATTTACTCAATCAAATTCGTGTTATAAAAGATGACTCAGAACTAAAAGCACTTCAAGAAGCTGCTCGTTATGCTGATTTTGCTATTGAAACGGCGGTCAAGCATATTCGGCCTGGCAAAACTGAATTAGATATTATTGCAGAAGTTGAATATGCCTTAAAACAAAAAGGAATTCGTGATATGTCATTTTCAACACTTGTGCTTTCAGGAGAAAAAACGGCTTCACCTCATGGAACCCCAAGTACTAAACCAATCGAAAATGGAGACTTCGTTTTAATGGACTTAGGGGTTGTTTATGATGGCTATTGCTCTGATATTACCCGAACAGTGGCTGTGGGGGATATAACTGCTGAACAACAAGCTGTGTATCAAACTGTTTTAGAAGCGGAAAAACGAGCGATTGAAGCATGTCAACTAGGGACGCCATTAGGTGAAATTGATCAAGCAGCACGTTCTACTATTGATGATGCAGGATATGGCGACTATTTTACCCATCGAATTGGTCACGGCATGGGAATTGATGTTCACGAATTTCCTTCGATGGCATCGAACAATCAAGATCCATTACAAGCTGGAATGACATTTACGATCGAACCAGGGATATATCAGCCTGATGTTGGTGGTGTCAGAATCGAGGATGATATTTATATGACAGAAGACGGCCCACTAGTATTAACGCAATATCCTAAAGAATTGAAAATTATTACTTAAATGAGATTAATCAACTAAAAGCCCGGATGAGCTCCAATTACGATCAGGAGTCATCCGGGCTTTTCGTGACTATTAATAATTTAAGAAATGCGCTTTAAATTAAGCTAGTTAAATCGTAAAAGTCCATTCCGTGTGCATCAGCTACAGCTTTATAAGTCACATACCCTTTTAAGGTATTAACACCTTTTGCTAATTGAGGGTTATCTTGTACTGCTTCTTGATAACCTTTGTTAGCAAGCTGTATAGCATATGGCACTGTGACATTGGTTAATCCAATAGTTGATGTCCGAGGAACAGCTCCTGGCATATTCGCAACCGCATAATGTTGCACACCATGACGATCATACGTTGGGTTATCATGCGTCGTAATATGATCAACCGTTTCAACAATACCACCTTGGTCAACTGCCACATCAACAATTACAGAACCATCTGTCATTTGTTTAACCATGTCTTCTGTCACTAATTTAGGCGCTTTAGCACCTGGAATCAGTACAGCACCGATTAATAAATCAGATTGTCTAACTTGTTCTTCGATATTTAACGGATTAGACATAACCGTATTAATCTGATTACCAAATAAGTCATCTAATTCACGCAAACGGTTCGGGCTTAAATCGACGATTGTGACATCAGCACCTAAGCCAACTGCTATTTTGGCAGCATTGGTACCAACAACACCACCACCAACAACTGTCACTTTACTACGTTCCACACCTGGAATACCGCTTAATAAGACACCTTTTCCTCCACGTGTTTTCTCTAAGAATTGAGCACCGATTTGCGAAGCCATACGACCAGCCACTTCGCTCATAGGCGTCAATAATGGTAGTGTGCCTTGATCTGATTCAACTGTTTCATAAGCAATGCTTGTCACTTTATGATCAATTAAAGCTTGAGTTAATTCAGGTTCTGCCGCTAAATGTAAATAAGTAAATAATATAAGTCCTTCATAAAAATAATCATATTCTTCTGGTAGCGGCTCCTTAACCTTCATTACCATTTCTTGCTTCCAAGTTTCGTTAGCGGAATCCACAACCGTAGCACCCGCTTCACGATATTGATCATCTGTGAAACCCGATCCTTCTCCCGCTTGTGTTTCTACAAATAAATCATGACCCGCTTCTTGAAGCGTCATAACCCCTGCAGGTGTAAGCGCAACTCGATTTTCATTGTTTTTAAGCTCCTTTGGTACGCCAATTTTCATAACTAAGCCTCCTATATTGGTTCTTATATTTATGTAACCGATTTAACTATAACATGGATTACATATTTTTAGTATCATCAAGATAAATGCTTATGAATCACATCTAATCCACCTGTTACTTCGATTACAGTGCCAGTAATCATATCTGATTGATCGTCGCATAAATAAGCGACAGTCCTCGCAATATCCTCACCAGTTCCTGGTCGTCCTATTGGTGTTTCCGTATCTAATATATCGCGACTAGTCATGATGTCTGCTTCTTTCATTTCATCAACTATTTTACCAGGTGCAATCATATTCGCTGTAATTTGATTTTCCGCTTCTTCCAATGCAACAGTCTTCATTAATGAAGCTAGTCCTACCTTGGCTGAAGCAAACGCTGAGCGATAAATCCATCCTGAACTATAATCGACACCTTGAAATCCAAGAAAGATCACTCTGCCAAATTTCTGTTCTCGCATAATCGGCAGTACATTTTTTAGTAAATAAAAAGACGCATCTAAATTACCACGGACCATCTCATGCCATTCATCCTCGGTATAATCAAACAATTTCTTACGCTCGAAGATATAAGGCCCAGCGTTACTAACTAAGCAATCAATACGACCAAACCGTTCATAAGCTTCATTAACGGCTGAGCGAATGGACGAGACGTTCATCGTATCAAGATAAACAACCTGTAAGCGATCTTGTTTTTCTTGAAAAGTTTCGATCAGTTCGTTTGCTCTTTCAGTATCCGTTCGATAAGTCGCTGTTACACTATAACCTTGCGAGAGAAAATACTCTGTCATTTTTCGTCCTAAACCTTTTGTTCCAGCTGTTACAATGACATGTTTCATATCTAGAACTCCTATCATTACATCATCTCTAATCCAATTTTACCATGTTTCACCTATAAAATGAATAAAGCAAACGATAAAACAACGCCTTTGTACGAGTATGAATATTCTGATATTTATGGTATAATATAAGTAGAAATAAGGAGGGGTCATATGGCTTTCGAATATCATGATGTCGTAATTGCTGTAGATGGATCTAAAGCATCTGATTTTGCCTTTCAAAAAGCAATTAGTATCGCTAAACGAAATAATGCCACACTTATCATTTCACACGTTGTCGATACACGTGTCTATTCTACAATTGAAGCTTACGATCGTAGCGTATCAGAGCGGGTACAAAATGATGCTTGGGAATTGCTAAGAACTTATCAAAATCGTGCAGAAGATGAAGGTATTGAAAACGTCGTAACTGACCTCGAACACGGTTCACCTAAAGTTAAAATCGCAAAAGAAGTAGCACCAAAATACAATGCTGATTTAATTATCTGCGGAGCGACAGGAATGAACACAGTCGAACGTTTCTTTATCGGCAGTGTATCAGAACACATTACCCGTTATTCGAAAGTTGACGTTTTGGTTGTACGACCTGAAGATGAATAAATAAAGGTGACCATCTAATGGTCACCTTTATTTATTAGAAGATTGAATGGAACGATATTGATAAAATCGCGTTGCAAATTCACTGACATCTTTAGCGGTTTTATAATTCACAGCTGCTCCAATTCCAACGCTTACAATTGGCAGACCCTGTATCATTTTCCTACGAGATAACACGATCGCTAACGTTTTAAATATCGACTTTAGCGGTTGTTCTGCCCATGTCGGGTTGGTTAGTTCCTCATGTTTACCCATGAAAGAATCATACTCATTTACATTTTCCTTTAATTCCTGCCAAGCCTCATAACGCAATCGTTTAGGTAGTGCCCCAGCATGAAATACCTTAAGCGCTAACAGCATTTCGATCGGGTTATGCATATTATATCCGAAACTCGTACCGATTAATTGAATGGTTCGTAAATTCAACCCCACCATTAACGGGATATCAACACCTAATAACAACCATCCTCCAGAACCAGCCATACCACCTTGGACAAAGGAATATAAACGATTTTTAGCAACGTGCTGGTTAGCGAGATAGGTTTGTTTCTCAATTGATAATCGGCTCAAATCTTCAATCGTATTGATTGTTTCATCATACGTACGGCCAATTTGCAATAATCGGTCATAAGCATCCTGTTGCATTTGCGTTCCTTGTAGGAAAGTATAAGTATAAATTAGCCATTGATCCACACTGTTAAAAAAACGTTGTTGGACATGCTTAGGTAGTTTCTGAAACTGATCTTGCACCCACATTTCATACATTTTCTCAAAATCATTTGAAACATAAGAGTCTAGATCATCTTCCCAACGTGACAAATCAACTAAAACGCGTTCCTCTCCCATGAACACAGCTCCTTTTTATCGATCGTTTTGGAACCATTCATCAATCTGTTGAATGACATTATTGGTTGCTTCTACATCTTTAAAGGATGGTAACTGGGCTAACATCACTTTATTTGGATCCCGTGTTGCTTCCCCTTTTTTCTGTAAAACTAAAATACTTCGCTTGAACTTCTCGTCTTTAAACATGGATTCTGGTAATTCTAAAGCGCCAACAATATGTGCATGTTCTTTAAGGAAAGACTGCAAAGCATCCTTCTGTTCACTAGCAAATAAGAAGCTAGGGACAACAAAGAATAGATAGCCTGCTTCTTTCACATATTTTAAACTTTGTTCGATAAATAAGTGGTGAGCAAAGGAATGCTCCCCTTCTTCCGCTTTTAATTCGTAGGAGCTAGCAGTATCGTCATCAGGGTAATAACCGACTGGTAAATCTGAAGCAATCACATCGACAGGTTCTAATAATATCGGTTTTAAACTGTCTTGATGGAAATACTCAATTTCACGCTCTTGTAAATTCGTATTATTAAAAGCTAAGCGAATAAGTGTTGGATCCACTTCACTTCCGAACGTTTCAACATTAAGGTGATCCTGTTGGTTTAAAATGGTTAACAATAAATTACTCGAACCTGCCGCCGGATCAAATAGACGATAAGAAGTCTCATCATCCATAAATTTATTAATTAAATAACCCATAAATACACCAATCGTATCCGGAGTGATGTAATGATGCTGTTGAGTAGCACCTTTCATCCCTTTCAAAATAGCTAACTGCATAGCCTTACGTCGCGCTTCTTTATCGAATTGATCAAATTGAACATTATTTACTTGATCAACCAATTTTTGGCGATAATTAGGTTCTAGGTCTTCAGGCACCTGTTGTTCAAATAATAAATTACTTGAAGCAATTAACGCCTCAATATAGGGTGTATTTTCTTCCTGTTCAATGATGGTTGTTGTTTCGTCTAACCATGTGAACAGCGTATCAATTTGTTCTTGCATCAAAGTCCCTCCGTGAATCATAATACAGTCTTATTTTAGCAAAGATGAAAGGACTTTGACAGTTAAAGAATTATTCAGGGGTTGAGGTTGATTGTGACTGTTGATTTTGACTCGATTCATTAAATAAAGATTGAACTTTCTCCACAGCCTGTGGTGCCAAATCAATCAATTTCTCAACAATATGTGTATTCTCATCTAAATGAACCATTTGGACATCATGTGCTCTTACAATCAAAAATGCGATCGGTGTAATGGAGACACCTCCACCAGCACCGCCACCATAAGGTAATTCTTGCTGGGATTGAGAGTCTTGTTGTGAAGATGATGTTTGAAATTCGCTACCTCCTGAAGCAAACCCAAAGCCAACTCTTGATACAGTAAGAATAACCGTTGACTTATCAGGCGTTTCAATCGGATCACCGACAATCGTATTTACATCAATCATGTCTTTTAAACTGTCCATAGCCGTTTCCATCATATTATGAATAGGATGTTCGCTCATTAGAATTCCACCTCTTTAATTTATAATATTGCCACACTATCGAAAACGCATTACGAATAATATGGCTGATTCGAATTGAAATTATGCATTCAAAATGGGTTTTAAACAAAGCCGTTTGATAGTTAGGTGTGACGTGATACTCCAAATGTTCTTGACTTTGTAACAATTGGGCTAAAGTCCGACACCCAACACTTTTTAAGACATTCGTGACACTGACGAGCACAGCTGTGTGATCAGCTGCTTTCATCCCAATTTCGCTAGACCAGGAGAAATGGTGTAACGTCATATCCTTCAACAATCGCCTAATCCTAGGTAACACATCTTGAGTGATATCCACCACTCGATTAACAAGGCTGACTTGTTCTTTAACATCATCGGTTGAGTAATGCTTTTTCTTTTCTTTGGTTGGTTGATGCCACATCTGATCCTTTTCTTCTACGTTAAGCGACAAATGATCATCTAGTTGAATGAGTGGAATCGTTCGCTTAAAAATCGGCTGATTCATCCACGTCATTTTCATAAAAATATCTTGTTGTTTATGGGCATATGTAACCGTTAGATGAAACGTTAATTTCGTTAAGATAACGAAACAACAAATGAGTACTAATAAACCTATTACGATGAGTAATACCGTCAACCTAATCAACTCCTGACACTTATAAGGTGTCTCAAATAGGAATATTTATACAAAAAACGTTTCATAACCAGATTAATCAGGTCATGAAACGTTTAGTTGCTCTAATTTTATTGTTCTGATTGATAAACAACGTGACCTCCAACGATTGTTTCCTTTACGTTAGTTTGACGAATACTGTCCGGAGAACTCTGGAAGATATCATGGTCTAACACTACAAAGTCTGCCTTATAGCTTGGGAGAATCAAGCCTTGTTCATTTTCTTTTTGAACAATTTTTGCTGCATTGACTGTATACAGCTCAGCTGCTTCAAAAATCGATAAACATTGACTGGTCAAATACGATTGACCATCAAACTGTGACCGACGATCAACGGCTGCGGCTATACCGTTTAATGGGTTTATTTCTTCAATCGGTGCATCTGAACTGCCCCCACATAAAATCCCAGCATCTAAGTAATCTTTCCAAGGATATGAAGAGTCGATTAGTGGATGACCAACTCGATCTATCGCCCATGGAAAGTCTGAAGACACAAATGTTGGTTGAATATCAATAATAACTGGAAGTTTAGCCATGCGTTGAATCAAATCTGGTCGCATAATTTGGCCATGAATAATGCGATCCTTTTGACCTTGTTCTGGCGGGTAAGCTTCAATAACATCTAAGACTTTCTCAGCTGCTAAATCTCCAATTGTGTGGACAGCAACTGCCATTCTATAGCTTCTAGCTTTTAAAATGAGCTCTTTTAATCCTTGATCAGAATGGATGGCAACACCATTTGTCTCAGGATCATCCGCATATGGTTGTGATATTAAAGCTGTTCGGCCTCCAAGAGCTCCATCAGCAAACAGTTTCATAGCGCCGAATTCTAGCCAATCATCTTGTTCTTGTCCGACACCTTGCTCTTCAATATAATCATCAACAATCTCATGATGCACAAGTAGATGTGCGCGAAAACGTTGATCGACTCCAATGGTTTCACGGAAAGCATTAATCGTTTTAGAATAATCACCGTAATAGCTCAGATCTTCACTATGTCCACTGACAATACCATTCGACAACAAATCATTTACTGATTGATTAATGGCTTTTTTTAAATAAATTTGGTCAGGCTCAGGCATTGCTTGTTTCAATAATTCCTGACCTTGATCCAGGAAATAACCCGTCAATTCCCCTGATTCATTTCGTTCTATGACACCACCATCTGGTTCTGCTATATCATGATGAACCCCCGCGATTTCCATTGCCTTTGAATTAGCAACCATCGCGTGCCGACATACACGCGTCAAGATAATCGGATATTCCGTTGAGATCGCGTCTAATTCTTTACGATGAATCACATAAGGTTCATCCCAATTATTTTCATTAAACCCTTCAGCAATTAGCCATTCGCCAGGTTCCACGGTTTGAAGTGCCTCTTCTACTTGTCGCAAAAGCTCCTGTCTTGAGTCAATATAAGTCACATCTAATCGCAGTAATCGCTCACCGTGACCAATAATATGTAGATGACTATCGATAAAACCTGGCAAGATTGTGCCTTTTGAATGATGCTCTTCATCGATTTCTTCTTGATAATGTGACTTCAATTGATGATAATCACCCGTATCAACAATTATTCCATCTTTCGTATAGATCGCCTCGACTGTATGATTTTCATGTTTCATAGTATAGATTTTATTTGCCGTCCATAATGTTCCCATTTCGCTTTTCTCCTTCATATTAACGCATTAAAATATTGCTACTTATACTTTACCGAAAACACCTGTCCTAGCGCAAATTATTTTTGCTTTCATTCATTCTATAGAAAAGAGGTAGTTACATCTAAGTAACTACCTCTTCCATTTCACGATCCAATGAAACATTGGATATGAAACGTTGCTTCAATTGTATTGTTGCCCACTATTGTTGATTCATTTGTGATTGTGCCTGTTGAACTAGGCGTTTAGTAATTTCGCCACCAACAGAGCCGTTCGAGCGAGATGTTGAATCTGGACCTAATTGTACGCCAAATTCTTGTGCAATTTCTGTTTTCATTTGGCCTAAAGCTGCTTCTACACCAGGTACAACTAAGTTGTTTGAGCTATTTGAGTTGTTTTGAGCCATGTCTTTCACCTCCTCGTTACCTATTGTGAGATAACAAGAGGGCAATCATACTATGCAAATGATGGAAGACCATAACTTACAACAAATCGTCGAATGAATCCTGTTTTTGATTTGCATTATTTTTATAAACGACTGTTTCAACTTGATCAACAGCTTCATTAATTTCTTGTGTGAAATCAACTGACGCTTCTAATTCGAGAATCTTTTCTCTTTTCGGTCGTGTTTTTGGTTGTTTCGGAACAAAGATCGTACAACAATCTTCATAAGGTCGGATTGAAATGTCATAAGTATCAATCTCTTTTGCGATATTGATAATTTCATTTTTATCCATTGCGACTAATGGTCGTATAATCGGGTAATTCGTTACCTCATTAATCGCATTCATACTCTCCATTGTTTGACTCGCTACTTGCCCTAAGCTTTCACCTGTTGCCAGTGATAAGATGTTATGTTGCTTTGCGAGTTGTTCGCTCACACGCATCATCACTCGACGCATCACAGTCATACCATAGTACTCAGGAACATTTTTAAAGATCTTTTGTTGTAGTTCTGTAAACGGCACATAGTGAACGGTCACATCTCCACCGAATTTTGTCAGTGTTTGCGCTAAATCCTCAACTTTTTGCTTAGCACGTTCTGATGTGAAAGGTGGTGAATGAAAATGAATTGCTTCTAGTTTTACACCGCGCTTCATTGTTAAATAACCTGCAACAGGGCTATCAATTCCACCTGACATCATCAATAATGACTTACCAGTTGATCCGACAGGCAGACCACCTTTCCCTTCAGTTCGTCCTGACGTTATATACGTTGCATCATGACGAATTTCAACGCGTATCGCAGCATCTGGTTGATGAACATCTACTTCCCAACCTTCAGTATTGCGTAAAATATGACCACCTAATAAACGGTTCATTTCTTGAGATGATTTTGGAAACTCTTTGTTGGGGCGTTTACAAGTCACTTTGAAAGTTTGCCCCTCTTCTTTCTTGATTGCTTCAAGTGTCCCATCTTTAATTGATTCTTCATCATTATTCACTTTCATTGCCATACTGAAAGATTGAATGCCAAAGATATCTTTACAACGTTCAATGATTGGATAAGGATCTTCACCATTTAACAAAATATACATGTGATCGCGCTGACCTTTAATCGACAAACCCTTATAATCACTTAGTGCTTGTTGTACATTGGAGCGCAACGTTCTAATAAAGAATTTTTGATTTTTACCTTTTAATGCTAATTCGCCATAGCGAATTAATATATGATCGTAGTTCATATTATGACCCCATTATTTTTTCATATTTATTCATTACATTTTGAAAAGCTTGTAAAAATGATTGTACTTCTTCGATAGTTTGTTCTGTTGTCAGGCTAACTCGAATGGCACTGCTTGCAGAGACATCACTTAAACCACATGCTTCTAATACATGACTGACTTCATTGTCTTTAGAAGAACAGGCAGATTTAGTAGAGACAATCACACCTTCTTCTTTCAATGCATGGATCAACACTTCTGGTTTAAAGTTTTGGACAGAAAAGTTCAAAATATGAGATGCGCCATTTCTGGGAGAATTAATCTTCACATTATCATATTTCGATAAATCATCCACCAAAGTCTCACGTAATGGTTCGAGTTTCTGATATGATTTTTCGTTCTCTTTAGCAATACGCATCGCCTTTGCAAAAGAAACAGCACTTGCTATATTTTCCGTTCCTGGTCGCACGCCATGTTCTTGACCACCGCCGTGTTGAAGTGGCGTTAAATGAATATGGTCTTTTTTAATTAGACAACCTGAACCTTTTAATCCATGAATTTTATGTCCTGATATCGTCACTAAATCAAGATGAGGATGGTGATAAGGTAGTGAAAGCTTACCAAACCCTTGTACATGATCAACATGAAACACAGTTTTCGGGTAATCAGCTAATAAATCTGCCACCTGTTCAATCGGTTGAATAGTGCCGATTTCATTATTCACATGCATAAGGCTTACTAAAATGGTTTGATCCGTAATGGATTCTTTTAATTCCTCTAATGAAATATGTCCCGACTCATCTACTGATAAATAAGTGACTGAATAACCTTGTGTTTCTAAATAACGAAATGTTTCTAGGACGGATGGGTGTTCAACTTTTGATGTGATTAAATGGTTCCCGCGATTTTGGTAACCATGAGCTGTACCTTTAATCGCCAAATTATTACTTTCTGTACCACCTGATGTGTAAATCACTTCATGTGGTTTAATCTCTAATAATGAAGCTATTTGTTCTTTGGATTTAGTCAAAAGTGCTTCAACTTCACCACCTAATGCATGAATCGAAGATGGATTTGCAAAATAAGTCGTTGCTACTTTTTGAAACGTGTCTACGACTTCATCGTATGGTTTTGTTGTGGCACTATTGTCTAAATATATCATAGTTTCTTATCTCCTTTAGTCGTCCTCATTCCATCAAATCATATTACCACAATGTATAATGTGACAGCAAATATAAAAGAAGCTCTCTCCCTTTATGATTCGGAGACAGCTTCATTAGTTTGACCAAACATATTTAACAATTCATTGATTGAAATCGTTTTTTGATCTTCTTCATCATTGAAATATTCACGCCAAGAATCCAAGGATGAATCATCAATGGATTGAAATTCGTCTTTCAATTGTTTTGCATTAAAAGACGTTCCATCTGCAACTAATTCATTTGATGAATTGGTTTCCTCCTGTACCAGTTGCAATTGCTGACTATGTAAAGCCCACAATGAATCAAATGATTTGTCGGATAAAGATATTTCCTCGGAAATAAAATGATCTTGTGCAACATAAGTCGTTTTTGATTCTTGAATAAACAAAACAATTACAACTGTCCATGTGGCAACAAACAAGACTGAACTTAAAATGATGATGAATCGATCCATACTACACCACTCCCCCTATGATGCAGTTACCTTTAATTGTTCCTCAATTCTCTTAACAGCACCAGGCTCTATTTCTTCTAAGGCAGTTCCTACTTGTTCTAATGCTAATTCATAATCATTATGTCTGAACTGCTCTTCTGCTTCTGCTATTTTGGCTGCTAAAACAGGATAACTGCTACGGTATCGGTTCGCATATTGAATGACGTATTCCGCTAACTGCGCTTGCTCAATTAATAAATCCGTTTGCTCAACCGCTCTTTCCACATTTTTATCTGCTTCTTCTAATGTATTTGAAACTTCATCAACATCTAATGGTTGTACATTCAAGGATTGATTGGCTTTTTCAACTAAATCTGTTGCCTGATTAATTAAGTCAACAATATAGTTAGGAACACCAGGTAAATTACTTTTGTATAATCTTTGCCGTACATGACTAATTCGCTGTTTTAATTGATCAATTTTTTCACGAGCACTTAACTCGTCCTTGCGTAAATTATAAAGATGATCTGAGAATTGTTGATGAGCTACTTCCCATTCTTCAAAATCAGACATCCAACCTTCTAAATCGGCACGAATTGTTGAATATGGTTGTTCTTCATGCTCAATCATGGCTTTAATACGTGTTGCTTTTTTCTCAAGTTGATCTAGCGATTTTTCTAATTCATACTGCTTTTCGTACTTTTCGTCTTTAAGATGATAATTTTCCTTAACAATCATCACGTTTTCTTTAGTTTCATTAAATGCTTCACGAGCTTGTTCCACTTTATTGTCCAGCAGATCATAACGCTGCATGACGAAATTCTTATCAAACGCTTCTTTTTCTAATTGGTCATAAATTTCTACCATTCTTGATTGAATTTGTTCGATCTTCTCTTGAACATCATCGTCCTTACCTTTATTTAATTGCTCCACAACAGCTAATAAGGTTTCATGGTGCGTTTGAATCTCTTTTTCGATACCTAAGTGTTGTACACGATAACCATCATCTTTCATTTCCTTCAATCCGTTATGTAACTGATCCAATTCTTCAGGTAAAGTGTGTTTACATAAACGGTACCATTCAGGAAATGTTTCGATTTTGCGGTTTAATTCATTCAACCGCGCTTTCACATTATGTATCAACTCTAAGGCATCGGAATAATTTCCTTCTGTTGTTAATTCCTCATACCTCGCCATTTCTTGTTGCAATTCATCGAGCTCAACCTCAAATACAACTTCAGCTTTACCAAGTTGATAGCCATTTTGTAATACTTTTTTTCGAGTCTCAGAGATCATGGGTTGCAACTTCTCAGCTTCTTCTCGACTATCCTGCTCAGAATGTAATAATCGGTCAACTTCATCAAAAATGTCATCAATGGTCTTTTCGACCCTAGAGAGCTTTTGCTCCACTGCTTTCAAACTACGTGAGGCCTTGCCGAATTTGTATTTTTCTGCAGCTTCTTCTGCATCTAATAAATATTCTTCCACTTCAGTAAACACGTGATCATTAATGTCGTCCCATTCATTTCGCCACGTTTCAAATAGCTCTTCTGTTTCGCCTGTTAAATTTAGATGGCCAACCTTACCGAGTTCATCTGCTACTTGACGATTCATGAGTTTTACTTTCCATGTTTCAAGTGTGTCGACTTTGTTATAAACTTTTTTACGTGCTACGACTCCTACTAAAATAAAGGCAATTATGAGTATGATTATTCCGATTATGTATTCCATCAAAAGCCCCCTAACACTTTTCCGATCATATACTTATATACCCAATCATATCACGATTTAACCCGATTTGGCTAAAAAAATGTCAATTTATAAAAATTTCTTTATATAACATTTATTCTGCTAATAACGGTGAAAACCATTGATTTAATAAATTAATATACGATTGGATAAACACACCTCTACTATCATCCCACTCATATTCGCGTTTCCACTCATTACCGTAAATAAATGGACCATTAATCAAACTCTTAAACTGTAAATAAAACGCCTCTTGTTCCATCTTATTTGCCTTTACTCGCTCCGTTATTTTCTCGACAAGCGTTTTGAAGTAATATGTTTCCTTCGCGACATAAGTTGAGAATAATTCGCGGATAAATTGATTATCTAAAGTTAACTCACGCTGAATGAAACATGTAAATTGAAAATGCTTCTCTTTATAATGTATAATTTCCTTTATCACATTCAAGAAATCATCTTTTGTCGAAATAGGGTGTTCGTCTATTAATGATTCAAGCATTTCTAAATAATATTCATAATAATCGGTAGTCGCTTGCTCGAGTAAACCTTGTTTATTTTTAAAATAATAACTGATCAATGACACATTAACATTTGCTTGATCAGTGATTGCTCTTATAGATGTACCATTAAATCCGTTGTAATAAAACAACTCTTTGGCAGCATTCATTATTTTTTCACGACTAGATTGTTTAGACACGAAACCACCTCCACCTGTAACTAATCGACTATACCATACTTATTAATTTCGACAATGTTAGCTGTTATCCTGTCTAATATAGATGATTAATAATATTTTTTAAAGGAGATTCACAAAATGTTTGAAGTCCAATCTTACACTGGAACTAAATCACAAAGCTATGAACAATTATTAAAACAACTAGACAGTCTACTTGAAGGAGAAGTTAGCGTAACAGCAAACTTAGCAAATGCTAGCGCCTTATTAAACCAGTTTCTCGACAACGTGAACTGGGTTGGATTTTACACGATGAATCATGGCGAACTCGTTCTTGGACCATTCCAAGGTTTACCTGCATGTGTGAAAATCCCTAATGGTAAAGGCGTTTGTGGAACAGCTACCCAAGAACGGGCGACCCAATTAGTGCCTGATGTCCATCAATTTCCTGGTCACATTGCATGTGATGCTCAAAGCCAATCTGAAATTGTCGTTCCTATCATAGTAAATGACGAAATTTTTGGCGTTTTAGATATTGATGCTCCTATTAAAGAACGTTTTGATGAAACAGATCAGCATTACTTAGAAAAGTTTGTCGAAACACTTAAAAAGCATTTATAGAATAAAATCACGATAGGGCTTGACTTTATTCACTACACATCCTATAATATCTTTTGTGTAAAATAAAAGGCAGCCTCGGTGGAATGACTGTGGTCTGCATTTTGTACCTCAAATTGAGGTGTATCGCGTAACTCTCTGCTGCTGGAGCGAAGGTACATGAAAGCAAAATGCGCATAGATCAGGAAGCTCACTGTTTTTATTTTATGCAAAATAAAATAAAAAGGAGGAGACGCTCGTGGCACGTTTCACAGGCTCTCTATGGAAGAAATCACGTCGCTATGGTATTTCTCTAACTGGTACAGGTAAAGAATTAGAGAAGCGCCCATATGCGCCAGGTCAACATGGTCCATCTCAACGTAAAAAACTTACTGAATATGGACTACAACTACAGGAAAAACAAAAACTTCGTTATATGTACGGATTAACTGAACGTCAATTCCGTCGTATCTTTGACGATGCTGCTAAAATGCGTGGTGTTCATGGTGAGAACTTCATGCAAATCCTTGAATCTCGCCTAGATAACTTAGTTTATCGTGCTGGATTCGCTCGTACACGCGCACAAGCTCGTCAATTAGTGACACATGGTCATATCACATTAGATGGTGGTCGCGTTGACATCCCATCTTACCGTGTGCTACCTGGTACAGTTGTTGGTGTACGTGAGAAATCACAAAACCTTGATGCAATTAATGAAGCTCTAGAAGCTGCTAACGTAATTCCAGAATACGTTACAACAGATGCGGACAAGAAAGAAGCTACTTTCAACCGTTACCCTGAACGTTCTGAGCTTTCTTCAGAAATTAATGAAGCGCTTATCGTTGAGTGGTATTCACGTTAAGTTGCCTAATAAAAAACTCAAGCCAAAATTTTGGCTTGAGTTTTTTATATTATTCTTTTGATACTTCAGTTGCTAATAATCGATCGACATAATTAACGGTTTCCCCGTCTGTTTTCGTCCCCCACTCATTCTCATAATCATAAAGTTCATGACCTTGTCCACTTATAACCACCCAGTCTTCCGGTTTTGCACTTTTTATGATCTGTTCAATTAATCGGTGACGTGGTTTCTCGACTGTTAAGCGCTGATCATTCCACACACTGACTAAATGACTCATTTCATCAAACATACCTTCTACTGTTTCACCATTTAATTCTCCGATTGTTAAAGTGGTTTGATCACTATATTTTAAGGATTGACGAACCATATCGCCTCTTTTACTCTTATCACGGTTCCCCTTAAAACCAAAAATATGGAATAAGCGACCAGACTTTATCGTATAAACAGTAGCCAATAATTGTTGAATAGCATCTGATGTGTGTGCATAATCAACAACAACTTTCACCCCATTACTCATTTCAAATAAATCAAATCTTCCAGGCACTCCTGAGAAGGTTTTAACCTTATCCACTAATAATTGAGGTTTTTCAACTAAATCATTTGCTACAGAAAAAGCCAAGGCCAAGTTATATAAATTATACAAACCTAACTGTGGTGAATGAATTGAAAAAGAATCTTCGTCAATCTTTAATGTCATGTTACAACCTTCATTGCAATCCATGTCCATTAATCTTACATCAGCATCAAATGACTGCCCAATACGTTTAACATGGTATTGATGGGACTCTAGCCATTCATAAAGCTGTTTTCCCCAGTCATTATCGACATTGACCAATGCTTGTCCGTAAGGCTTTAATTGTGAAAAGAGTTGTCTTTTCGCTTTAAAATAAGCCCACATGTCAGCGTGATAGTCTAAATGTTCATAGCTCAAATTCGTAAAAATGCCATAATCAAATGTGACGCCTGCTAATCGGTTCTGATCAAGAGCATGTGACGACACTTCAATTACCATAACGTCATCTTGACTATCATAAACGTGTTGATATAAGTCTAAGACACTCGGCGTTGTTTGCTTTTGTGTAAAGGTCTGACCATTAATGACACATTTAACCGTTCCGATTAACCCTGTTTGGTAATTCGATTCAACCAACAAGTGATGCAACATATGGCTTGTCGTTGTCTTACCATTCGTGCCAGTAACACCAATAACCAATTTATCTTCGAACGGGTAATCATAAAATACTTTAGCCAGTTCCCCTAATATATGTCTACTATTGTCAACTTTTATATAAGGTACATCATAACCTGTTAAATCCTTCTCTCCAATTACAGCAACTGCTCCACGATCAATCGCATCTTGAATATATTGATGACCATCTGCTTCATATCCTTGAACTGCTATGAATAAATCTCCACTTTTGACTTTTTGGGAGTGATCGACAAGGCCTCCGATTCTTGGATCATCCATAGCATCTATAAGTTCAGGTTGTTTAATTTCTTTTATTAAATCATGTAGTTGTCGCATGAGCTAGTCTCCTAAATTGTTGTCGTGTTTTATGATTATACTAAATACTTCTGATTCCAAAAAACATTTTTCGACTAATTTATGTGTTTCAATTAAAAATAAGTCATAAAAACCATCTCACAATGTTACCTTATAACTATATCTAGCGACTGTATTTTGGTATAATAGTCATTGGACTATACACGGAGAGGGAGATTGCATGAGTGACGATAATGTGTTTCAACACCCGAATCAAAAGAAAGAATCGGGTTCAAAATGGTTGAAACTTATAAAATGGTTAAGTATTATTCTGATTCCATTCATTATAATCGGTTTATTAAGTTTTAACTGGATTATTGAATACATTTGGATGGATTCCGTTGGTTACGAGCAAGTATTCACAACTATATTAATGAGTCGAGTTTCGCTGGGCTTAATTGGTTTTATACTTTATTTTGTAGTAGCCTATGTTACATTCTTTTGGATACACCGGGCTTACATAAAATTCTTAAACAAAGAAACGATCCCACCAATTTTGTTAAAGAAAAAATCTGCGTATACGATTATATTTCTTATCGCTCTAATTTTTGGTGCTGTAGGCACAGTTATGGTACAAGGGATCGGTTGGGAACCTGCTTTAAAAGCATTAAATTATGAAACATTTGGTCAAACAGATCCACATTTTAATTTAGATTTTTCCTTTTACATTTATTTATTACCGATTTTCGAGTTAGTTATTAATTTACTATTGGGCTTAACAGTCTTTATGACCGTTATAATTGGGCTAGCTTACTCAGTTTTCAACATGTACCGAGAAAGTCGAGTAGCTCAATGGCATCTAGGTGTTAGCGTTGCGTTAATCGGGATATTTATAGCTCTCAATCATCTACTTGAACCATACAATACCCTTCTAACCAATCAAGTAAACTGGTTTCAAGAAAGTGTTGTTTATGGCTTAAGTTATACAGATGATGTGATTAACATACCTAAGGCTTATATCTTGGCCGGTATCGCGATATTAGGTGTAGGAATTTTAATTGCTGCCTTAATTAAAGGTAATTTAACATGGATGGTTATCCCTATTGCACTGTACATTACCGTGGCATTAACCGGCCAAATTGTCTCGGCTGTTGTTCAAAGTTATGTGGTTTCTCCAAATGAATTTAATCGTGAGGAACCTTATTTACAGCATAATCTTGATTTAACGCTTGATGCTTACGATTTAAACGATATTACTGTAGAAGATCACCCAGGCTCTCGCAGCTTAGATCAGGAGATGATTGATCGAAATCAAGATACAATCGAAAATGTACGTATCAATGATTCACGCCCTTTACTAGACGTTTATAACCAATTACAGACATTCCGAAATTACTATGAATTTAATGATGTCGATATTGATCGTTATGAAATTAATGGTGACTATCAACAGGTATTTGTCGGCACCCGTGAATTAAATACATCAGACTTACCGGACCAAGCAAGAACTTGGCGAAATGAAAAGTTACGGTATACACATGGTTACGGGGTAACGATGAGCCAAGTTAATGAGATAGACTCTCAAGGACAACCAGAATACTTAGTCCAAGATATACCTGCAGAAGGTGAAGTCGAGATTACACGACCACAGATTTATTTCGGTGAAGAACAAGCACAGAACGTGATGGTTAATACCCAAGTAGATGAATTTGATTACCCAATGGGAGATAGCAACCAATCTTACCGTTTTAGTGAAGATACTGGTATTTCATTAGCAGGTATTAATCGCACCTTATTCTCAATCAGTGAAGGTTCATTTAGAATGTTCACGTCTGATCAAATCACTGACGACAGTCAACTACTAGCAACTCGAAATATTGAAGATCGTGTTGAGCGCATTGCACCATTTATAGACTATGATCAAGATCCATATATCGTGGTCCGTGATGATGGTTCACTTGTTTGGGTAATTGATGCATACTTGAAGTCAGGAAATCACCCATATTCTGAGAGACATAATGGTGAAGATAACTATATTCGTAACTCTGTTAAAGTAACTGTTGACGCCTACTCTGGGGAAGTCGATTTCTATGTTGTTGATGAGGAAGATCCATTGCTGAAGACATATGAAAATATGTTCCCGCAATTATTCACTCGAGAAATACCAGAAGATATTGAAAAACATTTCCGTTACCCAGTTGATTTATTTGAAATTCAATCGGACATTTATGGAACTTATCATATGGGTAACTTAGAAGTATTTTATAACCGTGAAGACCGCTGGGAATTCTCAACTGAACGGTATTTTGATCAGGATATTACGATGGAACCTTATTATATCACAATGGCACTACCAGGAAATGATGAGGAAGAATTTGTGCTCATGTCACCTTACACTCCTAAAAACCGGCAAAATATGATTGCTTGGATGGGTGCTAGAAATGATGGTGACAACTATGGTGAACTAGTGGTTTATGAGTTTCCGAAACAACGCAACATTTACGGAACTCAACAAATTGAAAACCGTATTAACCAAGATAGTGTTATTTCACAAGAACTGAATTTATGGTCACAAGGTGGTTCAAGTGTCATTCGAGGTAACTTATTAACGATTCCAATCGAAGACACTGTCATGTACGTTGAGCCGATTTATATCGAATCTTCTAATGAAACATCATTACCTGAAGTGAAGCAAGTTGTCGTCGCTTATGGTGATTATATTGTCATGGAACCTACATTCGATGACGCCTTAGAAGAATTAGTTGATCGAATTGAACGTGGTGCTCCTACAAACATGCCTGAAGATGCTGAAAATCCAGATGGCGAAGGTACTGGAACTGGCGAAACTGATCAAGAGGATAACGAACAGCAAACACCTCCAATTAGCGAAGACGCTCAAGAACGTCTGAATAACGTTTCTGAACTATTTGATGAGTACCAAAATGCTCTATCAAATGGTAATTGGGAAGAAGCTGGTCAGATTATGAATGATATTGAAAACTTATTAAATCAATAAGAAAAAGGAGAGCTCAATTATGTTGAGCTCTCCTTTTAATTTACAAGCTTATTCCGATTTTTTAACGTCTTTTAAATAAGGGAAACTACTTGGATACTGGTAGAATCCTTCTATATCTTCACTTAACCCTGCTAGTAGGACAGAATGATATAATGGTACGATAGGTGATTCATCAATAATAATTTGCTGTGCTTCCTCGTATAATTCTAAACGTTTCTCTTCATCATTAGATCGTCTAGCTTCTTCTAATAGTTGATCAACCTTATCATGACTAAAGAATGAACGATTACCTGCCGACCCTGCGTTTTCAGAATGGAACATTGGATATAAACCATAATCAGCATCTAGAGTGACAGTGCCCCAACTACCGACTAACATATCATGCTCTCCTTGTGCTGTTAAATCTAAGTAAGCACCTATATCCAATTGTTCAATATTCAGTTCAATGTTGAGTTCTTCTAATTCAGACTGAATATAAACAGCTGTATCAGCCGTCGTTTTATCATAGACATAAACATCTAGACTAAAGCCTTCCTCATAACCCTCTTCTTTTAATATTTCTTTTGCTTCTTCCACGTCATGTTCAATCAACTCTAATTCATCACTGTATCCATTCACTGTTGGCGCTAATGGACCAGCCGCTGGTAAAGGAACGCCACTCATCAAGCCTTCTACTAAAGCTTCTTTATCAATAGCCATATTAATAGCTCGGCGTACCCCACGATTATCTAACGGCTCTTTTTCAACATTAAAACCTAAGTAAGACATACTAGCACTTTCTGATTCTTTCACACGACCTTCTTCTGACTCATTAATACTAGACACTTTATCGGTATTGACCGGATAAATGATATCAGCTTCATCAGTCAGTAATTCTGAAACACGTGAACTTTCTTCAGGAACTGCTTTGAAAACAATGCGTTCAAAGTTAGGTTTTTCTCCCCAGTAATCTTCATTTTTCGTTAAGATTACATTTTCGCCTGAATTATGTTCCTCTAATTCATAATACCCTGTACCTACAGGATTTTCATTAACAGCTGTAAGTGGGTTTTCTCCATTCTCCATCCCTTCGTAATCCGCTTCTATTGATTTCGGACTAATCATGTGACCACCAGGGTGAGCTAAATGAGCTGGCAGTGCTGAGAATGGGTATTCTGTATGAATTTGAACTGTATAATTATCAACGACTTCTACCTCATCAATCATATCAAATAAGAAGCTTAAGGTCGCCCCAACTTCTGGATCTAAAACACGATCAAGATTCATCTTGACCACTTCTGCATTAAATGGTTCACCATCATGAAATGTGACATCTTCCCTTAACTTAAACTCCCAAGTCGTTTCATTCACTTGTTCATAACTTTTAGCTAAACTCGGTTCAAGCTCAAGATCTTGATTCATCCGAACTAATGTATCATAAATATTAGTCATCACATATAACGAGATCCCATCATTTGCTGCATGTGGATCAAGTGATGATGGTGTTGAATCCAGATCAACCACGAGTTCTTCATTATTACCATCAGATTCTTGCTCTTGCGTTTTACCTTCTGCAGATTCTTCTGATTGGTTCTCTTCCCCTTCTTCTGAATCGCTGCTACCTTCACTTGCACAAGCTGCTAATGCAACTAACACAACTAATAGTAACGATAATTTCTTCATGATGTTTAACATGATAATCCCCCTTAATCAATTCATGTTGTATCAAAATTAGTTTATGACATCATACAACAAAATGATTATACCCTTATAAACATCATAATTCAAATAAAGCTCATCCATTTAGTCTGGTTTTTATAAAAATAAACAGCCAACCTTAAATAAAGTTGGCTGTTTATGAATTTATGAGCTATGACGTACTAAAAAGTATTTCTTCTTACCACGGCGAATGACAGTAAATGCATTATCAATTCGATCTTCATGATTCACAACATAACCCAAATCTTGCTGGCGTTGATCATTAATATAAATCGCACCATTTTGAATATCTTCGCGTGCTTGACGTTTAGATGAAGAAATTTTTGCTTCAACAAGTAAATCAATTAAACCTTTTTCGGAATCAATTAGTTCATAGGTCGGAATATCTTTAAAACCGACCTCAACCTCTTCTTTAGTTAAATCATTGATATCTCCACCAAAGAGTGCAGCTGTAATACGTTGTGCTTGATTGAGGGCTGCTTCACTATGAACCATTTTCGTCATTTCTTCAGCTAATCGACGCTGAGCTATTCTTTGTTCTGGACGTTCTGATAGTTCTTTTTCTAATTCAGCAATCTCCTCTAATGATAAGAAGGTGAAAGATTTCAAGAACTTCACGACATCACGATCGTCGGTATTAATCCAGAATTGGTAAAATTCATAAGGACTCGTCTTCTTCTCATCAAGCCAAATAGCTCCGCCCGCTGTTTTACCAAACTTTGAACCATCAGCCTTAGTGATTAATGGTACTGTCAGACCGTATGCCTCAACGTCTTCGCCTTCATCACTTTTACGACGAATAAATTCTAATCCAGCTGTAATATTACCCCACTGGTCACTACCACCAATTTGTAAGGTCACATTTTCTTGTTGATTTAATCGTTGGAAATCAAGTGACTGAAGCAACATATAAGTGAATTCTGTAAAAGAAATCCCGTTTTCGATTCTTGTTTCAACAGAATCCTTCGCTAACATATAATTAACACTGAAATGCTTACCTACATCACGCAATAAATCGATCACTGACATCTCTGAAAGCCAATCATAGTTATTCACGACTTTAGCTCCTGTTTTCTCATCAGAAAAATCAATTAAACGAGACAATTGACTCTCAATATTAGCCACCCAATCTTGAACAATTGATTCCTCATTCAATTGACGTTCTTCACTACGTCCACTCGGATCACCAATTAAACCAGTGCCACCACCAACTAATGCAATCGGTCGATGACCCGCTTCTTGGAAACGTTTCAGCATTAAAATAGGTAATAAATGACCAATATGAAGGCTATCAGCTGTAGGGTCAAATCCACAATATAATGACACTCTATCTTCAATTAAATGATTTTCTAACCCCACATCATCAGTCATCTGATTAATGAGCCCTCTGGCATGTAAATCTTCAATAATATTCATGGTATACCTCCTTTAAAATATAAAAAAGCCCCTCATCCGCTTAGGGACGAGAGGCTCGCGTTACCACCCTATTTGTGTCTTCAAATACAAGACACCACTTCTTTCGTTAACGGGACTAACCGTCTCATAATCGAGAAAAGCTCCTAGCCGTAATTCAGTCCATAGTGTGTACTGATTTGCACCACCCATCAGCTCTCTGTAACACCATCATTATGTCCTTACTTCAACTATTCGTCGCTTGTTATTTTTATTTGATCATTATATTTTTACCATAGTCTTACTAAAAACGCAACATAATCATTCTAATAGATGATATGACGATTAGACAAGATATGCTATAATATAATCGATATTTTAGGAGGTTCGTCGATGAGTAATCAAAAATCTGACAATAAATTTCTTTCATTTTTTCAAAAAGGGAAATTTCCGAAATACACACGTGTTTCACTCGATATTGCTTGGAATGTCTTACTATTCTTCATCATTATCGGTGTAACCGTCGCCTTTTTTATTGGTGGATTAGGTTTCGGCTATCTCGCTTCTTTAGTTGAAGACGTAGAAGTTAGTGAAGCTAGTGAAATGACAGAAATGGTCCATAACTATGAAGAAACATCTGAAGTTTATTTCGCTGACGAAAAATACTTAGGTGAAATTCGTGGTAATATACACCGTGAACAAATTAGTAGTGATCAAGTCTCACAAACTTTCATAGACGCTGTGATTGCTACTGAAGACGAGAATTTCTATGAGCACGAAGGTATTGTACCAAAGGCCATCATGCGTGCCCTATACCAACAATTTGCTGGAACACCTACTCAAACTGGTGGTAGTACATTGACCCAGCAGCTCGTTAAAAACCAAATCTTGTCTAATGAAGTATCATTCGAACGTAAGGCTGAGGAAATATTTATTTCTTTACGCTTAGAACAATTTATTGATAAGGAAAATATATTAGAAGCTTATCTAAATGTCGTGCCATTTGGGCGAGACTCAACCGGGCGTAATATTGCTGGTATTCAAGCAGCAGCTCAAGGAATCTTTGATGTAAATGCTGAAGAATTGAATATCCCTCAAGCTGCCTATATCGCTGGTTTACCACAAAATCCATATGTTTATACACCATATGCTAATGGTGGTGAACTTAAACCAGAAGAACAACTACAACCTGGTTTAAACCGAATGGAATCAGTTCTGGAACGTATGCATGACGCTGGGAAAATTAGTGATCAAGAATATGAAGAGGCTTTAAATTACGACATTGTCTCTGATTTCACACAAAAAACAGAATCGATTCGCGACGATTATCCGTTTATTGCAGATGAAGTTCAAAGACGTGCACGCGACGTCTTAGCTGAACAATTAGCTGAAGAACAAGGTGAATTAGAAGAATATAATAATGTTGACTCAACACGTCAGCATTACCGTGATTTAGCCATGAATGAATTGCGTCATAGCGGACTAAAAGTGCATACAACCATTAAGAAAGATATTTATGACGAATGGCAAGTTAGAAAGAATAAGTTTGACAATTACGGTAGAACAAAAACCGTTCAAGTAGAAAATCCTGATACAGGTGAAATAACACAAAAAGAAATTCCTGTTGAAGCTGGCGCGATGATGATTGAGAATAGTTCAGGTGCCATTTTAAGTTTTGTGGGTGGTCGAGATTTCGACAGACGCCAAGTCAATAATGCAACCTATAATATTCGACCTCCTGGTAGTACGATGAAACCGTTGTTTGGTTATGCAGTCGGAATGGAATTAGGTATTATTCAACCTGGATCACCTCTTTTAAATGTTAAATTTGACTACTACCCTGGCGAACCATGGTCACCAAGTAACTATATTTCCTATGATACGGGTGGATTTGTTAGCGCAAGAGAAGCATTGCGGGATTCCGATAACATCCCTGCTTCCCGTTTGATGATTGACATCATCGAAGAAGATGGTAATCCAAAACGATTTTTAGACAAAATGGGGATTGATGGTGGACAAAACGTTCCATCAAACGTTCTAGGTCCATCACCTCCTATGACCATTGAAGAAAATGTCTCTGCTTATACGACTTTCGCTAATCAAGGTAACCATAAGAGTCCGTACATGGTTGAGCGCATTGAAGATGATGAAGGCAATATTATTTATGAACATGAATCCGAATCTGAGGAAGTCTTCTCGCCTCAAACTGCTTATTTAACGATCGATATGATGCGTGATGTCGTCAACAATGGTACGGCAGCATCCTTAAATTACACATTGAATAATCCTGGTGTTGACTGGGCTGGTAAAACAGGTACATCTGGAGACTATAAAGATGCTTGGTTTGTAGGTACTAACCCAAATGTCACAGTCGGAACATGGATGGGGTATTACAATCATGATGAAGCCGTAAATCCATCTGCTCTAGAGCTAAACCATGATCAGTATAGTAGACGTAACCTACAGTTTTGGTCGGAACTCGTTAATTCTTCTGCTGAGATAAATTCTGACCTTGTAACACCAAGTGAAAGCTTTTCAAGTCCTGGGGGCATTGTTTCACGCAGTTACTGTGGATTAACAGGTAACGCCCCAAGTGATATGTGCGCTGAACTCGGTTTAGTTAGTACTGATCTATTTAACACTGACTATGCACCGTCTTCAAGCGATAACGACATCTTCTCAACTAGTGACTATGTCGAAATAGATGGCGATCGTTATCCAGCTGTTGATGCAACACCTAGTGAATTTACCGAAGAAGGCTTTACAATGGAAAACGACTTTATCGATGAATTTGGCTGGGGCACAACTTATCGAGTTGGTTCTGGTTGGTCTGACCCAGTTGATATGGACCAAATCATCGAGGATGGTGATATCCCAGACTTGGTCAACGTTGAAGACGAATTAGATGATGAAGGCGCACCTAGCGCACCATCCAATGTATCTATTTCAGGCGGTACACTTAATTGGTCTGGAGCAGACGGTCAAGTTGTTGGTTATAGAGTTTACCGTGCTGCAGATGAAGATAGCTCATTTAGTGAAATTGGAAATACAACGTCAACAGAAATTTCTCTTCCATCAAGTGATTCTGTCTATGCAGTGAGAGCTGTAAGTCTGTATGGCCATGAATCAAACCTATCTGAATCAGTAATTTATGGTTCACTTGAAGAAGAGGAAGAAGAAAGTGAAGAGTCTGGTTCTGAAGGAGATTCTGGATCAGGAGATAATAATGACTCCAGTGAAGGATCTGACGATGGTTCCAGTGGCGGTTCCGATGGTGGTTCTGACGATGGTTCCAGCGGCGGTTCCGGTGGTGGTTCTGACGATGGTTCCACCGACGGTTCCGATGGTGGTTCTGACGATGGTTCCAACGGCGGTTCCGGTGGTGGTTCTGACGATGGTTCCACCGACGGTTCCGATGGTGGTTCTGACGATGGTTCTAACGGCGGTTCCGGTGGTGGTTCTGACGATGGTTCCAGCGGCGGTTCCGGTGGTGGTTCTGACGATGGTTCCAGCGGCGGTTCCGGTGGTGGTTCTGACGATGGTTCCAACGGCGGTTCCGGTGGTGGTTCTGACGATGGTTCCACCGACGGTTCCGATGGTGGTTCTGACGATGGTTCCACCGACGGTTCCGGTGACAGTTCAAACTAAATCAACCCTAAATTATTCAAATCCCACTGACTCAATTCAGTGGGATTTTTCTATAAGAATGATGACTAAACATGTTATAATAGACTTATCATTTGATTTAGGTGGTGTCACTTTGAAGCATCCAAAAACCTATCATCACAAAACAATTCAGAATGGCGATCAAGTCATTATTGTAGAAGGACCTCTATCTTCAACTTTTTTAGCTGATTATTACTTCGATGAAGGGTTAACAGCATTTCGTCCAGCTAAGAAGCAATTTGAAGCGGTAAAGTCTATTGCTGATTTTGAAGAAGGGCGTATTATTATTGCGCGTGATGGTGATAAAATCGTTGGTTATGCAACCTTTTTGCATCCTGATCCATTAGAGCGTTGGTCTGAAATCAAAATGGAAGATTTGATTGAATTAGGTGCTATCGAAGTATCTAATGACTATCGTGGTCTTAGTATTGGATCCACTTTGCTAGAAGTGGCGATGTTAGATCACCAAATGGAGAATTATATTGTCATTACAACTGAATATTATTGGCATTGGGATATGGATTCGACACGGCTTAACATTTGGCAATACCGCGAAATTATGGAGAGAATGATGGGCCATGGTGGACTGACACCTATGTCAACAGACGACCCAGAAATTATGTCCCACCCCGCTAATTGTTTACTCGTTAGAATTGGTGAAGATGTGCCAAAAGAATCAATTGAAACATTCGATTCATTACGCTTTATGGGTAAGCGTCATGATTGGATGTAAAAATGAGGTGAGACGATGTTAGTAGAAGAAATTATGTCAAAACCCACGGTCAAATTAAGCCCTAGTGACTTAATTGAAGAGGCCTTAGCACTATTAAATGAACATACCATCCGACATATCCCAATTGTGGACGAAAATGACCAAGTCGTTGGTATTTTATCGGACAGAGATGTTCGAGATGCAACACCATCTATCTTAGAACCTGAACAAAATTATCAAATCTTAAAACATGATATATCGTCTATCATGACTTCCCCTGTCATTACCGTTCATCCGCTAGATTTCATCGAAGATATTGCATCAATTTTTTATGATCATGAGATTGCTTGTGTCCCAGTGACGAAAAATAACCAACTGGTCGGAATTGTAACAGAGAAGGACTTACTATATCGCTTAATTCAGCTTACAGGCATTCATGAACAAAGTTCTCAGATTGAAATAAAAGTGCCGAACAAAGTAGGTGTTTTACCACAAGTCACCAAGATTGTTAGTGATCGAAATACAAATATTTCTTCTGTCTATGTCTATCCTTATCAAGATAGCTATACTCAGAAAATTATTGTCTTAAGAATTCAAACGATGAATCCGATGCCATTAATTGATGAACTAAAACAACACGGTTATGAAGTTATTTGGCCTAATATTCCGGGGTTATCAAAATGACACGACGACAAGCAGGATTCATCTATACAGATACGTTTCAAAACTACAATTTTGGTGAACAACATCCCTTTAATCAAAAACGTGTTGAATTAACTTACGAATTACTTAAAGACATGAAAGCAATTAGTGATGATCAAATTATCACACCTCGTATTGCAACTGATTCTGAAATCGCTTTAGTTCATGACCCTAAATATATTGATGCGGTTAAACGAGCAGGTCGAAATGAATTAAAAGAAGAGGAAACAATTGAGTTTGGAATTGGGACTGAGGATACACCTGCCTTTCAAGACATGCATCTTGCAGCGAGCCAATTAGTTGGTGGTACATTAAGTGCCGTCGATCATGTCTTAAATGGTTCTTACAATACTGTCGTTAATCTCGGTGGAGGATTACACCATGGTTTTCGCCGTAAAGCATCTGGCTTTTGTATTTATAATGATGCAGCGATAGCCATTCAGTATATTAGAAAGCATTATGATTATAATGTATTATATGTTGATACAGATGCACATCATGGCGATGGTGTCCAATGGATATTTTACGATGACCCTAATGTTTGTACCCTTTCGATCCATGAAACAGGTCGTTATTTATTTCCGGGCACAGGTAATATAAACGAACGTGGGCACAATGATGGTTATGGCACTTCGTTTAATGTTCCGATTGATGCTTTTACGGAAGATGAGTCATTTTTAGATGCTTATCAAAAGACTTTATTCAATGTCGCAGAGCATTTTAATCCAGATATTATCGTGACTCAAAATGGAGCTGATGCGCATGTTCTTGATCCATTATCCCATTTGGCCTGTACGATGAAGATTTATGAGGAGATCCCTAAATTAGCCCAATCTGTTGCAGATACTTATTGTCAGGGTAAATGGGTTGCTTTAGGTGGTGGTGGCTATGATATTTGGCGTGTGGTGCCTCGTGCTTGGTCACAGTTATGGGCTGTTGCTAGTCAAGGAGAACCATTTGAAGGCGACATACCAGCTTCATGGCTTGAGCGCTTTCAATCAGAAAGTCCAGTTACACTTCCTACAACATGGCATGACAAAGATGATATTTATAAACCAATCCCAAGAAAAGAAGAAATAACCGAGAAAAATAGCATTCTCGTACAAAAATTATTACAACCAATCCTCAACGACCGTAATTATATGATGTGAAAAAAGCCTAATGGAGATAACTATTATTAGTCTCCATTAGGCTTTTTATTAGGATGAACCTTGATCTAATTCTAGGATCACCATTTCTACCCGACGATTGCGTTGTAAATTGTCTTCGGAATTATTATCTGAAACAGGACGATATTCAGCATATCCCGTCGCTTCAAAGCGTGTTGGATCTAATGAATGTTCTTCAATAAAATATCGAATCACACTACTAGCTCTTGCCGTCGATAATTCCCAGTTGGAAGGATATCGGTATGTATTAATCGGGCGATCATCCGTATGGCCCTCAACTTCAACATTATTAGGCATATTCCCTAACAGTAAAGCTAATTGATCTAAAAATGGTTGGAAATCCTCGATTAACTCCGCTTCACCCGTTTCAAATAACACACGTTCTTGTAAGACAAGCACAACGCCTTGATCCGTTTGATTAGCGGAAATCATATCATTTAACTCATTCTCATCTAGGTAGGCCTGAATTTCTTCATATATTTCATCTAGATTCTGCTGATCTTCCTCGGCTGTTATATCTTGACTGGGTTCCTGATTTGGTTGAGATTCATCTTCAGAATCATTCTCCCCGTCCGTTTCACTTTCTTCCTCAAAATCAGTTGGGTTCTCTTCTTCAATCGGTGAAGGCATAAAGTCGAAAATAACATTTTGGCGATATGATTCAGCGACTGCATTAAACTTCGTTGCATCAATCTGAGACATCGAAAACAACAAAATAAAGAATACGAGAATCAATGTCATCATATCTGAATATGTAACCATCCAAAGCGGAGCACTACGTTTTGGCTGCTTTTTATTTTTTGGCTTCATGTTACCTCCTCTTTCTGGTCTTCCTCCTCTTGATCATCTTTCGTTGTTTCAGCAGGTAAGAAAGCACTTAGTTTCTCCTCAAGAATTTTCGGATTCTGACCAGACTGAACGCCGATCACACCTTCAACAACGACTTGTTTCATAAAAATTTCTTCTTCCGTTCGTGAAACTAATTTACCTGCTATAGGTAAGAACACAAGATTCGCAAGAACCATGCCATAGAAAGTCGTTAATAATGCCACTGCCATACTTGGTCCAAGTGTTTCTGGATTATTCAGTTGATTTAACATCAAGATTAAACCAATTAGTGTACCAATCATTCCCCAAGCAGGCGCATATTCACCAGCTTTTTCTATAATCGAACGTCCCTTGCTATGACGTTCTTCAGTCGCAGCAATTTCAGCATTCATAATATCATTAATGACTTCAGGTTCAATGCCATCAATAGCTAGATAAATCCCCTTTTTAATAAAGGGATCATTCAATTCTTCAACTTCACTCTCTAATGCCAGGAGTCCTTCACGTCTCGCTTTTTCTGATAATGATATAAATAATTGTATTAGTTCTCTTAAATTATAATCATCGTCTCGAAACGATTCTTTAAAAACCCTTAAACTTAATTTCATTTCTGCTAAGTTAAAGTTAACAAATAATGCACCTGTTAAACCACCAATCACAACAATCATGGAGCTAATTTGAATAAATGATGTTACACCACCGAAGCCATCATTAAAATAAATGCCTAGCAAAAGCATTGTCGCACCAAGACCAATGCCGACTGGTGTTAGTATGTCACTTTTTTTCATCTCTCTCTCACCCTACTTCTATATAAGCCTACCTATGAACTATATCGTCAGGTTTAGTTTTTTGTTGAGTCTCTAACAACAATTCGATGAGGTAAAGTGACTTGTTCTTCTTCAATTTCTTCCCCGCGAAGTAATTTCGTTAATAAACGCATTGAGACGGCCCCGATATCATACATCGGTTGTAATACACTGGTTAAGGTTGGTCTGACCATATTAGCTAAACGCGTATTATCAAAACCAACAACATTTAAATCATCTGGCACTTTTATGCCGTAATCCTGTGCACCGTGAACGACCCCTAGTGCCATTTCATCTGAAGATGTAATAATTGCCTTAGGGGGATTCGATTGATTTAAGAAATAATTCGCGGCATCAATACCAGACTGGTAACTGTCATCTCCTGGATAGACGTATTCTTCATTGAATGGTAAACCACTTTCTTTAATAGCATCTAAATAGCCTTGACGTTTCATTTCATTAATCTTAGCGTTTAAAGGAGACGTAACAAACCCAATCGCTTCTTTATCAATTTGTTGACTTAAGTGAATAACGGCATCTTTCATCGCTTCATAATAATCAATATTAACAGAAGGTAACGTGTGGCTATCATCTACTGTGGCTGCTAGGATCACCGGGACATTAGCTTGGCTAAACGCTTCAATATGCTCACTTGTTACTGAAGAGCCCATAAAAATGACTCCGTCTACTTGTTTTTCTAACATATTATCTAACAAGTCTAGCTCTTTATTTTGTTGCTGATCAGAGCTACTCAAAATAATATGATATTTATACATTGAGGCAATATCCTCAATACCTCTTGCTAGTTCTGCAAAAAACAAATTCGAAATGTCTGGGATAATGACACCTACTGATGTTGTTTTTCGGCTAGCTAAACCTCGCGCAACCGCATTTGGCCTAAAACCTAATTCCTCGATTGCATTCAATACTTTTTGTCTCGTAGCTGGTTTTACATTGGTATTCCCGTTAATCACACGAGAAACGGTCGCCATTGAGACATTTGCTTCTTTTGCTACATCATAAATAGTTACACCCATAGTCAACGACTCCTTATTACAGGTTACTTTCCTTCTAAGCCCACATTATTAGTCTCAATAACTAATAGGCATGTGAGATTTATCATAATCGACAACACTTGAATTGCAATATAAAGCGCAAATCAAGAAAATATTTAAATTATTTCAATAATAATTTTAAGCATAAGACAAATTTCGCTCTATCGCAACAGCATGCTAAAGATTTTACAATTTAGTCATGAGTTAGCAGGGTTGGCTGTCTTAGGTTCTGGATAAAATGCTCGAATGTTGGCAAGTCCATCTGTTGTTGTGAATCAGATAATGCGACAGCTGGATCAGGATGTACCTCTGCCATAATCCCGTCAGCACCAATTGCTAATGCTGCTTTGGCTGCTGGTAATAATAAATCACGTCTACCCGTCGAATGCGTGACATCTACCATCACTGGTAAGTGCGTTTCACGTTTAAGTACTGGCACAGCGGTAATATCGAGTGTGTTGCGTGTAGCTGTTTCATAAGTTCTAATACCACGTTCACACAAGATAATATTAGGGTTCCCTTGCGAGACAATGTATTCAGCAGCATTTAAAAATTCATTAATCGTTGCTGCTAAACCACGCTTTAAGATAATCGGAACATTAGCTTTCCCAGCTTCTTTTAATAAATCGAAATTCTGCATATTACGGGCACCAATTTGAATAATATCTAAATATTTCTCACCTAAAGCGATATCATTAGGGTGCGTAATTTCACTCACAACTTTTAAACCGTGGCGATCACCCACATCACGTAAGATTTTCAGACCTTCTTCACCTAAACCTTGAAAATCATAAGGTGATGTACGAGGCTTAAAAGCACCTCCTCTTAATATACGGATACCTTGCTGTTTCACCACTTCAGCTACTTGGTCAACTTGCTCAAACGATTCAACTGAACAAGGCCCCATCACAAATTGTTGTTCGCTATTTCCAATGTGAAGATCATCAACGGCTACAATCGTATCTGTCGGCTGCTTCTCTCGTGATACGAGTAATGTCTTATGATAATCATCTTCCTGTAATTCTTTTGCCGCTTTAAAGATTTCCTTAAATAAATGTTCAATAGTTGAATACTCAAATGGCCCTTGATGTTGCTCGACGATGTGGTTTAACATATCACGTTCTCGTTCAGGGTCATAAGCTTTCATCCCTTGAGCTTTCTTAATATCGCCGAGTTCTTTGACGAGTTGACCACGTTTATTAATGAGTTCGAGCAATTGTATATTAACTTGATCAAGTTCTTCTCTTAGTGAATCTAATTGATTATTCATTGTTCTTGCCTCCAGCTTCAGTTTATATTAAGTGATATTTATGGTACATTATCCTTAATTAATCTCATTGTTTTATATTTATAATCTTTGTCGTTTTCTAGTCACATTATATCGAACCACGGCCTAAATGTCATTAAAGGTCGTCTTATACTAGACAATACTTCATACATTTTTTGAATAGATCTTATAAAGACTTAAGGAGGTGACCTGTATGAGTCGATTATTTGCTTTAGATATTGGAACACGTAGTGTCGTCGGTATTATTCTTGAAAAAGAAGAAGATGTTTATCATGTAGTCGATATGGTATCGCATGAACATAAGGAACGATCCATGGTGGATGGACAAATACATAATGTAATGGCTGTTTCAGACGTTATTAAAACAGTCAAAGAAGAGCTTGAAGCTAAACATGGTCCTTTGACTCATGTTTGTGTGGCTGCAGCTGGACGTGCGCTTAAAACAGAACAAAGTCGCGTTAGTGTCAGTATTGCTGAACAACCAATTATGTCGAATGAAGACATATTTCATTTAGAGTTGGCAGCTGTTCAACAAGCCCAATATCAACTTGCTGAAAAACAAGCTGATAACTACAGCGCTCAGTATTATTGTGTCGGTTACTCGGTCACGCATTATTATTTAGATGATCAAAACATTGGCTCTTTAATCGACCAACAAGGCGAAGAAGCAACAGTTGATATTATTGCTACCTTTCTACCTAAAGTCGTTGTAGAATCTCTATTAGCAGCTTTACAGCGTGCTGACTTAGAGATGGAAGCCTTGACTTTAGAGCCTATCGCAGCGATTCAAGTGCTAATTCCTCAATCCATGAGAAAACTCAATGTCGCTTTAGTTGATGTTGGCGCTGGTACTAGCGATATTGCGATTACTAAAGACGGTACCGTGTTCGCTTATGGAATGGTTCCAAAAGCTGGTGATGAGATTACCGAAGCGATCAGTCAAGAATATCTTTTGGACTTTCACCAAGCTGAACAAGCCAAACGCCAATTAATTGATCAAAATATGATGGAAGTAGAAGATATTCTAGGATTTACAACTAGTGTTTCAGTTGATGACGTTACCAAACAAATCAGCTCAAGCATCGGCAATTTATCTCGATCTATTTGCGAACAAATTATCAGTTTAAATAAAGAATCGCCACAAGCTGTCATGTTAGTCGGTGGTGGTAGCTTAACCCCTTCTCTGACGGATCATATTGCTGAAACATTACAGTTACCTGCTAATCGAGTAGCTGTAAGAGATATTGAAGCAATCAAGAATCTTAAAGGACAAGAACAGCTTCCTCATAGTCCTGAATTTGTCACGCCAATTGGAATAGCAATCGCAGCAAAGCAAAGTCCTGTCCATTATATTAGTGTCACTGTCAATCAACGGATGGTACGTTTATTCGATGTGAAACAACTGACGATTGGGGATTGCTTATTAGCGGCCGGCCTAGAAATCAAAAAACTATACGGCAAACCTGGCATGGGCTTATTCATAACATTTAATGACAAGCCTGTCACTCTTCCAGGAACTTATGGAGAAGCACCAACTATAAAAATTAACGGAGAAGTAGCTTCATTACAAGATCACATTCAACACGGTGATGAGATTGAAGTATTCCCTGGAGAAGATGGTAAAACCCCACAATACACCATTGAAACATTAACTGGTCCAATTGAGCATCTAACAGTGTCTATTCACGACCAACCTATTCAAGTTCAGCCGACGATTCAATTGAATGAAGAGAACGCTCATATAACGAGTCCATTAAATGATGGTGATCATGTCATTTATCAATCACGTCATACAGTTTATGATATTTTAGAACAACATACACAGCTAGACTTATCAAAAATTAACCAATCTTTCGATATCAATATTAACGGCGAAACTGTGCAAATATTTCCCGAACAGGTGACAGTCTTTCAAAACGACCAAAAAACGATGCTGTCTAATCTGGTCCAACATCATGATCGTCTAACTTATACCCTCAATGAATCAATTCAGATTGATGATGTATTAACCCATTTAGATCAAGGACCAAAAACTGGTATAACTGTCTTTTACGAAAACAAACCTGTAGAATTACAACCTACATCGTTTAATATGACAACAAACGGAGTCGCGTGTGATCGACAAACATTGGTTCATCCAAATGATATCATCACGATAGACGAACCTGTTCAACAATCATTCATTTTTCAAGATTTATTCCGCTTTATAGAGTTGAATGTTTCTGAGATCTCAGGGAAACGCTTCAAACTCTACCGTAATCAAGAGCCAGTAGGATTCTCGGAGCCGATTCAAGATGGTGATCAACTATCAATTGAATGGTTTGATTCTGTTCGTGAGCTGTATTAAACCGTTGCAGATTAACTAAAAAAACCGATTGCACCTGACAATATACCTTTTGCAAACGGCTTTTGTTTGCTAAAATAGAAGTTAATTAATAATCATGGAGGTTCAACATGCCTACTCCAAGTATGGAAGATTACATTGAACAAATCTATTTACTAATCGATCAAAAAGGATATGCTCGGGCTTCCGATATAGCTGAACGACTATCTGTCCACCCGTCATCTGTTACCAAAATGGTTAAAAAACTAGATGAGAAGGATTATATCCATTATGAGAAATACCGTGGCTTAGTTTTGACGGATAAAGGAAATAAAATCGGTAAACGGCTTGTCTATCGCCATGAATTACTGGAACAATTCCTTGAACTAATTGGCGTTGAAGAAGGCGAGATTTACGAGGAAGTGGAAGGAATAGAACATCATTTAAGCTGGAATAGTATCTTCCGAATTGGGGATTTATTGGAATACTTTCAAGAAGACCCTGAACGCTTAAAACAATTAGAAGACATCCAAAAACGAAATAGTAACAAAGAATAATAAAGAGGCTCTCATTTTGTGAGAGCCTCTTTATTATGTTTGTACAACATTCTCTAGTTGGTCTTCCTTAATCTCAAAGTGAGAGGTATGATATTCAACATTGCCTTGTTTAATATAAAATACTTGTGGTGATTGATGTTTTATATTAAGTTCCTCAGCAACTTGATTAGATAAATCTCGATTTTCTTGAATATGAATAATGTAAGCTGGAATCTCATGATTAGTAGCAAATGATTCAACATGACCTTTGGCCTCAGCACTAATTGGACATGTTAAACTATGTTTTAATAAAATAGCTTCATTTTGATTTAAAGCTTGATTTAATTGAGCTTCTTCTGTGATTTGTTGTACTGTCATCTAAACACTCCTTCTAGTATCAATCCTTAATTAAACATAAAAAAAGGTTCTAAGTCAAATGTTGGGGTGCTCTCTTAAGAGCACTCCTTACTTATGCCATTTGGCCTTGTATATCCTTATATTTATGATGCAAT
>NZ_JAASRU010000001.1 GCF_011761495.1 Alkalibacillus almallahensis | reverse complement strand
GTTATATATATCATTTTATTTTGATTTAGTAAGATTAATTACCCCTATAGAAATAAAAAAGCTTGCAGAAAAACCTGGGGTTTCTCTACAAGCTGAGGATGTCTAAGTTTAGACATCCTGTTTTTTATGATTTTATTTAGTTGGAATCTTGGTTGCTGTCATCAGACGTATTCTGTTCATCATCGCTTGTGTCGTTAGAATCTTCTGTATTGTTGCTGTCATTGTTATTGTTATCGTTGCTGTTGTTGTTATTGCTGTTTTGGCTATCATCACCAGTTTGACTATCATCGTTTTCATTACCGCTAGAATCATCACCGTTGTTACTATCAGAATCTCCAGTGTTACCAGACTCATTATTGTTATTACCATCAGACTGGTCGTTTGAGTCACCATTATTTTCGCTACCTTCACCATTTTGTTCTTCTTGGTTGTTCTCATCTTGATTGTCTTCTTCTTCATCCAAGAACTCTTCCCAGAAATCTGAATCTTCTGCTGGAATCTCGACTGATCCAGTTACAGGTTCGCTTTGATTTTCAGTATTTGCTGCATCGTAGGCTGTAATTTCAAAGGTATACGTTTGACCCATTTCAATATTATTAAAGGTATAACTTGTGTCGCCGTAACCGCTAATAGAATCAACCTCTTGATCGTTAGCTGAAATGCTGATATCAAATTGGACATCACCACTTGATGGGTGAGACCAAGAAGCTTCAATGTTTTCTTCTTCAGCGTTAAAGTCAACTTGTAATGATTCAATTGGATCGATTTGTTCGTACTGATCAGATGTTTCAGATGGTTCTTTACCTTCGACGAAGAGTTCAGTTACGATCTCGCTTTCAGGTGTGTATTCACTTGGTAACTTAGCTGGACGAGATCCTTCCTCAACTCCAATTTCTTTGACGGAATCAGGTTTGGTGAAATCTGCTGTATCTTCACCTTCTGATAATTGGGTCATCAACGTTTCAAAGATTGTGAAACGAGGACTAGTGTCGTTAATTTCTTGTTGTTCATCATAACCGGTCCAGACAGAAATCGTATAGTTAGTTGAATACCCAACGAACCATGAGTCAACTGTATCGTTAGTTGTACCTGTTTTACCAGCAACGGGTAGAGAACCTAGATTGAGTTTACCTGCAGCTGTTCCGTTAGGATGCTCAATCGTGTCTTTAAGCATGTCAGAGATCATATAAGCCGTGTAATCTTCCATAACTGGTGTGCTTTCACGATCTGGCTCCATTGTTCGGCCATCAGGAAATTCTATTTTAGTAATGGTATGAGGTTCATTATACATACCTTGATTACCAAATGCTGCAAAAGCACCGGCCATTTCATATGAGTTTGTTGGTATACCATTTTCACCGTCACTACCGAGCGCCATTCCATCATTTACTTCGCCTTCGACAGATGAAATTCCTAAATTGCGAGCAAATTCTCCTGCAGCTTCTCTATCCAGGTGTTCACGTGTATTAATGACAGCAGGAACGTTTAATGAGCGATACAACGCTTCACGCATAGTAACCCAATTATGATAAGTTCCACCGTCTGGTCCATAGTTTTCAAATTCTTCATCCCATGAGTAATAAGCCTCTGAAGGGTGGTCATAATATTGATGATACGTAGAAAACTGATTCTGATCAATAACCGGCCCATAACTGACGATTGGTTTAATTGCCGAACCAGGGGCGCGTGCAATATCCGTTGCATAATTTTGGTTGAATGGTTGTGTTCGATTACGGCCGCCACCAATGGCTAGCACTTGACCTGTTTTTGTATCAAGAGCTGTCACACCTGCTTCTAATTCATTGTTCGGGAAAGCAGAGCTATCATGACTTAGCAATTCCTTCAATTGTTGCTGAGCATCTTGGTCTAATGTTGTGTGAATCGTTAAACCAGCTGTGTGAATATTTAAATCTTCTTGTTCTATTAATTTTTCAGCTTCATCATATACTGTTTCAATAAAGGCAGGATAATTTACTTCACTTGATTCATTATTCTCTTGAACCATGTCTGATACATTGACTTGTTTCGCTTCTTCAGCTTCTTGTTCAGTAATTTTATCATGATGGACCATTAAGTCTAAGACTGTATCGCGGCGGTCTTGAGCACGTTCTGGATGCTCTAATGGATTATAACCACTAGGTCTTTGAGGTAAACCTGCTAATAAGGCCGCTTCAGAAAGTGTTAAATTATTCAAGTCCTCTTTGCCATAATAGTATTCAGATGCTTGTTGAATGCCATAAATTCCGTTACCGTAATAAATTTTATTTAAATACATCATTAAGATTTGTTCTTTGGAATATTCTTGCTCTAATTTGATGGCTAAATATTGTTCTTGTACTTTTCGCTCAAGGACTTTTTTGTCCGACAGTAAAAAGTTCTTGATTACTTGTTGAGTAATCGTACTAGCGCCTTCTGCTCCGAATCCTTCTTTTATATTTGCGATGACTGCAGCACCGATTCGACGAATATCAATACCACTATGTTCATAGAAGCGAGCATCCTCTGTAGCAATGACTGCATCTTCAACAACAGGGGATAGGTCACTATATTCAATAACGGTGCGGTTTTCAGTTGCTAAGTTCGCAATTTCTTCACCGTTACGATCTAAAATCGATGTTCCTGCTGGTACTTGTAATTCTTCTTCATTAAGCTCAGGTGCATCACTGATATATGAATAAACGACACCAGCACCAACTAATGTCATGACTAGTCCAATAATCAATAATGTTAAAAAGACTTTTTTCCAATTGATTTTCTTATTTTGTTTTTTCTTTTGTTTATTGGCTTTCCGACTCTTTACTTGATCACTCATAATTATTCTCCTCCGTAAAATAAACGTCATCAATTACTTGTAAATAATCAACTTTGGCTTGTAAGCGGAATGGGATGACGAAACCATGTTCAGCGATGTAAGGATATGGGATCGATTTTCGACCGCCATTTTCTTGTTCGTTCCAAATAGATAAAAAATGAGATAAAGGTAATAAAAACGTTTCGTCCATATTAGAAAAACGAACAATTAAAAATGAAATTCCGCCATGATCATGAATACGTTTCATGTGTTCAACTTGGTGATTATGAATATTACTTAAAGGTAGTGATTGTTTGTTTTTAGTTTCTTTAGCCTCAAAGTCAATATGACGTCCTTGGTAGAGTCCGTTGAAGTCTGTTGTTGATGGTCTACGATAATAAGCCTCTTTAATAACAGCTGCACTACGTTTAGGATAATCAACATCCACAACTTGGATTGGTGTTGGTTTCTTATGGATGACTGCTTTTCCGGACTCTAAATAATATTTATTCGTTTCATTAATGTCTTTTTCGAGGGTCATACCTCGATTAGCATAGGCGTCTTTAGTTTGATGTTTTTGAGTATTTTTTCTGTTGCGTTTAATGTGAGATGACTGACGACTGCCTTTAGGATATTGCAAAGTTAATTCCTCCTCAGCACTTATTATACCAAATTTTAAAGTAAAAAGAATTGGATATACTGTGAATATGTTGAATACTGATAAAGGAATGATGATATGCGACCCTTAGTCGTTTATGACCTCGAGGAACAAACAGCTAACTTTAACATCGATAATATAGCCCGAACCCATGCATATTGGCAGTTTTATGTGAATCATCCTGAAATAAAATGGTCTTTTTTAGCTTCTACTGTATCCCGCAATGCTGGTTGGAACATGACGGACTTAACGTTACCAGTTTATAAAACCCTACTGTCGGAACAAGATCGTAAAGCGTTATTTTTAACTTACGAAAGTATTAATTGGTTTATCTTTCGCGATGCGTATCCTCAGTTGCTGGTTTACGAACAATCAAAGCTGCAAGGGAGACCGTTATTCTTTTTACTAAAATATTTTGGTGTTTCTTCATTTATGGAACAAGAGTGGTATCACTTTTACCAAACTAAAGATAGTGAAAGACTATTAACCGCTCAAATTATTAATGAGCAACAATTAATCCAACAGCCAATTATAAAAAATAACCCTTATCAGCGTAAAGTGTTTAAACAGTTACCATATTATATACAATCAATCTTACATCTTAATTCAATCTTAATCCCTACTATGCAAGGGAAAGTATATGGGCTTAATGTTCCACCATTTCAAAATGTAACAAATCGCATTCGATTCGGAAAACAAGTAGCGAATATCTTATTTTATCCTTATCTATATCCATTGTTTTATGATTTTTGTAACCAAGTTGACATTATAGGCAGTCGTAAGGCTTATGAACAATTTACATTATCCAATGTAGAAACAGTGAGTGAACCACTACGTGAGTGTTATACCCGAATTGATCATTCTATAACATATAACATGAGCGATTGGGTGAAGGATACGAGAATTAAACGTAAATGGTGGAAAGAAGAAAAGAGAGTTGATACTAAACCCTTCTATAAACAGTTTGTGCATAAAAGACAACTATTGGCTCAAGTGGCAAATATCTCAGAACCTCAAAAGAAGCATCTTGTCAATTAAAACCACTTTACTTCTAGTTTTGTCTATTTGGTTCGATTATCGTCACCAAACAAGGAGTTTCCCTCTGTCATCATGAATATCATGATAAAGAAGAAGGGGGGAAATGGTGTGGAACAGATAATTACGAATCCATATGTTGATAAAGGTGAACTATTATTATCATTAGATGAATTAGAACAAGCATTAGATCAATTAACCGATCAAATAGAGGATAAAATTCAGAAAAAGGGCACTAAATAATAGAATTCAGTTATATTTCATGATACATTAGATGTAGAAAGGTGGATGTTATGCAGGCTTTTATCGACTTAACGAAAGAACTAAGGCATCAGATCTTAGAAAATTGCTTTGATCGATATGAAAACGGTTATAAATTTAATCGCAAAATATACGATGAGTTTTACCAAGTTAAAAATGAATCGCTTAATCAATTTGAAAAGATTGAGAAGTGGGAAGAGGATGCAAACGCGATTGTTCATCAAATTCCGTTATTTCCTAACCAGATTAAAAATACAAAAGATAACTTAGAGATTATGATTTTGCATAGCTATTTTCATGATGTAAGGAAGAAACGATTTATGGAATTGTATCAATCGGTTATGTATAATTTAGATCTCGTTTTAAATGACGTTAGTATAACAGATCATTCCTAAATCATTTTCCTAAAATTGAAGATATAGATGAATAAAGAGGAGAGGTCGAGATGGAGAAAGAGCAACTAGTAAATGCAGCGCAAGAAATGTTATCGCAAGCTTATGTGCCATATTCTAAATTCCCTGTGGGTGCAGCATTGTTAACAAAGGATGGAGAAGTATTTCAAGGCTGTAACATTGAAAACGCTTCCTATCCAGTAACATGTTGTGGTGAGCGCGTAGCTATTTTTAAAGCAGTATCTCAAGGCGTTCGTGAATTTGAAGCTTTAGCTGTTATGGCTAAAACAGATCGCCCAGTACCACCTTGTGGCGCTTGTCGACAGGTAATGAGTGAATTCTTTGAACCGTCAATGCCTGTTTATATTACGAACAAGGATTTAGAAGTGAAAGAAACGACAGTTCAAGAATTGTTACCTTTTTCTTTTACACCAGAGGATTTAGAATCTGGCCAAAATTAATATAACTTTAATGTTTTTTCGAAGAGCTAGTTAACACTAGCTCTTTTTTTGATATACTAGTATTATGAAATCAATTGCAATTATAGGTTATAAACCACATGAACTGAATATATTTAATGAACAAGACCAAAAAATCACCGTTATTAAAGAGGCAATTAAACGTCAACTAGTGCCTCTTGTTGAACAGGGGTTGGAATGGATTGTAATCTCTGGTCAACCAGGGATAGAAATGTGGGCATTTGATGTTGTCGAACAATTAAAAAATGACTACGATTTAAAAATAGCGGTGATTCCGCCATTTCAGAACCAGGACCAGGTATGGAACGAAGAAAAACAGCAGAAATATCAAACAATGCTCTTAAAAGCTGACTTTTCACAACCATTAAGCCAAAAATCTTATGAAGGGCCTTCACAATACCAAACCCGAGACAAATGGCTGCTTAACAAGACGGATGGTTGTTTGATTGTCTATGAGGATGAATATGGTGGTTCGCCAAAATATTTTCATCAACTTGTATTACAGTATCAAGAACAAAAAGATTATAAGATGTTCCAGATCAATGCGTTCGATTTAGAAGAAATAGCTCGTGATATGCAAGAATCTGGACAATTAGAATATGATTAATCGTAGGAGGGTATTTATTTATGGATAAACCACAGCTTACTAATCAAGACATTTTAGATAAGGAATTCAAAACATCGATGCGAGGATACAATCAGGATGAAGTCGACGAGTTTTTAGATGTTGTCATTAAGGATTACGATTACTTCGAAAAAGAGATCAGCCGATTAAAAGAAGAGATGGAACGAATCACAAATGCCTCAAGTGGTTCACCACAATTTGAAACAACAACAACAACAAACCAAAGTCGTTCTCAAGTCAATGCTGATGTTCTACAAAGATTATCGAATTTAGAAAAAGCTGTATTTAGTCGTGGCGGCCGAAGTGAGTAAGAGTAATTTTGTTAATATTTACAGTCGAATTATTTAATATGATGTGTTAAAATACTTTGTTCAGGCATAAATAAGGAAGATCAATGTTAATGTAATTGCTCAAGTACAGCTTGAGAGGAAAGTCCATGCTCACACTAGCTGAGATGCTAGTAGTGTTCGTGCTTGACGAAACCATAAGTCAAGGTAGTTACCTTAAAGGTAGCTAACGGCAGGGATGCAGCCTACGTTATTTCGATAGGGCTACAATACCTTTAAAGTGCCACAGAGACGAGCTTGATTGGAAACAATCGAGGTGGAACGCGGTAAACCCCGCGAGTGAGCAACCCAAACAATGGTAGGGGCACTTCTTGCAAGGAATTCAACTTAGCAAGAAGACAAGCATTTATGGCTTGTAGATAGATGATTACACTCGGCGTACGAGGTTGACCACCGTTAGCAGTACTAAGAGACAGAACATGGCTTACTAGACATTGATCGGTCATCTTATTTATGCCTTTATTTCATATTGAATAAATTATATCGTACATACTATAGATAGAAAATTTCAGGTTTGCGAAAGGAATGACTCTTGTGACAAATCAACTTACATTAATAGCGACAGCAGCTATGGGCTTAGAAGGTCTTGTTAAGCAAGAATTACAAGATTTGGGCTACCATGACTTATATACTGAAAATGGGAAAGTTATTTTCAAGTCAGACTTTTCGGGAATCGCACGCACCAATCTTTGGTTAAGAACGGCTGATCGCGTCAAAGTTCTAGTCGATGAGTTCGATGCCTATAGCTTCGATGAATTATTCGAACAAACAAAAGCTTGCCCATGGGAAGATTGGTTACCAGAAGATGCTTTTATTCATGTTGTCGGTAAATCACATAAGTCTAAACTCTATTCAGTGCCTGATTGTCAATCGATCGTAAAGAAAGCAATTGTTTCTCGTTTGCAAGAGCAATATCACATTCATTCACGTTTAGAAGAATCAGGCGTGCGTTATAAAGTGGAAGTCGCTATACTTAAAGATCGCGTCACACTTTCACTTGATACAACAGGGGCTGGTTTGCACAAACGTGGCTATCGAGTAGATCAAGTAGAGGCGCCACTTAAAGAAACCCTAGCCGCTGCATTAGTTAAGTTAACGAATTGGAAACCTGATAAGACATTAGTTGATCCGTTCACAGGTTCTGGTACTATACCAATTGAAGCTGCATTAATTGGTCAGAATATTGCACCTGGGTTTAATCGTGATTTTTCTGCACAAGAATGGGACTTCCTGCCACAATCCATCTGGGATGAAGCTTTAGAAGAAGCAGAGGACTTAGCCAATTATGACCAACCGTTATCCATAACTGGTTCAGATATCGATCACAAAGCGATTGAAATAGCGACCAATAATGCACTCGAAGCAGAGTTGGCTGATCTAATTGACTGGAAACAAATGAATGTTAAAGATCTTCGTCCCAAATCTGATGTAGGTTATCTTATTGGTAACCCACCATACGGTGAACGACTCAATGATCGTGATGAAGTTGAATCCCTTTACAGCAGTTTAGGGGGTATCATGAAGGATTACCCTAAATGGAGTGTTTATATCTTAACCGCTCATGAAAAGTTCGAGAACTATTATGGAATACAAGCTTCAAAGAAACGAAAATTATTTAACGGTTTTATAAAAGCAGACTATTATCAATTTTTTGGTAAAAAATATTAATGAACAATAGCCATCTAGTGCGAACGCTAGATGGTTTTTCATAATCTGAGATGATTAGAGGGAGAGAATAAAGGGGATTATAAGAATAAAAAGGTGGTTACACTTATGGCTATAATTTCATCAGTTGGTACAAGTGTCCCGCGTCACCGGTTTAGTCAATCAGAAGCAAAACAATTCATCTCACAATATACGAATGAATCACTTCAAAAATATCTAGCTGTGTTTGATCAAGCAGCGATTGATACACGTTATTTTGCAGCTGATCGAGAATGGCTTCATAGTGAGAATAAATTAAGTGATCGGCATCAATTATGGTTTGAAGAAGGCTTGAATCTTGCTCAAGAAGCAGTTGAGAATTGCCTTGGTAACTATGATCAATCTTTAGAAATTGACGCCATCATTAGTGTGACTAGCACGGGAATATTAACGCCTTCCTTTGATGCTCATCTCATTAATGAATTACAACTTTCCTCGTCGATAAAGCGCATGCCTATGTTTGGATTAGGTTGTGCGGGAGGGGCTATTGGTTTAGCAAGAGCTTTTGATTATCTAAAAGCTCATCCAGATGAATCGTTATTATTAGTTTGTTGTGAGTTAGCGTCAACTGCATTCCACCCGCGAGATTTAACGAAAAAAGATATTGTCGGTGCCGCAATCTTTAGTGACGGGGCAGCAGCTGTATTATTATTAGGTGCTAATCATGATCTTGTAAAACAATCTGAAGGCTGTACTGTTCAAATCAACACGACTGACTCAAAGCTATTACCAGACTCTCTTGATGTGATGGGTTGGGACGTTAAGGATGATGGATTTCATGTGGTGTTTAGTCAAAAGATCCCGAGATTGGTGAATTCTTTTTGGGCACCTCAGGTACAAGAATTTCTAGAACGAAACAATTTAACCCAGAATTATTTGAATTTTGTTGTTGCGCATCCAGGTGGCAAGAAAATCATTGAACAATTAGAAGACATAATACCTGATTCACTTAAACTAGATACAGCAAAATCCGTCTTAAGACAGTTTGGTAATATGTCATCGCCTACAGTATTATTTGTATTACAAAGCTATATCAATCAGGAGTTAAAACAAGGTGATAAGGGGCTCTTAACTGCTCTAGGACCAGGATTTTCTTCAGAAATATTACTGTTGGAGGTCATATAATTGTTTTATGTGGTCATATTCATTTATTTAATAGCGCTAAGATTATATGAATTAGGGTTGGCCCGCAAAAATGAGGCTTATCAGTTGAAACGTGGCGGAATTATGATCAATGACCCTTATTACCATTGGATTGTGCTTGTCCATTCGTTATTTCTATTTAGTTTAATTGTTGAAAGTTATATCTCACATCAGTGGCAGCAATCAATTCCTTGGCTATTGTTCGTCATATTTATAATTTTACAATTATGCCGTGTTTATGTCATTAAAACTTTGGGTCGATTATGGAATACAAAAGTTATTATCAACCCTACAAACGATGAACGTGTTACAAATGGTTTATTTCGTTGGGTAAAGCATCCTAATTATTGGATCGTATTTTTTGAATTCATTTGCTTGTCATTGATGTTTCATGCTTATCTGACTGCCTTTATATTTCCTTTATTACATGTTGCGCTAATGACAAAAAGAATTCCGTTAGAAAATCAAGCGTTAAGTCTGTATGATGAGAAATAAAAGGGAGGGGTTCAATTGATTATATCAGTTCAGTCCGCATATGAATGGAACTTAAGGCAAGATCTAATCTTTGTTGACTGTCGTTTCGATTTACAAAATCCTGAAAAAGGGAAGGTATCTTACGCACATGAACATATACCAGGTGCAGTATATATGGACTTGGAGAAGGATTTGAGTGGTGAAGTCAAAGAAACAGGAGGTAGACACCCACTGCCAGATCTTAATCAATTTTTCGATACTCTAAAACAAGCCGGAATTAATGATCAATCAATTGTGATTGCTTACGATGATAACCATGCATTTGCCTCTCGTTTTGTTTGGTTATTAAAAGCAATAGGTCATGAAGAAGCTTATGTATTAGATGGTGGTCTCTCAGCGTGGAAGGAAGCCGGGCTTTCAACAACAGATGAGGTTCCCGAAAGTCATAAAATCGAGAAAGAACAAAGCTGGAAATTAGTGCAATCGCTAATAGCAACTCAAAGCGATGTTCAACACTACATTCAAAAAGAAAATGTGGCACTAATTGATTCTAGAAGCCACGATCGCTATACGGGCCAGCATGAACCAATTGATAAAAAAGCAGGTCATATACCGACAGCATTGAATTATGATTGGACAGCATTATTTGAAAGTGGATTTTTTAAACATAGCGACCAACTACAAAAACATTTTGAAATGCTCAGTGAGTATTCTCAAATTGTGGTTTATTGTGGTTCTGGGGTTACAGCAGCACCTAATGTTATAGCACTTTGGCAAGCTGGTTATTCCAACGTGCAGTTGTATGTTGGCAGTTTTAGTGACTGGATTTCGAATGAAAATAATCCAATAAAAACTGAAGATCAACCTTAATAAACAAAAAACGGCAATCATTCAAATGAATGATTGCCGTCAGTATATGATGATTCTAGTTATTTTTTATTAACGTTAGAAGCCTGTGGGCCACGGTCGCCTTCGACAATTTCGAATTCAACGTCTTGACCTTCGTCTAATGTTTTGAAACCATCTTCGTTAATTGCAGAGTAGTGTACGAATACATCGTCTCCACCTTCTACTTGGATAAAGCCATATCCTTTCTCTGCGTTAAACCATTTTACTGTACCGTTTTGCATTTTAAAAAGCCTCCTAAAAACTTGCCATTCATAGATAATTTTATGAATGGATTATTCACAATCGACGTTCCGTATCCAAAAAAAGGGTAACTCCTATAGAAATGAAGGATCACAAATGCATCTCTCACTTCTATAGAAGTTACCCGACTTTCTTTATGATACTTCACGTCTCAATTGCACTTTCAGTATATCCGATATAAAATACAAAGTCAAGAGTTAAGTGTATGTAAAATTTAGGAGTGATCGTGTGACAATCAATATTGGCTTAACTGGGTGGGGAGACCATCCTGATATACATGAACAAGACACCGGATCTAGACATAAATTATCATCTTATGCCGCTCATTTTCCTGTTGTTGAGTTAGATAGTTGTTTCTATAGCATCATGAGCCCAGAGCAAATAAGAAATTGGGATCACCAGACACCAAATAATTTTTCATTTGTTGTTAAGGCATATCAGGCATTTACTGGCCATGACCGCCAAACCTATACACGGAAAGAAATTAAGTCGATGTTCCAATCATTTCAACAGCAAATCAACCCTTTAATTGAATCAGGTAAATTAAATACAATATTATTTCAATTTCCGCCATGGTTTGATCTCCGTCGAAAGCATATTCAACGATTGAAATTTATTCGAGAACAATTTCAATCTTATCCAATTGCGATTGAATTTCGCAATCGCTCGTGGTATCAGGAACATATAAAAGCAGACACAATCAACTTCTTAAAAGAAGATGAATGGATCCATACTATTTGTGATGAACCTCAAGCTGGTCAGGCTTCGATTCCAGTTGTCCCAGAAATTACTCATGACAAACAATCCTTAATACGGTTTCATGGTCGTAATGTCTATGGTTGGAACCAAAGTGGCCAAGAAAACTGGCGAGAAGTCCGATTTTTATACAATTATAATGATGAAGAATTGAAATCATGGCGTGATCGCGTACAGAATTTATCTCAACAAGTAGAGCAATTAACCATTTTGTTTAATAACAATTCGGGACATCATGCTTATGCCAATGCAAAACGTTTTCAGCATTTGTTAGGTATAAATTATACAGGATTAAACGCGAAACAAATCGATTTATTTTCGGATCAATGAACAATCCTTGCACCTAAATATCGTTGGTTCCAGTAACTATCAGATAAATTACTAATGGTTACACCTGATGATGTTCCGGCATGGATAAATTGATTATTTCCGATATAAATGCCGGCATGCGATGGCCCTGGTTGATAGGTTTCAAAAAACACTAAATTACCGACGCTTGGCTTTGAAGTAGGGGAGGTAGCATTCCAAATATCGCTAACCGTACGTGGTAAATAACTTCCTTGCTGGCTATATACATATTGTAAAAAGCCACTACAATCAAATCCGCTTCTTGTTGTTCCACCCCAACTGTATGGAGTTCCTACTAGTGAACGTGCTGTTGAAATAACGGATCGGCTTGATTGTTTTTGAACAGTTTCGGACTCTTGTTTTGTATTTGATTGTGATTGAGACATATGACTAACTTGTTGTGTTTCTTCATGATGTACAATCGTTGGGGGTTCTAATTGACTTAAATCTAACTTGTCATCACTAAACTGATCAAATTTTTCAAGCGCTTCTTTCGTGTTAGGCCCAGCAATACCGTCAACTTTTTCATCATATAGACGTAATGCTTTAAGTGAGTTTTGCAGTTTTTCGACTCTTTTTGATTGCTCGCCGAATTTAATTTCCTCCGCTACATCCGTGATAGATGTGATATAATGATCGTGAAAAACTTGGTCTAACATATTAGCTGTTTCTTGATTCAGCTCACCATTAGCAGCTAAATGGTGATCTGTTTGGAACTGCTTCACAGCATATTCGGTTAAAGCATTATATTGAGCGGTCTCTTTCTTAGGATAGTATTCTATGGTTTTTAATTTACGGTGCAAGGTTAAAACCGCTTCACCATGGTCGCCGTAACTCAAAGGCGTCGATTGAATGGAAGCTGTTTCGCTCGCATGCACTGGTGAATAAAAAGCAAAGGGAGACGCTAGAGCTAAATTTCCTGCTATTGCACCTAATATCATTTTTTTAGTAGGTGTTGCATTCACCATAATGATCACACCTTTCAAGTACTCTAATATGACTATATGTCAGAAATTGAAGGGTATACATTACAGTTTTGTAACGAAATGAACGGAGGGGTAACAATGACTATTAAAAATGAAGAAGCCTATTTAAACTTGAGTGACTATACGCTTAATCATGGTCAAGACCGTCATGATCGAACAGGAGTCGGAACACGTTCAATCTTCGGCTATCAAATGCGTTTTGATCTTCAAGATGGTTTCCCTTTACTTACGACTAAAAAAGTTCCATTTAAATTAATTGCCAGTGAATTGTTATGGTTTATTAAAGGAGACACAAACATTCGTTATTTGCTTCAACATAATAATAATATTTGGAATGAATGGGCTTTTAAAAACTGGGTTGAAAGTGATGATTACACAGGACCAAATATGGATAACTTTGGGGTGCGCGCTCAACAAGATGAGGCATTTAATAAAATCTACCAAGAACAAATGCAATTGTTTAAACAATACATATTAGAAGACGATGACTTTGCTGAACGGTTTGGACACTTAGGTGAAGTTTATGGTAAGCAGTGGAGAAACTGGCAAAGTTCTCAAGGAGAGACAATTGATCAATTAAAACAGGTCGTTCATGATATTAAAACGAATCCTAACTCTAGACGATTGATTGTATCTGCTTGGAACCCTGAAGATATTCCATCAATGGCTTTACCACCATGTCACACATTATTTCAATTTTACGTAGAAGATGGTCGATTATCTTGTCAACTTTATCAACGAAGTGGCGATATTTTTCTTGGTGTACCATTTAATATAGCAAGTTATGCTTTACTAACACATCTTGTGGCGCATGAATGTGGGCTTGAGGTTGGTGAGTTCATTCACACATTTGGTGATGCTCATATTTATCATAATCATTTTTCACAAGTACAGACACAATTAGAGCGTGAGATGCTACCATTACCAACATTAAGAATTAACCAAGAAAAACAATCAATTTTTGATATTGAACTAGAAGATTTATCAATTACAGGATATGATCCACATCCAAGTATTAAAGCACCAGTTGCTGTATAAGGAGGTTATTCATGACATATTCAATGATCGTTGCTATGGACGAAAATCATGTGATTGGTTTGGATCAAGGGATGCCCTGGCACTTACCAAATGATTTGAAATATTTTAAATCGGTTACCTCACAGTCGACAATTGTTATGGGAAGAAAAACGTTCGAATCGATCGGGAGACCACTTCCTAAGCGTCATAATATCATATTGACAAGGCAAAAGGATTTTAACCCAGAAGGTTGTACGGTTATTCATAGTTGGGAAGAGTTACAAGAAGTTGTTTCATCCAATGAACATGTATTTATTATTGGTGGAGCAGCCCTTTTTGCTGAGGCATTATCATTTGCCGATTACATGTATATAACTCATATCCATTCGACTTTTGAAGGTGATACTTATTTTCCGGAAGTTGATTGGTCCAAGTGGGAATTAGTTGAAAGAACAGAAGGGGAGACGGACGAAAAGAACCAACATGCACATACTTTTTCTGTTTATAAGCGACAATAAGTGAACATTTTGTAACAGTCCTCACGATATGTTTGCAAAATGAGTTAAAATAAGCGACAATGTAGTTAGTAATAGTATGGGACAGGTAGGTGTATGTATGACAGTTGGTGTACCAGGATTAATTTTAATTTTAATTATCCTTCTCATTATATTTGGACCGAAGAAATTACCTGAATTAGGTCAATCACTTGGCCAATCATTAAGAGAATTTAAAAATTCTACACGTGGCATAACTGATGAAGATGATTCAGAATCAAAAAAGACGACTGATCGTCAATAAATTATAAATGGAGTGATATTATGGGCATCGGTAGCATCGGATTACCGGGATTAATTTTAATCGTATTAGTATTATTGCTTGTTTTTGGCCCATCGAAGTTACCAGAGATCGGTAAAGCATTTGGTTCTTCGTTAAAGGAATTTAAAAAAGCAACGAATGATTTAATGTCTGACGATTCAAACTCGTCGAATTCCTCTAACACAAAAGAGCAACAGTCAGATTCTAATAAACAATAATGATCGTTTCACCAAGGTGTAAGGAGTTCCTTACATCTTCTTTTATGATAAATGTTATGGTGAGATTGGTAGTAAGAGGTGAAACTTTTGACGCATGAGGAAGAAATAGATCAACAAGAAATGGATTGGACAGGTCACTTAGGTGAACTCAGGCGCCGTTTTTTCTGGAGTTTTATCGTATTTGCTCTGTCCTTCGGTGTGGGCTTTTATTTCCGTGAAGAGGTTTATAACTATGTAGCGAATGATGTGCCTTTTCAATTAACTGTTCTTAGTCCATTCGATATAATTTGGGTTTATGTCATTATCGGGACGATTGTTGGTTTTCTAGTTACGATACCGTTTTTAGCTTTACAGTTGTGGTTATTTATAAAACCTGGCCTAACCAAGCATGAAGCACGCGTTAGCTTATTATATGTTCCAGCGATTTTCATCCTATTTGCTTTAGGATTAGGTTTTGGTTATTTTATTATTAAAGATTTAGTTTTGAATTTCTTACTTGGTTTAAGTGACGGTGTCGTGAATGAAATGTTTACGGTTAATAAATATTTCCGTTTTATTATGCAAATCACTGTACCGTTCGCGTTTTTCTTTGAAGTACCGCTCATTGCTATGTTCTTGACGAGTTTAGGTGTATTAACACCTGACTATATGAAACGGACAAGAAAGTATGCTTATTTAATTCTTGTCATATTGGGGACTATGTTATCCCCACCTGACTTTATATTACAACTCATTGTCGCTGCGCCTCTGATATTACTTTATGAGTTAGCGATTATGACATCAGGAATTGTTTATAAACGAAGGTTGAAAAAATTAGCCGCTATTCAAGATCAATTAGATAACGAATAAAAGCAGGTGTTTATGTTTGAGATCATTTTATCATTTTGCTATGCAATATAGAGGGATCCAAAATAAACATGATGCGCGAAAACAACTTGCTGAAGCAATATTTCGTGATCATGGATTCCCCAAACAGTCTGTAAATTATAATGAGATAAGTGAATATCTAGAAATGAATAGTCCATTTCCTGAGGCGATTCAAGTTTTTGATCAGCTTTGGGAAGAGTATGAGCGACACACTGAAACATGATAAGAGGCTTCACCACAAGTGGTGAAGCCTTTATCATCTTGAATTCCATTAGCAAACGTATGCGCTACCGACAATGATTAGTAAAATGAAAAGCACAACAATAAGTGTGAAGCCGTTATTATCATATCCTTTACCCATGATGCATGCCTCCTTCATTGGTTTCACTCCTAACCTATGCAGCTTTTACCCATTGTGTATAGGCTGTTGTAGCATTGAGAAAACTTAGTTATCTTGTATGTATAAGTCGTATTTTGCGCTTACCCGGGAAATAAAGGAGGTTAATGAATGATATTACCTGAAGATTGGGAGCAAAATTTAAAACCAGAAATAAATCATGGTTATTTTCAACATTTATTAGAAACGGTAGAACAAGCCTATACTGAGAACGTTATTTATCCTCCATATCATCAACTGTTTCGTGCTTTTGAATTAACACCCTTTGCCAATGTAAAAGTGGTGTTGTTAGGTCAAGATCCTTACCACCAACCGAAACAAGCTAATGGACTTAGTTTCTCTGTTCCTAAAGGACAAGCATTTCCACCATCGCTTCGAAATATTAATAAAGAGTTGTGGAATGATTTAGGTTGTGAGCTACCACATGGTGATTTAGCACAATGGGCTGAGGAAGGTGTATTAATGTTAAATACATCTCTAACAGTCAAACAAGGTGAAGCAAATAGTCACCGTCGTTTAGGTTGGCATTCTTTCACAGACTTCGTCATTACACAATTAAGTGAAAGTCATTCCCATATAGTCTTCATTTTATGGGGGAAACAAGCTTATCAAAAAGCTCAGTTTATTCAAGCGCGCCACACGATCGTGCATGCGCCACATCCAAGTCCTTTATCAGCTTATCGAGGTTTCTTTGGAAGCCAACCATTCTCACAAGTTAATAAGGCTTTAAAAAGACACCAACAAACGCCTATTGATTGGTGTTTGACACATTAGCCTATACAATAAGGGTCATAATCCCGTATAAGTATAGTAGCTGATAAAGGAGTGAGATGGAATGGAACCCATGTATAATTGGCATAATCCTATGCACGGTGGCTTAATGAATCGCAGAAAACCGAATCTTTTAGAAAAATTGTTTGGTTCAACTCACAGTCGTAAGCCCTTGTTGATGCAAGCTAAACCGAATGAACATTCATTGCACGAAACGCTTTATATGGTTCAAAAAGGGTTAGCACTTGTCCAACAATTAATTCCCGTTTGGAAACAATACGGTCCGCTTCTAAAGCATGCACCTTTTATGGTTGATATGATAAAATTAATGATGGAAGATGAAAAACATGATGAATCTAAGCATGCAATTGATGATCATGACTTAGATAAAACTAAATACCATGATTTAGGTGTAACTAAAGTAAATCAAACTAAAGAAAGCCATCACGATCAACTTCCAGAACCTAAATTGTATATCTAATTTGTCATTTAAGAGGTGATGATTTTGTCTAATAACTTAAAACTGGCAACATTTGCTGGCGGTTGTTTTTGGTGTATGGTTGAACCATTCGACCTCCGTCCAGGAATTGAATCCATTGAATCAGGTTATACAGGGGGACATACGGAAAATCCAACTTATGAAGAAGTATGTTCAGAAACTACTGGCCACCGAGAAGCTGTACAAATCAAATATAATCCTTCTGTGTTTCCTTATGAAGATTTATTAGAGGTCTTTTGGCAACAAATTGATCCAACTGATGCAGGTGGTCAATTTAATGATCGAGGTGAGTCGTACAAGCCAGCTATTTATTATCATGATGAGGAACAAAAACAATTAGCTAAACAGTCGAAGCAAGCTTTAGCTGAAAGTGACAAATTCAAAGATCCCATTGTCGTTGATATCCTTGAAGCTAAAACATTTTATCCTGCTGAAGAAGAGCACCAAGATTATTATAAAAAACACCCATTCCATTATAAAATGTATAAGAAAGGGTCAGGTCGACAAGGTTTTATTAAAGAACATTGGTCAAATCAGCAAGAAATGGACGATTTAAAAAAGCGATTAACTGACATACAGTATAAAGTCACGCAAGAGGATGCAACAGAAACTCCATATCAAAATGAGTACTGGGATCACGAAGAAGACGGTATTTACGTTGATATTGTGAGTGGTGAGCCACTATTTTCATCAAATGATAAGTATGATGCGGGCTGTGGTTGGCCAAGCTTCACGAAACCTATCGCACCGTTAGAAGAAGATCTTGATACTTCTTTAGGCATGCGCCGAATAGAAGTGCGCAGTCAGCATGCAGATAGTCATTTAGGTCATTTGTTTGATGATGGACCTCAGGAAGCAGGTGGTATGCGTTATTGTATTAATTCGGCTGCGCTTAAATTTATACCGAAAGAACAGCTGGATGAACAAGGTTACGGCAGATATAAAGAATTATTCGATCAATAAGTAGGAGTGATAACAGTGATTCATAAAACATGGGAGCAAAACGAACCTATTAAACAAATTAAATGTGTTCACACAAATGCGGAAAAATTCACAGTTGAAAATGTGTTAACATCAGGCAAAACATATGACGTAAAAAATGAATCAGAAGAATTTTACTTTGTTATTGATGATAGTGGTAAAATGGGCGGCTTTTACAAAGATTATTTTCAAGAGGTTTAAAATTAAGAGGCTGAGACAAAAGTTGATAATGCAAAGTAAACCCGAACGATTTATTTTTTCAATTAAATCGTTCGGGTTTACTGCTTGAATGACGCTTCATCAAAACACTCCGCTTGCCGCGGGCACGGCTGGAGCCTCCTCAGCCCAAATACGGGGCTTGCGGGGTCTCGAGACGCGTGCTGTTCCCGCAGGCGTCTACGTGTTTTGATTCCGCTTTACTACTGCTTACATATAATTATTTCAAGAATTCCTTTTACAAGAGAATTTCCTTTTATCCCATCCTGTTATTCATACCTCCATATTGGCTAAAATAATACTTAAGGCTTGAGGGTAGAACTTGTTTAAATCACTTATAGGCAACGGATTCACGCCGCTACCAAGTTCTACTGTGAATCCGGGTCTTTTAAATGTTTGAATAAACCAGTCTTTATACCCGGCATGACTATCAACGAACTGGATTGGTTCATAACCACTAACATGGCCATAATAATTAGCAATTTGTTCAGATTCTGGTGGTTCTAATCCTTCATATCCCCAGTAAATCACTTCACCTTGCGTATGAAATGCTAGGACACGATCAAATTGTTTATTAATCGTCAACTCATAAATAGCTATCGCTTCAGGCTCTGTCAGAGGTTCAAAGCCTGGAAAATCTCGAGGTGAAGGTTGTTTAGGTTTTCGTTGTTGTTCGATTTCCCAATGAGCTGGGAACTGATTGTTAAGATCAACACCTCGAATGTTGGCTTTCCATCCTGCAAACTGGTGTGAATATTGATTAATCGATAATACGTCATTTTTGAGTGATTTTGATTGAGGTAGCCCTTGATTAATTAAATCGACACCATCAGGGTTAACAAGAGGTACAATGGAAAACTTAATCTGATTATACATAGACCTTGCATTTATATGGTTAATCGACTCATTATTCTCATAGGCATCAATATAATCAGCAAGAAACCGCATTAAGACGTTGGTTGTAATTGATTCATGAGCGTGCATTGAACCATTTAAATGGATGGATTGGTCACCATCTCCTATGACGATTTCATATATTGATTTTCCCTGAATAGAAGTCCCGATTTTATCAATTGAAAAGATAGGGTGTTCAGCGTGTAATGCCATTAAATCATGCTCAAACTTTGCATAAGTGTAAAGAGATTGATCTTGAATAAGTTGTCTGGCCCGCATTAATTAAAACCTCCTAATCGGTTCATAATATGTATGTTAAGGTTTAAATTTGCACAAAATTTGAAAACTCCTTATAATGAAAGGGAAAATTTCTATTCAGACGTAGTTAACAGCGTTAATAAATGGTATGATGGGTTTATACACAACAGTTAAAGGAGGATTTATCTTGGCATTTGTTATTTCATCACCATGTAAAGATGAAAAGGCAGCAGAGTGTGTGGATGTGTGTCCAGTTGATTGTATTGAAGAAGGTAAAGACATGTTCTATATAGATCCAGATATTTGTATTGATTGCGGAGCATGTGAGGCCGTATGCCCGGTTGAGGCAATTTATCACGAGGACGAGCTTCCACAAGAAGAACGTGAATACATCGAAATCAATCGGAAATTTTTCCAAAGTTAACAGATACATTAGAAAGAGACTGGATGTCGTATCTAGTCTCTTTTTTTTACACTGAATGAATTCAATTTATTAGGAGATTATAGATATGTTCAATAAAAAAGACGAGTACATCGAAAATATTTTTTCATATGCACGCTGGTTATTATTAGTTAGTTTAGCCTTAATTTTTATGCTACAACAAGGAGAAGAGATTTTCATAATTGATCAACAGATTTTTTGGTATAGTATAGGCATTGTTGCACTTTATACCTTGATTGTTCATATCAGTTTGAAAGCCTTGGCGACGTATTCTAAAGTGAAGTTGATTATTGTTCATATAGGATTAATCTTGGATTTAATATTTTATACGATTATATTACTAATGGCAGGAAGTCATTATTCATTATTCTTACCATTATTCTTTATATGGTTATTACATATTACACTTGTTTGGAGTATGAAGGTTTCAATGTTAATGACTGTCTTAGTTATGGCAACCTATAGTATTATTAGTTACTATGTTAATGGAGTAAATGATTTTATTACGATTCCCTTTGTTATGAATCTAGTAATTATATTATTAATTGGTATTTTAACGAGTTCAATGACCATTCGAAAAGAAGCTAGCTCATTTGATCACATCGATTACAAGGAAGAGGCGATGAAAGATTATGTTTCAGGCCTCTATAATCACCGCACGTTCCAAAACACCCTAATGAAGCTCGTGGATCAAAGGAAACCTATCGCTTTAATTAAATTCAATATTGACGATTTTCAAACGTTAAACGATCGCTTGGGCTACGAGTGGGGTGATCGAGTACTAGCTGTTATCGGCTCTACGCTAGATTTTTGGGTTGAACCTCAGAAAGGTTATAGCTTTAGATATAATGGAGATGAGTTTACGGTGATTCTATTCGATCAGAAACGTACTCATCTAGAACAAGAGATTGAGAGATGGAATAACTATATCTACGAACATGTTCAATTGCTTGAACCTTTGCAAGGCGAAAATGTCACATTAAGTTATGGCGTTGGGACGCTAATGGAGAAAGACGACCATAATGAATTCTTACGACGAGTGGATCGTTGCATGCAACAAGCTAAAGCGACAGGTAAAAATCGAGCCGTTTTTGATGAGACATTTCAATAGATTCGTATAAGGGAAGATGGGGAGTTAGAGAATGACAACAGGAACACAGATGGCATTAAATCTAGATACGTTATTTGAAGTGGCTAAACGAAATGATGAGAAAAAAGAGCAACAAAAAATAATGGATTTATATCAAAAGTGGTTAAATGTTGAAACAGTCATTGGATTTACTGGACATTTTTCAGCAGGAAAGTCATCCATGATTAATCATATATTAGATCAATCCATATTACCATCAAGTCCGATTCCAACAAGTGCTAATATAGTAGAAATTAAGCACGGAGATGAACATGTGACTTATCACTTAAATCAGGAACGATATGCTACGTCATCATCTATTGATATGGAAGAAGTACATCGTCTTTCAAAAAATGGTGAAGAAGTTCAGTCTTTAACGATTGAGACAGACTTACCATCTCTAAAAGGAACGACATTAATGGACACTCCAGGTATTGATTCTGCAGACGATCAAGAATTTGCTAGAACTCTATCTCGTGTGCATTTAATTGATTATTTCGTATATGTTGTCGATTATAATCACGTACAATCAGAGATTAATTTTCAGTTTTTATATGAATTAGAGAAAAAATCAGTGCCATATATTATTGTCGTGAACCAAGTCGATAAGCATGATGCTAAAGAAATGACAATGTCTGACTATTTGAACGCTTTACGAGAAAGTTGCGAACTTTGGGGGCTTAATCCAGATGGGATTTTCACAACATCTTTAATTGATCTTGATCATGAACATAACCAATTGGATGAACTTAAGTCTTATATCGATCGTATGACTGATACAATACAGGATCAGCTTGAATCACGCGTGAAAGTAGAAGTTGAGACGGTGATTGATCAGTTAGCGAACCGATATTATGATGAGGCAAACCAAACGTTGAATGCTGCCGATGAACAAACCTATCAAAGTCAATATGATGAACTAAAAGAGCAACTTAGCTTATTAAATTTAGATCAACGACAATTTATCACACAGTATAAACAAACGATTGGAAAAATAGTTAATGAAGCTTACGTCATGACAGCAGATACACGTGAACTTGCAAAGGCTTATCTTGAATCTTTACAACCTAAATTTAAAGTTGGTGGCTTATTTTCTAAAAAGAAAACTGATGAAGAAAAGGAAAAACGTCGAGATCAGTTTATTAACCAATTACAAGAAAAAGTCACGACTGAAATTAGCTGGCATGTTCGTCACACTTTGCTTGAAACATATAATCAGCAATCTTTAAGTAATAGTCAATTAAAACAGACGCTTCAACAATATGATTTTCAAATAAACGAGGCTATTTTATTAGAAACTCTCAATTCATCTGCAGAAATTACGGGTCATTATGTACTTAATTACACAGAAAATCTGCAAACAAAGCTCAATCAATCTATTAAAGAAGATGTAACCCCTTTATTAGAACAATTGTTCACAGAAATAGCAAATGCAACTGAGGATCAGCAGGAACAATTGACTGAGCAACTTAAAGACATTGAAGAACACTTGGAAAATGCTAAGAAATCAAATCAGGAAACATTAGAAAAGAAACAATTTATTGATTATCTTAAACGTGAGACTTGGATGACCACGAGTGAACATAGTCTTCTAGAAGATGCGATCAACCATAAAAAAGCTGAGCAAACTAAGGTGTTAATTGATGATATTATATCTGATTCAATAACTGATTCTATAACAAGTTCTGATTCTGAACCATCTCATAATCAATCTACTTTAGTAGTAGAAGAAGTCCAAACTCAAGCCCAAAACATATTATCACATTTAGAAACGATGCCTCTGTTAACAGAATTTTATAGTTCAATTCAGAAAAGCCTTACTCAATTAGATCAACAGCAGTATACTGTTGCTTTGTTCGGTGCCTTTAGTGCTGGTAAATCATCATTTGCCAATGCTTGGGTAGGCCAGGCAATACTGCCAGTTTCACCAAATCCAACAACAGCAGCCATTAATAAGATTGCACCGCCTAATCTTTCTAGGGAACATGGTGAGGTCATCGTACAATTCAAGACAGAAAATACTTTATTACATCAAGTTTCAAAAGTGCTAGAACCTGTAACTGATAAACAGTTTAATGCGATCGAACAGCTATATTCATTTATAGATAAACAACAAGAGGACTTACAGGCCATGCTTTCTAAGGCAGATTGGTCATTTGTAGAAGCATTCTTTACAGGGAAGCAACAGTCAGAACAATATTTAGGTGAAACATTAACTTCAAGTTTACAAACGTTCGAGCCTTATGTGACGGATGAGACACTATCTTGTTACGTAGAGGAAATAACGGTTTATTATGATTGTGAACTAACAAGACAAGGCGTCACTCTGGTTGATACGCCTGGAGCAGATTCAATTCATGCACGACACACAAATGTATCGATGCATTATGTGCGTCATTCTGATGTGATTGTTTATGTTAATTACTATAATCATGCTTTTGCTCGAGCAGACCGTGAATTCTTATCTCAACTAGGACGTGTGAAATCATCCTTTTCATTAGATAAGATGTTCTTTATTTTAAACGCAGCTGATTTAGCCAAAGACGATCAGGAATTAAATGATGTAAAAGATTATTTATCAGAACAATTACGACAATATGGGATTGAATCGCCTCAGATTTTCCCACTCTCTAGCAAAAGATTAAATGAAGATATGAGTCAAAAATATTCTGATTCTCGTTCAATTGCATTTTTTGATCGTTTTCAACAATTCATTGAAACAGATGCTAAACTATTAACGGCTCAAACATTATCGCAAGAAATTGAAAACCTAAAAACGTTCGTTACACAAACTGTTCAAGAATTACAAGAAAATCATGTCGAACAAGAACAACGTATCCAGCAATACGAAGAGCAATTCAAGAGCCTAAAACAATTTTTATCATCAATGGATAAGACCATTTACGAACAACAAATCAATCAACAAATAGATGAACTTGTTTATTACTTAAATGATCGCGTTATGATTCAACTAAATGAAATGATGAAAGAGGTTATTAATCCGACCACCATCACTCAAAAAGGTAAACGTGGCCAATCACAATTAAAGCAAGCGATAAAACAACTTGCGATCAATGCTGAAAACCGATTAGAAACAGAATTTCATTCAACAAACATGATTTTAGATCGTCATTTTCAACAAGTGCTTCAATCGATCAGGCAAGACATTAATCGTTTCGTTGATTCGGAGACAAATTTTGAACGATTAAATATAGCTGAGCAGGCAATGGAAGATGCAACGTATGAAATAGTGAATTCCATTGTTAATATGAATTCACTTGATCATTTTGTTTCGATGTACAAAGATCAAAAACAATTTTTTGTTGAACAACAGGTCAAAACTTTATTCGAAGAACTCAAAGCTCATGTACAATCCAATTTAAATGAAATTCAAAATCAATTTCTCTTATCATTTAAAGCACATTACCAAAATCAAATTGAAGTCACATATCATACAGAAACAGAGCGTTATTTAACCAATATTCGTCATATGATTGACTCTAAAGCCCAATTGTATGGTGATGCGGAACAAGCGAATCAATTAAGAGAATTACATGATGAATTTATTTAAAAAGTTTTAATTTTATTCGACATATTCTGAAAAAAATTATAACATGAAGGTAATAATATTTTACTTAGCTAGTTCATCATTTTATGAATCTAGTTGTGTTTCGATCATTGAATCCATATAGTCGGAGGGAATTATGACAACAAAAAAAGCAGTACAAGCGAATGATATTTTTAATTTGGCATCTTTAACAGATCCTAGGTATTCACCAGATTATAAGGAAGCTTTATTTGTTAAAACCACTTTGAATGAAGAACGCAATCAATATGAATCTAATCTGTTCCATTACAATGTGGCAGAAGATAGACTGTTACAATTCACATTTGGAGAATCACGTGTCAGTAATCCACGCTGGTCACCTAAGGGTGATTCAATCATTTTTATTTCGAATCGTGATGATCAGAATCAAGTCTATTGGATGTCTCGTTACGGTGGTGAGGCCAAGAAGATTACAGATGAGAAAGAAGGTGTATCGAAGGCTGAGTTCTCACCAGATGGTCAATTCATTATGCTACAAACTTCTGTTAAAGCAGAGGATTTAAATCAACGAGAAGAAGAGAACGAATCAAAAGATGATCAAGATGATGAATTACCTAAGCCTGTCGTGATTAATCGAATGAAATATAAAGCAGATGGAGCTGGACTCTTAAAGCGGAAATATCAAGTGATAAAACGACTGAACGTTGAATCAGAAGAAGTTGAAACCATTAAAGAAGGAGAGCAAAACTTCTCTTTTCAAACATGGGTTAACCAATCTCAAATTGTTTATACAACCGATTATTCTGAAGACGAAGATTTTAATTTCAACCAAGAAGCTTATTTGTACCATCTAACAGCCAAAACTGAACACCCGTTATTCACAGAAGAAGGATCGCCTTCAGGGTTTAGTGTCTCGCCTAATGGAGAGCATCTATTATTTGCTCATATGGGACGAAACTATGAAAACGCAACCCATGTTGAACTATATGCTTATCACATCTCTTCAGGCGTGACAGCTTGTTTAACAGAACATTTTGATGCACCTGTAGGCGATTTTATTGTTGCAGATACTCAGCAACAGCCAGTTTTAAGACCTGCTGTTTGGGCGAGTAATGAAACATTTTATTTTCCAGTATCAAATTATGGCAATGTGCTATTATATTTCGGGCATGTCGATGGATCATTATATCCAGCCATCAACGACAACTTACATGTTGTAGGCTATGATATTGATCCGAATAAACAAACTGCCTTAGTGACTATTAGTTATCCAACAAGCCCAAGTGAGTTATATGAATTATCTTTAACTGATGGACGCTTAACGCAAATAACAAACGAGCATCAGACATTTATTGATGAAACAGAATTGGTTGAACCAGAAGCCATTCAATACAAAAGCTTTGATGATTGGACAGTCCATGGTTGGTTGATGAAACCGGCGAATTTCGATGAAGCCAAATCATATCCATTGATAGTTAATATCCACGGTGGACCACATGCGTTTTATGGGAATACATTTTTCCATGAGATGCAGCAGTTTGCTGGTCAGGGATACGGCGTTCTTTATGTAAATCCTCGCGGTAGTCATAGTTATGGTCAAGAATTTGTAGATGCTGTACGTGGAGATTATGGTAATGGAGATTACCAAGATATTATGGCAGGTGTCGAACATGTCTTAACAAACCATGCTTGGATTGATGAGAATCGTTTGGCTGTAACAGGTGGTAGTTATGGTGGCTTTATGACGAATTGGATTGTCAGCCATACGAATCGTTTTAAAGCAGCGGTTACTCAACGAAGTATTTCCAATTGGACAAGCTTCCGTGGCGTTAGTGATATTGGTTATTACTTTTCGGATTGGCAAATCCAAGCCTCATTCTATGATATTGAAACAATGTGGAAGCATTCACCGATTGCATATGTTGACCAAGTTCAAACACCACTTAAAATTATTCATAATGAGCATGATTTCCGGTGCCCAATGGAACAAGCTGAACAACTTTACATTGCTTTGAAATACCAGCGCAATGAAACAGAATTTGTTCGTTTTCCAGAAGCAGATCATAACCTATCGCGCACCGGTAAACCAAACTTAAGAATCGAAAGACTACAGCATATTATTGATTGGTTTAATCAATATATTAGCTAAAAAAAGCCGTTTCCTCTCAATGAAAGGGGAAACGGCTTTAATTAATTAGACCAATATTCCTCGATGAATTCATCACGACCTGATTTCACGCGATCAGCTTGATATTCATCAGGATTCTTTTCATGAAAATCTTGGTGATATCCTTCTGCTGGATAGAAGGTTTCAGCTGGCTTAATTTCAGTTACAATTGGTTTATTAAATTTTCCTGATGCTTCAAGTTGTTGCCGACTAGCTTCTGCTAATTTTTGTTGTTCATCAGTATGATAAAAAATAGCCGTACGATACTGAGGACCTCTGTCGTGAAATTGTCCGTCTGGGTCAGTAGGATCAATCTGTTTCCAATATAAGTCTAAAATTGTGTTATAATCTATTTTATTAGGGTCATATGTAATTTGAACGGATTCATAATGACCACTTTGACCAGATTTTACCTGCTCATATGTTGGGTTTTCAATGTGGCCGCCAGTATAACCAGAGATGACACTGTCGACGCCATCCCATTGATCGAATGGTTTTACCATACACCAAAAACAACCACCAGCAAATGTTGCATATGCTTTTTGCTTGCTCATGTCCATCACTCCTTAAATCGTCTTTTGATTATAGCAATTTTTTTCAAAAGACGAAAGACAACCGCTTCAAAAAAAGCTGCCAATCAAGTGATTAGCAGCTACAAACTTCGTTTTCCTGTAATAAGTTGATAAATAAAGACAATGCCTGCTACTACGAGAAGGAGATGAATGAGTCCACCCGCAATTTCTAATACAAAACCAATCAGCCATAATGCTAAAATGATAATAATAATAGTCCAAAGCATTTTAATCACCTCAGTTATAAGATTACCCTAATTTTAAATCTTTCAATCAAATTATCACTATTTTTCAATATTTTTTGCTAAAATATTGGTAGACTGTTCAGATTAATGGAGGTACATAATGAAAAAAGCATTTGTTTTATTTCCCATTCTTATATTCGTCTTAGTTGCATGTTCAGATGAAGAAGTCGTGATTCCTCATGATAGCATGGGAGATTACATTTCCCTATGGGAAGAGAATTCATTTCAAGAGATGTATGATCAACATTTAACTTCGGAGGCTTCAGAATCATTTGGTGAAGAAGATTTTGTCGATCGTTACAATGATTTGTATAACGTTTTAGAAATAAAAAACCTGTCAGTAGAAATGACAAACAATAATGAAGAACAGTTAACAGAGCTTAGAGAAAATATTGAAGATCGCGATGAATACGAAATGCCTCTTAAGATTTCATTCTCTACATTAGCGGGCGATGTTGAATATGAAGTTAAAGTTAATATGACTAAGCAGGCAGCTGACGATCATGAAGACTTAGAAGAAGATCGTTGGTTAATTAACTGGAAGCCAGAATTAATTTTACCCGATTTAGAAAAGGATGAAAGAGTTACTCTAGAGGAGAATAAGGGAAGAAGAGGGGATATTTTAGACCGAAATGGTAATGCACTTGCGACATTAGGTGAGGTGTATGAAGTCGGCATCACTCCTGAGCAATTTGATGAATCTAATTTAGATGAATTAAGTGAATCCTTAACAGTATCTAATGAGTACATTGAAAATAAGTTGAACCAGAGCTGGGTTGAATCGAATTATTTTGTTCCGATTCGAAATATTGGGATTAACGAAGAGGATGTAGTAGAAGAAGCGACAAGCGTTTCAGGTGTCACAACAAGAGTTAAAACAGATCGAGTTTATCCTTATGGAAAAGCAGCTGCTCATTTAACAGGGTATATTGGACCGATTACCGCGAGCGAACTGGAAGAAAGAGAATCAGAAGGTTATAGTTCAAATGACGTTATTGGTAAACGTGGGCTAGAGCAATTGTTTGAAGATCAACTACGTGCTGAAGATGGTGTAGCAATCGTTATTGAAAAAAATAACGGATCTAATACGACTGTCGTTGAGAAAGAACCTGTAGACGGTGAAACAGTAGAAACAACCATAGATATGAATGTACAAGAGACATTATATGATATTGTAAAAGAAGAAACGGGTACAGCTACAGTCATGCACCCACAAACTGGTGAAGTGTTAAGTTTATTAAGTTTTCCAACTTTTGATCCGAATCAATTTGTAATGGGCATGACAAATGCTGAGTATGACGAAGTTACATCGAATGAAAACAACCCAACACTTAACCGATTTGCATCTAACTATTCGCCAGGGTCTACGATGAAGTTATTAACTAGCCTTGTTGGGTTTAAACAAGATAAATTAAACCCTGAAGAAGTTGAACAAATCGAAGGCTTACGTTGGCAAAAAGATTCTAGCTGGGGAGATTATTACGTAACTCGAGTGAGTTCAAGTTATTCAGAAGTCGATTTTGATACTGCTATGACTCATTCTGATAACATTTACTTCGCTCGACTAGGGTTGGATATAGGGGCAGAACCTTTAGCAAACGGATTGCAATCATTAGGTTTTGGTGAATCGTTACCGTTTACTTATCCATTACCAGCATCTCAAGTATCGAATTCAGGTGAAATTACGTCAGAAGGTATGCTAGCTGATACATCGTTTGGTCAAGGTGAAGTGCTTATAAATAACACTCATTTGGCTTCTATTTATAGCGGTGTGGCAAATGATGGTCAATATATGAAACCTAAATTGTTGTTAAATGAAGAAGATGAGATTTGGTTAGAGGATGTTGTATCAAATGAGGAAAATCAAATTTTACAAGATGCTTTAAGAAGTGTTGTAACAGATGGATCAGCTACACAGATTGATCTTGATGGTAAAGCAATGGCAGGTAAAACAGGAACAGCAGAATTAAAATCAAGTCAGGAAGAAGACAATGGTAAACAAAATGGTCTCTTTGTTAGTTATGATCAAGATAACCCCAATTTATTATTAAGTTTGTTAGTTGAAGGGGTGCAAGATCGAGGTGGAAGTGGCGTTGCTGTCGATTTAAGTAAACAGTTTTTTGAGGAATATAAATAAAAAATGAGTGGTCAGCATACTGGCCACTCATTTTTCTTTTTCTAAATCTTGAATAACCTCAATTAATAAATCAGGTCTATCAGTTATAATTCCATCGGCGCCAGATTTTAATAGTTCACGCATGGTTTCTTCATCATTGATTGTCCAATAAAAAACTTCTAGCCCTAAACGCTCAGCACCGTCTAACAGGGAGTTGGATGTCAAATCAAAACCACTATCTGAAGTTGGTATTGAAACAGCATCAATACTTGGATTATATAAATTTCTTATCCATAACTTATGAGTAAGCACAAAATCACGGATCTCTTGACGCCCGCCAGAAGTCGCCACATTAAAGGGGTCTTTACGTTGAAATTGTTTAATAATATTATGATCAAATGATCCGATTAAAACTTTGTCTTGCATATTATATTGATCAATTAAATTAATTAGTCTAGTAATCATTTCATCAATTCGATGGTCTGGATTTGTCGCTTTTATTTCTAAAATAAATTTTTGATTTGGAAAGGCTTGAAACAGTTCATTTAAGGTGATTAATTCTAAACCTTTTCCACGATAAGCATAATGACCGTCTGGGTCTGTGAAATAATAACCTGCGTCTAATTCTTTTAATTCTTCAAGTGTCAAATTAGCCACAAGTCCTGTTCCATCAGTTGTACGGTCAACTGTTGCATCATGTATATTCATTAAATAACCATCTTCACTTATATGTAAATCAGTCTCTAAAGCATCGACTCCTAATTGGTCAGCATGTTTAAAAGCTGCCATTGTTGAAGAGGGCCTTAATTCTTCACCTCCTTGATGAGCAATCACCATAGGCCTGTCTTTTTCAAAAAAAAGTTTTGATTCGACAGGATGAAATACAATCACATTAAAACCAATATACAAGAGCACCACTGTTACTAAACTAACTATAATCACTTTATTTAGCTTGAATTTGAAAACCATCACCCCAATCCAAGATATAAATGCATGGTTCCATAGCTTTTTTTGTTAAGCAAAACGGTAAGATAACCATAATAATATTATGTTAACTTATTTGTGATTTATATTGATGATGGTATAATATATGAAAGAAGGGAGGGGTAGTATGAATGATGAAAAACCTATTGTTCAAATAAGAGATAATGGGTCGATCTTAGTAAAAGGTGATGTGACATTATTGGATGCTGAAGGCAATGAATATGAAACAAAACCAGCATTTTCACTTTGTCGTTGTGGGGCTTCTCAAAATAAACCATTTTGTGACGGGTCACATAAACAGATTGATTTCCAAGATATTTCACGGGCCTAATTACATATTAAATCCCCTTTGTGTTTAATTTACACAAAGGGGATTTTATTATTGTTGTTTGAAATGAAGAAAAGCGTCATGAGAAAATGTCACACCTTGACTCCAAGCTGCGCCTCCACCTAAAGCAATGGCGACACCAATTGCTTCTAAAACTTCTTGTTCTTCTGCTTGATGTTCAGCAGCCCCTTTTGCATGATACACCATGCAATAATGGTCTTTCGTATAAACAGCAATGCTTAATGCTATAAGCTGTTTTGTCTTCTCGTCTAAAGATCCCTCTTTAAAAGCAGAATCAGTAAAACGAAAATACTGTTCAGTCAACTCAGGTAAATTTTTCTCCACTTCGCTTGTTTTTTCTTTTACATAAAGCAGTACATCATCGAAATTTTCATGATTCTTATGATTCATAGTTATCACACCTTTCTTTATTAATGTGATTTATCTGCGTGAGGTTATTCATTTTATTTCCGGACTTTCTTTATTTTTGATCCGATTATGACGAATCTCGATTAAATAACTTGTCAAAATTATAAACATTTTGACCTGAATTGTTTGATTTATATAGTATTTGCGCTTACCCAGGAAATAATTCTTTAGATTTATATTTACAGAGTTGTTATAAGATTGGTACAATTTATTACATATTACAAAGTCGAGAATTGTCGAGGGGGAATACATATGAAATCCATTAAATTTAAGCTAACAGCCATTATGTTAGCACTATTGATCATTCCGTTAGTGATTATAGGCTTTATTTCTTATAGTCAAACATCATTCTTGGAAAATACCATTATTCCAAAAGATGTGATTGAATCGGAAACGAGTGAGGCAACAGAGGTGTTTAATGAATACGAGCAATTATTAACGTCGATCACTGAAGAAGGTGAAATCAACTATAATAACACAGATATTCCAAGTGCTAGTACAAACTATGATAATATGCCTACAACCAATGATGAAGACTTAACTGATTATTATCAGTCATTTTTTGAGGAACAGAGTGATGGACACGATTATATTTTGAACTTATATATGGGCACACCAGATGGCAGTCTATATTTAGATAACATACCCGATGCGGATTTATCGGACTATAATGCGACTGAACGTGAATGGTACCAATTAGCAACTGAGCAACAAGGAGAAGTTGTTTGGACAGAGCCATATATAGATGCCGCGACCAATCAATCGATCATTACATTAGCGAAAACGGTAACCAATGATCAAGGTGAAGTTATTTCGGTGGCAGCAATTGATTTCGAAATGTCTAAATTAGCGACATTAGTACGTAATGACAATGCACAGACAATCTTTATTATAGGATTAATTGCTGTGATAGTGGGTGGAGTTGCTGTTTATTTATTTGTTCGTTATATGAATAGGCAAATGAATCAATTAGAAACAGGCCTAAAAAATGTGGCAAACGGAGACTTAACTCAAGCAATTGAAGTAACTTCAGAAGATGAATTTGGTCGTTTGGCAGAAGAATATAACCAAATGATTGATCAAATGCACGTTTTAATTAAAAAAGTTGTTGAATCTTCAGAGCAAGTTGCTGCTTCTTCTCAGCAACTTAATGCAAATGCAGATGAAACTTCTAAGGCAGCCGAACAAATTGCGCATTCCATTCAACAAGTATCTGAAGGACACGAGCATCAATCTCGCCAAGTGCATGAATCAACTGAATACGTTTCAGAAATCTCTAATGATATTCAGGAAATTTCTTCACGTGCTGAACGTGTTAATGAATCATCTGAAGAGACATCTAAGCAAGCGGCGGATGGAGAACAAGTTGTCCAACAAGCTGTCCAGCAAATGGATGAAATTAGCGATAATACATCATCGACACGTGATATTATTCAGAATCTCAATGAACGTTCAAAAGAAGTTGAGAAGATTTTAACTATTATTAATGATATTTCAGAACAAACCAATTTACTGGCATTAAATGCAGCGATAGAAGCCGCTCGCGCAGGAGAACATGGTAAAGGATTTGCTGTCGTTGCTGATGAAGTAAGAAAATTAGCCGAGCAATCAACAGAATCAACAAGTCAAATTTCGTCAATCATTAATGAGATTCAAGAACAAACAAAAGAAGCAGTCGATTCAATGGAAAATGGTGTTGAAAACGTGGACCAAGGGAAAGAGCTTGTTCATAAAGCAGGTGAATCCTTTGAGGATATCGCTCAAGCTGTTAATTCAGTCTCAGATCGAATGAAAGAAGTATCTGACTCCATACAGCAAATTGATGAACGAAGTGGCAAGTTAGTTCAATCAATGGAAGCTGTTTCTGAACAAACAGAAAAATCGTCTGGATTAGCTGAAGAAGTTGCGAGTGCAGCTGAAGAACAATCAGCAAGTGTAGAAGAAGTGACATCAGCAACTGATGCACTCTCACATATGGCTGAAGAACTCCAAGAAGCTGCTAATCAATTTAAAGTGAAATAATCAAAAAAGCTGTCACATTTGTGGCAGCTTTTTTTGAAAGAAAATTGTTATGTTAATAAAGCAAATTAATTTCATTCTAATACAGATATTGATAGGATATGAAGTGACATTAACAGATGAAAGGAACATCCTTATGGCAAATCTAAATATACCATTATCCGTATTAAATTTAGCACCTGTTCGCGAAGGAGGCGACCAAAAACAAGCAATTGACGACCTTGTTGATTTAGCTCAAGCGACTGAAGAAATGGGTTATGAACGTTATTGGATCGCTGAACATCATAATACATCAACCTTAGTCAGTTCTGCTACATCCATGTTAATCAAACATACATTAGAGAATACAAACTCTATTCGAGTTGGTTCTGGTGGCGTGATGTTACCAAATCATTCTCCACTTATTGTAGCTGAACAATTTGGTACGATGGAAACGTTATATCCAAACCGTGTTGACCTAGGGCTAGGGAGAGCACCTGGAACTGATCAATTAACAGCCAGTGCGATTAGAAGATCTAATCATGATGCTGTTCATGATTTTCCTTCTGACATTAAAGATTTATTACAATACTTTGGACCGGAAGATAAACAAGGTTATGTTAAAGCATTCCCAGGTGTTGGTAAAGACGTTCCTTTATATATTTTAGGCTCTTCGACTGATTCAGCACGCTTGGCTGCTAATCTTGGTCTACCATATGCTTTTGCAGCTCATTTCGCTCCACATCAAATGGATGCTGCTATTGATTTATATCGTCGGAACTTCCAACCATCTGAGTATTTAAGCGAACCTTACATGATGATTTGTTTAAACGTCATTGCAGCTGAGACAGATGAGGAAGCTAAATTTGAAAAGACGACGTTAGATCAGTTCTTTTTAAATGTAGTCAGAGGAACAAGCAATCCGCTAAGCCCTCCAGATGAGGATGTCATCAATCAGTTCAGAGATGCAGAATGGCAAATGGTTCACAATATGTCTAAAACATCACTGATTGGAAGTCCTGAAACGATCAAGGAACAGTTAACCCAGTTCCAATCAAGATATGACATTGATGAATTGATGGCGGTAACGTACATTTATGACCGGGATAAACAAAAGCGTTCATACCAAATATTAAAAGATGTTATAGATGGTAAAGTTTAATCAACTAACTGCTTTAAGCTGAATAGCATTGATATCACGTGCATCAGCAATTAGAAGTTGTCGTTCAGCATCAACAAAAGTGACAAGGTTTGTGTCATGGTTCATGTGCACGAAAAGCCGAACGGAAATCGAATCACCGTTAACAGTGACCGTTGTTAGGGGTGTACCTGGATTCAATTTTTGTAGTAAATAGATCTGCGACGTTTGATTGGATTCAATCATTTTGTTCATATGCTCGATGACTTGATTATAGTAAGTCTTGATGGTGTCGTTTACTTGCTCTTGTTCATCTAGAAATATTCGTTGCAAGTCTTCAATCTCTTTAATATGTTCATCCATCTCGATTTGTAGTTGAGAGGATTTGTTTAATTGTAGATCTACGCCATTAATTTTGTTAATAGCTTCATTTTGCATTGCCATCAGTGTTTCAAGTTGATTATTGATCTGATTTTCTTCTTTTATAATCTGTTTAGTTAAGCTGCTTAAATCATCTAATTTGTCGTCATGATGCATTATTTGATGGGTAAGACGGTTAAAATAATTGTTGGATTTGAGATCGATATGTTTTGTAGTATTGATTAACTGCATCATGTATTGTTGCAGTTGATCTTGTTTAACGTCGGATTGAATAGCGTGTTCATTAAGTGCGAAAAGTTGCTGAAATACTGATTGCATAAGCAATAGCAACCGATTTATTTTAAGTTGATTTGTTGGTTTGTGTTCTTTTTGAGACTGTGTTTCTACAAAAGAATTCTGTTGCGATGGTTTAAAATTTTGATTTAAATAAAGCTTCGCGACCATACAATACGACCCCTAATAATTTTTGTTATATTATCATATGTAACAAGGCCCAATTTGTTCAAAAAAGAAGGGAGCCAATGCCATTGGCTCCCTTCCAGAAATAGATATATTAAGTGTCAATTTCAATCATATCGATTCGGTTACAGTCAGCAACTAATAAATCGTCATCTTCTTGAACGAAATAAGCTAGATTCGAATCAGAATCAAGCGACGCGAAATATTGTGCTGGTTCAGATTCACCGTTCACAAAGACTTCATTAATAGGTGTACCTGGGTTAAGCGTTTCGAGTAATTGACATACAGCAGATTGGCTATTTTGACTCATAGTAAACACCTCCGTTAAATAGATTTTCCTGATCAGGATACTATATCTTATGGTGGTTCAAGCTAAACTACTTGTTCTAATAACCAATTCAATAAAAAATGAGTAGTATATAAGAGGTTTAATAGTCTATAGAAGAAATAGATGAAAGGTGATCATAAATGGAACAATATCGGATTGACCCTAGTAAAGGACTAGAATTTGGTTTATATACATTAGGCGATCATTTGCCAGATCCTCATTCTGGTGAAAGAATTTCTGCTCAAACCCGTTTAAATGAAATCATTGAACTATCACAGCTTGCTGAACAAGCAGGATTGGACTTTTTTAGCGTTGGAGAAAGTCATCAGGAATATTTCACAACACAAGCACATTCTGTCGTACTTAGTGCAATCGCTCAAGCAACAGAGAAAATTAAGATAGCCAGTTCATCAACGATTATTAGTACACTGGATCCCGTACGAGCATTTGAAGACTTTGCTACAGTTGATTTAATCTCTAATGGACGTACAGAAATCGTGGCAGGTCGTGCATCACGCATTGGTAATTTTGAGTTACTCGGTTATCCGTTACGCGATTATGAAGAGTTGTATGAAGAAAAATTTGAACTACTGAATTTAATTAATCAACAAGAAGAAGTCACTTGGCAAGGGAAGCACCGAGCACCGCTTAATCAGGCGCGTGTGATTCCGCGACCTAAACACGGCTCATTACCGATTTGGCGAGCAGTTGGGGGTTCACCATCAAGTGCTGTGAAGGCAGGTTTTGCTGGTGTACCCATGTTTATGGCTCATTTAGGAGGGCCAGCATCAGTATTCAAACGCACGGTTGATGCTTACCGCGATGCAGCAAAACAGGCAGGACATAATCCAGATGAGTTACCCGTTGCAACAGCTGGCTTTTTCTACGCAGCTGAGTCGTCTCAACAAGCACTACAAGACTTATATCCGCATATTAATGAAGGAATGAAAAAAACAAACGGTCAAGGCTTTCCGAAGCAAAACTTTGCTCAAGGCGCTGATCCGCAAAACGTTATGAATATCGGCAGTCCGCAACAAATCATTGAAAAGATTTTATATCAACATGAACTGTATGGCCATCAGCGATATATTGCTCAAATGGATTTTGGCGGGATGCCGTTCGATAAATTAAAACGGAATATTGATTTAATCGGTTCAGAGATTTTACCAGCAATTAGGAAATATACAAAACAGTAGAGGAGGGGGAAGAGTATGAAAGTTGTTGCTTTGTCAGGGTCTATTGTTGGTTCGAAAACACGAACAGCAATGGATTATACAATGGCATCTATAGAAAAGCAATACTCTGAGATCGAAACCACCTTAATTGATTTAAAAGATTATGACATCCAATTTAGTGATGGTCGACATTATTTAGATTATCCTAGTGACACAAAATATGTCACACAAACCATTATGGAAGCTGATGCGATCATCATCGGAACGCCAATTTTTCAGGCATCGATTCCAGCAACATTAAAAAATATTTTTGATTTATTACCAGTCGATGCATTTCGCGATAAAGTTGTTGGCATGTTAGCAACAGCTGGATCAGCAAAGCATTACTTAATATTGGAACAACAACTTAAATCAATATTAGGTTATATGAAAGCACAAATTGTGCAATCATATGTATTTATTGAAGAAATAGATTTTGATCAGAAACAAATTGTTAATGATGACGTATTAGCACGAATTGATCGCTTAGTTGAAGATACAATTATACTGAGTGAGACGTATCAACAAATTAAACAATCAAAAGAGGATCAATACGATTTTTAACGCGAAATCCTGATGTTAAATCAACAATTTAGCATCAGGATTTATTATATTTAGCGATGTAGGTACTAAATGGGTCTAATTAAATTCATCTTTAGGTTTACATAACATTGATTATACCAAGTTAGTGATGTAGTTTAACAGGCGCTTTTTACCGTGAATTAAGTATTTTGCGCCTGTTTTTAATGCTTATACAATCATTATACGAAACTTATATAATGGTTATACAATCATTATATTTGTTGTTGATCTTCTCTAATTTGCTTATGAGTAATCGTTTGTTTAGGCCCAAGCAAGATTGCAATTAATCCAATCACACCAGAGATCATAAACGTTGTGCTATAACTCCATATACTAATCCACGTCCCTGCTAAAGTTGAACCGAAAACTTGGCCTAATGCTAGCAATAAAAACGGAATCCCTATACCTAATGATGCGTTAGTAATAAATACTTTAATTCCCCACACTAATAAGACTCCAGATATGAAAATATACCCTGCACCGAAAATTCCAGCTGATGCAAATGCCATCACACCATTTGTTGGAAATAATGCCAATATAATCGATGCACTTGCTAAAACAATCCCTCCTACCTTATATGCTGTTGGTAAACCAATTGTTTCAATCAGTGACCCTGAAAAACCTCCTAGAATTCCAAATATTCCAATCATCACCCAAAAAAGTGATAATTGCCAATCAGGATAATGACCCGCTATTTCTATAAATGTACGAGAGAAAGTCCAAAATGCCGCTGTCGAAACACCTAGAATAAGTGATGCAATAATGAGTGGAATAGCGCCCTTCACGCCTTTGATTGAAAGCTCACCTATTTGGAAAAATGACGTTCGTTCTGTTTTTGGAATGGCGCGGTAGTTCCAAATCAAAACTATAAACGTTAATATGGCATAGATTAGATAAGTTATACGCCAGTTTGGTGATAATACGATCGCTCCTAAACCTGATAATATAATCCCTAGACTAGTACCTGAATTAATCCATGTGTTTGCTTTACCTTGCTCGGCATGATTAATCCATAATGAAATAGCAGCTCCATATGGTGGTGAAATTAATCCCGTACTACTGCCGGCAAGTAATACGCCAATTCCTAAAACCCAAGCATTCGGAGTCACAGTAATAATCATAAGTCCTATTACGGCTGCGGCACCTGCTAATAGAATCATCTTTCTCGGGCCATCTCGTGTCGTTAGTACAGTTGAATAAATAATAGTAAAACAATAAGCTAAATAAAATAATGACGAGATCAATCCTGATGTAAACTCAGACATGTTTAAGGTGCTGTTAATGTCTGGTAGTAATAATCCGAAGCTAAAACGAGCCAAACCATATGTGACAGCAATCATCGTAACCCCTGGTAAAACGAGTTGTGAGAAGCGCAACATGACTTCCTCCTTATTACATATTTAGATAGAACGTCCTTTCTACTATTAGCTATAGAAATTATGACGCTTGTCGCACAAGGATGCGAGCCATGGCAATAGAATGTTCGGTAGCTTGTTCAGCACCAATTAAAGTCGTCATTGATGTTGTTCCTTCTAATAATAGTGTCAGTTGATGGGCTAGATCATGATCGTGGTCCTTCCCTTTTGCTTGGGCAAGTTTCTTAAAATACTGTAATAGTTTTGCTTTATGTCCCCTAGCGATCGCTTCGATTTCATTATCTTCGCCAGAATAATCTTCTATTGCTCTAAGGAACATATCGCCTTGATAAGACTCTTTTTTCAACCATTTTCCATGCGCTTCTACCGCGAGAATAAATGGTGAATCAGCATCTGACTCAACATATGAATCAAGATAAGTCCAATACCTACTCTCACGTTGTCTTAATACTTCTTCAACGAGATTATCCTTAGAATTGAAATGGTTATACAACGTCATCGTTGCCACATTTGCTTCTTGAATAATTTGCTTTAAGCCAACACCACGAAACCCATATTGATAAAATAAATCTTCAGCTACCCGAAGTAATTGTTCACGTTTAACAGAATAGCTCATTTAAATACCACCTTCACTGTATATTAGATAGAACGGTCATTCTATTCTATACTCTAGCAACCTATCTCAAATAGTGTCAATTCCAAAGCCTTATGCAGAAAAGTAAAATGTAACCGCTTTTATTCATAACCTTCTCACAATTCATAATCTAAGTTATAATAAGTGTCAGATTAATAACTTAACAGAAACGGAGTGAACAGTTGTTATGACAAAAGCAGTATGGCATCCAAGTGAAAGCTATTTAACGAATACCCGTCTTTATCAGATGATGAATCGTCTTGGTTTCGAAGATTATGATCGATTTCATCAATACTCTGTTCAAGATATTGCGACTTTTTGGCACGAAGCAGAACAAGAACTTGGTATTAATTGGTTTGAACCATATGATCAGGCATTAGATTTAACAAATGGTGTGATGTATCCTGAATGGTATGTAAATGGAAAAATGAACGTGGCCTATAATGCAGTTGAAAAATGGGCGCATGATCCACATTATAAAAATCAACATGCTTTGATTTGGGAGAGTGATGCTGGAGAGACACGTATATTCACTTTTGAAGAGTTAGATGAAGAAGTGAATCGTGTGGCTAATGGTTTACTTGATCAGGGTGCACTAAAAGGTGATATTTTTACGATTTATATGCCGATGATCCCTGAAACAACGATTGCCATGCTCGCCATTTCCAAAATCGGTGCGATCTTCTCACCTGCTTTTTCTGGCTATAAAGCAGAAGCTGTTGCAACACGAATTAATGCTGCGGAAGCCAAGTATTTAATAACAGTAGATGGCTTTCATCGCGGCGGTAAAACCGTTAATTTAAAAGATGATGCTTCTGAAGCAGTCCAAGCGACCTCTTCTATTGATAAAGTCTTTGTTGTTGAACATGCACAAAATGATGTGAGTTGGAATAATGATGTTGATGTTCGTTGGCAAGATGTTCGTTCTTCCAATAATTCATTTAAATCAGTCCATACGAACGGCAATGACCCTTATATGATTATTTATACATCTGGTACCACTGGCAAACCGAAAGGCGCGCTACATACGCATAATGGTTTTCCGATCAAATCAGCGTTTGATGCGGGTATTACCATGGATGTCTCAGCTGGTGATACGCTTTTCTGGTTTACTGATATGGGTTGGATGATGGGTCCATTCTTAGTTTACGGCGGTTTATTAAACGGTGCTACGATCTTAATGTTCGAAGGCACTCCTACCTACCCTGAGCCCGATCGGATTTGGGATATTGTCGAACGTCATGACGTTACCCATCTTGGTATTGCACCAACACTAATTCGAACGCTTATGACATTAGATGAATCCAATGTGACGAAACATGACCTATCTTCTCTTAAAGTAATAGGATCAACAGGTGAACCATGGAATGAAGAACCATGGATGTGGTTATTCGATAAAGTATGCGAACGTCGAATTCCTATTTTTAATTACTCGGGAGGTACAGAAATTTCTGGTGGTATATTTGGAAATGTGCTCGTCAAACCGATAGCACCAGTTGGTTTTAATGCTGCCTTACCAGGTATGGATATTGACGTTTATGATCAAGATGGTGAGCGTGTTGAAAACGAAGTCGGTGAGCTTGTCATTAAACAGCCTTGGGTTGGAATGACAAATGGTTTTTATAAAGAAAATGAGCGCTATGAAAACACATACTGGAATCGTTTTAAAGATACCTGGGTTCACGGAGACTGGGTGATTCATGATGACGAAGGCTTTTATACCATCACTGGTCGTTCAGATGACACATTAAATGTCGCCGGAAAACGTTTAGGTCCTGCAGAATTAGAATCAATTTTTGTTGAACATGATAATGTCGTGGAAGCTGGTGTGATTGGTATTCCAGATGAGGTCAAAGGTGAGAAACCAATTGCTTTTGTTGTACCAAAAGGCGAAGATTATAATGAAGAAAAGTTAAAAGAAGAATTAATTAATCACGCAATTGATCGTTTAGGAAAAGCGATTGCACCAAGAACATGTCATATAGTCGCTGACCTACCAAAAACTCGAAATGCAAAAGTGATGCGCCGTGCGATTAAGGCTGCATACTTAAATAAAGACGCAGGTGACTTATCTGCGTTAGAAAATCCTTATGTCGTCGATCAAATTCGCGAAATAGGTAAACAGACAACTTAATTAGCAAACAAAACCGCTCAGACTATAATCTGAGCGGTTTTAATGATTGGTGTGATCATTTAGTTTTCACTGATGCCGTAAGCAAATATTAATAAAATAACAAAATACAAAACGAAGCCATTAAGGATAGAACCTATTATAATATACCATATCCTCTTAGAAGCGATTGCGAGAATGATGCCAATGATCGATAGTCCTGTAAATACACCAATTCCTAGCTCAATGTTCGCATTTGGTCCTCTGATAAGTAAAAAAAAGACAATACTTATTATGACCATGGTGATCGATAAAACTCCAAATACGTGTTTTCTCACTAAGCTCCTCCCTTCTTTTATCAAGTTCCGTCGAAACTAAATCAATAAGTTCACATAATATAGTTATGGTTAACTTTTTCCGATTGTTTTACCAACGATCCTTCCTGTGAATAAACATCCTCCTAAAAATGTTCCTTCTAACGCTCGATAACCATGTATACCTCCACCACCGAAACCTGATGCTTCACCAGCTGCATACAGTCCTGTGATTGGTTTTCCTTGTTGGTTTAACACCTGTCCGGACAAATTGGTTTGTAGGCCTCCAAGTGTTTTTCGACTTAAAATATTCAAACGCACTGCTATTAACGGGCCATGTTTTGCATCAAAAAGCTTATGTGGTTTCGCTGTACGAATGAGTTTATCCCCTTTGTAAAAACGTGATCCACGTAAGGCTGTAATTTGTAAGTCTTTCGTAAATTGATTATCCATTTCACGATCTCGTGCTTCTATTTGTGATAAGATATGCTGTTCATCTAGCAAATTTTCGCCGCTTAGTTGATTCATTTCAGTCACTAACTCCGATAGATTATCAGCGACAACAAAGTCCTCACCTTGTTCTTTAAAAGCTTCCACTGGTCCTGGAGCTCCTGGTAAAGCACGCTTTAACACTTTCTTAATGCTTTTACCAGTTAAATCAGGATTTTGCTCAGAACCAGATAATGCAAACTCCTTTTCTATTAAACTCTGTGTCAAAATAAACCACGAGTAATCATATCCCGTTTTCATAATGCTCTCTAATGTTCCTAGAGTATCAAAGCCTGGAAAATTAGGAGAAGGTAAACGATTACCTTCAGCATCAAGCCATAAAGATGATGGTCCGGGTAATATTCGTATGCCGTGATTGGACCATACGGGATCATAATTTTTGATTCCTTCTGTGTAATGCCACATACGATCTTTATTAACGACGTTTGCTCCACTTTCTTCTGCTTTTTGGATCATCTGACCATCGACATGGTCTGGTACACCTGAGATCATTTGCTTTGGTGGTGGCCCAAGACGTTCAGGCCAATTTTCTCTTATTAGTTTAAAATTAGCTCCGATCCCTCCTGTTGCAATCACGACATGGTCAGTCTTATAGTGAAATGCATCCTTTATTTCTCGACTACTTTTTTCTCCGCGCTCGCTTTCATCATCAACTAAGACGGAACCTTCTACACCTACAACAGCATTATTTTCTTTAAGTAGTGAATTAACTTGATGACGTGGTAGATACGTCACTAAGCCGCCGTCAATGTATTTTGATACAAGCTTTTTAAAAGGATCTAGTATCCCTGCACCTGTCCCCCATACAATATGAAATCGAGGAACCGAATTGCCGTGACCATCTGCCAAGTATCCTCCACGTTCAGCCCAGCCAATGACAGGGAAGAAACTAATGCCTAAATTTTTGAGCCATTGTCGTTTCTCATTTGCTGCAAAGTCCAAATAAGCTTCAGCCCACTGTTTTCCCCAATAATCATGTTCTCCTTGATCAAATGCCGCTGATCCCAACCAATCTTGTCTAGCTAATTCATATGAATCTCGAATCCCCACTCTACGTTGCTCAGGACTATCAATTAAAAATAAACCACCAAATGACCACCATGCTTGGCCTCCAAACGATGATTCTGGTTCTTGATCAAGTAATAAAACGTGTTTCCCATAAGCAGCAATTCCTGATGTTGCAACAAGCCCTGATAAACCAGCGCCGATTACTATGGCATCGTATTTCATTTAATCACACCCTTATAAGTTTGATCGTCTAATCAATAAAAAACAGCATAGCTAAACCTATATTAGGTCTATGCCATGCTGCACAAAATCATTATACCGGATAAACACCGTGTTTACGTTCTGTGAATTGTACGTTCTTCGACTGATAAACATCAAGTCGTTGCGTTAAAGCGCCTCGTAAATGGTTTGGTTCAACAATGTCATCAACAATCATTTCGGATGCTAAACGGTAAATGTCGATATTTTCTTTGTATTCTTCATGTTTTTCTTTAATAAATTCTTGTCTTTCTTCTTCTGGTAATTCGGCTATTTTATTCGCATATACTGCATTAACAGCTGCCTCTGGTCCCATGACAGCAATTTGTGCAGTTGGAAGTGCAATAGTGACGTCTGGATCAAACGCTGGCCCTGCCATGGCATATAAGCCAGCACCATATGCTTTTCGTACAACAACACAAATCTTAGGTACGGTTACTTCACTCATAGCCGAAATCATTTTAGCACCATGTCGAATAATACCAGCTCGCTCTACTTTGGTTCCAATCATGAACCCAGGAATATCAGCTAAGAAAACGAGCGGGATATTAAAGGCATCGCATAATTGAATAAATTTAGCGGCTTTATCAGCTGAATCATGGAATAATACGCCGCCTTTTTGACGTGGTTGATTAGCAATAATACCGACTGATTTACCGTCGATTCGAGCTAATCCTGTAATCAACTCTTTAGCGAATTCACGCTTGATTTCGCAGAAACTGTCGTTATCAATCAAACGATTGATTAACTCGTACATATCGAACGGAGCGTTCTGATTTTCTGGGATTAATTCACTAATCGTCTTGTCGAATTGTCCTGGTTCAACTGTCTCGTGTTCATTCGGCTGTGTTCTAAAGTTTTGCGGAAAATAAGTTAAATATTTTTGTACATAATCAATCGCTTCTTGCTCACTTTCAACTAACACGTCACCAACACCTGAAACAGAACAGTGCATTTTGGCTCCGCCCATTTCTTCCAGTGATACTTGTTCACCAATCACTTTCTCAGCCATTCGTGGTGAGCCTAAATACATCGAAGCATTGCCTTCAACCATGACAACGATATCACAAAAGGCTGGTATGTATGCTCCTCCGGCTGCTGATGGTCCGAATAACAAGCAAACTTGTGGGACACGTCCGGACATTTTCACCTGATTATGAAAAATTCTTCCTGCGCCTCGTCGATTCGGGAACATTTCAATCTGATCTGTAATTCTTGCACCAGCCGAATCCACCAAATATAACATAGGGACTTCTAATTTCATGGCTGTTTCTTGTATACGAATGATTTTCTCTACTGTGCGAGCTCCCCATGACCCCGCTTTAACCGTTGAGTCATTTGCCATCACTGCGACTGTTTCCCCGTTTAATTTGCCAAGTCCAGTAACGACCCCATCTGCTGGTAATGATTCATCAACACAGTTAGCAAAGAAAGCATCTTCAACATTTAAATCGTCATCCAAAAGCATGTTAAGTCTGTCACGGACGAACATTTTACCCTTTTCGGCGTTTTTCTCGTGGTATTTCTCTGCGCCACCTTTTTCGATTTGTTCGCGCATCGCTTGGTGTTGTTCTTCAAATGCCACCTAAATCACCCTTTCTGTCTATTTTCCTTTAAATTGTGGTTGTCTCTTGTCTTTAAACGCTTGTAAAGCTTCCAAACGATCTTCAGTTGGGATCGTCGTTAAATAATAATGACGTTCGATTTCAAGACCTGTTGCTATATCTCGCTCATAACCACGTTCAATCGCTTGTTTAGCGGCACGAACACCAACTGGTCCGTTGGCTGAAATTTGATTAGCTAACGTAATTGCCTGGTCTACTAATTCATTAGGACTCACACTTTCTTCAATTAAGCCGATTGATTGCGCTTCTTCACTCCCGAATCGTTTCGCCGTTAATATATAATACTTCGCTTTAGCAAGACCAATTAACTTAGCTAAACGTTGAGTGCCTCCAGCACCCGGTATAATGGCTAATGACGTCTCCGTAAGCCCCATTTTCGCTTTATCACTTGCTATACGAATATCACAAGCTAGTGATAACTCTAATCCACCCCCGAAAGCGGCACCATTAATGGCTGCGATCGTTGGTACTGATAATTGTTCGACACGACGTACTAGGCCACCAATGGAACGAACTGTTTTAACAACTTCATCTTCTGTCATCGTTTGACGCTCTTTTAAATCAGCCCCTGCACAAAATGCCTTCTCACCTTTTCCTATTATAATTAAGGTTCGTAAATCTTGTTGAGCCTCGATTTCATCTAGTGCATGATGAAAATCTTCAATAAGCTGTGTTGAAAAAGCATTTGCTGCATCTGGACGATTTAAATATAAAATTCCAACATGGTTCGTTTGCATTTCCCATGATACTGTACGCATTGCATCACATCCTTCTGACTAGTTCCATTTGTTTACTAGGCAATGATTTATCTAAATGCTTCTCGATTGCTAATCCTGCATCTGTTAACTTATCTAAATTCACACCTGTTTCGATCCCCATCTCAGTAAGCATATGAACTAAATCATCAGTTGCGACATTACCTGAAGCACCTTTCGCGTACGGGCAACCACCCAAGCCACCTAAAGAGCCATCAAATGTACGGAATCCGTGATCTAAAGCGACATACGTATTAGCAAGCGCCATCCCTCGTGTGTCATGAAAATGAAGAGCTAAGTGATCTTGGTCAAAACGCTCTTTCATTGATGATAAAACGTTATGAACTTGAATAGGATTAGCGACACCAATTGTGTCACCGATGGATAATTCATCAATGCCCATTGAAAACAGGTTGTCACATACTGACATTACTTGATTGACGTCAATTTGTCCTTCGTAAGGGCAACCAAAAACAGTGGAAATATAACCGCGAACTGATTTCCCTTCTTGTTTAGCACCATTAACGACTTCTTGTAGTACAGGATAGGTTTCATCAATCGATTTATTGATGTTCTTTTGATTATGCGTCTCGCTCGCTGACATGAAGATAGATACCTCATCAACATCAGCGTCAATCGCTCGTTCTAATCCTTTTAAATTAGGAACAAGTGCCGCATAAGTAACATCATCCTTTCGATCAATCCCTTTAGCAACCTCGACCGCATCTTTTAATTGCGGAATCCATTTAGGATGAACAAACGAGGTTAGCTCGATATAAGATAAACCGCTTTCAGACAAGCGATTAATTAGATCGATTTTTGCGTCTGTATCGATGAGTGTTTTTTCATTTTGTAGACCATCACGTGGTCCCACTTCTTTAATCGTCACATCTTTTGGTAGACTAACCATAATTGAAACTCCTTTTAGGGTGGATTATTCAATAATTGCGATAACGTCCCCTTCGTTAACGAAGTCTTCTTCTTTTACTTTCAATTCTTTAACAGTCCCTGTGACTTCGGCTGCAATCGGGATCTCCATTTTCATAGATTCTAAGATGACGACATCCTGACTAGAATCGACCGAATCTCCTTCTGAAATCATCACTTTCCAAACGTTACCTGCCATACTTGCTTTTACTTCTGTCATAAGTGTTACCTCCTATTGTTTGACCATAAATTCATTAATAAATGATGTTCGTGTTTCAGCTCGTTGAAAAGCCGGAGCTTTTGCTACATCAATTAAGAATGGGATGTTTGTTTTAATACCCTCTACTTTGTGTTGAGATAAAGCTTGTTCAAGCTTTTCAATCGCTTGATCTCTTGTTTCGCCATATACGATTAATTTCGCTAGCATTGGATCGTAATAAGGTGTGACTTGATATTGTCCATGAACACCAACATCGTTACGAATTCCTTCTCCTTCAGGTGGTTCAAATGCCGTTAATTGTCCCGGAGATGGGAAAAATGTTTTCGGATCCTCTGCATAAATACGGGCCTCAATTGCATGCCCTTTCAACTTAACATCCGATTGTTGGATATCTAGTGATTCACCATAAGCAATCTTCAACTGTTGTTCTACTAAATCAATACCTGTCACGAGTTCCGTGATGGGATGTTCAACTTGTAATCTCGTATTCATTTCGAGAAAATAAAAGTTTTCATTTTCATCAACTAAAAATTCAATCGTTCCTGCATTCACATAATTAATCGCTTCTGCAGCCCTAACAGCTGCTTGTCCCATTTTGTCTCGAGTCCTATTGCTAATTAATGGCGAAGGTGCTTCTTCAATTACTTTTTGGTGTCGACGTTGAATGGAACACTCACGATCATTTAAATGAATCGTGTAGCCTTGTTGGTCGGCTAGGACTTGAATTTCAACATGGTGAGCATCTTCAATGACTTTTTCGATAAACATGGTGCCATTACCGAAAAATTGTTCAGCTCTTCGCGCATTACTCTCAAAGGCTTTGGCCAGTTCTTGTTCATCATAAACAATCTGCATACCAATGCCTCCCCCACCATGAGCAGCCTTAACCATCACAGGATAACCGATTTCTGCCGCGAATGATTGGGCATCATCGACTGATTCAATCGGATCATTCGTTCCTGGAATGATGGGAACATCTGCATTTTCCATTGTTCGTCTTGCTGTTAATTTACTTCCCATGCGATTGATCGACTCAGAGGATGGCCCAATAAACGTAATACCAGCATCTTCAATTTGTTTAGCAAAATCGGTATTTTCACTCAACAAGCCATATCCAGGGTGAATGGCTTCGACTTTTGTTTGTTTAGCTATATCAATGATTTTCTCGATATTCAAATAACTCTCATTTACTTTCGGTCCACCAAGCAAATAAGCTTCATCTGCTTCAGTAACAAAAGGGGCATCAGCATCTGCTTCTGAGTAAACAGCGACTGTTTTCACATTTAATTGCTGACAAGTCTTAATAATACGTAAAGCAATTTCTCCGCGATTAGCGATTAAGATTTTGTTAAACATGATATCGCTCCCTTTATTCAAATTGTATTCCTAATTGTTCTTGAGCTACTTCTTTTAGTCGAATTTTTTGGATTTTACCACTTGGTGTGGTTGGGAATTCGTCAGTAAATAAAACGTAATCGGGTTTGTCATAATCGTCTCTGTGTTCACAATAAGCCCTTATTGATTGTTCTGTAATCAAATCATCATTTGGGATCACCCAAGCAATAACCAGTTCCCCTTGCTTAGCATCAGGTATGAAGACAACCTTCGCATCCTCAACTTGTTCATGGGATGCGATAAATTGTTCTAATTGATATGATTCAGGAATTTGTTCATGTTGCATCTTATCACCTTCACTTTAATCATTTGCTATTAAATCTTCAGCCTGTTGACGAAGTTTGAATTTCTGAACCTTGCCACTTGCTGTCATTGGGTACTCATCGGTGAATTGAATATATCTCGGTACTTTATGATAAGCAATATGACCTCGACAATAGTCTTTTAATCCATCTTCTGTTAAAGTTGAATCTTCTTTAAGAATGGTCCAAGCCATTAATTCTTCCCCATATTTCGCATCAGGAACTCCCACTACTTGAACATCTAAGACATCATCATGTTGGATTAAAAATTCTTCAATTTCACGTGGATAGATATTTTCTCCGCCACGAATGACCATATCTTTAATACGACCCGTAATTTTTACATAGCCTTCGTCATCCATTTCTGCAATATCGCCCGTGTGTAACCAACCATCAGTATCGATTGCGTTCCGAGTTTCTTCTTCATTATTGTAATAACCTTGCATCACATGATAACCTCTAGTGCACAGTTCGCCGGGTTCATTGGTTTTTACTTCTCGGTTTGTACCAGGCTCTACTATCTTAACTTCGACATTAGGGTGTTGTTTTCCTACCGTACTGACTTTTCTTTCGATTGGATCATCAGTCGTTGTCTGAGTGATAGCAGGTGATGACTCTGTTTGTCCGTAAGTAATGGTGATTTCAGATGCTCCCATCTTTTCCATGACATCTTTCATCACATCGATTGGACAATTTGAACCTGCCATAATCCCAGTTCTTAAATAAGGAAATTCATAGTCATTGAAACTAGGATGATTAAGCTCAGCAATAAACATGGTCGGCACACCATGAAGGGCTGTACATTGTTCTTCAGACACAGCAGCTAACACTTTCTCAGGATCAAACTGTTCAACTACCACCATTGTCGCTGCTTTCGATACGGCAGCTAGTGTACCTAAGACACAACCAAAACAATGGAAAAACGGAACAGGGATACATAAACGATCATTTTCTGTGAAGCTCATGCATTCAGCAATTTGTTTTCCATTATTGACAATATTGTAATGAGAAAGCATGACCCCTTTAGGAAACCCTGTGGTACCTGAGGTGTATTGCATATTAATTACATCGTGTTCATTAAGTGATGATAATCTTTGAGTCAGTTCCTCATTTGATATATCATCGCTTGCATGAACCACGTCATGCCATGTGTAGCAGCCTGCATAAGACTTGTCACTGAGCACGATAATATTTTTTAAGTGTGGAAATTTTTCAGATTGTATGTTTCCTTTTTCTTGATTAGCTAAATCTGGAATCAACTCTTGCACAATATCAATATAAGATGTACCTTTAAAAGTTTCCGCAAGAATGAGTGTAGAAGACTCAGATTGTTTTAATAGATATTCTAATTCTTGCGCTTGATAGCTTGTGTTAACGGTAACTAGTACTGCACCCATTTTTCCGGTTGCGAATTGTGACGTTAGCCATTCTGGTTTGTTATCAGCCCAAATCGCAACGTGATCGCCTTTATCAATTCCAAAAGCCATGAAGCCTTTTGCAACGCGATTAACTTCTTCGTTAAATTGCTTATACGTCCATCGAATTCCCTTTTCAGGATAGACAGCTGCTTCGTAGTCTGGGAAGTTGTTTGCCTGCTGTTCAATTAATTCACCAATCGTTAGATTTGTAAGTGGCATGAGGCATCCCCCTATATTTTTAAAATAGTTAGCAACCTATTTGACGTGCAATAACAAGACGTTGTATCTCGGATGTTCCTTCACCAATTTCGAGTAATTTAGCATCACGCAAGTAACGCTCCACTTCATACTCACGCATATAACCATATCCACCATGAATTTGAATAGCCTGATTAGCAGCTCTAAAAGCGGTTTCAGTTGCTGTTAATTTAGCCATAGCAGCTTCTTTAGAAAATGGCTTACCTTGGTCTTTCAACCAAGCAGCTTTTAACACAATATTACGCGCAAGTTCGATTTCTGTTGCCATATCAGCTAATTTAAATTGAATGGCCTGAAAAGAAGAAATAGGCTGACCGAATTGTTGGCGTTCTTGCGCATAGGCTAATGCGCGGTCTAATGATGCTTGAGCAATTCCAAGACCTAAAGCTCCAATCGAGATTCGTCCACCGTCTAAAGTCTGTAAAAACTGTTTGAATCCTTTTTCAGGGTCACCTAGTAAATTCCCACGTGGTACCCTCACATCTTCTAAAACAATTTCAGCCGTATTAGAACCACGAACACCCATTTTGTCGTAATTGTCCGTAATCGTAAGACCTTCAGTGTCTGTTGGGACCACAATTGCTGAGATAATATTTTTACCGCGCTCATCTTTACCTGTGACAGCGGTTACAATTATTTGTTTAGCATAGGAAGCATTCGTGATATAGCATTTCTCGCCGTTTATAATAAAATCATCACCATCAACTGTGGCAGTTGTTTTAGTGCCAGCTGCATCCGAACCTGCGTTGGGCTCAGTCAAACCAAAAGATCCTAATGCCTCGCCTTTTGCTAATGGTACTAGGAATTTCTGTTTTTGTTCTTCAGTTCCAAATTGATATATTGGTGATGAACCAAGCGAAACAGAAGCGGCATAGCTTAATCCTGTACTACCACAAACGCGCCCGATTTCTTCAACTGAAAGTGCATATGTAATCGTATCACCTCCAGATCCTCCGTACTCATCAGGATACGGAATGCCGAGCAGGCCTAATTCACCCATTTCTTTGAATAAATCTTCTGGAAATTCTGCGTTGACATCGATATCAATTGCTCGAGGTTGGATTTTGGCTTCTGCAAAATCACGAACCATTTTGCGGGTCATTTCTTGCTCTTCGGTTAATGTGAAGTCCATTTAAATTTCCCCTTTTGTCAGACCGACTAGTTGGTCTGTTATTAGTATAAATAAAAAGCTTATTTGTTTAAGCCTTTATAAACTACTTGTTTGCAGATATTCTTTTAATATTTGATCCGTTAATACCCCTCGAAATAATATGTCTATATAAATTTCTGCGATGTCATCTATATTTAATTCTCCATCTCGTTGATACCACATATAGGTCCAGTTAACCATACCTAGAATGGACATGCTTGTAATCGTAGTTGGTAAATTGTCACGAAACTCGCCTCGTCTCTGTCCTTCTGATATAACTTCGATAACGATTCGCTTGAATTGATCGCGTTTTTGTTTAATGAGCTCTTCATATTCAGGTTTTAAATATTTGTTTTCTTGGTAGAAAACGACAATATGTTCTTGATATAAATCAAAAACACGTACAAACGAATATAAAATTCCTTGTAATTGTTGAACTGGTCGTTCATGTTGCAGTTTCGCTCGGTGTGCTTCGTTTAAGACATATGAGATGAATAAATCATGGATCACATAAAGCAATTCATCTTTTGATTGAAAATAGTGATAGAAGCCACCTTTAGATGTTTGGCAATCCTCCACTATGTCTTTCACTGATACACCGTGAAACCCTTTGTCTGAAAACAAGTTCAACGACGATTGAATAATTCTTTCTTTTAACTGTGTCATTATCTTCCTACCTTTTGTCAATATTTTAACACAATTTTGACAAGTATCAATGGGTAAATTTAAAGAGGTAGTCTAAGTAAATGACTACCTCTTGTTAAATTACTCTTCACCTTGTTGGTTAAACCATTTCGTATATTCAGGTTGGACATAGGTGTTAACAACTTCACCTTTTTGGTCAGTATCAATCATAAAGGAACCATTGTTTTGTCTCGTTTGTTCTTTGACTTCGATTGGTAATACGGTGTGAGCTTCATTGTTTTCTGTTTGGATGACAACTGAATGATCATCTTTGACAACATGGAAACCGACGATATGATGTGGTTTCTGTTTGAGTTCTTTAAGCATGACTAAACCACGCTTTGCTCGAGATCCTTGTTCGAATTGGTCAATCGCCATACGTTTACATGCGCCACGTTGCGTGACGACAAAAAGTTGCGGATTGGTTAATTCATTAAACACTTCACCATTCACAATCCATTCTTGTTCTTTTAAATTCATAGCTTTGACGCCTGCTGCCTTAACGCCAACTGCTTTTACATCTGCTTCATGATACCATAATCCATACCCAGTCTGTGAGGTCACGAAAACTTCTTGATGACCGTTCGTTAAATGAACATTTACTACTTCATCTTCACCTTTCATTTTCATACCAACAATTGGTCGATTATAGCGCTGGACTTTAAAATCAGACAATAAAGATTTCTTAATCATGCCTTCGCGGGAGATCGAAACAATGTAATGTTGATCATCAAATTCTCTAATTGGAATGGCCTTAATAACATGTTCTGATGAATCAATAGGTATTAAATTCGCGATATGCTGACCCATATCTTTCCACTTAATATCAGGCAATTCATGCACAGGCATATATAAATAATGACCTTTATTTGTAAACAGCAGTAATGTATCTGTTGTATTCACTTCAAACAAATGAGTTAGATAATCTTCATCTTTTTTCTGTAGGTCATCGATATTAGAAGCTCCAAATGAACGTAAACTAGTCCGTTTAATATAGCCTTCACTTGTTAAAGAAACAACAATATCTTCTGAAGGAACCATAACTTCTAAGTTGATTTGTAAGTCCTCTACTTCATCTTGAATTTGTGATTGTCGTTTTTCTTTATACGTTTTTTTCACGCGTTTCAAATCAGTTTTAATCACTTCTAGAAGTTTATTTTCATCAGATAAGATCGTTTGTAAGTATGAGATTCGTTCATTTAATTCTTTAGCTTCTTCTTCTAACTGTGTCACATCTGTGTTGGTTAAACGATAAAGTTGTAACATAACAATTGCTTCTGCTTGCTTCTCAGAGAATTGATACTGATTTTGTAATTGAATTTTTGCATCTTTCTTATCATTGGCTTGTCTAATCGTTGCAATGACATCATCCAATATCGAAACGGCATAAATTAAACCTTCGACAATATGAGCACGATCCTGTGCTTTTCTTAAATCGTGTTCAGACTGACGTTTTATAACTTCTCGTTGATGCGTTATATAAGCATCAAGAATGCCATGAAGTGTCATAACTGTCGGTGTTTTATCGGAAATAGCCACCATATTGAAGTTAAAGGATACTTGTAAGTCAGTATTCTTATATAAATAGTTTAAGACACTTTGACTGTCGATGTCCTTTTTCATTTCAATGACAATTCTAAGACCAGTACGATCACTTTCATCACGAACTTCAGAAATGCCTTCAACTTTACGTTCTAATCGAAGCTCGTCCATTTTTTTGACAAGTGTCGCTTTATTCACATCGAAAGGCAATTCATTAATGGCGATCTGTTCACGACCGCCTTTAAGTGTTTCGATTTCGGCTTTGCCACGGACGACTATTTTACCTTTACCAGTTTCATAAGCCTTACGAATACCATCTTCACCTTGAATGATTCCACCAGTTGGAAAATCAGGACCAGGTAACTTCTTCATTAATTGATCAATTGATGCCTCAGGGTGTTCAATCTTATAAATCACTGCATCAATAACTTCAGCGAGATTATGTGGTGGTATATCTGTTGCATAACCAGAAGAAATACCTGTTGAACCGTTAACGAGAAGATTAGGATATTTCGCAGGAAAAACAATGGGTTCATAATCTGTATCATCAAAATTTGGGATAAAATCGACTGTTTCTTTGTCGATATCCTGCATTAATTCTGAAGCAATTCCTGAAAGTCTTGCTTCAGTGTAACGCATAGCTGCAGGCGGATCCCCATCTACACTTCCGTTATTTCCGTGCATCTCGACTAATTCTTTTTTGACTTTCCAAGATTGACTCATTCTAACAAGTGCTTCGTAAACAGATGAGTCACCATGAGGGTGGTAGTTACCAATCACGGTTCCGACTGTTTTGGCCGATTTACGAAACGGCTTATCATGCGTGTTTTTCTCTTGGTGCATAGCATATAAAATACGGCGTTGTACTGGTTTTAAGCCGTCTCTTACATCCGGAAGAGCACGGTCTTGAATAATGTATTTACTATAACGACCAAAGCGGTCACCTATCACTTCTTCTAATGGTAAATCTAAATACTTTGCTTCTTCAGCCAAATTCTTCACTCCTAGTTAAGCAATCGATCGTTGTCTAAAATTGTATCGTCTTCTTCCATTCCAAATGCAACATTAGATTCAATCCACTTACGTCGAGGCTCTACTTTATCGCCCATAAGTGTCGTTACTCGTCGTTCCGCACGTGCAACATCATCAATTGTTACGCGAATTAATGTACGAGTTTCTGGATTCATCGTTGTTTCCCATAATTGTTCAGCATCCATTTCGCCTAAACCTTTATAACGTTGAACGGTGTAACCATTCTTATATTCTTTTAATAGTTTCTCCATCTCATCATCGTCCCAAGCATAGGATTCCTTATATTGCTTCCCTTTACCTTTTGAAACTTTGAATAGAGGTGGTAAAGCAATATAAATTTTACCTTGTTCGATGAGTGGTTTCATATAACGATAAAAGAATGTCAGTAATAACACTTGAATGTGTGCCCCATCGGTATCAGCGTCTGTCATGATAATGATTTTATCGTACTGAGCATCATCAATATTGAAATCTGGGCCTACACCTGCATTGATGGTATGAACAATGGTTGATATCTCTTCGTTTTTAAATATGTCGTCAATCTTAGCTTTCTCTGTGTTAACGACTTTTCCTCGAAGGGGTAATACCGCTTGAAAACGACGATCACGACCTTGTTTGGCAGACCCTCCTGCAGAATCACCCTCAACTAAAAATAATTCGTTTTTAGCTGCATTTTTTGACTGAGCAGGGGTTAATTTACCACTCAAGATCGAATCACGACGCTTACGCTTTTTGCCATTACGAGCCTCTTCACGCGCTTTGCGAGCAGCTTCACGTGCATCACGTGCTTTGATTGCTTTTTTGATCAGCATTTTAGACGTGTTCGGATTTTCTTCTAAGAAATAAGCCAATTTCTCAGCGATCACGCTATCAACAGCACTTCTCGCTTCCGGCGTCCCTAATTTACTTTTCGTTTGGCCTTCAAACTGGAGTAACTGTTCAGGGATTCGGACAGAAATAATAGCTGTTAAGCCTTCTCGAATATCATTACCATCTAAGTTCTTATCTTTTTCTCTTAATAGTTGCATTTTCCGAGCATACTCATTAAATGCACGAGTTAAAGCTGTTTTGGCTCCTGATTCGTGCGTTCCGCCATCTTTTGTTCGAACATTATTAACAAATGACAAGATGCTTTCTGAATAGCCGTCATTGAACTGCATCGCAAAGTCCACTTCAATTTCTTTCACTTCACCTTCAAGCGAAACAACTTCATGTAAAGCATCTTTTTCTTCGTTTAAATAATGCACAAATGATTGTAAGCCATCTGGATACACATAAGATTCTTCAGCGCCTTCACGTTCATCTTTTAAGACGAGTTTAATACCTTTTAATAAAAAGGCAGCCTCTCGTAGTCGCTCAGAGAGTGTTTCAAACTGATAATGTATTGTCGAAAACATTGATTCATCTGGTTTGAAGTGAATGGTGGTCCCTGACTTTCGTGTATTACCTACTTCAGTTAAGGGGTGTTTCACTTTACCTCCATCAGCAAAAACGATTTCGTGGCGCTTACCATCACGACAAATTGTTACTTTCATCCATTCAGATAAAGCGTTCACGACAGAGGCACCGACACCATGTAGACCGCCACTTGTTTTATAACCGCCTTGACCAAATTTTCCTCCAGCGTGAAGAATGGTGAAAATTATTTCTGGAGTTGGTCTGCCCATTTTATGCATGCCAGTTGGCATACCACGTCCATAGTCAGTCACCGAGATTGATTCGTCTTTATGTATGGTGACGGTGATTGTTTCACCATAACCCGCTAACGCTTCATCCACCGCATTATCTACTATTTCAAAAACGAGGTGGTGAAGCCCGCGGTGATCTGTACTACCAATGTACATACCTGGACGTTTTCGAACGGCGTCTAAACCTTCTAGAACTTGGATTGAATCATCGTTGTATTGTTCAAATGAATGCGTCACTTATAATTGTCCCCTTTCTAATTCGCTAAACAAGTGCTGTCTTTATTTATTCGGGAAAACATGAGAAATCCCTGCTAATTAGCAGAGATAACTCAATTCATATTAACTACCAATTGTGACAGCATGAACGACTTTTATGCAAGCATCCATAATCACAGTAAAATCATTTTCATTAAGAAGTTCATTAGCTTCTTCATTCACGATACCTTGCTGTGCCCAAAACACACGACAATCTGTAGTCAAAGCATCATGTGCTACATCAACAAGGTGTTCAGGTCTGCGAAAAACGTTAATAATATCAATTGATTCTTCTACTTCACTAAGTGATGAATAACTTTTTTCGCCAAGAACTTCAGTGGCATTAGGATTAATTGGGATAATCTTATAGCCACGATCTTGCATGATTTTTGCAATTTGATGTGACGTACGATCAGGCTTGTCCGATAATCCGACGACTGCAATCGTATTAGCATTGATTAATATTTCGCGCATTGTTTCTTGTGTTGGGTTTTCCATAATATCGCTCCTAATTAATCGTGATAATACTAGGATAGCGCGTTTAGCAATATTTCTCAACTTTCGTTTTACTCATTCTTAAAATTTAACATCTTCTTTCTTTGCCATACATTTGATAAAATAAGGTGTATTATTAGAAGCCAATAAAGGAGGGATTATATGTTTTATCTTTTATACAGTGTGATTGCTTATCTATTCGGTTCTTTTCCATCTGCACTTATAATCGGTAAATTATTTTATCAAATTGATATAAGAGAACATGGTAGTGGCAATCTTGGTGCAACAAACGCCTTTAGAGTTTTAGGTGTCAAAGTAGGTTTAATTGTCACAATCCTCGATATATTGAAAGGTACGATTCCAGTTGTCATGGTGGTTGTACTAGCTCCCGAATTGCAACCGCTCATTGTTGGTGGTTTCGCAGTGATTGGCCACACATTTCCGATTTTCGCTAAATTTAAGGGCGGAAAGGCAGTTGCTACATCGGGTGGTGTTCTACTTGGGGTAAGCCCAGTGTTATTCGCTATTCTTATTGGTTCATTTTTTATTTTCTTAAAATTATTCAAGTATGTATCATTAGCGTCGATTCTTGTAGGGATTACAGCTGTAGTGACATCGGTTATCATGCAAGATATTCCTTTAATCATTGTGACCTGCTTCTTTGCTTTCTTTGTCATCTATCGTCATACAGATAATATTAAGCGAATTAAAAATAAAACTGAACCGAAGATAACCTGGTTTTAAAATAAGGTGATTAAGTGAAAAAACAAATTACATTAGTCGTGGCAAGCTTCATCATAGTTGTAATGGGCATAACAATGATCTTACAAGTACAATCAAATCAGTCGAGTTATACGGCGGATAAACTTGCGAATATGACGCATGATCTTTCTAATAAACAGTCTCAAAAGTCAATCACGTTAAATGCTGTTGGGGACATTTTAATACATGATCGTGTCTATCGCGGTGCTAAGGAAGGACAAGACTATGATTTTAGACCTATGTTGTCCACAATTAAACCGCAACTAGAGTCAGCAGATCTTTTATTTGCTAACCAAGAAACAATGTTGGCTGGAGAAGAAATGGGTTTATCGGGTTATCCTCAATTTAATGCACCTAAATCGGTGGCCGATGCTTTAAGTTATGTATCTACTGACATTGTATCATTGGCCAACAACCATACACTGGATTATGGACAAGAGGCTATAGAAAAAACGACTAGTCTTCTTAGAGATTTATCAATCGATTATATTGGATCTTACCAAAGTGAATCAGACCAACAAAAACCAAGAATACTAGAGAAAAATGGTATATCAGTTGGTTTTACGGCTTACACTTATGGAACTAATGGTATCCCTCGCCCAGACGATAAAGATTATTTAGTTCAATATATAAGGGATGGAAACATCAAGGATGATATTAATGAAATTGAGGACCAAGCAGATTTTACTGTTGTTAGCCTTCATTTTGGTAACCAATACGAACCTTTACCAACTCAGGGCCAAAAGGAATTAGTTCGCGAGTTAACTGAAGCTGGAGCTGATATCATTCTTGGGCATCATCCCCATGTGCTTCAACCAATCGAACGAGTGAAGACCGAAAACCATCAATCAATTGTCGTCTATTCTTTAGGTAATTTTTTGTCAGGGCAGCGTGAATTAGACCGACGAATAGGTGGAATCATGCAGCTCCAATTAAATAAGGGATTAATCAATCAAACAAGCGAGACTTCTGTTTCAAATATACGATTTATGCCTACATATGTAGAATTTGATGACCAAGGAGACATCATGCGCGATGTAGAAGTTGTTCCGCTTATTGACAGTTCTATAACTGATGTTAATACAAACTTTCAAGAGATTGAAAACCATATGAAACATTACTCAGAACAAATACAAGTCGTGCCACACCTTGAGCAAGTTCAATAAATTGAACCAAGCAATTTCAATCATGTATAATATAAGTTGTGCTTATGCTCTTCTCTCAAGAACTGAAAGGAGTCCTCGATATGAACGAAGCAGTTAAAAAACAGTTACCAACGAAATCTGAGCGACATAAATTATTTGGATCTGTTGAACCAGGTCCTAAAACAAAACCAATGGAAAAAAATAAAATGAAAGATTTACAGAATACCAAAAAGGATTTTCTGTTTGAATTAGATGCTGTAGGTGTGAGTAATGTTAAACATCCCGTTACGCTCAAAAGTCAATTAGAGCCCAAAACACAAACAACCGTAGCTCAATTTTACTTTGCCTCTTCTATTTCCCAAGATTCTAAGGGTACGAATATGAGCCGGTTTACAGAACAACTTCATTCTTATTATCAAAATGGGTTCACGTTGGATTTTGCGACACTAAAATCATTTGTATTTGATTTACAACAGCGTCTAGAGCAAAAAGATGCGGAATTAACAGTGTCTTTCCCTTGGTTTTTTGAGCGACAAGCGCCTTATTCTGAGCAAGCAGGATTAAATCATGCCGATGCTTGGATGCGCGTTCGTTATCACGAAGAATTTGGTTATGACCTTAAGGTTGGTTTAACAGGTACGATCACAACGCTTTGCCCTTGTTCAAAAGAAATCAGCGAATATAGTGCCCATAACCAACGAGGTAATATTGAAATGGAAGTTACTTTACAACCTGAGTTTGATGATACTCTTTATGATTGGAAACACATGCTATTAGAAGCAGCTGAATCTAATGCAAGTGCTCGAATTCATCCAGTTCTAAAACGACCAGATGAAAAAATGGTTACCGAACAAGCTTATGAAAATCCGCGTTTTGTAGAAGATATGGTTCGTCTTGTTGCGAGTGATTTATATGAATATGAATCCGTTAAGCAATTTTCAGTTAAGTGTGTGAACGAGGAATCAATCCACCTACATGATGCGATTGCATCGATTAGTTATGATAAACGCGAAGAGTAGTGTGATAAGATGAAACATCTTTTTATATGGCTTATAAAAGGCTATCAACAATTTATTTCACCGTTGTTAGGGCCTACATGTCGGTTTCACCCGACGTGTTCGTCCTATAGCTTAACAGCGTTTGAACGGTTTGGTTTCTTTAAAGGGTTTTACTTATCGATAAAGCGAATTTTAAAGTGCCATCCATTTAATGATGGTGGTTTTGATCCTGTACCAGAAAAACAAGATCATAAAAGCCGTGGTTGATTAACCACGGCTTTTTTAAATTGAACGAAAACGTCTTAATTGATCAAGTTTTCCTTCAGCTTGTAATATATCCTCTTCAAATTGGCCGATTAAATCAAAATGTGGGTATTCCTCATCTACATGGATCCATTCTGGTTTTAATCCATATCGTCGTCCCCATGCTTTTAAACGTTCAATATCTTGACAACCTGCTTTGGTTACTGTTTTATGGCCAGGGAAACGATCATCTGCCCAGTAGTGCGTTAAAAATGCTATTTCCCCAGCTTCAACTTGACTTTTCCAACGTCTTAATTCATCTCGTTTAATCCCGAACGCCATTAGTTTCACCTATCGCTTTCAAATAAGCATTGTGCCAAGCTGGATAATGTTTTCGGATCGAGATCGGCTTGAAATTTTGTTTTTTAACACAAACGTGTGAGGATGAACCTGTTACTGCTAATTCACCAGCCTCAGTGTAGATCTCATAACCATAGATGATTCGAAATCCATCATACGAACTGATATATGTTTTAACAGAAGCGGTTTCACCGTATGTTAAAGGTTTCTTGTATTGTGCATTAATATCGACTACAGGAGACACAATCCCATCGCGTTCCATATCGGCATAATTAAAGCCTAGTTGTTCAATTAAATGAGTTCGACCAATTTCAAACCAAACTAAATAATTGGCGTGATAAACAACGCCCATTTGATCCGTTTCCTGGTAACGGACTTTTATATCGGTTTCATTTATGACCATATTTGTCCTCTCTCCCTCTTACTTCAACTTAAATATTATTTTAAAATAAAAAGGCTAGCTATGGCTAGCCTTTCGATTGTTATTTTTGTCGTTTTTCATGAGCATGTTCATCCCGTAATTCATCACGCATACCGTCGATAGCTTCTGTTCTTCTTGCGTTTTTCTTCTTAATTTCTTCCTCTTGAAATTCTGACGCTGTTTCCATTGAATCTTCAGCTTCTTGCATATTTTCCAAAGTGTTGTTCAGGTTTTCCTGAATCTTTTTCATGTTATCTCGACGTTCATCAGAGTTTGGTTTCTTTTGATGTTGACTCATAGTTACGCCTCCTTTGAGTTGTTACAGTCGTTAGTATTAGCAGATTAATATCAGCTATACACGGGACTGTTTAGAAGGCGTAATGCTTAACCGAGAATCTAACTTATCATAAATTTTGTCTAGTTCTTGTGGGTTGTTCATAATTTTTTCTTTCTCAGATTGAATAAGTCGCTGAAACGTTAAATGATCTTTCTTTCGCATAATGACTGATTCTCCTTTTTGCTTTTTAGGATAGCCATTATGCTAGAAGAATATACTTAATCTAGTTCTTTTATCTTTTGTTCCATATCGTCATACGAAAGTGGCCCAACATGTCTTGGTATTTGGACTTTACCTTCAGTATTGATGAAATACGTTGTTGGTAGGCTTAAGACTTGATAACGTACATTCACTTCTCCAGTCTTGTCCATTAAAATAGGAAATGTTAAATCAAGCTCATTTACAAATGATGAAACCTTATCTGTATTCGTCTCTTGTGATGTTGCATTAACCCCTAAAATCACAACATCTTCGCCATATTCGTCTGATATTTCTTGCATATGGGGCATCTCAGCTCTACAAGGTGGACACCATGTCGCCCAGAAGTTTAAAAAGACCTTTTGACCACGAAAGTCAGCTAATTCCACTTCTTCTCCATCTAATGTCTCAAGTTTAAAATTTGGTGCCTCTTCTCCTACTTCAATTTCATCTGTCTCTATATCAACACCTTCTGGTTGTACAAAAATTCCTTCTCCTGATGTCTCATTATTTTCATCAGAATTAGAAAACCAGGTATTATAGACCACAATTCCAACTAATATACCAATCAGAGTTAACCCAATGATGCGTTTAGTTAATTTCACTTACGCAACGCTCCTCTCTTATGACGTCCGTCTATAATCCACTCAACGATATAAGTTATAACAGCAATGGCAAGAACCGTCATGACCTCAAAGATAAATATTTCTGCAGAGTTGTCCAACACTCGAAATAACACCCAATTAATCGCAACCCAACGACTTGCCCCTAATAATTGGAACCAAGTTAATGGCTGTGAATTGAAAAAATATATAACAACAATCCCCAAATAAATAATGACTTCAAAAACCACTATAAAGCTGAATCCGTAAATTAGTGAAATCATTTGTTCTATGCTTAACATTATAAATATACCTAGTAACCACCATGCGATTTGCCATAGATACGATATTCGAAAATAACGTTTTTGCCTAATACTATATAATAATAAAGCTATAATACCGAATAATATTCCAAGAATACCTCCATCAAAGTATATGATGGCGATTGGATTCTCAATCAAATCAGCGGGGTGTTTAAAGAGATAGCTTAATTTCCAAATAACGATAAAAACAAACCAATATTCGAAGATGACATCTCCTGGCTTCTTGTCAATTGATTGTGTACTTTTTCGATTGAAAACAAGATTACCTATTATGCCAGATAAAATGATCCCACCAATATAAAATAATAAAGGTATATATAAATTGAGTGGTCCAATTTGGATGATGTCATTCATAATTTTTCACTCCTATTATCTATCCTACCAAACAGTCATACAATCTCGTCTAGAGATGATTTACGATTCCATGACAATTAAGAATCACACGAATAAACTTGGATTTATTTAACAAACTAATGATTGACTGAGGAGGTTATATTTATGGACCGTAAACAACGTGATGCAAAACAAGAACAATTAAAAGCTTTTAAAAATTCAAATGAAAGCCAGTCTTTATCAACTGATCAAGGTACAAAATTACCCAATACGTCAGAATCCCTAACTGCAGGAGAACGTGGGCCAACTTTAATGGAAGACTTTCATTACCGCGAGAAAATGACTCACTTTGATCATGAACGAATCCCTGAACGTGTTGTACATGCAAGAGGATTTGGCGTACATGGCGTCTTTAAACCATACGAATCTTTATCCTCTTTAACAAGTGCTTCGTTTTTAAATGATCCGAATGTAGAAACACCTGTATTTGTGAGGTTTTCAACAGTTGTTGGTTCGCGTGGTTCAGCTGATACTGTACGCGATGTACGAGGTTTCGCCACTAAGTTTTATACTGAAGATGGCAACTTTGACTTGGTAGGTAACAATATGCCAATCTTTTTTATCCAAGATGCTATTAAATTCCCGGATGTCGTTCATGCCATCAAACCAGAACCTGATAATGAGATCCCACAAGCTTCTGCGGCACATGATACATTTTGGGACTGGGTCGTTCATAATCAAGAATCGGCACATATGATTATGTGGCTGCTGTCAGATCGCGGGATCCCTCGAAGTTTCCGCATGATGGAAGGTTTTGGCGTTCATACATTTCGATTGGTTAATGAACAGGGCCAAGCACATTTCGTGAAATTTCATTGGAAGCCGTTGCTTGGTGTGCACTCTTTGACTTGGGATGAAGCACAGAAAATTGCTGGTAAAAATCCAGATTTTCATCGCCAAGACCTCTGGGATGCCATCAATAACGGTGAATACCCAGAATTTGAACTAGGCATTCAGGTAATTGAAGAAGGACAAGAACATCAATTCGATTTTGATATATTAGATCCAACCAAAATTTGGCCAGAAGAGCAAGTACCAGTTCAAAAGGTTGGAAAAATGACATTGAATCGCAACCAAGATAATTTCTTTTCTGAAACTGAGCAGGCTGCATTTCACATCGGAAATATTGTACCAGGAATTGATTTTACTAATGATCCGTTATTACAAGGACGCTTGTTTTCATATTTAGATACACAGTTATTACGTTTAGGTGGTCCTAACTTTCATGAAATTCCAATCAATCGACCGATAACACCTGTTCACAATAATCAACGAGACGGTTTTCATCGTATGACGATTAATCAAGGGAAAGTTGCTTATAGCCCGAACGGCATAGCTCATAATAATCCGCAACCTGTGTCTAAAGAGCAACAAGGTTTCGAACATTATGAAGAAAAAGTTGAAGGCAAAAAAGTTCGGAAACGTAGTGCTAGTTTTAATGATCATTTTTCCCAAGCAACGCTTTTTTACAATAGCCTATCTGAGCATGAAAAACGTCACTTGTTCAAAGCTTTTCATTTTGAAGTCGGAAATGTTAAGGATCCTGCGATCAAGCAGCATGTCGTTGAAATGTTTAACCATGTGAGTCATGAGCTAGCCAAGAAAATTGCTGATTCTGTTGGTGTTAAATCTCCACAGCCACTCAATCAAGAAATGACTCAACAAAAATCAAATGCCTTAAGTCAAGCTCAAACGGTATTCACGCCGAAAACGCGTAAAATAGCGATTTTACTAGCAGACGGTTTTAATTTTGAAGACGTTAAATCATTCATGACGATGATGGAACAACAAGGGATTCACGTCGAAATAGTAAGCCGTAATCTAGGACAGGTTAACAGCATGAATCAAGAACCCATTCAAGTCCATCAAAATTACTCAACGACCTATCCAGTCTTATATGATGGTTTATTTATTCCTGGTGGTACCCAGCATATTCAAGAACTACTTAAACACCATGAAGGGAAAAGTTTTGTTAAAGAAATGTTTACCCATGCTAAAACAATTGGGGTAAGTCAAGAAGCAGTTGATTTATTGACTCAAGTACTACCTTCATCAATCCAAAATATCTCACCAAAATCATCAACTGAAGTGTTTAATGATCACGGCATACTTTCAACATGGTCAAATGATTTAACTCGTTTTAATGAGTTGTTTATCCAAGCCTTAACCCAACATCGCCATTGGGAACGCGAATACATGGATGAGAAACAAGCATAAAAAAATCCCTGCCAACTTTTAAAGTCGGCAGGGATTTATTCTTAATTTTATACTGTTTCTAATTTTTGACGTAGAACCATTTGTAGAATACCACCATGACGGTAGTAATCAACTTCTACATCACTGTCGAAACGAGCTGTTACTTCAAATTCTTTCTTATCTCCATTAAGGCTTGTCGCTGTTACTTTGACGAGATCATGTGGTTTAACGTCTTCTGTCACATGAACATCAAAGTGTTCCTCGCCTGTTAAGCCTAGGGATTCGATGCTATCTCCTTCTTGGAACTGTAACGGTAATACACCCATCATAACTAAGTTTGAACGGTGAATACGCTCAAAGCTTTGAGCAATTACTGTTTCGATACCAAGTAAGTCTGTACCTTTAGCTGCCCAGTCACGAGAACTACCCATTCCGTAATCATGGCCAGCAATCACACATAGGCCTGTGCCATCTTCTTTATACTTCATCGCAGCATCATAAATTGGCATAACATCACCTGTTGGCCAATACGTTGTGAAGCCACCTTCTTTGCCGCCACCGATTTCGTTACGAATTCGAATGTTAGCAAACGTACCACGCATCATGACTTCATGGTTACCACGACGTGAACCATAAGAGTTGAAGTTACGCGGGGAAACGCCATTTTCGATTAAATAGCGACCTGCTGGCATATCTTTAGGAATGGCACCAGCTGGCGAAATGTGGTCCGTCGTAACCGAGTCACCAAATTTACCAATCACGCGAAGATCTTCAAGCGGTTTGACTTCTTTTGGATCTTTCGACATTTCTTCGAAGAATGGTGGGTTTTGAATATAAGTTGAGTTTTCATCGAACTCATATAATGGTTCATCTGTTGTTTGGATCTTGTTCCATTCTTCATTTGAGTTGAACACTTCTTCGTATTCTTTACGGAAGATTTCTGGTGTAACAACTTCAGCAATCTGAGCCTTGATCTCATCTGATGATGGCCAAAGGTCTTTGAAATAAACATCTTCGCCATTATGGTCTTGGCCAATTGGCTCATTTAAGATATCAATATCAACAGTACCAGCTAATGCATAAGCGACAACTAATGGCGGTGACGCTAAGTAGTTTGCGCGCACTAATGGATGAATACGACCTTCGAAGTTACGGTTACCAGATAGAACGGATGAAACCGTTAAATCTTCATTTGCAATTGCTTCTTCGATTTCAGGAAGTAATGGACCTGAGTTACCAATACAAGTTGTACAACCATAACCAACTAGGTTAAAGCCTAGGTGATCAAGATATTCCATTAACCCAGAGTTTTCTAGATAGTTAGTAACAACTTTCGAACCTGGTGCTAATGATGTCTTAACATAATCAGGAACTTCTAGTCCTTTTTCAACTGCATTCTTAGCAAGAAGACCTGCACCTAACATCACGTGTGGGTTAGATGTGTTCGTACAAGATGTAATCGCCGCAATCGCTAGTGCACCTGTTTTCATAGTTGTTTCGCTACCATTATTAAATTTAACGACAGCTTCTTTATCTTTGTCTTTCGCATCGAGTCCGAAGCCATGATTTCCAGCAGGTGCTGTTAAAGCTTCGTTAAATGACTCTTTCATTTGAGAAAGCGGAATTAAATCTTGTGGTCGTTTTGGACCTGATAAGTTTGGTTCTAGTTCTGATAGATCAATCTCTACAAGTTCAGAGAATTCAGGGTCTTCTTGATCAGGTGTATAGAATAAATCATTATTTTGAAGATATTCTCTCACCATATCAATATGCTCTTCTGTACGACCAGTCAAGCGCATATAGTCTAGAGTTTCTTCATCAACAGGGAAGAAACCACATGTTGCACCATACTCTGGCGCCATGTTTGAGATCGTTGCACGATCCGCAAGTGGCATTTCTGTAAGACCTGGGCCGAAGAACTCAACGAACTTACCAACAACATTCTTCTGACGTAGAACCTGCGTTACTTTTAGAGCCAAGTCAGTAGCTGTGGTTGCTTCTGGGAAGCTTCCTACTAACTTAACACCAATAACATCAGGTGTTGGAACATACGATGGTTGACCAAGCATACCTGCTTCGGCTTCAATACCACCAACACCCCAGCCTAGAACACCTAAGCCGTTAATCATCGTTGTATGTGAGTCTGTACCGAATAATGTATCTGGGAATGCATCATATGAACCATCATCTTGTTCTTGTTCATGGACAACGTTCGCAATGTACTCAAGGTTAACCTGGTGAACAATTCCTGTAGCTGGTGGAACAGCACGATAGTTATTAAATGCTTTTTGTGCCCAGTGTAAGAATTCGTAACGTTCTTTGTTACGATCGAACTCCATTTCCATATTGACACGTAAGGCATCTGGAGTACCATAACGGTCTACTTGTACGGAGTGGTCGATAACAAGATCCACTGGAACTTCTGGGTTAATTTGGTCCGGGCTTCCACCCATATCTACCATTGCTTTACGTAATGACGCTAAGTCAACGACAGCTGGAACCCCTGTGAAGTCCTGAAGAATAACACGAGATGGTTTGAAAGGAACATCTACTTTTGCCCCTTCTGCCCACTGTGCTAATTTTTCTACGTGTTCATTTTGAATAACATGTCCGTCTTGTTGACGAAGAATTGATTCTAAAAGCACACGAATTGAATAAGGTAATTTGGAAATTTTTCCATAACCTTGTTCTTCAAGTGCTTTGAGATGGTAATAGTTGTACGTTTTACCATTCAGTTCAAACTGCTTTTTCGCTTTGGCAGCATGACTTTCTACCATGTTACTTACCCCCTTAACTTATGTAATGTCTCATTAAATCAATTTATAAGCGTATTCTACAGAAAATCTATTATTTCTGCACGTATTCATTTTATATTAAATCGATATAGAAGTAAAACGATTAAAACAAATTTTATCGTTTCATTATTAGATGAGTTGATCAATATTGGAAATCGCCAAAATAATAGCATCATGTTCGTTGGAATCGACCGTTCGAAAATCAAGATAAACTTTTTCGTTTTCGACTCTAGCAATAATCGCAGGTTGATTGAGTCGCAATAATTCTGTTACATATGCAGCATTTGCCTCGTTAAAAGTCATGACAAGACTGTATGATGGCAACGTAACTTCAGGTAATGTTCCACCACCCACTTGTGCCGATGTCTGTTCAACTGACACGTTAATATTTTCTAAAGATGGTAAACTTCTGATAAGTGATTGTACTGATCGTTTGATTTGCTCATCATTTTTTAAAACAGTCCCTAAAGTCGGGATTTCTTCATAGGAACCTGCTTCAAACAGTCGAAGTGTTTCGTCAAGAGCGGCATAAGTCATTTTATCAACTCGTAAAATACGGTTAAGTGAATGAGATCTTAGTTGATCGATATAGTCTTTCTTACCAGCAATGATTCCTGCTTGTGGGCCACCTAATAGTTTATCAACGCTAAATGACACAAGGTCGACTCCAGAGGCAATGACTTGCTGGACAGTTGGTTCATCACTGATGCCATGTTCACTCAAATTATATAATAACCCACTTCCTAGATCCTCGTATAACACTACATCATGTTGTGTTGTTAATGGTTGAAGTTCTTGGCGATTAACACTTGCTGTAAAACCTCCCATATAAAAATTGCTTTGATGAACTTTCATAATCATACGTGTGGCTTCAGAGATCGCCTTTTGATAATCACTTAAGTGTGTTTTATTTGTGGTTCCCACTTCATGAAGAATAGCTCCAGTCTCTTCCATAATCTCAGAAACTCTGAAACTACCACCAATTTCGACTAGCTCTCCACGTGATACAATAACTTCTTCATCTTGGGCTAAAGCACTTAATACCAAAAACACAGCAGCTGCGTTATTGTTAACGACGATTGCCGCTTCAGCACCTGTTAATGCCTTAATACGTTCTTCCACTAAATCGTGACGAGATCCTCTTCTCCCTGTAGTTAAGTCATACTCTAACGTTGAGTAGTTCTTCGCTACTTCAGTGACACGGTCAGTTGCAGTATCGGCTAATCGGGATCGCCCTAAGTTTGTGTGGATGATTGTTCCCGTAGCATTAATCACAGATTGCAATGATTTTCGTTGTTTAGTCTCTAATGTCTCAAATGCATAGGATAAAGTAACTTCATATAAATTATCCTCACTCCAAGTTGAAAGGGCCTGATTATTTAAGATAGTTGAACGTATATCTTCAGTCACTTCTTGAAAGACGGACTTCAAAGTAACCAATGGTACACCTTCCTGATCAATCACCTTTTGACTTCTTTCATCATTTAGTAATTGGTCAATCGCCGGAATTGATCTTAGCAATGTCATACTAATCGCCTCATTTATTTTATATACTCAGATTACAATCTGAACCTCCATTAGCATTTGCTAATGGAGGCTTATCATGATCTTATATCATTAATTATAGCATTAATGTCTGGAAACTCACCTGTATCTAGTTTTGAATAGATTTTCTGATCATTTACTGTTATTTCAAAGGCACCACCTGAAGACGGAATTAACTTCATTTCTACAATCTCATGACGAAACTCTGTAAATAATTGATCTGCGAAACTCGCAGCTTTAGGTGCATAGTTTCACTGCATACAAAACTCAATTGACACTCGATAATCCATAACAAGTCCCTCCTCTTATGTTTGACTATTAGATTAGTAAAAATACAGACTTTTTGCAACAATATAGATCGGAATGATAGTCTTTTTTTGAAACATGTAATAAGCTTGTACCAGGAGGTGATCCTATGAATCGTGATCGAGACGAGATTGTTAGGTTAACATCATTATCAACAAAAGCTGGTTGAGGATGCAAACTCGCACCGAGCGAGCTGACTCAAGTGTTGGGTCAAGTAGAATCAAAAACAAATAACCAAAACGTTTTATATAGTCAAAATAGTGCTGATGATGCTGGTGTTTACTATATTGATGATCAACTTGCTATGGTACAATCAGTGGATTATTTTACACCTATCGTGGATGATCCTTATCAATTTGGTCAAATTGCCGTTGCCAATGCGGTAAGCGATATCTACGCGATGGGAGCCGATGTTAAAACAGCTCTAAATATCGTCGGTTTCTCTGTTGAAAAGTATGGATCAGAGATATTAGCTTCTATTTTACAAGGGGCTGAGGATAAGATGGCTGAAACAGGTGGTGCCATTATAGGTGGTCACTCCATTGATGATGACGAGCCTAAATTCGGTTTATCAGTCACTGGATTCGCTCATCCCAATCAAATATGGACAAACGGAAATGCTAAACCAGGTGATCAATTGATCCTAACCAAACCGATTGGAACAGGCATTGCAACGACTGCCATTAAAAAAGGTTTAGCTGATGAAGCCCTTCAAACAACAACTATTAATTGGATGCGTCAGTTAAACAAGCGAGCGAAGTCAATTTTAGAAAATTATCAGCCTAGTGCTGTAACCGATGTTACAGGGTTTGGTTTACTAGGGCATGCTTATGAAATGGCTGAGAACAGTCATGCTCGTCTATTAATTAATTATGATTCGGTTCCTGTAATTGAAGGTGTTGAATATTATCTTAAACAAGGTGCTGTACCTGGTGGGTCTAAAGCCAATTTATCATGGCTTGAAGACCATGTAACATTTAATTCTGATCTAAATCAGAATGACCAATTGTTATTAACGGATGCTGTAACATCTGGTGGGTTACTTATTTCATTAAATCCTCAAGACGCAGAGCGTTTTATTAAACAGATGAATGAATCACCTGACCATTTAGCGGTAACAATTGGCGAAGTGGTGGATCATCAAACACCACATATCATGGTGTCACGTTAGCGCGAAGTTTTGATTATGAAACTAAATAAAACTGGACGGGGCAATTCCCGTCCAGTTTTTTATGTCCAGTATCGATATTGTTCCTCACGCCTTGTCTTCTCTAATTGGTCACACGTTTCTAAGAAAGGAATTAAATATTTTCTAGAAACTTGTAATTGCTCCTTAGCATCCTTTAACGAAAACTGGTTCGGGAAAGCATGATAAAGTGATTGGACCGCACGATAAAAACAATCATAATGAACCACTAGTTCTTCAGTTAGTTGAATAACGAGTTGCTTAGATAAACAATAATTCTTTAAAGACTCAAGCGTTGCTGCTTCCAACTCAGGAAAATACGTCCCCCACTCTTTTACTGTTAATCCATCTTCATATAAGTAATTTAATCCTCTATTCACAGCTTCTTTGATTTCACTAGGTATATAAGGTTCAAATTCAGGGAGTTTAACTAAGTGTTGTTCTTGAATAATACGATTATTGTTCACCCATTCATTCAGGATTTTCTTTTGGGCTTTATCAGGTGCCTTGATGGTTTGCATAACAATCGATTTATCAAGCCCATTTTCCATAGGGCGCTGATTGTGGAAATTTTGTAATTGATTGAAAACGTGATGATATTGACTTTCTAACCACGCTTTTGATGCGAATGATTGATCTATTTGAATTAGTGCTTGTGTTTTTATTAATTGTTCTAATAATGAAGTAACTTGGGCTTCTTGTAAGTTTAAAACGTTAGCAATTTCGCCTTCAGTTAAAAGTGGTTCTTCTTGATGCAAATAATCTATTAATTGTTCACTAGGTGACTGTACAGATGCCCTTCTGACCGTATCAACTGTTTGTTTTCCAAATTTATGTTTCTTAGCAGGTGCATGCACCACTTTACCGCCACCAATTGTTTCTTTTGGGCTAGCACGTCTTAATACAAATAAATCATGCCTAAATGCATACACTGAGTCCTCAAGTTCAAGTTGCGCGTAAACTGTCTCATCAGCTTCTTGAATCTCATTACGATCAAATAGAATTATTCGTCCATATACTTCAGTTGTTCCAATATGTAACTTAATCGGGCTTCGCTGTTTAATAGAATGCTTTAAATATTTAGAAGTCTTAAATTCAATATCTAGACGATAAGCTTCTGCTTGACTAGGATGATTACTTAGAACGTCTCCTCGTTTGATCGTGTCGGTTTCAACCCCCTTGATCGATAAAGCAGCTCGACTACCGAGTGACGCTGATTCTACTGATTGGCCAAATTGTTCAATACTTTTTACGCTCACAGACCGATTACCCGGTTGAACGAACAATTGATCACGGTTATACACCACTCCATCTATCACAGTGCCACGAACTACTGTTCCAATCCCGTGAATTTGAAAGGCTTGGTCAATCGGCATACGAAAGTAACCCATTGAGTCGCGATATGGCGAATCTTCAAGCAGCTGCAACAAAGCATGTCTTAAATCACTAATTCCTGTCTCTGATTGCGAATCGACTAAATGTGTTGGCGCTTGTTCAAACACCGTATCATGAGTGTATCGATTTAATTCTTCTAAAACGAGTTGTAGCCATTCATCGTCTACTAAGTCTACTTTCGTGATCACAACCATCGTATTCTGGATCTTTAAATAATCTAAAATCTCGAGATGTTCAACCGTTTGTGGCATCACCCCATCATCGGCTGCTACAACTAACATTGTTATATCAACACCAGAGACCCCTGCAATCATTTGCCTTATAAAACGTTCATGTCCTGGTACATCAATAATAGATAAAGTCATCCCATCATCTTCATACAACGGGGCATAACCTAATTCAATTGAGATGTTTCGCTCCTGCTCTTCTTGTAATCGATCAGTGTTAATCCCTGTTAATGCTTCAGTTAATTTGGTTTTTCCGTGGTCTATATGGCCGGCCATACCTATTGTGTATTGTTTCATGTCTATTATGTCACCATCTAAATTTATTTAAAGTCGATTTTAAAGATACTTCCTTGTGGTTCGCGGTCCAAAATATTTAATTCAGCATGATGATTCTGTAATATATCTAACGTCACCATTAAGCCTAGTCCAGTCCCTTTATCTTTTGTCGTAAAAAATGGTTGCCCTAACTTTTCCTTTAATGAATCAGGCACACCAGGCCCTTCATCTATTATTTCAATCGTTAATATTTCGTCTGTATTAATGCGAATCGTTATGACCCCTGGTTCTTGCATTGCTTCGATTGCATTTTTTATTAGGTTAATGAAAACTTGTTTTAATTGCATCGGATCACAATAGATATCGTGATTTTCAATATCAGTTTCTAACAAAAGATCAATATCATTCATTCTAGCTTGTGAACGCATGAGCATACAAATATCTTCAAGTATAGAGATAATGTTTGCTTGTTCAAATTCATTCGGAGAAGGTTTTGCAATGTACAACATTTCTGTTGAAATAGCCTCAATTTTTTCTATTTCATCTTTCATAATCGATAAATACTCTTCCTTACCTTCGATGCCTGTTTCGAGAAGTTGGAGGAAACCTTTTAAAGATGTGATTGGATTTCGAATCTCATGAGCAATACTAGCTGCTAATTGGCCAGCCGTTGATAACTTTTCTGAACTAATCAACATTTGCTGAGCTTGTTTATGCTCCATAATATCTTGAATAACGGATACATAATATGTTTTGTTTGTGTCAGGATCATTAATCTGTCCAGAATTAGCAAGACAATCAATATACTCACCATCTGAATTTAATAGACGAAATTCATGGCTCTTTTTGTCATCACTTGGTAACGTTTTAACTAAATCTCGTAACGAATCACGGTGCTCAGGGTGAATAAATTGTAAAATCGATTGTTTCATTAATTCATCTCGTTCGTAACCAAACACATGGTAGACAGATTGACTAACAAACGCTAATTCAAAAGATTCATCAAATATGATTTTCACTGCCATTGAATGCTCATCACGCCAATAATGTGAAGCTTCTATTAAGCTACTATTAGGAACGTCATTTTGTATGGCATTCATATCCAAAAAGGTTAACGGTTCGTGCAACATTACAAATGTCCTCCTCAATCAGGCGAATTTATTACAAACTATGAATGATGATATCAAAATATTACAACAAATATTATTTTACCGAAATTTTTGTCAATTGTCTAAATCTTAACAAAAAAATTCTGTATCAAGAACAATTATACTAAATAATGAATTTAATTCAATATTTTCAAGAAAACGTTTAAGTTGCGCACAATCTATTCAACTTGTATAATTTTATTTGGATATTATGGGGCTGGTTACAATGCTGGTGCTTGTCACGGTCTTCAAAACCGTTCGGGAGGCGCGTGCCGTCTCCGGTGGGTTCGATTCCCACACAGTCCCGCCAATGCATATCATGAAGCGAGTGAGGTCTATGTCAACTACGATTGGAATTCTATTACTGATATGGTCGTTTATCATGCTTGTTTTACTAGCAATCGGTGGCTATTTTATGTTTCGCAAGTTTTTGAAAAAACTACCGAAAGAAGATGGTAAATCAATTATTGATTGGGAAGAATACTATGTTGATCAGACGATTGATCTGTGGAGTGAAGACCAAAAAGCTTTACTTAATGAATTAGTTGAGCCAGTTCCTGATATTTTTCAAGATGTGGCAAAACAGAAAATTGGAGCTAAGATTGGCCAACTGGCTCTTGAGCGCCGGGCAAAAAGCATAACATTAGACCTGCTGATTGAAGGCTATATATTAGCAACCCCTAAACGAGATCATAAATTTTTAATCAAACGATTAGAAGAAAAAGAAATCGATTTTTCGCCTTATGAACATTTACTAGAGCGAAATTATAAAAGCGGAAGCCAAGGAACATAACCTTGACTTCCGCTTTTTTATGATAATGTTGCTTTTAATTTGATAAATTTAACTAACATACCAATCCGCCAAGTTACTAGCATAGCAAATGCTAATAAATAAAACATTGAACTGGTCTCACCTACTGAGATTGACTCACCTATGGCTAATTTCCATGCTACACGAATGACTAGTAATCCAATTAAAACGATTCCTAATGCTTTAGATGGTTTTAAATAAATATCCTGATTGTAAATTTCAAACTTAGACGTAAGAATAAGCACTATTGAAAATAACAACCCAACAGTTATGGCTTCTAAGACTAAAAGCCATTCGATTCGAAAATATGGAAATGCAAACATCAGCGCACCTGTACTCATAAACAAAGGAGGTAGCATGATTTTCTTTATACTTGCTGGTTTTTTTGAAGCTCTTTGTCGAACCACTATCATACCACTAGCCATGATTATAGCCATAATGGTTATGGCCGTTCCAACAAGTGGATGATCCAAGAATGAAAACATGATTATTCAACCTCTTCTTCTTTTGAATCAGTCGCAATTGTTAAAATGATGGTCATACTCACGCCAATCACAGCTAAATATATTCCGAAATCAAATATTAATGCTGTAGATAAGTGAGTTTTACCTAAGATAGGTAACTGAAAATACGCTGCATTTTGTGATAAAAATGGCTCGCCAAAGATAAAACTCCCGACACCAAATAAAGCAGCAATACCAACACCGACAATAAATAAGGTTGTGAAATTAATCGGCAATATTTTCGATACCTTCTCATAACCATATGTCATATACATTAATATAATAGCAGAAGCTGTCATGAGGCCTCCAATGAAGCCTCCTCCAGGTGCATTGTGACCAGCAAAAAATAAATAAATTGAGAAACCGAGTAAAATAAATGTGATCAGCTGCGTCATTGTTTTTAAGATAATATCATTTTGATTAATCATATACGTCTGTTTCTCCTTTAACCTTGACCTTGTATGTTAATTATAGGTGATTCGAGACATCCATTCAATCCTTAAAAGCCTTGGAATCCGAATAAATTAGCTAAATAAGATGTGATGATTTTTAACCAATCAAAAAATAGCACAAAACCTAATACAATTAAGATATATCCCCCAATTGTCATGACTTTCTGTGCATACTTTTTGATCCAATTCATTTTACCAATGAAAAATGACATGATGAAGAACGGAATTGAAAAGCCAAGTGAATAAGCAGACATCATTACGACGCCTGATTCAGGGTTTGTTGCTGCAAGCGATAGAATCGCTGCCAAAATCGGCCCAGTACATGGTGTCCAACTCATCGAAAAGGCCGCACCTATTAATAATGTGCCTAAATACCCCACTGGTCGATTTTTAAACGTGACTTTTCTCTCCTTCATCAAGAAATCAAAGTTGAAAAAGCCAATCATAACTAAACCAAAGAAAATAATTAATATAGCGCCAATTTGTCGAATCAAATCACTATAAGCATATAGAGTTCCACCTATAAACGATGCCGTGAATCCAAGCATGATGAACACTGAAGAAAAGCCGATTAAGAAAAACAACGTATGTAACATACTTCGTCTTCTTAACATGGCTTTATCATTTTTCAACTCTTCTACACTCATTCCTGTCACGTAAGATAAAAAGACAGGATATAAAGGTAAAACACAAGGTGATATGAACGTGAGAATTCCTGCTCCAAATGCAAGAAAAATATTTAAATCCGTCATGGTATACGCTCCTAATCCTATTCTTACATTTATATATTACCATCGTACCAAAGATAACGCTCGTTTGTAGGCTTATTCATTGACGGATTTATGAAAATCACTCATAAAAAAGAATGGGCATCGCACCCATTCTTTTTCGCTACTTATCTTTTTTCTTTTTCTTATCGTCATTGTCCATCTGTTGTGTCATGGACTTCATCATTTGATTGATTTTCTTCTGCGATGGCTTTTGCCCCATCTGCGTCATCATCGTACGTAACATTTGCTCATTGATCGGTGGGTTCTTCTTCAAATAACTCATCATTGTCTTACGAGCAATAAAAAAGCCTGCAAGAAGGCCAAGAATCAATGTGGCAATAGCAATTAATACAACCCATAGTATATCCATTGCTTCATTTTCCTCCTATCTCGTTGTCTTTATACAGTATAGTAAAACTTAACTACTATGACAATAGCTTTTCATGAAGTCTTGTCGAAATCCTAAAATAGTACCTATACAGAGTCAAATTAGATCGTAATATCAAAAGCACGATTGGTTAACGGAAGAATCCATCCGCACTCCAGAGTATCGTAATTGACAATAAATGTTCGCGGGTTCCACTGTTTTAACCAAGGAAACAAAACATGTTCTAGCTGTGAAAATGATTGAGTATAAACATTAATCGCTTCGTCATTTCCTGTTACAACTATTTGTTCCTGTCCCTTATGTAACACAACTTTTTGTTGATCTAATTGGGCTAGGTATTGATGGCTTTGATCATAATAAGCCCATGCCTGAATAAAATGCATAAATGAAGGCTGATCTAAAACAGTACTAATTAATTGTTCATCTAAAATGTTGTCGTGACATTGTTTCAAAAAACGATATAATACATCAACTTTATAATAGAAATCATTCACATAGTCTGGTTTTACAAAATATAAGGAATATTGATACATGAATTGCCCTCCTTTTGGACAAGCGTATCAATATTCCTAATCAAAATTTGTCGTTTTCACACTATAAGCAGGTGAAAACTTGATCGAAAGCTAGTATTATTTGTTTAATACCGCTTTTGCACGTTTCACGACATTCTCAACATTGAAGCCATAATTTTCAACAACTTCTCCACCTGGTGCTGATGCGCCAAAGGTATCGATGCCAAGAACATCGCCATTGATCCCTACATAACGCTCCCAACCAAATGGTGAAGCCATTTCAACGGCTAAGCGGTTGGTAACATTTGATGGAAGAACTGTTTCTTTGTATTCTTCAGTCTGTTCTTCAAAGCGTGCCCATGATGGCATACTGACAACTTGCGCATCAATTCCTTCTTCTTTCAGTTGCTCACTTGCTTTATAAACAAGCTGTACTTCAGAACCTGTTGCTAAAAGAATTAGATTTGGTTGTTCTTTGTCTGCGTGTTTTAGGACGTATGCACCTTTACGTACACCTTCACGTGCCAATTCATCTGTTTCAGGTAACACTGGTAAACCTTGACGTGTTAACACTAAAGCAGTTGGGTGATCTGTCGATTCAACAGATAATTCCCAAGCCATTTTCGTTTCATTAGCATCTGCTGGGCGAATCACATCGAGATGTGGCATTGCGCGTAATGATGGTAATTGTTCAACTGGCTCATGTGTAGGACCATCTTCACCAACAGCAATTGAATCATGTGTTAACACATATGTGACGGGTGCGCCCATTAATGCTGAAAGACGTAAAGCTGGACGTAAATAGTCACTAAAGACAAAGAATGTACCACCATAAACTTCTATACCACCGTGTAAAGCCATGCCGTTTAAGGCAGATGCCATAGCAAATTCGCGGACACCAAACCAAATATTACGACCACTATAGTCAGCAGGCTTAAAGTCATCTTCACCTTTTAATGTTGTTTTATTTGATCCAGCTAAATCAGCACTACCACCGATTAAATTAGGGATGTTTGCAGCTAATCCATTTAATACTTCACCTGAAGCGGCACGCGTTGCTAAAGCTTTCGAATTCTCATCATAATCTGGTAAGTCAGCGTTCCATCCTGCTGGAAGGTCGCCATTAATGGCACGTTCAAAATCTTTCGCTAGTTCAGGATGTGCTTGTTTATAAGACTCTAGAAGCTCATTCCATTTAGCTTCTGCTTGAGCGCCACGCTCTTGCACTTTCTCTTTGAAGTCGGCTTTGACTTCATCTGGGATGTAAAATGATTCTTCATAGTCCCAACCATAATGCTCTTTGGCTAACTTCAGTTCATCTTCACCAAGTGGAGCACCATGGGCGTCTGCTTTACCTGATTTATTAGGTGCACCATAACCGATTACTGTTTTCACTTCGATCATAGTTGGTTGATCAGTGTTTGCTTTTGCTTCTTTTAGCGCGTTTTCTATCGCGTCAGTATCATTCCCGTCTTCCACAACAATGACATGCCAACCGTATGCTTTATAACGGTCCTCAATACTTTCAGAGAATGAACGGTTTAAGTCACCATCAAGTGAAATATCATTTGAATCATACATCACAATTAGTTTTCCAAGTTTTAAATGACCTGCTAATGATGCCGTTTCTTGTGAGACACCTTCCATTAGGTCACCATCGCCACAAATCGCATACGTGTAATGATCAACGACTTGATGATCTTCCGTATTATACTTGGCAGCCAAGAAGCGTTCGGCCATCGCTTTACCTGTTGCCATTGCCAAACCTTGCCCAAGTGGCCCAGTCGTTGCTTCTACGCCGTCAGTATGCCCGTATTCTGGATGGCCAGGTGTTTTAGAACCCCACTGACGAAACGATTTTAGATCATCTAACGTAACATTATATCCAGACAAATGAAGCAATGAATATAAAAGCATTGAACCATGCCCAGCTGATAAAACAAAGCGATCACGATCAAACCATGTTGAATGATTCGGATTGTGATTCATTATTTTAGTCCATAGTGTATAGGCCATTGGTGCAGCTCCCATTGGCATTCCAGGATGACCTGAACTTGCATTTTCTACTGCATCAATCGTTAATGTTCTAATCGTATTAATTGATAATTGTTCTGTCGTGTGACTCATAACTAAGTTCTCCCTTCAATATTGCGATTCTGTTAGATTTATCAACATTTCTATTCTAACAAAAAACACCAACAAATATCGTCATAAATTTAATGTTTTTTATTATTTTCTTGATCTTGCTTTAATTTTTCAGGTGTTACATCCTGGCCTTCTGGGTCCACGACTTTCATGGACTGTAATTGGCCTTTAAATGATGAACGGAATGCTTCTAAATATTCTTGGCGTAGTTCCTGTTGTTCCTTCTCTTCTTTCTTATTTAATCCTTTTGTCTTCTTTTTGTTCGCCAGTTCATTGATCCGGTCGAGTTTATTTTGCGATAACATTATGATACTCCTTTAACCTTTATCCATTTTTATTGCCTTAAATTTTCTATTCCAAACTTTATTTTAAATCGTAAACCATGTAAAAACAAGAATTGTGTTCAAAACACGAACGAACGTTTGTTTTTTGTGTGAATAGTTGGTATAATGTAACTATTATTAGGAAGCTATTCTATCATGGGATATGGTGATGAGGTGAGCGGAATGACAAAATTATCAAAACGACAAAAACAAATTTATGAGTTTATTTCAGAAGAAGTTCGAGCGAAAGGGTATCCACCATCTGTTCGTGAAATTGCTGAGGCGGTTGGTTTAGCATCCAGCTCAACAGTTCATGGACATTTATCACGATTAGAAGAGAAAGGCTATATCCGTCGTGACCCAACCAAACCACGCGCAATCGAGATTACACATGAAGATCAGCAGACCGTACAAGAGCGCCACGCTATGTATGCCCCGCTGGTTGGTAAAGTAACAGCAGGTGAACCTATTACAGCTATAGAGAATATTGAGGAATATATTCCTTTACCTAATACTCAAGCGACAGTTGAAGATGATGTTTTTATTTTATCAATTCAAGGTGACAGTATGATTGAAGCTGGTATTCTAAATGATGACTTAGTCATTGTGCGCAAGCAAGCGACAGCAGCAAATGGTGATATTGTTGTTGCTATGACTGAACAAGATGAGGCTACGGTTAAACGCTTTTTCCAGGATAGCCATCAATATCGTCTTGAACCAGAAAACACATCAATGGAACCCATCATTTTAGACCACGTCACTATTTTAGGTAAAGTGATTGGCGTTTACCGTGATATTCATTAATAAAACCCGCGTATGTTAAAACATACGCGGGTTTATTCGTAATGCCCACCGATTTTTTGACCACGATCTAGTGCAATTCCTCCTGATGTATAACTGCTAGCTCGCAAAATAGCAGTCGAACCAAATCGTTCGCGAATATGATCAACCGCTTCATTTAGCTGTTTCCTGTCAGCACGATTATCGAATAAACTAAGTTGTGTGCCAATATCGTCCGTTAAATTGGTTAAAGTAACCGATGCTTTACGAATATGAGCGCCATCTGTATGAAACTCTTCAAACAACTGCATACACACATCATACATTTCCATCGTGTCATTTGTCGGGACATCAATCGACCGAGAACGGCTAAAATGTTGCCCCATTTCATCTGTATAACGAATTCCTAAATGTATCGTACGTCCTGCGCGGTCATCACGCCTCGCTCTCCGACATGCTTCATCACATAAATCAAGGAGACAGGCTTTGATTTCATCCTCGGTATAATCCCGAAGTAGCGTAATGCCATGGCCGTATCCTTTTTGTTCTGTCTTTGTGAATTGGCCAATCACAGGACTTAAGTCAATTCCCCACGCATGCCAGTACAATTGTTCGCCCATAATGCCGAAGCGCTTTTTTAAATGTGATTGCGAAAATTGAGCCAAATCCCCTAAGGTCACGATCCCCATGCGATTAAGATGGCCTTTCATCTTAGAACCAATTCCCCAAATGTTTTCGATTTCAATCGGCCAGAGTTTGTCTGCGACCTGTTCATAACGACATTCACTAATCCCATTCGGTGATTTTTTCGCATGTAGGTCCATCACAACTTTCGCTAAAAACTTGTTATCACCAATTCCAATAACCGAATCAATTCCGAATTGTTCGCGAATACTTGCTTTAACTTTTTCTGCGATCGTATGGGTTGATCCATATAAAGGTTCTAAACCATCGACTGTTAACCATAATTCGTCAACAGAATAGACATGAATCGCTTCTTTCGGAACAAAGTGCATCATTAATTTTGTAATCTCTAAGGATACTGTTAAATAATCACCCATATGGGCTGGCGCAATCACGATGTTAGAGTCTTCAGGCAGCTCAAAATAACGACTCACATTGCTGATACCGTGTTTCTTTTTCAAAGCAGGAGATGCAGCCAACACAATACTGCCACGTCGATTCGGATCACCGACAACGGCTAAGAGTGCTGTTTGCGGATTGAACCCTCTTTTCATGCATTCAACACTCGCATAAAATGAACGCATATCAATACAAAGAACATCATGCCTCGGGTATAAACGATAATCCATCATAGCGACACCTTTATTCCGTCATATCTTTAATATGTCTGAGGGGAATCCATTCACGTTCATCATCCATCGTTTGAATTCGTACTGCTTGATCTTGTTTACTCCAGTCTAGAACCCACCCGTTCATCTCTCGAAATTCATTAGCTTTATAATAAACAATATGAATAGGTTGCCCTGTTTGATAGGCTTCGGTTAACACATGAATATAATAACTAAGCTGTTGGTCGTCTAGCATTGGTGGTTGTTGATCGTTTTGTACCTGCCATATATCTTGAAGTGCATCAACATGCTCTGGAAGCATGAGTGACGTCCATTTAATACTGCCGCGATCATGGTGCATCATGAGTTTAAGCCTCCATTCGTTTATTTTGATTATGATTAATCGGATAAATGGCTAAAATATTATCTTTTTGAAAGGAACGAACAGCCTGCCGCGTAAAACAATAAGCAAGGATTCGACGATTATCCACTTTAATAATCCTCACTGTTCGTTGCGTCATATTATGGTGATGATCAATGTAGACCATTTCTAATTTCTTATTGTAACGAAGTGATGATGGTAATAACTGTCCCATAATTGATAACCTCCTCGTAACAAGAACGTTTGTTCGCATTATAGCATGCCCTCATTCTTAAAAGCAACACTTTTCAATATGTCATTACCTTCCAACAAATAAAAACTCCTAGCAACAAAGGTTTGCTAAGAGTGTGAATTAGTTAAACTGATTCAAAAGAATTTTCCTCTTTTCTGTATACTCCTACCGTTTATTTAAACACTACTATTGCCAGTAATTTAATTAAGGAGTGGTTATTTGTTTTATCACGTAAAGGAACTTCAATACAACGCGAAACCGTCAAAACCAGACGCTGTTTACGCCAAGAAACTACAAGAAATTTTAGGTGGACAGTATGGTGAGATGACGGTCATGATGCAGTATCTATTTCAAGGATGGAACTGCCGAGCAGAAAACAAATATAAAGATATGATTATGGATATCGCAACGGAGGAAATTGCCCATGTAGAAATGATCGCTAACATGATTGCACAACTTCTAGATGGCGCACCAGCAAATGATCAAGAACAAGCTGCGAATGACCCTGCTGTCGAGGCTGTATTAGGTGGCATGAATCCACAGCACGCGATCGTTAACGGCTTAGGTGCTCAACCGAACGATAGCGTTGGTTACCCTTGGTCTGCTCGCTATACAGTTGGTAGCGGAAATTTACTTGCTGATTTCCGTGCTAATTTAAATGCAGAGTCACAAGGAAGACTACAAGTATGCCGACTTTATGAAATGACGACAGACCCTGGCGTTAGAGATATGCTGTCCTTCCTCATTGCTCGTGACAAGATGCATCAAAACCAATGGATGGCTGCTATTGAAGAATTAGAAAGAACTCAAGATGCTGTCGTTCCAAGTACATTCAATCCACAACATGAAAAACAAGAAGTAGCTTATACTTTCTATAGCTTCTCTGAAGGCACAGAGAGTCAACAAGGAAGCTGGGCAAGCGGTCCTACATTGGATGGAAAAGGAACATTTGAATATATCCAAAACCCAGAACCAATGGGACAAATTCCAAACCTTAAACCTGGACCACCTTTCCTTCATGGGACTCCTCCGACAAACTTAAAAAATGGTGAGCAATCTCCTCCTCAATAATTGCTAATTAAAACAACATCCAGAGTTAGTACACTTTGGATGTTGTTATTATTGCTACATAATTACCCAATGGTAATTCACTCAAGTTTATTTATATGGTTTAGTCTTTATTTGTATCCACTAATATGAGCCGATTTATTACGGGTAATATTAAATACGACTTAAAGGAGCTTTATATATGCCTGTAATGGAATTAATTTCTAGGTTAGCTATTGCGTTTATTACCTTGTTAGTCCTAACAAGGCTAATGGGAAGAAAAGAAATTGCACAATTGACCTTTTTTAATTTTGTATCTGCTATTTCGATCGGAGCTATAGGTGCTTCTCTTGCAATTGACTCATCACTTAGTGTTACAAATGGATTAATAGCATTATTAACTTGGAGTGCTTTCACAATTATTATTGGTGTTTTAGATCTAAAATCCCCACTATTTCGAAACACTGTTGAAGGGCAACCAGTAATCCTTGTACAAAAAGGTGAGATTATGGATAAAGCTCTTCAAAAAGTGCGATTAGACCTCGATGCTTTAAACACATTATTACGCAAAAAGAATGTCTTTGAAATATCCGATGTAGATTATGCAATTTTTGAAACAGACGGAACGCTTTCAGTTATGAAAAAAGAAACCCAGCAACCTTTAACTAAAGGAAATATGAACATTAAACAAGCAACTGACATGACATTCCCCACCTCTGCATCTTTAATTTCAGATGGTAAGATTCAAGAAAAAAACCTTGAAAAGTTGAATATTGATCATGAATGGTTAGAGCAACAATTAAGACAATCAGGAATCAATTCCATTTCAGATGTGTTTTATGCTGAAGTTCAGAAAGATGGAACGTTATATATTGATACTAATAACGACAATCCACTCTAGCTCATTGCTATTAGACTACAGCAGATGTTTACCCATACACTTAAAAGCAAGTATATTTAAGTGTATGGGTAATTTTATGGAAAACAATAGTTCCTAACGACTTTTTCAAAATTTACTGTAGAACAAAATCCCTTAAAAATTGATATAGTAAGGGGTCCAACACTTTAATGAGTACTCAAATAACGCCTTATCTCCCAAGAGTAAATCAGTTTCTTTCCCCCCAACTAAACTTACGATACTAAAAAAGTTTGTCTCATATATGCCAGTTCTTATTACCCTCATTTATTAAATTGCTCATCATTTCATTTCTAGAATGTTATTGCCAACTTAAAACAAACTGCTGTATAGAGTTTACAAGTAATAATCTAATAAAACTCCCGCCATTATTAACGCGACTCCCGAAATCAAGCCTAAGGCGAATATGTATATAGGGATTCTAAGTTTAATCATCAAGATCCCTCCATCAATGAATTGGTTATTTATGCTTAATAAAAAATTGCTTGGCAAATCCATTTATCTAAATTATGCTTTGCTAGTAATCATATTTTTTATCATTCATAGTATACACCAATTATTGGTAATCAACATACCGTGAAGATCAATCGATAAATAATTCGTTTTATTGAAAAATCTTATGAAAGTCCGTATCATTAAGTTAGCGAAATCAGATTTAGTATGGGGGATATCAAATATGATTGTCCTAGCTTCCTTCCTAGCGGCTTTATTTATGATTGTAGTTATCAGCTTATTACTTTACATCTTATATCATAATCTTCGCAGACCCCAAAATATAACTTCTTGGATTCTTATAGGTTCAATTTCTATCATACTAGCCTTCTTAGTATGGCAATCATTGAATGAACTTAATTTAATATAATAATCCTTAATTCGTATAGGTGGATTGATTTAAAAACCTAGTTCTCATGCATTTGTCGAATGAATTGTTAAATTCACATTATGATTGAAGTCTCATGAACTAACCTTTAAACATTTGCCGCTACGCTAAAATAACTTCGGAGGATAAAATGACTTACAATCTATTTCTTTTACTAATAGTCGGTGGTTTCTTAGGTTTTCTGATATATAAGTTCTTGGGAGTTCTACTAGGTTTAATCCTTGGCACACTCATAAATATTTCAATGGAATTCCGAGAACTTAACGAGAAATTTAATAATAGAACGGAGTCATAGAGTGGTTACCTTCTACAATTACAAAACCCCTTACCAACTAATTGGCAAGGGGTTACACACTTTAGTAAGTGCTTAAATATTGTTCTCTCTCCCATGGGTGAACTTGTGTTCTAAACGTGTTCTAACTAAATAAACTTAATTTTATCTACTTTAAATGATTGTTAAATCAAGGTTTGTGAAAATCTCATATCTTATACTAAATAAAGTTATATTAATTTTTGTGGGAAATCTGTGGGAAACTTGTGGGAAGATTGAGTTTTAAAAACTGCGGTTTGATACCAGTGGCCGGGCTCGAACTTGGTTACTTAGATACTGATATGTAGGGATAATTAAAATGCCATGTGTAGTTTTTGTGTAGTAAAAATTAAAGGGCGCTTTTGCGCCCTATTTTTCTTGTTTTATTTCATTTAACATTTTCCTTAAGTTTTCTAATTCCCTCTGTTGGTTATCTTTAACTTCTAAACTTTCTTTTAAGTAGTTAATGATTTCTGCAAAAGCCCAGAACAGTATGCAAGTTATAAAACCGTACGCTAACCACATAAATAAAATTGTATTATCTTTTTGAGTAGTATTTCCAATGTCCGTTTCGACCACGACTTCATAACGATCTAATCCAATAAAAAGACTTCCGAGTATGGATAGTGCCCCAATAATTTTTAATACAATTGCTAATGGTCTATCATTACTCATATGCTCTCCCCTTTCATCTACCAACATTATACAAATAAATGTGTGACACTACAAACATCATATAAGCATTTATGCTAAACTATAACTAAAAAAGGAAGTGATCACATGCAATTAAGCCACGACCCGATCATTGCCAAACAAATACAAAAAGCCATCGATAACCAACTGACGTCATTTGATTTTGATGGTGTGACGATTTGGCATATGTACCGCTTCTATGATTTTCTCAACTCAGCAGGCGCAAAAGGTTACTTTGATGAATATGTTTTAGATTTAATCGAGCAGTATTTTGAAATCGAGCCAGGTAAATACGATTATCGTTTAAACAACCACAGGATTTCGTTTTATTTAGAAGAGAGTTTAGATTTAATTGATCAAATTGAAAGTATAGCGATTCGTTTTTAAACCGTCCTTTTGGGCGGTTTTATTTTTGTTGGAAAAAGGTTATTGATTTGTGTTGACATGTCATTACATAGTTGCTATAATGAAATTAACAAATCAAACAAGGAGATGATTAAATGTTTTTAGCAGGTGAGAAAATAGATGCTGATACACGATTAACAAGAGAGCAACGTCACGAATGGATTGATTACAAAGTGGATTTAGAATACGACTATAATTTAGAAGAACTTATCGTCAACGACAATATTCAACTTAACATTGGTACCGCAAGAGATACGGAAAGCATTTACATCACGCTTGATCACGAAGAGTTGGAAGAACAATACGACAGTAAACCTTATACAATCTCAATCCGCAATCATGACGTCAAATACGATTTTGCAACTGATTTAGGTTATGAAGTTATCTGGATGGATGAATATAGTGATTTTGATGAAATCGTAGAAGAACTAAAAAACCGCATCGCAAAAGCTGAAACATATTTAATAGATCTGGAAAGCAAATTGGAGGATTAAGAAATGAGTAAAGAAAAAAACCTCAATATAAGAATTGATGAAGAATTACGCGAAGCATTTAAGAAGAAAGCACACGATAACGCTCAAACGCCATCAGCACTCATTAATAAGTGGATTAAGGAATATGTAGAAAAGCCCCCGCAATAGCGAGGGCTCTAACCAATTGATTAAAATTCGTCAGGTAACAACACTTTTGCAGCCATAAAACTCAGATTTCCACAATTCTCACAAGCAACCCCAAAGCTAGGGACGCTTTTTTCGCCCAATTGGACACTATAAGGATCATCTTGTGGATCTTGCCGAAAATATCCATCCAATACAGTGAAGTATTGATAACCGCAACGTTCACAACTCTTGTCGGCTCCTTTGTCATTAATAGCTTGACTTATTTTCTTTTTCATTTCTTCGGAAAAAGCCAATGATTTCACCCCCTTTTTTTTACATAATTCTACAAAAAAGAGGGTTCTCCTTTATTTTTTAATATTTTTAATGGGGGTGTAAATATATAATTCTTCTCTGCTTTTAGTGCTAATGCTAATCGGTGTGTAAATATACAACGATTCATTAGTATTAACGTTAATCATCAGTCTCACTCCTAACTATAAAATAAACACTATTTTTCTGTAGCATCTTTTGTTTTCTTGATTTGCTTTAATGCTTGATGGCCAAAAACAGCTGCACCAGTAATTAAAACACCCTGAACGACTGCATCTACATTCAATCCTAATAAAAATAGCGACAGGCCTAAGCCGATCGCTAAAAGAATTGCAGGAATAAATTTATTTGGTACGATCTCCATCTGTTTAATCATTTTGCCTAAGATCATGAGCACTGGAATCAAAATCAGCGCTTTCTCAACTACATAATCCATAATCTCCATTATAGAACCCCCTCTAATTTATCTTTTGTATTCGGACCATAAACGCCATCTACTTCATGTGGTAAGTGGACCTTCTGGAAACGCTCTACAGCGTCTTTTGTTTTTGGCCCATAAATGCCATCAACCGCACCAACTTTAAAGTTAGCAGCGTTTAATGCTTCTTGGATTTTTTTGATCGCGCCACTTCGATTACCCTCACGATAAATGCCATTCGGCAAATTGTGGTTGCTAGATGTTTGATTATTTAGGGCTTCACGAGTATTTGGCCCAACGATCCCATCAATCGTAATACCTGCTTTTCTCTGCAGGCTCTTAACAGCTTTTTCTGTTTCGTCGCCAAAATGGCCATCCGCTCCATATTGCGGTAGTTCTTCTCCTGCATCTAGCAAATCGTTTTGCAATTTTTCAACTTTGTTTCCTTTGTCGCCTTTTTGCAATAAATCACTATCAGACGATTGATTAGAAGAACCTTTGAGCCGAGCACGCACATTATCCATATTGATGCCTGGGCAAGTAGTTTGTGCACTAGCAAATTCATTGTGTCCAATCACATCATTGACGTTCAATTCAAACACTTCCATCGCACGCTTAGCACGCTCTTTAAATGTTTGTTCTTGCGCTTTGGTAAAGTCACCATTACCAACAAGGCAAATATGATAGCTCTCAGTGTTATGGCCACCTACACCATTCGTAATCACGTTTTCATCATAGTTAAGCTGAACATCGCCATCACGTAAAATGACTTCATGATAACCACCTGTTTGCCAACCTTTTGATGTCCAATAGTCCTCGAATTTAAAAACGTCACCACTCTCAGTTGCTGAATGGTGACGCACAATAAAGTTAACTTGATCTAATGAGCGTTTGTCCTGGCCGCCCATTGTTTGATTGCGTAAGTCTTGCATTTAAATCACTCCTTATATTTAGTAGGAATTTCCTCCCTTCTTGTCGAAAAGTCGTGTTAGAAGGGAGGTGTAAAGATATGCCTGAAAGTTACCAAAGTTTAGTTACTCAAACTTTTCAAGCACATGGTGTCGATAACAAAGAATTAGAAAATGCGATCACCGACATATTGAACCATGCACTTGATTCTCGAGAATTGTCTAAAAGAATATGGGAAGATGTTAAAGAACGAATTGATCGAGAACAGCGAGTTAGAGATAGTTTTAAATAAGCTCGTCTAGTTCATTGAGGGTTTCTTTAAAAAACGAAATACTTTCATCAAACTGTTTTTTAGATGTTGCTCGTTGTTCTTCTTCGAGCGCATCTATTTTCTTCTCAACTGTCTCCATTCTGTTCGATAACATGAAAATCAAATCTTTCATAACTTTTTCTTTTTCATTCATAGAATCACTATGATTAGTTTTTATAACTATGCTATCTGCAAACTGCTTAACTTCACTCATTTTTAGCCTCCTTGTACTATAATTAAGCTCAACAAAGCCATTAAAATAGCGCCTATAATAAGGCGCAGGATCCATGTTGTATTATCTTTAATTGATGTGATATCGTCTTTCATGTCTTTGATATTACTTTCTGCGACTGAAATGCGTGTTTCTACGTTCGTTACTCGGCTTTCAATCTTTTCAACACGCTTGTCTATTCGCTTGATTTGTTCGTTATTGTACTGCTCATTCATTATTTACCCCCTAAAACATAATAAAAAAACGCTTATTCAGCGTCGTTTTTGAGTTTATCTAATTCATTTTTCAATCGCTCATTTTCTTCTCTCAAGATCGCAATCGCACGCTTATCTTTGATTGATTGGTCTGATAGTTGCTGTGCAAATTGATTCGATAAATCATCTAAGATTTTATTGACGTCTTGACTCATCATGCAACCTCCTCAACTTGTTCTAAATAAATATCTTCATAACCCTCACGCTTACCGTAAATCCAGCAAGCAACTTCTGTATTATCATCTGCTACATATAATTTAAAGCGCTGATTTTCACGTTCTAAAATACGAACTTGACCACCATTTTGAACGATTGGAAATACTGAATAGCCGTTAATGGTTTCAGCGAATATATAATTCAAATTAACCCAATGCTCACCTTGATCAAGCGTGACTTCAATCACATCCATAAAACGCACATCTGGCGCTTCCACTGCATACATCTTACGATTGCCATAGTTTTCAGTTTCCACAATCGCTGACTTTGAGCCTGTTGCGTTCATGTCGCCGACAATGCGAACCTCATCACCAATGTTATTCGATATATAGAAAACGGTATTGCCCGTTGAACCATAGCCAAAATAACCTAACCGATCACTGTTTGCATCAATAAAGTCAACATAAGTGGTTGCTGACGTGCCCGTTCCTTCTGATTTAAGATTAAAGCTTGAACCACTTCGTTCAATTGTTAATTTAGCTTGGACATCTAAATCGCTTGTTATAGGGCTCATTGAAAGTTCAGCAGCTGATAAAATAAGTTTATTTGTTGAATGAATAGTTAATGGAGCATCATCAGATTCCTGCAATCCTATATAATTCTCACTGCTATTATCGTTCGGGAAAAACCATAGAATAGATGGGGCTGGCTGTGACCATGACTGACCTTTCGTGTTAATACCGATTCTTATCTCATCGTTACCGTCAACAACATACCAACCTGCGTCATTAATGCGCACATAACCATCTTCACCACTTGAAGCTGTAAACGTCGAACCATTAATATCAACACTTTCAATAGTGCCTGCTACTAACTTCCCATCAACTAGACTTTTAAGTTTGACTGAATCAATTTGATAACTTGGGTTGTTACCATCATCCATGATTCGTATCGTTGGTTGTACATAAAAGGCACCGTCAGGCACTCTGCCCGTCACGTTGATTTGTGTCCATTCATTGTGGCTAAAATCATTTGAGTAAAACCACGTTGTACCTTCATAACCAACAAAGTTGAGATCCTCATCCGCGAAACGCAACGAAACAACCATGTCATTGTGTGGGCTGTTCCCTGTTTTGATAACATGAGTTGAAAACTGATATTGTTCTCCCTCTTGCACAACAATCGCGTCAGCGCCACCTAAATAAACACGAGCCTCATCACCTGCATCAACGCCTGTACATTTTAATGATGTTTTACCTGTGTGACTTTTATTATTATCTAACGTCCATGTTCCTCTCTGTAAACTGTGAGGGCTGATATTATTCAAGAAGTTAGGGTTTTCTAACATGTTATCGAAGTTACCAAGTAGCAACTTTTCAGATGTTATTTCTCTGGATGAAATTTTAGGTGCTGTAACAGATCCGTCTTTCAAAACAAGATTGCCTTCACTTACTTCTAAGTCACCCTGTATAGCAACTTGTTCTACATCAATTTTTAAATTCTCTTCTGATAGATTAATAGAACCTATTACACCATTTTTTTCGACACGTAAGTCAATCTCGTCAGACATGACACTCAATTCGGCTGTATGGTTATCGACAGTACCTTCTAGTGTGTCAACACGACTACTTTCCGCTTTTAATTCGATTTCATCACTCATAACTGATAATTCAGTGCTATGGTTGCTAACCGTACCCTCAAGTGTATCAACCCGGCTACTATCCGCTTTCAATGCGATAGCGTCCTCGTTTTGACCGATTAATGTGCTGTTGCTTTGAATATCACTAATGACGCCGTCCATATCCGAGTCATATTGCGTAACACTAACTTTGTTTGATAGCGCATTATCAACTTCGGCTATCGTATAAGAACCGACTTCGCTTGCGTCCGTTGGCGTGGCTTTAACCCAGCCCGAACCGTCATAACGTTTCATCACATTTGGTGATTGTGACGTATCAAGCCATAACATGCCTGTATTTGGGTTGCTCGGCTCGGTATCTTGCTGTGGAATCTCGCCTTGTTTTAGCTGCAACTGACCGTCAACGTATTCAACGCCTGCTTTAGCGCTTAGGTCGTTTGCAATTTCGTCCATTTTCGTGTCGTATGCCGTTTGTGCGACGGCGTAGTTTTGAGCGTCTGTTAAGGCTTGGTCGCTTACGGTGTCGGCGTGATTTTTGGCGTTTTGCTCAGCATTATCCGCTTTGTTTTGCGCCCCTTGCTTGTCCTCTATAGTGCTAGACGGTCGACCATCGACGTTTGATGTGTCTTTCGACGTATTTTCGCCTGTAACGTCTCCAATTAATATCCAATCACTCGAACTGAACGAACCGCTAGTCGATTTACTAACGGTAGAGCGGTAAATAGAGCCGTTGTTATCCCATAAATCGCCTTTATCGTACGGCGTGTTTGGTTGACTAACGAACACTCTGCGTTTACTGTCTGCTGTGTCTTGTGCTTCACTAGCGTCTTGTAAGGCTTTGTTAATCCCTTCATCACGAACTTGAATCCATTCATACGTTCCGTTGTTTTTAGCAAAACGGTAGGAGTACCCTGTGTCAGTATCGTAGAACAAGTCGCCTACGTGTTTATCTTTTTCGTTATCTGTCGTCCATTGTGACGCAGGCTCGTTACTTAGCGTCGGTGCGTAGTTTTTGAAGTGCGACGTGATTTGGTTGTCAATTTGCGCTTGAATGTCGGAAATATCGCTATCGTATTGCGTCGCTTGAACGTAATTTGTTAATTGAGTGTCCGTATATGCTTCAGCTGCTGATTGTGCTTCACTTGCTTTTGTTTCAGCGTGTTGCTTGGCTTCTTGCAAGTTAGCTTCGGCTTGATTGATACGCGCTTGTTCTTCGTCTGATACAATCCCGTCTGCATAAGCTTCAGCCTCTGTCTCAGCCAAATTAGCTTTTGCAAGTGCATACTCTTCTGCTGCTGTTTGCGCTTCATTGGCCTTTTGTTTTGCGTCAGCTTTAGCATCTTCTAATGCGTTACTAGCTTGCACTTCTGCAAACGTCTTGCCATCTTCAAAAACCGTTTGGTCTTTACTATCAATCGTGGTTTTATCATACGTTTCAGCAGCGTCAATTTTTTTAGCGATTTCAGATTGCAGTTGCTTCCAAACGTTTTGTACTTCTTCTTCCGTTAGCTCTGTAAAGTCACCAAGCTTCACTTTTTTAGCTGATTTATCTACGATCGATCGTTCTTGTTCAAATATCCGCGCTTCTAAATAGAGGGGCGGTTCAAATCCAGTGTCTTTAATTTTGATCGTGTCGCCGAATCGAAAACGCTTGTTTTCTAAGCCTGGCACATGCTCTAAATCGACAATGTCAGCCTCAAACTCAACAACGGCATTAATACGCTTGTTAAGTTCAGTGCGTGTGTATTGTTCTAATTCACTTTCTGTCATGTCTTGGCGTGTCGATTGAGGTTCATACGTGCCAATTAAGTGTTGCAGGTTCCCGTTTTTGTCACGTCTTCCCCATCTTTTTAAAGCGTCTTGATCTTCCACTGTCACTTCTAAACGACTGCCGTCTTCTCTTTCAGGCCCAATACCAACTAAAGCTGTGTAAACATTATCAGTACGTTCTGTACGTTTAATGCTTGCTAAATCTTTGCCTGAAGTGACTTCTCTGCCCTGCCATTCTCCGCGACGTTTTAACAAATCAACATAACGCGCTACGACACGATTGCCATCAGTTACAATACGAAACCTTAATTCAGCGTCAAATTCGTTGGCAATCGTTTTCAAAAATGCGAACGGATTACGATGGCTTTCAACGTTGAATGTGCGAACGTTTGTGATTTCAATTAAGCCTGGTTGCCATTCGGTTCCGTCGGTAGCATGCCCAACCATCTGTGTAGCTGACTGGGCATTGAACGTTTGCGGATAAATAATCGCTTGTTTCTTGAGCTCTAAATAACTAGCTTTCGCATAAACTTCAGATTGTCGATTAATATCTTTAATCACTTCATGCATAATAAATTCTCGATATTCACCGTCTTCACCAGGTATAATCAGCCGATTACGCTTTTCTAAATACTGACTAAATCGCTTGTTGGCAAATGTGGTGAAATCAAACGTTTCAAGCTTATCTTTTAATGACTGCTTATGCACGTCTTTTCTAATGTTTTGCTTAGTTATCACATCTAAAATTTCGTCGTTTTGACCGCCTAAGATGTGAATTTGTGACATATTATCACCCCCTTACTTATAGGTTGGTCTATACTTAACTATGCCATCTAAGTCATCAGGCAACGTTGCCAACTCATTCTCACCTAGTGGCAATTCAAAATAAGAAGCGCCAAAGTTTTTCAAATCAGTTGCATCTTCACCATTGATATAAATCGATTCTTCGTCATGATCGAATAGGATTTGATCGCCTTCTTGTGCGATGTATGGTGTTTCGTCATCAGCTAAAACGGTTGATTCATGCACACGCAAGCCTAGGATTCGCATCGGGAAAACGTCGTGATTTTCGTATTTAGCAAAAAATAAAACGACCTGTTCGATTGGTCGTTGGAAATCACTATTATCATCTACAATATCTGACGTGTGTTGCGCATGTTGCCGACCATCACGCACTTGCCACGTTTTAGCGCTGAACCTATCCCCTTCTCGTCTTAATCGAATATTCAAAGAGCTATCGTTAAATACCTGCGATTCTGAGCCAGTATCGCCTTGATAATCCATCACACGATGGCGCGCCACATTTTGACCATCATTCATACGTGCTAATGCACGTACATTTTTAGAATTAGCGCGAGCGTTGATAAGGCCTAATGAACATACGATGTCACCTTGGTCGTCTAAAAAGATGGCCATCACTTTACCTGGATGACCATTGTTATAAACCACAGCGCCTAATGTAACTGAAAAATCTTGAATAGGCTTTGAGAGTGATGTTTTAACAGCAGGGCCATACCAACCTGATTGACTAGATCCATAACTATCAGGTATAAAAGCCCCCTCATCAACACTTATTTGACTTCCACTAACAGTTCCACCTGTTACCTCATCGTTTAGAAACTGCCCTTCTGTCATATGCGACCAACCTGTTAACGTGTTCATGAACCAACGATCGACTTCTGGATAAGGTTCTTTGGCAATACTGTCAACGTCGATAGGTCGGCCAATCATCATATAATCATCACCATTACTAACCATTGCGAACGTAATTGGAGCTAATACATCATATTCAAATGTCGGTTTAGCCGCTTGTGTGCCTTCCACATTGATGATCGTGCCTTGACCAGTTAGATCTGCTTCAATTTCTGGGCCGTATTTGTAAGGTTCGCATAAAAACGTAATCGTACCTTCGCGCAACGTTGGTGCAGGGCGTGAATAATCGCTAATACTTCCTGTCACTCGTCCAATATAGGTTTTACCAGGCACGTTATCAAATTGAATTTCTGCGTTTTCTTGCGTTAATAAAAACGCGTTTAATTCATCAAGTAATTCTTGCTCATGTTCTTCATCGCGTACTGTAAAACCAATCGGTTGGTCAATCTGTTTTAACTCAACATTGGTTTTACCTAAGTGAGCGCCATCTTTGCCTGGTGCGCTGACCGTTTCAATATCATGTGGCGCGAATGGAGCTTCTTGACGACCGCGTAACAAATACAACCATTCTTTACGCTCACCATTGATTGTTAATGTTTTAGGCAAATTCATCCCTCACTCTCTGTTCGCGGTTTTGAAATTCAGTGATGTGTTTGTAAGTTTGTCTACCGACTTCGCGACCGTCCATCTGATTGATAACGGTTGTATAAACGACAGCTTCACCTTGCATAGATTGATTATTTAAACTGTTAACCACACGATTTGCTTCACCTGGTGCACTAACTCCAGAAGCATAACCAGGAATGTTATTCATAGCATCAATCATGCGCTTGGATTCTTGGTGTGTGAAGACTTCTGTTCCTCTTGGAAGGTCATACATGCCTGCGTTTAAAGCTGTCCATTGATTACCGTGTCGTGCTAATTCCCAACCTTCTTCACCAACTATAGCTGGTCCGCCTGGGTGGTAGTCTGTTCCTTTTGCATACTGTGGGCTTATCGGATTAACACGTGCTTGTAACGGCATTGTTAAACGTTGTCTAAACGCAGCTAAACCTTGAATTTGTGGTTCAACCGTAACACCTAACGGATTCATAAGTTCTTGTCTAAACTCAGGAATAGTAGGCGTACTTGTTAAACCAAGATCTTTCTGAATATCTTTAGCGAGTTCTGAATTATAACCTTCTGCCGTGCCAATCATGTCGTATATTTTATCTTCAGCTGTTTGCAGGTTTAAGATTTGGTTGTCAATTTCGCTAACGCCATCTTGAAATTCCTGTGTCATTCTTTCAGCAGGTCCTGCATTTTCTATCATCTTTTGTTTTTCTTCTTCTAATTTGCTTATTTGATTACCTATGATTTCCTCAATATTGCCGTTTTCCACAGCTTGATTAGCAACTTCTTCTGAAATACCTGCGTTGACTAACCGTTGTTCAGATAATCGCGCAATAACTTCATTGACTTTATCACGCTCTTTTTCACGTTCTTCAATTGTGTTATTCACTTCGTCTGTATGTTTCATTTGTTCGGAAAGCTGATTATTTAATAAGTTGTATTGTTCGTGCGATATTTCGCCTTCTTCACGCAAAAACGCTAACATGTCTTCATTTAATTCTAAACGTTGGTTGACGTTTTCTAATTCAGCATCTGAAATATCGGTTTGTTGGCGCATACTTTCAAGTTTTTCATTCTCATTCGTGAGCTCTTCTTTCAAGCCTTCAAATGACTTGTCCGATAGCTCTTTTAACCGTTGACGCAATTCTTCTTCATACTCTAGACTTAGTTCTTTTTCTTTTTCCAAATTAGCTATTTCTTGCGTCGTTTCTTGGTATTCATTTAATTGGTCTAACATTTTTTGTTCAAGCTCACGCGTTGCTAATTCCCGTAATTGATCATTGTACTCACGCATTTCATCTGCTGAACCAGCAACACGTTCGCCTTGTTCTGTAATTTCATCGGTTGCGCCTGGTAATTTCTCAACTAATGTTTCATTTAAACCAACCATGTCGTCAAGCTGATCATTCGAAAACCCAGATTTCTCACGAAGCTCTTCCATTTCATCTTTAATGTTTGAAATTTCTTTATCGCTTTCTGCTTCGCCCAATCTTGAATTCAAATCAATATAACGTTCGAATTCATCTTGGGATAATTGTGATTGACGCTGTAAGTCTTCATATTTATCAATTAACTCGTCATTTGCTTCTTTTTCTTTTAACTTAGAATCAATTGTTTCTAACGATACTTCATTAGCATCTTCGCTGCGTTTCTTGAGAGTATAAACACCCGCAGCTAAAGCGCCAACACCACCTACCGCTAAGCCGACAGGACCACCCATACCCATCGCACCAATACGACCGAGTAGACCAGCGCCACTTGAACGACCTAACACACCAGCTAAAGATCCGCCTGTTCGAACAATACCCCCTATTGCTGTGGTCAAATTACCAGCCACAAGAGCAGCAGGACCGATGGCCGCCGCAAAGGCACCCATCTTGATAATATTCTTCTGCGTGTCATCTTCTAATTCACCGAATTTTCTAGCTAAGTCTGTTCCTTGTTCGATTAAATCGGTAACAGGTGGCAATAAATGCTCAGCTATTTCTATACCAGCACCTTCAGCTGCTGAACGGAATTCACGCAACGCGCCTTTTCCGTTATCTTCCATAGTTTCAGCCATGTCAGCCGCTGCGCCTTCTGAATTTTGTAATTCATCTGTATAGTCGGATAAATCATCAGCGCCACGATTTAATAAAGCCGACCAACCTGCTGTGGACTCAGCACCAAAAATGGTAGCCATCGCAGCTGTTCGTGCTTCTGATTCCATGTCACTAAAGGCACCTTCTAATTCACCCACAACATCTGGAAAATCACGCATATTACCTTCTGCGTCAAAAATATTTAAGTTTAGGTCTTCCATTAAACTAGCCGCTTCACCTGTTGGATCGGATAACCGTAAAATACCTTGTCTTAACATTCGACCTGATCTAGAGCCTTCAATACCAGCATCAGCCATTGTACCAACAGCGGCTGAAAGACTTTCAAAGTTGATATCTAAATCGGCCGCAACAGGTGCTACGTTAGCCATAGCTTGACCCAAACCATTAACATCTGTATTGGCGCTTGCCGCTGTTGCGGCTAATGCGTCAGATACACGACCTGCTTCACTCGCTTTCATATTAAAACCACTTATGATATTACTGGCTATATTAGCCGCTTGACCTAATTCCATGTTTCCACTTGCTGCTAAATCTAGTAGGCCTGGCATGGAATCTAATATTTCGTTCGTTTCAAAGCCTGCTCTTCCTAAGAACTCCATACCGCTTGCGGCTTCCGTTGCACTGAAACGTGTGGTTGAACCGAACTCTTTTGCTTGATCTTCTAACTTCTCCATCTCTTCATTTGTCGAACCACTAACCGCTTGAACTTGACTCATGCCTTCTTCAAAATCCATACCAACTTTGAGCGCTGCTCCAGCCGCGCCTAAAAGTGGTGTGGTTACGCCCATGGACATTGTGCGTCCAAAAGACGTTATTTGGCGACCTCGGTTTTGCAAACTTTGACCATAACTATCCATGCGTTTTTCGAGTTGTAGCCAAGGATTTTGTTGACGTTCCAACTCTGACGTGATGCCTTTTAATTGCTCTTCGGTTTTATTCATCTCGCCTAACGCTTTGTTGTAAGCCGTTCGAGCGTTTTGGGTTTCCTTAGAGTTGTCTCCAGTCGCTTTTCGACTTTCTTCATATCGTCTTTTGAGAGTTCTAACTTGTTGTTGTTGTACTTCTAGCGTACGATTCAACACATCTTGCTTCCCTCTAAGTTCATCGACTCCACGCGCAAAACCAGTGCCAGAAGAGGTGACCGCTTTTTGTTCTTGTTTCAAGCTTTTAAGTTGCCGATTAACGCTTTGTATTGATTGTTGAAATTGTGCACTATCCAAACTGATCTTTGTGCGTAAAGCACCTACTTCAGCCATGCCGTCACCTCCCTAGAATAATCTGATGTCATCAATGTAGGTTTTCTCTGGCTTGCCTAGATCTAAATAAAAATGGATGTCCATCTCGTCAATTTGACCGAGTGTCCATCCATCTTTTAATAATCGCTTATAAAGCGGTTTGATTAAGTCTTTTTTAATTGTTTGAGCATTTTCTTTAAGGGAAGTGCTGACCTTATCAGTGTCAGCTACTCCCCCGCCTCGTTTCCCTTTTTTAATTCTTCTGGCGTTTTCCCAGTACGCACGTAAGCAAATACATCATCAATGGTTGATATCACTTTGTGTGAAGGAATGCCGTCATAAAATTGATTCACGTCGAATTGATTGCCAAACACGTCACAGACAAAACCGATTAATTCGTCTGCTTCTTCTAAGCCGATATTTGTGTAATCAATCTTCTCATCAAATTCCATTAGTTGACGAAAGTGGCGACCAGAGACGAATGCTGTTGTGAAAATCTTGGTTTCGCCGTTAAGTTGTAATTCTAACTTCATATATTACGCTCCCTTAAACTTGTTCAGTTTCTTCATATGGCGCATCGAACCAAGAATCGGTGATAGTTGCATCTACGTTGTCATCATCCTCATCGACTTGCGCTCCGAACTTTCCATCCGATTTACGTGGCAGAAAACGCCCCTCTGTGGTTGGTGTTTGGAAAGCTGGTGTCTCTTGTTTCGTCTCATAGTTGATTTCTGGTGGTGTGAATTTTCCGCGATATAAGACTGTATAGCGATATGAACCATTGGCTTTTTCCGCACGGAACATAAGCGCTAAGTATGGCGGTCGATCATCTTGGCTATCAACTAAAGCACCGTCATTATTAATTTTCTTTCCATAAATATCCGATTGAACTTCGGGTGACAAATCATCTGTGTTGACTGATACAGTTGTAACCCCGCGCGATTCAGCCGTTTCGGCAACCCCATCATCTGAACGTAAATCAGCACTATTAAACGTAGGTTGAATATTGGCAGTCATAGCTCCGCCCATTCGTTTTGGTTCTCCGTATGTTGTACCTGCTGTATCAGTGTCATCCGTAATAATTGCATAATAAATGTCTTTTAAACCAATCGTAGCCATTTAAATTTCCTCCTTTATAATCCAAAACCTTAGAATATAGTGAAAAAGTTTTGTGTCTGTTTCATAATTTTCGTGCTCAAAATTCTTTTTGAACCCCGCTAGCTTCATATACTCTTTAACATCACTCGCTAAACTAGTAGGATCGTATGGCGTAAACACATCAATCTGTATATGGTTTGTACTGTACTGACTATCGTTGTCAGCGTTGAAACCGACTTTCGGCAAATAAAAAAAGCGAATATAAGTCGATTCGCTTCCTCGGTACTCCTGATATGCGATTGGAACAGAGATTGGGGATAGTGCATCAAATATTAAACGGTTTTCCATCAGCTCAACCCCAATACTTTCTTTAAGTGACTGGACATAGCGTTTTCAATCCTTCGTTGGCTTTGATTAAAAGCGGGTCCCATGAAAGGCTGAGCACGCATTTTTGATGTCCCAACTTCTAACATGTGTCCATAATACGCTTTCCCTTGATTGTCTACATAGACTTCAATTTCCCCGTTCTCAACTTCAGATATTTCAATGTTAGCTTTAAGTGTACCGCCATTGACAGCACGTACAGGAGCTTTCTTTTCCGTCGCTTCCTGCATAACTTTCGCACCCTCTTGCAAGGCTTCACTCTCCGCTCCCTTTGCACCATTTTCTAACTTTTGAATTTGTCTTGTCAGTTCAGCCATACCTGAAAAATCGAACTCCATTAACTCACCGCCCTCAAAACAACTGTCATCGTCTCCATTAAACCGTCATCATCCTCAATTGAAATGATTTCGTGTTCCTTATTACGCCAGTAAACAACTAATTCAATGGGTCTCTCTTCGTCAGACAGTTTCTTCTGATAACGAATATGAAACTCTCGATTATGCTCCATGTTGTTTCGAGCCGCTTCATAAAATCGGTCACCTTTTAATGTTGAAAGTTTTCCCCAAGCCTTAGCATATTCAGTCGGTTCGGGTAAAGGATAGCCATTTTCATCAGTCGCGTCTTTTTGCATAAATGTTAAACGTTGCTTTAATTCGCCTGGGTTCATTCTTCATCATCCTCTACTGGATAACAGTATTTAAGTTGCCTGACGATGCTTGCCAAGGAGTATGGAATTTCATAAGCATTATTTCCAATACGGTAAGCCTCACGATTATCATTCCAATGTTCAACCAATAAAGCACACGCTTGATCATATTGCTCTTTCATGTCCTCATTCGTTTCATCAATAGGTCCGACTTCATTTTTAATGTAAATCTTAGCCCTTTCATAAAACTTCTCTAATAAATCATCTTCATCATCATGATCAATTCGGATGTATTTTTTTAAAAGAGTTAGTTCATCAGTGGTTAGAGCCATACAACATCACCTCTCTATCCAAGAAAAAGAGGACGATATCATTCGTCCTCTTGATTCTCTTGCATCACGTCTTGGATGTGATCCATCACACCTTTACGTGCCTTATCTTGTTGTTCAGCTTCAAGCAATGTTTCCAGTGTTTCTTGATCAAGCTCTGCTGTGATCTTTTCTTTAACTTCATTTACGTTACCTTCTAAGGCGGACGGTGATGTGCTTTCTTGACCGCCACCATCTTCATTCGTTGGCTCATGGCTATCATTAACTGGGTTTTGCTGACCATTTTCATCCACAAATTCAGAAGCGAGAAATCCTTTTTGTTGAATTTCTTTAACTCGTTCATCACTGCCATCATAGACAGCACCTTTGTTATAAACCTTTTTCGTGTTCTTATCTCTGAAACGTTTAATGACTTTCGCTTTCATGATTAATCATCCTCCTCATTAAAATTTAAATTATGCTTCTGGTGTCGCAACATCAATTTCTGCAAAGACAACTGCTTCATCATCCCATTGCGTTACATCTTCACGCACAATCGCACGGAACTCTGTTGTGTTTGAGCGCCAAGCTTGGCCACCAACTTTCGTCATATCAATTGATAGTTGTTGACGGTCCCATAACACAATGCCTTCATCAAGTACACCAATGATAAACGGTGCCATTTCAGTACCTGCCGTTTCGTCGACTACTGTTGAAATTGTTTTGTTAGATAGCACGACAATAGGATGAGCACCCGCAAATAATTTACGCGTAGGCTGTGTTGGATCTGGTTGTAATAGTGGACGACCATTGTCATCTTCTAACTGATCAAGGTAGTTAAAGCCATCTTGGTTTGTATAAATAGCCGCTTCTTGCGCAAAGGATGGATCTAACGTCACATTGAGTGTTGTCTTAATACCACGGTAATCATTAAGCGTTTCTTTTGTAAGACTATTAATCTGTTGCAAGATTAAGTGGTTATCTGTTGCTTTCGATTTCTTAGAGATCCAACGCACAAGATAATCTTCTAGCGCTTGATCTGTGTCATTCAACACGCTATTCGGAACTGGTAAAAATCCAGCACGATCTTCGATATCGTAATCTAAACGATCGAACTTAGGTGAATCCATTTCTGCCATCGCATCTGGATCACCATACTCGGACAACGGCTGTAACGGTGTGTGTTCAGCGCGGCGTTCGAGCGTTCGAGAACCTTTATTTGTTGATACAGGTTGAACATTAACGTATTGACGTAAATCATCATTCGTTTGACGTAATTCATTAATACGCGTTTGAATATCTTCTGGAATAATATATCCGCCATCTTCGCCCGAATCAGACGAAACACGCGCTTTATATTTTTCCAATTCATCCACTTCATCTGATGTTAAGCTTTGACCACGAACCGTTTTGAAGAATAACGCTTTGTATTCATTGTCTTTCTCGCCCTGCGGTTCTCCACCCAACTGTGTACCGCGTTGTTGCGGTTGAGGTACTTGAAGGTTGTTGAAATCATCTTGAAGAGCGAGGAAGTTGTCTAAATCACTCTTCGCTTGTTTAGCTTCTGCGAGTTTAGCTTTAGCTTCCTCATATTTTTTGTCATCTTGAAGCGTTTGGGCTTCCGCTTTTAAATCCGTTACCTGCTGACGCAGATCTTGTTCGTGTTTTGTCATTCCTGCACCACCAGCATCCATTTTGACTGCTAGGACATTAGGATTTGATCGTAACGATTGTAGTGCATTGTCGATTTTCATGTTCCCGTCCCCCTTTTTAAAACACTCTGTAATAAACGTTGCTAGTTTCTGTTTGATTGACATTTTCATCATCCTTCCTAAAGCTGAATATAAAAAATAGACCTTACAATGATAGTAGGTCTATCTCGTTCTGGATTTTAAGTTTGTCATCTCGATCATCAGTACTATTTAATTCCTGTTGCCATTGATTAATAAATTGTTGCTTTTGTTCGTTCGTCATATTGGCAACAACTAAGGTATTGTCATCTTGATCGGATGGCAATAATTCTCGTGGTGTGTTTTCGTATTTTTGCAATACGTCACGCGAACTTGCAGCATATTGTTTTGATTCAATCACTTCCACATTAAAATACTTAGCTGCGTCTTCACCATTTAACCACGTTTCATCATCCATCATTTGTTTGATAGTATCCATCTGGACACCTTCTCGAAGATTATCTTCGTAAATTTTAGTCAAACCAGATTCAATCGTATCTAGGTCTTCCGCTAATTTCCTGAAATCATTAGCATTACCAATAGCAATTGTTAGTGGTTTATGGATCATCATAAAAGCGTTTGACGGTATTTGAATTGTATCGCCTACCAACGCAATAGAAGAAGCCATCGATGCCGCAACGCCATCAACGTAAACATGCTTTTTCGCTTTATTTCGGCTCAGCATATTATAAATAGCCAATCCGGCAAATACGCTTCCACCAGGACTATTAATATAGATGTTTAATTCATCTAAACCATCGACCTGGTTGAGTGCGTTGAGCACATCATCTGGCATCACATCCGCCTCATCAAACTTTAAATCGGTATTGTCTACAATCTCACCATAGATATAAAGATCAGCAGATTTGTCGGTGAGGTTCTTAATCGTCACTAACTGGTTGTGTTTTTGAGCAGGCACTGTAGCATTCATAAATACAGGCATACGTTTACTATTCATCTCCCTCACCCCCTTTCAAGCCAGCTCGAGCTAATTGGTAATCATCAGCAATATCAAGTGATACATGGTTTAAATCCACACGATGTTGGTCACCACCTTCAATCGCATTCCGATCTTCTAACTCTCTCACTTCATTAATTGAATAAGCGCCGATATCCAGCATTGTTTGATAAAACTCAGCTTGCGTCTTCTTGTCAGCTCTCAATAGACTCTCTAAATTAAACTTCAAATAATATCGTTCTTGTTCACGATTCGACAAGGTCTTATAAGCCACTTCTTCTTCATACTGCCTAAGGATTGGACTAAGTGTGTTCTGTATGAAAGACAGACTTTCTTGTTCAATATTGGAATGCGTTGCACGATCCAATTCATTAACCATGTGCAATGGGATATCGAACATCGTTGCTATTTCCGCTTTATCAAATTTCATACTTTCAATGAATTGAGCATCTTTTAAAGGCATCGACGTGCTCTGAAATTGCAAGCCAGCATCTAATATTGCAACGCGTTGTGCGTTATTAATGCCGCTATTCACTTTTTCCCACTCTTCTCTTACTCGTTCTTTAGCATCTTTGTTTAATTGACCAGGCACTTGTAATACGCCACTATGTGAAGCCCCTTGCTTAAAGAATTTCCCTTTAAATTTTTGGGCGGCCTGCGAACTGCCAATCGATTCCCGCGCTGTTTCAATAGGCGGTTTACCTTTTAATCCATCGGTCGACAGCGCTGTTAAATGGATGATATCACCGTCACCAATCTTGACATGATTGCCATCTGGTAAGCGTGTGTAATACCACAACTTATTTTCAACGACATCAAATCGCGGTTCTGTTGCGGAAGGATTTAATAACCACAACGATTGTGGTCGCCCATCTGCACCCCAATCAATATTAATATAAGCGTTACCCCATGAATTACGATGCGTTTCAATTAAGTGTTTGAACTTAAACGGGCTTTGATATGGGTTCGGTCGCGTCTCAATTAGCTTTGATAATTGGTGTTCTTTCTCCCGATCGCGTCCTTTCTCAGTACGTTTAAACATTTGAAATGGTAACATCGCAACAGCATTCGCTTTGATGTTAATACACCGATAAACAGTTGGAATTGTTAAAGCTGAGTTGACTGTTACTTTCTCTCCAGTTGATGCCTCATAACCAAACATTTTCGCAAACCAAGATGATGGCTCTTTCAAATCCGTTGTTTCCGTTTCACTTGTTGCGTTCAGGACATTTCGAAATAACAAACCTTACACCTCCCTTCATCGTTTAGCTAGGACTAAGCCTATTAAGAGAAGAATAAGGCCCAATAGATAATTGCCAATAAGCATATTGATCTCAACAACAGTAATCAAATACGTGTTAACCACAAAGATACCTAGTCCTACAAATATTAAAAAATCCTCTACCCATTTGGTAAAGAATGCTTTAAAAAACGATATAATAAATTCTCTAATTGCTTGCGCCACTTAATCACCACCCTACAAACTAAAGTCATCTGACATGATATAGTCATTTAAATTAACACTATGTTCATCGTGCATCGCTCGACTGAAAGCATTTAGAACAGATGCTAACGGATCAATGCGATCTTTACTCACTTTCTTAGATACCATGATGTTTTCTTGATCATCTATTTTAAGAATAGCGTTACTGATCGCCCATCTTAACACTGGATCACCTTCATGAATAACGTTCCCACTATAAACCTCTTCTCTGAACCTCTTTGTTGGGGTTGAGAGATAAGCAATTCGCTGAGGGATTTCAACCACTTCCACACCTTGATTTTCTAAGCTTTGCGCTAAATGCGCTGCGTTCCATTTATCATAATCAACTTCCGTGTAAGATGGCTTAAAGTAATCAATTAAATCTAAAATCGAATTTTCAACATCGTGATAATTGATAATCTCACCATCAGTAGGTATTAAATAACCTTGGTCAATCCACGTATCGTATGGTTGCTTATCCGTCATCATCTTTTCTTTCAAGCGATCAGATGGAATAAATGATCGCCCTTTTACGTAATACTTGCCATCTTTAGGTATGACAGCTGCAATACTCGTTAAGTCTTCAGTTGCTGACAAGTCAACACCTAGATAAACACGACTACCGCTTAAATCACCAAAAGCCTCTTTCAAAGCATCCCATTTCTTTAAAGCCATGTAGCCATTTTCTTTTTGATCCACCCAACGATTCATGTTCTTCGTTAAGAAAGATCGCATTTTTTCGGGAACAGCTAATGCAACTTTCAATTCACTTCTGAGATATTCTAACCCAGATTCATATGTCGCAACGATCGGATTCGCTTTAATCCAATTCGATTCATCATTAATGTCATCTTCCGGATCCAACTCACAAATTAAAACAAAGTATTCGTCGTTCTCTTCATCTTGATCAGGATCAATCACTTTCGAAACGTATTCATACTCGGTGTAACACGGGCTTGTTAAATCAAAGCCTGCTGTTGTAATAACCGTAATTAACGGATTGGTTCTTGCTGCCATACCAGAGACCATCACATCATAAATCTCACTAGTCTCGTGTGCATGATATTCGTCAATAATGGCAACACTTGGGTTCTTGCCATCACCTGTTTTACGCGCTTCACGTGATAATGGTTGAATAATGGACCCCGTTTTATGATGCTTCACTTTACCGTAGCTGTCCGAGAACTTACCTTCTAATAAGTCACAATCATTCAGCTGTGTCAGAATCTCATCATAGCAAATACTAGATTGTTCACGGCTCCAACCCGCAATGTAACACTGTTCTTTTTCATTGCTTAGGAAACTGATATAGGTTGATAACAACGCTAAGAATTGTGTTTTAGCATTTTTACGTGCCAGCTGTATGAACGCTTTTCTGAAACGTCGCTTGCCATCACTGTTTCGTTTCCAACATAAAATGTTAGCTGCAACGAACAACTGAAAGTCCGTTAATTCAATTGGTTGATTGGCTAAAATGCCTTCCTTGTGCTTGAACATCTTAGCCCATTCATAGAAGTTTTCAAGTTCATCTTTATCAAAATAAAAAGGCGATGAATCATTCTCCAACTTATCGATATCGTTGGAAAAACGTTCAACCGCCCATCTATGTTTACGACCAGTCTTAATTTTGCCAGTCTGTATTTTGTCAATATAATCAAATAATCGCTCAATCAACGTCATACAGAATCACCAAACCGACGTTCCGCTTCGGACTGTGGTTTTTTATCTTCCTGTTTCGGAATAACCAGTTTAAGTCGTGATGTGATAGATAAACCAAGCTCGCTTGCTGCTGACTTGCATTCATTGAATAACTTGTTTTTTACTCGAAGCAGGATTTCATATTGATCGTTGGCCACACGCTTTTTATGACCTTCTTCTGTTTCAACGAGCTCAGCCGGATTTATCTTTTTTAATTCTTTGGCGACACGTATATATTCTGTCCTGGAATCAAGATAACGCGCTAAGCCATCCACATCTAAATTCGAAAAGATCTCTAACGCAATTAAATCTTGCGCAATATCTTCAAACTCTTCCTTCTGCTTTTTGGTTAGATAGCTAGGCGGCTCGACTTTATCAGTGTCAGCTTTCATCCGTTCTTCTTGTTGCTTTCGCTCGCGTGCCTCTTCCTTAGTTATATGATTGGATCGTCCTTTACCTTCAATAACAGATAATGGTAATTGTTTACGCCCTGGCATCCACCACACCTCCTTTCAAAAACGGATTTTTGTAAAATGTTGAGGGCGAGTCGCTTTAGAGATTTCGTTTTCTAAAAAATTAATGGTCGGGGGACCCTTTGTGAAACCTGTTGTGACAGGCATGACACAATGATTCGAGGTTGCCGAGCGTCAATCGAAGCGAATAGTCGACTGCGATCTCGACAATGTGATGCACAACGTTTGCTTGCTTTAAGATACCAGAACGTTTGCACGATTGACATAAACCATTGTCACGATCATAAGCTAACCGTCTTAGTTGCTTCCATTCCTTCGATTGATAAAACGCATTTAATTTTGGATTTCTTTTGTATCGATTATAATCTTGGTGGATTTCCTGTGCGTTTTTCTCGTGGTTTTTGCAGTAGGTTTCCCTCGTTAAATTATTACAACCCACTTCCTTGCAAGGCTTCTTAGCTTTCTGAGGCATATCTCAATCATTTCCCTCATGATCTTTTTTAAGTTGATCCATCATGATTCCTAATTGACCCTTCATTTGTGTGAACTTGTTTTTCTGCTTGGTTGTATGCATCCCTTTTTCTGATAACGTACGAATTTTTCTTTGGAGCACTTTCATAGGCTCGTTCAAATAATAGGATGTATATTGCTTCTGACAATGAGGACATTCAATATAGTGACGTTCAACTTTCTTTGGTAAGTATTGAAATTTCGCAGCGACATCATTTAATTCAAATATTTTTGAGCAACCTAATTCACATTGTATTTTCATGATTGATCACCACCAGTTAACCTATCTATCTCCACATCTGTTAAATTAGGGAACCCTTTATCATCTAACTCATAATACTCAACATTAAATAATAACTTGCCAGGTCTGTCTGTTTTTGTTCTCCAATCAAAACTAACACTAACTTTTTCGGTTATCTCTTTCCCTTCATGGAATACCTTTGGCGCACTTTCCTCATTATCTAATTCAATAACTAGTAATTTGTCTTTGCTCGTTGATTGATGAAGCTCAGACACATTATTTTCTACCGCTTTCCCAACGTCTGTTCCATTCATGCTTATTGTGATTTCCTTGTTAAGCACTTGATCTGCTTTCCGTTCAAATTCAGCAAGTGATTGCGTTGCATTTCTCGCTTCACGCTGCACAGCTTTCAATCCTTTAAGTGCTTCTGAGCAGTCCATATCCAATGTGAATTTCCCTACACTCTTGCTATCCTTTTGTTCTAACCCATTGAACTCCTCGTACAGTTCGATAACATCTGCAATCGTTTGATCTGTTACAGTGTGTAAGTTATACCTCAAATCCCTCTGTCTGATGTACTCGATTACTTCGCGCGACTTATTGTCCGCCATGTTCACCATCTCCTTTAATTAAATTTGTATATAAAAAAGACACCTACATGAGTAGATGTCTTAATATCCTATCTATTCTGTTTAACCTGTCTTTCTTACTCAATTATTTTTCCACCAGATATATTTAAGTACTGGCCTTCTTTTACATTGACAGAATACTTACCATTAAAATTATTGTTTTGAACTATTTCATTGTTGCTAACAGGACCACTCAAAACAGATACATAAGCTTGGCCAACACTTTCGATTGTATACTCACCAGGCTCGATGTCTGTGCCGACCTTATAAAATCCTGATTGTTTATAATCAGACTCATTATTTAATTTCTCATAAAGCTCTTTCGCTCCTGAAACCCCTAATTCTTCTAATTCATCAATCCCAACAAGTATAGCACTAGCTGTAATATTACCAGCATTGTGTACATGAACATAACCGAAGCTATCAAAATTATGATTACCGATTATATTTCCATTTGTGTCTTCTTCTCCATAATACTGCCCGCTTCCAGAAAATCTAACAAAAGCATATTCCCCTTTCGGAATGTCACCTTCTACATATGATCCAGCGTCATAAACATTTTCTTCTTCCATCAATGAAACTAAATCTCTTGTTGTTTTTTCTGCCTCTGTCAGCTCGACAGGTTCTACTTCCTCTGTGCTAGTATCTGTTTCATTGCTAGTTTCAGAGTCTGTTTCTGTATCAGCATCAGTTGTTTCATCTTCACTGTTGTCTGTTTCGGTGTTGTTAGCTGATTCTGTTTGACTCTCCCCTGACCCGTCAGTAGTTTCAGTTTCTCCATTATCACCGCAACCAGCAACTATCGCAGTTAACGTCAAAATCAATAATATTTTTTTCATAGTTCATTATCCTCCCAAGTATGTATTACATAGGATTTTATCACTAATTGGATGATTTTTCTATTATAAATTAAAGACACCTCATGTTGAGATGTTCTATTTTTCTTCAATGACTATTTCTGGACCTTTGACGCTTCTGATATAAAACTCACCTTCAAATGAATAATCATTTTCATTTGGCTCATCTATAAAATCTAAACTGCTGAGAACGGTTTTATTACGAAGCAAACTTATAAACCAATTGATTATTTCGTCATGATCACTATTAATGTATAGTGTTTTATCTTCTTTAATCACTTCACCTGTTCCTTCTATGCTAGAACCATCTACAATCACTTTTGTAAAACGTCCCAATGTAAACACCTCCTCTCATCATACTAACCATTTCGACAAAAGGAGATACTTTCCTGCAAATAATTTAAAGACACCACTCAAATGAGTGATACCTTAGAAGTAGGAGAATAACGAAACAAAAGACGTAATAGCGGATGATTTGATTTTACGATTTGTATATTTTGGTTTATCCGCTATAGTATCATAATAAACGATTCCAGCGGCTTAAAAGTGCCATCATAGTGACAATCTTCGTTCTATACTTTCTCTGGTGTGAAAAGTCACTTTATCTGTGTTGTTTGTAATTGCTAATGGTACGTCCACAAATGTGTTAAAGAAATCTCTTTTAGTGATTCTTCTCAATCCGAAAAACCGTTCTGCTTCTTCGTCTGCTTGCAGTTCACGTAAACATTCTTTATTAATTTCGATCAAAAAAGGTTTCGCCTTGTTTTTCTGCTCATATTCAAAAATCATGTCAAGTAAATAATCACATGTCACGTTATCACCTCAAACTTTATTATACTAATTTCTATTTCCGTTCATCATGTCTTTGATTTCATCCTCAATATCCGCAAACGACATTAAGTAATGAACAGACATTCTAGTTTTTGAATGAAACCCATGACCATTGATTAAATAGATGAAATCAACTTCTGCTTCTTCGTCAGCAAAATACACTAACGTTTCACCATCAGCCTTCAATGTGCTAAAATCTCTATTGATATTCGTTACAATAACTTTTTCTACCTCCACCCTAACACCTCATTCGTTAAATGTATGATCTCATCACGCCATCTTATCGCTTGTCGTCTGCTTACGTTCAACTCTTCCGCTATGCCATCCCACGTAAGATTACGGTTTTTACTCCAAAAGCGCACACGTACCAATTTCTGATGATGATGTGGTAATGCTTGATAAACCTGTTCAATGGCATCTGTCACTTCGCATAAGTAATTAAGTTGTTTGTTTGTCGTAAGACGCGTTGCGATTTTTTCTGTTGGACTACTGGGTTCGAATGTTGATTTATTTCCTTCAATCACAAGCCGTTCATCATCCGTTTGTTCAATATGTGGGTTATGAATCTCTTCACGCAGCATAGCAATTTCTTTCAATGTCTGGTGATAGTTAAACCACTCAGCCTCTATTTTCTTAAATGTTTGTTTTGATAGTTTGATCGCTTGTGCCATTTAACCACCCTTTTATTGCTCAATGCATTTAATCTCAACTATTACCCGCTTCATGCTGGTAAAACTCTATAAGCTCTTGACGTTTCCGCTTGCGCCATTCTCGTCCTTCTTTGGTGGAGTCTGCGAAATCATGGCATGTTCCCGTGTTAACAGATGGCCCACATAATAGAACAATATTAGTTGGATCATCACCTGGTCCAACATGGCTCGCTTGTTCTAAATGAGCCATTTGAAACATCCAAGGATTTGTAATTCCGCATCGTTCGCACTTTCCACCTGAACGACGTTTCACTTCTTTTCTCACTTTAGCTGTAATACGTGTTTTATCTTTTTGTTTCCTGCTTTTACGTTTACCCAGCTGTTGTTCTTTCGTGTACACCGCTTCACCACCCTACATCAACTTAATTAATTCAATAGCATGATAGGCTTTAGACTCTGCTTGTCTCTGTTGTTTAGATAGTGTCTTGTATCTTTCATACGCATTGTCCGCTTCATGTTGATACCATTCTCTATCAGCCTCTAGTTCTTTGATGTCTGTTTTGAGCTTATCGATCTGTACTCGTAAGTCATTTATAATGTTTTCCTGATTTGACTGGTCCTCATTTTCCGCTTCTTCCTGTTGGTGTTCCATGAACTTGACGTGTTCATTGCATCCGTTAAGTGTTTTTTGAGTCTGTTTTAAATCGGTCGTTAAACGGTCAACTTCACCCTGTAATCTCTCAATCTCGTTATCTTTAGCCTCTATCTTCTGTTTGAGGTCGTTTTTAAGGGTTTCGAATGAATGTTCGGTTTCCGCTGTTTCCTCGTTAATATTCTCTTGATCGTCTGCTGATTCTTCAATGTCGTTCTCATTGTCCTTAGCATCTGAAGCGGGTTCAGGAGTAGGTTTCGTGTTATTCGATTTGCGCTTCATTTTATTATGCTGCTTTTTAATTTCGTCGAATGTTAAACCAACAAAGCCCCATCCATTCTTAAGTGTGCTTAGTTTTGATTGTGGAATTCCCATGAACTCAGCTATGTCCTTATCCTTATAACCCTCTTCCCGCTTCTTAACGTAGAAGTCAGGAGTCTGCTTTTTAATCTTCGCATGTTCCGCTTCATCTAATTGATATGTTTTAACGTCACTATGTGGTGATGTATTGGCCATATGATTCACTCCTCATTTTTAGGATCGTACACATACCTTCTGCCACTAATATAAACGACAGTTGGTATGGCTTTCTTGACTTTAGCAACTTTTACGACTGGTCTATACTTGTCGCCCTTTTCACGCATTAGTAACCACTCTCTTGTCGATCGTGATTGACTTGGTTTTTATCGAAGTAGGCTTGTTCAACTTGTTCACTGTTAAATTCGAGATAAGATCCTAAAAGCAAGAAGTTCCTATAAACCTTTTCCCAAACGTTTTGAGCGTTGTTTGCGTATTCTTGCGTTGCGTTCCAGTATAATCCTGATACGGCTTTGTTTAAGTATAAGAATTGGTTGGTTATTGAGATATCTCTTGCTAGGATTGCTTCTCGATTAATCTGTTTTTCGTTAACGGCTAATTCAATCCCGATGCTAATTAAAAAATGTAAGCAATCAACGTATTCTTCTAAGAGAGGATAAGTGAATTGCTCGAACGGGCCTCCCGGATCAGAAAAAGCAATAGATCTTTTGACCCTTCTCGGATCCTGGTCCTCGCTCCAAAATTTAAAGCCTCGCCATTCATTTGCTAATTCACCCAACTCAACTTGCAATGCTAGTATTTTTCTGGGTAATACATCCTCTTCTTTTAAATGAGGTTTGCTGTATATTATGTGTTGATCAAGCTCACGCTGCGCTTCAAATAGTTTAATTAGATTCATTGTTATCCTCCTCTAACGCTTGTCTTGCTGTTTCCCCTTCTTCCCCTTCAAATTCGCCTGTACTCCACGCAAAAATCAAGTGTTCTCCGTTTGCATAAAATTTTAACGCTTCACGTAACCGCTTATTCTCTTGTTCCAATTCCTCAACACGTTCAGCTTGTTTTATAAGCCATCGAATATCGTTAGAAAAATGAGTTTTTCCGTTACTTCTAGCTACTCTCAGTACAGTAGCAGAAAGCCTCTGCTTTACTTCTTCTAACTCTTCACTCATTTAATCACTCCGCTTCCTTAAAATTTCAGCTAATTCTAAAGCGTTTTGACCTCTTATGCATGTACCATCTAATAATTGAACATAAGCTTCATTCGTTCGACCATGACCACAACAAGCATTCATAGTTCCTATTAATGTACCCAGACATGCGTCATGACCTTCTGGTGTAGCCCATGATCCGCAATACCCGCACTCTCTATTTTGATTCTGTTTTCCTACTTCACAAGTTGGTTCTTTCGTATCCGAATAAACCCATTGACCGTTAGTGTACTCAATGTCGTGGCCTCTCATTTTTGATCGAGCTGTCATTCAACCATCCTCCTTCAAATGCTCATCTACATATTCGATTAACGATTCTTTCGGCACTATGATAACTGAAGGTTCTTCATCTTCAGTTGAAGCGGAAATAAATATATACCCTTTGCTTTCCATGAATTTGACTGACTCTCCAGCTAAACCTTTGGCGTTAAATACATCACTCATTCAATCACTCCCTTTCAAATGTAATTGTTTCGCCTTCTCATCAAACCGACCTTGTTTATAGCCATTCCAATACGCTTGCTCCTTTTCTCTTCTAAGCCGCATAATTGTTTCTCTATATTGCTTTAGTTCTTTTTGTGCAAAGTCAAAATCAGCTTTCAAAAGTTTGTATTTGGTTGACTTCATTCAATCACTCCCTCAATCGCCCTTAACATCCACTGATATTAATGCAGGTATAACGAGTGTCCATAAAGGCATTAAACTACCCGTCACAATAATTCCAGTTGATACAGCTATCGAACATGATAGCCATATCAAAGCGTAAGCCGTTGCTACGTGCATTTAATCACCGCCCAACCAACATTTCTTTAAATTCTTGCTCGTTAATCATTGGATGAACACAACGAACAGTATCTTTTGAAAATAGTGCCTCATATTTATTGCCTTTAACAATTCCGATAAAATCATCAACTAGAAGAACTTTATCACCTTGTATATAGAGAACTTCAAATTTTGTTCTAACTATAAATACCGACATGTATTTCATTCCCCCGCTTCAGTAATGACTTCTCTTTCCTGGTACCAACAGTTATCGTGAGGATCCGCTTCTGGAATCAAGTCTCGTTCATAACCAACTCGTCTATTTGCTCTTTCCTCGTTTGTATAGACATCTAATACGTCCACTTCTTTCTTTTCGTGATCTTCATAAAGAACAATAAATACGTTCATAATATGCTCCTTTCTACCGCACAACCTGGTCGGTAAGTTCAATAAATCCTGTATATTTTTATAATCTTTCGGAATACTACTTTTATAATAAATAATAATGGAGTGGATAAATTTGATTAACGAAAACCCAAACAACAATAATACTGATCAAGAGGCGTTACTTAACAATAAAAATTATTCTCTATTTGGTTTAGCTGTATCAGGAATATTGTTAACAACTGTTTACACAGCGGTTTTAGCTTCTCAACTAATGGCCACTAAACAAAAGGTTAATTATCTATATTACAAGGAAAAATTTACAGAAAATGAATGATTAATTCCATGTCTTTGTCTCTTCTTTATTGCACTTAATCAGTCTTATTAGCACTAAATTATTCTCCAATTATCATGTACTCAGCCTTTACTCTAACTATTTCATAATCTAGTTCTTCGGTAGCTCTAATCATACCAAGTGTTTCATCTTTCATATGTTGCCAATCAAAAATGTACTTTACAGCGTCTGCTAGATCATCAGTTTTAAAGTCTCTTAAATGACCCGTATAAAAAGTGCCGTCTAAAAACCTAATAACGTAAAATTCATTCTTTCCTAACACCGTTTAATCACCACTTTCCGCTTCATGTCATGCAATCCTGTTAAACGTTTGAGTAACCAATAACGACGATTGTTTCATCGGAGTTATGTTCAAGTCTTTCTACGACGTCTTTATATTTATCAAAGATCACCCAACTACCATTGTTTTTCTCTAATTGATCAGGACTTTCAACATCTTTAAGTAGCTTAAACACTTCCTCGCTGTCTTTTTCACCGAACTCGTTAATGGGTGTCACTAACCCGTCCTTTTCCACATCCTTTAATTCCATGCTTTCTACCCTGGTGTCTGTTACGTTTTCGTTATACCAATTTTCGATTCGCTCGAAAGTCACGGCTCCATTGCAAGCCAATATTTCACTCTCATTAACCTGAACTACCTTCCAACCCGTTTCAGTTACCGTCTTCATTTATAAAGCCTCCCAATTATGTTTTTTCGATTAAGAACTTCCGAAAGCACGTCTCACACAAATAACTTCCCCAGTACCTTGCAGCACGTTTTTTGCACTCAACACATTGGTTCATAGTTTCACTCCTTCGCATCATAAGCCACAGAAGTTAACATGTGACTTGGTTATTGATAGCTTGCGAGATCATCTTCTTCTAATTCTTTTAAATCTATAGATACAGCGACTTTAGCTAATTTTGGTCTGGTTAATTTTTCGACACGTCTCACGTTATAAGCAGTTGCTAACCATTTAACACTGTCAGGTGTGATGCCTAATTCTTCAGCACACTCTTCCTTCGTCCCCATAACCAATAGATCATCACCTTGATAAACGGCATATTCTTTTGGCATATTGGTTCCTCCTTACTGCTTTATGTTTTCTGCTTCACTTTCCGGAATCGATAACTCTATCGCTCCCTCATGAATCATAACGGGCTGAAAACCTAGTAATACTGATTCTTTTACGATCGTTAGCGTTTTATGATCTAAGTGTTTTTGACAGATTGGACCAACACCACGATCAATAGATTCGTTATCTTTTAACTTTCGATTGCATACAGCACACCGAAGCAATATCTTCTCCAATAAACACACCTCATTTAAACAAACACAATATAGTCAAAATCTTTAGGTTTACTCTTATACACGTTGACGGTCGTTAGGAGTTCTCCGTCCTGGTTTCGGTTCTTATCTTCTTTCACATATCGCTTATTTGTTGATTTCGCCATGTTACCGCCACCTTTATGCTCAATGTTTCCGCATGAAGCGGTTCCTAGTTCGATTTATGGTTTTGGGCTTTTTCGTCTTTCGGCTTATGCCAGCGCCAGTCTTTAACGTGATAGGGTTTGTGCTTTGGTGGGTTCGTTCTATGCAGCTCTGCTAATTCGTCATCCGACAATCGATAGGTTTTAACTTCCGAGCTCATCTTGCCACCGCCTAACTTGTTCAAGTTTTGTTTGAAAATCAGAAAACATGCTGTCGTATAGCTGCTTAACTTCTTTGGTGCGTACTTCGTGATGGTAGCTAACTTTTTGCTTGGATTCATGATGGAGATAGCACTCGATCAATGCTTGTTTAACACCTAATATTTGCTTTTGTCTGTCCATCCGCTTCACCTACTAGAACCAAGGATGTTCTCGAATATCTTTTGCACGTTCAACACTTAATTTGCTTGCTAATCTGTTATAGCTTAAGTGCTCCAAAATTGAAGCATCATGACCATAAGAGACGAGTTCTTCAATCATATCCTCACGTGTTAACGTTGATGGTTCTCTCATCCGCTTCATCACTCCTAACTAAGATGGTTAATGCTCTTGGGCTAAACTGTTTGCGCTTAATAAAACCTTTTTCTTCTAATCTTTCTAAGTGGCCATGAACCGTTGAAGCGGATTTAAGGTTAATACCTGATGTGATTTCGCGTTGCGACGGGGCATATCCGTGTTTATCCTGGAACCGTTCGATATAGGTTAAGACCGCTTTTTGCATCATGGTTAAGTGCATGTGTCTGCCTCCCATTCACGAATTTCAACTTCAACACGAGGTTGATCGTCGTAGTATTTTTCAATGTGGACGTTAACGACTTGGCTATCGTCGTGCCATATAATGCCGTTCAATCCGTCTTTGATTGCTTTCAGGTAATTATCGACATCAGGTTTGGTTGTTGGTCTTAGTTGACCCTCATCAATCAGCTTGCGTTTGTATTTCGGCATGGATTTAGGAATGGGTCGATAAACCCTAACCGTTAGATCAATAGGCCCTTTAAATAGATTGCTAGGTTTATGTTGTGCAGCACTTAGTTGCACGTAATGTTTATAGTGTTTTGATTTAGCTGGATCGTACATGCGCGCTTGACCTTTAAATGTGGTTGCTCTTGCTCGTCCTTGCGCAACAGGTTGTCCGTGTATCGTGAATGCAATCATGCGTTCATTACCCTCTTTCGTTCCGCAAATACACGAATATCACGTCCCTTAATAGCCAAGTGGCAAAGGGCAAATAGCACTTCCCATTCGTCTCGTTTTAATCCCTTAGCAATAACTTCCGGTTCGTGTCCTTCGTTGTACTGTTGCTCAATGTATTTTAAATCTTGCTTTCTGAAAGCAAACTCTTTATTTTCTAAAATGATGACCCAATCTTCTTCTGGATCCAGTGTGTGATAGGTGCCTTTGGTGTCTGTTCTGAATTCACCTTTGTGGCGTGTCATATGTTCACCCTTTCTTTTAATCTATTGAGTGCCATGGAAGAATGCCTTTAAGTCCGTCACGTTGGCTGGTTCTTCCGCTTCATTCGATTGCGTTGATTCTTGCTGCTCTTGTTGTCTTTGTTCTTTATGCTTAGCAAACCACTTTGGTATAACGTCTGACGTTTGTTTAGGAGACGATCGTGACTGCTTCGTTTTTTGCTTATTTTCACGGAACTGCTGTTGGTAACGTCTAGCATCGTCAATTGACTGAACACCTGCACCTTTCCAGTTGTCTAAGACGCTTTCAATAAACCGCGTGCCTTTAGCTTCTTTTTGTGCAGCCACTTGCATAGATGCCATTAGGAGTTCGTAGCCCCATTCGTCAAATAGCTTTTCTATGACTTCGAAGTTAAAAGGCGATTCCGTTATACCTTGTTGGCAGTTGTTTTTGTAGAATTCAATAATTTCTGCAAACGCTTCTCGATCACGCGTGTTATTATTATTAGATAATTCTTCTTCATTCTTCTCATTCTTTACATTCTTGTTTATGTCCGCGACCTGTTTCACTTCTGGGTTACGTTCTGTTTCTTTTGTGTTACTTGAAACAGATTGGGATTGGTACGTTTCCCAATTTAACAAGGTTATAAGTGTGTATTGTCTGTTACCCTTACCACGTTCTACTGATATCATAGACTGTTTTTCTAACCATTGGAGAATGGTTCGGACTGTTTTAGGATTAGGCTCTTTCCACGTGACACCTTCGTAATAACCGACCCCTTTAGCAATATTGCGAACGGAAGTAAGATGTTGCCCTGGCCTAACCGTTATAACGCTACCGTCTTTAAATGGGACCTTTCGTTCTTCGTGGTTAACCATATATTTCAGGTATTGCCAAACACGATGGTACATAGGCGGCATGGACCATATCAGACTGTCTAATTCTTGACGATAATCTTTGATGAAGCCCTTCATCATTTGCACCTCCTTTTTAATAGGGGATAGACGTGACAAACGTTGCTCGTTGTTGTACAATATAATTGTTGAGCTTGGTTTGATCACGATCTATCGTGATGAATCATTTAAAAGATTCATAGGTTTCTAATAATTTTAAAAGCGATGTGCACTTGTCCTATCAGTTATAAGTGCCGTCGCTTTTTATTTGTGATAAATCATTGTTACACCGCCATATCAACGTTATTTTTTATTGCCATTTCCTTAACTACAGATAAATAAATCTCAGTCAATCTAGCATCATCAGCAATAACATCCATCTTGGTCGTTTTATCTATTTTGGATTTAGAAGCCCCTTCAAACGCCATTTTACGTTTACGATTAGTGAGCCTAATGGACAACTGGCACTTCCCTCTTTCTTCTAAAATCTCGTAGCTCTCTTTTCGCACATCTTTATAAGCGCCAAATCCGCCACGTTCTTGCGCAATCTGATTAATAATTTTATTAACCTTTTTACGCCACTCATTCGGGTGAAGACTAAGTAATTCGTTAATGTTATCCTGTTTCTCTTCAACTGCTGTTAACCGCTTCTCCTGTTCGACCATCTGATTAACAGATTGTTGCAGTATTTCTAATTGAGACTGTGGTTGGTTATAAGAACCTGTTTTTCTGATTGCTGGAATAACGTCATGTGTGATCCAACGTTTAAAATTCTTTGCTTCCGGTTTTCTACTACCTAGAACTAGATTGTATAGACCGAATTCATTAACTACATTTACGCTACCTTGACGACCTAACTTGAAGTTAGACCGTTCATCTTCATCTAATCGGCTAACGACTTTAGTTGGATTGCTTAGATCTAAAATCTCGCAAACATCTTTAGCAACAAACCAAGGTTCATTATCCTTCTCAATAATTCTTAACTCTTGTCCTTCAAAAATCTTTGTTAATTGATTCATAGAAATTGACACTCCTTTGTAGGATTTTCCTCCTTCCTGTCGAAATACCTTAACAGGAAGGGAGGTGTAAAAATGGCAAAACATTACTACTTTAATAACAACATTGACAAGAACGGAAATCACGAAGTGCACGAAAGAGACTGTGGACAAGGTGCTGATCGGGATAACCGAACCTACATCGGTTTCAAGAACGACTGTCACGAAGCTATTAGGTCCGCTAAAAGAGATCACCCTCTTAAGCCGTTTGACGGTTGTAGATATTGTTCACCTAATTGCAGTTCTGATTAATGCGATCCCGCCTTTAAATAGGCGGGTTATTTTATTACAGCGTCTGAATGATAAAGATCATAAACGTGACTCTCCGCTCTGGAAAGCAATTCGTTTAATTGTTCTTGAGATAACTTTTCATCTCTAGCAAAACGACAAATGAAATCAGTCAGCTGCTGCTCTTGTCTTTTTTCATGATTCGGGTCGAACAATGGCATTCTGTTCACTCCTTTCATTCACCACTTGATTTTCTTAATCATCACATGGTTTAATATAGGTACTCCGTGTTATGCGAACATTGGAATATACCAGTCTTTCAAATTTAACCGCTTTGCCGAGCGGTTATTTTTTTGTGCTATAAGTGACATCAGATTCGATTCCGTCTTGTTCCATCTTTGTTACTATGCCTTCCAAGTAATCAACATACCCAGCTTCATCCTTTAGCTTTTGGATCCGCTTTAATGAACGCTCAATATCTTGATTGACTCTAAGCGCTTGTTCATATTGCTTTATGCGAGTGTACTGATTTAGTAATTTGAGTGAGTCATTCACACAACGTTCTTCGACTTCAATCGTCCAACTCAATTCTTGCTTTTTAGCACTGCTCATTTTGACACCTCCTCTTCATGAATCATTAATAGATTCATAGTTTTTCTTATTGTTTCAAACGATCTAGTAGTTCTTGATTATCACCTACTTCAATGCGATGCTCGATTGGGTAGATGTATTTAATTTTATTGCACTTCAATAACTGTATGGCTGTTCCTTTACTCATTTTGTTCAACTGGTTTCCACTGTAAAGAGTATTGAATGTTGCAATTTTAAAGGGTGTGTCGTCTTCATCAATGAACAAATCATTTACTTCCAACTTCGGCTTTTTCCGTCCTAACGCATAGAACTGTTTTTCGAGTTCGGTTGCGTGTCTGATGTCCTTCCCGCGAACAAATGCACCACGTTTTATATGGTACTTAGCCTCTCCGCTGCTTATTTTGTCAACTTCACCTATTATGTCGCCCGAAATAAATTCTGCACCACTTATTTTCGATACTACGTCACCAACTTCAAACTGCGATTCAACCTCATAACCTTCAATCCATGCCCTTGCAAATTCTTCGTGTCTTAATTTGTTTAAACAGTTGTTCTTATTCTCTTCAAAACCATTCCTAACTTTTTGCTCTAAATAACCATTAAACGAAATGCCTGTTTCTTTTAATATTTCGATTGCTGTCGACTGCTCATGTGTCAATGTCACTTTACTCATTTCGTTTCACCCTCCTAAAAATAACTCACAATCAAAACCAGTAACGCTAATGCTAGAGCGCTTGTTATACCTTGTAATCTGTAATTCATAATCGACCTTCCTTTCGTAACCGATCTAATTCAGCTTGATTATTCTTAAACTGTTGAAACGCTTGACGCTTGCTTTCATTACGTTTGTAAATAAATTCAGGTGCCAATGTGATTACACTCCTTTATAGGCTTATAAAATATAAAAATGTTGAAATCGCAATCGTACAAGCTACCGCATCTGGCCATAAGCTTTTAGTCTTGTACATATTCATCCTCCCTTGTGTAAATAGTGCTTCCAATGACATGGCAGTCATCGTTAGCGCATCGTGTCTTAATCATTTTGTGGTTTTGATGTTTGAATGACTTTCCTAAGTGCAATTCATGACCACATTGATCGCAATATAGCTTCTCTTCATCAGATTGATTAGATGTCTTCTTCATTTAACTCACCTTCCTTTTCACTAGGTCCAACTGCCATCTGATACTCAGCATTAAAAGCTTTCATGAAATGCTCTGCTTTCTCAATCGGTACAGAAAACATCACCGTGTTTGTTTTGTTATCCATTACTTTGAATAGAATGCGATTTTGTTCCGCTTCTATGTCAACCTTTTGTGCACCACCTAAAAAAGTTGTGATCATGTTTAATCCTCCTTTTGCTCTTCAACCCACTTCAATAGAAAATCTTTCATTTCCTCAGCTTTGAAGTACCATTTACCGCCAAGCTTCACTTTCGGGCAGTCTGGATGATAAAAGAACGTCTTTTGAATGGTAGACCAACTCATGCAAGTACGACGGGTCAATTCATGTTTATCCCATAAGACCAAATCGAAGTCGGCTTCATTGAGCCGCTTCTGTATTTCGTCTTTTGTCAACTTCTCGACAGTGTCTTGATCAACATTAACTTCAATCATTCATTACCACCTCTTTTTCGGTTTTTCTGAAATTCACCCTAAAAAAATATCATCAACTTTAACACCTAAAGCGTTGGCTATTTTTTCAAGAGTTGAGTAATGTGCTTTTCGTAAGTTATTTACGTTCATTTCATATAGAATGATACTTCTGGCTGATACGCCGGACTCGCTTGCAAGCTGTTCTTGCGTCATTTCTGCTTTAACTCGTAACACTTTTAACTTTTCTCTAGTCTTTGTTGTCACCAAAAAACACCTCCGTTCAACAATTTATACCCCAATCTTACACTTCGGTTTTTCTGAAGTCAAGTAATATTTTCAGAAAATCTGAAATAAATTATCAAACTCACTTCACATTTTATGAAATTAGTTGTATAATTCAATTAAAATAAATTCATGGAGGAAGTATTAATGAGTAATGTATTCAGCAAAAATCTTAGGTACCTTAGAAACAAGAAAGATATGGATCAAGATGAACTAGCAAAGCTTTTAGGAAGAAAAAGCTCTTCTTCTATTAGTGAATGGGAAAAAGGAACCTACACACCAAAATCAGGAGTTTTATCTGATATAGCAAAAATTTTCAATGTTAATTTAGAAGATCTAATGAATGAAGATTTAACAAAAGAGATATCAAATATTAAAAATATAACTAAAATAACGCCAATTCCTATTCTGGGTAAAGTAGCCTGCGGAGATCCAATAGATGCTGAGGAAAATATAAAAGGTTATACTTACGAACTTCCAGATACGTTGCCTGTAGGTGAATTTATATGTTTAGAAACAGTTGGAGATTCAATGCACCCAACGATACCAGAAGGTTCTAATGTAATTATTAGAAAGCAACCTGATGTAGAAAGTGGTGAAATTGCAGCAGTTTTATTAAATGGTGATTTGGAAGCAACTTTAAAGCGAGTAAAGAAACAGAAAAATAATATAGTATTGATTCCAGATAATTCGGATCACGATCCAATCATTGTTAACGAAGAGTATCCAGCTAAAATTATCGGTAAAGCTGTTAAATTTACTCAAAATCTTTAGGAGGTTTGATGAATGGGTATATCACTAAATGAGTACAAAGAGGGCCTGTGGGAATTCAGATTAACCTATTATGACCCTATAACTGACCAACGAAAAGAGAGATCTAAAAGAGGATTTAAACGCAAAAAAGATGCAAGAATTGAAGCTCAACGATTAGAAGACCAGTTACTGAATAATTTTGACACAGCTAATCATAACATGTTGCTTAAAGAATATATGGAACATTGGTTAACCGAATACAAAAAGGATGTAGTTCGTAAAAACACTTACAAACTACATCAAACTAATATCAATAAACACATTATACCTTACTTTCAAAATATAAAAATTAAGAATCTTAAACCGACGATGTATCAAAAGTTTCTGAACCATTTATATAATGAAGGATACGCAAAACGAACTGTAGAGATCATTCACGGTACACTGCGAAATGGTTTAGAGAAAGCAAAGCAATTAAATATTATTGATCGAAATCCTGCTGAAGGGGCTACGATAAAAGGTAAGAGTAAAAAACAAACCATTAAATTTATTGATTCATCAGATATATCAAACTTTCTAACAGAAGCTCGTCAGTACGGTTATATTTATTGGATGTTCTATTACTTCTTGATCGAAACAGGTATGCGCAAAGGTGAAGCTGCAGCTATTCAATGGTCCGATATTAATTTCAAAGAGAAGACAGTTCGAATCAACAAATCATTAGACTTTCAAGCGTCCACTAATGATCAGCTGTTTGGCGATACCAAAACATATCGATCAACCAGGACTATCACATTAAGAGATCCATTAATCGATAAATTAAAGTTCCATCTGAAATGGCAAAATGAAAATAAAAAGACGTTTGGTGACTTGTATCATCATGATTTCAATTTGGTCTTATGTCGTGATGACGGTAACTACATGCCTAAAAGCTCACTATTCAATTCTTTTGAACGCATATTAAAAAGAGCTGGATTACCCAAACTACCTATTCACTCTTTGCGTCATACTCATGTTGTTATTTTAATGGAATCTGGTTGGAATGACTACAAACAGATTCAAGAACGTTTAGGACATGGTAGTTACCAAATCACAGCAGATGTTTATGCTCATATTTCTGACCGAATAAATCAAGAAGGTATGCAGAAATATGATGATTATATGAAAACAATCCTAAAAGAATAATTTTTGTGGGAAATCTGTGGGAATACACCTCAATCCACTACCCTCTCAAAAACTTCCCACAATAAAAAAATCCCCTTAACCATTTTCATGGCAAGGGAATTCGGAAATTAGTAAGTGCTTAAATATTGTTCTCTCTCCCATGGGTGAACTTGTGTTCTAAACATATCCCATTCGATTTCTTTTGCTTCTAAGAAGTGCTCAGTTAAGTGCTCACCAAGAGCTTCTTTAATCACATCGTCTGAATTTAAGTATTGTAACGCATCATAAAGTGTTGCTGGCAAATCTTGAACACCATTTGCTTCACGTTCTGCTTTATCCATCACATAAATGTTACGGTCGACTGGTTCTGGAGCTGTTAGTTTGTTTTCAACACCATCTAAACCTGCTGCTAACATAACAGACATAGCCATGTATGGATTGGCTGCTGGGTCAACACTTCGTACTTCAATACGTGTACTTAAACCTCGAGATGAAGGAACACGCACTAATGGACTACGGTTTTGACCAGACCATGCTACATAACAAGGTGCTTCGTAACCTGGCACTAAACGCTTATACGAGTTAACAGTTGGGTTTGTCACAGCTGTGAAGTTAACCGCATGTTTGATGATACCTGCTGTAAATTGATGTGCAACTTCACTTAATTGTTCATCCGCATTTTCATCATAAAAGGCATTTTCTTTGCCAGCAAATAATGACATGTTTGCGTGCATTCCTGAACCGTTCACGCCGAATAATGGCTTAGGCATGAATGTCGCATGTAATCCGTGTTTACGAGCGATCGTCTTAACGACGAGCTTGAACGTTTGGATATCGTCACAGTGCTTAACCGCATCAGAATATTTAAAGTCAATTTCGTGTTGTCCTGGCGCAACCTCGTGGTGTGAAGCTTCGATTTCAAAGCCCATTTCCTCTAGTTCTAATACGATATCGCGACGGCAGTTTTCACCTAAGTCTGTTGGAGCTAAGTCAAAATAGCCACCTTTATCGTTTAGTTCCATTGTCGGCTCACCGCGTTCATCTAATTTGAATAAGAAGAACTCTGGCTCTGTACCAATATTAAATGCTGTATACCCGAGTTTTTCCATGCGCTCTAAATTACGCTTTAAGTTATAACGTGGGCAACCTTCAAATGGTGTGCCATCTGGATTATAAATGTCACAAATAAAACGTGCTACTTTACCTTTTTCAGATGTCCATGGAAAGACAACGAATGAATCTAAATCTGGATGTAGTAACATATCTGATTCTTCAATACGTACAAAGCCTTCAATTGAAGAACCATCAAACATCATTTGATTATCAAGTGCTTTATCTAGCTGACTGAGTGGGATTTCAACGTTCTTGATGGTGCCTAATAAATCCGTGAATTGTAAACGAATAAATCGAACGTTTTCCTCCTCTATACGTTTGTAAATCTCTTCTTTTGTAAATTTAACCAAAATAAACGCCTCCTCAAATTTATTCAGTTAATGGTAGAACCGCGAAAGCTCTCCCTTAACAAGTGATGATTGATTCATATAACCAGACTCCATCAACTCACGTCGTAACATTTTGTGTAAGTCTTTTTCTGACATTTTCTCAGTCTCTTCTGAAGCCGGTTCTTTCTGGTTATGTTGTTCGTGTTGTTCTGTTTTAACTTTCAAGACTTGTTTGATGCCGGCAAGATTGACGCCTTGATCGATCAATTCTTTAATTTCGAGTAAACGATCGACATCGTAAAAGGAAAACAAACGTCTATTTCCCTGTGAACGAACAGGCAAAACTAACTCTTTATCCTCGTAATACCTAACTTGACGAGCGCTTAGCTCAGTTAAATCCGTTACAACGCTCATCGAGAATAGTGGGAGTGCCTTACGATCTTGATCAGCCATCACCAACACCTCCAATATAGATAATATTATATGCAAAGTTATAAGATATGTCAACAGATGTTAAGAAAGTTAACATAAAAAATAAGAAGTACAAAATTCGTACTCCTTACAAATAGTTAAGTTGTTTTAAAGCTGAAATAATAGCTAGTTTAACATGTTCATATGTTAAACCACCTTGAACATACAACGTATAAGGCGCGCGGATAGGTCCGTCAGCTGTTAACTCTAAACTAGCTCCTTGAATAAACGTCCCTGCTGCCATAATAACTTCATGATCATACCCAGGCATAGCACTTGGTTGCGGTGTTACATAGGCATTAACTGGCGATTGCTGTTGAATAATTTGCGCGAATTCAACCATATCATCTTTAGATTGAAAGGTAATGGATTGAATTAAATCAGTACGTGGTTCATCTTGATTAGGATTTGTTGTGAACCCAAGTTTACATAATAATGTTGCGGTAAAGTAAGAACCTTTCAGTGCTTCACCTACTGTATGGGGAGCTAAAAATAATCCTTGGAACATTTCTTGCAAACTATTTAATGATGCGCCTGTTTCCTTACCTAATCCAGGCGCTGTTAAACGATTGGCGCACTTTTCAATTAAATGTTGCCGTCCAGCTATGTATCCTCCAGTTCGTACAATGCCCGCTCCAGGGTTTTTAATCAATGAACCAGCTATTAGATCTGCACCCACTTCTGTTGGTTCTGCAGTTTCAACAAATTCTCCGTAGCAATTATCGACAAAGACAATCACATTCGGGTCAATTGATTTTACAAACTCAATCATTTTTTTGATATCTTCAATCATAAACGATGGCCTATCTGCGTACCCCTTTGAGCGTTGAATCATAACCATTTTAGTCCGTTCATTCAGAGATTGACTTATCAATTCAAAGTCTACGCCCCCACTTTCAGTCAGTTCCACTTCTTTATAATGAATGCCAAAGTCCGTTAAAGAACCATCCGCTTCACCTGATGCACCAATCACACCTTGTAGTGTGTCATAAGGCGCTCCTGTAATACTTAATAATTCATCGTCTGGGCGTAATATGCCGAATAACGTCGTCGAAATAGCGTGTGTACCCGATACGATTTGAGGACGTACTAAAGCATCTTCCGTTTGAAATACTGAGGCATAAAGTGCTTCAAGTTTCTCGCGCCCCAGATCATCATACCCATACCCTGTAGTTGGGTTAAAATGAATATCAGCAATGTGCTGCTCTTGAAAGGCTTGAAGCACTTTGGTCTGATTGAGTGTCACAGATTGTCCTATTTGATTAAATTGATCTGCTAATTTCGTTTCAACTTCATGTATCGTTTGCCAATCTTGTTCGTTCATATGTCCTCACCTTTTTGTTAATGTTGTATGAATAGGGGAACCTTCTGGAACATATCCCTCTAATTCAAATTGTTCTTGATCTTCATTGAACTGTTCGTGTTTGACGATTGTTTCTCGTTTTAATTGATTCAGTAGTTTCCCCTCACTACTTGAAAGAGAAACACGATAATGCGTCCAGTTGTTAAGTAGTGCTTGTTCAATTTCTTGTTTTAAATCATCATAATCAGATGGTTCTAGCGCAGACATTTTAACGCTTGGTGTCGAATAAGGGATGACTTCGTCAGTAATTAAATCCACTTTGTTATAAACCGTCAACATAGGTATATCACCAGCACCTAATTCATCAAGAATGTTATAGACGGTCTTTTCCTGCTCAACTGATTCCTCATTAGATGCATCAACCACATGCAAAATAAAATCAGCTTCTACAACTTCTTCAAGTGTGGAACGAAATGCTGCAATCAATGTTGTGGGTAGATCTTGAATAAATCCGACCGTATCAGATATTAAGAATTCAAAACCACTTGGTAGAGTGATTTGTCGTGTTAAAGGGTCTAAGGTTGCGAACAGTTTATCTTCTTCCAATGAACCTGTTTCACTTAACCGATTGAAAATAGTTGATTTGCCCGCGTTTGTATAGCCAACAACAGCCATTTGAAAGGCTGAATTTTTCTTGCGACGCTGACGATACTGATCTCGCTGTTTAGCCACTTGTTCTAAAGCGCGCTTAACTTCTGTAATCCGTCGACGAATATGGCGCTGATCGGTTTCTAATTTGGTTTCACCAGGTCCTCGCGTTCCGATTCCACCACCAAGTCGAGAAAGTGATGTACCTTGGCCGTGTAAACGCGGTAATAAATATTGAAGTTGAGCTAATTCGACTTGTAGTTTACCTTCTTTCGTTCGTGCACGCATCGCGAATATATCTAAAATCAACTGAGTGCGGTCAAGAATTTTAATTTCCCATTTATCTTCTAAATTTCTAGACTGTGATGGCGTTAACTCTTGATTGATGATCACGACATCAATCTCATAATGATCAATGTATTGCTTAATTTCTTCTACTTTTCCTGTCCCAATATATAAAGCTGAATGCACTTTATCCCGATTTTGAATGAAGGTTTCATTCACATCGACATCGACTGTATAAGCTAAGGCTTCTAATTCTTCTATAGATGACTCGAATAAATGTTCTGGTGTATCAGGTGTATGACATCCGACTATAATGGCTTGCTCTTTCATAAATGGACTCCTTTATCTTCATATAAGTTTATTGTTAACGAAAACTTGTTCGCAGTCAAACAACATGAAATAAGCCTACCACTTATTTTGTGATAGGCTTAATGATTAACATTATTATTATGAGTCCAAATCAATATTTTTAACCGGTGCAAACGTTGAAATGGCATGTTTAAAAATTAACTGTTGGCGCCCTTCTGTTTCAATTAAAACGGTGAAATTGTCGAAAGATTGAATGATTCCTCTTAGTTGGAAACCATTCGTTAAAAATACCGTTAACTGAACCTTTTCCTTACGTAATTTGTTTAAAAAAGCATCTTGAATGTTCGCTGAATTCGCCATAATTCTTCCTCCTCTATCTATCTCTTAATTATTATTATTCTGCTTGTGATTTAAAAATCCTGCTAAATCTGAAAAAATTGTCTCAAAAGTTTTTTCGTAACGATTAGGATCAATGGTGTACCAATGAACGTCAGGGAGTTTATTGCGATAATAGGTTAGTTGACGCTTCGCAAACCGTCTGGTATTTTGCTTAATTTGACTAATGACGTCATCATACGTCACTTCATTTCGAAAATAGGGAAGCCATTCTTTGTAACCAATGCCTTGCATCGCTTGAATAGCTGCCCCATATGCCTGGTATAACGCAGATACTTCATCGTATAGTCCTTCTTCAATCATCTCATCAACGCGACGATTTATGCGATCATACAGCTGTTCCCGTGGCATATCTAATCCAATCATATAAGGTTGATAAGGGGATGCATTAGACTGTACTTGCTCCAGCTGCGACATCGTTTTCCCCGTCCGCTCATAAACTTCTAATGCTCGAACCACTCTTCTAATATTATGAGGATGGATCCTGTTTGCTTGTTCAGGATCAACCTGCTTTAATTTCTCGTAATAAGGATCAATGCCATTCTGTTCGATTCCTTGCATCATCGAGTCTACATAATCTTGGTTACGGTCAACCTCTGAGAAATTAAAATCATAAAGCGCAGAATGAATATAAAAACCTGTACCACCAACGACAACAGGTAATCGATCTCTTGAAGTCATTTCATCTACTAATGACTTCAAATCCGATTGAAAATGAGCAGCAGAATATTGACCATCTTCTGGTAAGAAATCAATTAAGTGATGATCAACACCATCCGCTTCTTCTGTCGTTACTTTAGCTGTCCCTATATTAAACCCCCGATAAAACTGCATGGAGTCGCCATTAATGACTTCTCCATCAAATCGCTTACTAATTTCTATGCCTAATTTACTTTTACCAACAGCTGTTGGACCGATAACGCTGACAACAATCGGTTTCATACTGCCCCTCATTTCTATTACATAATTCGTTTGAACATCCGTTGAATTTCATAATCACTAAAGTGTACAATGATTGGTCGACCATGTGGGCAAGTATAAGGGTCTTGGCACGACCGTAATTCATCAATCAAATAGTTCATTTCTTGTTGGCTCAAGTAATGATTAGCTTTAATCGAGCGTTTACAAGACATTAAAATCGCTGCTTCTTCTCGTATTTTCTCAATACTGATGCCTTTTTCTTGCGCTAAGTCATCCACCATATCGCGAATGGTTAATTCTTCAGCTCCTTCAGGGAACCAAGTAGGATAAGCTCTTACCAGATAACTCTGATCACCGAATGGTTCTAAGTATAAGCCAATTGATTCCAGCTGTGAACGATTTTCTTCTATCGTGATCGCTTCTTGTGCTGTGAAATCGAACGTCAATGGAACGGATAAAGTCTGCAATTCATGATCAGGTTTACCTAATTTCTTTTTAAAGTACTCATATTTAATCCGTTCTTGAGCAGCATGTTGATCCATTAGATATAAGCCTTGTTCATTTTGAGCAAGAATATAAGTGCCATGTAATTGCCCAATCGGACTTAAAAAGGGAATCCGTTCACTTCCCGCTTCAGTCGAACCAATTGGTGACACTTCTGGTTCCTCTTGTTCTGATCGCGGTTGTGTCTCAGTTGTTGAAACGGGCTGATCGGCTGGTTGGTTTGTTTCAGATTGAAAAGAAGTTAACGATTCAGCAATGTGGTGGTTATTAGTTTGGGAACCTTGACCAACCATTACTTCTTGTTTCGTCTTTTCATTCCTGTTTGTTTGAGTGAAATCTAATGTTGTCTGTTCAGATGGTTCTTGCTTTCGTTGTTTCCCTTCAGGTATCAACTTTTGTTCATGTAAGACGTCGTAGATTGTATCTTTAACCAATTCAAATAAAGCATTTTCCTTACTGAAACGCACTTCCGTTTTAGCTGGATGAACGTTTACATCAACTAAATAAGGATCCATTTCAATTTGCAAGACCACCACAGGATAACGACCGATCGGCAAGAATGTATGGTAACCCTCTAATATTGCCTTATTAATTTTAGGATTTTTAATATAGCGACCATTTACGATTAACGAAATATAATGCCGATTAGCACGGGTGATTTCAGGTTTTCCAATATAACCCGTTAAATTATAGTCTAGAGAATGATTTTCCACTTTGAGCATATTTTTCGCGATATTTGAACCGTAGATTTGTTGAATCGTTTGTAATAATTGGCCATTCCCAGGTGTGAAAAATAGTTTTTTTCCATTATGCTCACATTCAAATCGAATATCAGGGTGTGATAATGCCATACGGTTAATGACATCGGTTAAATGCCCAAGTTCAGTGTGGACTGTTTTCAAATATTTTAACCGTGCAGGCGTATTATAAAACAGATGTTCAACAATGATTTCAGTACCTTGTCGTTTCGTATGTTTTTGATGTTCTTCTACTTTTCCCCCGTGAACCACAAGCTCTGTTCCTGTTTCTTCACCTGTAGACGTTCTTAATGTCAATTGGCTAACCGCTGCGATACTAGCCAATGCTTCACCGCGAAATCCTAAAGTTTCAACGCGAAACAAATCTTTTTCATGAGCGATTTTGCTCGTGGCATGACGACCAAATGCTTTGGGTGCATCAGTTTGTGTCATACCACGCCCATTATCAATAACTTTAATCGAGCGAAGACCAGCTTCTTCAAGTTCTATTTTGATCCACGTACTTCCTGCATCTATACTATTCTCTAATAATTCTTTAATGACAGAAGCGGGACGTTCGACGACTTCACCCGCTGCTATTTTATTTGAAAGGGTGCTCGGTAGTTCGATGATTGAGTTCATTTATACCGTCCCTCCTCTCACTATTATTCCTTCAAACGCTTTTGGAGTGAATGAAGTGTATTCATGGCTTCCATTGGCGTCATTTCCATCAAGTTCAAGTTTTGAATATCTTTATAGACTTCTAACTCCTGATGTGTTGATTCACTAGCTGTTTCTTCAAATAGAGTTAATTGCTGCTCTTGTACTAAATCATCTTTAATTGATTGAGTACTTTCAAATGTCTGTAACAGATAGTTAGCTCGGTCAATAATCTCATCAGGTAGATCCGCTAATTTAGCCACATGAACACCATAGCTTTTGTCTGCTTTTCCAGGTTTAATATGGTGTAAAAAGACGACTTCTCCATCTTGTTCATCCACTTCAACGTGTACATTTTGTAAATGCGTTAAGTGTTCCTCAAGTGTCGTAAGCTCATGATAATGCGTAGCAAATAACGTTTTAGCGCCAACATGATCATGTAAATACTCAACAATAGATTGAGCTAAAGCCATGCCGTCGTATGTGCTTGTCCCTCGACCAATTTCATCAAATAATATCAAACTATGATCAGACGCGTTCGAAACAGCATTTTGAGCTTCTAACATCTCGACCATAAATGTACTTTGACCAGAGACAAGGTCATCCGCCGCACCAATACGCGTGAAAATTTGATCAAAAATCGGTAAGTCCGCCCGGCTTGCGGGTACAAAGCAACCAATTTGCGCCATTATGGCTAGTAAACCAAGTTGCCGCATATAAGTACTTTTACCGGCCATATTAGGCCCTGTAATTAACAGAATATCCGTATCTTCTTCCATGAAAAAGTCATTAGGCACGAACTCTTCTTGCATCACATGTTCAACAACAGGGTGACGAGCACCTTGGACAGCTAAGACCTGCGTATCATTCATGACAGGCTTTAAGTAATTATTCTCTTCACTGACAAATGCAAAGCTCACTAATACATCGATTTCGCTAATTTGTTCAGCAAGACGTTGTAATAAAGGAATATACTGTTTCATTTCCTCACGAATCTCAACAAAGAGATCGTATTCTAAAGCAACACTCTTGTCCTTTGCTTCTAATATTAATTTCTCTTTTTCTTTTAATTCTGGCGTAATAAAGCGCTCAGCATTAGCAAGTGTTTGCTTTCGCTCGTATCGTTCATCATCAATAGAATGTAAGTTGGCTTTCGTTACTTCAATGTAATAGCCGAACACTTTGTTGTAACCTACTTTGAGTGACTTAACGCCTGTTCGTTCACGTTCTGCAGCTTCTAATTCCGCTACCCATTGTCGACCATTACGGGATGCCTCTCGATATTCATCTAATTGACCGTGATAGCCATCCTTTATAATGTCACCTTCTGTAATAAGAATGGGTGGTTCTTCATGTATGCTAGAGTCTAATAGCTGATACATCGCGTCATATGGTGAAATATCACCTAATAAATCAGTAATTAAATCATCATCAAATTGATTAAGCGTCGCTTTTATATCCGGCACTTTTGCTAATGATTTTTTCAGTTGAAGTAAATCACGTGCATTGACATTTCCATATGAGACTCGTCCAGCCAACCGTTCAAGATCATAGACATGTTTAAGTTGATCGCGTAATGCTTCTCTTTCAAAAAACATGGTCATAAGGGACTCCACTTGAGCGTGTCTTTTTTCAATCGTTTCTTTTGATAATAGCGGGCGATCAATCCATTTCTTTAATCGTCTTGCACCCATCGCTGTAGAAGTTCGGTCTAATACAGACAAAAGTGTTCCTTTTTGGCTCTTATCTCGAATGGATTCCATGAGTTCTAAATTGCGTTTAGAATAAAGATCTAATTTCATATATTGTTCAACTGGAACGTATTCTACAGCTTGAAGATGACTTAGAAAACGCTTCTGAGAATGATGAATGTACTGAAATAAGCGGCCAAACCCATTAATAAGCTCTTTGCTTTCTAATCCTTCAACTAGATAATCGAAATCATCCGGAATAGATGTTTCATCTTGGTAAGATAGGGTTACATTTAAATAGGCGCTTAAGGAGGATTGTTCTTCTTCCGGAAAACTCGTCGGAAGCACAATTTCCTTAACAGGCCGATTATAAAGTTCACTAAGAACATCTTTTAATGTGGCTTGCATTTTACTAATAAACGTTTCACCAGTTGTTAGGTCCGCATACGCTACGATATAACCATCAGGTTGATGATCAATTGAAGTTATGTAGTTGTTTTCTGATTCATCTAACATATTCCCTTCCATAACAGTACCTGGTGTTACGATTTGTACGACCTCTCGCTTAACAACACCCTTCGCTGTTTGCGGATCTTCTACTTGCTCACATATTGCAACTTTATAACCTTTATCAATCAGTGTTTTAATATAACTTTCTGCAGAGTGAAAAGGAACCCCGCACATTGGGATTTTTTCATCGCCTCCATCCCGCTGTGTTAAGGTGATTTCAAGTTCCTTTGCAGCTTTTAAAGCATCATCAAAAAATAACTCGTAAAAGTCACCTAAACGAAAAAATAAAAAGGCATCTTTATTTTCATCTTTTACTTTCATATATTGTTCAATCATCGGCGTATATCTTGCCATGTTGGTTCCTCCAATTGTCATGCTCTATCCGACATTATAGCACAAATAATAACTAAAATTAAAAACCATACAGTTGGGAAAACAACTGTATGGTTCAAGTTTATTCGCGGTCAACTTCGATATCTGCTAACTCTGAGTCCAATCCACTAATATCAACTTCATCTTCATCAAAGCCATTTGGTTCAATTTTAGCCCATACTTTAGTTTCACCAATCAGATCCACAACAAACTCACGTTCTAAATCAACGCGTATTTGCTTTTGCTTCTCATCAATTTCGCATTCAAGCGTGTTAGGTTGTTGCGTTGCGCGTGCCACAACATCAAATTGATTGGTTAAACTTTTTTGGTCTTTCATGGAAATTGGTACTTGATCACTATACTGTTTGCGCTCTGTGATAACTTCTGTTTTAGTATTATCGGAATAAGAGTACCAAATATTAATATCATAAGTACCAGTGATATCAACGACATGACCGCGTTTTTTCGCTTCATACTGATGATTGATCACCCAACAACCTAATATACTAGATGGTTTGTAGTTGGGTGAAACATGGTGATGGTCCTCTGTATACTTTTTCCCCTTTCCACAAACTGCTTTCGTAATAATCTCTCGATAGTCTCGACCTGACATATCACGTTCCTCCTTTTTCATTTCGCCACTATATTCTTATGTTAATTGGGCGTTTGATGTGAATCATCTTGTGACGATTAGAAACGTTATAGTGTCATTCATATGCAGTTGCCTAGTTGAGTGTTAATAATAATTGACCAGAATTAAAGAGATTGCACAAATAATAGTCAGTTATACAAAGGACGATTGTTTGAAATAGTTATAAGTAAGCAGTAATAAAGCGGAATCAAAACGCGTAGACGCCTGCGGGAACAGCACGTGTCTCGAGACCCCGCAAGCCCCGCCTTTGGGCTGAGGAGGCTCGAGCCGTGCCCGCGGCAAGCGAAGTGTTTTGATGGAGCGTCATTCAAGCAGAAAACGCGAACGATTTTTATAAAAATCGTTCGCGTTTTATTTTGCATTATTAAATTTTGTCTCAAACACTGTGTTTAATATTTTAGTTCTTTTCCTGTTTCACCTTTTAAAACATTACCGCCTGTTGCACGAATAATTTCATTCGTGACTTCTTCAGCGATCGTTTTGGATACGCGTTGTAGAATATCATTCACAACAACTTGTGTTTCTTTAAATTCCTGGACAACAGGAATTTCATCAAGTTCTTCTTGAAGACGGTCCAGTTCTTCTTCCACTCGTTTTTGAGCTTCAGACTTTTCATAATGCTGTAAATTAACCGCTTGTTTTTGTAAGGCTTTAATCTTTTTAATATAAGCTTGGACTTTATTGTTTTGATTCAATTTTACTTCGAGTTGCTTAAAGCGTTCAATCTCTTCTATTTGTGATAACTTTACAGCTAAATCTTTCGCTTCTTGAACGACTTCTTCTCTTGTATATTGTGCCATTTAATTCACCTCTACAGCTTCTTTAACCATAACGCCGTCTAATGACCACGTTTTAGCTTGAGTAATTTCAACTTCAACAATGTCACCAATTGATGACTTAGGAGCTGTGAAGTTTACTAACTTACTATGCTCCGTATAACCAGCTAAAACGTCAGGGTTGTTTTTACTTTCACCTTCAACAAGGACGTTAACTGTCTGACCTTCATATTTCTTCATTGCTTCTTTCGCATAAGCATTTACTTTATCATTCAAACGATAAAGACGTTGTTTCTTCTCATCTTCGGTAACCTCATCTTTAAACTTATCAGCTGGTGTACCATCACGTGGTGAGAAGATGAATGTATAAGCATGTTCAAAACCAACTTCATCATATAATGTCATGGTATCTTCAAACTGCTCTTCCGTTTCATTTGGGAAGCCAACGATGATATCTGTTGAGAACGTCGCATGCGGAATAGCTTCTTTTATTTTACCGACGAGTTCTAAATATTGTTCGCGTGTATATTTACGTCCCATAAGTTTTAACACATCAGAATTACCTGATTGAACAGGTAGATGAATATGCGGCATTAAATTATCGCCCTTGCCTAAAACTTCAATTAAACGATCGTCAAAATCACGCGGGTGTGATGTCGTGAAACGAACCCGTGGGATATCGATTTTACGAACTTCATCCATTAAATCGCCTAAACCGAAATCAATATCTAAGTCTTTACCATAAGCATTCACGTTCTGACCAAGGAATGTTACTTCTTTATACCCTTGGGCAGCTAAATGACGTACCTCTTGGATAATGTCTTCTGGACGGCGACTACGTTCTTTACCACGCGTATATGGAACAATGCAGTAAGTACAGAATTTATCGCAACCATACATGATATTAACCCATGCTTTAATTTGACCTTTACGACGTTTAGGAAGGTTTTCAATCACGTCACCTTCTTTAGACCAAACTTCAACAACACGCTCTTTACTTAGATAAGCATTTTGCACCAGTTGAGGTAGACGGTGGATATTATGTGTACCAAAAATTAAATCAACATGATGGTGTTTTGCTAAAATGCGATTAACAACTGATTCTTCCTGTGACATACAACCACAAACACCAACAATTAAGTCAGGGTTTTCGACCTTCAATGATTTTAAGTGGCCAAGTTCACCAAACACTTTGTTTTCCGCATTTTCACGAATGGCACAAGTATTAAGTAAAATCATGTCGGCTTCTTTTTGATCGGTTGTTGCTTCATACCCCATCTCTTCTAAGATTCCGGACATAACCTCTGTATCATGTTCGTTCATCTGACAGCCATAAGTACGAATTAAGTATTTCTTGCCAACTCCTAAGTCGCGGAATTGCTCTTCAATTTCAAAATCATCATGATATTGAATATCTTGTTTACCGCGTTTTTGTGCTTTACGTAAGTTAGGTGGTTCGTACGTCGCTTCAAAATATTTAACAAAATCATCTGAAGTTTTTTCCTTCAGACGGTTTAAATTTTTCTCCTCGCTTGCCTGATTTGACGCATGACTTTGTTTAATTTGATTCTGTTCATGTCGTTGTTTTTCGTTCATGACAAGACTCCTTTCCTCTAATACCGAAAACCAGTTCCATACCTATATTCAGTATAAGTGCTCAAACGGATTTTAACAATAATTAGCCGGTAAATACAACCTAAAAAGATTAAAGATGTCATGAATCATTCATAAATTCTATTATAAAAATCGAACAGCATTATCATAACGCATGCGATATACATCATCACTAGGATAATGTTGAGCTAGTTTATGATAAAGATTACGCACAGCTTCGATATCTTCTAATCCTTGGATCGTTTCAGACATACCATCGAAATCAGAACCGAAACTGATGGAATCCCGTCCACCTAACTCATACATATGATTGATATGATGCAGTAATTCTTCAATAGTTACGCCTTCATTTGCCGTGAAATAGGGTACGAATGTTATTCCGACAGGGGCTTTTAGTTTAAAAAATTGCTTTAATTGCTGATCCGAAATGTTTCGCTCATGTTGATAGATGGCTTTTGCATTCGAATGAGAAATCATAGGGCGATCAGCTAGCTCTAAAACATCATCAATACCTGCTGGTGATAGATGAGAACAATCCACAAAGGCATCATATTCATTAATAATCTGAACTGCCTCTTTACCTAAAGTAGTTAATCCTAATTCTTCATGATCCACACAAGTTCCTGAAAGGGCATTAACGTTATTCCAAGTGAGACCAACAGCCCGTACGCCGAGCCGTAGTAATGTTCTTAACCTCATTAAATCTTCACCAATAACATGGCATCCTTCTAACGTTAAAACAGCCCCTTTTTCATGTGGGCTTAAAGCCTCAACGTCTTCTTTAGTTTGGACCCATTTAACTTCAGGATAAGGTTTAATAATTTTTTCATGAAAAAGATCAATCATCTCAAGTGCACTCTGAAAATAATCTTGATTCGTCTCAGGTGGAACAAAGATCGCAAAGTATTGTACTTGAACTGGGCTGTTAAGCCATTTGTTATATGAGATATGTAAGTCATCATTATTGAAAGATTTATGTGGTTCCTCCCAGAGTTTCATTAAAACATCGCAGTGCATATCAATCATATTATTCATCTCCTTATATATGGTCTATACGCGCAAGCATACATGATATCGCTATCACTATGCACTAACAATATTTGGACAAAAATAAAAGTACAAAGCTTTGAAAGCCTTGTACTTTTTGTTGAGTCCCTTATCTTGGTTCAACAATTAATTTAATTGCTGTGCGTTCTTCCTGTTCGATCGTAATGTCTGTAAATGCTGGAATACAAATTAAGTCTACACCACTAGGAGCAACAAATCCTCGTGCGATGGCGACAGCTTTCACTGCTTGGTTAAGAGCACCAGCTCCTATAGCTTGAATTTCTGCAGAACCTCTTTCACGTAACACATTTGCTAAAGCACCTGCAACTGAGTTCGGATTTGACTTTGATGATACTTTGAGTATTTCCATTCCTAGTTCCTCCTTCAATTACTATAATGATCTCATCATTAATCTATTCAGCATTTTTACGACCTATTCCTTTTATTATGAATGAATTGTCGGAAAAATTCAAATAATCCACTCATTCAAAATTTAAATGATCGTCATTCACTAGGATTCGTTCAATCTTTTTAGCTTCACCTGTGTTTTGATCAACATCAATCACAACGCCACTTAAAACAGTTTGATCTGTTTCTGGTACATCAAACTTAACGGGAAGTCCTGTTTTAAACTTACGAATAACAGCATCTTTATCTACACCTAGGATACTATTATACGGGCCTGTCATTCCGACATCTGTAATATAAGCTGTTCGATTAGGTAGAATGCGATTATCTGACGTTTGAATATGTGTGTGTGTCCCAACGACAGCACTCGCACGACCATCTAGATACCAACCCATGGCCTGTTTTTCACTAGTTGCTTCAGCATGAAAATCCACAAAGATAATATGTGCATTCCGTTTAGCCTGTTCAATTAACCCATCAACGACTGTAAATGGATCATCAATCGGATTCATAAACGTACGACCTTGTGCATTAATGATGGCTATTTTAGTTTTCCCAATTTTAGCGTATTGCATTCCTTTTCCAGGTGTTCCTTCAGGAAAATTTGCAGGCCTAACTAACTGATCAGTGTCATCTATGAAATCAAATACTTCTTTTTTATCCCAAGCGTGATTACCCAAGGTGACCATATCAGCACCCCACTCAAGAATCTGATGGTAAATCTTTTTCGTGATCCCTTTTCCATGTGCAGCGTTTTCACCATTCACTATTGTAAAATCAGCACGGTGTTGTTTTTTAAGTTGTGTGATTTGTTGTTGTAATGCGTCGCGACCAGGTTTCCCAACAATATCTCCAATAAATAAAATTTTCATAATTTTATCCTTTCCTTATCTTCTCTAGTAAATCGTTACATACTTTCTCTCCGTAGTCAAAATAAAAAAGACGGCTGTTAAGCCGTCTTTTTACTTCGCATAGTCAACTGCTCGCGTTTCGCGAACGACTGTTACTTTAATGTGACCAGGATAATCTAAACCTTCTTCGATCTTATGACGAATGTCACGCGCTAACGTAACAGCTGTTGCATCATCAATAGCATCCGGACGAACCATAATTCGTACTTCACGTCCAGCTTGAATCGCAAATGATTTCTCAACACCTTCATATGAGTCCGCAATTTCTTCTAGTTTTTCAAGTCGTTTAATATAATTTTCTAATGACTCACTTCTAGCTCCAGGTCGTGCAGCTGATAATGCGTCAGCCGCAGCTACAATAACAGAAATAACGCTTGTTGCTTCCTCATCACCATGGTGTGAGGCAACAGAATTAATAACTGTTTCATTTTCCTTGTATTTCTGTGCTAGTTCTTTACCAATTTCAACGTGACTTCCTTCGACTTCGTGGTCTACGGCTTTACCAATATCGTGTAATAAACCGGCACGTCGAGCTAGTTGTTCGTCTTCACCTAACTCAGCTGCTAGAAGACCTGATAGATAGGCTACTTCTAATGAGTGTTTCAAGACGTTTTGGCCATAGCTTGTACGATATTTCAAACGACCAAGAATCTTAACCAGATCAGGATGAATACCATGAGCACCAATATCGAAGGTTGCTTCTTCACCCACTTCGCGAATGTATTCATCTACTTCACGACGAGATTTCTCAACCATCTCTTCTATTCGAGCTGGGTGGATACGACCATCTTGTACTAGATTTTCTAATGCAATTCGAGCAATTTCACGTCGAATTGGGTCAAAACCAGATAAAATAACGGCTTCAGGTGTATCATCAATAATTAAATCAATACCTGTTAATGTTTCAAGTGTACGGATATTACGACCCTCACGACCGATAATCCGTCCTTTCATCTCATCGTTCGGTAAATTCACAACAGAGACTGTCGTTTCAGAAACGTGTTCTGCTGCAAGACGTTGAATAGCAAGAGATAGAATATTTTTCGCTTTCTTATCTGCTTCTTCTTTCGCCTTAGTTTCCTCACGTTTAATGATCATAGCTGTTTCATGAGACATGTCATTTTCCACACGGTCTATAATCACTTGCTTAGCTTGTTCTTCTGTTAATCCAGAAATACGTTCAAGTTCAGCCTGTTGTGTAGTCATCATTTCTTCCACTTTGCTTTCAGCTTCATTAAGTTGTTGTTGCTTTTCATTTAATGAATTCTCTTTGTTTTCTAACGTAAGCTCACGTTTATCTAACGTTTCACTCTTACGATCGAGGGTTTCCTCCTTTTGCATCAGCCGATTCTCTTGTTTTTGCACTTCATTACGACGTTCGCGTAGCTCTTGTTCTTGTTCTTGCCTTAAGCGATTTGTTTCATCTTGCGCCTCTAACAGTGCTTCTTTCTTCGCTGCTTCAGCATTCCGACGACCTTCATCTTCAAGTTTTCGAGCAAATTCTTCAGCACTCGAAATCTTCGCTTCAGCTATTGAACGACGAATAAAATAACCAACAACAGTACCGACAACCAAAGCTAGCAAAATGGAGATGATTAACGTTACCATACTATCCATACTTTCACCTCCTCTTGCTATAAAATTGTTTCACTCTTTCATTTCATTTCAGTCGGTAATGTACAATCATTCATCATAAGCATTAAAGTATAAAATGAAAATTATACATATTAATTTTAAGCCTGTCTAGCACTCATGTCAAGGAATTGTCAAACAATTTATAAATTTGTCTATTGCTGTCACCCATAAATAAAGCTGCTCAACACCATCTTTAATGATTGTTGAACAGCTTATTCATATAACCTACTCTAAGTCTAATTTTTCTTGATCTTCGGCTTCTTCTTCCGCTGTTTCGTTTTCATCTATGCTGTAATGAGCTCGAATTTCATTATAAATTTGGTCATATACCGCTGGATTATCTTTTAAATATTGTTTCGCGTTCTCTCGACCTTGACCTAACTTATCACCGTTGTAAGAGAACCATGCACCGCTCTTTTGGACAATATCAAGGTTGGCTCCGATATCGACTAATTCGCCTTCTCTTGAAATTCCTTCACCGTACATAATATCAACTTCAGCCTGTCTGAACGGTGGAGCCACTTTGTTTTTTACAACTTTAAGTCGGGTCTTATTTCCGATCATTTCATTACCTTGCTTTAACGTCTCTGCACGACGAACTTCTAAACGAACAGAAGAATAGAATTTCAACGCACGACCACCTGTAGTTGTTTCAGGATTACCAAACATAACGCCAACTTTTTCACGAATTTGGTTAATGAAAACAGCTGTCGTATTTGATTTGTTAATAGCACCAGAAAGCTTACGAAGAGCTTGAGACATTAAACGTGCTTGCAAACCAACGTGTGCATCTCCCATTTCGCCTTCAATCTCAGCTTTTGGAACTAGCGCAGCTACAGAGTCAACGATAATGATATCGACTGCACCACTACGTACAAGTGCCTCTGCAATTTCTAACGCTTGTTCACCTGTATCAGGTTGTGAAAGCAATAATTCGTCTATGTTAACCCCTAATTTACGTGCATACACAGGGTCTAACGCATGTTCAGCATCAATAAATGCTGCTTGGCCACCTGCGCGTTGTGCTTCAGCGATTGCGTGTAACGCAACAGTTGTTTTACCAGATGATTCAGGGCCGTAAATTTCAACAATTCGTCCTCTTGGATAGCCTCCAACACCTAAGGCAACATCTAAACCAAGTGAACCACTTGAAACAGTTGAAATTTCTTGACCTTCTTGTTCACCCAATTTCATAATGGATCCTTTACCGAATTGTTTCTCTATCTGCTTTAATGCCATATCTAACGCTTGTTGACGATCACTCATTTTCTTATTCCCCTTTCTTATCACTATATCTATCATACTACGATTTTAATGTTTTGCCAAGAAAAAAGCGAATATTTGTTCTGTTTTTTATTGTCGTACAATCTGATCATATAAATATTTCATACCGGCATCTGTTGCTGCTTGCCTCACATCCTGTCGGGATCCTGTGAATTGGAATAACTTAGAATGAACATTTCCATAAACTGATAGGCCAATATAAACTGTCCCCGCTGAAATGCCATTCTCATCATTAGGTCCTGCCACTCCAGTAAAGCTTATCGCAACGTCAGTATTTAATTTATGTGCAGTTCCTGCAGCCATAGCTTTTGCACACGCGGGACTCACCGGCCCTTCACCATTTAATATAGTAGCTGGTACATTAGCTAATTCTTGCTTAGATTGATTATTATATGTAATCAAACTTCCATAATAAAACGATGATACCCCGGCATGATCTACAATCGTAGATGAAAATAGTCCACCAGTTAAGCTTTCACATGAAGCTAATGAAATGTTTTGAGCTTTAAAATGTTCAATAACTTGCTCCGTTTTAGATCGAGGTTGATTAACCATGTATTTGCCGACGCGAAAACGAATAAGTTCTTCTAATTCATCAAACATATCTTCTGCGTCATCTTGTCGATTAGTTTTCGCTGCTAATCGAACCACCACATATCCATCTCCGGCTAAAGGGGCAATTGTTGGATTGGTCTGTGCCTGAATTAAGTCTAATAGTTCAGTTTCTAAAATAGATTCACCTATCCCTTGAAAATATAAAGTACGATAATATAGTTTACCATCTGTTAAACCAAGCTGATGTAGGTAAGGCACAATGCCATTGGACATGATATCTTTCATTTCTTTTGGGACTCCTGGTAAGAAAAACCAGTTAACACCTTGATGGTTAAATGCTAAGCCTGGTGCCATGCCGACAAAATTTTCAAAAGTGTGACCACCTTTAAAATGTAAAGCTTGCTTACGATTGTTCTCAGTCATTGAGATGTTACGGTCGTCAAAAAATTGTACAATTTGGTTCATAACTTGTTCATCAATCAGTAAAGACGTATCAAATAACTCAGCCGCCACTTCCCGTGTTAAATCATCTTCTGTTGGTCCAAGACCTCCAGTTACAATCACAAGATCAGAACGGTGTTGAGCTTGCTCGAATACAGCTTTCATTCGGTTAGCATTATCTCCAACCGTTTGATGATGAAGCACATTTAATCCGACATCATTTAATTTTTCTGATAACCAGCTCGCATTTGTATCAACAATTTGACCGAGTAAAAGCTCTGTTCCAACTGAGATTACTTCGCATCGTAAAGTCATTTTGAACCCCTCATAACATGCCAGTTCTTCTTAAAGTACTCTACGCCAGAAATGACTGTTACTAAAGCAGCAAGGTATAACAAGATTGACCCGATTGGTAATCCTAAATAGGAAAACGGGAAATGATGCAAGATGAGAAATGCAGCTGAACCGATTTGTAAAGTTGTTTTCAGTTTGCCCATTTGACTTGCTGCAAGAACAATCCCTTCTCCAGCAGCTACTAAACGTAATCCAGTTACAGCAAATTCACGACTTACGATAATGATCACAATCCATGCAGGAGCCATTTGTAATTCAACTAGGCATATAAGGGCTCCTGAAACTAGCAATTTATCTGCCAAAGGATCAAGAAACTTACCTAAATTAGTCACCAAATTATATTTACGTGCATAATAACCGTCTAACCAATCTGTTAAGGACGCTATAATGAATAATATTCCAGCTAATAAGTGAGCGATGGGTAGATCATAAGCCCCAATATCAAACTCTCCCCAATTCAAAGGCGCAACGAGAAGGATTATAAAAATAGGAATTAAAAACAATCTAGAAAGTGTAATTTTATTTGGTACATTCATACATAAACCTCCAAAGCTATAGTGTTTCAAAAAATAATCCTTTGCGAACTGCAAAGGATTTATGATTCTTCATTCTGCCATTGAATGATTACGTTTTGACGAACCGTGTCATTTGGATTAATTTCATATTCAATCGGCTGACCGTTCACTTCAACAGTAAATGCACTTGCACGTCCAATAACTAGCTCCATTTCACCTGAAGTATTTTCATAAGTGAACGTTTCAGGTGCATTTTCAGTGTTGAACATACCTGATATAGGTTGAGACGTACTGCCATTTTCAGAAATATTAACTTGTAACCACGTCTCATCATCAGAATTTAGAGTAATTTCAATAGGACCATTGTGTGCAACTTCATAAGTCGTGGTTGGTGTCCCACTCTCATCAACATTTGCCACACTAATTTCGGGTTCGCTATTTTCTTCTGATTCTTCTTCTGATGCCTCATCTCCATTGTTACTATTATTATCTTGAGATGAATCATTATTGCCTTCTTCATTAGATGAGTTATCTTCTTGATTACTATTTTCATTAGTGTTCTCTTCTTGATTATTCTCATCTTCTTCAGGAGCACTAATAATTTCTTCTGAATCATTGTTATTCGAATCATCAGTCATGGCAGGCTGAATAAAGTTGACCACTGAATACCATATCGCAAAGCCGACTCCAATTAATAAGATAAAAACAAGTAATTTCGGAATCATTGAAAACATCTGTTTATTCTTTTTACCTGATTTACCTGCAGAACGCGATGGGGTCATATATTGCTGACTTGTCGGTTCGCTTACAGTAGGTAATTCATTAGCATGTTCATCTAATAGCTCTTCACCATTTAAACCTACAGCATTCGCGTATTCTCGAACAAAAGCTCGTATATAAAAATTACCAGGTAAAGTTGACCAATCATGCTCTTCAATTGCGGATAAATAGCGCTTTTGAATTTTTGTTTCTTGAGCTAATTGTTCAATCGTAAGTCCTTTAGCTTCTCTTGCTTCTTTTAGTCTTTCTCCTACTTCCATTTATTAACACCGTCCAATTAAAAATCAAACATGGAAAATCCATCTTGTTCTTCGAATTCTGGTTTTTGAATATGCTCATATTGAATTTCTTCATCTACATTATTACGTAATTCAATAAAGTAATCGAAGTCATCTAAAGTGTACTCTGAGTTCTGCACAAATGCTTCTGGATGTTCAACAACTTTAATAGCTGGGATTCCCATTACTTCCCGAATAAGTCGCCAATGGCTTTCTGTTGAGCGTTTCACTGAGACCATTCCATCAATTATAAATAAATTATCTTTCGCATACTCATCTTTAATTAATTGGCTACGAACCGTTTGTTTTAATAAGGTGCTCGATAAGAACAACCATCGCTTATTTGCACAAACACTTGCTGCCACAATGGATTCAGTTTTACCAACTCGTGGCATACCTCGAATACCGATTAATAAGTGACCTTCCTTTTTAAATAGCTCTGCCATAAAATCAACAAGTAAACCGAGTTCATCTCGAACGAAACGAAATGTTTTCTTATCATCTGAGTCACTTTTAATATATCGACCATGCATCACAGCAAGACGATCACGGAGTTTAGGTCGTCTAATTTTCGTCACACGAATAGTATCCATTGTATTTAAAATGCTGATTAAACGATCGATTTGACGATCATCTTTGCTTAACAAGAGCATTCCTCTTCGTTGATTTTCGACACCATTAATCATAATAATATTAATAGAAAGCATGCCGAGTAAAGAGGATATATCCCCAAGTAAACCAGGCCGATTATGTTTAATTTCATACTCTAAGTACCAATCTTTTCGATCATCCATCTAATCAGCCTTTCTATAGTAATTGTTAACATAATATTCATACATGCTAAGTCTATCATAAATTATTTTCGTAACAATGAAAAGATAGAATGCAATAAATTATAAATAAAATCCTTTCTTTGGAAATCATCACACAAAAAACTGGATCGAGTTGTATCACCCGACCCAGTTTTTTAATTGATCCTAACGTTATTCATGAGTTCCCTCATTTTGGACTACTTTGACCATCATATTAGCGATTGTATGTCGCTCTTCATCTGAAGCAACATTCCATAAGTCGCGTAGCATCGCTTCTTCATTATTCTTCGCATCAACTTTCGTTGCTAAGTGTTCTCCGACTTGATAAGCCATTTCATTAATGGTTTCTTGATTAACACCTTGATCTTGTGCTTGGTGAAGTCGATCACCTAGGAAATCTTTCCATTGGTCAAAATTATCTAAGACGGACATCGCAAAGCCTCCTTTATTTTATTCACTAGTAGTGTGAACGAAATAGAGACATTTATACATGAGGCTGTGTTTAGTTTATGCCACCATTCAAACGCAATAACTGACCATTAAAATAACTGGATTGAGAAGAGCATAAGAACTGTACGGCATCAGCAACTTCCTCTGGTTGACCCATCCGTTGTAAAGGAACATCTTGTAACCAATCCTCTACTTCTTCATCAGATAAATGTTGATTCATTTTCGTTGCTATTAGACCTGGTGCAACACCATTCACTCGTATATTAGATGGACCAACTTCTTTTGCTAATGATTTCACAAACTGATGTTGAGCACTTTTCATCATGGAGTACCATACTTCATTGCTAACTCCGATCTCACCCCATATGGAAGAAATCACAACAATGGTCCCATGTTGGTTTCGATTCATTGATGGCAAGAAGTGTTTTGCGATTCGTGTCATTGACTTAACATGCACATGATACAAATCATCCATTACCTGATCAGAAGTATCAGTGATTAAACCGGAATAACTCTGTCCTTGTGCAAAAACAATGGTATCAATGTCAAAAGGAATTGACGCTAATAACTGATCCGTTTCCTGGTCTGATCGTAAATCAGCCTGTACGGTTAATAAAACAGTGTCGTGACTTAATTCCTGTTCAATATGATTAATCACGTCATCATTTTTATAGTAATGCAAAATGAATTGTCTATTCGGGTTAGCTGAAGCTAATTTACTAACAACAGCTCTTCCAATATCACTACTCGCTCCGATAATCAATATAGTTTCTGTTTGCACACTATTCACCTTCTGGAACAATCGAGCAAACGGTTATTTGATCATCATCAATCCAAGATTGGATCTTCTCTTGAAAACGATCAACCGTTAATTGTTCTAATGTCGGGAATACATCGCGAAAATCAAGACCAAGTTGATGGTATTGGATGACGTTATTAGCGACAGTTTCTAAATTGTTGTATTCACGTAGCAATTCACCATATTTCTTCTTCTTCACTCGTTCGAATGCATCTTGGTTAATTTGATCTGTTTTGATTGAATGAAGCATTTCTTTCACGCGTTCACCGAATTTTTCGGGTTCCATTGTGCTAGCCCCAATGGCAGTGAATCCAAATGATTTCTCCAACATGTATTCTAAGCGTAATGAATCAATGATTAATCCTTCTTGATATAATGATTCATAATGCAAACCACTTTTTGAAAAATAGATATCCAGAGCTAAATCGCGAATTAAATCGTTCTCTAAAAGAACATCTGGCTCTAGTGCATCTGGTTTTTCTTTTATACCAACCATACATTTTGGTGTGTTAATTGGCATTTTAATTGTCTTCTCGTTCTGGTCAACACCAATCGGTTCATCTCCGTAATCACGATTAATTTCAGGCGAATGATCAAACGTTTTTGCACTTTGATTTTCTTCTACTAGGTGCATCATTTGTTGAGCATCAAATTGGCCTGCAATCACTAATTGCATATTGCCTGGATGATAAAAGGTGTTGTAACACGTATATAAATCATCAGCAGTGATGTCATTAATGGAATCAACCGTTCCTGCAATATCAATTCTTACAGGATGATGACGGTACATCGAGCCAATTGTGCCGAAAAACAAACGCCAGTCAGGTTGGTCATCGTACATTCGAATTTCTTGCTCGATAATGCCTTTTTCTTTTTCGACGCTTTCTTCAGTGAAATAAGGGTTTTGGACAAAATCTAACAACGTTTCCACGTTCGCTTCAATTTCTGTTGTACTCGAAAATAAATAAGCCGTCTCAGTGAATGAAGTAAAAGCGTTAGCTGAAGCACCTCGTTCAGAAAATTGTTGGAAGACATCACCATCTTCCTTTTCAAACATTTTATGTTCTAGAAAATGAGCGATTCCATCAGGTACTGTTACCATTTCTTTTTGATTAATCGGACTAAATGATTGATCAATGGAACCATAATTGGTTGAAAAGATTGCAAATGTCTTTTCCATATCTTGCTTAGGATATAAATAAACATCTAATCCATTATCTAATTGTTTATGATAGACAGTTTCTTGAACTTTAGGTATATCAATCTCATGCATCTTGAGCACCTCCATCTTCGCTCGTTAACAAGTAAATTGTATCAAGTGCAACAAGGTTAGCCACTTTTTTTACGTCGTCTTTCGTTACTTCTTGAATAGCATCAATAACATCTTGGTTTGTTTGTTGTTTTCCACCAACCACTTGCTGATAATGCCAGTCAATAATCCCTCGTGATTGATCAAGCGTTTCTTTAAGACTGTGGATGATTGCTTTTTTTGTTTGTTCTAATTCATCATCTGAAATATTGCCTTCTTGGATGCTTTCATGTTGTTTCATAATAATATCTTTTGCTTCTTCATACTTTTCAGGGGCAATACCACTGAAAACAAATAATAAGCCTTTATGACTCTCGAAACGTGAAGCTGCATAATAAGCAAGTGAATGTTTTTCTCGCACATTCAAGAATAATTTAGAATGTGGAAATCCACCGAAGATTCCATTGAACACTTGAAGTGCTGGATAATTCTCATCACGATAAGTGATCTGTGTACGATAACCGAAATGCAATTTAGCTTGTTGAAGTTTTTGAGCTTCTGAAATAGTGTTCATTTGTCCCGCTTCAACTTGATCAGCTTCTTTAATCTCGACAGGATTTTGGCGTTCTAATTGAAATTCTGATTCAAATAATTGCTGAACCGCTTCATCTTCAACGTCGCCTACTACATAAATATCCATACGATCATGTTGAATCATATCTTGATATGTGTCATATAAAGTCGTTCCATCTATGGAATCTAAGTCATCAATATAGCCGTGTGAACGAATGCCAAATGATTCGTCTTGGCACATTTCATCAACTAACCGCATATTCGCATATTGCATCTTTTCATCTACAATTGAGTTAATTTTGTTCTCTAATGTTTCTTTCTCTTTTGCCACTAAATCCGGATCAAATGCTTGATCGATTAATTTCGGATTAGCGACTACTTCATGGAGAAATTGAACTCCTTGTTTAAGCAAATCATTTTCTGCATCAATGAATTTTTCGTTTGGTAAATCTAAAGTTAACGTAATAATATGATTTTCGCCTTTTTTAGCTCCATTGATGGAAAACTTAGCCCCATATAAGCGATCTAATTCTAAACGTAGTTCGCGTTCAGACGGGAATTTCTTTGTCCCTTTCTGTAATACGAAAGGTAACAATGCACGACTCGTAATGGTGTCACGTTCAATTGGTCGTGCAAATTTTAATGCAATCGTATTAGTTTTGAATTTAGTCGTTGGGATCATATGCAATTGATAATCTTGATGGTCAATTTGATTGTCAACGAGTGTATTCATGTTTGTCCTCCTAACATATTCTTTACTGTAGCATTTCCGTACTGATTGAAATCATACGAACTTCAATTAAGACGGTGATTGTTCTTCAGGCTGTGTCGATGTTTGTAAGACTTTTCTTGGTTTACTACCTTCATAAGGTCCTACAACGCCACGTTCTTCCATTGCATCAATTAACCGCGCTGCACGCGTGTAGCCGATTCTGAATTTTCGTTGTAACATTGATACACTAGCACTTTGCATATCAACAATCAATTGAACCGCTTGATCATAAAGTTCATCATCTACTTCTTCATGTTGTTCAGGTGTCTCTGACGGAATCATATCATCTTGATACTGCGCCTTTTGTTGTTCGACGCAATAATCTGCAATCGATTCTACTTCAGAATCATCAAGAAAAGCGCCTTGAATACGTGTTGGTTTTGAAGCACCAACAGGTAAGAAAAGCATGTCCCCTTTACCGAGTAACTTCTCGGCACCACCACTATCTAAAATTGTTCGTGAATCTGTTTGAGAAGAAACACTGAACGCAATACGTGATGGAATGTTAGCTTTAATCACTCCTGTGATGACATCTACAGATGGTCGCTGAGTAGCAATGATTAAGTGAATACCTGCAGCACGAGCCATTTGTGCCAAACGGGTAATGGCATCTTCCACTTCATTCGATGCCACCATCATCAAGTCAGCTAATTCATCAATAAGAACAACGATGTATGGTAACGTTGGGTGGTTTTCATCCTCTTCTTCATTAACACGCTTAATATACTCATTATAACCTTCGATGTTACGAGTACCTGTTTCAGAAAACAACTCATAACGGCGCTCCATCTCTGAAACGATTTTCTTAAGCGCTTGCGAAGCCTTTTTCGGATCAGTTACAACTGGTGCTAATAAATGAGGGATCCCATTATAAGCATTAAGTTCGACTTTTTTCGGGTCAATCATCATCATCTTAACTTCATGTGGCTTAGCTCTTAGTAAAATACTCGTAATAATGCCGTTAACACAAACACTTTTACCACTACCTGTAGCACCAGCAATAAGCATGTGCGGCATTTTATTCAGTTCTGCTGTGATCGCCTCTCCAGCAATGTCTCGACCTAGTCCAAACAGTAACTTAGCAGGATTTTGTTGAATAGGTTGCATAACTTCTTTCATAGAGACTTGAGCCACTTCGTTATTAGGCACTTCAATACCAATAGCTGATTTACCTGGGATTGGTGCCTCAATTCGAATATCTCTTGCAGCTAAAGCAAGGGCTAAATCATCATGTAAGTTAACAATCTTGCTAACCTTTACACCCACATCCGGATAGACTTCATACTTCGTAACTGCTGGTCCAACATGAACTTTTGTTACTTTTGCTTTTACACCAAAACTATGAAAAGTCTGTTCAAGTTTTTTAACTGTGGACTGTATTTGCGATTTCTCCTGTTGTTGAGAATGAGCTACAGGATTTGATAACAAGTTCAAAGGTGGTAAAGAATAATCTTCGTTTTCTAATTCTGTTAACGGTAATGATTCATCGACTTGTTCGCTTTCCTGATCCACTCGTTCTGTCCACTCACTTGTTTCGATTTCATTAGTACTTGCATTTTGTTCAGCTGGTGGATCCACATCTGACTCAAAACTTTCTATAACTGGTTGTTGTTCAGTATGTTCTTGATTCTCAGCAAACGTCACATCAACTTCTGGTTCTTCAGAAGCTGTTTCATTTTTAACTCGCTCTGCTTTTTCGTCCTTCTTAGTTTGACGTTTCGCTTTTATGTTTTCCCAAAATGATTGAAATGACGATAACATGTTTGCCAGCACATCTGACAAGGACTTTTCTAATAAAAACATAATGCCAATGACAAGTCCGAAAAATGCTAACACCTTTGCCCCTGGACCTGATAATAAATAAAAAGTTAGTAAGAACAAAGTTGCTCCGGACATACCAGAACCAATATTGGCATAAGCTATAGAGCCATTTTGATAAGCATCAAAATAATCCCATGTCACGGTGAAAATTGATGAATTTGTTTGTGTAATGACATCATCAAAAGCTTGTAAATGCGTGAATAAGATAAGCGATGTCATAAAGACATAAAATCCGATCCAACGATTAGTCGTAAATGATGGCCATGAGCGTTTAAATACGATATAAAAACCTAATCCAAGCATAAAAATACTTGCAATTGCATACCAAAAACCAAATAGCCATTGTAAAACACTTGTAAGAAGATTCGGTATGACCCCTTCATGAATAGGCTCAATACCACTTGAAAAGATTGCGATTAAAATCAATAATAATCCAATTAATTCAAATTTCAAAAACGGCGGACGTTTATTGCGTTTTGTTTTTCGTTTCTTTTTTGCCATGTCTATCACCTCAAAAAGCGTAAAGCAGCCTTAGAAATAGGCTGCTTTCATCAACTTAATTATATCATAGACATGACGCTTTTTGGGATAGTTATAAATAATAAATTGAACCAGGTTCCAGTCGTTTGTTGAGATAGTCTTGGGGGTTTGTCGAAGTCATGTGCACAATCTCATAACCATGTGAACTAGGGTCTCGTTTTAATTTAAGCGTTGCGTGATTAACATTAACCCATTGAAAGGCTTCATGTTCCTGTTCTTCTTCCATATCAAATATTTCGTCTTCACGTAAAGGTGTATAAATAATCATGATTCTGATTCTCCTTGAGGATTTCGTTCTTCTATTAATGAGTTCAAAGTACTCATCGCTTCTTGAACGCCACCAATCGAGTCAATTAAACCATGGTCAACCGCATCTTGCCCAACCACATTGGTACCAATATCACGTGTTAAATTTCCTCTAGCAAACATCAATTCTTTGAATGTGTCTTCATCAATTTTAGCATGATGTGTCACAAAATTAATGACGCGATCCTGCATTTTATCTAAATACTCAAAAGTTTGAGGAACCCCTACAACCAAACCAGTCATCCGAATCGGGTGAATGGTCATAGTTGCTGTTTCAGTAATGAATGATTTTGTAGCTGCAGTTGCAATCGGAACACCGATCGAATGACCACCACCTAGAACAATCGATACAGTTGGTTTAGATAACGATGAAATCATTTCAGAAATGGCTAAACCTGCTTCAACATCACCACCAACTGTGTTAAGTAAAATAATAACCCCTTCTATTTTAGGGTTTTGCTCAATCGCGACAATTTGGGGAATCAAATGTTCATATTTGGTTGTCTTATTTTTAGCTGGTAGCTGTAAATGACCCTCTATTTGGCCAATAATCGGTAACACGTGGATGTTAGAATCTGAAGTTTGTGGAACATTTGTCGTACCTAACTGTTTGATTTTTTCCATTAGATTGTCTTTTTGTTGATTTTGATCTTCTTGGTTATCACTCAACGTAAACACCACCTTCTAGCAAGTAGTGTTAACGGTTTTGATATTATCATTCATCACTTTTGCAAGATTATTGGTTTCTTCATATCGTTTTGCAGCAAATTATATGATGGTATTGATAGCGCCGTTTATGATGCCAGAACATCGGTGGTATAAAACAAGGATAACAAACAAGGAGTTAGCGTGCTTTTACTAATCAAATCGCTAAGTTGGCGTCAGGTGAGGAGCGTAGGTGGTGACGCCTGGTCGACTAAAAGCGGTCACGTCCTGTGACCAACGCCGACATTAGGCCGTCCGGGCCGTCACGGGAATAGCACGCGTCTCGAGACCCCACAGGCCATGCTTTTCGGCCGAGGAGGCTCGAGCCGTGCCCCTGCATAGAAAACACTGCGAAAAAAACGAACGTAGTGAGATTGAGCAGATGTTGCACTTGTGCCCTATGGGTGCAAGCATCCACCGTAAGCGGATCACATGATGCCAACGGCCACCATCAAACCTTCACGCTAAATTGTGTATCAACCCCAACAAATATTTTAGAGCCATATTTTAGAGTCTAAATATAAAACTCCGGACGAATTGGGGATACGTCCGGAGTTTTCTTCATACTGTTATTAAGTATCTAATATCGATTTTAATTGATTAAATTCTTCAAGTGATAGATCGACTAACGGCCCACGTACAGAGCCAACATCTATCCCTTGATAATTTAATGCTGCTTTCACTGGTGCTGGTGAAGGAGCCATAAAACATGCACGCATAGTTGGCAACCATTGACGATGTAGTGAGGCAGCCTTTGTAACCTCACCTTCGAGGTACGCTTGCGTTAATTCCTGCATTTGATTACCAATTATATGAGAGGCAACAGATACAACACCATGACTACCAATAGCAAGTGAAGGTAGTGTCAGGTGATCTTCTCCTGAATATAAAGAGAAATCATCACTTGTTTGCTCAATAATGTCACTCATCATATTTAAATCGCCACTAGCATCCTTAATCGAAACAATGTTATCGATTTTAGATAATTCCACGGTCGTTTCAACTGGCATATTAATCACAGACCGCCCTGGTATATTATAAAGCATAATTGGCAATGTTGTTTCCTGGGCGATTGTAGAAAAGTGATGATATAAACCAGCAGGGTTTGGTTTATTATAGTATGGTGTCACAAGCATAATACCATCTAATCCTGTACTTGAAGCTGCTTTGGTGAATTCAGCCGAAGCAGAGGTATCATTATATCCTGCACCACCTATCACACTGATTTCTTGGTCAACTAAACCGACAACATATTCAAAAAGTTGCAATTTCTCATCATGAGTAAGTGTTGGAGACTCTCCTGTTGTTCCTCCTAAAACTAACCCTTCTGAACCGTTATCAATCAAATGAGTCACTAATTTCTCTGTTTTCTTCAGATCAAGACGCCCCATTGAATCAAACGGTGTTACCATTGCAGTTAAGACACGGCCAAAATCCATCAGCACACCCCTCCTATGTTAACGCTCTTCTAAGAACACTTGGTGTAAAGCATTAACCGCATTTTCTAAATCTTGCTCTTTCACTAACACCCAAATCGTCGTATGACTGTCAGCCGATTGTAAAATCGGAATATTATAACGCGTTAAAGCTTTCACAACTTTCGATGCTACACCAGGGACACCTTGTATTCCAGCACCTACAGTCGACACTTTAGCACACTTCTCTACAATTTGATAACGGTATTGAAATGCTTCGATAATCGTTGTCGTTTGAGTGAGTCGATCGGTCGGTACCGTAAATGTGATGCCATCCATTGATATGTTAAAGAAATCTACCGATATTTGAGCATCTGCTAATGCTGTTAACACATCATTGTGTAGTGTCACCGGATCATCCTCTGATAATACTTTAATTTGAGTAATACCAGATACATGTGCTATTCCCGTTACAAGACGGTCTTTAAACCCTTGGTCAACGGTATGATCTTTTTTCGCTGTAACAAGTGTGCCAGCATCTTGTGAGTACGTTGATCTCACCCGAATTGGAATTTTCTCCTGCATCGCAATTTCAACAGCGCGTGGATGGATCACTTTCGAACCCTGATACGCTAAATGGACAATTTCATTATAGGTCATAACTTGCAATGTACGCGCATTTTCGACAATGCGTGGGTCAGCTGTTTTAATACCATCAACATCGGTGAAAATGTCAACATAATCAGATTGTAACGCACCACCTAAAGCAACAGCAGATGTATCAGAACCGCCACGACCTAGTGTCGTCACATTGCCGTCTTCATCTTGCCCTTGGAAACCTGCTACTACTACAACATCGTTTGTTTTTAAATATTTGACGATATCAGTTGGATCGACTTTATTAATACGAGCATCCGAGAAGTCATTTGTTGTTAAAAACCCAGCTCTTGCTCCTGTTAATGATGTAGCGGTAACGCCTTGTTGTTGTAATTCATGCGTCATAACAACTGAAGAGATCGTTTCACCACATGACATTAATAAATCTGTTTCACGTTTCGTAATATGAGTTTCAGGATAATCAATTAAACCTAAAAGCGAGTCAGTCGCATAAGGATCCCCTTCACGACCCATTGCAGAAACGACTATCACCACTTGATAACCTTCTGCTAAAGCATCTTTAACATGTTGGATGGCACGCTCCCGCGATTCAGAATCTCTTACCGACGTACCACCAAATTTTTGTACTAATGTCTTCATCTTTGCACCTCAACTTATTGTTCTGTTGTCATTTCAATTAATGTTTGCGCAATCTGTACTGAATTCCAGGCTGCGCCCTTTAGTAAATTATCTGAAACAACCCAGAGGTGAAAGCCGTTTTGCACATCTAAATCTTTACGAACACGCCCAACAAAGATTTCTAGCTTACCTTCAGCGGACAATGGTGTCGGATAACCTTGATTCATAATGTCATCTTCTAGTACAACGCCTTGCCCTTCCTTAATAGCTCCTTGCATTTGTGGAACCGTAACTTGATCATCATCAATTTCGATATAAACACTTTCTGCATGAGAATAGAAGAAAGGTAAACGAACACATGTTGCAGCCACACTTAAATCAGGAGCTTCCATGATTTTTTTCGTTTCGTTAATCATTTTCATTTCTTCAAATGTGTAATGGTTATCTTCAAACGTATCAATTTGAGGTAATGCGTTAAATGCGATTGGAAAATGTTTAGGTTCTGATTTTACTGGCATAATTTCTGTATTAACTGTAGTTCCGTCTAACATAGCTTGCGATTGGTCTTTTAACTCTTCAACAGCATCCAATCCTGAACCTGAGACAGATTGATATGTGGAAACAATCACTCGATTAAGCCCATATTTTTGACGAACAGGCTCTAAAGCACCCACCATTTGGATTGTCGAACAGTTTGGATTTGCAATAATTCCTTTGTGGTTTTTAAGTGCTTCACGATTAACTTCTGGAACCACAAGTGGTACATCATCATGCATACGAAATGCACTCGTGTTATCAACGACAACAGCACCACGTTCAACCGCTTCATTTGCTAGTTGTTTTGAAATTGATCCGCCAGCAGAAAATAATGCAATATCTATCCCTTCAAATGCTTCAGGCGTAGCTTCTTGAATCGTAATATTTCTTCCACTGTATTCAATAAGTTTACCGACTGATCGTTTCGATGCTAAGGGTCTCAATTCTTCAATAGGAAATTCAACCATTTCTAGCATTTCGATCATCTTTTGACCTACTGCTCCTGTTGCTCCGACTATTGCTACATTGTATCTGCTTTTAGCTTCCATGATTCTAATAACCTCCATAATAACGTTTTTATTTTCTAACTCACAGTTTATCATATTTTATGAGAATTAACACTATTGGTCAAAAGGCTGTAATAACGGCTGTAATTGCTCACCATCTAACGCTTTCTCAACTGTTTGAGGTAATAGAGACATGTGAGCGACTAAAGAAGTTGGCTTCTTAATGGGGTTATCCTGACCATACGGTACAAAATAAATATGCTTTGCTGGTAGTAACTTTGCTAGATTTTGCGCGTTAAATCCAAGTGCATCATTTGTTGAAATAGCTAAGACAACTGGACTTCTATTACGCAATGTCGCTTTAGCCGCCATTAAAACAGGACTATCAGTGATCGCATTCGCAAATCGACTAATCGATGCACCTGTCATAGGTGCCACTACCATACAATCAAGTGGTTCTTGGGGACCTAAAGGCTCTGCTCCAGGAATCGAATCGATAATTGGTCGTTCGGTAATCGATTGGATTGTCTCAAGATGTTGCTTCGCTTCACCAAATTTCGTATCCGTCGTTTTAACCGTACTAGATATTATCGGAACAACATCTGCTCCTAAGTTAACCAACTCTTCTATAACTGGAAATGTTTCATCATAAGTGCAATGTGATCCAGTCAAACCAAACCCTATTCTTTTTCCTTTTAATTCCACAGTAAAAACTCTCCTTTACTCATGATCTTGAATAATCATTTGAATAACATGAGCAAGCATTTTACCTGCCGTTTTTGGAGCAACTAATCCTGGCAAACTCGGAGCCAGCATTGTTTCAATTCCTCTCTTCTTTGCAAATCTAAAATCAACACCACCTGGTTTTGACGCTAAATCAAGTATAAAACAAGACGTTGGCAACTTTTGAATAACTTCTGGTGTTACAACCAATTTTGGAATGGTATTAATCATTAGATGTGCTGTTGATGCGGCGTTTAGTAATTGATCATAAGTTATTGGAGTAGCGTGTGTTTCATAAATACGAGCTAAATCAGCATCACTTCTCGCATAAACCGATACGCGAGAACCTAAACCTTGGAAAGACTTTGCGATTGTTTTACCGACACGCCCATACCCTAAAACAACGACATTTGCATCATGTAAAGTGACATCAGTATGTTGAATCCCTAACATAATTGCTCCTTCTGCAGTTGGTATTGAATTGTAAATAGCTAAATCATCTCGATTCATTAATGCAGTAATAGCAATAGACGATTCGCTCAGTTGATTTAAATATGGCGTCATAATCCCAGTGAAGACCGTGCAATCATCCGAAAAAGAAGTAAACCACTCATCTGATAACTGAATCGATGGTCGTCTGAAGTGGGTGTCAACAAACCCTTCTTCATCAACGCCTGAAATCGGTAAAACTACAAAATCAATTGTCGTATGATCAACCTGTTGTTCTGTTATGGAAATGACACCCGTCAATTCATCTTCAGCATCATCAAAACCAATAGCATAAACACTAGCATCATATAATAATAGTTGCTTCATTAATTCAATATATCGGGCGTCACCACCAACAATTAAAGCTGTTTTGCCTGTTAACATCTCATCACCTGCCCATGTTCATTCAGTCCATATTATCCTATGTATAAACAGTCAAAACGTGAAAAAGCTGGTTCCTTATTAAAAGAAACCAGCTTAGCATGATAAATATGTTATCAATCTCTTTTGATTACAATCATGTCTTCTCCAATGACTTCGATATCTTTCCATTGAATCGATGTAGATGCTTCACCTTTTTTTAATCCAAGCATGGCATAATCCTGAATAACAATTTCTTCAATTTGTCCAGTCTCACCATTGATCGTAAGGTCTGTATGCCCCAGGACACCCAATCGTTCACCCTTGTCTGCATCAATTAATTCTTTTCCAGTTAAGTCATGATACCGCACCTATAATCACCTCGCTAAATAGCTGTTAAACTATTATATGCTCTTAGGTACAATCCATGCACGGGCAGGTTCTTTAGAGAATAAGTCTTTCGCTACTGATTGAATATCTTGGTGTGTAACACTCTCTAAATTAGTTATGACATCATCAACAGGCATATGGGGTTCATTTAATAACTCATTTCGACCATTCCGCTGCATACGACTACTTGTGTGTTCCAAACCTAATACAAGTTGCCCTTTTAGTTGTTGTATCGTATCTAGCCGTTCTTGTTCTTTAATACCGTTTTGGCGAATGTCAGAGATAATATCAAACATAATCGCTTCTACATCGTCTAACCGTTCATATGAAGTTGCACTATAAATCGTTAAAATACCATTATCTCTAAATGGATTATGATAAGAGAAGATATCATACGCTAGTCCACGGTCTTCCCTAACTTGTTGAAACAGTCGGGAACTCATCGCTCCTCCTAGTACATTATTCAAAATGGTTAAAGGATACATCGTCTGATCACCAATTGGATAGCCATCAAATCCCAAGCAGACGTGAGCCTGACTAATATCTTCTGTTAACTCTAATTTTCTATGATTAAACGTATGAGATAGAGAGTCTTGTTTAGCATCACCAGTTGATAGTTCACTAAAATACTTTTCTACTAACTTATGAAATTGATCTGGTACCTGTCCAGCCACTGATAAGACGATTCGCTCTCCAGTGAAAAAACGCTCTTTGAACTTGATGACATCTTCACGCGATAACGACGACAACGAATCACGTGTTCCTAAAATAGACTGCCCTAAAGGATGACCTTGATAACTAGTTTCTTGTAAGTAATCATGAATGACATCATCTGGTGTATCTTCTGTCATAGCAATTTCTTCAAAGATTACGTCCTTTTCTCGTTCAAGTTCATCTTTATCAATTGAAGAATGTAAAACCATATCTGACAAGAGATCAAGAGCTTCTTCAACATGTTCATCCATCACCTTGGCGTAGAAGCATGTATACTCTTTAGATGTAAAAGCATTTACATGTCCACCAATTCGATCAAAGGCTTCCGCAATCTGTTTAGCTGTTCTTCGATTGGTCCCTTTAAATAACATATGTTCAATTAAATGGGCCATTCCATTTTCTTCAGTTGATTCATTTCGAGTTCCAGAAAGAATCCAAATTCCTATTGTAACAGAACGAACATGTTCGATTCGTTCTTCAACAATTCTTAGTCCATTACTTAATTGGTATCGTTCTAACATACTGATCGCTCCTATATGTAAAAAAAGAACTGGTTAAAACCAGCTCTTTGGTTCAATTTATGATGTTGATTGTTCTGTCTCTTCTTCTTTAAGCGCTGCCTTACGTGATAAATTAACGCGCCCTTGTTGATCGATTTCTTTAACTTTAACAAGCATTTCATCGCCAACATCAGCAATGTCAGTTACATTTTTCACATGAGCTTCGTCTAGTTCACTAATATGCACTAAGCCGTCTTTACCACTGAACAATTCAACAAACGCACCGAATTTTTCAACGCGTTTTACTTTACCAAGGTAGATTTGACCGACTTCTACTTCACGAACTAAGTCTTCAACAATCTGTTTTGCGTGATTAATCTTATCGCGATCTGGTGATGAAATAAAGATACGTCCATCTTGTTCAATATCGATTTTCACATCTGTTTCTTCAATGATCTTATTGATTTGTTTACCACTCGGACCAATCACATCACGAATCTTATCAGGATTGATTGATAACGATTCAATCTTAGGTGCATATTCAGAAAGCTCTTGGCGAGGTTCAGAAATCGTATCATTCATATGCGCTAGAATATCCATGCGGCCGTTTTTAGCTTGTGTCAATGCTTCTTCTAGAATGTCACGTGATAAACCATCGACTTTGATATCCATTTGAAGAGCCGTTACACCCTCTGTAGTACCAGCTACTTTAAAGTCCATGTCACCTAACGCATCTTCCATGCCTTGAATATCAGTTAGAACTGAATAATTATCTCCAGATTTCACAAGCCCCATTGCGATACCCGCAACTGGCTGTTTAAGTGGCACACCAGCTTGCATCATAGCCATAGTTCCTGCACAAATACTTGCTTGTGACGTAGAACCATTTGACTCTAATATCTCTGATACAACACGAATCGTGTATGGGAATGTTTCTGAATCAGGAATAACAGCTTCTAATGCACGCTCACCTAATGCACCATGGCCAATTTCACGACGTCCTGGACCACGTACGGGACCTGTTTCACCCACGCTGTACTGCGGGAAGTTATAATGATGCATGAAACGTTTCTCTTCTTCTAAATCTAATCCATCTAAAACTTGCACATCACCTAATGGACCTAATGTAGCTACACTTAATGCCTGTGTTTGACCACGTGTGAACATAGCTGAACCATGTGTACGTGGTAATACATCAGTGCGGGATGATAGTGGACGAATTTCATCCAACCCACGCCCATCAGGACGAACTTTATCGACCGTAATTAAACGACGTACTTCCTCTTTAACAATGGAATCTAACACTGATTTCACTTGAGACAAAACGTTGCTTTCCACTTCTGCTTCTTCATATTGAGCGACAATGTCAGCCTTAGCAGCATCAATTGCTTCTTCGCGAGCCTGCTTCTCTTCCGTTTGGATCGCTTGGACAATTTTATCTTTAGCTAAATTAATGACTTCTGTTTTTAAATCTGCTTCAGGTTGGAATAACTCAACTTCCATATTTTCTTTACCAACTTCAGCCATGATTTCTTCTTGAAATGCTACCAATCGCTTAATTTCTTCATGACCAAACATAATCGCTTCTAACATAATATCTTCTGGTACTTCTTGTGCACCAGCTTCAACCATGTTAATCGCATCTTTAGTACCTGCTACCGTTAATTCAATGTCACTTTCTTTTGATTGTTCAACGGTTGGGTTAATAACAAATTCACCGTTAACACGACCTACGTGAACACCTGCAATTGGGCCGTCGAACGGAATGTCTGAAATGCATAATGCCAGCGAGGAACCAATCATGGCAGCGATTTCTGAAGAACAGTCTTGATCAAGACTCATAACAGTACTCATAACTTGTACTTCATTACGAAAACCATCAGCAAATAATGGTCGAATAGGACGATCAATTAAACGTGATGTTAGAACGGCTTTATCACTAGGTCTACCTTCACGTTTAATAAAACCTCCTGGAATTTTACCCACCGCATATAATTTTTCTTCATAATTAATAGTGAGTGGGAAAAATGGTAAATCTTTCGGTTCATTTGATGCTGTTGCTGCGACTAAAACGGAAGTATCTCCGTAGCGTACCATCGCTGCACCATTAGCTTGTTTCGCAACTTCGCCTACTTCAAAAGTCAGTTGGCGCCCAGCGACATCAATTGAATATGACTTCATTTCATTCGTCATAATATTTACGACTCCTTCCAAACTGTTGCTTATGTAGTCACAAGAAACACGTTTTTCATTCTATTTTATTATAATCATTTTAACATGACAAAATACGAAAAGTGTTTTAAGAATAAAAGAAAAAGCGGGTACTACCCCGCTTTTTCTAACCTATAGCTTATCGACGTAAACCTAATTTGTTAATTAGATCACGATAACGTTGGATATCTTTGTTACGTAGATAATTTAACAAATGACGACGACGACCAACCATTTTCATTAAGCCACGACGAGAATGGTGATCATTCTTGTGCTCACGTAAGTGCGTGTTTAGTGTTGTGATTTGTTCAGTTAAAATCGCAACTTGCACTTCTGGAGAACCAGTATCGTTCTCGTGTGTTTTAAATTCGTTGATTAATTCGCTTTTGCGTTCTTGTGATAGGGACATCCTATCCACCTCCTAAATTAGTTTAATCCCCTTCTTCCTCGCATTCGGCGGAGTGACGTAATGCCAAGAAAAAGGTTATAATTCGTACATTAATTACAATACATGTTATAAAGCGATAATGCAAGTGTTAGCTAGAATAAGAACGAATAAAATTTTTCGCTTCTATTTCATCTTGTTCAATGCGTTTTATAAGTTCTGTCACTTCTGAAAATGCTTCTTCATCACGTATGTAATGTAAAAACAAGACTTCTATATTGACCGCATATAGATTGTCATCAAAATCGAAAAGATGGGCTTCAATAATTGGTTGGTCATGTTCTTGATCAAATGTAGGATTAAAACCAACACTTGCCATGCCATCATAACATGTGCCATTCACATAGACTTGAATTGCATAAACGCCAACACGTGGAATAATATGTTCCGGATTAACATCTAAATTGGCTGTCGGGTAACCAATTTCTCGTCCTCTCTGATAGCCATACACGACATTCGCTTCAATTGAAAATGACCGACCTAATAACCGTTTAGATTCAGCCATGTCACCTTCTTTTATTAGATCACGAATTCTCGATGAACTAATTTTTTCACCATTAGAAGAGACTTCATCGACAACTGAATAAGTTAATGCATTTTTAGCGTATTCATTCATTTGTTGTATTTTACCTGCGCCTTTATGGCCAAAAGAAAAGTCAAACCCACCGACTACGTGCTTCACATTTAGCGCAATAAAAAATTGATCAACAAACGCTTGAGGTGATAGTTGAGCTAAATCATGATTAAATGTTACAACCACAACGTAATCTAAATTAAATTTTCTAAATTCCTTCATCTTTTCATTATGTGTGGTAATCAAATAATCTAATAGTGGTTGATTTTTAATAACAGTTAATGGATGAGGACTAAACGTCATGACCCCTGATTTTATTCCTTGTCTTTCTGCCTCATCTATAGCCTTTTGAATAACCCGCTGATGCCCAGTATGCACACCATCAAAATATCCTACTGCAAGACTAACATCATCAAGTACCGGCATTGGTTCAGTTTGCTTTAGACTTAATTCAATTACTTCCATGTCTGTCACCTTCTTTACGTTTGCAAAACTTTATATGGTTTCATTAAATCTGACTTCGTCGGGTGGGGTTGATATAAAGCGATTAATTCACCATATTCCGATTCCACTCGAAACAAATCATTTTCTTTCAGTTTATCGGGGATTGGTAGGACTTGTCCATGCTTAAAGCGAATTATTTCATCATCCCCAACAACATAAACTGGTATTTTTGTCAAAGCTCGTCCCGAATCTTGTATAAAAGATTCTAACAATGCAGTTCCTTTTGCTTCTTCAAGTTCAGTAAATGTTACCGTCTCATCTCGATGAAAAGTTCCAGCTTCTTCGCGAATTAAATGCGTCATATGAGCTGGGTAACCAATCTCGGCTCCGATATCAACACATAAAGTTCTGACATATGTTCCACTTGAGCAATAAATCCGAAATGAAAAACGAACATCTTTATTTGAATACTGTTCGAATTGGTCAGTAGCTAGCTCAATAGAATGGATCGTAACATCTCGTACAGGCCTTTCAACTTCTAACCCTTCTCGAGCATATTCATACAGTTTCATTCCATTGACTTTAACTGCAGAATACATCGGTGGGATTTGCCTAATTTCACCTTTAAACTTTTCTATTGCATGCTTGCAGTCTTCTAAAGTCAGAGATGGGTCCACTATCTTAGAAGTTACAGTGTCACCCGTATTATCTTCTGTTGTCGTTTGCTGCCCTAAAGAAACCTCGGCTACATAGGTTTTGGTATGATCGGTAATAAAGCTAGTTAATTTAGTCGCTTTTCCAACTGTCATTGGTAATACACCTTCAACATTCGGATCCAATGTGCCTGTGTGACCAATTTTTTTGGTTTGCAGTATTCCCCGCAATTTATTAACACAATCATGCGATGTCATACCTTTTGGTTTCCATAAAGGGATGATTCCATTCATGATAACACCTCATTTTACAATCAAACAGACTAAAGGATAGACCTAGTGTCTATCCTTTAATCATTGACTCTTTATTCATCATTCAAATCCTTTAAAATTCGTTCAATACGATTACCATATTCAATCGCTTCATCGATCTCAAACGATATTTCTGGTGTCTTTCGTAAACGAATTCGTTGACCAATCTCGGACCGAATGAAACCTTTTGATTTTGTTAAACCAACGAGTGTTTCTTCTTGTTGAGCATCATCACCATATATAGAAATAAACACTTTTGCCTGTTGTAGGTCACCAGTCACTTGGACATCAGTGACTGTTACAAAACCTACACGAGGATCTTTTATCTTACGTGATAAGATATCGCCCATTTCTTTTTTCATTTGTTCGGCGACACGATTAGCTCTTAAATCACTCATTTTCATTCACCTCTTACTATTCCATTTACAGCCATTCATATTGAATAACTGTAATTTCTAGATCTGCACGTTCGTCAATTCGGTTGACTGCGTTTTGCAGAATCTGTTCCGCAATGACTTGATTTTTTGCTACACAAGCTATCTCAAATGCAGTCCGTTGCCACAGATCGTGATAATCGATTTCAGCAATACTAACATTTAAATTCTTACTCGCTTGATGCATTGTTTGCTTGATAATTGAACGTTTTGCCTTTAATGACTGGACATCATAAATTAAGCATTCAACATAAGCATAACCAATCATTTAGCGCTCAACTTCCTCCATGATAAAGGCTTCGATTATATCGCCTTCTCTAATATCATTATAATTCTTAACCGTGATACCACACTCGTAATTTTGTTGTACTTCTTTGACGTCGTCTTTGAAACGTTTTAGTGAATCAATTTCTCCTTCAAATTGCACAACGCTATCACGAATAACACGAACTCCAGAATTACGAGTGATCTTACCATCCGTTACGTAAGAACCTGCAATCGTACCAATTTTCGATACTTTAAATGTTTCTCGAACTTCAGCTTGACCGATAATTTTCTCTTCGTAAACTGGATCTAGCATACCTTTCATGGCTGCTTCCATTTCTTCGATTACTTTATAAATAATACGGTGTAAACGAATTTCTACGCCTTCATTTTCAGCCGCCCGTTTAGCATTATTATCTGGTCGAACATTGAATCCAATAACAAGACCGTTTGAAGCTGAAGCTAAAATGATATCTGATTCGGTGATTGCACCAACACCAGTATGAATAATGTTAATTTTTGCACCTTCAACTTCAATCTTACGTAATGAAGATGCTACAGCTTCCGCTGAACCTTGCACATCAGCTTTGACAATCGCATTAATTTCTTTTAGGTCACCTTGTTTGATTTGATCAAATAATTCATCAAGGTTTAACTTACCTGTTGATTCACGCTGCTCTTGAATTTGTTTTTGTTCACGCATTTGAGCAACTTGTTTCGCTTGCTTATCATCTTTAAAGACTAAGAACTGGTCGCCTGCTTGAGGAACACCATTCAAACCGATCACTTCTACTGGCATAGATGGTCCAGCTTTAGATGCGGACTTTCCGAGATGGTTACTCATCGCACGTACTTTTCCGTAATGATTACCTACAACAAGCGAATCACCTTTATTCAAGGTTCCGTTTTGGACAAGTAATGTTGCGACACTTCCTCGACCTTTTTCTAGTTGTGCTTCAATAACGGTACCGTTTGCTACTTTAGCTGGGTTAGCTTTTAACTCTTCAACTTCAGCGACAAGGTTAATCATTTCGACTAAGTCATCAATACCTTCGCCTTGAAGAGCAGATAGTGGAACATAAATTGTGTTACCGCCCCAGTCTTCAGGTACAAGGTCATAAGCCATTAGTTCTTGCATAACTCGGTTAGGGTCTGAACCTTCTTTATCCACTTTGTTAACCGCAACAATAATTGGAACTTCAGCTGCTTTAGCGTGGTTTATAGCCTCAATTGTTTGCGGCATAACGCCATCATCAGCAGCAACAACTAAAATGGCGATATCAGTAATTTGCGCACCTCGAGAACGCATGCTAGTAAATGCTGCGTGTCCAGGTGTATCTAAGAACGTGATCTTTTTATCATCTTGTTCAATTTGATAGGCACCAATATGCTGTGTAATCCCGCCAGCTTCACCTTCTGTCACTTTCGTTTCACGAATGGAGTCAAGTAGTGTTGTTTTACCATGGTCAACGTGTCCCATAATCGTGACAATAGCTGGGCGTACACTTAAATCTTCTTCAGCATCTTCAATGATATAGTTATTGATGTCTGTTTGATCAACGACAACTTCTTCTTCAACTTCAACTCCATAATCATCACAAATCAGTTCTATTGTCTCGGAATCTAATTGTTGATTAATCGTCGCCATAACACCGAGCATCATTAACTTCTTAATAATTTCTGAAGAGTCTTTATTTAATTTGTCAGCTAATTCTCCAACTGTTAATGAGCCTTGATAGGTGATCTTATCAATTTGCTCTGATTGATTTTGTTTCTGTTGTTTTTGATTGCCCTTCTGTTTCTTAGCATTATTCTTCTTGTTGTTCTGTTTATTCTGGTTTTGAGATTGGTTAGATTTATTTTGCTGCTTATTCTGTTGTTTATTCTGTGATTGATTCTGGTTTTGTTGTTTACTGTTTTGATTTTGACTTTGATTTTGGTTTTGTTGTTGATTGCTGTTTTGATTCTGTTTATTAGAAGATTTGTTATCTTGTTTTGGTTGCTGGCTTTGTTGCTGAGTTTGTTGTTTTGGTTCTTCTTTTTGAGAATCTTTAGATGTTGTTTGTGCTTGCTCTGGTTGATAGATTTCATCTAATTGACGAATTGTATTATCAGTTATTGTCGACATATGATTTGAAATCTCAACATCAAGTTCTTTTAATTTATTAATAACTTCTTTACTTGATACGTTTTGTTGTTTGGCATATTCGTATACGCGCATTTTTTTCATACATTCACCCCCGAATATTATTCCGATAACTTTTCTCGGAGTTTGTTCGCAAACCCTTGATCTGTTACCGCAACGGCAACACGTCCATCTTTTCCGATTGATTGCGATAATGTTTTCCGATCGCTCACAATAACGTATTGAACGTGATAACTTTTACACTTATCTGTTAATTTCTTCGTCGTATTGTCCGAGGCATCATTTGCAATTAAAACAAGTTGAGCTTCATTATGACGAATACTTTCAACAATATTTTCTTCTCCTAAAATCAACTTCCGAGCGCGATTGGCTAAACCGAGCATGTTTAAGTAAGATTGATTCATGATGATTCACTCACATGTTGCAGTAATTCATCATATAACGTTTCATCAACATCAGCATTTAAATGGCGGTTTAACGCTTTTGTTTGTTTCGCTTTTTTAATCGTGGAAACATCCCTACTTAAATATGCACCTCGACCATTTTGTTTACCCGTTTCGTCAATGAATACGTCACCCTCTTTATTTCGCACAACACGAATTAATTCCTTTTTGGGAAACATTTCTTGAGTTATGACACATTTACGCAATGGTTGTTTCTTTTGTTTAGCCAACACTCTCTCCCCCTTTTACACTTCCTCGTCTTCTTCGACTTGATCAGCTACTTCAGAAGCTGCATGATCAGAAGCATCTTCTTCATTTGCTTCAGATTCACTCTTGATATCAATTTTCCAACCAGTCAAACGGGCAGCCAACCTAGCATTCTGTCCTTTTTTACCGATTGCTAATGAAAGCTGGTCATCCGGAACAATAACTGTTGTTGCATGTTCTGCTTCATCAACTAATACATCAATCACTTTGGAAGGACTTAATGCATTCGAAATATAAACAACAGGATCCTCTGAATAATGGACGATATCAATCTTTTCTCCATTTAACTCATCAACGACTGTCTGGACACGCTGTCCGCGTTGACCAACACAAGAACCAACAGGATCGATCTCTGGATCATCGGCATGTACGCTGATTTTAGAACGGTCTCCCGCTTCACGAGATACGGACATAATATCTACAATACCTTCATAGATCTCAGGCACTTCGATTTCAAACAAACGTTTAAGTAACCCTGGATGTGTACGAGAAACATATACCTGAGGCCCTTTGCTCGTATTTTCAACCTTTGTTACATAAACTTTTATGCGGTCATGCACTTGATACGATTCGCCTGGCATGACTTCATTCGTTGGTAATTTACCTTCAACTTTTCCTAAGTGGATGTATAAATAGCGATTATCCATTCGTTGTACAGTGCCAATTATAATATCATCTAAACGGTCAACAAAGTCATTGTAAATCACACCACGTTCCGCTTCACGAACACGCTGTGTCACAACTTGCTTAGCTGCTTGAGCAGCAATTCGACCGAAATCTTGAGGTGTCACTTCATGTTCCACAACATCTTCTAATTCATAAGAAGGGTCAATCTGTTGTGCGTCCTCTAATGATACTTCTAATTCCTCATCTTCAACTTCATCTACGACCACCCGACGTGAAAATACTTTCATGGTATTGTCGTCAGAATCTAATTCAACACGGACGTTTGTGTTTGAGTTGAAGTTTTTCTTATAAGCAGAAACGAGCGCAGCGTCTAATGCTTCATACAATACTTCACGATCAATTCCTTTTTCATCAGCTAACGTTTCCATTGCTTCAAACAATTCTCTATTCAACTGTTAAACCTCCCCAATTTAAAACTGAACAGCCAAATGTGCATTGGCTACTTTTTCATATGGAATTGTCACTTGTTTCGTTTGTGTTTTTACTTTGATTTCAAGTGTCAATTGATCATTAACAAACTCTTTTAAATCACCGAAAAATTCCTTATCACCATCAATTGGCTCATAAGTTTTGACGTAAATATAAGAACCTTCAAACCGTTCAAAGTCTTCTCTTTTCTTTAATTTACGCTCTACTCCTGGTGATGATACCTCTAGAAAATACGCTTGCTCTATAGGATCACGTTGATCTAACTCTTCGCTTAGTTTTTCACTAACGCGCTCGCAATCTTCGATATCTACACCGCCTTCTTTATCGACATAGACACGTAGAAAATGATTTTTGCCTTCTTTTACAAATTCAACATCGACCAGCTCTAAGTTCATGTCTTCAACAATCGGTTGTACAATCTCTTCTGTTAATGAAATGATCTTCTGACTCATATTATACCCTCCTTCATCATGTTACTATCAACATATCGTCATCAGATGTAAGGCATCTGTTGCTGTTACAAAAATTTGCCCTGCTGTATAAGGTGAATCGAGCAGCAGGGTAGACAAAACGAAAGAGTGGGAAGAACCCACTCTTTCATCGTAGACGTATCTTTTGCTAATCTGTCAATTAATATACCATAAATAGGTATGTCATGCAACCACATGCAGATTTAACACCTTTATTTGATCAAAACAGTGATAATTGATTTTGATCAGGTAACTCACCTAGACAACCGTGATTGTCTAAATACTCCAGTACTGTCTTAGAGATACGAGAGCGCTCACGTAAATCTTCTTTTGAAAGAAATTCGCCGTTTTCTCTAGCTTTAACAATATTAATAGCAGCGTTTGTTCCTAAGCCATCAATCGCGTTAAACGGTGGAATTAACGTATCGCCATCAACGATAAACCGCTGACTATCAGAACGGTATAAATCAACTGATTGGAACTGATAACCTCGCATCGTCATTTCAAGAGCAAGTTCTAGAACAGTCAATAAACTCTTTTCCTTTGGCGATGCTTCATTGCCTTTTTCTAAAATATCTTCAACCCGTTGTTTAATAGCTTCCGAACCTTTAACCATTGTATCAATATCAAAGTCATCAGCTCGAACTGAAAAATAAGCTGCGTAAAATTCAATTGGGTAATGCACCTTGAAATAAGCAATTCGAACTGCCATTAATACATAAGCTGCTGCGTGTGCTTTCGGGAACATATATTTAATCTTCTTACAAGATTCAATATACCAATCAGGCACGCCATGGTTTTTCATTTCTTCGATCCATTCATCTTTCAATCCACGACCTTTACGAACATATTCCATAATCGTAAAGGCTAAGGATGATTCCAAACCTTTTTGTAATAAATAGACCATAATATCGTCACGGCAACCAATGACATCGCCAATTTCGCAAATTCCGTCATTAATTAATTCCTGAGCGTTACCTAACCACACATCAGTACCATGAGATAAACCAGAAATAATAACTAATTCAGCAAAACTTGAAGGCTTCGTATCTTCAAGCATTTGGCGAACAAATCGCGTACCAAACTCTGGTACACCTAAAGTCCCCGTTTTACATAGAATATCATCTTCATTAACTCCTAACACCTCAGGGCCACTAAAGATTTTCATCATTTCAGGATCATTGGTTGGCACCGTTTCTGGGTCTATACCAGTTAAGTCTTGCAACATTCGAATAACTGTCGGATCATCATGTCCCAGTATATCTAGTTTTAATAAGTTATCATGAATGGAATGGAAGTCAAAATGCGTTGTTAACCATTCCGAACTAGAGTCATCTGCTGGATACTGAATGGGTGAAAAATCGTATATTTCATAGTCATCTGGAACGACAATAATTCCTCCGGGATGCTGACCTGTTGTCCGTTTCACACCAGTACATCCTTGCACAAGTCGGTCCACTTCTGCTTGACGATACATGAGTTGATGGTCTTGAGCATAACCTTTCACAAATCCATAGGCCGTTTTCTCAGCTACAGTTCCGATTGTTCCTGCTCGATAAACTTTATCTTCACCAAATAACACTTTTGTATAATGGTGAGCAACCGGTTGATACTCGCCAGAGAAGTTCAAATCAATATCCGGAACTTTGTCACCTTTAAATCCAAGGAATGTTTCAAACGGAATATCTTGTCCATCTCGACGATAGGCAGTTCCACACTGTTCGCAATCCTTTTTCGGTAAATCAAAGCCTGAGCCGACACTACCGTCAGTATAAAATTCGTGATACTGACAGTTCGGACAAACATAATGTGGTGGTAATGGATTAACTTCAGTGATTTCCATCATGGTTGCGACAAATGAAGAGCCAACAGAACCACGCGAGCCTACAAGATAACCATCGTCTAATGATTTTTTCACGATCTTTTGAGAAATTAAGTAGATAACCGAGAAACCATTTTCAATAATACTGGTTAATTCAGTATCTAATCGCTTAGACACAAGCTCTGGTAGTTCATCACCGTAAATTGACTTAGCACGTGTATAACACATGTCACGAATTTCATCATCTGCACCTTCAATGTTAGGTGTATATAATTCATCTTTAATTGGTTTAATATCATCTATCTGATCAGTGACCCACTTGGTATTCGTGACGACGATTTCTTTTGCCACATCATCGCCTAAGAAAGCAAAGTCTTCTAACATGTCTGCAGTTGTTTTGAAATAAACATCTGGAATCGTTTGTCGATTTAATGGGTTTCCACTTTGTGATGCAATTAATATTTGTCGATAAATCTTCTCATGAGAATGCAAGTGATGCACATTACCTGTAGCGACAACGGGTATATCTAATTTCTTACCAATCGACACAAGTTTCTTAATTAATTGCTTAATGTGTTCGACCGATTGAACATTTTCCTTTTCGATCAAATGATAGTAATTCATTGGCGGTTGGACTTCTATATAATCATAGAATTCAGCAACCTCTTCTGCTTCTTCTTCTGATTTAAGCGCAATCGTATCAAAAAGTTCACCTTGATCGCAGGCTGATCCAATAAATAGCCCATCACGATGTTTCTTGAGTTGTGAACGAGGAATTCTTGGAACACGATAAAAATAATCAATATGTGACATCGAAACAAGCTTAAATAAGTTTTTTAAGCCTTCGTCAGATTGGGCAATAATCGTAGCGTGATTTGGGCGTGAACGTTTATAAGTATCGCCCTGCCCTACATAATTATTTAAGTCCGTATGTGTCTCAATATCTTTTTCTTTTGCCGATTTGACTAAACTCCACAATAAATAACCTGTCGCTTCAGCGTCATAAATAGCACGGTGATGTTGAGTTAAATCAATATTTAGATGTTTACAAAGTGTATTTAATCTGTGATTTTTTAAATTTGGATATAATAATCTAGCTAATTCCAATGTATCAATCACTGGATTGGTCACTTTTGGTAAGTTGAACTGCTTATAAGCTGCGTTAATAAAACCGATATCAAAGCTAGCATTATGAGCGACTAATATATCTTCACCACACCATTCATAAAATTCACGGCTTACCTCTTCGATTTCAGGTGCGTCTTTAACCATATCATCAGTAATGCCGGTTAAATCGATTGTTGTTTGACTTAACTTTTGGTGTGGATTGGCAAATCGTTCAAACCGATCGATAATTTCTCCGTCATGAACTTTTACAGCTGCAAGTTCTATGATCTTATCATAAGCAGCAGACAAACCAGTTGTTTCAACGTCAAATACGATATAAGTAGCATCGTGTAAGGTCTGGTTTGCCTCGTTATAAGCAATTGGCACACCATCATCAACTAAGTTCGCTTCAATTCCATACAGCACTTTTACACCATGCTTTTGACTCGCATTATAGGCCTCAGGAAATGCTTGTACGACACCATGGTCTGTAATCGCGACAGCTTCATGTCCCCATTTGGCAGCTTGTTCAACTAAACTTTCAGCAGATACAGTCGCATCCATTTGACTCATCGTCGTATGCGCATGAAGCTCAATCCGTTTTTCACCATCAATCCCTGGGTCTTGCCTTGCTTTAGCTTTAACCTCATTTAAATCTTGACCCATCATTATTAATTCATTTGTATAAGTATCAGTCTGAATACTACCTCTAGCTTTTAACCACATGCCCGCTTTGACTTGTGCAAATAATGCCTTCTGTTCATCACCTTTAGAAAACATTTTAATTTGAATTGAATCTGTATAGTCCGTGATGCTAATAATGAGTAAATCTCGACCAGAACGAAGGTTACGAATATCTACATCAAAAACATAGCCTTGAATGACCATGCGTCGCTCTTCTTCTAAGATAAGGTGCATTTCAACAGCATCTTCTTTGATCTCATGACCAACTTGAAGAGGACCCACTGTTCCACTTTCGGTAGTTTCAGCTTCTTCTTTAGCTTTTTGTCTTTCAGCCTGTTCTTGCATCGCCTTTTGAACCAAAGTACGTTCTTCTTCAAGTTTTTGTTGTTGAAAGGCTTGAATAGCTTCTTCGTTTTGGCTTACTTCAAGTTGAATATGACAAGTCTTAAGACCATGCTTGTGACAATAACTTTGAAATAACGGATCGAGTTTTTTCTTAACCATATTAGCTTCAGCGTCATTACGAGCATTCAGAATGACACTTGCACCCTCAAGTCTAGGCGTCTGATTACAAATAAATTCTTTATAAGCTGGAAACAAATCATGGACTGAATGAATGAAATCAAACCAATAGGCTTGGAAAGTGCTTTCGCTTACTGTCGATTCATCTGTTGTAATTTGTACATCAACAGATGCCACATGGTGAAAAGCTGTTTGTAAATTCGCTTTAAATAATGAGATCACATCAAAATCAAACGGGTTTGGATTATGTAAATGAAAGATCCACTGTTTCGTCGATTTATAAACCGTTAATTTCTCTAAGACCGTCTGATCAAAATGATTGTTCACCACTTCTTCAGGCATATTTATTTGTTGTAATAATAACTCTAATTTTTCACGTTTATTTAAATCCATACTCGATTCCTCACTTAAAAGGTGGACTTATCATGATTTTAGAAACCCTTGCCTATTCATAGACAAGGGTTTTGATTGTAATCATAACGTTTTTAAAAATGAAACAAGTTCATCTACATGAATATCTTGTTGTTCGCCAGTTTTTCTATTCTTGTATTCTACATAACCTTCATTTGCACGTTTACCAATCGTCACGCGATGCGTAATTCCAATTAAATCACTATCATTAAATTTCACACCCGCTCGTTCTTGACGATCATCGTATAACACATCAAAGGATTGTTCTTGTAAGTTTGTGTAAACTGTTTCTGCTAAATCAACTTGTTCATCTTTTTTCATATTAAGATTGATTATATGAACATCAAATGGCACAAGGGAGTCTGGCCAAAACATGCCTTGTTCGTCATGGAATTGTTCAACTACGGAAGCTAGTGTACGTGACACCCCAATTCCATAACAACCCATAATATAGGTTTGGGCACGTCCTTCTTGGTTTAAAAATGAAGCGTTTAACTTGTCCGCGTACAGAGACCCAAGTTTAAATACATGGCCTACTTCAATACCTTTTGCAAACTGTATGGTACCATGACCATCTGGAGAAGGATCTCCTTCTTCAATAAAACGCACATCAGCGTACTGTGTAACCTCAAAATCGCGCTCTGGTGTCACATTGCGGTAATGATAACCATTTTCATTGGCACCACAAGAGGCATTAACTAACGGTTTAACAGCATAATCAGCAATAACTTCAACATCTTCAGGAACATTAATCGGGCCTAAAGAACCAAATCCAGCACCAACTACATCAATCGTTTCTTGTTCTGTTGCTAACTCAATAAACTTAGCATCGAATAAATTTTTGAGTTTAACATCGTTCACCTCGTGATCACCACGTGTTACAACCATTACGAAACGATCATCCACTTTAAACATGATGGCTTTCATACCTTCTTGTAAGGAATGCCCTAAGAAGTCAGCTACTTCCTGCATCGTTTTCGCATTTGGTGTTTCGATTTTTTCAAGTGGTTTAGGTTCAGTCTCTGACTTCTCTTGTGTTGGCAGGACTGGTGCCATTTCAACGTTGGCAGCGTAGTCAGATTGATCTGAATAAGCTATTGTATCTTCACCAATATCTGATAAGACCATGAATTCATGTGTGTCTTTACCACCCATAGCACCTGAGTCAGCTATAACGGCTCGGAAATTTAATCCACATCGTTCAAACACGCGCTTATATGCTTCAAATAAACGATTATAAGCTTCATCGAGAGACTCATAAGTTTCATGGAAGGAATAAGCATCTTTCATTAAAAACTCACGACCGCGCAATAATCCGAAACGAGGTCTTTTTTCATCACGGAATTTGCTTTGAATTTGATAAACAGTTAACGGTAATTTTTTATATGAATTGATTTCATCTCCAATTAGAGATGTCACAACTTCTTCATGCGTTGCCCCTAATGCAAATTTTCGTTCATGACGATCATTTAGCCTCATTAATTCAAGCCCCATTGTCTCCCAACGGCCTGAAGCTTCCCATAGTTCCGCTGGTTGCAAAGTTGGCATCTGAATTTCTTGTGCGCCCGTACGATCCATTTCTTCACGAATAATGGTTTCTAATTTGCGTAAAACACGCTTACCTAACGGCAAAAAGTTATATACACCAGATGCCAGTTTACGAATATAACCAGCTTTTAATAACAACTGATGACTTGGAATGTCTGCTTCTTTAGGTACTTCTCGTAAAGTCGGTATTAGCATATTACTTTGTCTCATACAATTTCACCTCATTTGTTATATTCCCTGATCAGTTATGGACAACTATGATCACTCATTTAATCTAGTCATGTAAAACCAATTACATAAATAGCCGTTCAATGTCATTCCACGTAACAGCAATCATTAATAACATGAGTAATGCAAACCCAATAAAGTGAACAATCCCTTCTTTTTGAGGGTCGAGTGGTTTACCTCGAATAGCTTCAAGTCCAATGAATATCAATCGACCACCATCTAATGCAGGTAGAGGTAATAAGTTTACAATACCTAGATTGATACTGAGCATCGCTGTCCACATGATATAGTTAAAGAAACCCGTTTGAACTACGTCATCAGTAGCTGAATAGATGCCGACAGGACCTGCTAATGCATCTAATGATAATTGACCTGTCACAAGCTGGCCAAGAGCGTCTAATATAAGAATCGTCATATCATAAGTCTGGGTGAAACCATAAGCAATCACATCACCTGGCGCATCTTCAAAATGTCTTCGAACACCCAATTGACCAATAGATTCTCCTTGTTCTGTAACTTCAGCAGGAGCAACTGAAGTGGTGACAAGTTCATCTCCTCTTTCCATTGTTAATTCTACTGTTTCTCCAGGTCTTTCTTGTACATACCTTACAAAATCAGTCCATGTATTAATCGACTGATCATCGATAGAGACAACTTGGTCACCTGCTTCAATATCGACTGCTGCAGCAGGTGAATCCTCTTGTACTTCTCCGATAATTGCTTGTTCAGCCGGAACACCTTGAGCAAATCCAAGTGCAATGAACAATGCAATCGCTAATGCGAAGTTCATAAATGGTCCTGCAAAAACTTGTAGTCCTTTTTGGATTGTGTTCTTACTTGAAAACTGGCGATCATATGGAGCAATTAAAGTTTCTTTTTCATCCATGACGAATAAGGCTTGTCGATTAACACTATATTTATGAAAAGTATCAGTGTCTAAATCATTAGCTTCAATTGTTAATTCATGATCTAGATCAATTCTAGATACCTCAACAACTTTTGCATCTGGGTGATTTGACTTATTATTGACAATGATTTTATTGACTTCACCTAAGTCATTAAATTCTAAGCCAATATGATGACCAGGTTTCAAGTCGATAATCTCTGGGTCTTCACCAGCAACTCTTACATAACCACCAATCGGTAATAATCTAACCGTATATAATGTTTCGTGTTTACGGTAAGAAAAAATTTTCGGACCGAAACCAATGGCAAATTCTCGTGCAAGCATTCCTGCCCTTTTCGCTAAAATCAAATGGCCTAACTCATGAATAAACACGAGTAAACCAAACATAAATAAAAATGCTATTATCGTATTCAATCCAAGCACCTTCCTTTTAGTGACGGCGTCTTACACGTTTGCGTGTTTCTTGATCAATATCTAAAATCGTATCTAAATCGGGTGTTTCAATTCTTTGATGTTCAGATAATGCATCATAGATCGCCTTCTCGATACCTAAAAAATCAATCTGATCATTTAAAAATAACTGCACTGCTTCTTCATTTGCTGCATTTAATACAGTTGGCATAGAGCCACCTTCACGACCAGCCTGATAAGCCATGTCTAGACAAGGAAAACGATCAAAACTCAAGTCTTGAAAGTGAAGCGTGCCGAACGAAGTTAAATCAAGACCTGATGATAAATTATAAGTCGTTCGATCAGGGTAGGTTAGAGCATATTGAATAGGGATTCTCATATCTGGTGTACCAAGTTGTGCCATGACATTCTGATCAACAAATTCAACCATACTATGAATAACACTTTCTTTATGCATTAACACGTCTATTTGATCATAAGGCACATCAAAAAGCCAGTGTGCCTCAATGACTTCCAAACCTTTATTCATCATGGTAGCAGAGTCAATTGTAATCTTCGCACCCATGCTCCAATTAGGATGTTTTAAAGCATCTTCTTTAGTAACACCAACCAACTCATCTCGTGTATAGTCACGAAAACTACCTCCTGAAGCTGTGATGACCATTCGCTTAATTTCACTCGGATTCTCACCTCGTAAACATTGATGAATAGCAGCATGTTCACTATCAACAGGTAATAAATCAACCCCATATCGGTCAGCTTCAGCTTTTACAAGATGACCTGCCGTAACTAGTGTTTCTTTATTTGCAAATGCAATTTGTTTTCGGGCACGAATAGCCGCCAATGTAGGTTTTAACCCAACACTTCCTAATAAGGCGTTAACCACTAAGTCCACATCAGGCTCTGTAACCAATTCATTTAAAGCGTCTAATCCAGAATAAATTGTAATGTTATGATCAATTTGATTGATTAATTGCTCCTTAACTGAGCTATCCTTCACAACCACAACAGACGGTTTCAAACGCTCTATAATGGGTTTCGCAACATCTATTCGTGTACCAAATGCCATCGCATACAAATTAAATTCGGATGGATTGGCTTCAATAATATCTGAGGTTTGTACACCAATAGATCCTGTTGCCCCTAATAAGACTATATTTTTCATTGTCTACCCTCATTCATGATTAAATTAAAGGAACTGTAAAAAGTGTAGAAAAGGTAACATAAAAATTAAACTATCAAAACGATCTAATATGCCACCATGACCTGGTAATATCCGACCAGAATCTTTCACTCCGTAAGTACGTTTCAGTGCTGACTCAACTAAATCACCTAATTGTGCCAAGATTGAACCTAAAATGGCAATCAAGATAACTATTATCATATTATCATACAACGGATTAAACATTTCAAATATTAAGGCGATAATGACCGCACTTGCAATTCCTCCATTAAATCCTGCAATTGTCTTTTTAGGGCTAATCTCAGGCCATAATTTGCGTTTACCAATCGAACGACCAATCAAGTATGCTCCTGTATCAGTAAACCAGATAATTAAAAATGCAAACAATATATAATCTAAGCCTAGTAAGCGCGTTTCAATAACGGTTGCAAATCCAACGCCAACATAAATGAATGATAAAAGTATAAAAGCCATGTCGCTATACGTCACATGGTTTTTTACAAGTACAATATAAGCTAATAAAGTAAACGCTGCTAATAATGCCAATTCGGTCAGATTAATTGGTAAGTTTACTAAAAATGAATAAATAAATAAATCAATAAATCCAATCCACAATAGCACAAAACTTAATATAGCAGGAAAACTGAACAACGTGATATTTTTCATTTGGAATAATTCACTAAGTCCAACGGTTGCTAAAAGCCCTATAACTAATATAAAAGGCCAATCACCATAAACAATAAATGGAATAAATATAATTAGCCCAATTACAGCTGTTAAAACGCGTTGTTTCAATACATCACATCCCTACAATCCACCGAATCGTCTTTTTCGATGTTGATATTCCTTAATGGCTTCATCTAATGCATTCTCGTCGAATTCTGGCCATAATTGATCGGTAAAATAAAATTCTGCATAAGCTAATTGCCATAATAAATAATTGCTTAATCGTTTTTCACCGCTCGTTCTAATTAATAAATCAGGATCGGGAACCGTATAAGTTAATAAATGTTGTTCAATGACATTCTCATCAATTTCATCAATTTGAAGCGAATTTTCCTGAACATCTTGAGCGATTTGTTTTGTCGCTTCTACAAGCTCTTTACGACTACCATAATTCAAAGCCAATATTAATGACATACCATCGTTATTCTTCGTCTCTTCAATGGCTTGGTTTACTGCTTTCTGAGTGAAATCCGGAAGGGAGGCAAAATCTCCAATTGTCGTAATTTTAACATTGTTTTCTTTTAACCCTGGTAAATATGTATCAAGAAATTGAGATGGTAACTTCAAGATAAATTCAACCTCTGAATGAGGGCGTTTCCAATTCTCAGTAGAAAAAGCATAAAGCGTTAAAGCTTTAACACCTAGGTTCGAAGCACGTTTTACTACTTTTTCAATTGATTTCATTCCTTCACGATGGCCAGCCACTCTTGGTAATGCACGTTTTTTTGCCCATCGACCATTCCCATCCATAATAATCGCAATATGTTGCGGGATATTGTCTGAACTTATTTCTTGTTTTTCATCTTTTTCATTTTGACGAAAAAGCATACTGATCCCTCTCCAATATAACATTTAAGAAAAATTCAGCTTTCGCCGCTAAAGCGAAAGCTGTCAGAAACACTTATGATGTCTTATACTTCAGTCATTTCTTTTTCTTTAGCTTCTAGCAATTGATCGATTTGATCAATGTGCTTATCTGTTTCTTTTTGAACATCATCTGTATAAGAACGTAACTCATCTTCAGTGATTTCACTATCTTTCTCTAACTTTTTCAATTGATCGTTAGCTTCACGACGAATGTTACGAACTTGAACCCGAGCTTCCTCGGCGTATTTTCTAGTAATCTTCACAAGTTCCTTACGTCGCTCTTCTGTTAGTGCTGGAATGTTAATGCGTATGAGTTTTCCGTCATTATTAGGTGTCAAACCTAAATCCGCTTTCTGGATTGCTTTTTCCATATCACCAATTGCAGACTTATCAAATGGTGTGATGACAAGCAAACGTGCTTCTGGTGCAGAAACATTAGCTAACTGATTTAAAGGTGTTTGCGCACCATAATACTCTACATAAACCGTATCTAGAATAGCCGGATTCGCACGACCAGCTCGTACTGTTGCTAATTGTTTCGAAAAAGCATCAACAGCACCTTTCATTTTGTCACGGCAATCTTTAATCACTTCGTCACTCATCACTATTTCCTCCTAATAATTGTACCTATTTCTTCTCCAGTAACAACTCGTTTGATGTTACCTTCCTCCATAATCGAGAATACTATTAATGCTATGTCATTGTCCATACATAATGAAGATGCAGTAGAATCCATGACGCCCAATCCACCATTCAATACTTCCATAAAACTTAATTCATGGTACTTAACAGCATCTGTATTTAAGGATGGATCATCTGAATAAACACCATCTACATTATTCTTAGCCATTAGTATAACATCTGCTTCGATTTCTGCAGCACGTAAAGCAGCTGTTGTATCAGTTGAAAAGTAAGGGTTTCCTGTACCTCCAGCAAAAATGACAACGCGCTGTTTTTCTAAATGACGCATGGCTTTCCGGCGAATATAAGGTTCTGCTACCTGACGCATCTCAATTGATGTTTGAACACGTGTCTCCACCCCATAATTTTCTAAACTATCTTGTAGAGCGAGCGAATTCATGACAGTTGCAAGCATCCCCATATAGTCAGCATTGGCACGGTCCATGCCAACTTCACTACCAACCTTGCCACGCCAGATATTGCCACCACCAACAACGATCGCAATTTCTAATCCTAGGTCGTGTATTTCTTGAATTTGTTTAGCAATTGACTTAATAAATCGTGGATCAATCCCATTACCTTGTTCCCCACTTAAGGCTTCTCCACTCAATTTTAGAACAACTCGTTTGAAATCAGCTTTAGACATATTTACCTCCGTCATTATGTAAATATTAAAGACTTGTTTTAAAATAGGGAACACAATGTGTCCCCTATTTTAAACAAATCTTTACTTCTTAACTTGGCTCATGACTTCATCAGCAAAGTTTTCTTCACGTTTTTCCATGCCTTCGCCGACTTCATAACGAACGAAAGTTTTGATTGTTGCACCTTTTGATTCAACATATTGTTTTACAGTTTGATCAGAATCTTTAACAAAAGCTTGATCTAAAAGACAAATTTCTTCAAAGAACTTGCCTAAACGGCCTTCAACCATTTTCTCTACAATATGCTCAGGCTTGCCTTCTTCAAGTGCTTGTTGTTTCAGACGTTCACGTTCTTTATCAACAAGCTCTTGGTCAACTTCATCACGTGATAAATATTGAGGGTTGATTGCTGCGATATGCATTGCAATATCTTTTGCTACAGCTTCATCATTTGTACCGTCTAAATGAGCTAGCACACCAATTTTACCACCCATATGGATGTAATTTCCGATAGCACTGTTTTCGCCTTGTTCAAACACCTCGAAACGGCGAAGTGAAATCTTCTCACCAATCGTAGCAATAGCTGATGTAATATACTCACTTACCGTCTGGTCTGTACCATTAATTTTTTGTTCAAATGCTTCTTCAACCGTAGTTGGACGATGATTTAGAATATGACTTGCTAAATCATTTAAGAGTTGCTTGAACTGTTCGTTCTTAGCAACGAAGTCCGTCTCTGCATTGACTTCGATCATAGCAGCTGCTTGATCGTTTGCAACAATATGTGTAGATCCTTCTGCTGCGATACGATCCGCTTTTTTCGCTGCTTTAGACATACCTTTTTCACGTAGGTATTCAACAGCTTTGTCTAAGTCACCGTCAGTTTCTTGTAATGCTTTTTTACAATCCATCATGCCTGCGCCAGTTTTTTCACGCAGCTCTTTTACTAAATTCGCTGTAATTGCCATTAAAATGTCCTCCTTAGGGAATAGTTAATTTATAAGAGTTCATAGATATCCAGTGTAAAAAAGGTGATAAAAGGTCCTACCTCTTATCACCTTAACCTTTTACTCTTGAACGGCTTCTTTTTCTTCTTCGTCATCAGAAGTTACTTCTTCAGCAACGTCTTCTGTTGCCTCGCCCTGTTTAACTTCTAAAATCGCGTCAGCCATTCTTGTTGTGATTAATTTAACCGCACGGATAGCATCATCGTTTGCTGGAATAACATAATCGATTTCATCCGGATCGCAGTTTGTATCAACCATAGCTACAATTGGAATATTTAACTTATGCGCTTCTTTTACAGCGATACGCTCTTTGCGTGGATCAACGATAAATAGTGCATCAGGAATGCCATCCATATTTTTAATACCGCCTAAGAATTTCTCTAGACGATCTTTTTCTTTAAGAATCATGACGACTTCTTTCTTAGGAAGAACATCGAAAGTACCATCTTCTTCCATGCCTTCAATTTCTTTAAGACGACTAATACGTTTTTCAATAGTTTGGAAGTTTGTTAATGTGCCGCCTAACCAACGTTGGTTGATATAATGCATGCCAGCACGAGTAGCTTCTTCCTTCACTGTATCTTGTGCTTGTTTTTTCGTTCCAACGAAAAGAATTGTGCCTCCATCTTGCGCAACATCCTTAACGAAGTTAAACGCTTCATCAACCTTCTTAACTGTTTTTTGTAGGTCAATGATGTAAATGCCGTTACGTTCTGTGAAAATATAACGTTTCATTTTCGGGTTCCAACGGCGTGTTTGGTGACCGAAATGGACACCTGCTTCTAGCAATTGTTTCATTGAAATTGCTGCCATAATAAAATCCTCCTAAATGGTTTTTATTTTCCTCCGACTGCTTCATACGAAAGCGAAACTCGATTCACGAGCACCTTCACTTACCTCCACAGACGTGTGTATTAACACCAAAAGTAAATATATCACATTACAATAGGGTAGGCAAGTCTTAATGCGACATTTTATAGTGAAATTTTATCATCAATTCAACCTCAGTATAGCCCATTTCCAGGTATTTGGCTATTGATTCAACGGAATAACCTTGATCATACATTTGAAAAGCTTTTTGCTGTGGTGTTGAGTCATCCGTTGTCTTTTGAGAGCTAATTTCTACTTTATCTTCTTTATCAGCAATCATTCCACTAATGTCAAACGGTTGTGTTGTTTCTGTTTTTTGTACACTGGATGACTTTTCAGCTTGTTGGTTATCTTCCTCGTTTACATACAATGTAGCTTCTGATGCTTCATTATTAGTTTTAACATTATTGTAATTGTATGAATTTTCTTTTGTTTCACTTGCTTGAGATTGCCGTTCAAATTTCGACATTTCCTCAAGCAATTTACGATTCTCATCTTTAAGTTCCAATAAATATGAATTAAATAAATCTTCAATTTCCCGAATACGCTTTTCCGGATCAGAATTAGATTCATCTATATGTCTTAGTCTTTGATATAAATATATAATAGCGATAAATGAAACCCCGTGTAAGATAAGACTAAATATTTCCACTAATTATACCACCTAAATCTTGTATCTCACCTAGATAAGTCCACTCGATTACCTAGATAAGGATGAGGAATTTGCTGTTTTGGTTCTTTTCTAGATTGTTGTCCAGCATCTTGTGACCAGTTATTCTCTGAATGCTCGTCACCTTCATTTCGAGCGGGTTCAGATTCATTTGTCTCTAAGACTGCTTTTCTTTTGCGTTCTAATTCCTTTAATTGTTCTTCACTTAATACATCTTGCATAACTTGTGCTCTTTGTTGTAATTGATCTTGAAGTTGACCAGCATCTTGTGTTCTTGGAAGTGCAACCTGCAATTCAACAGCTTTCCAACTCATGTGATCACCTCTTCATTATCAGTTACTAACAAATTAATCATCAGCAACTATTTGTGATTAACAACACTTAAACTAAAGGATTAATAGAAAAATCTAAATCCTGAAATATGACGGATACTTTTGACGTTTCTTTATTAATCACTTTAGCGTATTTACCAACGTTAATTTCTACATTCGGGTATATTGTATCATGAATCACGACTTTTATTAACTGATTTGATTGGTCATCTGGCTGGCTTTTAGCATAGACTTTGTATTCATCATTTAATTCATTCAATTCTAATCTAGCTTTTTCATAAGAATGTTGTTGTCTTAATAAAGTCACACGCTCTTTGCTTGTTAAGTCACGGACGGCTTTTAATTGTTCAAACTTATCCCCAATAGTCTTTAGTTTTTTGAGCTGATCGACGAGTTCTTTCATGCGATCTTCTATATAGGATTTCTTTTCGACTGCCTTCTTGTTTTCACTCAAGTATAATTGAGTTTTAGTACTCATGCGATTACCAACATCTCTTGCTTCAATATAATTCCCGCTCGAAACAGAACCACCTATAATATGCCCTTTTTGACAAATGACTTGTTCTCTTGAAGTCACATGACTATGCAAAATTGAATTATTGACTTGAACCTTTCTACCTGCTTCAAGATTAGCTTGATTGACATTACCAGCAAAAATATCTAATGTCGCTTTGACAAAACCTTTCCCTAATGCGGATATTCCTTCTTTAATAAAAACTGATCCACCTGCCTCAATCTTAGATGCTTCAACAATTCCTTGTATCGTTATATCGCCACGAGCTTTCAGCGCAAAACCTTCAGGAACATCACCTTTAATGACAATCGAACCATTGAAATCGATATTACCCACACTCAAATCAAGATCACTAGAAACTTGATAGACGGGCAATACTTGAACTTCTTTATCAGTGAAATGCACTTGGCCACTATTTGTTGCATAAATAGTTAATTGCTTGTCATTGATTTTAGTATTTTCGCCAGCTTTGATTTGGACATCTTTACCTGGCTTAGGAGCAATCAGTTCACCATATATATCTTGGCCTGATTCACCTTCTGTCGGCTTTATAATCGTAATTAATGGATCATCAATTTCCACAATAGGAATCTTCATCATTTCTTTAAAATCAACTTTTTGAGCAGTTTCGTCTACTTGAGTCTGAGTCATCAAGCTAATATGATAATCAATCGATCCATCCTCGCCATTGATAGGCGCATCACCAGTAGCAATGACTTGAGCATATGTGTTTTCGTCATCATATTCCCCATTAACAATCACTTCACAAAACGATTGGATTGCCATATCATCCAATCCATATTGAATATTTTCTTGTGCAAGAAGTTTGTGGATTGCTTTCACAGTAACTATTTCTTCAATATTGAACGTTTCTTCCGTTAATTGAACTGTTTCTGTTTCCAGTTCATCTGAAGGATCATCTTCTTGAGATTCTTGATGTTCAATTTCTGCCTGCAAACTTTTTAAATAGTCAATATTGGCTTCTAAAGACGCTTCGAGACGATCATTTGATACTTTAATCTTAATAAAGTCTATTAATTCCATTCTGAACGCCCCCCCTTTTTATTAAGCGGATAATAAATGATAGAGCTTGGCAATTGCCTTTGAGTGAATTTGTGAGATTCTTGATGTAGAAAGGTCTAAAACTTCACCAATCTCAGTTAATGTTAATTCTTCTTTATAAAATAAACTCAAAACCATTTGTTCATTTTCATTAAGTTCATGCATCTTTTCAATCAGCTCATGGATGCTTTCTTGATTGACCAGTTGTTGGTCAGGTTGAATTTCATATGTATCAGGGATCGTATTTCTTAAATTCTCTCGTGGTTCATCACTTTGTTCGTCTGTTTTATCTTCAATTGACAGTACATGGGCAAACAGCGTATCCTTTAACACTTCTGCCACTTCATCTTCCGGCATTCTCAAGTAATTCGCAAGTTCTTCTACAGAAGGTTCTCTTTGTAGTTTTTGCTCAAGTGTTTCATATCCTTGTTCGATTTCTTTCGATTTCTCTCGAACAGAGCGGGGAAGCCAATCTTCTTTGCGTAAACCATCAATGATTGCGCCTCGTATTCTAAAGGAAGCATAAGTATCAAACTTTAAGTCTCGGCTTGTATCAAATTTCTCCAACGCATCAACTAACCCCATAAACGCAAGACTTTTAACGTCCTGGCGGTCAACATTTCTTGGTAGGTGGGAGTGAATACGATTGACTTGATAATCTACTAAGGGCATGTAATGTTCAACCAGTAAATTACCCGCTTCTTGGTCTTTTGTTTCCTGCCATTTATTCCATAAGGCAGTCATTGACGTTGTTGATTTATTCAATGGCATGCACCCCCAAGCTTAAGTTTCACGTTGTTGTTCTTCCTGCAATAATGTCCGAACCTGTTCTGCGGCTTGATTATGATCAATTTCTTCTTGATTCTGATCAGATTGACCATCTTGATGACTCGTTTCTGAATAAGTTTCAACAGCTAAAGTCTCTTTTTTTGTTTTAGTAACAAAGAATAAAGCTTTTCGAATCAAGTACATGATCAGAAAAGTTAGAATAAATATGATTATACTACGAAATAAAGCGTGTTCTGGAGTATTATTCGTAATTGCTAGAATAAAGGTATAAACCGCTACAACTGTTGACGTCAGAATATTATATAAAATAGATCCAACCATTAGATATAAGTCACACCTTCATGAATTGTTCTAATTTTTAGTAGTGAATCATCTATCATAAATTCGATTGTTCGCCCTTTATTGCCACCACAATCTTCTGAAACAACTGGAATGTTATGTTCTTTTAATAACGCACGTACTGCCTCAGCATTTCGATACCCAATGCGCATCATTTCACTACTATTAGTTGAGTTGAACATTTGAGCACCTCCAGCCATTTTTGCTTTTAATCGTGACTTTCTAATACCTTGAGACTCCATTAATTTCAGTAGAGCTAGTAGACCAGTATCAGCAAACTTTGCTTCTTTAAATGTTTGATTACGACTCATCGACGAATCAGGTAACATAATATGGACTAAACCAGCAATCTTGTTCGTTTCATCGTATAAAACTAACCCAATACAAGATCCTAATCCTGCTGTCATAATGGTTTGTGGGTGTTGGGCAACATTCAAATCTGCAATTCCAACTTTAACGGCTTCTGAAACTTGTGTCATGACGAATGAACTCCTAGAGCTTGAAAAATCGTTGCATAGGCATCGGGATTCGGTAAAAGGAAGAAATGTCCTTTGATCGCTTGGTCAAACCCTTCTATATCGTGTAAAATCGTTTCAATCATAATGGCTTGATCAGATACGGTTGATATCTCCAGTAGTCCTTGCGTTAACATAGCCCCAACCATATCTATAGCAGCATGCGGCACAGATTGATTAATATCTAATTGTGTAAAGTCAGAAAACGCCCGCAAATAAGATCCTGTTAAAATATTTCCAAGTTCAAGAAATGCTGACGTTGCTATTTCATCACCTTCAGAGACTTTTTCAGATGGGTCACCAATCATCAATTGTGCAAATAAATCTGCTTCATCTGGTGGAATCATAAAAAACATATTCCCCGAAATATCTCCATTTGCTTGTACAAATACAGTCGCTTGTACTTCGTCTTTGCCGCCTATTTCCATCATCATTTCGTCAAAGGTCACTACATTTACAACAGGTACATCCATAGATACTGAACGATTGATTAAATGAGATAATGAAGTAGCTGCATTCCCAGCGCCAATATTACCGATTTCTTTCAGTACATCTAGATGAATTTGTTCAAAATTAAAGTAATCATTCATCATGAATTCCTCTTCTTTGTATAATAATTAGTCAATGGTTGATAGCTCATCAAATTCTTCTTCTGAAAGAACCTTTTCTAAGTTTAATAGAATCAGTAAACGCTGATCGATTTTAGCTACCCCTCTAATATAATCGGCATTTACTGCTCCGACTACTTCAGGTGATGGCTCAACTTTTTCTTGTGGTACATCTACAACATCGTTAGCTGCATCCACGATGACGCCAATACTCTTATCATCCACATGAATAATAATAATGCGTGTACTTTCTGTTTGTTCTACCGTTTCTAACCCAAAACGTTCCCGTAAGTCAATAATTGGTGTAATCACACCTCTCAAATTCATCACACCTTTTACGAATTTAGGTGCACGGGGAACTCGGGTGATATTAAAGATTCTTTCAATCGAACCAACATGTTCAATTGGAATACCATATTCTTCATCTTTTAATTTGAAAACGATGACCTTATCATCTTGCATGACTTCACTCATAGAATTCCTCCTTACTTAATTAGTGCATTACTATCAACGATTAACGCCACTTCACCATTACCTAAAATGGTTGCACCAGAAATAGCAAATACATTTGATAGATAATCACCAAGACTCTTCAAGACTATTTCTTGTTGACCAATAAATGAATCTACGACTAATCCTGCCATTTGGTCACCTTTACGAACGACAACAACAGAATAATAGGTTTCTTCTTCGTCTTTTGCACTTGGCACTTCGAATACTTGACGTAAATCAACTAGTGGAACGATATGACCTCTAAAATCAATTACTTCTTTATTATGGGCTTTCATCACATCAGTGTGTTTAATAACGGCTGTTTCAATGATCGATGATAACGGAATCGCATATGTCTCTTCTTCGATCATAACCAACATGACAGAAATAATGGATAAAGTAAGAGGTAATTGGATAGAAAAAGTTGTTCCTTTTCCATATTCAGATTCAATTTCGATTGAACCACCTAAGGATTCAATCGTGCTCTTAACAACATCTAAGCCAACACCACGACCGGATATATCCGAAATTTCCTGGGCTGTAGAAAAACCACTAGCTAAGATCAGTTCATTAATTTGCTTATCTGTAAGACTGGATGCTTGATCACTACTAACAACACCATTTTCTATAGCCTTATTAAGTACTTTTTCCTTATTAATTCCTTGACCATCATCACGAATTTCGACGAATACATGGTTCCCACTATGAAAGGCTTTTAATAACATATTACCTTGAGCTGGCTTACCTTTTTGCTTTCTTTCTTCAGGCATTTCCACTCCGTGATCAACCGCATTTCTGATCAAATGAACAAGTGGATCCCCGATTTCATCAATGACTGTTCGGTCAAGCTCTGTTTCAGCACCTTCAATTTCCATATTGATGTCTTTTCCGAGTTCACGTGTTAGCTGACGTACCATGCGTGGGAAACGATTAAACACCTGTTCAATAGGTACCATACGCATCGTTAAGATAATATTTTGTAAGTCACCAGAAATACGTGAAATTCTTTCAACCGTACCTTTTAAATCATTGTGATTTAATTCTTCTGAAATTTGTTCCAGTCGTCCACGATCAATTACCATTTCTTCAAATAGATTCATTAGAGCATCTAAACGTTCGATGTTAACACGGATTGTTTTATTACCAGCTGCCTTCTTTTGCTGATCGGTTGGTTGGTCGTTCGTTTGATCATTCGATATTTCAGGCTGCTCATTAGAAACAGCTTGGTTTTCTTCAGTTGTTTGCTTGTCATCAGAAGACTGTTCTGCTTCTAGCTCAAAAGGCTTAATGATCACCTCACGAACTTCAGAGACCTTCATGATTTTAGCTTTTAATTCTTCATCTTGTTCTGATGTAACAAGGATGAGATCAAAATGATTTTCAAATTCCTCATTTTCTAATGCGTCTACGGTTGGAACTGATTTAATTACTTCACCACTTTGCTCAAGAACCTCAAAAACCATATAAACGCGTGCGACTTTTAACAAGCAGTCCTCAGAGAGCGAGACAGTGATGTGGTAAACATTTTGACCGTCTGTTTTGGCTTGTTCTAAAACTGTTCGTTCAAATTGATCTACCGTTAATCCTTCAACTGAAGAGGTTGAAGTTTCGGATTCATCATCTATTACAGCAGGTGATGTTCCCGTTTGTGATAGTTCCTCTCCTTTTTCAATCGCATTTAATTGAGTGACAACTGATTCAACGTTCATTGACCCTGTACCACCCTCAGCGATATCAGCTGTCATTTTCTCAAGATATTCTAATGAATCTAATAACACATCCATTACATTTGAGTTAACAGTGATTTTTTCGTTACGAATGGCATCTAAAACATTTTCCATTTTATGTGTTAAATCTGACAAATCCTCATATCCCATTGTCGCAGACATTCCTTTTAAGGTATGGGCTGCACGAAAGATTTCATCAACGATCGATAAGTTAGACGGGTCTTTCTCTAATTCTAGTAAGCCATCATTAACAACTTGTAGATTCTCTTTACTTTCATCAATAAATACATCTAAGTATTGGTTCGATTCCATACGTGACCTCCTCATTGTTTCACGATTTCAACAATAGCATCTGCCATTTCATTGATTGGTTTAATTAAATTAGGGTTGGCTTGTTCAACGATTGATTTAGGCATTCCGTAAATGACAGCTGTTTCTTTCGATTCAGCAATTAAATATGTAGAAGAATCTTGTTCTTTAAGGTACTTAGCACCTTCAGTTCCGTCACTGCCCATTCCAGTTAAGACAACTGCCACTTTGTTCATGTGAGGTACACCAGCAACTGACTTGAATAATTTATTCACACTTGGACGATGACCATTAACAGCTGGTGTCTGTTCTATTATTGCTGCCAAAGATCTCCCGATTGATTTAACTTCAAAATGGTTATCACCTGGCGCTATATAAGCGTGCCCTTTCTTTAACAATTCTCCATGTTGGACTTCCTTAACAGAAATTTCAGATAATCGATCCAATCGTTCTGCCAAGGACTGCGTGAATTTAGCGGGCATATGTTGGACAATTAATATCGGACAACTAAACGATTCAGGAATTCTAGATAATAATTCCTGCAATGCTTTAGGTCCTCCAGTTGATACACCTACCACAACAAGTGTTTGCTCGTGCTGAAATTTCTTGGACGGCTGGTTTCTATTAATTGTTAACTCATTAGGTGTCGCTTCAGGCAAAAGAGCCATAGACCTGTGCAATTTAGCATGCGCTGCATCTTTTGCTTTCTCGCAAATTTCAACACTTTTTTGGGCCAAATCAAGTGAAATGGAACCAGATGTTTTATTGATAAAGTCAATCGCTCCATACTGTAGAGCTGTTATCGTGCTTTCGGCCCCTTCATAAGTTAAACTTGACAACATGATAACGGGTGTAGGATAGTCATCCATAATACGTTTAAGTGCTGTTAAACCATCCATGATAGGCATTTCAATATCTAACGTCACAACATCCGGATTAAGCTTTTCAACCTTTTTTAGACCATCTTCGCCGTTTCGAGCAGTGCCTATCACTTCTAAACTACTATCATCATTAATAATGTCTGAAATAACTTTTCGCATAAAGGCAGAATCATCGATGACTAATACCCTTTTCTTATCCATAGTTCAATCTACCTTTCGTGAGAAAAATGATCGAAGTCGTTTAACAAATTTACGATCTTGTTCAATTCCGTCATCCTGATTCAAGTAAATATCAACTAAATTTCTCATTTGCTTGCTAGCCTTACTCTTAGGTGAAACTAAATAATAAGGTTGTTGTTGTTTGACTGCTTGAACAACAGTTGAATCATCTGGGATGTACCCTTTGTAGGATAAGTTTTGATTTAAAAATTTCATCACGACAGCATTTAATTTCGTGTAGGCAAATTCTCCTTCATCACGGTCACTTGCACGATTGACTAATAAAGATAGTTGCAAATCTTGACGCTTACTATGTGCAACCAATTGCTTTATAGCTGCGTAAGCATCCGTAATCGATGTTGGTTCTGTCGTTGTCACGACAACACTTTCATCAGCTGCTTGAATAAAGGCTAAATGTTCTTCAGACATACCTGCACCTAGATCAAAAATGATATAATCATAGGCTGTCGTTACATGTTGTAGTTGCCTGATAAAATAGTCGTATTTAGAACGGTCAAGGTGAAAGAAATCTGACAAACCCGTTCCAGCTGCAATATAGGACAAACGTTGTGGACCTGCTTCTATGATATCAGAAATTTGTAACTTTTTCTCTAACATTGTCGATAAATTTTGTCTAGGTTGTAGGCCCAACAAGATATCAATATTTCCCATACCAATATCTAGATCAAATATTAGGACGCTTTTGCCTTGTTCAGATAATGCCATACTAAAATTAAGAGCGAAGTTAGACTTACCGACCCCGCCTTTACCACTAAAGACTGCAATGGTGCGAGCTTGGTTTTGCTCGTGTTGCAATACACGTTGCCTTAGTTCATGGGCTTGATCTGTCACGACTGATCACCTACTATCAAATCCGTCATTCTCTGTGGAGATGGTGGTTCAATATCATCCGGAACGTCTTGACCAGTTGTTAAATACGCAATTCTAAATTGATGTTGTTGCCAAAGATTTAAGATTGAACCTAAATAACTCGTTTCATCTAACTTCGTTAAGATCACTTGATTAATCGATAAACTACTAAATTTAGCATATATATCATCTATGTCCTCTTCTTTTGAAGTAAGTGATAAGACGCAAAATAATTCATCATGATCTTCAAATTCAACAAATTGTTTCATTTCCTCAATATAACGATCTTCCCTAAAATTTCTACCTGGTGTATCAACAAATACAATATCCTTATCAGTGAATTTTTCCTTAGCTTGCAAGAAATCTTCGTGATTATAAGCGACTTCAACAGGTAAGTTCAGTATTTTAGCATAGGTTTTCAATTGATCAACCGCAGCAATCCTGAATGTATCTAATGTGATAAGGCCAACATCTAATCCTTGATTAATAGAAGAATCAGCTGCTAGTTTTGCTAATGTCGTTGTTTTTCCTACCCCAGTAGGTCCGAATAAGAAGATATGTTTGGACCTAGCATCTTGTTCATATTGAGTCGCACTTTCCATCTTGTGAAAAATTTGATCTTTTACGATTTGCCAATAGACAGAAGTATCTTGTGATTTATTGTTTGTATAGTATTCTGTCATAACTGGCTCCATCAACTCTTGAATAGTATCCTGGTCAATTCCTAGGTGCCCCAATTCATAAGCAATTGAATCAGTTGGAGTCGGATAATAATTAGAGCTTTGATTAGAATCCTTTAAAGATTCACGAAGTTCTTTGATCTCCTTGATTAAATCTTGATCATGTGATGAAGGCTCTTGAGTTGGTTGTTTAAGATTTAATGATGGTTGATGATCCAATTGAAAATTAACATTAGGTTCTTTTACACTTTTCGCTTTTGTTTGTTGCATAGGTGAAGGGTCCACGGCAGCTACTACTTCTATATTTTTCTTTTTAAATAAGCCGAGAAATCCTTTTGTTTTTTTCTCTTTAGAATTTAAAATAACTGCCGAATCACCAAGTTCTTTACGTACATCCTTCATTGCCTCTGGCATTGTCGGTGCCGTATATTTTTTCACTCTCATGCTATGTTCACCACCCCAGCACTTTCGACTTCTAGATCTGGTTCAAGTTCGTTATAAGATAGTACAACCACATCTGGTAAATAGCGTCCAATCATTTGTTTTACGTATCTTCTAATCGCTGGTGAGCAAAGTAAGACAGGTGTTGCATCATCCATAAACGCTTGACTTGCTTGTTGATGAATGGATTCGATAATTTTTTGTTGCGTTTCAGGATCCATCGATAAGAAATTTCCATGCTCTGTCTGTTGAATATGTTCAGCGATTTTTTTCTCAACTTGTGGTGACAATGTGATAACCTTCATCTGATAGTCAGATGTTGCAAACGATTGGGTAATTTGCATTGATAGGGATTGTCTACAATATTCTGCTAGCAAATCTGTATCATTAGTCATCTTCCCATAATCAGCCAGTGTTTCGAATATAACTGGCAAATTACGAACAGAGATTTGTTCTTCTAATAGTTTTGATAACACTTTTTGAATTTCGCCTACAGATAGAGGTTCAGGCGTCACTTCATCCACTAGCGTTGGATAACTTTGTTTTAAGTGATCGATTAATTGTTGTGTTTCTTCGCGTCCCAATAATTGATGAGCATATCGTTTAATAACTTCAGTAATATGCGTCGAGACAACTGAAGGTGGGTCAACAATTGTATAACCTGATAACTCTGCTTCATCTTTCATATCTTCGGAAATCCACTTAGCAGGTAAACCAAAAGCGGGTTCTACAGTATCAATACCTTCTATTGAGTCATCTTCCATACCTGGAGACATAGCGAGATAATGATCTAAGTAAAGTTCTCCTTTTGCAACCTCATTTCCTTTCACTTTTAGCTGATATTCGTTCGGATTCAACTGAATATTATCTCGTATACGGACAACTGGAATGACAATACCTAATTCTAACGCTAACTGCCGCCTAATCATCACAACACGATCTAGCAAGTCTCCTCCTTGATTCGCATCAGCAATCGGAATTAACGCATAGCCAAATTCGAATTCTATCGGATCCATATTTAGAAGATCGACGACATTATCAGGTTGAGCCACTTCTTGTTCCTCGGATTGTTCCTCATGTTCACTTTCTTCATATTGACTTTGTCTTTCTTGAGCTTGTGCTAAATATCGGCCACCAAAAGCAAGGATTGCTGCAATAAATGTTGTTAGAAAGATATTTATTGGTGTTAAACCAAGCATAAATATCGTTCCAGCTGCCACATACATTAGACTTGGATAACGGAATAATTGGCCTGTCACATCATGTGATAGATTACCTTCAGCAGCAACTCTTGTCACAACAATACCAGTCGCAGTTGCAATTAATAAGGCGGGTATTTGAGATGTTAAACCATCCCCAACAGTTAAACGAAGGAAGGTATTCACGGTTTCACTAAAAGATAGACCCCACTGTGTCATACCGATAATAAAACCGAAGATAATATTGACGAGTACAATTACAATACCAGCAATAGCATCCCCTTTTACGAATTTACTGGCACCGTCCATAGCACCATAAAAATCCGCTTCATTTTCAATTTTTTCACGGCGTGCTTTGGCTTGTTGTTCGGTAATCATACCAGCGTTTAAATCAGCATCAATACTCATTTGCTTACCAGGCATCGCATCTAAGGTGAAGCGGGCTGCCACTTCTGATACACGTTCTGCACCCTTAGTAATAACAATAAATTGAATAATAACGAGGATTAAGAAGATCACAAAACCGACAAATGGATTACCACCCGTCACAAAATTTCCAAACGTATCTACGACATTACCAGCGTCAGCTTCTGATAAAATCGAACGTGTTGTTGATACGTTAAGCCCTAGTCGAAATAACGTTAATAATAATAATAATGATGGAAATATAGCAAAATCTAGAGCTTCTTGTGTATTCATTGTGACGAGAATAACAATTAAAGCTAATGATATATTCGTCAAAATCAAAATGCTTAATAGCCATCCTGGAAGTGGAATGACTAACATGACGATAATTAATATAACTCCTAATAGTACCGATAAATCTCTTGCTGACATGCTTCAAAATCCTCTCTTCGTACTTACTTAGCTTGTTTCTCCATTTTGTAAACATAAGCTAATACTTCTGCAACTTGTTGGAAGAAATCCTCAGGAATCGTTTCATCAATTTCTACAGAATTATATAGGCCTCGTGCAAGTTGACGGTTCTCGATCCTGACAACTCCATTCGCTTCGGCAACTTCTCTAATTTTAAGAGCAACATAATCTACCCCTTTAGCAATAACAAAAGGAGCTTCTGCTCGCTCTTCGTCATATTTTAAAGCAATCGAATAGTGCGTAGGGTTCGTGATCACAACATCTGCTTCAGGCACCTCACTCATCATACGTTGCTGTGCCATTGAACGTTGGCGCTCCTTCATGCGTGATTGAACAAGCGGATCACCTTCCATATTTTTGTTTTCGTCTTTAATATCTTGTTTTGACATACGAATATTTTTTTCATGGTCATGACGTTGATAGATATAATCTATGACAGCAATGATTAACAACATAAGCGTTGCTGCTACACCCATAATAAGTGTTAATTGACCAAAAAACGCGATCGCATTAGGAACTGATTTTTGTGATAATGTCATCATATCAGAGCGATTAACCCATAGAATGGCAAAACAAACAGTAGCTATAGAACTAACTTTTAACATGGATTTTAAAAATTCCACAATGGCTCTTGCTGAAAATATGCGTTTAATCCCATTAATAGGATTTACTTTGTTTAAATCAAACTTAAGTGGTTCACCTGTTAGTAAAAAACCAATTTGTAAATAATTAGCTACTAACGCTGCTGTAATCGCAACGGCCATAATTGGTAAGACAACTTTTATAGCTTCAACAGATACTTGAAACAAAGCACTCTCGACATTTTCGGGAGTAACTTCATAGTGAATCAGCTCAGTAAATGTAAATATGAATACACTTGATAATGTATCGCCTAGCGTTGAACCAAAGCTCACCATGAAAACAAAAACAGCAAACAACAAAATCGCCGTCGTAATATCTTGACTCTTAGCCACTTGTCCTTTATTACGCGAATCTTGACGCTTTTTCGGTGTCGCTTGTTCAGTTTTTTCTTGGTTAAAATATTGTAAATCTAAACGAAGTAACGACACATTATGCTCCCCCAATTAGTTCCATTAACTGTCTCATCGTTTGAAACATATATTCAAACAATTTAGAGACTAATAATCCAAAGAAACCAAAACTAATAAAAATAGTGAAGAAACTAACTAATATTTTAAGTGGTAGACCAATGATGAAAACGTTCATTTGTGGTACTGTACGAGCTATCATGCCTAAGGCCACGTCTACCAAAAACAATGTGCCAACAATCGGAATCGCCATTTGAAACGCTAATAAAAACATCTGTGACATCGTCATTATGATAAATTCGGCAAAAGACTCTGTATGAATCGGAATCATCTCTTGAAAACCGATAAATTCATAACTATAAAAAATGCCATCGATTAAGAGATGGTGAGCATTGGTTGCGACTAATAATAGCGTTGCAATAATATAGTAGTACTGACCGATAATGGGACTCTGTGCCCCAGTTTGAGGATCGACTACGTTTGCAATCGCAAAACCCATCTGAAAATCTATAAAGCCACCAGCAACTTGGACAGCCGTAAAAATGATATAGGCAACAAGTGCAATCATAATTCCAATGGTTAGTTCTTTTAAAAGTAATAATATGTATTGGCCATCTACGACTAAAGCTGGACTGTCTAACGTAAGATACATGATCCACGATAAAATAATGATTAAGCTAATCTTAACTCGGTTAGGGATTGTCGTATATGCAAATAAAGGAACAAACAATATAAACCCTGTTAATCGAGCTAAAATTAAAAAGAAAGCCGGAATTCTCGTAATGTCTAGTAACTCAATCATATTAACCAACTATATTAGGAATTTCATTAAAAATACTAGTCGTGAATTCAATCAAACGTTGCAACATCCAAGGGCCTAAAATGACGATGGCTATAAACACAGCAATAATCTTAGGGATAAATGCTAATGTTTGTTCTTGGATTTGTGTCGTCGCTTGGAAAATCGCTACTGCTAGACCAACGAACAATGCAATTATTAATAGTGGCCCTACCACGATTAAGATGGTATAAACGCCTCGTTCTGCTAATGCAACAACCATATCTGGTGTCATATTGATTCCTACTTCCTATCACTATAAATAACTTTCTAAGACCGAATGGGTGATTAAATACCAGCCATCCACAATTACAAATAACAAGACTTTAAACGGTAATGAGATCATAACTGGTGGTAACATCATCATTCCCATCGACATCAGAACACTGGCTACTGCCATGTCGATCACAAGAAATGGTATAAAAATCATAAAACCCATTTGAAAGGCTGTCTTCAGCTCACTAATCACAAAAGCCGGAATTAATGTTGTTAATGGAATATCTTGGACAGATTCAGGTGTCTCTGCATCCGTATAATCCATAAACAAAGCTAGATCCTGCTGTCTAGTATGTTCCGACATAAAATCTTTAAAAGGAATGCTTGCTTCATCATAAGCTTCTTCTAAAGTAATTTCGTCATTGAATAACGGTTGTAGTGCTTCTTCATTCACTTCATATAATGTCGGAGCCATGATGAAAAAGGTTAGAAACAGTGCTAGTCCAATCAACACTTGATTTGGAGGCATTGATTGGGTTGCCAGTGCTGTTCGAACAAATGATAATACGATAACAATACGAGTAAAACTAGTCATTAACACAAGAATACTCGGTGAGAGTGTTAATACGGTTAAAAGTAATAATAATTGAACAGCTGTTGAAATTGTCCCAGGATCATTCTCTGATAATAGATTCATAAATTCATTCATTGCTATCGTCTTCCTTATCTTGATAACGTTTCCTCATACGTTGTCTAGAGTTTTTCATGGTTTCTAACTCTGTTTTAAATTGGTTTTTAGTTTCAGCTTCTTGATAACTATTCTTCCGTTTGTTTTGAAAACTTTGGAAGATAGATTGAAATGACATATTACTTGAAGCCTCTTCAGGCGTCGTCATTAATTGATCAATTGTGTCTTGATCTTCAATTTTCGTTAAATAATTAACGTCATCTCCTACACCAATTAAATAGAATTCATCTCCAACTCGAACAATCTGAGCGGATTTGTTATGTCCCAATGAAACGCCACCTATATTTTCGAGTGCCCGCGTCTGTTGATAGTTTCTAGTTCGCTTTTGAATGAATTTTAATACAATATATATTAAAGCTAATACGAGAACTAAGGCTGCAATCATTCGTAAAAAGTCTAAAAACAGCGACTGATTCGACGAACCAATAGCTTCCTCGTTTTCTGAGTTATCTTCAGTCGGTTGATCCGCAATTGGTTCGTCCGTCTCGTCATTACTATTTGGACTGTTATTTGATTCTGATTCTAAACAATCAGCCACACTACCATCACACTCTTCATCAGCTACTACCACGATTGGGCTAATGATTAACATCATCAATGCTATGACCCCAACCCAAATAACACGTTTATTCATCGTCTTCCTACCCCACAACCATTTAACTTAGTGCTTTACCAATTGCTTCTAGTACACGATCAGCCTGAAACGGTTTAACAATAAAGTCTTTTGCTCCGGCTTGGATCGCATCGATTACCATCGCTTGCTGACCCATCGCTGAACACATCACAATTTTCGCATTACTGTCTTGACTTATAATTTCTTTTAATGCTTCAATTCCGTCTTTCTCTGGCATCGTAATATCCAGTGTTACTAAGTCAGGATTTAACTCTTTATATTGTTCTACGGCCGCTTCACCATTCTCTGCTTCCCCAACTACTTCATAACCATTCTTCTCTAAAATATCCTTGATCATCATACGCATAAATGCTGCATCATCTACGACTAAGATTTGTTGTGCCATAATGTAATCCCCCTAATTTAATTATCGTAATTTTTGAATCCGTTCTGCTTGACTTAAAATATCTGATACTCTAACACCAAAGTTTTCATCTATAACGACAACTTCACCTTTGGCAATCAGTTTGTTGTTAACGAGAATATCAACAGGTTCTCCAGCAAATTTATCAAGTTCGACAATGGAACCCGTGTTAAGCTCTAATATTTCCTTGATACTTTTACTTGAACGCCCTAATTCAACCGATACATTCAACGGAATATCCATTAGTAAATCTAAGTTTCGTTGCTCATCTTGGCCAAGTTGAGGTTGTTTTCCGAACTCTTCAAATTGCGCTTGATCAACGCAATGATCTTCTCCCTGTTGAAAAGCTTTTTGACCTAGTTGTTGTGAATTTGTTTGCGCTTGTGTTGATTGTTGGCTCTGGTCAGGTTTTGGTTCTGGTTGCTTTTGCTGAGTTTCTTGCTTTGGTTGAGCAGGTTCTTCTTGAGTAGTTGATTCTGTTTCAACAGGATCTTCTGCATTCAGTAAGCTATCAACAAATTCTTTTGCAAATTCAACAGGTAATAATTGCATGATATTAGAATCAATTAATTCACCTACTTGCAATTGAAAAGAGACTTTCACAAAATTATCTTCTTGTGGTATATAATCTGTTCCTTCACCTTTTTCAACATCCAATACCGTTATATCAGGTGGTGTAATATCAACGCGTTTATTAAATACTGAAGACATACTAGTTGCAGCAGAACCCATCATTTGGTTCATCGCCTCTTGAACAGCACTTAATTGAATTTCTCCTAATTCATCAGCTGGATTGGTACCATCACCGCCTAACATAAGGTCTGCGATAATCGCGGCATCTTGATTCTTGATCACAAATAAGTTCATTCCTCTAAACCCATCTGTATAGTCTACCTTGACAGCTACATGTGGTGTAGGAAATTCGTCGACAAGTGATTCACTGTCGATTGCTGAGACAACAGGTGTGGTAATCTCTACTTTTTGATTTAATAAAGAAGATAAGGCCGTAGCTGAACTACCGAATGAAATATTACCAATTTCTCCAATGGCATCAATCTCAATATCTGTCAGAAAATCTTGTAATTGACTTGATGTTTGTCCACCCTGATTGGAATTTTCGTCTGTCTGATTAGCATTTTGATTGCTGCCAGAGTTCTCTTCATCACTTGAACTGTTCAATAGGGCGTCTATTTCTTCTTGAGATAGCATATTATCATTATTATTCATGGTCATCTTCACCCCTTAATTCATCTAGAATTTGAACAGCCATATGGCGCTTTTGTTTACCAGGCTGAACATTAAATTTTGGCTCATCATTCACATATAACGTAAGCGGATCATCAATAGCTTGATCCAACATGATGACATCATTATGGTTTAAGTTTAAAAATTCTTCTATCGAGATGTCGGATTCCCCTAGAATCGCTTTCGCTTCTACATCGACTTGAGTTAAGCTTTTCGATAAATGCTGATAATCTTCTGGATTACTTTGCGACTTCTCATTTTGCATCCAATAGTGCACTGAAAGCTTGGAAATAATCGGCTCCAACACCATGTGAGGTATACAAATATTCATCACACCCGTACTCTCACCAATCGTTGTATTTAAGGAAACGACAACAACTGTCTCGTTCGGCGATACCATTTGAATAAATTGAGGATTTGTTTCAAATTCTTCTAAGGTTAGATCGATATCAACCATCGATCCCCAGGCTTCTTCTAATGATTCAAAAGCTCGCTCAAATAACCGTGACATGATCCTACTTTCAATTTCGGTTAAATTTTCAACCTTATTTGTTCCAATGCCTTCACCACCTAAGACTCGATCAATTATGGCATAAGCAATATTTGGGTTAACTTCATACAATAAGCGCCCTTCAAGTGGATCTACCGAGAAAATGTTTAACACGGTTCGCTGTGGCATTGAACGGATAAATTCTTCATATGGTACCTGATCTACAGAAGCTACAGTTACTTCAGCATAAGACCTTAACTGTGCTGCAAAAAATGATGTTAGAAGCCGCGCAAAGTTTTCATGAATTCGTGCTAATCCACGAATCTGATCTTTTGAAAAACGTAAGGCTCGCTTGAAATCATAATCACGTATTTTACGTTCATCTGTTTGTTGTTCTTTTAACTCTTCTGCGTCCATTTCACCAGTAGAAATAGCCGACAAAAGCGCGTCAATTTCACCTTGGGACAGAACATCATCCGCCACTTTCATCACCTCCATTGTGGAGTGTTTTCATTTATTGTACTGCCTTCTGGGTAATAAAGACGTCAGTAACTTCACCTTCATCTAAGCGATCATTAATCGCTCCTTTAACATCTTCTCTAACCGATGTTAGTTCATTACGGAAATCACTACCCTCAAGAACTGTCAGCTCTTCGATAATCGCATCATTAATAACGAAATGATCACCTGATTTTAACTGTTCGCTCGTGTCTTGATTATCTGTTACTATGCGAAATTGCACACGTATAAATTGTCCATCTGCTAAATCAGTGGTGATCTCATCAGTGACAAATGAACTTTCAGCCATATCGCTGATTGTTGGTTCACTATCACTACTCTCATCAAAATCGACATAGATTAATAGAATAATAGCAACAATACCAACAATCGTTAATGTAATGATGGTTGTTAGCATGATCTTAATCGGTTTCGACATCTTCATCAACTACCTTTGCTTGGAGATCAACTAAACCTACTTTTTTATAGAATTCAACTGATCTTTGAATAATTTCGTCTGTTGATTCTTTTACGAAATAGGTCTTTCCATTCGATAATGTGATTGTCGTATCAGGTAATGCTTGGACCTTTTCTATGTACAATGCATTGACGACGAATTCTTCACCGTTTAAACGGGTTACATCAATCATAAATGATAAGTGGGGCTAAGCGACGTTAGCCCCTTTCCTCCTTATCGTTTTAAGTTTACTAGTTCTTGTAGAATTTCATCTGATGTTGTAATCACACGCGTATTGGCCTGGAAACCACGCTGTGCCGTGATCATCTCAGTGAATTCTTCAGATAAGTCAACGTTCGACATTTCTAAAGCACCAGCGTATAGGCCACCAGTTCCGCCTTCGCCAGGAGCAGTTAGAGTGTTACCAATAGCCGCAGCATCTTCGTCTCCCATTAGGCCTGCATTATCCGTTAGTGTGAAATTGTTACCGCCTGATTTTTCCAAACCACCAGGATTCGAGAAGTTGGCTAGAGTAATCTGACCAGCAATACGCGCTTGACCTGCTTCGTTGACATAATTCACGACACCGTCAGAAGAAATATCAAAGCTTTGCGCACCATCAGGGATTTGAATTCGACCAGGTGCACCTTCTAAATCAGTTTCTGGGTCTTCTGCAGTAGCATCAGTAGCATAATCACCAACTAAGTACTGTCCACTAGAATTAACAATATACCCTTGACCATCTAAATAAAAATTACCCGCTCTGGTGAAATTGATTTCATCAGGATTATCACTATTCAAGTAATTTATTGCATCATCACCGCCACCAGCTGAATTGGTACGGGTTGCTACAGCAAACATTCCGTCCCCTTCAATCGCTAAGTCTAAAGGGCGATTAGTTGTCTGTCGTGTACCTTGTGTATGAATATTATCGATGCTTCCGGTGTTAGACCCTAAACCAACCTGCATCGGATTCTGCCCACCTAATTGATCACCACCTGGTGCTGTTGCCCCTTGTGTGGTTTGACTCATTAAGTCAGCAAATGTTTGACGACCTTTTTTAAAGCCAAATGTATTGACGTTTGCAATGTTATTAGACGTTACGTCTAGTTTTTCCTGGAAACCACTCATACCAGATATACCTGTGTAAAATGAACGTATCATGTTTTATGCATCCTCTCTTTTTGTTCAGTTTATTAACTGCTTCTGTCGGTCAGCAGTTTGACGGCTTCCTTTCGGTCCAGCCGTTAATCTTCATTCAAAATAATTGTTCCATTAATATTCGTCAGTAATTGATTCGAAGCTTCAGATCGGTCCATTGCAGTGACAATCGTGTCATTTTTTGTACTTGCAACTAACACAGAATCGCGCATAACAATGGCTGATTCAGTAATCCCTTTCTGTTTGGCTTCGTTCATTTTTGATTCTATTTGTGACCATTGTTGATCACTAATATGAATCCCACGTTCATCCAAACGCTTTTGAGCATGTTTACTGACCTTAACTCCTTCATCGGCAACTTGTTGTAAAACTGACTTAAATGATTGATTTTGTGATGGTTCTGTTTTCGTTTTGTTTGGTAAAGGTAATGGCTGTTGATGATAAACTTGATTGATCTTATTCATTGGTGCCACCATCACTTCCTTGGTTGGATTGACCAATTTGAATGATTTGTGAAGCACTAACCTCATCACCATTTTCAAGTGTTAACGCTAAACCACTCTCACCTTTTCTAACCGATTGAACGACATCAGACTGTTCGACAACATTCCCTTCATCATTCGTTGTTTCATAATGGACAGATTGACCAATTAAATTAGACATCTGTAAGAAGTCTGAGTAACCTTGGTTTTGAGTCATTTGTTCAATACTATCTGCCATCTTTGTTGATTGTTCCAACTCAGTAAAGGTTGCCATTTGTGCTACGAAGTCTTTATCCTTCATTGGATCTAATGGGTTTTGGTTTTTTAATTGTGTCATTAAAATTTCTAAGAATGCGTCTCGCCCTAAATCTTGCTTACCTTCTTGCTTAATGGGTTGCTGATTTTGGGATTGTAGCATTAAAGATTCATCAATTTTCATTATTCCACCTCCTCACTGACTAAAAAGTCTTGGAATGACAGAGGTTGTTCTATTTCTTCTTCCTCTATGTCACCTAACTGGTCTTCTTCAAACAGTTGTCCTTCCTGTTCTTCTTGTTCAGCCTGTTCGTCATTCATATGTTGTTTCGTGAAATCAGTATTAGCTTGATCAACACTTCGTTGTTCGATTACCACTTGGTTGGGTTGGAACATATGTCGCAATTGGTTGATGTTACTTTCTAACATTTCGCGAGCTGCTTGTGACATCACAGAGATTTTAACGCCCATTTGACCATCTATTTGCATAAATTGCAAGGTCATTTGGCCTAAGTTTGCAGGTTTCAATTGGATCGTTAAATTTTGTGCCCCATTAGCTCTACCAAAATTAGAAGATTGAATAATTCTTTGTAACTGCTCAATCATCTGTTGCTGGCTACTCATATTACTCGTCGATTGCTGACCATTTGCACGCGCTAAATGAATCGTAAACTGTTCTAATTTAGACATTTGATTTTGATCGCCAAATAATTGATCTAAACGTGCAGCTGACATGGATTGGTCACTTGTTTGATTATTTAATAATTGTGTAAGTGACTGACGAATCGCTGCAACATCTTGTCTGTGTTGTACCGATGGTTGATTCAAGTTTTGTTGATTAATTTGTTGTTGTAATTGCTGTAATAATTGCTGCCATTTATTAGATGATCCTGACTGTTGATTAAACGTCATATTCTGTTGTTGGCCAAATAATGATGCGATCACACGAGCTAATGCTTGTTCCGTTTGTTGTACTTGATTTTGATTGCCAGTCGTTAAAGAATCAATTTGTTGTAGGTTAATAGCTGGAGCATTCATCAATAGCTGACTGACTTCCTGTTGTTGTATGGATTCAAGGATTTGTTGAAGCGAATCCTCATTTAAAGATTCCAAATTCACCTGATCAAGCTCACTTACCAAGGATTTAAATTTCTCTAGTGATAGACCTAATTGCTCTAAGCTTAGATTATCGGTTGATTCAATTAAATTTGACAGGTCTTTTTTACTTAATTGACTTAAGTCAACATCTGATTTTGACTGTAATTGTTTTAATGAATCTAATAGTTTTCCTAATGATTGTGATTGATTACTAGGATCAAGATTCGTCATCTGATTATGTGTTTCTAATAGTAGCTTTCCTAAAGCATTTAAATCATCAACGTTTAGTTGATTCATAAAGGAATTAGATTGACCCATAAGCTGATTGATTGTGTTCAATAACTTTGTTGTGTCTTCATCAGAAAGACTTTCAACTACCTTAGTGATATCACCATCTTCGGATTGTAATTCTTCTTGAACCTTCTCAACAATTGATTTAACTTCACTTTCAGACATTGTCTGATTTTTTTGTTCAATGCTTTGAGAACTATGTCTGCTTGATGCACTATCATAAGCATTTTTAAATCCTTGTCCACTCGGAGATTTTACATTAGCATTATTCATTATTGGTTGGCTTTGAGCTGTTGGCATCATAGCTACGAGTCCATTCATTTTTTCACCCCCTTTCAAAAGGTTAAAATTAATTATTCACCATTTGATCTTTGGACTAGTGCATTAGACAGGGTCGCTGCTAATTCTGCGTCCATCTCTGCGAGAATTGTTCCGCGCTCGCCATCATTCATGCCTTCTAAAATATCAAGTACAACCGATTGTTCCATATTGGCCATAACACTTGCTGCATTTTCCTCATTCATCTCAGTAAAAGAACGCGCCAATTGTGATATTGATTCTTCTCGACTTGCTTGTGTTTCCTCTTGAGATTCTAATTGCTCCGTTAACTGATTAATTTCATTAGACAATTCTTCTATTTCTTGATCTTTTGTATTAATCGTTGCTTCTAACTCATCAATAGTCGCCTTTTGATCTTGAATAGTTGCTTCATGATTAGCAAGCTGTTGTTCTTGTGTTTCTTCTTCAGGCGTTGAAACAAAAGAACCAACAACCGGCATTTGACTACCATACTCTTGAGCTTTTTCAATCGGATTAACACCTGCAAATGTTGAAATAATTAAGACCAAGGTTATCGCAAAGATAACGGGAATAATAATAACAAATAGAAACCATTGAAATTTACTTGTATTTGTTTCTTTATTTTGATCCATAGCCATACGATCACCTTTTATTTCGCTCTAGAATAATGCTGTACTGCAATTTCATCTAAGAATTCTGACTCTGCTTGTTTATTTAATTGGTTTTGTTTTTCTTTTTTATTATCTATGATTTTATTAATTTTCTTTAATTCTTGATGAGCAGCCTGTACAGCATCCTGTTTCTTATACATGTTCAACCTTGCTTGGTGAACTTTCTTCTGAAGATCACTTTCTTGGTCTTGAATTAAATTGAAATAATTATAATAACTCGTCATCCAGTCGACTTTTATTCCTGATGTCATCTGATTATCTAATTGTTTTTCTAAACCTTCTTTAGATTTGAGTAATTCATACAACTTATTAGCTTCAGTCTCAAAGTGATCTACAGCGCGGTTATAATTCGATCGTGCATCATCTAATTCTTGTTCACGAACTTGATAAAGTTTTTGAAACGTATTTAGATCATTCATGAATTATCACCATTTTTAAATAGATTTTGTAATTGTTGATAACTTTCTTCAGCCGTTACTGCTTCATTCATTGATTGGGATAGAAACTTCATAATTCTTGGGTAATAAAAGATAGCTTCATCCACTTCCGATGATGATCCTTTTTTATAGGCACCTATTTGAATCAGTTCACGATTTTCTTCGTATGTAGCTAATAATGATTTAACACGGTGAGCAAGCTGTTGGTGCTCTTGATTAACGATTTTAGACATGAGTCGACTTATTGATTTCATAATATTAATCGCCGGATATTGTCCTTGTTCAGCAAGCTGACGGTCTAAGACTAGATGACCATCTAACAGTCCTCTTACAGCATCAGAAATAGGTTCATCTAAATCATCTCCATCGACTAAAACAGTATAGAAGGCTGTGATACTTCCTCGTTGATCAGGCCCTGTACGTTCTAATAGTTGTGGAAGTAAAGCAAAAACACTTGGCGTATACCCTTTTGTTGTAGGTGGTTCGCCACTAGCTAACCCAAGTTCACGTTGTGCCATCGCAATTCGTGTAATCGAGTCCATCATCAAGTTGACATGATAGCCCTGGTCACGAAAGTATTCAGCAATAGCTGTAGCAGTACTAGCACCCTTAATACGTTGTAACGCCGGCTGATCTGAAGTGGCGACAACAACAATCGATCGCTTTAATCCTTCAGGTCCTAAGTCATGTTCAATGAACTCTCGTACCTCACGACCACGTTCGCCTAATAAAGCAAACACATTAATTTCTGCGTCACTATTTTTAGCTAACATTCCAAGCAAGGTACTCTTACCAACACCACTACCTGCAAAAATACCTATACGTTGCCCTTTTCCTACAGTTAAGCAACTATCAATGGCTTTAATCCCAGTTGATACAACCTGGTCAATTGGCGTTCTAGAAAGAGGGTTAGGTGGTTTCTGTTCTATATCAAATGATGTAAGATTACCTGATAAAGGTTGTTCATCTATTGGTTCACCTAATCCGTTTAATACTCTACCTATCAATTCTTCTCCTACTTGAATATGAGGTGTACGATGGGTGGATTCTACTAAACTATCAGGCCCGATTTTATTCGTTTGCTCATATGGCATAAGTAAGACATTCTGATCTTGAAATCCTACTACTTCAGCCTTGATTGCATCACCTTGCTGACCAGTATAGATAAAACAAACATCACCAATATTTGTCTCAGGTCCTTTCGATTCGATCAGCAGACCAACACTTCTGTTCACTCTTCCATATCGTTTAACTGTGTTAGTTTGTTCAATTTGATTTAAGATACTTTCAACGACCATAGTAAGATTATCTCTCCACTTCATTAAGTAAAGTCCGTTTTAACTCATTGAGTTGAGTATCAATCGATGTATCAATTTGACCTTGCTCAGTTTCAATAACACAACCAAAGTCTTTAATAGATTTTTTAGGATAGATCGATAGAGTTGAATAATTATTAAGCATTGCTTGTAGTGATGCTTTATAATCTAACACCATTTGATATTGGTTTACATGGACATATACTTTAATTTCTGGCTGGTCTGATACTTCTTCTATTGCCTCTTGAATAATTGGCATCAACCTTGATTCGTCTTCTTGCAAATGTTGGTGAACAATTTTTTCTGAAGCTTTCATGGCAATCAATAAAATTGTATCTTCTGCAGATTTAATATGTTCGTGATAATCAAGGTTCGCCTTTTCTATAACAGAATTTGTTTTATCAATTAATTCATTATATTGAGCTTCACCTTGCTTTTCACCTTTTTGAAACCCTTCTTGATAGCCTTGGTCATGAGCCTGTTTATAAGCTGTTTGTTTCTCCTGTTCGAATTGCTCTCGTTCTTGATTGACTTGACTATAGGCGTCGTTAATTATCTGTTCCGCTTGTTGTTTCGCATCTGCTAGTTTTTTTTCTGCTTCTGCTAATTTTTCATTAAGAATCGCTTCTGTATCAACTTCATGATCATCATTATGTATTTCAGGTTCTTGTTGAACCTGAACGGGTTTTAATTGAATCGTTTTATGTTCATTACTCTTTGAAGAACGGTAAAGATTAGACAATGATATCGTCACCTCCACCACGTGCGATAACGATCTCACCCATCTCCTCTAAGCGGCGGATCGTACCAACGATACGTGTTTGAGCCTCTTCCACATCCTTCAATCGAACAGGACCCATGATTTCAATTTCTTCTTTCATCGTTTCAGCCATTCGATTAGACATATTATTAAATAATGTTTCTTTAACTTCATCACTTGCCACTTTGAGTGATAACATTAAGTCTTCATTCTCAGTATCGCGAATTACACGCTGAATAGCACGATTGTCTAGGGTCACAATATCTTCAAATACAAACATACGTTTCTTAATATCTTCTGCTAACTCAGGATCTTGTACTTCTAAGTCATCTAAAATCGTACGTTCCGTTGTACGATCAACGCTATTTAAAATGTTGACAATAGACTCAATTCCACCTGCTTCAGCATAATCATCTGTTACTGTCGTGGATAGTTTTTTCTCGAGTAAATGTTCAACCTCATTAACAATTTCAGGAGATGTTGATTGCATGACAGCTATTCGTCTTGCTATATCTGACTGAGATTCCTCAGGTAAATTTGATAAAATTTGGGATGATTGTTCAGCATCTAAATACGATAAGACTAAAGCAATTGTTTGAGGATGTTCATTTTGAATAAAGTTATAGATTTGACCAGCATCTGCTTTACGTGCAAAATCAAATGGTTTGACTTGAAGTGAAGTGGTCAAACGATCGATAATCTTACCAGCTTTATCATCTCCTAATGCCTTTTCGAGTACGGTCTTTGCGTAGTTAATTCCGCCTTGAGCAATGTAATCTTGAGCGACAGCTATTTGATGAAATTCATCCATAATGTCGTCTTTTTGTTCTGAATCCACTTTCTTTACAGATGAAATTTCGAGGGTTAATTGCTCAATTTCTTCTTCAGTTAAATGTTTATAAACCTCTGCAGACACATCTGGCCCTAAAGAAATGAGGAGTGCTGCCGCTTTTTGTTTTCCAGATAAATCTTTCTTCTGAGCAGTCATATGACGCCTACTCCCCCTTTAATCATCAATCCATGAGCGAAGTAACTTAGCGAAATCTTCTGGTTTATCTTTCGCCATTTGTTCAAGTTGTTTTCGTCTAACATCAGATTCTGTTTCTTCTCGTTCTAGTGTATAATCTCGTTCTTCTTGGGTGACTCGTTGTTCAACAACTTCATCGACTTCTTCGTTTTGATTGCGTCTTCTTAGTAGAATGAATAGTAGAATAACAACAGCTAAAATCAATAAAGCTCCAGCTATATACATCCAAGTTGGAATCCCTGCGCCACCTGATTCAAATTCAGGTGCACCAGAAAATTCTTGAAATACAATTGAATATTTGTCTGCTGGGTCAAACGTTTCTTCTTCACCTGGGATCGATGTTTCAACAACTGTTGATAGAATCGATTGAACATCTTCTTCAACAGCCACTTGTTCTTCTTCAGTTAATTGCACCGTTTCCCCTGTTTCATTCTCAATAGTATTATCAACTGCCACTTGAATACCTAAATCTCGTATTTCATAAGGGCTCTCTACAATCTCATTACGGACACGATTGAACTCATTATTAATTGTTTCTTTAACATTCTCATACTCTGAAACTTCTTCTCCGTCTTCTGTAACAGCGGGTAATTCAGGTATATCACCTTCACCATCAACCATGTTTCCTCCGTCATAACCCGTATAAGTTTCGGTTACACGTTCAACACTGACAGGTAGTCCTTCCATTGTTTCCATATCAACTGGTTCGACCAGTTGCTCGACTGTGTTCTCTTGAGAGAAATCTATATCAGAAGTAACAGAAACAACGACTTTGTTTTGTCCCATCATCGTCCCTAGCATTTTCTGGACTTCACGTTGAATATCTTGTTCAATATTATCTTTAATTTGTTGATTTTCAGCATATGTACTACCAGTACCAGTTCCAGAACCTTCTAAGTCATAATAGTTAAAATTTTGATCCATAATAGCAATGTTTTCAGGTTTAAGGTTTGGTACAGCTTTTGAAACCATGTGATACAAACTTTGCACTTGACTTTGATCAAATGAGTTTCCGTAGCCTGTATTAATCGTTACTGAGGCTGATGCTTCACCTGTTTGATCTGCAACAAAGACAGATTCTTCAGCTTCATTAATTAATACATTCGCCTCTGAAATACCTGAAATACTCGTGATCAAATTGGATAACTCTGTTTGTAAAGCATCACGTTCGATAATCTGTCTTTCTTCATCAGTCATACCCCAAGAGACATTATCACTAAAAAATGAGTAGTCAATATTTCCACTGTCTGGAATCCCTTGGGCTGCTAAATCAACAACCAACTCATCAGATTGTTCTTCAGGGACAAGGATTGTTGTCCCTCCATCCTCTAGTTCATGTGGTACGCCTTGAGATTGTAATTCTTCTCGCAAACTCCCAGCTTCCTCTACCGTTAAATTGCTGTATAGAGGAACCATATTCGGTGAACTTGCAAATAGGGTCAAAGAAATGATCAGTACAATAATCCCCAAAGTACCTGCAAGGATGAGTGATTTCTGAGGAGTTGTTCTTGTTTTCCAAAACTCTGTTACTTTATTTCTATATGTCTTTATTGTTTCGTTCATTGTAGTCCTCCGACTCTCAGAAAATCTTCATCAATTGGTTATTTTATAGTTGCATACGCATGACTTTGTTATAAGCTTCTACAGCCTTGTTTTGTACTTCAGTAGCTGTTTGCAAAGTTACACTAGCTTTTTCCGCCGCGATCATAACATTATGTAAATTATCAGCTTCACCATTCACAAGAGCATTTGTTTGCTGATTAGATGCTTGTTGTGTTTCATTCACTTGATTAATCGCGTTCTTCAACTCTTTGGCAAAGTTTTGTTGAACATCACTTGCACTAACTGTGTTATTTTGTTGAGTTTGTTGCTTAGCCATCTCACCAGTTGCTTGGGTGAAAAATTGTGGATCTATCGGTTTCATTTAAATCACCTTACCTTCCGATCTCTAACGATTTCATCATCATCCCTTTTGATGCATTTAATGCCGTTACATTTGCTTCGTACTGACGGGATGTCGACATGAGCTCAAGCATTTCTTCTAATGGGTTAACATTAGGTTTTTGAACATAACCTTCTTCATTCGCATCAGGATGTGATGGATTATAAACTTGTTGAAAAGGAGATGGGTCTTCCTCAACCGAATTAATACGGACCCCTCCACCAGGGTTGTCACTTCGGTTTAATGATTTTTGTAAGAATGAGTCAAAACTCGCACCTCTCGATTCCTGGGAAACAATTTTACGACGATACGGTTCCCATTCACCATCTTCATTCATTTCAGCACGAGTTGTATCAGCATTGGCAATATTTGACGATACAACATCCATTTTAAAACGATTAGCTGTTAAAGCACTTGCGTTCGTATTCATACCTGAAAAAATACTCATGATTTATCTACCTCCTACGACGGACTTAAGTGAACTGAATTTACCGTTAATTCGTTCAGTTAGCGCTTCATAATACAGTTGATTTTGTGCTAATTCATTCATTTCTTTATCAATATCGACACTGTTTCCATTATGGTTATATGTCGTATTTTGTCTAGAAGTCACATTAAATGATGATTCCTGATCAGAAAAAGGAATATGTTGTTGCTCAGTACGTTTTGCTTCAAAACTTGCAGCATTTAAATGATCCTTAAAATTTACATGTTTAGCTTTGTAACCCGGGGTATCAACATTTGCAATATTATTCCCAATAGTTTGATTCCTAGCTGAAGAATAATTAAGTCCTTGCTCTAAGTTACTAATCGTTTGACCAAATAAACTCAATCGACCCCCACCTTTCCTTTTAAATTTTCGAATTAATATGTATTGTCGCATTTCCTTATATTATTGCATAAATTCTCAAAAAATAACACAGAGTTTCGCTCAAAAATTTTTATATTTTGTCGATATTAATAGATTGGGTTCTATAGAACTAGTAAAAAAATACTATATTTTAACTAAAAAAAGGATAGCTGATTTTGATCAGCTATCCTTTAGTCTTAGTTTATAGCATATTGACTTTTTCTAATTCTACTAAGAATTTGTCATTTAATACTTTAATATACGTTCCTTTCATTCCTAATGACCGTGATTCAATGACGCCTGCACTTTCTAGCTTACGTAATGCATTCACAATCACTGAACGTGTAATACCTACACGATCTGCCACTTTACTAGCTACAAGCAGTCCTTCGTTTCCTTCTAATTCATTAAAGATGTGTTCAATCGCTTCAAGTTCACTATATGATAATGAATTGATTGCCATTTGAACAACAGCTTTACTGCGAGCTTCTTCTTCAATTTGTTCAGATTTTTGATGTAAGATTTCCATGCCTACAACCGTAGCACCATATTCAGCTAATAAAAGGTCATCTTCTTCAAAAGATTCTTCGATTCGACTTAGAATAAGTGTCCCTAGTCGTTCACCGCCGCCAATAATCGGCGTAATTGTTGTTAAACCATTTTGAAATAACTCTTTGTTTTCAACTGGGAAAGCTGTGTACTCACTATCAATATCAATATTGGCTGTTGTTTCTTGAATACTAAATAAATTGTTTGTATATTCTTCTGGGAACTGGCGCTCTTCTAACATCGTTTTCATTCTTTCGTTTTCAATCTCTTGTTTAATAGCAAAACCTAATAACTTACCTTTACGACTCAATACAAAGATGTTCGCTCCGATCACATCACGCAATGTAGCAGACATGTCGTTGAAGTTAACGGCTTTCCCTTGTGTTTTTTGAAGCATTGCGTTAATCACGCGTGCTTTTTCTAATAAATTCATCTTTCATTCCTCCTAGATTATAAGATATATTCAGATAGATCTTTATTTTTAACGATGGAAGATAACTTGTCATCTACGTAAGGTGCTGTAATCTCGATTTTTTCCATCGTGATATCTGGTGCCTCAAATGATAGGTCTTCTAATAATTTTTCCATTATAGTGTGTAGACGTCTTGCACCTATATTATCTGTTTCCTGGTTCACTTCGAACGCAATTTCAGCGATCCGTTCAATTGCTTCTGCCGTAAACTCAACACGAATACCTTCTGTTTCAAGAAGCGCGGTATATTGTTTGATAATCGCATTAGACGGTTCCGTTAAGATGTTGATAAAGTCTTGAACAATTAGCTTATTCAATTCAACACGAATCGGGAAACGACCTTGTAATTCAGGGATTAAATCAGACGGTTTCGCTGTATGAAATGCTCCAGCTGTAATAAATAACATGTAATCCGTTTTAATTGCTCCATACTTGGTCATAATCGTGGAACCTTCAACGATTGGTAAGATGTCACGCTGAACACCTTCTCGCGAAACATTCGCTTGTTTATTATCTTGACCACAAACTTTGTCAATTTCATCAATAAAGATAATGCCCGATTGTTCAGCTTGCTCAATAGCCTTCTGGTGAACTTCATCCATATCGATTAATTTTTCTGCTTCAGTCTGAGTTAGGACTTCACGAGCATCTTTAACAGGTAGTTTTCGCTTTTTGGTCTTATTCGGCATGAACTGACTGAGTGCATCTTGCATATTCATACCCATTTGTTCCATACCCGAACCTTGTAACATGTCAAACATTGACGATTGTTGTTCTTCGACCTCAATGGTCACTGTTTCATTTTCTAGTTGTCCTTGATCAAGTTGCGTTTTTACTTGTCGGCGTTTATTCGCATAATTTTCTTGTTCTTCAGCGTCTTCTTCTGGCTGTTGTTGCTGCTGATTAAACAACATTTCTAATGGATTTTTAGAAGCTTGATTTGATTGCTTTTTCTTACCGCCAACAAGTAAGTCTACTAATTGTTCGTTAGCGGCTTCACGCGCTCTAGTCTGAACTTCTAGCATCTTTTCTTCTCGTACCATGCGGACGCTAGTCTCAACAAGATCACGAACCATTGATTCGACATCTCGACCAACATAACCAACCTCTGTAAATTTAGTCGCTTCTACTTTAGAAAATGGTGCCCCAACTAACTTAGCTAAACGACGAGCTAATTCTGTTTTACCAACACCTGTTGGGCCAATCATTAGAATGTTTTTCGGGACAATTTCATCTCGCATCTCTTCAGATAAATTCATCCGACGATACCGATTTCTTAATGCAACGGCTAAAGCTCGTTTAGCATCAGTTTGACCGATAATATATTGATCCAGTTGGTCTACAATTTGTTTAGGTGTTGCTTTTGTACTCATTAATGAGAATCTCCTTTATTGTCTAGTGTCTCTAAAATAATTTCGTCATTGGTATAGACACAAACTTCACTTGCAATTTGTAGAGCGGCCTGCGCAATATTTGCTGCGGATTGATCTTCAGAATAACGTTTTAATGCACGCCCGGCACTTAAGGCATAATGACCTCCTGAGCCAATCGCTAAAATATCATCATCTGGTTCGATCACTTCACCCGTCCCTGAAACTAGCAACATTTGATCTTCATTCATGACAATCAACATTGCTTCAAGGCGACGTAACACTTTATCGCTTCGCCATTCTTTGGCTAATTCAACTGCAGAGCGACTAAGATTACCATTATACTGTTCTAACTTAGCTTCAAACTTTTCGGATAATGTAAAAGCATCAGCAACTGAACCAGCAAAGCCAGCTAAAACTTGACCATGATATAATCGTCTTACTTTTTTAGCTTTATGTTTCATAACGACAGCATTACCAAATGTAACTTGTCCGTCGCCTGACATTGCAGCTTGACCTTTGTGGCGCACTGCAAAAATCGTTGTAGCATGAAACGATTGTTCCATTTTATCCCTCTTTCACTACGCTCGTGGATGAGCATTGTTATAAATGTTTTGTAAATAATCCTTGGTAACATGGGTATAAATTTGGGTTGATGACAGACTTTCGTGTCCGAGTAATTCTTGGACTGAGCGCATATCTGCACCTTGATTTAGTAAATGCGTTGCAAAAGTATGCCTTAACTTATGGGGATGAATAGTACTTGTTATAGCGGCACGTTTCATCATTTCATTTAAAATATAGCGTACACCTTCGTCAGTTAAAGGATCACCTCGGTGATTCAAAAACACATAATCAGACGTCTCATTCGCTTTATCGGCTAATTCAATTCGACCATCATGTAAGTATGTAACTAAGGCGTCTTCAGCATACGCTCCAAATGGAACATAACGCTGCTTCTTTCCCTTCCCTTGTACTAGAACTGTTTTTAAGGAAAAATCGAAATTGTCTTTTTTCATTTGAACAAGTTCACTCACACGAACACCTGTCGCATAAAGCATTTCGACAATGGCTTGATTTCGTTGACCAAGTGGTGTACTTACATCTTCAGTTTCAAACAATTTAGCTAATTCTTCCTCATAAAAAAATTGAGGTATTTTCCGGTCACGCTTAGGTGATGAAACATACTCGATCGGATTAACACTAACAAAGCCTTCTTTCTCTAAAAATGTATAAAAAGATCTCAGGCTTGATAATTTACGTGAAACCGATACTCGAGAAAGACCTTCTTCGTATAGTTCCGTTAAATAGATACGAAGATCGGACTGTTTAATCTCAGAAAATCCATCAATCTGTTCTTTCGTGATAAAGCGAGAGAATTGATCTAAATCAGTCATATACTGATCAACCGTATATGAGGATGCATGACGTTCTACCACTAGAAATTGTTTGAAATCATGCAATAGCTTTTCTGACGTCACAAAGACCCCTCCCCCTTAGCTTTACCATTTAAAATTTTATCAAACTTTTCAAAATAATACAACAATTTTCACATTGTTGTCACTTTTTGCTGAGCACCGTCATTTCAATTATGAAGCTTACTCACCAATAGCAAATTTTAAACGAAGTGAAATTGTGTGTCAATTTAAAATACTTAACTATTTTCATCTTTCACAATTTGTTTGAAAAATATACAAAAAAAGAGCTAACGAATAACGTTAGCCCCTCATATTATGATTGTTCAGTTTCGCTATAATCACATTCTGTACATTTAACTTGTGTGCTTTTCTTTTGTTTCTTTTCAACCATTAACGAGGCACATTTTGGACACGGTCTTTGAATCGGTTTATCCCAAGAGATGAACTCACACTCAGGATACTGATCACATCCGTAAAACGTACGATTTTTCTTACTTTTACGCTCTACAATACTACCTTTTTCGCAACGCGGACAATCAACACCAATCTCTTTCAAGATTGGCTTAGTATTGCGGCAATCAGGGAAGTTCGAACATGCCATGAACTTACCGTATCGTCCCATCTTATAAACCATTTCGTGACCACATTTTTCACAGTTTTCACCAGCAGGTTCATCTCGAACTTCAATTTTTTCGATTTCTTCTTCTGCCTTTTCTAAGCGTTTTTCAAAATCTTGATAGAAGTCATCAATGATTTTTCGCCACTCTTTTTCGCCATCTTCTACACTATCTAAATTGTTTTCCATATCTACTGTAAATTGAACATTAATGATTTCAGGGAAATATTGTTCTAATAAATCAATGACGATCGTTCCAAGCTCAGTTGGAACAAAGCGACGATTATCTAAGGCGACATACCCTCTACGTTGTATAGTATCTAAAGTCGGCGCATAGGTTGATGGTCGTCCGATTCCTTTCTCCTCAAGTGTCCGAACTAAACGAGCTTCGGTATAGCGTGGAGGTGGTTGCGTAAAGTGCTGATTAGGTGTAATATCCTGCGCTGTTACTTGATCTCCTTCTTCTAAAGGAGGCAACATTTTCTGTTCATCTTTCTTTTTATCATCTTGACCTTCGACATATACTTCCATAAAGCCTTTGAATTTAACTTGAGATCCTGTCGCGCGGAATTCTACCCCGTTATTCATAAGATGCGCTGTCACGGTATCAAGCACGGCTGGTGCCATCTGACTAGCCACAAACCGTTCCCAAATCAATTTATACAACTTATATTGATCATTAGATAACTTGGGCTTGATCGTTGTTGGCTCTTTATGAATAGCTGTCGGTCTGATTGCTTCGTGCGCATCCTGAGAACGTTCATCATTTTTAGCTTGTTTTTGTTTCCCAAGATGAGACTGACCAAACTTCGCTTCGATTAATTCAGCAGCTTCATTTTTAGCTGTATTAGATATACGAGTTGAGTCTGTACGCATATAAGTGATTAAACCTGTCGTTCCATCTTTACCACCTAAATTTATACCTTCGTATAATTGTTGAGCAATCATCATCGTCTTTTTAGCTCTGAAATTCAATTTCCGGAAAGCTTCCTGTTGTAATGAGGAAGTGGTAAAAGGTGAAGATGGATTTCGTTTACGTTCACGTTTATTCACGCTTTGAACGTCAAATGTTTCTCCATCTAGTCTGTTCAATATTTTTTGTACATCTTCTTCATTTTTCAGATCTGTTTTTTCACCATCAATTCCATGAAACTTGGCTTCGAATTTTTTCTTTTTATGAGTAAACTCTGAAGTAATTGACCAATATTCTTCTGGCACAAAATTATTAATTTCATTCTCACGATCAATAATCAGTTTAACGGCAACAGATTGAACACGACCTGCACTTAATCCCTTTTTGATTTTCTTCCATAATAATGGACTAATATTGTAACCGACGAGACGATCTAATACTCGACGAGCTTGTTGAGCATTGACTAAGTCCATGTCAACCTCTCGTGGTTCTTTAAACGATTCTTTAATGGCTTCTTTCGTAATTTCATTAAAAACGACTCGACATTTCGCGCCTTCTTCAATTCCTAAACTGTGGGCAAGATGCCACGCAATGGCTTCACCTTCACGGTCAGGGTCGGCTGCGAGATAAACTTTTTTAGCTTTTTTAGCTGACTTTTTTAAATCATCTAATACTGGCCCTTTTCCTCTTATCGTAATATATTTCGGATCATAATCATTTTCTACATCGACTCCCATCTTACTTTTTGGTAAATCGATGACATGTCCCATTGATGCTTTAACTTTGTATTTTTTGCCTAGATAACGTTCAATTGTTTTGGCCTTTGCGGGCGATTCTACAATAACTAGATAATCTGACATGTTTGATGCCTCCTACGAGGTGATTTCGTGTGTTTACGTCATATTATAGTTGTCAAAATGGTATTTGCATTAATCGCTTGTTCTACAAATTCACCTTGCATTATAATCTCATTCATTATTAAATAACTTCTATGCATTTGTCAAACGGTTAAACGAAAAAATGTTCGACAATGGATATCTAAACGCTGTCAAAAAACATGGTTTTGATTAAATTTTAAAACATTTTTGGGGAATATAATCATTTAAGTTTGAGGAAGTGGATGGTTGTCATTCATCCATGATCCTGAAGATAAATATGAATGAAGTTGTTCAGGTGTTGTAACGGGGACAGCACCCTCGTTCAATAAATGATGGCAGCCTTGTGCTTGCGGTAAAAAGATACTATCTGGGATAACATATACTTCTTTTCCTTGTTCTAAAGCTTGGTCTGCTGTAATCATCGTGCCACTACGCTCCGTCGCTTCAACAATCAACGTCGCAGTAGATAAACCACTAATCAAACGATTTCGTTCAGGAAAATGCCATTTTTGGGGTTTTGTATCTGGGGGATACTCTGAAAGGATTAAGCCTTTATTAGCAATTTGTTCATATAATGGACGGTGTGATGCTGGATACATATAATTAAAACCAAATCCTAGTATGGCAATCGTATTACCATTTTGATTCAATACGTATTGATGACTCAAACTATCTATGCCCTTTGCCATCCCACTAACAATTGACCATGTTTCGGTTAAAAGTGGTTTAAGCATATAGGAAATCTTTCGCTCGGCATATTGGGAAGGTTTTCGTGAACCAATAACACTTAATTTAGGAGTGTTTAATAAAGAGAGATCACCTTGATAATATAAGATTAATGGTGGGTCTGGAATATGGCGAAGTGATTCGGGGTATGTTTGATCAAACCAACTAATAACTGGCTCAGAGCAAAATTGTTGCCATAACTTTCGCTTAAAGGGGTCGCTGTGGATTAATTGTTGTAATTTTGTTGAATGATCATGAGAAATTCTCAATAGTTGTGAGAGTTCTTTAGGGTTAGCTAATAATAATAAATCAAGCTCATAGTTTTCGAGGAGATAGCGTGATAGGTTCTTCCTTTTAACGAGGCGGGTTTGTAAAATAAGATAAAGTAAAAACGTTTGTTTTTTAGTCACATAACAACACTCCTAACCTATGGATAAAAATCGAGTTGGGCAACACGATCATGCGCCCAACTCGTTATTACATATTAATGAGTTTTACACTTGTCATAAAGATTGTTTTCCTTTAATGTTTCAATCATTGTTTCGCCAATGACAGCTGGAGTTGACGCAACACTAATGCCACAATCATTCATAACACGAATTTTCTCTTCAGCAGTACCTTTACCACCTGAGATAATCGCACCTGCGTGACCCATACGTTTTCCTGGAGGAGCAGTTGCACCACCGATGAAGCCTACAACAGGCTTGTCCATATTAGCTTTGATCCACTCTGCTGCTTCTTCTTCAGCTGTACCGCCGATTTCACCAATCATAATTACAGCTTCTGTGTCAGGATCTTCATTGAAAGCTTTAAGTGTATCGATGAAATCTGTACCATTCACTGGGTCGCCACCAATACCAACAGCTGTTGATTGACCAAAGCCATTTTCAGATAATTGATGAACCGCTTCATACGTTAATGTACCTGAACGGGATACAACACCGATGTGACCTTTTTTATGGATGTAACCAGGCATAATACCAATCTTACATTCTTCTGGTGTGATTACACCAGGGCAGTTTGGTCCTACTAAGCGCGTTTTCTTCCCTTCCATATAACGCTTCACCTTAACCATGTCTTGTACCGGAATATGTTCCGTAATACAAATAACTAGATCAAGTTCAGCATCAACCGCTTCCATGATTGCGTCAGCCGCAAACGGAGCAGGTACGTATACAACAGACGCGTTCGCACCTGTTTCTTCAACTGCTGAATCTACTGTATTGAATACAGGTACACCTTCTACTTCAGTGCCACCTTTTTTCGGTGTAACACCTCCGACGATTTGCGTACCGTAGTCAAGCATTTGTTTCGTGTGGAAAAGGGCTGTTCCACCTGTAATACCCTGAACAATTACTTTTGTGTCTTTATTAATAAAAACGCTCATTTTCGTCCGTCCTTTCTTATTTTACTAGAGATACAATCTTCTCAGCACCGTCGGCCATTGAATTAGCAGACGTGATATTTAAGCCTGATTCGTCTAGAATCTTCTTACCTTGTTCTACGTTTGTACCTTCTAAACGAACGACCAACGGAATCTCTAAGCCGATTTGCTTCGTAGCTTCAACAACACCTTCAGCAAGCACGTCACACTTCATAATACCACCGAAGATATTAACGAGGATGCCTTTAACGTTGTCATCGGACAAAATGATCTTAAATGCTTCTGTTACTTTTTCAGCTGAAGCACCACCGCCAACATCTAAGAAGTTAGCTGGTTCGCCGCCATGGTGTTTAATGATGTCCATGGTTGCCATTGCAAGACCGGCACCGTTAACCATACAACCGATATTACCATCTAGGGCAATATAACTTAAGTCATGTTTAGATGCTTCAATTTCTTTATCATCTTCTTCATCTAAGTCACGATAATCAACAACGTCTTTTTGACGGAATAATGCGTTGTCATCAAAGTTTAATTTCGCATCAAGTGCAAGAACTTCACCATCACCTGTTGTTACAAGTGGGTTAATTTCTGCTACTGAACAGTCTTTTTGAACAAATACGTCATACAAGCTCATCATGAACTTAACCGCTTTGCCTAAGTACTCTTCAGGGATATTAATATTAAACGCTAAACGACGTGCCTGATAAGGCATAAGTCCTGTCACTGGATCGATTACCTCTTTGAAAATCTTTTCAGGTGTCTCAGCCGCTACTTCTTCAATCTCAGTACCGCCTTCTTCTGAGCCCATCATAACAACACTAGAGGTTGCACGGTCCATGACAACACCGATATAATATTCGTTTTGAATGTCACAGCCTTCTTCGATTAGTAACCGATTAACTTCTTTACCCTCAGGGCCAGTTTGGTGAGTTACTAATGTACTACCTAAAATTTCATTCGCGTGTTCACGAACGTCATCTAAGCTTTTAGCGATTTTTACACCGCCTGCTTTACCACGTCCACCAGCGTGAATTTGTGCCTTTACAACAGTAACATCTGAACCTAACTCTTTAGCCGCTTCGACAGCTTCATCAACTGAAAAAGCAACTTTGCTGTTAGGTACTGCCACGTTGTAAGAACGGAAAATTTCCTTCGCTTGGTACTCATGAATGTTCATGTTACATCCTCCCATCAAAAGTCACTACAATATACTTAATTAATTAAAACCACACTTCTATCATTATACATGAATTGTGTCGTAATCAAAAGAATCTGTCACATTTTTATATGGTTTTTTAGTATTTTTTGTCTAATTGATAAATGAATACAAATACTTCGGCAACAGCTTGGTATAAATCTTCTGGAATTTTCTCATTTATATTAAGTTCACTCATTAAATTCATGAGCGCTGGATCTTCGTATACAGGAACATCATGATCTGTTGCGCGTTCCAATATTTCATCAGCTACTAACCCTTTACCTTTAGCAACGATCTCTGGTGCATCGTCTGACGCTTCATTATAGCTTAATGCCATAGCTTCCTTGCGTTTATAATTTTCAGTCATACGCGAAAATCCACCCCTTTATAAGACGACTCAACAGATTCTTCTTGTTGAATATCTGGATTTTGTAGCTGTTTTTCGATCGGTTTTACTTGTATTTGATTGAGTTCATACTGTTTATCTCTTAAATTCAATTTAAGTGTTTCAGTCAATCCATTAACTAAAGGTTCCAACTCTTTAGGATTCTCATGATAGATATCTAGTGAGACTTCACCTTGTTTAACCCGCATATCTAAAACCGTTTGTTCAAGATTTGGTAAATCTAAGTAAAACATAACACGACAGTTCTGGGGGTGAATGGACCCATCCGCTTGGCGTTGGCCTTCAAAGTCCATCCATAAATCCTCATTCAAACCTAACATTTCCTTCGGTAACTGAGCAGAAAATTGCATCCAATCTTTCGCTGTATCTTGCATAGATAGATGCATGGCTTGCAAAACTTGATTCATTTGCCCGAATGACTCTTGTCCTGTCTGCGCAAAAGTTGCTTGTAGTAATTGACCCATACCTGGATAATCTTGACGTACCATTTGCGCTTGTACCATATCCTGCTGATTGAACATAGCTTGTAACTGTTGCATGACTTGGTTAAATGACGCGGATTGTTGAGGTTGAGTCAACAATTGCTGCATCATATTATTTAAAACTTGCATAGCACGCGCATCTTGTTGTGTCATTGACTGAGCATTAAATTGAGCTAGTTGTTGCATTAATTGCTGTCCATTCTCACTACTTAATAGTTGCTGTACTTGAGCGGGTTGGTTTTGATTAACAGCTTGCAGAACTTGTTGCAGCATTTGTTGATTAGGTTGAGATAATTGGTTTTGTACTTGGGCTAATGCTTGTTGCATTCGATTGGTGGCTTGATGATCTTGTTGTGTCATATTAAAAAATGTTTGAAACTGATGCATCATTTGTTGCATATTAGTTGGTTGTGATGATTGCATGACATTTTGCCAGATTTGAAGCCCACGACTTTGTTCTGAGGTTAATTGATTTCCTAACAATTGGTTTAAGTTCTGCATCAATTGTTGACCAGAATCACTATTTAATAATTGCTGAGCCTGTGTGCCTTGATTTTGATTTAAAAACTGAACTAATTGTTGCATTGTTTGTTGATTAGTCGATGATAAATTCGATTGCACTTGATTAAAGACAGGTAATTGTGTCACATTTTGCAGGAAATTCAATCGTTCTGTTCCTGCCTGTTGAAGTTGACTTAATTGATTCATAAACGATTGCATTAACTGCTGTGTTTTTAGCCCACCTGGTAACTGTTGGTTCGCTAACTGCTGAAAACCGGATTGCACTTGATCTGCCGTTAAATTATAAGGTAAGGTCAAATTGGTTGATGTTGCTGCGCCACTTGAATCGATATTAAATGTGATCTGATTGTTTAAAGCCCAATTAGACCATGTACTAGACCATTGAGCAAATGTCGTTTGCTGACCAATGACACCAGCTTTTTGCAACATTTGAAACGTTGTCTCAGATCCACGTCCGATTTCAGATAAAATTTGATGAGTTAATTGTGCCATCATTTGTTGATTTGATATCTGGTTTCCACTAAGCGCTTGTATGTATAAACTTAACTGCATTTGAGCATTCGTCAATTGACTAGACCCGCCCAATTGACCTTGCATTTGCGACAATGTTTGTTGGACAGAAAGAGGATTATTAATTCGTTGATCCACTGCTTTAAATGTCTGTTCAGTTAAAGGGAACTGTCTGGTGAGCATTTCACGTAATACCGTTTGGGCATCATGACTTTCACTTCGGGCTAAAGATAATAATGTTCCTACATTTTGCTGGCTGACAGGAAGTTGTTCCCGCAACATCTGAGCAAGCATTGTCGTTTCTTGCCGACTTGCTTGTTGATGACTGGCGTTTAACAATGTTCTAGCAGCATCCATGGGTGAACGAACTGGTTCTTCACTGACCACTTGTAAGTGAAGATTAGGATTTGTGCGATTCACTTGTAATAAATAGTTTTGATTGGACTGTAAATTAGCATTTAATTGAGCGACTACTTGTTGCTGCCCTAATTGAACGGCTGCCTTATTATCAGGGAAAAACTTCATCACACGTCCAGACACAACTTGACCTTCACGTAAATTGACCTGGTTTGAATTTGCCTGTCCCGTTCGAATTGATTGAAACACTTTATTTACTTCAGCCATTAATATTCACGCCTTATATTTTTCATTATTAAACGTCAAAGTTTATACATATGACGTTACCGGATTAAATGATCGTCGGTGAAGTGGTGTGGGTCCGTGTTCAGATAATGCTTGTAAATGATTAGTTGTTCCATAACCCATATTACGGTCAAATTTAAAATCAGGATATGTATGAGCTGCTTCTACCATCATATTGTCACGTGTCACTTTAGCTATAACACTTGCAGCAGCAATCGATATGCTTCTTTGATCACCTTTCACCAGTGATTGCTGAGGGCACGACAACTCCTCAAGTGTCATCGCATCTAACAGGCAATAATCAGGCTCTTGATTCATATCATTAATCGCTTCTTGCATAGCTTGTTTTGCTGCTTGATAGATATTAATTTGATCGATTCTATTCGCATTGACTATACCGACACCAACAGCAATCGCATTATCCATAATTGCTTCATAATATTGCTTTCGTTTTGGTTCAGAAAGTTGTTTTGAATCATCAATTCCGATTAGTGAGGAATCAAACGGATCTAAAATGACAGAAGCGGCTACTACTGGACCAGCTAGTGGCCCTCGTCCCACTTCATCAACACCTGCTATAAACCGGTAACCATTTTGATACTGTGTATCTTCGAATTCCTTCATCTTCTCGAACTTAACCTTTAATTGTTCTTGCTTTTCAATCCGTTTATCATATTGATTGATTAGTTTCTGTACACCCGAGCGTGTATCTTCCCTTAATAAGGCTAATTGTTCACTTGTTACCTCATCTGATTCTACCATCGTCTTAATATGACGAATGGTTAGTTGACTCACATCCACCACAATCGTCTCCTTTATTTCTATATCGACATATTTCAATAAATTATAAGTTTAAATATGGTCAAAAGTTATACGACCTAAATGACCTTGTCGTAAGTCTTTAATAATGACATCTGTCACTTGATCATAATCAATATTCCCACCTGACATTAAGCAACCACGTTTTCTGCCAATAGTATCAAACCATTCAACTATATCTTCACTTTCTAGATTCAGGCTTGGATAACGTTGAGTTAATGCGTCAGGATAATGATTTTTCATCGTATTTAAGATATAGACCGCAATATCATCTAAATACAAAATTTGATCTTTAATCGTACCAATTGCTGCTAGTTTATAGCCTACCTCTTGTTCTTCAAACTTTGGCCATAGAATTCCTGGAGTATCTAATAATTCGAATTCACCTTGAATTTTAATCCATTGTTGTTTCTTAGTAACACCTGGTTTATCTCCTGTTTGAGCTTGTTTTTTACTGGCCAAGCGGTTAATAAGGGTTGATTTACCAACATTAGGAATACCAATGATCATAGCTCGTAATGAACGGGGATTAATCCCTTTATTACGTCTTCTTTCATTAACCTGTTCACTAATTTGTTTGGTTTGCTTCACTATTTGTTTGATATCATCTTGGTTATTAACATCAACAGCGAGTGCATAGTGCCCTTGTTGTTGAAAATGATTAATCCAGCTTGTAGTTAGCTCTTGATCAGCCAAATCTTTTTTCATCAATAATATCAATTTTTGTTTCTCTTGAATGACATCTTGAAGCATTGGATTTTGACTTGAATATGGTACACGGGCATCAACCAATTCAATTACAAGGTCTACGAGTGACAGTTGTTCTTCTACTTCCCGTTTCGCCTTTGCCATATGTCCTGGAAACCATTGAATCGCCATACCATCACCTCATTAATTAATTTTATACTTAGTATACCCTTTACGTGTCAGGTTGTCTTTTAATTTGTCGTAAAAAAATAGAGCTTGACGACGTAAGCGCCAAGCTCTGTTTGTTTCTTCTTATACCTATCGTCTTTCTGGGATACGCGCTGCTTTACCACGTAGATTACGTAGGTAATAAAGCTTCGCACGACGTACGCGACCACGACGAGAAACTTCAATTTTGTCAACACGAGGTGAATGGATTGGGAATGTACGCTCAACGCCTACACCGTAAGAAATCTTACGCACTGTAAACGATTCGTTGATTCCACCACCACGACGTTTAATGACAACACCTTCAAACACCTGAATACGTTCGCGGTTACCCTCGACAACTTTAACGTGTACTTTAACTGAGTCACCAGCACGGAATTCAGGTACGTCTGTACGTAGTTGGTCCTGTACGACCTGTTCTAAAATCTGTTGCATATTTGTTCACTCCTTCCAACTAATGCTCTTACTTATCCAAGTAGCGGAACATCGTTATCGACTTAAGAAGACTTAAGCACTAAAATAATATATCATACACCTTAGTCTGTTTCAACACCTAGCTCGTTTTTTATTTGATTTAATAGCATTATTTCTCGTTCAGTTAATTGTGATTCATCAATCAGATCAGGTCTTCTTTCATAGGTTCGTTTCATGGATTCATATTCTCGCCAATCATCAATTTTTTGATGATTACCTGATAACAAGACTTCAGGTACTTGATGACCACGAAAATCCTGTGGTCGTGTGTAGTGAGGATGTTCTAACCATGGCGTAGAAAATGAATCCTGTTCTGCAGATTCTTCGTTCCCTAATACTTCCGGCAATAACCGAATCACGCTATCGGCCACCACCATAGCTCCCAGTTCACCGCCAGTTAATACATAATCACCAATTGATATTTCATCTGTTGCTAATTCAGTACGAATTCGTTCATCGTAACCCTCATAATGACCGCAGATCATAATCAAATGCTCTTCCTCTGCTAATTCTTCAGCTTTTTGTTGAGTATAAGGTTCACCTTGAGGACAAAGTAAAACAACCCTCGGCTTCGATTTACGTTGCTTTTGTAAATCTTCAACAGCATCAAAAATCGGTTGTGGTGTAAGCACCATACCAGCACCGCCACCATATGGGTAATCATCTACTTTGTTATGTTTATTCGTCGTATAGGTCCGAAAATCAATCAGGTTATAGTCATAGGCACCTTTATCCTTTGCCTTCTTCAAAATAGACGATTCAAAAACACCTTGGAACATTTCAGGGAATAAAGTTAAAATGTCCAATTTCATCATGGGAGTAATCCTTCCATATATTCAATCGTAATCAGCCCATTTTCAATATCTATATCTTTTACGATATCATCAATAAATGGTATGAGGGCATCCTTTGCACCAGGCTCAGGACGATCAACTACCCAAACATCATTTGCGCCAGGTTGCATCACTTCTTTTATCCGACCAAGGTGTTCCCCAGTTGTGAAATAAACGTCACAACCGATAATTTCGAAATAATAGAATTCATCTTCATCCAATTCATGTAGATCTTCAGCACTAACATAAAGTGTCGTTTGTTTTAATGGTTCAACAGACTCCATGGTGTCATATCCCTCGAATGTGAGAAGGTCGAACTGCTTGTGTGCCCGATGAGACTGCACAATGATCTCTACCATCTGATTATTCCAATTCATGAAAAGTCGATTTCCAGTTTCATAACGTTCATTAAAATCCGTAACCGACATGACACGAACTTCACCTTGAACACCATGTGTATTAACAATCGTTCCTACTTTTAAATAATCTTGGTCCATGTATATCACCTATTTATTTTAACAATTTTTCCATCTTGAACGACGATCTCTCGATTACCCATCAGTTCATCCCAGTTATCACCAATTGAAACCTCAACGATTTCTTCTACCTCACGTTCGGTCATTTCACTGCCTAATGGTAATTGATTTAATTGTTCAAGTTGAAATTCATACCACTCGATTGACTGTTGGCGTTTCAACTCTTCTTTAGCAAATTTTTCTTCAACTTTTTGAGGATCAAATTGTTGTTTAAGAAGTTTTTTCTTTTCAAACACGAGTTGATCAATTTCTTTGCGTTTTGCAGAAATTTCATTTTCAAAATGATATTGCAATTTTTCTTTACTGGTCTCAGTTAATACTTGCTTCACTTTGGTTTGACGGATAATTTTCATGAAGATCACCTGTAGTTTATGACTTTAATCCTTGGGCATGCAAAAAAAGGGAAAGGTTTTGAAACCCTCTCCCCCTTTTACATAATATCAACATAAACCTTTTTATGCGTGTCCGAATTAGCGGCATGAACCACTGTACGAACAGCCTTTGCGATACGACCGTTTTTGCCAATCACTTTCCCAACGTCATCTTCATGAACAGTTAAGTGGTAACGGATTTTTTCATCCGTTTCCTCAACGTTAACATGAATCTGTTCAGGATGATCAACTAACGGTGTCACAATCGTTTCAATTAAGGGTTTCATGATATCACAAATCCTTATCCGTTATTTTTTGACTCGTGAAACTTCTTCATGATGCCCTTCTCTGAGAACAAGTTACGTACTGTATCGCTTGGTTGAGCACCTTTAGTCATCCAGTCAAGTGCTTTCTCTTCATTGATTGAAACCTCTGGTGTTTCTGATACTGGATTATATGTGCCAATTTGCTCGATGATACGACCATCACGTGGCGCGCGTGAATCTGCAACAACGACACGATAAAACGGATTACGTTTAGAACCCATACGTTTTAGACGAATTTTAGTTGCCATGTCTTACACCTCCATTAAATATCTTATCACAAGTACAGATTGTAGCAGACAGTTCAAAGCGTGTAAAGTATTTTTGCATGACATATTAAAAATCTTTATTATTTCTATTTAAATAAGCATACTATATTAGCAGGAATTCTGCTATGTTTGTCTAATTATAAACAGTGTAAGCTGAATTCAAGGAGGATTCTAGATGGGATTATTTGATGGATTAATGGGTAATGCTTCAACCGCAAAAGCAGAAGAAGTCGAAGAAGAATTAAGTGACTTATTAATTGATAACGAAAACGTTGACGTGGCCTTTAAATTGGTTCGTGATTTAATCGTTTTTACAGATCGCCGACTAATTATGGTAGATAAACAAGGGATGACAGGTAAAAAGACAGATTATCATTCCGTCCCTTATAACAGCATCTCACATTTTAGCATTGAAACGGCGGGTACCTTCGACCTTGATGCCGAACTTAAAATCTGGATTTCAAGCGGTGCACAGCCAACCATTAGTAAACAATTCAAGAAGGATCACAGCATCTACGACATCCAGAAAGTGTTAGCTTCGAAGTGCACTTGATTTAAGGCAGCTCCTAAAAACAAACACCACTCTATCGCTTATGTCATTCTGCGATACAGTGGTGTTTATATTTTACATAAACGGCAGATTCATGCCGCCTTTTTTACCTTTTTTAGAACTCGTCATTTGTTTCATCATCTTCTTCATTTCTTCAAATTGCTTTAACAAGCGATTCACTTGAGCAACTGACGTTCCAGAACCTTGAGCAATCCGTTTTTTACGGCTAGCATTAATAATACTAGGTTCAACACGTTCTTTTTTAGTCATCGATTGGATAATCGCTTCAATATGGGATAATTGTTTATCATCCACTTGCATGTTCTTCATGCCTTTCATTTTGTTCGCGCCAGGCATCATATTAACTAATTCATCAAGTGGTCCCATATTTTTCACTTGTTCCATTTGTTCTAAGAAGTCTTCAAATGTAAATGATGCAGATTTCATTTTATTCTGCATTTCTTTCGCTTTCTTCTCATCGACTTCTGACTCAGCCTTTTCGATCAGGCTGAAGACATCACCCATCCCTAAAATTCGTGAAGCCATGCGATCAGGATGGAAAGGCTCAAGCTGATCTAACTTCTCGCCCATACCAGCGAATTTGATTGGTTTACCAGTGACAGAACGAATAGAAAGCGCAGCACCACCACGCGTATCCCCGTCAAGTTTCGTCAAGATGACACCACTTATGTCGAGCTGACTATCAAAGCTCTCAGCAACATTAACGGCGTCCTGACCCGTCATTGAATCCACCACTAAGAAAATTTCATCAGGATTCATATTTGTTTTAACTTGTTGTAATTCATCCATTAGATCTTCATCTACGTGCAAACGACCTGCTGTATCAATGATGACATAATCATGATGCTCAGCTTTCGCCTTCTCAATCGCTTCATTAGCAATATCTACTGGATTTGCTACTGTTCCTTTTGAATAAACAGGTAAATCAAGTTGTTCACCGAGTGTTTCGAGCTGATCAACCGCTGCTGGTCGATAGACGTCTGCAGCAACAAGTAGGGGGTTACGATTAGAATTTTTACGCAAATGATTCGCTAATTTACCTGTCGTCGTCGTTTTACCGGCACCTTGCAAACCAACCATCATAATAACGGTCGGTGGTTTATTAGCCACCGCAATTTTACTTTGTTCACCGCCCATCAGTTCAGTCAGTTCGTCACGAACCACTTTAATAACTTGTTGGCCAGGCGTTAAGCTTTCCATTACTTCTTGACCTACAGCTCGTTCTTTAATTCGTTTAATTAAATCTTTTACAACTTTATAGTTAACGTCCGCTTCAAGTAATGCCAAACGGACTTCACGTGTCATTTCTTTAACGTCTGCCTCACTAACTTTACCTTTACCTGTAATCTTCTTCATCGTTTCTTGCAGACGTTCGGATAATCCTTCGAATGCCATATGGCTGACCCCCTAGTCTAGGTTTTCCAATTGTTCTAGTAGTGCTTGAATATCATCATATTTCTGATGAGATAATTTTTGTTTCATCGCTTGAATCAGTTCATGTCGCTTTTCAAAATAACGATATAAACCGAGATGGTCTTCATACTCTTCAAGCATGAGTTCTGTACGTCTTATGTTATCATATACAGCTTGTCTACTGACATGATAAGTTTCGGAAATTTCACCTAGCGAATAATCTTCTAAATAATATAACTCCATATAATTGCGTTGTTTCTCTGTTAATAACTTCTGATAGAAGTCAAATAAATAATTCATGCGTGTTGTTTTCTCTAACATGATGACACTCCTCAGTTATTTTTGTCATCCGAATCATCTTCATCATTTTCAACACGTGTCATCAGATCACCAAATAAACCATAAACAAATTGATGAGCATTAAACGGTTGTAAATCAGTAATTTGTTCGCCTAGACCCACATATTTGACAGGTATATTCAGTTCATTTCGAATAGCCAGCACAATACCACCTCGTGCTGTACCATCCAACTTCGTTAGAACGATTCCAGATACATCTGTCGCTTCTTTAAACGTCTTAGCTTGACTTAAGGCATTTTGACCCGTTGTTGCGTCTAACACGAGTAATGTTTCGTGTGGTGCATCAGGGATTTCTCGCTCGATTACTTTATGAACTTTAGACAATTCTTTCATTAGATTCACTTTGTTTTGTAAACGACCAGCCGTATCACAAAGTAAAACGTCTGCACCTCTCGATTTGGCTGCTTGAATGCCATCGTAAGTGACAGCTGCAGGATCAGCTCCTTCACTATGCTTAATGACATTAACACCAGCACGCTGGCCCCAGATATCCAGTTGGTCAATCGCACCAGCACGGAATGTATCACCGGCAGCCATTACCACTGATTTCCCTTCTTGTTGTAACTGGTAAGCCAGCTTTCCAATTGAAGTTGTCTTACCTACACCATTAACACCTACAACTAATATAACGGTTAAATCGCCTTCTTGAATATTTAGCGCTTCAAGTGATTCATCATCATCACCATAGTAAATCTCGACTAACTTTTCAGAGATGACTTCCTTTACTTCCTCTGTATCTTTTATATTACGACGTTTTACTTCCATCTCTAATTCTTCAATAAACTCCATGACTGTATTAACGCCAACATCTGCTGAAATTAGAATTTCTTCTAGCTCTTCAAAGAATTCCTCATCAACTTGACGATAACGCGCCACTAGATCATTAACTTTAGTCGTAAATGAGTCTCGTGTCTTACTTAAACCATCTTTAAATTTATCAGTTACTTCTTCTGTTTGTTTGCTTACTTTATCTTTTAACTTTTTAAAGAAACTCATCGTACCTTCCTTTCTACTACACCCATTACATTCTAATTATATATCATCTCTTCAGTCTCTTCCAATTTAACTGATACCATCTTTGATACACCTGACTCTTGCATCGTAACGCCATAAAGAACATCGGCATACTCCATTGTCCCTTTACGATGTGTAATCACGATGAATTGTGTTTGTGCGGAAAATTCTTTTAGATATTGAGCAAAACGAATAACATTTGCTTCATCTAAAGCAGCTTCAACTTCATCTAGTACACAGAACGGAACAGGTCTAACGCGTAAGATCGCAAATAACAATGCAATTGCAGTAAGAGCTCTTTCTCCACCTGATAAGAGACCAAGCTGTTGTAGCTTTTTCCCTGGTGGTTGAGCGATGATATCGACACCCGTTTCTAATAAATTGTCCGGGTCTGTCAGTTTCAGTTCAGCATGTCCACCACCAAATAAAGACTTAAATACTACTGTAAACTGTTCTTGAATTTGGCTGAACGTTTCACTAAATTTACGCACCATTTCTTCGTCCATCTCACCAATGATGCCATTTAATGTTTCTTTAGCTTCTAGTAAATCATTACGTTGATCAGTCAAGAATGTATAACGTTCTTGAATGCGATCATATTCTTCTATCGCACCAAGATTGACGTGACCTAGTGCTTTAATATCTTGTTTAATCGTCTGTACCGATTGTTTTGCTTCTTCAATATCATCTGATGGTCCATATTCTGACTTCGCCCGTTCAAATGTCATAGCATATTCATCTTGCAATTGTTGCAGACGATTTTCAAGTTCAACATCTAAGCGATTTGCCTGAACTTCTTGTTTCTGTAATTGTTGGCTTTTCTCATCGTATAAACGATTTTTTTCTTTCACCTCACGTTCTAGGTCATCTTTCAACTGACGTTGTTGCTCACGTTGCTCTTTGGCGTCATCTAATTGTGTATTAACTTTGACTAAGCGCTCACGATGGTTACTTAATGAGTCCGATAAACCTTCGACCGTTTCAGCTTTTTCATGTGATGTTTGTAATTCATGCAATTCTTGTTCTAATTGTTCTTTTTGTTGCTTTTCTTCTTCTAAAGATCCTTTCAATTGCTCCAAGCGCTCTTCTTGGTTACGGACATCACTATCTTGTTCAGCTAGTTTAATTTGCAAATGATTAAGTTGATCTTGCTGCTCGTCTTGCTCAGCCTTATAAGAAGATTGATTCTCAGTTAAATCATCAATTCGCTGCTTTAATATTGCTGCTTGTTCATCTTGATTCGAAAGTGTTTCATTTAATTGCTTCAACTGTGTCTGAAATTGATTTTTATCATCTTCATATTGTTTCGTTTCTTGATCATACACTTCTAATTGGTTGTTAATATGATCTAACTGGATACGGTTCGATTGTTTAGCTTGTTCGACTTCTTGTAAAGATTGATTCAAAGTGTCACATTGTTTTTCAGCATCAAGACATTCTTGTTTGATTGTCTCTAATTGTTGACGTTTAGATGATAAACCTGATTTAAATTGTTCTGTTTTTGTTTCATATTCTTGCAACTTTGTCTGAACATCTTCTAATTCGCGCTCACGGGTAAATAACGAAGCTTGTTGATTTTGCTTCTTAGCACCACCGCTCATTGAACCACCTGGATTGACTACATCACCTTCTAAGGTCACCAGTCGGTGGCGATGATTAATAGCTTTAGCCATAGCGTTAGCATCTTTAAGTGTTTCAGCTACGATTATATTACCTAATAAATTATCTGCGATTGAACGATAGGTATCCTCTACTGTCACAAGTTCTGAAGCCACACCAATAAATCCGTCTAAATTCTTCACAGTATTATAGACCTGGTCACCTACCCAGCGTGATTTCATAGTCGTTAATGGGAGTAACGTTGCGCGACCACTTTTAGCTTGCTTTAAAAAGTGGATCGCATCACGAGCATTTTTATCGTTTTCAACAACAATATGCTGCGCTTGTCCACCTAAAGCTGTCTCAAGGGCCGTCACATAATTCTGATCAACATCGATTAATTGGGCAACTGCGCCATGAACTCCTGACAACTTCCCTTTTTCTTTCGCTTGTAAAATCGATTTAACTCCGTAATAAAACCCACTATAAGACTCTTTCATGTCTTCTAACATATCTTTTTTCGAACGTAATTGTTCAATCATTCGATAGGCTTGGTTAAGTTTATCGTCATCAGCTTGAATTTCTTCTTGTAAAGCGTCACGTTTAGATTTTTGATCCTCGAAAATATCGCGTTTCGTTTGCAATTCTTTATTTAGCTCAGTTTCTTTTTGTTCATTTTCTGCTAAAGTTTTTTCAAGTTGTTCACGTTCATTTAACATTTCGTTGAAACGCGTGTCTAACCGTTCTTTTCGTGCTTCTAACTGCTCTAATTGTTTATCAATAGAATGTTTCTCATTTCGATTAGCTGCTTGATCATTCAGAAGATCAATATATTCAGCTTTCAGTTGCTCGATGGTGTCTTCGATGTTTTCATCTCCAGACGCCATAGCTCGCTTGAGTTCCTTGATTTGATCTTTTGTTTCTTGGCGCGATGATTTTAGTACATTTAACCTAGATTGATAATCGTCAAAATCAAGTTGAAGTTGATCGATTTGATTTTGATGTGATTCAATGGATTGCTCGAGCTTTTCCTTACTTTCGTCATAATGCTTAAGCCGTTCAACTAAAACATTCTTCTGTCCTTCAAGTTGTTCAATCTCTTGTGTTAACGACAGTTTCTCATCTTGTAACTTGTTAATTTGTTGTTCTAATTGATTAATGGTATTGGTCTTGTCTTCTAAGTTTGCTTCATCCTGTTGAATCACCGTTTTTTCTTCGGTCAATGCCGATTTAAGTTGTTCAATGGAATTTAATAATTGTTCCCAATCTTGATGAATGGTTTCTATTTCTGCTACAAGTAATGAAACTTCAACTTGTTCTAACTCATCACGCTTAGTCATGTATTCTCTTGCGATATCAGCCTGCTCTTGAAGTGGTTCTAGCTGACCTTCGATTTCATGAATGATATCTTCAACACGACTTAAATTATCTTCTGTTTCATCGAGTTTCTTTTGGGCGTTTAATTTACGTTTTTTATATTTCAATACACCTGCTGCTTCTTCAAAAATACTACGACGTTCTTCTGATTTAGAGGATAGAATTTCTTCAACTTTTCCTTGGCTAATGATTGAAAAGGCTTCCTTCCCTAAGCCAGAATCCATAAATAAATCTGTAATATCTTTTAAGCGACAAGGTTGTTTGTTTAATAAGTATTCACTATCACCTGAACGGTAAACACGTCTTGTGACCGCTACTTCATCATAATCAATTGGTAATTGATGATCATGGTTATCTAAAACAAGTGTTACATCTGCAACGTTTAGCCCTTTTCGAGTATCGCTACCCGAAAAAATGACATCTTCCATTTTCGAGCCACGTAGGGATTTAGCAGATTGTTCACCTAATACCCAACGGATGGCATCAGTAATATTCGATTTGCCACTTCCATTGGGACCAACAACTGCTGTCACTCCTGGAACAAAATCGACTGATACACGTTCCGCAAATGATTTAAATCCGACTGTTTCAAGTTTTTTTAGGAACATGACTTTATACACCTACTCATTTCATGCTACACTTTAATTTATGTATACGTTAATTAATATCTATGGTCTGTTATAATTTAGAATTGTTTTAATTCTTAAACTCTCATAGTTGTTGAATTGTGAGAAGCGAAGGTGGCGACTCCTGCGGGAACAGCACGTGTCTCGAGACCCCGCAGGCCATGCCTTTGGGCCGAGGAGGCTCGAGCCGTGCCCGCGGAAAGCGTCCACCGAAAGCGAATCACAATATCAACAACGGACTTTAGCATAACCAATTATTAAAATAATTGTTCAATCAACGCTATGATTGTCAACCTTTACATTTTATCATAAATGAAGAGCTCACAGAAGGCTCAATACAACGAATAGGAGAAGTGATTTTATGAATTTAAACGAACCAACAGAAGAAAACCTAACATACATCATTGAAGACTTAGCTCAAGAACTACAGGTGTTAAATGCTGCCCTATTAAAACCAGGCGATTATGATCTTGATCATTACTATGATATTAAGGACATTTACGACATGGTTAAAGCTCAAGGACAAGTAAGCGTGGCAGAAATCAATGCTATTATCAATGAACTAAGTAAATATCGTAAGTAAAAAATGACCAGCCTATTGTAGGTTGGTCATTTTTTATCGTTAATCTGTTTGTTGTAATGCTTCTTTCGCTGCTTCTTGTTCTGCTTCTTTTTTTGAACGACCGCGTCCCTCACCAATTTGATTATGATTTAAGAAAACACCTGCAATAAATTCACGATTATGATCAGGTCCTTGCTCATCAATTATCTGATACGAGACATTCTGGCCTTTCTTTTGCATTTTTTCTTGTAGCTTGCTTTTATAATCCATCACATGCGAAAAAGCACCAGGTTCAATACTTGGGAAAATATTTTCTTCTAAAAATGCTAGGGCTGTTGTAAAACCTTGATCTAAATAAATTGCACCCATTAAAGCTTCAAAAGCATCTGCTAAGATAGCCGAACGCTCTCTGCCACCAGATACCTCTTCACCTTTCCCGAGTAATAAATATTGCCCTAAAGATAATTCTCGATTAAATTGTTCAAGCGATGGTTCACAAACGATATTAGCACGAAATTTAGTTAATTCCCCTTCGCTCATGTGAGGGTATTGTCTAAATAAGTATTGTGATACGGCTAATTCTAATACAGCATCACCTAAAAATTCTAATCGTTCATTATCTTCTAATGATTGGTCTCGATGCTCATTAACATATGATGTATGCATAAAAGCTTGTTTTAATAATGATTCGTTTTCAAAATAAAGATTAAAACGTTCTTGAAATTGTTTGATATCCATATCGTCACCTTTTCTAATAGAAAATGAGGATGACATCATGAGCCATCCTCTACTTTCTCAGTTACTGACTGCTGTTTATGTAATTAACAGCATCACCTACTGTATTAATTTTTTCTGCATCTTCATCAGAAATTTCTAAATCAAACTCATCTTCAAGCTCCATTACAAGCTCCACAACGTCTAATGAGTCTGCTTCTAAGTCATCTTTAAATGAAGCATTTTCAACTACCTTTGATTCGTCTACGTCTAAACGTTCAACGATGATTTTTTTGACACGATCAAATACGTCTGCCATGTCGTTCACCTCCCTTCAAAGAACTATAATAACTTTACTATTACATGACCATACCACCATCAACATGTAAGGTCTGGCCAGTCATGTACTTCGCATCATTAGAAGCTAAAAAGCGAACTACGCGAGCGACATCTTCCGGGTCACCTAGACGATTAAGCGGAATCATATCATACATTTGTTGCTTCTGCTCGTCTGTTAAATCCTCAGTCATATCTGTTGCAATAAAACCAGGAGCAACAGCATTAACATTAACATCCCGCGCAGCTAATTCTTTTGCTACTGATTTTGTCATACCAATCACACCAGATTTGGCTGCTACATAATTAACTTGTCCAGGATTACCCATGACACCAACAATTGAAGCAACATTAACAATCTTACCGCCACGTTGCTTCATCATTTGACGTGTCACGCCTTTAATACAATTGAACACACCTTTAAGATTCGTGTCAATAACTTCGTCAAATTCTTCTTCTTTCATACGCATTAACAAATTATCTCTTGTTATTCCTGCATTATTCACCAAAATATCTACAGAACCAAATTGATCGACTGTTTGTTTGATCATGGCGGTAACTTCTTCAGAACTTGAAACGTTTGCTTGATATGCTATCGCTTCTTGTCCAAATTCTTTAATCTCTTCAACGACTTCATCGGCTCTCGCTTGATTACCAGCATAGTTAACGACAACATTAGCACCATTTTTGGCTAATTCCAAAGCAATCGCTCGGCCAATACCACGTGAGGCACCTGTTACAAGCGCTGTTTGACCCTCTAGCATTATGATTCCTCCTTTAAGTCAGCAATAAACGCGTTCAATTGCTCAACGTCTTGAATATTATAAATTGTAGCCCGTCGATGCACTTTTTTCACCAGACCGGCTAACACTTTACCGTGTCCTATTTCTACAAAAGCATCAACGTCTTGTTCGACCATGTTTTCAAGTGTTTGTTTGAATTTCACAGGGGAATATAATTGTTCTATTAAAAGAGAACGTATGGTTTGCTCATCTTGTGTCGGTTCTGCTGTCACATTAGCATAAACAGGAATAGCAGCCGACTGAATTGAAATTTCATCTAAGATTGCTTTAAATTGATCACTAGCTGGTCGCATTAAATCTGAATGAAACGGTCCACTCACATTTAATGGTAACGCGCGTTTTGCACCAGCTTCTTTTAACTTTTCGATTGCTTCATTAACACCGGATACCGTTCCGGAAATAACCGTTTGACCAGGGCAATTATAATTGGCGACATTAACTGTTTCGCCAGCTTCACTTACAGTTTTCGTAATCTCATGAATGGTTTCATCATCTAATCCTAAAACAGCTGCCATTGTACCTTGACCGCTCGGCACTGCTTCCTCCATCAATTTACCGCGTTTGTTAACAATTTGAATCGCATCTTCAAACGAAATGGAACCAGCAGCATATAAAGCTGTATATTCTCCTAAACTATGTCCTGCTACCATGTCTGGTTGAATACCTGCTTGACGAATTTGTTCTAAGATCGCAACACTATTTAATAATAAAGCTGGTTGAGCATTCTCAGTTTTTGTTAACGTTTCTTCTGGTCCATTTAACATTAAATCAGATAATTGATAACCTAAAACATCATCCGCACGCTTAAATAATGCTTGTACATCATCAAATTGATCATAAAATGCTTGGCCCATTCCAACTTCCTGAGAGCCCTGACCAGGAAATAAAAAGGCTAGTTTAGTCATTTTGTGACTCCTTTCCTTCATTCATTACTTCGACATCTTGTTGAATTAAATGAGTAACATCTTGATCAACAATGCTATGTGTTTGTTTAATCGCACTAAATATCGCTCTACCATTTGATGAGCCATGCGCTTTGATAACTGGTGCTGCTAAGCCGAAAAGTGCCGCACCACCATACTCTGAATAATCTAATTGATCTTTAATACCTCTTAAATCTGACTTAACCATACCAGCTGCTAATTTGGATTTGAGGTTTTTGGAAAAAGCAGATTTAATCATTGAAAACATCGACATAGCCGTACCTTCTATTGACTTCAAGGCAATATTACCTGAAAAGCCATCAGTCACGACTACATCAGCAACACCTTCTAATAAATCTCGCGCTTCGACGTTGCCTACAAAGTTAATTGGGGCTTCTTCCAACATTTCAAAAGCTTGTTTGGTTAATTCAGTCCCTTTACCATCTTCTGTTCCGACATTTAATAAACCTACGCGTGGTGCTTTTACTTGTCTAACATTTTCAACGTAGACTGATCCCATAATACCGTATTGCATTAAGTGTTGGGCTTTCGCTTCTACGTTGGCCCCAACATCTAATAACAGAAATCCGCTTCCATCAATAGTTGGTAACGTTGGACTTAAAGCTGGTCTCTCGATTCCTTTGATTCGACCGACTTTGAATAATCCAGTACTCATTAACGCACCCGTATTACCTGCTGAAATACAAGCATCAGCATCACCATTTTTTACCGCTTCAGCCATTAAGACCATTGAGGAATTCTTTTTCTTCTTAACGACTCGAGCAGGTTCATCATCACTTTCGACTTTTTCTGTAGTATGGTGAATCGAGATTCGTTCAGATGCTCCATTTAAGAGCGGATTGATTTGTTCTTCATCACCGAATAAAATAAATTCTACTTCACCGTAATGACTAACAGCTTCTTTTACACCCTCAACTACAGCATTTGGAGCGTTGTCACCGCCCATGGCATCTATTGCAATTTTCATATCGGTTAACTCCTTTTATTCATCAGTTGATCGATACATATGAAAGCGACCATGAAAGACGACTTCTTCATCAACGTAACTCGTAACGTCCACAATCGTGTGGCCTTTATCATCATCACCTTGTACTTTCGCCTTCGCAATCACTCGCTCATACAATTTTACAGGACGAGTGAACCGTATATCGGATTGCGATGTTAAAGCCAAATCATCATCTATAACGGCAACAGCAAGTGAATTAGCTTGAGCAAATAAATGATGACCTCTGGCGATTTGATTGCGTGAAAATACGTGTTCAGAACTAATATCAATCAGTGATATAGCTGATTGGTCTAATTCTAAATGTACAACTTCACCAATTACTTCATCCAAAGGTAGTGCTTTAACGGTTTCATCCCATTGTTTTTCGGCAACATATTTAATACGCTCGCGTAATTCTGGAATTGATAATTCTAACCGATCTAGACGGATCGTTTGAATACTCACACCGAATTTATTAGCTAATGCTTCATCTGTAATAAACGGTGTTTCATCAATCAGCTGTGTCAACTGTTCTTGCCGTTCTTTTTTCTTTTGTTTCATGTCATACACCGTCCATTTTATGACTAGGTCCTAATAGTAATATATAATACGTCACCGTTAGATGCAAACATTAATCAAAAATTCGTTCTTGGATTAATGGATCGGATTCAATCAATTGTTTTAATTCACCGTAATCTGGATTGTTCTCTAATCGATTCTCTTGCATGACACGGACTGCGTCTTGCCTTGCGACTTCTAAAGCACGGTAATCTTCTACAATATTCGCAACTTTAAATTCTGGAAGACCACTCTGTCTTTTGCCAAAAAAGTCGCCTGGCCCACGAATTTGCAAATCATGCTCTGATAACTCAAAACCATCAGTTGTTTCACTCATAACACGCATACGTTCTTGTCCGTTTTCAGTTTTAGGATCTGACATCAAAATACAATAACTCTGATCACTACCACGCCCTACACGACCTCGCAATTGATGTAACTGCGCTAATCCGAATCGTTCAGCGTCGTAAATGACCATCGTCGTGGCATTTGGAACATTCACGCCAACTTCTATCACTGTAGTTGAAACAAGCAATTGGATTTCATTGGCTGCGAATTGTCGCATGATATCCTCTTTCTCTTGAGCACTCAGACGACCATGCATAAGACCTACGTGAATAGAGTCTGGCATCACTTGATTTAATGTTTCATAAATTTCAACTGAATTTTGAATATCTAATTGATCTGATTCTTCTATTAAGGGGCAAATCACATAAGCTTGTTGTCCCTTACCAATCTGGTCAATCAAAAACTGGTGAATTCGTTCTGTCATTTGATGCTTAACCCAATATGTTTCAACAGGTAACCGTCCTTCTGGTAACTCATCAATAACAGATACGTCCATATCACCAAATGAAGTGATGGATAGTGTTCTCGGAATTGGTGTTGCTGTCATAAATAACACATCAGGGGTTAAGCCTTTATCACGCAATGTTTTGCGTTGTTCTACACCAAAGCGATGCTGTTCATCAATAATGACTAATCCTAATTGTTTAAAGATCGTATCATCTTGAATAAGAGCATGCGTTCCCACTAATAGATCGACTTCACCATTAGCCAATTCTTCTAAGATCGCTTCTCGTTTTTTACCTTTAATCGATCCAGTTAATAAACGAATTTTAAGCTGATCGCCGAATAAGTCATTAAGAGAATCCTCATGTTGTTCAGCTAGTATTTCGGTAGGAACCATTAGAGCTCCTTGTTGTCCTGATTGCGTTGTTGCATATAAAGCAATGGCTGCAATGACTGTTTTTCCGGAACCAACATCACCTTGTAAAAGACGATTCATTCGTGTCTCATGCTTTAAATCGTTCAGAATTTCGTCTAGAACCCTCAACTGACTCTGGGTTAATTGGAAAGGTAAAGCATCGATAAACGTTTGAACTTTTTCTTCGTTATAACTCTTTTGAGTTCCGATTGATTGAGCTTTGTTCTCTTTTCGAATATATTGCATTTTTAATTGAAATAGAAATAATTCTTCATAAATAAACCGGCGTCTAGCATGTTTTAAAGAGGTTTGTGAATCGGGTTGATGTAAATGACGAATAGCTTCTTGGCGTACTGGTAATTTATAGTCTTGTAAGTATTGTTCAGGTAATATTTCCTCGATTTCTTGTAAAGAGGATTTCAAAGCATAGCGAATTAATTTTTTAAGTTGATAGACTTTTAAATTCCCTTTTGTATGATACACCGGTTCTATTGATTCTGCTTCATCAAATGACTTAGGATGATACTTATGTACAGTTAATTGTAAACGGTGCATATCCCATTTGCCTGTGAGTGTCACAGTTTCACCTGGAATTAGCTTATCTTTTAAGAAATTTTGATTAAAAAACACAGCCTTTACTGCTACGACACCAACTTGAATGGTACAAGTCAGTCGTGATTTTTTCTTACCAAAAAACGACACATTTGGTTGTGAAACGACTTCGCCTTCAATCGTCGCCACTTCTTCATGCTCAATATCTTCTAAATTCTTCAGTTCTAAGAAGTCATAACGAAAAGGAAAGTGGAAGAGTAAATCTCCCACTTTCGTAATATCAAGCATTTCTAACTGTTCCTTTGTTTTATCACCCACATTGGGGATGATTTCAACTGACTCTTCTAACAACGTTAATCACTCACTTCCCATAGCAGGACCAAACACTTTTTTCGCCAACTCTCGGCCTGTAGGCGTAGCAGCTAAGCCACCTTCTGCTGTTTCTTTTAAAGCTGGTGACATGCTTTCGCCAATACGGAACATAGCTCCAATCACTTCGTCTGTTGGAATTCGACTAGTTACACCAGCTAACGCTAAATCGGCTGAGACAATCGCTTGGGATGAACCCATCGCATTTCGTTTAACACATGGGACTTCAACTAGACCGGCAACAGGGTCACAAACTAATCCGAGCATATTTTTAAGTGTAATGGCCATTGCTTCAGCAGATTGTTGAGGTGTTCCACCAGCCATTTCGACCGCTGCCGCACTTGCCATACCAGCTGCTGAACCGACTTCCGCTTGGCAACCACCTGCAGCGCCAGAGATCGAGGCATTATTGGCAACCACCTGACCGAATGCACCTGAGGTAAATAAAAATCGTACCATTTGTTCACGAGTAGGATTTAACCGGGGTTTTAATCCAAATAGTACGCCTGGAACACAACCTGCACTTCCTGCTGTAGGCGTTGCACAAATCGTACCCATCGCCGCATTCACTTCATTTGTCGCCACCGCTTTACTAACAACATCTAATAGCATATTTCCTGACAATGATTCCTGTTCAGCCATATACTTTTGGATTAAAACGGCGTCACCACCTGTTAAACCAGATTTGGACTCAACCCCTTCTAATCCATCTTCTACGGATTTTTCCATAATATCTAAGTTACGTCCCATTTCAGCAAAAATTTCTTCACGAGGCTTTCCTGTTTCATCAACTTCTTGACGAATCATCACCTCTGATAATGAAATCCCATCTTCTTCAGCTTTTTGGACGAGCTCACTTACATTTTGAAACATCATGCTGTCTCACTCCTTCCCTATTCAGAAATTGTTACTACTTGTAAAATGTGATCGCAATCATCTAATTGATCCATCACATCATTTGGAATCTTCTCATCAGTCTCAATGACCATCATGGCTTCTTCTCCTGCTTCTCGCCTTGATACTTCCATGTGACCAATATTAATCTTATACTCTGCTAAAACATTTGTGACGGATGCAATAGCACCAAATCGGTCATTATGCATCACCAATATCGCTGGTGAGCTGCCGGATAAACGTAATTCAAAACCGTTTAATTCCGTAATCTCTGCTTTGCCCCCACCAATTGAAATACCGACTAACTCGAAGGTGCTTTCTTGATCACCCAATTCAATCCGAGCTGTATTCGGATGTTCTGACGAGCCATCTTCTTCAATGATTTCTATGTCAACGTTTTCATCTTTAGCCAAGGCTCTAGCATCACGAATCCGTTCGTCATACGTATCAAAACCTAGTATTCCACCAATTAACGCTACGTCTGTTCCGTGACCCTGATACGTTTTAGCAAACGAACCATATAAATGGATTTTAGCCCAATCTGGTTTACGACCAAATAATTCTCGTGCCATTTTACCGATCCGAGCAGCACCTGCTGTATGCGAACTCGATGGACCAATCATGACAGGTCCAATAACATCGAAAACCGATCTGAATTTCATGCTTGGCACTCTCCTTTTCCCTTTTCCGTTATACTTCTATTCTATCGTTATTTGTCCGAAATTCCAACCGTTATTCTCTTTGGATACCCTGATTCAGTTGATATTTTAATATACAGTGCTTATAATATTGTTTGGGTTTTACAACCTGGGAGGGTGAGGGCTCACAAAAAAAGAAGGAGTCAACATGAATAATTGGCCAAATAAAAATTGGTTAAATGAAATCATCGCTGGCCTCATTGGTTATTTAACGACTGTTTACATTGTCGTGGTTAACAGCTCCATCCTAAGTGATGCCGGCATTAATCGTGAAGATGCTATGATTGCGACGATTTTAGCCAGTGCCATCGGCTGTTTACTTGTCGGTATTTGGGCTCGAGTTCCAATTATCATCATACCCGGAATGGGCGTGAATGCATTATTCGCTTACTCAATTGTTGAACAATATCAATTCACTTATGAACAAGGATTGGGTGTTGTCGTTGTTTCTGGTTTGATTTTTCTTCTCACAGCTATTACACCACTGGGTGAAGCATTTAAACAAGCTATACCAGATGCTTTAAAGCATGGCATCACCATTGGACTCGGCTTATTTCTAGTCCTAATTGGTTTGGAAAACGGTGGTTTAATTGTAAGTGGTGAACATTCGATTATTTCACTCGGTGACTTTTCTTCACCGTCTGTAATCGTTAGTTTATTGTCTCTACTTGTTGGTGTCATATTGTTTGTGAAGAATGTACCAGCTAACTTTTTACTAACAATGGTCATTGGTACTGGTATTGCATATGTATTTGGCACTTTGGATACAGAACAGACATCCATCACTGCAGAAAATATTGCAAACTTCCTTGTCTTGCCAACTTTTGGACATATGGTAGATTTCACATTCTGGATAGCTGTCTTACCTTTAGCTATAGTACTCATCTTTGAGAGCATGGGATTATTACATGGCCAACTCGATATGATTGATCGTCATGAATCATTTCACCGTGCTAACAAAAGTAGTGCTATCACAGCTATGTTGAGTGGATTCCTAGGAACTTCACCTACGATCCCAGCCGCTGAAACAGCTGCTGTGACTGCAGCCAAAGGACGAACAGGTTTAGCGAGTATTGTAATTGGATTATTGTTCTTATCAACGTTCTTTCTAATCCCTTATATCTCGCTCGTACCAGCGAATGCAATCAGTCCCATCTTAATCATTGTTGGTGTCTTGATGATGCAATCAATCAAACACATTAATATTGATGATATGACTGAGGCATTCCCAACATTTTTAATTATGTTTATGATTCCGTTCACGTACAGTATTGCTGACGGGATGGCATTTGGTTTTATCGCTTACCCGATTGTCAAAATCGTCTCAGGGCGTAAACAAGAATTAAAACCACTCATGATTTTAATTTCAATATTATTCTTAATTGAATTTATTTTAAAAGGGATTATGTAAGAAAAAAGCTGTTTTAAGTTGATTTTATTCGCAACTTAAAACAGCTTTTTAATTATTGACTCCGTTAAAGTCCGTTGTTGAAATTGCGATCCGCTCTCGGTGGACGCTTTCCGCGGGCACGGCTCGAGCCTCCTCGGCAACTAAAGGAACTTCGGCTAAGTTCCGGACGTCCTGTCCGAACGCCGAAGTGACCCACATCCTGTGGGCCTCTGGGGGTCTCGAGACACGTGCTGTTCCCGTGACGACCCGGACGGTCTAATGTCGACGTTGGTCACAGGACGTGACCGCTTTTAGTCGACCAGGAGTCGCCACCTTCGCTTCTCACAATTCAACAACTCCGTGCTTAACTATTCAAATCAACACTAAATCTAACAGAGCGTAATTTATAAATCAATATCATTTTCTATATTATTCGACAGATAAAATATATGAATAAATAGGTTGCTGACCTTTATGCACTTCAACTTCTATTTCTTCAAAATGTTCTTCAATATATTCTTCCATACGTTGAACTTCTTCATCTGTTCCTTCTTCGCCTTGTAAAATCGTCACAATCTCGTCTTCTTCATCATTTATAAGATTATTTAATAGTTCAAAAATCGCTTCGAGTTTGTCACGATTAACAGCACTTATTGATCCATCGATAATACCCATGAAGTTACCTTCTTGAATCTCACGACCATCAATTTGTGTATCTCGTACAGCATATGTTAGTTGCCCTGTTTTAACATGTTGCATAGCTTCACTCATCGACGTCACATTATCATCGATTGTTGCTTCTAAGTTCAACGCTAGCATGGCACTCATACCTTGAGGGACCGTTTTAGTCGGTACCACATGAACTTCAGATTCAACTAATTCATTAACTTGTTCAGCTGCCATGACAATGTTTTTATTATTAGGTAAAACAAGTACTTTCTCAGCATTAGCTTGTTCAACAGCTGTCGCGATGTCCTGCGTACTAGGGTTCATCGTTTGACCACCCTCGATCACAACCGTCGCTCCTAAACTTTCAAACATTTCCTTAATTCCTTGGCCCATGCCAACGGTAACAACTGCTAATGGTTGTTTTGGTGAATTCTTTTGTTCTTTAGGTTGTTCACCCACGATTGACGTATGTTGTTCACGCATGTTTTCGATTTTAATATTAATTAAGCTTCCATATTTTTGGGCAAGGTTCATAACCTTACCTGGATGCTCTGCGTGAATATGTACTTTAACGACTTCATCATCAGCAACAACAAGTAAAGAATCGCCATATTCACTTAATTCATGACGGTAGGCATCTTCATCAAAAGGATTATTTTGCAATTTATCCTCTTCAAACTTTACCATAAATTCTGTACAGTAACCGAATTCAATATCTTCAGTTTCCATAAAATCTTGATGCATTTTATGATGTTCAGCACTAACCATATCATCAAGGGATGGATGAGACTGTGTTTCAGGGACTTCTTCACCTTTAAGCGAGGCTAGAAATCCTTCATAAACTGTTACTAATCCTTGTCCACCACTATCAACAACGCCAACTTCTTTTAACACTGGTAATAATTCAGGTGTACGTTCAAGTGAAGCTTTAGCTTCATCCAATACAGCTGTGAAAAATTCAACCAGATCTTGATCGTCATTAGCAATGTTCTTAGCTTGATTAGCAGCGTCTTTTGCCACAGTTAAAAGCGTTCCTTCAACTGGTTTCATAACGGCTTTATATGCGGTTTCAACCCCTGATTCTAAAGCATCAGCTAAGTCTTTAACTGTTAAGGTTTCTTTCTCTTTAACACTCTTAGAAAAACCACGGAATAACTGAGATAAAATAACACCTGAATTACCACGTGCTCCCATTAGAAGGCCTTTAGCCAAAGAATTAGCCACTTCTCCAATATGATCAGAAGTCACTTTTTCTACCTCTGATGCACCCGAAGTCATCGTTAAATTCATATTTGTTCCGGTATCTCCATCAGGGACCGGAAATACGTTTAATGAGTCAATCATTTGTGATTGGTTTGATAAGTGGTTCGCTCCTAATAAAACCATCTGAGCGAACTGCTCACCTGTTAATGTATGATTTGACACAACATTTCCTCCTTCATCCACAACAATCATCTAAGTCGTTACGCGAACGCCATGAATATAAATATTGACTGATACGACGTCTAATCCAACCATTCGTTTTAAAGCATATTTAACCTGGTTTTGGACGTTATGAGCAACTTCTGAAACTTTCGTACCGTAGCTAACGATAATATACATATCAATATTTAGTTTGTCATCTTCTTGACGTACGACAACACCTTTAGTGAAATTTTCTTTACCTAAAATCTCTGATAAGCCGTCTTTTAATTGCTTTTTAGAAGCCATACCAACTATACCATAGCATTCCATTGCGGCGCCACCAGCAATTGTCGAGACAACTTCATTCGTGATCGATACTTGTCCATATTCATTATTAAATTCGATTGACATAACCATCCTCCTTGGTTGATGACGATAACTAACGTTATTTTACTATATAAGGTTTAATTTTAAAAGCTTTGTTACCCCTTTCAATCTGTCAAGTATATAAACTTGATAAGGTAAAATTCCATCGTTGAAATCAGCTCGACCATATGATAAAGTATATAAAGTGATAGAAAGAGAAGTAGGAGGGATTTTAAATGGCTCGTAAATGCAAAATTACCGGACGCAAAACGTCAACTGGTAATCACCGTTCACACGCAATGAATGCCAATAAACGTAAATGGAAATCAAACGTTCAAAAAGTACGTATCATGGTAGACGGTAAACCACAAAAGGTTTATGTTTCAGCACGTGCTTTGAAATCTGGTAAAGTTCAGCGTGTATAATGTTAATCAATAAAAAACTCGCTTACAATCACGCATTGTAAGCGAGTTTTTTTGTTAATCCTTCTTCACTAACCCTAACATTGATTTGACAAGGCCACCTAAAAATCTGGGTAATTTAATCGTATGAAACGTCATCTTCCCCCTCCTATACCTAACGCTTCTTATTGATCACGGCTCTTTATCACTATTAATATGCCACGAGTAAAAAAATAAGTACCGATTTTTTCATTCCATTCATTGGATACAGTCAAAGAGGAGCCACTTTTAATGGAATAGCTGTCTAATGGATATTTAAAACCGTCTAATGTTAAATTTTCAACGGTTTCTGTTAATGCAAGAAAAGAGATATAAGGAAATGTATGATCTCGATTAATAGTATATGTCCCTGGTTTTTTTAGTGTTATTTCATTTTGTTTATCACACAACCACGCATCGATTTGATGGGGTATAAAAGATTGAAGTAACATTAAATTAACCCATTCATGGTCTCTTCTTCCGCCCATGGCACCGAAAATTAAGACTTGATCAGGATTCAGTGAAATCGCTAAATTTATGGCTATCTCTAAATCTGTATCATCTTTCTCAGATGGATGAATTCGAACATCATGACACACATCTTGAATACCGGCCAATTCTTCAGAAGTTACAGAATCGAAATCGCCCACTGCATAGTCAAATTCATTTAATGATTGACTTAGAATTTTAGCTCCTGAATCGACTCCAATCCAAGTCGTAATCGATGGGTATTGTTGAAATGATGGTATATCAACTGGTGGTCCACCAGCGACTATTGCCACTTTTTCCATGGCAGGATCCTCCTAAACTTATTTATAACTAGATCGAATAGCTTCTATTGCTGCTTTGCGATCATCATATTTGAAAACAGCACTACCAGCGACTAATACGTCAGCTCCAGCTTCAACACATGTTTTAGCTGTTTCTGGTTTAACGCCACCATCGACTTCAATTTCATAGTCAAAACCGTAATCTGATTTAAGTTGAGCTAGCTCTTCTATTTTACCAACAGTCGAATCAATAAATGATTGACCACCAAAACCGGGATTTACTGTCATCACTAACACTAAATCAACGTCTTGCAAAATCGGTTCAATCGATGACACAGGTGTCGCTGGATTAATGACGACCCCAGGTTTTACATCATGCTGTTTAATTTGTTGAATGACTCGGTGTAAATGAGGGCATGCTTCTTCATGTACAGAAATGATGTCAGCTCCTGCTTCAGCAAAAGCATCAACGTACTGATCTGGATTTTCAATCATAAGATGAACATCCAATGGTAATTCTGTTACTGGACGAATCGCTTCTACAATCATAGGACCAATTGTTATATTAGGTACAAAATGACCATCCATAACATCGACATGAATATAATCCGCCTGACCTTCTACTGATTCGATTTCATCTTTTAATGTTGCAAAATTAGCAGATAAAATAGATGGAGCAACCTTCGTCATATTTAATACCTCGACTTTCTTTGATTGATTTCTTCAAAAAACTGTTGATAGTGGTGATAACGAAATTTTTCAATATCACCTTCAGTTACAGCTTGTTTCACTGCACATTTCGGCTCGTTAATATGGTAGCACCCTCGAAACTTACAGGCATCTTCATAATTCAGAAATTCAGGAAAACAGTGACGTAAATCCTCAAGCGATAACTCATCAAAATCCAACGCACTGAAACCTGGTGTATCAGCCACCAACCCACCACCTAATGAATAAAGCTCTACATGACGTGTCGTGTGTTTCCCTCGACCAAGACTTTGAGAAATATCATTTGTTTCAATGTTTAATGAGTCATCCATTTGATTTAATAATGTTGATTTTCCTACACCAGATTGACCAGCAAAAACAGACGTTTTATTGCTTAGATAAGGTTTAAGTTGGTCGGTTAATTTAACTGGTTCATTAGACGTTTGCACAATCGGATAACCAATTTGTTCATAGGCTTGACGGTAATATTCGATTGTTTGTCGATGATCATCTGTTAATAAATCGTCCTTTGTGAAAATGATCACGGTATCTAGTTGTTTATGTTCAATCAACATTAAAAATCGATCTAGCAATAATGGATTAAAATCAGGTTCAACTGTTGATGTAACAACAATAGCTTGGTCGACATTCGCAATAGGTGGACGGACTAATTCATGGTGGCGTTTCTCTATATCGGTAATGGTACCTGTTCCGTCCTCTTCTAATGTGATATCGACATCATCACCAACTAATGGGGTGATTTTTTGTTTACGAAATAATCCACGTCCTTTACAACGATACACTTGACCATCAACCATCACATCATAAAATCCGCTTAATGCTCTCATTATTTTGCCTTGAACCATTTACTCACTCTCTCCTGAATCATATGGGATTGTTTCTTGATAAACTTGCTCTTCCTCTTTAATAACCAATACTTCACCTGTTGAATCTGGCGCAATTGTTAAATCTACTTCATACGTTGTGTCTTCACGTATGACATCTTCTTCATAAATATCTTCTATACTATTGTCTTGGTCTTCGATATAAATACTGACTTCTTGACCTTGGGGCTCTTCATTTTCTTGATTTGACTGATTAGCTTGGTCACCATTGTTGGATGAACCTTCTCCGTTATTATTTTGATTATTCTCAGTTTGTGAACCATCATATTCAACTGTGAATGATACGGTTTCAGTAATAGGTTGTGGTTCTGGGCCTTCCGACACGAAAACTTTCACCTCATCGCCTTCTTCTAGCTCGCTTTCAGGGCTTGGCTCTTGACGAATGATACGCCCCTCTGAAAACTCTTCTGAGTGCTCTTCTTCAGTTAATAATGTTAGATTATGCTCTCCAGCGTAATCTTGAACTTCATCTAATGTCCAATTCGTAAACGATGGAATTTCTGTCGATGGCGGTCCTTGACTAATATCAAAAATAACTCGTGTCTCTTCCGGAATGATCTCTTGTCCTGGTTCGGGCTGAATTTGATTGATGATCTGGCCCTCTGGTTGTTCCGACGTTTGTTCGTAGTGAATAACTTCTTGGTAACCATTCGCTTCTAAATAACGTTTCACATCATTAAATTCATCCCCTACATAATCTGGGAATTCTAATTTTTCCTGACCGAGACTGGTGTAAAGTGTTACGGTCGAACCTTCCTTAACCGTTGAGTCCGCATTAGGCTCAGAACGAACAACTAAACCTTCATCTATTTCTTCAGAAAAAACTGATTCTCGCTCGACATCCAAATCTAAATTTGATAGTTCTGTGACTGCATCTTCATAGGTCGTTTCTTTTACATCTGGAATAGTAACATCCTTAGGCATAAATAGACCCGGTAAAACAAATAATGCGAGTACAATAGCTGCAATCACAATAAATAATCCTACTGTTATCCATATACCCCATTTTTTCGAGCGTTTATCAGAACCATTTTGTTTGCCAGGTACAATCGTTTCAGATTGATTACTATTAGCTACTGAATGAGTACTCTGTTCTTCATTAATAGCCGGAATAGCCTTGGTATCTTCACCTTCTTCAACAGGTGGAACATACCTTGCTTCGTTAAGTCTTGATGGATCAAAGACAGTTTCTAAGCTCTGTCTTAACTCTTCTACTGTTTCATATCGCTCTAATGGATTTTTGACGGTTGATTTTAATACAACATTTTCTAAACTTTGAGGGATATTCGGGTTAAAACTTCGAACAAATGGTGGTTCCGTTTGCATATGTTTTAAAGCAATCGATACTGCTGATTCTCCTGAAAACGGAAGCCTTCCAGTTAGCAACTCATATAAAACAATACCTAATGAATAGATGTCAGATTTATTGGTTGCTAAACCACCTCGTGCTTGTTCTGGTGATAAGTAATGGACAGAACCCATAACATCATTGGTTTTAGTTAATGAAGTCGTGCTTAAAGCGCGAGCGATTCCGAAATCCGTAATTTTTATATGTCCCGACTGATCAATTAGTATATTCTGTGGCTTAATATCACGGTGGACAATGCCATTTTGGTGGGCATGTTCCACGGCATTTGTAAGTTGAAGCATGATATGCACAGATTCTTCCATTGGAACATGGCCTTGTGATTGAATATATTGTTTTAATGTCATGCCATCAATATATTCCATCACCATATAGTGAATATCGTCTTCCTGCCCTACATCATATATGCTAACAATATGTTCGTTAGATAAACTAATTGCCGCTTCAGCTTCACGATTGAAACGCTCGATAAACTCTTGGTTGTCAGCATATTCAAGTCTTAAGATCTTAATGGCGACTTCACGGTTTAGAATTAAATCTTGGCCTAAATAAACATTAGCCATACCACCGCCGCCTATGTATTGAATAATTTGATATCGATCATTTAATACATTGCCTAAGACCACGTTGAATCACCCGACTCATTAAACGATAGCTCAACTAATATTGCTGTAATATTATCTTCGCCACCGAGTTCATTTGCTCGTGCAATTAATTGTTCTACACCATCATCAATCGTCTCACTGGTCTGAACAATGTGTAGTAACTCATCATTTGAAAGCTTATTTGTTAAGCCATCTGTACAAAGTAAAGAATAAACAGGGCTCTGAGCAGGATAACTTATAATATCTACGATAATTTCTTCAGCTGTTCCTAAGGCTCGTGTTAGGATATTTTTTTTAGGATGGCTTTCAGCTTCTTCTTCCGTAATATGACCTTGATGCACTAATTCATTAACGAAAGAATGATCTTGAGTCTTCTGTTCAATCGTGTTAGGTGTGATTTGATATAGACGGCTATCACCAACATTAGCAACAACTATTGTCTGACCAATAAATGCTGCAGCAACAAGCGTCGTTCCCATTCCAGAACATTCTAAATCACTAGCAGCATGATCGACTAATACATCATTAACTTCCTGCACGACCGTATCAAGCCACACCTCTAACTCTTGAACATCATAGAAGGGCTCAGTATCTTCCCAGTAAGATTGCATATGTTTAGTTGCCATACGACTGGCAACATCACCTGCTTGATGTCCACCCATTCCATCAGCAACAACAGCTAATAATTGTTCCCCTTGATTATAAAATAAACCACCACTATCTTCATTCGCCTGTCTTACTTTACCTTTATCTGATTTAAACACTGCATGCATAGGTGTATTGCACCTCATTTCACTTCAAATTACTTTTAAAACGTAAACGCGTGATAAAAAATCCGTCTGCCGCAAAGTCATGCGGAAACAACTGTAATCCAAACTCACTTAAGCCTGATAATGACTGACAAGCCTCAGGAAGTTCCTCGAAGAAACTCGGATCCACTTCTAATTGAGGGACTCGTTCTAATAACGCCTTGATTTGATGTTCATTTTCCTCTTGATCCACCGTACAAGTACTATAGACAAATTGACCATCTTCTTTTAGTAACGGCATAAGTGCATCAAGAAGTTGTCGTTGTACATCAGCTAATTCTGATATATTTTCTTCAGATTTTTGATACTTAATATCTGGTTTACTTCTTAAAACACCTAGGCCTGTACATGGTGCATCAAGTAAAATACGATCAAATGACCCATGATCGTGTTGTTCATTCAAATGACGACTATCCATAGGTGTTGTGATGATGTTATTTAACCCTAATGTTTCAGCCTTGTCATTTATGAGTTTAATTTTAGATTCGTGTAAGTCATAAGCATATAGTGTTCCTTCTCCTGCCATCTTTTCAGCCATATGCGTTGCCTTACCACCAGGTGCACTACAAGCATCAAGTACGGACATTTCAGAAGACGGGTCCACCATTTCTGAAACGAGCATAGAGGTTTCATCTTGAATGGTTAACTGATCAGGAAAGAGACTGCTTTCTAACACATTTCCTTCTGTTATCACTAATCCTTGTGAGGATAAACGAGATGGCATGGTTTTGATTCCTTCTTGTTCTAAATGTGATATGGCTTCATCTCGCTCGATTCTTAATGGTTGAACTCGCATTGACACACGTTTTGATTCAATATTGGATTCACACATTTTTCTCGTTGTCTCAAAACCGTATTGTTCAACCCATCGCTTCACCATCCATGTTGGGTGACTGGTACTGACTGCAAGTTTTTTTATCGGGTCGTCAATAGAATCAAGTGACGGTATTCCTTCGCGTTGCACTTGGCGTAAAACACCATTAACGAATCCGCTAATCCCTTTATGACCTCGCTTTTTGGCAATCGTAACCGCTTCATTAATGACGGCATGGTCAGGAATTCGGGATAAATAAATCGTTTGATAAAGAGACATTCTAAGTAAGATTCTCACCCATGGATCGAGCTTTTTCTTACCAACGAAATGTTTTAAATAATAGTCTAGTGTCATTTGTCGCTGTAACGTGCCATAAACCATTTCAGTTAATAACCCACGGTCTTCTCGTTTTAAATCGTGTTTTGAGATAGTCTGATTAATCAAAATATGACTAAAACTACCGTCTTGATTCACTCGTTCTAGTAAATTTAATGCGATTTCGCGTACTGTCTTCGTCTCTGCCATCCTATCACCCTAATTGATCGCCAACAGTAAAGAAGTCAGCTGAACCTCTTAGAAAGTCGACCGTTTTCATGCGTTTCTTACCTGCTGGTTGAATTTCAGTTAATCTAAGTATACCACCATCACCCGTTGCAATATCGACACCTTCATCAACGTCTACGGAAACTATGCTGCCTGGTTTTTGATTCGTTTTATCTTGCACCTTCTCAGCAGCCCACACTTTAATTGATTGATCGTGGTATGTCGTAAATGCAACTGGCCATGGATTTAAGCCTCGGACTTGATTGTATATATTCTGTTGTGTATCTGAGAAATCGATACGTTCAACATCACGTGTGATATTTGGTGCATAAGTTGCTTCTTCGTGGTTTTGTTCGGTCGGTTCAATAGACCCTTCAAATAGTTGTGGGATTGTTCGCATCAATAATTGGCTACCTACTTCGGCCAATCGATCATGTAAATCAGCGACAGTATCATCGTCATGAATAGCAACTTTTTCTTGCGATAACATTGCCCCTGCATCCAATGCTTTCACCATGTACATAATGGTAATACCTGTCTCTTTTTCACCATTTAAAATAGCGTAATGAATAGGAGCACCACCTCGTAATTTTGGTAATAGTGACGCATGGACATTAATACAGCCAAATGGAGGACTTTCTAATAATGGTTCGGGTAGGATTTGCCCATAAGCAGCTGTGACAATTAAGTCAGGATGATAATCAAGAATCGTTTGATAATCATGCTTAATTTTTTCAGGTTGTAATACTGGAATTTCATGTGATTGAGCAAACGCTTTAACTGGTGATGGCGTTAACTTTTTCTTTCTTCCTTTGGGACGGTCAGGTTGTGTGACTACTGCCACCACATCATAACTAGATTCGATTAGTTGTTCTAATACTGGAACACTGAAATCAGGTGTCCCCATAAATACAATTCGTTTCGTCATAGCAAACTCCTTTATCTATGCTATTGATTACATAAAATTATACGGTTCAAAATCAACCGTTAGTTGCAAATCATCTTGATTCATTTCTTTTTGAAAATGATTGAGAACATTTGATAACGCTGCCTCAACATCTTCTCGCTCTCTATATTTTATCATGCATTGATATCGATAGCGATCTTTAATCCTTAACATTGGTGATTGTGTTGGGCCTAACATTTGTGTCGTATCACCTAAATCACGAGCAAGGATCTGAGCCACTCGTTTTGAAGCATCGACTGCTTTTACGTGATTGGTATGAGATAGATTAATTAAAACTAAATAATAGTATGGTGGATATCCAAATCGTTTACGCACTTGCATCTCACGTAAATAAAATGCTTGATAATCATAATCTGCTGCCATTTCAACTGTATAATGTTCTGGTGTATAAGTTTGTACAACAACTTCGCCTGTTAATTCATGTCGCCCTGCACGACCACTTACTTGAGTTAATAATTGAAATGACTTTTCCGCAGCACGGAAATCTGGCAAATGAAGTAATGCATCAGCTGCAATCACACCGACAAGTGTTACGTTTTCAAAATCCAACCCTTTAGCAATCATTTGCGTGCCAAGCAATATATCTGCTTCCTGATTAGCAAACTGATTTAATAAGCGTTCATGTGCACCTTTGCGACTAGTTGTATCGACATCCATACGAATAATACGAGCGTGCTGAAACTGTTCTTGCAAGGCCTCTTCGACTTTTTGAGTTCCTGTTCCAAAAAAACGAATGGCATCACTTTCGCAACTCGGGCAGGTATTTGGCATGGGCCGTTCATCGCTACAATAATGACATTTCAGCTTGTTTTGGGTTCTGTGATAAGTCATGGAAATATCACAATGCTCACATTGGATCGTCTCACCACATTCTCGGCACATCACAAACGTAGCGTACCCTCGTCGATTAAGTAATAGAACGACTTGTTCCCCGCGTTCGATTCTTTCATTGATTTTATCAACTAGGGTATCAGAAAACATCGTGCGGTTCCCTTTAGCCAGTTCTTCGCGCATATCGACTATATCCATTTCTGGCATAGCTTGCTTATTCACGCGTTCTGTCAACTCCAGTAGACGGTACACACCTTTTTGTGCCCTTGCATAACTTTCTAATGTGGGAGTTGCACTTCCCAAGATAACTGGGCATTGATGAAATTCACCACGATATTTTGCTACTTCACGTGCATGATATTTAGGATAGTCCTCTTGTTTATACGTGTTTTCATGCTCCTCATCAATAATGATGATTCCTAGGTTATCGAAAGGGGCAAATATAGCGGACCTTGCACCTACTACTACTTTAACTTCTCTTCGATGAATTTTTCGCCATTCATCGTATTTCTCACCAGTTGATAAGCCACTATGGAGCACCGCAACATCATCACCGAATCTCGACTTGAATCGTTCAACCATCTGAGGTGTTAGAGAAATTTCCGGAACAAGCACAATCGCTTCTTCCCCTTTGTTTAACACCGTTTCAATTGATTGTAAGTATATCTCGGTTTTCCCACTTCCCGTAATACCATGTAATAGGAAAACATCATGTTTGGTTTCGTGAATATTCGTTAGGACAGGGTCCATGACATTTTGCTGTTGCTCGGTTAAAGGTAAAGATTCTTTTGCTTCAAATGGTTGCGAATGAGGATCTCGATATATCTCTTTTTGAACAAGGTTTATTAGCCCTTTTTGTTCTAAAGATTTAACTGGACTTCTAGTGACACCTAAAGTCTCTTGCAATTGTTTTAATCGTACAGGTTGTTCTTGATTCAGTATCCATTCTAGTATATCGTGTTGTTTCTTAGCCTGATTGGAGAATTCAGCTAGCTTTTCTAGTGTGTCAGGCTCACTTAAAGCTAGTTCGGCATATGTATCCTTTTTTACTCGATTTTTCCCTTTAACAACATAATTAATTTCAATAATTCCGTCTTCGATGTGACGTCGAATCTGAGAATCAGGAATTTTAGCGTCAATTAAATCTTGAAAAGGAAATACTTCACGTCCTTGGGAAATAGCTTGCCAATTTTCTGGTAATAATGTTTCGTCTGTCTGTAACCAAACTTCCTTACTATATTTCGCTTTAAAAACAGCTGGTAACATAGCTTGTAAAGCAGAAATTCGAAAGCAAAGCGTTTCATGTTGTAACCATTTCGATAAATGGATTAACTCAGATGTCAGGATTGGTTTGTAATCCATCACTTGTTGGATGGGTTTTAAGTTTTCAAACTCACTCTTACTTGTTAGATCAACAACAAATCCCATAATTTGTCGTGGCCCAAACGGCACAATAACACGAATTCCAGGTTCTACGATTGTTTGTAAGTCTTCTGGAATTTGATAATCAAATAGAGCGTCAGTTGCAGATACTGGAACGTCAACAACTACCTTTGCGATGTTCACCCTTTTCACCTACATTTCTTTCGTTAAGATCGACCACAATTGTTGTGCAACTTTTTCTTTAGATTGAAGCGCAATTGATTGATGCTCACCTTTATTTGTTAGGACTTCAACAGCGTTCGTGTCCGTCTTAAACCCTTGTTCATCTTGGCTAATATCATTAACGACAATCGCATCTAAGTTCTTGCGGGCCATCTTATCGCGACCGTACGTGATAGGATCATCTGTTTCTGCTGCAAACCCTACTAGATATTGAGTTGTTTTCACTTCACCAAGGGCTTGTAAAATATCTCGTGTTCTTGTTAATTCAAGTGTTAAGTCACCTGATTGTTTCTTCATCTTACGGTCATGCTGATTGGTTGGCTTATAATCAGCAACAGCCGCAGCTTTAACTACAATATCTTGATTATTAAACCTGGACATGACCGCATCATACATTTCTTCTGCAGTCGTCACATCCACACGTTCAATATTAGGAGGCGTTTCCAGTTCAACTGGACCGCTGACTAATGTGACATTTGCACCTAATTCACGTGCTACTTTAGCAATGGCAAAACCCATCTTACCTGAAGAATGATTGGTAAAATAACGAACAGCATCTACTGCTTCAATTGTCGGTCCTGCTGTGACTAATACTTGTTTTCCAGCTAAGGGTTGATAAGCGTCTTGTTTTTCAGTTTGTTCTACCACATCGATAATGCGCTCTGGTTCTTCTAATCGGCCTTTACCTACGTAACCGCAAGCTAAATAACCATCACCTGGTTCAATAAAACGATAGCCGTATGCCTCAAGTGTCGTTAAGTTATGCTTAACAGCTGGATGGTCATACATATGAACATTCATCGCTGGCGCTACATAAACAGGGCTTGTCGTTGCGAGTAATGTTGTTGTTAACATATCATCTGCTAAACCATTGGCAACTCGCCCTAATAGATGTGCTGTTGCTGGAGCTAAAATGGTTAGGTCAGCCCAATCTGCTAAATCAATATGAGCGATTTTTTCGGGATTTTTTTCATCAAAGGCATCTGTGTAAACAGGATTTCGTGATAGAGCTTGAAATGTTAATGGATTAACAAATTCTGTAGCCCCTTCTGTCATGATTACCTTGACGTCATAACCACGCTGAACTAACTTGCTCGTCAGTGCACATGCTTTATACGCTGCAATGCCACCTGAAACTCCCAATAATACATGTTTTTGCTGTTCCATGGGTTTCGCCTCCATCTTTAACATGACGTTCAATTTCATTAATTTCAACTAAAATCTGTTAAAGCTTAGTATTGATTTTCAATTGATGTAGCACTGAGTTGTTGAATTGTGAGGAGCGAAGGTGGCGACTCCTGGTCGACTAAAAGCGGTCACGTCCTGTGACCAACGTCGACATTAGGCCGTCCAGGCCGTCACGGGAATATCACGTGTCTCGAGACCCCCAGAGGCCCACAGGATGTGGGTCACTTCGGCGTTTGTGATTGACGTCCGGTACTTAGCCGAAGTTCCTTTAATTTCCGAGGAGGCTCGAGCCGTGCCCGCGGAAAGCGTCCACCGAAAGCGGATCACAGTTCAACAACGGACTTTAACAAAGCTCTCTACTAAAAAAGAACAACCTGATCATAAGCAGGTTGTTCCTTGATTGGGTCATCATGTTTTGCGCTAGGTGGTGCATGGCTCAATGCCATCTCATCACCAACCTGCATACGCTAAGATACCTATTATTTATAGTCTTCAATCGTTAGCTTATCTTCGATGATTTCTTCTAATGCTTGACCAACATACTTCGGTGACTTATGGTCATCAAGCATATAATTCTGTTCATCATGCAATTCACGTGCACGACTTGAAGCTGCAATCACTATTGCATATTTTGAGTCAATCTTTTCTAATAAGTTGTCTACTGACGGCTCTAAAATCATAGATCAACACTCCCTAAAGCTTTTTTATATTGTGAAGCGATGCGCTCTCGCTTACAGTGTTCACTTTCAACAATGGATTCAATACGTCTAACTGCAGAATTAATATCATCATTCACGACTACATAATCGTATGCATCCATCATTTCAATTTCTTTTTTCGCTTCATATAATCGATTACTGACAATTGATTGATCTTCAGTGCCTCGATTAATGATGCGATTTTTCAATTCTTCTAAACTTGGTGGGAATAAAAAGATAAACACACCTTCTGGGAAGTTTTCTTTAACTTGCAAAGCACCTTTGACCTCTATTTCTAAAAACACATCACGTCCTTGGGCTAGTGTCTCTTCAACATATGTCTTAGGTGTTCCATAATAATTCCCCACATACTCAGCATACTCAATTAATTGGTTATGTTCAATCATCTTTTTTACTTCTTCTTTCGTTTTAAAGAAGTAATCGACGCCATCTTCTTCGCCTTCGCGAGGGTTGCGCGTCGTAACGGAAATTGAGTAAGCTAATGCTGGATCTTGATCGAAAAGGGCTTTTCGAACCGTTCCTTTCCCGACACCAGAGGGGCCAGAAAGGATAAACAGAATTCCTTTTTCATCTTTCACAAAACTTCCTCCTAGTTGTCGATGTTCATATCTTCATTAACGACACGTTGTCCAACTGTTTCCGGTTGCACAGCAGATAAAATAACGTGGTCACTATCAGTTACGATTACAGCACGTGTACGTCTTCCATATGTAGCATCTACTAACTTATTACTATCACGTGCAACAGTAATAATTCGTTTAATCGGGGCTGATTCGGGTGATACAATCGAGATAATGCGATTGGCAGACACAACATTACCAAACCCGATATTAATTAATTTCAAATTCATTATTGTCTCCCCTAACTTATTTCTTTATAGAATACTTCTATTATAGACTAAATATAAGCAAAAACTCAAATATTATTCTATATTTTGGACTTGTTCTTTGATTTTCTCAATAACACTCTTTAATGCGATTGCTTGCTTACTTAAAACAATATCATTCGCTTTCGATCCAATTGTATTCGCTTCACGATGCAATTCTTGAGATAAAAAATCTAACTGGCGACCAACAGCTTGATTAGAAGATAGCAATTCATCTATTTGTTCAGTATGCGACAATAGACGTGTCACTTCTTCCGTTATATCTCCCTTATCGGCCAACATTGCTACTTCTTGAACTAAACGTTGGTGATCAACATCTACTTCCTTCAATGTATCTTTGAGTCTAACTAATACACGATCATAGTAATGTTGTTTCAGCGTTTCACGGTTATCGTTCAATTCATTTGCTAGCTTTTTAATCTCTTCATTATACTGTAACACATCTTGCCTTAATGTCCCACCTTCATCGATTCTCATTTGATAAGTATTGGCGAGCGCTTTTTCCAAAGTAGCCATAATCACTTGCTCTAACGCTTCATCTACTTGGTTAGATTCGTCTTTTTCAAACAAACCCTCTAGTTGTAATAGATGATTAATCGTTATATCGCCCGACATCCCTGTTTCGTCTTTAATTTCATCTACTTTAGCTAAATATTGATTCAATAAAGGCCAATTAACATTGATTGTGGGTTCACTCAATGATTCTCCATTCATTTGAACCCATATGTCTATTCGTCCTCGATTAAACCAATTTCGACACTGTGTTTTTATCTTATCTTCTAAAGCTGTTAATTCTCTTGGCAATTTAAAAGAAAAATCTAAAAAGCGATGATTCACGGTTTTGATTTCTACAGATATTTGTCGGTCATGATATGTTTCAACAGCCTGGCCATATCCTGTCATACTTTTTATCACAATAATCACCATCTTTTATTTAGTACCTAACATATTCTCGCATTATTTCGAATAACTTTTCAACTAATTAATGGTATAAAATCCGTAATTGTTCATGCTATACTGAAAACCTATGAGGTGATAAATATGCCATTTGATGGAGTAGTAACCCGTGCGATCACGAATGAATTAACAAGTTTACAAGGTGGTCGCATTCAAAAAATATACCAACCAACTGATAGCGAGCTCATTTTAACTGTTCGTAGTGGTGGGAAGAATCACAGCCTACTCATCTCAACGCATTCAAGTTATGCTCGCATTCATTTAACGAATGAAAAATATACAAATCCGAAAGAACCACCGATGTTTTGCATGGTCTTACGTAAATATTTAGGCGCTGGGTTCATCGAATCGGTTGAACAAGTTGAATTAGAACGCATTATTCATATTAAAGTCCGCAGCAAAGATGAAATTGGCGATGAACAATCCAAAACCTTAATCATCGAATTAATGGGCAAACACAGTAACGTCATGGTCGTCGATCCTGAACGTAATGTCATATTAGACAGTTTAAAACACATCAGTCCAGCACAAAACCGTCACCGGACGATTTTACCTGGTCAGACGTATATTGCTCCGCCTGAACAAGGTAAACTTAATCCGCTTGAACTAGACGGTGATACATTTGTCCGTAAGCTCGATTTCCTCCAAGGAAAAATCGACCGACAAATGTTGAATCTGTTAATGGGATGTTCACCACTTGTTACAAAAGCATTAGCAAGCGAGGCTTACTTAGGCGATAATCAAGCGTATGCTGACGTGTTTGAGACATTTAAGGATCATTTGATTAATCATCATTATGAACCGAAACGCGCAATCGGACAACAGGAAGACTTTCATGTCTTACCAGAAGTCACTTTTGACCAAGAGACGAAAACGTTCGACTCAATCAGTGGCATGCTAGACGATTATTATGCAGGCAAAGCTGAACGCGACCGAATAAAAAATCAAACACATGATTTAATGCGCTTCTTAAAAAACGAAAAAGCGAAAAATGAACGCAAAATCAAAAAACAAGAAAAAACGTTAGCCAAAGCTGAACAAGCTGAAGACTATCAAAAATATGGCGAACTATTAACGGCCCACTTACACCTCGTGAAATTAGGTGATGAAACGGTCGATGTCATGGATTATTATGACCCAGAACAAAAAACGATCACGCTTGAGTTGGATCCAAACAAGTCGCCAAGTGATAATGCACAATATTATTTTAAACAGTATCAAAAGTTGAAGAAATCAAAAGAAGTCGTCCTCGTTGAAATTGAAAAAGCCAAACAAGAAATCGACTATTTCGAACGCTTAATTCAACAACTCGAACAAGCAAGACAAGATGATGTGCAAGATATGCGCGAAGAACTCGAAGAAGAAGGTTATTTAAAAGCAAAACAACAAAAGTCGAAGAAGAAAAAACAAAAATGGTTGCAACCTGACCACTATCAGGCCTCAGATGGAACAGAACTCATCGTGGGTCGCAATAATAAACAAAACGAATTCGTGACGAATCGAATGGCAAATAAGAATGATATCTGGTTGCATACAAAGGATATTCCCGGCTCACACGTCATTATTCGCCATAGTGATCCAAGTGACGAAACCATTTTAGAAGCGGCGATGATCGCGGCATACTACAGTAAAGCGAAACATTCATCAACTGTGCCAGTCGATTATACAGCGATCAAGCATGTCCGTAAGCCAAACGGAGCGAAACCAGGCTATGTCACATATGACAATCAACAGACTGTCTATGTGACACCTGATGAAAGACAGATTGAGCAGATGAAAGTAACGGAAGACCAGCCGACATAATACCGTTTCGTTAAATAATAATTAATCAAAATAATACCCGAAAGATTGATTTTTCAATCTTTCGGGTGTTTCTTTTTAAATGAAGTGCAATAATTATATTGTGAAATTCATGTCATATAAAGTATATAAATGATGGCGGCAGGTTTCTTAAGTAGGTTGGCCCATACCAGAAACAACTATAATTAAAAATATAAATGCTCCAATACCGATACTTGCAATTAACGACATAATTGGGATTATATTTTTCTCTCTTTTACGCATGATCCCAATCAGGGCCAAAGTTACAGCGATTACTAAAGGTAAAAATAACATTACTTCAGAAAAGTCTCTACCTCCCAGCATAGCTATAAAAATGAAAATAGGTATGACACTAAAAACGAATGACGACCAACTTAATATAGTCATCTTTTTCATCTCTAAACCCCCTTCATTGAACGTTCTTTAGTTTAAAGCCCTTTTCAATGTGGTTCATTTTATGTAAAAAGATTTATGTTACCCTAAATAACTAGTAACCATTTATACCTTGTCCAACTATTATACTCCAACAACTCTTAATCAACATATCCATATACTATTAGCTACCTACTGCTAAACCAACTATAATTAAAATCGGGTATGCAAAAACTCCAAAACTTATAATAAAGGCTATTAAAGGAATGATATTCTTTTCATTCTGCTTATAGAGGGCTATGATTGAAAACCCTATAGATACAAATAAAGAGAAACCTATTAATAATAGCGAAATTTCATAACCTCTTAATAGCATGAATATAGCAAAAACAGGTAACATACTTAAAGCTAAAGATACCCAACTGACTGTACCAATCTTTTTCATCTCACAAACTCCTAAATTAGATTTTATAAATGATATAAACGACACTATACCATAAAAATCCTTTTTTGAGAATCTTCTGGAAAGCTTTAACAGAGGAAAATAGTGAATTGTAAGAGATTCAATTAATTAGTTGTTATAAGCTACTTATCCTAATTAAATTTTAAGATTCAGAGCTTGTTAATATAAGATTATCACGCCACTCTAGTAAGGCATTATATTCATTTTGATTTATTTCACCTTTATCCCTCAATAAGTTGGCGATCTCATCAAATGTCACTAGGCTAGTATTAATAATCCCCTTTTGATTGAACTGTTCTTCTGCCACGTCTAGTCCATAAGTGAAGATCGATAACACATACAACACTTCGCAACCTTTTTCCCTTAAGGCTTCGACGACCTTTGTTGCACTTTGTCCAGTCGAAATCAAATCTTCAATCACGACAACTCGATCACCTGAATCGACGCGACCTTCAATCATGTTTTCTAACCCGTGCCCTTTCGGTTTACTGCGTACATAAATCATCGGTAAATCTAGCAACTCCGCCGTAAAAGCCGCATGAGGAATTCCTGCTGTGGCACATCCAGCAATCACATCGACTTGGGACCTGTCAATTTGATTAGCTAATTGCCCCGCAATTTGTCGGCGAACCTGTGGATAGGACATCGTTAAACGATTATCACAATAAACAGGTGACGTAATACCTGACGACCATGTAAAACGTTCATTCATATTTATTTTTATAGCTTCTATTTGAATTAACTGTTCAGCTATTGTTTGCTGAGGCATAGGACCACTCCTTTACGATTGATTGATAGATTTCCTTTGGATTGTGAGCTTGTGTGACAGCACGACCAACCACAATCATGTCACTTCCCGCTTCTTTTGCTTTAAGAGGAGTCGCTATACGAGTTTGATCGTGATGATCCCCATTTGCAAGACGAATCCCTGGGGTTAATGTTTTAAAATCTAAACCACAATATTGTTTAATCAAAGGGACTTCATGAACCGAGCAAACAACACCATCAGCCCCACTTTCTTGACCAACACGTGCGTAGTGTTGCACTGTTTCTTCCATACTTTTTTGAATTAATAATTCCGATTCGAGCATTGTCTCATCTGTTGAGGTTAATTGGGTGACGGCTAATAATTGAGACTTGCTATTTTCAGCGATTAATCCATTTTTAGCAGCTTCAATCATTTTGCTTCCACCTGCTGCATGGACGTTCACGATTGATGGTTCATACTGTGCTAATCGTCGCATGGCTTCATAGACGGTATTAGGAATGTCGTGTAACTTTAAATCTAAAAAGATCGGATGGTGCTTCCTTTTTAAATAATCGATGATGCGATGCCCTTCACTATAAAAGAGTTGCATGCCAACTTTGACTGGAACACCTTCTAAATGATGATTTTCTAAAAAATATCTAGCTTCCTCAACACTTCGAACATCTAATGCGAGGTAGATTGATGGCTGCATCGTGCGTCCCTCACTTCTTTTACAGAATTAAACCCATAAGCTTGTAATGTGTTAGGTAAGTCTTGAACTAAACGTTCGCAGATAAACGGATTTTGGAAATTCGCTGTTCCAACCGCGACTGCATCAGCACCAGCTAGTAAGAATTCGAGTACATCCTCCGTTGATTGAATGCCCCCCATTCCAATAATGGGTAAATCTGTTTTTTGACGGACTTGATGAATCATATGGATTGCAATTGGTTTAATCGCAGGTCCTGATAGACCACCTGAACCATTGGCAATAATCGGCGATTGTTGATGTAAATCAATACGTCTTCCTGTTAAGGTATTAATCATTGATAGACCGTCTGCTCCAGCCTTTTCTACAGCCGTTGCGATATCCGTAATATCTGTTACATTTGGGGAGAGTTTAACGAAAACTGGCTTAGTTGACACTGATTTAACGGCTTGCGTGACGTGATAGGCTAAGGTTGGATCCGTCCCGAACTGCACGCCACCTTCTTTTACATTGGGACATGAAATATTTAATTCTAATGCTTGAACGACAGGCTGTTCAGACATTTTTTTAGCGACCTCAATGTATTCCTCAAGTGTGCTCCCTGCAATATTGGCTATGACGGGTACATTATACTGATTTAAGAAGGGCAGTTCTTGTTCAATAATCCCGTTAACGCCAGGGTTTTGTAAGCCTATCGCATTTAACATGCCCGAGGATGTCTCAGCAACTCGAGGTGTCTGATTACCAAATCTCGCTTCACCCGTGGCTGCTTTAATAGCTATCGCTCCTAGTTGATTCAAGTCATAGAACGCACTAAATTCACGACCAAAGCCGAAACAACCTGATGCTGGCATGATCGGATTGTTTAAATGTAAATCACCTAACGTGACTTCTAAATTCATAGAATCACCTCATTTGCTTGTAATACAGGGCCATCTTGACAAATTTTTACATAACCCTTGTCATTCTTTGCTTCACAAACACATGCAAAACAAGCGCCGACTCCGCACCCCATTCGTTCTTCGAAAGATAATTGACCATGCGTATCTGTCATTTGTCTTTGTACAGCTTGTAACATCGGCGATGGTCCACAAGCATAATAATATTGAAAAGGTTGATCTAACTGGTTGATGACATCTGTGACAACTCCGTGGTAACCATAAGTTCCATCGTTTGTTGCTACATAAGTCTCAGCTAATTGTTGAAAAGCAGATTCATAGAAAATGGCTTCATGTGTTGCGAACCCTAAAACAACGGTTACTTGATGATGTCTTACAAGTTGTTTTGTTAAATGGTATAGCGGTGGAACGCCGACACCACCTCCGACAATTAAAATATGATTACCTTCTGCATGTTTAATTTCAAAACCATTACCGAGTGGGCCAAGTACATTTACCATGGTTCCTTCAGTAAGAGTAGACAACCATTTAGTTCCATCACCTGTTACATGATAGATGAGCGTAATTGTTTTTGAGATACGGTTAATATCTGCAACTGATATTGGTCGACGAAGCATATTTAACTTTCCATCACCAATTTGTATATGAACAAACTGTCCTGATTGTATTTGAAGCGGAATCTCTTCACCTGATATCACCATTTCAAATGTGTTTAACGCAATGCATTCGTTTTTCTGAATCGTCATATCTTCAATGATCATACGTTCACAACCTCTTGCTTCGGCATTGGACTCGCGGCAAAACTCATCGACTCAATCACACTTACCATCGCCCCAGCTGTATCTAATGATGTTAAACACGCAATACCATGTTCTACCGCACTACGGCGAATGCGAAAGCCATCTGTTTCTGTCTGCTTACCTCTGGATAAAGAGTTGACGACCAAATGAACATGACCTTCCTCAATAACATGTAAGATGTGGCACTGATCATCCTTAATTTTGTTCACTTCTTCAACCGCTAATCCAGCCTCTCGAATCGCTTGTGCTGAACCAGTTGTCGCATACAATTGAAAACCTAAAGCGTTCAACCTTCTAGCTAAATCAACCATTTCTGACTTGTCTTGATCCGCTACTGTTAATAACACGCTGCCTCCTGTTGGAACTTTTAAACCTGACGCTAATATTCCTTTATACAGAGCCTTTTCTAATGTCTGATCACGTCCAATCACTTCGCCTGTAGATTTCATTTCTGGACCAAGTGTGATTTCGACCTGACGTAATTTCTCAAATGAAAAGACAGGGACTTTAACCGAAATCGTGTCGTCTTCTTCACATAATCCACCCGCAAACCCGAGATCAAATAAAGTTTCACCTAGCATAACGCGGGTTGCGATATTTGCCATCTTCACGCTAGTCACTTTACTTAAAAACGGTACTGTACGGCTTGAGCGTGGATTGACTTCTAACACATAAACATCGCCATCATGATAAACGAACTGAATATTGAGCAATCCTTTTACATTTAACGCCCTAGCAATTGCCGTCGTGATTTCGGCACACTTTGCTTTGACTGAATCCGGAATATGTTGAGTTGGATAAACAGCCATGGAATCACCAGAATGCACGCCTGCCCGCTCGATATGTTCCATAATGCCTGGAATAACAACCGTCTCCCCATCACTAATAGCGTCAACTTCTAACTCCTGACCGATTAAATATCGATCGATTAAAACTGGTCGTTCCGGATGAACACTGACTGCTTCACTCATATATCGTGTTAATTCAAATTCTTCATGAACAATTTCCATTGCGCGTCCACCTAAGACATATGATGGGCGAACTAAAACTGGATAACCGATTTCTCGTGCGAGCTCTTTCGCCTCTTCTTCTGTTGTTGCCATACCAGCTTTTGGCCTTGCGATTTGGCAGTCTTCTAATAACTGATCGAACTGATCTCGATCCTCTGCTCTGTCGATGGATGATTTCGACGTTCCTAAAATCGTCACCCCTCGCTTCTCTAACTCATCGACGAGTGATATCGCTGTTTGTCCCCCGAACTGGACAATTACGCCTTCAGGTTGTTCATGATCAATGACGTGCATGACATCTTCAATCGTTAACGGTTCAAAATATAATTTATCGGATATTTGGAAATCAGTTGATACTGTCTCAGGATTGTTGTTGATTACAATAGCTTCATACCCCGCTTCTTTAAGTGCTAATACAGAGTGAACCGTCGCGTAATCGAACTCAATTCCCTGACCTATTCGAATCGGCCCTGATCCGAGAACAACGACTTTTGGACGCGTGGTACGAATCGATTCGGTCTCTTCTTCATACGTGCTATAGAAATACGGAGTTTCTGATGCAAATTCTGCTGCACATGTATCAACCATTTTATAAACAGGAATGATGCCATGAGTCCGACGCCATTCATATACTGTTTGTTCGTTAGTTTCCCATAAACGAGCTATGGCTTGATCGGAAAAGCCTAACTCTTTAGCCTCGATTAAAGGTTCAACTTGCCAGAGCTGTTTAACTAGTTGTTGTTCGACTACGATAAGTTGGTTAAATTTGTGTAAAAACCAAGGATTTATTTGGGTGATAGCGTGAATATTGTCTACTGAATACCCACGACGAAATGCTTCACCTAACACGAATAAGCGTTCATCATCTGGTTTCGCTAATCGTTCTTCTAACTCTGTTTCTTCAACCTGTCTTAATACGGGTAAATGCCATTCTTCCGTTCCTATTTCAAGTGAGCGAACCGCTTTATGTAGCGATTCTTCAAAATTGCGACCAATCGCCATCACTTCACCAGTTGCTTTCATTTGCGTTCCAAGCTGACGATTAGCAGCTTGAAACTTATCAAACGGCCAACGTGGAATTTTCGTAACGACATAATCTAAAGCAGGCTCAAAATGCGAATATGTTCGGCCAGTGACAGGGTTTTTCATTTCATCTAACGTTAATCCGACAGCAATCTTAGCGGCCAATTTCGCAATCGGATAACCCGTTGCTTTCGACGCAAGCGCACTTGAACGACTGACGCGTGGATTCACTTCTATGACATAATACTGAAAACTATTCGGATCTAACGCCAGCTGGACATTACAGCCACCTTCAATATTTAATTCGCGAATTAATTTAAGCGACACGTCGCGTAACAGTTGATATTCACGGTCACTTAACGTTTGGGACGGGGCAACAACAATCGAATCTCCCGTATGCACCCCCACTGGATCAATATTTTCCATATTACAAACAACAATGGCATGATCTTCGCCATCACGCATGACTTCATATTCAATTTCTTTAAAACCTGCGATATTTCGCTCGATTAAACATTGACTTACAGGTGAAACAGCTAAGCCATTTTGAACGGTTTCGATTAACGTGGCTTCATCTTCACACATGCCACCTCCTGTTCCACCTAACGTGTAGGCTGGTCTTACGATCGTCGGATAACCAATTTGCCCTGCAAACTTAACCGCTTCATCTACTGAACTGACAATCGTACTTTCTGGAATTGGTTCATTAAGTTCAAGCATTAATTGCCGAAAAAGGTCACGGTCTTCAGCCTTTTCGATCGCTTCTAAATTAGTTCCTAATAATTCAATATCATAAGCCTCTAACACACCTCGTTGATGTAATTCGGTCGCCATATTCAAACCTGTTTGACCACCTAAAGTCGGAAGCAAGGCATCTGGACGTTCTTGGCGAATGATTTTAGCTAAAAAATCACCTGTTAATGGTTCCATATAAACAACATCTGCTACCGTTTCATCAGTCATAATCGTTGCAGGGTTTGAATTGGCTAGAATAACTTCATAGCCTTCTTCCTTTAACGCCTGACATGCTTGTGTCCCTGAATAGTCAAATTCAGCTGCTTGCCCAATGATAATTGGTCCTGAGCCAATCACTAGGATTCGTTTAAGATCAGTTCGTTTTGGCATAACGTCACGCCTCCTTCTTTAGTCTGTTTCATCATGGCTAAAAATTGATCAAATAACCCGTTAGCATCATGCGGTCCGGGTGCGCTTTCTGGATGAAACTGAACAGTAAACACTGGATATTCCTGGTGACTCAACCCCTCGATTGTTCCGTCATTTATTGCCCGATAAGTTACACGGAGAGACGTGTTGGATAGGGATGATTCTGACACCGTATATCCGTGATTTTGCGATGTCATCCAAACCTCACCAGTATCAACGACTTTGACAGGGTGATTGACACCACGGTGACCAAAATCTAACGGTTCAGTGTCAGCACCAGCTGCTAATGCGATGAGTTGATGACCAAGGCAAATTCCGAATATCGGAACATATCCGATTAAGTCTTGAACAAGGTCGATTCCTTCTTGGACATCTTTTGGATCACCTGGCCCGTTCGATAACATGACACCATCTGGCTCGAGTTGTAGCACCTCTTGGGCCGTGACATCATAGGGTACGACCGTCACGTGACAGCCTCTTTCTGTTAATTCGCGTAACATGCCATGTTTCATCCCGTACTCGACTAAGACAACACGATAACCTCTACCTGGAATCACATATGGTTTAGCAGCAGAGACACGCTTGACTTGATCATCTGCCAGTGTTGTATCTTTCATCGTTTCTAATAAGGAATCCATTTCATCTATATGATCTAGTAAGACACCTCTCATCGTCCCTTTTTGTCGGATCTTCTTAACAAGTCGTCTTGTATCGATCCCTTTTAATCCTGGGATATCTTTTTGTGTTAAATACTCATCTAATGACATCGTACTTCTAAAATTTGAAGGATACGTTGCCACTTCTTTGACGATTAACGCTGATAACGCAGGTCTTACCGTTTCAAAATCATCTCGGTTAATCCCGTAATTACCAATCAGAGGATACGTCATCACGATCAATTGATCACAGTAAGATGGATCAGATAATGTTTCTTGATAACCTGTCATTCCTGTTTGAAACACAACTTCTCCGATATGATGATTTAAGTCAGCTCCAAACGCTTGCCCTTTAAATAAAGAACCATCTTCTAGCAACAAGTAACGCTTATGCATATGTCTCCTCCTTTTGCCAAACAATGTCACCGTTCATCATCGTTAACGTTGGAATACCTTTAACTGTATAGCCGTGAAATGGTGTATTACGTCCTTTTGATAAAAACTCACCTGAATCAATGACAGTTTCATTTGTTGTATTGATGAGTACCAAATCAGCAGGTGCACCCATTTCGAGTCGACCATACGGTAAGTGAAATATTGTCGCTGGTTTTACGGTTAGCCAATCGATCAGTTGTTCAATGGACCAATGACCCGTTTCAACAAAGTGAGTGTATAGAAGGGGAAAAGCCGTTTCTAACCCGACTATCCCGAACGGTGAAGCTAAAAACCCGTTAGATTTTTCATCTGAGGTATGAGGCGCGTGATCGGTTGCGATACAATCGATTGTACCGTCTTCTAGCCCTTCAATTAACGCTTGACGATCTGCTTCGCTTCTAAGTGGCGGGTTCATTTTATAATGAGCATCGTCTAATGGAATATCATTTTCTGATAGTAGTAAATGATGAGGTGTGACTTCAGCTGTCACATGGATGCCAGCTCGTTTCGCATCTCGTATAACTCGAACAGACTCTTTCGTACTGACATGACAAACGTGGTAATGACAATGTGCAGCTTCTGCTAAAAGGACATCTCGCGCAATTTGAACGGATTCACTAAGCGATGGAATTCCTGGTAAGTTTAATGATCTGTTTCGTTCACCATCATGCATAACCCCACCATATACAAGGGAGTTATCTTCACAATGAGTGACGACTGGTTGACCCACTTGAGCTGCTTGTTGCATGGCTTCAAACATGGTGCCAGCTGATTGCACGCCTACCCCATCATCGGTGAAGGCAACAGCCCCTTGTTTGGTTAATTGCTTCATGTCTACTAAAGATTCACCAGTTTGGCCAGTTGTAATCGCTGCATAAGGTAGCACACGCACGAAAGCATCACGCTTAATTAGGTCTTGAACAAAGGCAAGATTAACTTCCTCGTCTGGAATAGGATTGGTATTCGGCATCGCACAAATCGTTGTAAAACCACCGCGCGCAGCAGCTTGTGTTCCTGTAGCGATCGTTTCTTTTTGCTCTCCACCCGGCTCACGCAAATGCACGTGTAAATCAACGAAACCAGGCGCAACCCGTTGGCCACGACCATCAATCACATGATCGGCTTCACTTAAGTCTACATCGCCAATACTCGCAATTTTACCTTGATCAATTAACACATGCGTCATTTCCCCTTGATACATCACATTTTTAATCAGTTGTCTCATTATGTATACCTCCTTGATTAAGTAATAAATCGATCACTGCCTGCCTTACATACACGCCATTTTCCATTTGTTTAAAAATGAATGACTTCTCACTTTCCACTAACTCAGAGTCGATTTCAACGCCTCGATTGACCGGGGCTGGGTGCAGGATCATACTGTTGCTTCGCATACGCTCAGCCCGCTCAATCGTTAAACCATATGATGTTAAATAATGATCTAAACTGACTGAACTTTCATGACGCTCAGTTTGCACCCGTAGAAGCATCATGACATCAGAATCTTTTACAGCATCATCGATTGATTGATATGGAAATGGCAATGTATCATCTTGCCACGCCTCTGGAGCAGATAGCTTTACGTGAACGCCAAGCCTATTTAACGCAAACGCATTCGACCTAGCGACACGACTATGCCGAATATCACCACAAATCGTCACTGTTAACCCCGCGAATTTTTGGAACTGTTCTTTGATTGTCATTAAGTCAAGCAAACATTGAGTCGGATGCTCACCTGTCCCATCACCCCCGTTTATAACTGGGACGTTTATGCCAGTTAATTGATCGAAATAATTTGCATCAGGATGGCGAATGACAACAAAGTCGGCTCCGATTGCTTCAACCGTTTTCACCGTGTCGTACAAAGATTCACCTTTTGTGACACTCGAAGTTGCTTCAGAGAATGATAAGACTGGTATGTTAAGTTTCTGACAAGCCATATCAAAGCTCATCTTTGTCCGTGTCGATGGTTCATAAAACAATAAAGCCCCTGTTCGCCCGTCAAATGATTGATACCGTTCCTCACGTTTGTACTGTTCAGCTAGCTGAAGAACATCGTGAATCTCATCATTTGATAAATCATCCATTTGATATAAATTCACAATTACCTTCCCCCTTATGATTCATCCTCAAATAATTGACCATTTCCTCTAGCGTTCTCTCCACCAGGTAGAATTGCATTCAATATAATTCCGACAATCGTTGCAACCGCCAATCCAGGAATCTCAACTTGCTCGCTAACCGGAATAGCAACTCCCCCAATTCCGATCACTAAAATGACCGAGGTAATAATCAGATTCCGTTTAATACCGAGGTCTACTTGATTGTCAATCAACATCCGCATACCACTCGATGCGATCACACCGAATAATAGAATGGAAACACCACCCATAACCGCTTCAGGTATGGATTCAATTAAGACAGCTATGATATCGATAAATCCAAATAAAATCGCTAGAACAGCTGCACCAGCAATGACAAACACACTGAAAACTCTTGTAATCGCAAGTACCCCGATATTTTCACCATATGTTGTGTTAGGTGGTCCGCCTAAAATTGAGGCAATCATTGTTGCCACACCGTCACCTAAAATCGAACTACCTAAACCAGGTGACTTAAGAAAATTCCGATCAGCCACTTTTGATAACACCATTTGGTCACCAATATGTTCTGTGATCGTCACTAGAGCGACTGGGACCATGATAAAGACGACTGATAGACTTAATACATCGAGCGGTTGATAATCGACAAATGGAATGATGAAATCTGGCACGACAAACACTGCATTCATCATTTCTCCGAATGAACGACTGGACGTTAATGCTTGAAAGCTTGATTGAATTCCATCTGTTTGAACAATGCCTACCATTAAAGCTGTAAGATAACCACCGACAATCCCGAGTAAGATTGGGATGACGTTAAAGAATCCTTTAAAGTAGACTGATCCAATAACTGTAATAAGTAAAGTGATCAGCGCTACGAGCATGTATGTAAAATGAATATTCCCATCACTGTTATACATCGCCATATCGATCGCTGTCGGTGCTAAACCTAAACCGATCACCATAATCACAGGACCAACTACGACAGGTGGCAGTAATTTAAGTAACCAATTGACGCCGCTTACTTTGATCAACATGGCAACCAAACCGTAAACAACCCCTGCTAAAAAAGCACCTACCATCGCACCCGGTAAACCATCAGCTACACTCGCAGCTTGAATCGGTGCAATAAATGCAAAACTTGATCCTAGATAAGCCGGTATTTGACCTCGTGTTATAACGAGATAAGCTAATGTTCCGATACCACTTGTCACAAGCGCCACATTTGCTGGCATTTCAACTAAGAACGGAACTAAAATCGTGGCACCAAACATGGCGAATAAATGTTGTAAACTGAGCCAAAACCATTTCGCTTTATTTGGTACATCTCTTACGTCTAATACTTTTTCCTGTTCACTCATTTGCTCCCACTCCTTTTTGTGCTATAAAAAAAGCCTCTTTACGATAAGATCGCAAAGAGGCATACGTACACTTTTCCCGATGTACGTCACTTCACGACCTTATAAGCCTCACTGGACTTCCTTAAAGGTCCCCTATTTAATTATTCGTAGATGCTCACTTGTTCTTGTTTATCCGTTTCATTTAAATGAACTTTAATGACTTCTTCTTGAGAGGTAGGGATGTTCTTCCCTACGTAATCAGCTCGAATTGGCAATTCACGGTGACCACGATCAACTAAGACAGCGAGTTGAATTTGTTTAGGTCTGTCAATATCAACAATTGCGTCCATCGCTGCGCGAACTGTTCGTCCTGTGTATAACACATCATCAACTAAAATCACTGTTTTTCCTTCTAGGGTTTCGTTAATATTCGTTTGATTTAACTGGGCTTCATCATGGTTATCGATTTCAGTTAGATCATCACGGTAGAGCGAAATGTCTAACTCGCCAGTTGGAACGGTGACCGATTCAATTTGTTCAATTGTTTGTTGGATCCGATTGGCAATAGGTGTTCCTCTTGTTTTAATCCCTACTAATACCAAATCTTCAGTTCCTTTGTTGCGTTCAATAATCTCATGCGATATCCGTTTTATCGCACGTCCAATTGCTGCTTCATCTAATAACTGTGTTTTTTCTTCCACAAGATCACCTCCGATTGTCACTAAAAAACCCCTTTCCCGCTACTTCAGGTAACGAGAAAGGGGTTTAGATACACGAATCCCTAACTATGTTTATATCGTTACCTTACTAGCCTCACGGGACTACGTTTAAAGGTTTTAAATTTTATTTCACTATCACATATTCTAACGTGTTGTAGAAAAAAGTCAAGTCATTCTCTTAATTTTTTCAATCGTATCTAAAAAGATTTGTGGTGGCTCTGCGGTGATCATCATATCCTCACCACTTATTGGATGTGTGAATGATAAAGTTTTCGCATGAAGAGCCTGGCCATCAGTATCTAAGGTTTTACGATAACCATATTTGGGATCACCCACTAATGGATGATTAATATACTTAAAGTGTATACGAATTTGATGCGTTCGCCCCGTCTCTAGTTCACAACTGACATGTGTGTAATCATTGAACTTTTCAACGACGGAAAAATGGGTAATAGCTTCCTTACCTTCATCTACTATCGCCATTTTTTGGCGATCATTAGGATCACGTCCAATAGGAGCATCAATCGTACCTAGTTCATGCGAAATAACGCCATGTACGAGTGCTTCATATTGACGTTTAATCTCCTTATTCATTAATTGTTCTGATAGTCGCTCATGCGCTTTGTCATGCTTAGCAACAACTAACAGGCCACTCGTATCTTTATCAATGCGATGAACAATACCTGGACGATTAACCCCATTTATACCAGACAAATCGTCACAGTGATATAATAAGGCGTTCACAAGTGTCCCTTTTTCGTGGCCAAACGCAGGATGAACAACCATCCCTTTAGGTTTGTTCACAACAAGCAAATGCTCATCCTCAAATCGAATGTCTAATGGGATATTTTCAGGCTCAAGTGTCATATCTTCTGGTTCTGGCTCTTGCCATTCCACAAGATCGTTCAATTGACATTTGTAATTATTTTTTACTTGTTTCCCGTTAACAGTCACATGTCCATCCTTCACCCATGACTGAACCTGGGAACGAGAAGCTTCTTGATTTAATTGCGCTAAAACATGATCAAGACGTTTTCCTTGATACGTTTCATCAACTTCGATTTGTTGTTTTTCCGTCATGTTTTTCACCTTTCTTGTTCTGCCATTCATCATATAACATCAAGATAATAATCAGAATAACACCAACTGTTAATGCACTGTCCGCTACGTTAAATATCGGGAAGTTATAATTAAGTATCATAAAATCAAAGAAATCGATCACTTCTTGAATTCGGAGTCGGTCGATAAAATTACCTATTGCACCGCCTAGTATGAAGGCTAATCCAATATTCAATAATCGGTATCCATGACGATACTGAATCATGTAATAGATGATCACACCAACAACGAATACCGTTACGATATAGAATAACCACATTTGGTCTTCTAGCATGCCCCAAGCGGCTCCACTATTTCGGTGGGATGTGATGTGAAAGAAACCTGGAATGACTTCAATTGAATCTCGAACGTCCATCGTTTTAACGACAACCCATTTTGTAACTTGGTCTAGGGCTATTAAAAATAAAGCTAATATATAATAAATCAACGCATCATAACCTCCATATTCACTTTTTTCCTCTTGCATTTTACCATAAAACGACTGAAAACACGATGAATGTTGTTAATCTAAACACTCCGTCAATGACCGTTATTGAATTGTGATCCGCTATCGGTGGACGCTTTCCGCGGGCATGGCTCGAGCCAGGCAGCTACATCGAATAAGCTTCTCTGCTACTTGCACCGAGGAAGCCTACTTCGAAGCGTTACGAGAAGACGCAGGTGCATCCCTCGGCCCAAAAGCGTGGCCTGCGGGGTCTCGAGGCTCATGCTATTCCCGTGACGGCCCGGACGGCCTAATGTCGACGTTGGTCACAGGACGTGACCGAACTTAGTCGACCAGGAGTCGCCACCTTCGCTTCTCACAATTCAACAACTCAGTGCTCAACCTTACAAATCTCACACTAAAATAATACATAACCAATCAAAAACGAGCTAACCCTGGTTCTTAAGGGTTAGCTCGTTGAATGAGCATATTAAGATGATAAAACGTCTGCACAACGGTCACATAAATCTGGATGATCACTGTGTTGACCCACAGAATGGGATGATACCCAGCAACGTTGACATGTTTCACCTTCATGGCGATCAACTGCAACTGATACATGCTCATAAGCTTTCGCTGGATCATAATGTTCGACAACAGAAGCTTCTGAGACAATTAAATATTGATGAAGATGATCCACAGACTCTAATAAGTCACGTGTTTGTTCATCTTTAGGCACAATAGTAACATGTGCTTCTAAGGATTTACCAATCACCTTATCATCACGCGCAGCTTCTAAGGCCTTTAAGACATCTTCCCGGACAGCCATTAATTGTTGCCATTTCGCTTTGGTATCTTCTTCACCAACGACATGACGAGCATCTGGCATATCCGTTAACTGTACATTTTCAGCTTCAACACCAGGAATATGTTGCCATAATTCATCTGCTGTATGAGCTAAGATTGGTGAGAGTAGCTGAGTCAAACTAACGACAATCTCATGATAAACCGTTTGAATACTACGTCGACGATGGCTATCTTGTTTTTCGATATATAAGACATCTTTCGCAAAGTCTAGATAGAACGAGCTCAAGTCGACTGTACAGAAATTATTGATTGTATGATAAATGGTTGCGAATTCATAATTATCATACGCTTTTCGTACTTTGGCTACCGTTTCTTGCAAACGAATTAACATGTAACGGTCCACTTCTTCTAAATCTTCTTCAGCAACACGATGGATGCTCGGATCAAAGTCATGTAAATTACCTAACACGAAACGCATCGTATTACGAATTTTACGATAAACCTCTGAAACTTGTTTTAGAATCTCATTGGAAACTCGAACGTCAGCACCATAATCTGAGCTTGCCACCCATAGGCGTAAAATGTCAGCACCAAGCTGTTTCATGATTTTAGACGGAACCATCACATTTCCAAGTGACTTACTCATCTTTCTTCCATCACCATCTAGAGTAAAGCCATGGCTTAAAATACCTTTATATGGTGATTCGCCAGTAATTGCGACGGCAGTCGTTAATGAGGAATTAAACCAACCACGGTACTGATCAGAGCCTTCTAAGTATAGATCAGCTGGACGATCTAAATCTTCTCGCTCTTGTAAGACACCTTGGTGAGTCGAACCTGAATCGAACCATACGTCCATGATGTCCGTTTCTTTTGTAAATTCACCATTTGGACTTCCTGGATGAGTAAAGCCTTCAGGTAATAAATCATTAGCATCGCGTTCGAACCAAATGTTTGAACCGTGTTCACGGAACAAGTCGGAAACGTGGGCAATCGTTTCGTCAGTAATGATTGCTTCGCCATTTTCCGCATAGAATACAGGAATTGGTACACCCCATACACGCTGACGAGAAATACACCAATCCTCACGATCACGCACCATATTGTACATGCGTGTTTCACCCCAATGTGGGTGCCAGCTAACGTTTTCAATTGCATCTAATAGATCATTACGGAAGTCACTAACAGAAGCAAACCACTGTGATGTCGCACGGAAGATTGTCGGTTTCTTCGTACGCCAATCATGTGGGTATGAGTGAGTCATAAATTCAAGTTTTAATAATGCACCATTTTCATTTAATTGCTCTGTAATTGATTTATTTGCCTTATCATAGAATTCGCCAGCAAAACCAGGTGCTTCTTCGGTGAAAACACCCTTCTCATCCACGGGACACAATGCATCTAAACCATATGTTTTACCAACCCAATAGTCTTCTTCACCATGACCAGGTGCTGTATGAACACACCCTGTACCAGATTCAGTGGTTACGTGATCTCCTAGGATAATGAGTGATTCACGGTCATAAAGTGGGTGCTGTGCTTTGGCATATTCTAAGTCTTTACCTTTATGACGAGATCGAATGGAATATTCTTGCCATTCTGCTTTTTCAGCAACTTCTTCTAAAAGATCTTCTGCAATTACAAAGTTTCCTTGATCTGTCGATACCACGACATAATCAAGATCAGGATGCACAGCAATTGCTAAGTTAGCCGGAATCGTCCAAGGCGTTGTCGTCCAAATGACGAATTTCTCATCACCATTTAAAACACCATTTCCATTCGTTACATCAAATGCAACATAAATTGAAGGGGATTTTTTATCATGATACTCAATTTCCGCTTCTGCCAAAGCTGATTCAGATGACGGTGACCAATAGACTGGTTTCTTCCCTTTATAGATATATCCTGCTTTCGCCATTTCACCAAATACACGAATTTGTTGTGCTTCAAAAGATGGATTAAGCGTAATATAAGGATTATCCCAATCGCCTCGCACACCTAGTTGCTTAAATTGTGTTCTCTGATTATCTAGCTGTTCTAGTGCATACTGTTTACACATTTCACGAAACTCAGGAACAGGAACTTCTTTACGATTAATTTTCTTTTTCTTTGTTAAAGCCACTTCAATCGGTAAACCATGTGTATCCCACCCTGGAACATATGGTGCATGAAAGCCGGCCATAGATTTATAACGGACGATAAAATCTTTTAGAACTTTATTTAATGCGTGCCCCATGTGTAGATCGCCGTTCGCATATGGGGGGCCATCATGTAAAACGAAAAGCGGGCGCCCTTTTGTCCGTTCTTGCACTTTTTCGTAAATGGCTTCATCTTCCCATTTCTGTTGCATTTCTGGCTCACGGTTTGGCAAATTACCGCGCATCGGAAATTCCGTTTTCGGCATTAACAATGTGTCTTTATAACTCATGAGAATCCTCCTTATATATCCTTCTTAATTATGTTCACAAAAAAAGCTTTCCCATCCCTAATAAGGGACGAGAAAGCTCGCGTTACCACCCTAGTTGAATGACCTTCATCATTCCACTCGTCATTCGTAACGTGAATGAACCGCCCTTTTCTACTACCATTTCAAAAAGGGTGCTCCAGGATGATCTTCCTACAAGTGTTATCACTAGGCTCACACCAACCCTAGCTCGCTTTGATAACTTTCTTGAAGTACTGTTCCTTTCAATGCAATCGATTATATTATCGTTTCATTATGATTCATGATAAAAAAATTATAGATAATTTCCGATAACAAGTCAAGACTTAGTGTCATTAAACACTAGTAAGAAGAATCAGATGTAGAATCATTGGCATAACCCTGACCCTGTGGTGTTGTTTCATATAAATGTTGTTGATCATCTTCTTCAGAAGTATCTATTTCAAATAAGTCTTCCCAATCACTGTTATCAATAATATCAAGCTGAGCTTCTACTAACATCTTTAAACGTGTTCTGAAGACTTTAGCTTGCTTCTTCAGCTCCTCAATTTCCATTGAAACTTGTCGTGATTTAGATAATGCATCATTAACAATACGATCAGCATTCTTCTCGGCTTCTTTAATAATTAATTTAGCTTCTTTATTAGCATTATTCTTCACTTCATCAGCCGTTTCTTGTGCAACAAGAATGGAGCGGTTCAATGTTTCCTCAATGTCACTAAAATGATTCAGTTTTTCTTCGGCTTCATTGACACGCTCTTCTAATTGCTTTTTTTCACGAACAACTTTCTCAAAATCTTTAATGACTTGATCTAGAAATTCGTTAACCTCATCTTCATCATAACCACGAAATCCTCTTGTAAACTCTTTATTATGAATATCTAACGGCGTAAGACCCATTGATTTGAACCCCCTTTTGTTTTCGATGCAGTTCTCTGTATATCATTAATTCGACAAAACCATCTGTATTCCTGCAATAAAATACGATATTAATTTAGTTTTGCCGTTTTAATACGAATCTTTTGCTTCTTTGTTTCCCCAAGAATATCAACGACTTGACTACGACCATATGATTTTAAGGATATCAGATCACCAGGTTGTAATGAAAAGGACGAATTATTGACTGTACGATGATTTATCTTAACAGCTTCTTTCTCAATTAATTGTTGTGCTTTTTGACGGGAAATCTGATAAATTTCTTTTAATATAGCATCTAGTCGAGTTGATGAAACCGTACCATCCTTCTCTTTCCACTCATAGCTAGGCGTTAAGATGTCGTCTTGTGATACATCACGTAAATTAATCCGAGTGTTTCTAATCTTGTCGATATTCATTTGTAGATACATGGCCAAATCACGATCACAGATGATTTGAAATTGACCATCTTCTACAATTAAATCCCCTAATTTCTTTCGATGCAAACCTAACGACATGACCGTTCCAAGTAGATCACGGTGGCTAAGCGAAACGAATTTTGCATTATACTGTCCTTGTAAGATCGAGAGATTATAATTTTCTTCTTTTACATCTTCATAGAAGGGTGCTAGTATAGCTCGCTTTCGTTCGGATCGATCATATCCACCATGAAAGGTCAGATTAAATTGCTCATCATAACCAATAATAGACCGAAATATTAATTGTTCTCGCGGATCTAGGAAATCACTTAAAACAGGGGTGTATTGTCGTTCTACTTGATCGCGCCAATCAAGTACTTGGTCAATAAACGGTTGTTCTTCTGCCCTAAAGTGTTGATATAAGTCCATAGCTTCCTCTTTCTATCATGTATAGCTTACATTAAAAAACTTGTGAAAATAAAATATAAACCATTCGTTGCTAAATTTAAAGCAATAATCGCAACAATTGGTGATATATCTATCATTCCAAGTGAAGGAATGATTTTACGAAATGGTTCTAAATACGGCTCAACAGCTTTTTCTAAAAATTGACCAATACCCGACTCACGTGCACCTGGAAACCAGGACATTAGAATATACCCAATAATCATAAATGAATAAATTTGAACTGCTGTTAAAAGCAGACTTAATATTTGACCCAAAATCTCTTCATCCTCTCAAAGCTACTGTTCGTCATCATTAAAAATTTCTGAAATACTACCTGATATATTAACGTTTTCTGGGGTACACAAGAATGTTTTTTGCCCTAATTTTTGAATATCACCATTCAAGGCATTAACGGTACCACTGAGAAAATCGACAATTCTTAATCCTGTTGGGTGTTCTACACGTTGTAAATTAATCACAACTGATTTCTTCTTCTTAACGTGTTCAGCAATCTCTTGAACATCATCAAAGTCGGTTGGTTCAAATAAAACCATTTTGGCATCGTTCTGAATTGAGGTTAGACTGACCACATTATCATGTGTTTGAGGTTTCACAGGTTGTTCTGCCTCTTGTTGATGAGTTGCTGGTTGTTTTCTATAACTTTTGGATTCTTCTTCAAAAGAAGGTTGTTCATCAAGATCAAAAAATGATTTGAATTTGTCTTTAAAGCTCATTGCAATCCTCTCCTATTATTCTTGTCCTACTAACCTTGATCCAATCCGTATGTGAGTTGCTCCTTCTTCAATTGCTATTTTAAAGTCATGACTCATTCCCATAGATAAATGTTGACACGGAGCAAACGAGAGGTTTAGTTGTTGAATATCATCACGTAGTTCTTTTAATGAACGGAAACTCTGACGGATCATCGTTTCATCTTCAACTAACGGTGCCATTGTCATCAAACCTATCACTTTTATATTTGAGTACTGCGAAAGTTCCTCAATAAAAGTTATAACTTCACTAGGGTCCAAACCATGTTTAGAATCTTCACCACTCGTATTGATTTGAACGAAACAAGGAATAGTCTGATTGGCTCGTTTGTTTATTTCTTTCGCTAAAGAAATGCGATCTAAAGAATGAATCGTTGTTACGTTTCCAATCACGTCTTTCACCTTTCGAGATTGTAACGTGCCAATAAAATGCCAATTAGCTGCTTGTCCGATTGCATCATATTTATTTAAAAATTCTTCCGACCGATTTTCTCCTAATTCTGTTATGCCTGCATTGATTGCTTCATTTGCTCTTTCGATGCTCACATATTTTGTTACAGCGATAGTAGTCACCTCATCAGGATCACGATCAACTCGTTGGCAAGTATCAACAATATCTTGTTTGATTGTCTCGAAGTTTTGTTTAACTGACATATTATTCATCCTTATTACGTTAGTGTTAAATAAGCCATCATGCGACCTGTTTGACCATGGTCACGTCGAAATGAATAAAACAAATCACTGGATTCATATGTACAATATTGAGTGATCGCAATTTGTTCGGGTTTAACCCCAGCTAATTGCAAATATAAACGATTAAGTTCTTTTAAATCTAATAAATAACGATCTTGCTGAGACCTCTTTAGAACTTGCTGAAATTGATTTGGAATCTGACTAGAAACTTTCTCATCAACTTCATAATATGGTTGAGAAATACACGGTCCAATCGTTACAAATAACGCATCAGATGAAATACCTTGTTGGTTAAAGGCCTCAACCATTTTATCGGCTATACCATTAACAGTCCCACGCCAACCTGCATGAGCTAAACCAATCCAACGCTCTTGAGGTGCGACGAAATATAAAGGCACACAGTCGGCATAAAATGTGGTTAGAACATGATTTTTATCATTGGTAATCATACCATCAGCATCTATTACTGTCTCATCATGCTTAGTAGCTAAATCATCAAGGTCCGTTAAATCTTTTACAACTGTACTATGGACTTGATTAAGTGTTCGCCAATGTTCAAGCGGTTCGTTCAGTTGCTGACTTATGTACTGTCGATTTGCTAATACATCTTCCAAACGATCATTTACATGTAGAGCCATATTTAAATAATCATACGGTTTTTCACTATACCCATTTCGTCTTGTTGTAAAACCCGATTTCACATGGAATTCATCCCAATTTGAAAGGGGCATAAGTGCAGTACCTTGATCTATAAATGGTTCGTTCATAATAAGACTCCTTTTCATAACATTTTATCATATTTCAAAGGGTAGTGCGTACGTAACGCGCCTTTTCTTAAGAATATTTCGATCGGCTTATTAAAATCACGTCATGACCAATCATTTGAATTTGAGCCCAATCAATCCAAAGTTCTTCTTGCTCTCCAAAAAGGCCCAACCATTTTCCTTTGGTCGAAATAATGATCGATTGAATCAACCCAATGGTGACATCTATTTCTAAATCCGTTACGACACCGAGTCTTTCCCCGCTCTCAACATCTATAATATCTTTTGTTTGAAGCTCTGACAACAACATGATGCCGACCCCCTTTATAGTTTATCCTATGTTATATGATTTAAAATCTTGCTCAACGCTAAAAGCTAAATAAAAAAAGATCCTGAACCTTTAAAGATTTAAGGCTCAGAATCTTTGTATTGATCGTTTATTTATTGCTTGTCTACTCTTAAGAATCAAGAACTGTCTTGTTCATCTCCTTAATGGCTGATTTTTCTAATCGAGACACTTGCGCTTGTGAAATTCCGATTTCATCTGCTACTTCCATTTGTGTCTTACCTTCAAAAAAACGTTGATTAATAATTAATTTTTCTCGTTCATTCAACTTTTTAATTCCTTCACGAATCGCTAGTTCATTAAGCCAAGAAGAGTCTTTTTGTTTATCATCTTTTAATTGATCCATGACGAAAATAGGGTCGCTTCCATCATTATAGATTGGTTCAAATAATGAAACAGGGTCTTGAATAGCATCTAATGCGAAAATAACATCCTCTTGAGGCAAATCCATCTCTTTTGCTATTTCTTGCGTTGTAGGTTCTATAGACCGTTTACTCATCAAGTTCTCCCTAACTTGTAAAGCTTTATAAGCTACATCACGTAATGAACGAGAAACCCGTATTGGATTATTATCTCTTAAGTAACGTCGTATTTCACCGATAATCATCGGAACAGCATAAGTTGAAAATTTAACATTCTGACTTAGGTCAAAATTATCAATTGATTTCATTAAACCTATACAACCTACTTGAAATAAATCATCTACGTTTTCACCACGATGATTAAAACGTTTAATCACACTTAATACTAATCGTAAGTTACCATTAACAAGTTCTTCTCTTGCGGACTCATGACCTGCTTGTAAACGTTTGAACAGAAATCGCATTTCTTCATTTGTTAACACTGGTAATTTTGATGTATCTACGCCGCATATTTCCACTTTACTTTTCGTCATTGTTGCCCCTCCCACCTGGAGTTGATCTCAATAATCATTGTTTCCAGAATGGGAAAATTTATGCGGACTTAATAGCGACTAACTATAGAACAATTGTTTAAGCCATTTTGTTAAACTCACGTTTTAATCGTTTAATAATTTTTTTCTCTAAGCGCGATATATAGGATTGTGAAATGCCTAAACGGTCCGCAACGTCTTTCTGCGTTTGTTCATCATAACCACTTAATCCAAATCGCATCTCCATAATCTGTTTTTCTCTGCCGTTTAGAGATTCCATTGCTGACTTAAGCAGGGTTTTATCAACTGAAAATTCGATATCCTTCGTGATTAAATCATCATCCGTTCCTAGTACATCTGATAGTAATAATTCATTACCATCCCAATCGACATTTAAGGGTTCATCAAACGATACTTCTGTTTTACGTTTATTGTTTCGTCTTAAATACATTAAAATTTCGTTCTCAATACATCGTGAGGCATATGTTGCTAATTTAATTTTCTTCTCAGGGTTAAACGTGTTAACTGCTTTAATAAGGCCAATTGAACCAATACTTATTAAATCTTCAATATGAATTCCCGTATTTTCAAATTTTTTAGCAATATAAACAACTAAACGTAAGTTATGTTCAATTAATAATGACTTAGCAGCCTGATCTCCGTTCATCAAACGATCCAATACATTTCTTTCTTCATCCTTTGATAAAGGGGGTGGTAATGCTTCGTGACCACCAATATAATATATTTCATCTGATCTTCCTGAAACCTTGAACCATAGAATCATGCACTTTTCTTTGATTCGTAACCATAGATTTTTCATCTTAAGATACCCCCTTATAGTGTTTGATTTGCATCTGTTTGGATTGCCACAACATGGGATGTAGTAAACAATGGACATCCATTTGTTGTGACAACTTACCTTCATGAAATCCAACATATACGTGTGGTGTTTTTATTTGTGTAGAATCTGTATGAACCAAAACCTCATCAGCTAAGAAGACAGGTAATAAACCTCGTTCACCACCTGCCTTTTGAAACGGAATCCAGTGTAAATCATCAGTATGTTGAAAGACTGATTCATCTTGTTGTTTCATCAATAACAATGTTTCCTCACTGAACCAGTTTCGAAAGGTTTCTTCATCGAGTAAGATAACGGGTTTCTTCGACAACGGATGTTTTAATTGATTGCCTGTGTCCAAAAACCCCTTAACGGTAATACTTTTCTCTAATGCCCGAATCGTGATCAGATAGAATTGGTCATGTTTCATTTGGTTAACAGTCAGTTGCTGTAATTGATGTTTCGTTAAGAAATAAGCAACAGGAAATAACACCAAAACGACACCCCAGCTTAACCAATTACCAAATGGTGTAGCACCTTGATCTAATAAAACATCGTGACTCATCATAAAAAAATGTAACCCAAACATAGCGCCACCGATTGTAAAATTAATAAAATAAAATGATAGCCATTGAAGTAGTAATTGCGTTAATCGTTGATATTTGAATGCGATCAGTATAATTAAAATGGAATAAATCAATTTCACGATTGGTAACGTTACCCACTCAAACGATAATGATAATTGAAGCGGAATGATCAAAGATGCAAAAAAAGCGGCTAAAGCAATTCGTTTCGGTTGATAAATACTTTTAGTAGCCCAACAAACAAGTAATAACACCATCCAATCAAATAACAAGTTTAGTAGCCAGATTAAATCAACATATAATGGCACGTAACACATCCTTTAATTCATAAACTGAACAGCTTGACTATATATCTTGAGTATAAAAAAAGAAGCCGAAGAAACATGTCAGTTTCTCGGCTTCTAGTGTTACTTATTTTGCAAACTTTTGTCTTATTTCGGTTTCACTATTCTTATTGATCGCGATTACGATTACGTAAGAATGTCGGGATATCTAATGTATCCTCTTCATACGCAGGGCGTTGTTGTTGCTGTACGGGACGCTCGCGACGTGGTTGTTGTTGCTGTGATGTCGACTGAGTATTGGACTGTGCAGGTCGAGAATGTTGTGTGATTTGCTCATCATTATTTTCATCAAAACCAGTTGCAATAACAGTTACGACAATTTCTTCTTTTAATGTTTCATTAATCACTGAACCAAAAATTACGTTAACTTCTTGATCAGCTGCAGAAGTAACAATTTCCGCTGCTTCTTGTACTTCAAACAAGCTTAAGTTTTGGCCACCGGAAATATTCATTAGTACACCGTGAGCACCATCAATAGATGTCTCAAGCAATGGTGATGAAATGGCTTTCTTGGCAGCTTCAGATGCACGATTCTCACCTGTTGCAATACCAATGCCCATTAAGGCTGACCCTTTATCAGACATAATCGTTTTAACGTCTGCAAAGTCCACGTTAATTAAACCTGGGACAGCAATTAAATCTGAGATACCTTGAACACCTTGTCGTAATACATTATCAGCTTCGCGGAAAGCTTCTAGCATTGGTGTGTTCTTATCAACTAATTCAAGTAAACGGTCATTTGGGATCACAATCAGTGTGTCGACACTTTCTTTTAATGTATCAACACCTGTTGTTGCATGAGTAGAACGCTTACGACCTTCGAACATAAATGGTCTTGTAACAACACCAACAGTTAAAGCCCCTACTTCTTTAGCAACTTGTGCAATGACAGGCGCAGCACCAGTACCAGTACCGCCACCCATTCCTGCAGTTACAAATACCATATCTGCACCTTGTAGTGCTTCTTCTAATACATCTTTGCTTTCTTCTGCCGCTTTCTTACCAACTTCTGGGTTTGCACCTGCACCTAAGCCTCTTGTGAGTTTTTCACCAATTTGTAATTTGGTATCAGCTTTTGATAAATTTAACGCTTGTGCATCTGTATTAACAGCAATAAACTCGACATTTTGTACGCCATGCTCAATCATTCGGTTGACAGCATTAGAGCCGCCGCCACCGACACCAATTACTTTGATTGTTGCTAATTGTTCCATATTCGCTTCAAAATCTAACATGTCTCGTTCCTCCTACTTTCATTATTCCCAACTCATACTACCTTTGAAGGAAACGTGCAATTAATCAAAGAAGTAGTTTTGTATTTTCTTCATGAAACCTTCTTTATCTTTCGTTTGTTCCTTTTCCTTACGTTTAGGTTGCTCTTGTTTTGGTTGTTGTTGTTTTGGTTTCGTATTAGGTTCTAGGTTTGACTGTTGTGTCTTAATACCACTGCCAAACTCTTTACCTTGTATTTTCGCATTTCGATAGGCGAATTGCAAGGTACCTAAGCCAACTGAGAATTGTGGCTCACGAACCCCAATATGCTTTGGCACAGACAAACGAACATTGGTTCTGAATGTATCACGTGCTAAATCAACAACACCTGGTAATTGCATAAGTCCTCCAGTTAGTACATACCCACCAGGTAAGTCTGGATAACCCATCCGTCGAAATTCTTGTAAAACAAATTGGAATATCTCATCTAAACGAGCTTCAATAATTTCAGCAATTTCAACTTGGCTAACTGTTTTCGTTTCATCATTACCTATCGATGTCACTTGAAAAGTATGATCTTCATTTGCTGTTTCTAATTGAGCATGACCATGATTTAGTTTAATCTGATCAGCCTCTTCAGTTGAAGTCTTTAATACGATAGAAATATCTTTAGTAACATTGTCTCCACCAAGGGGTATAACAGATGTATTAATTAGATGGCCATCCGCAAAGAAGGATACTGTTGTACTTCCAGCACCAACATTTACTAAACCGACACCTAATGTTTTTTCGTCTTGTGATAAAGCGACTTCACCAGCAGCAAGTGGTTGTAAACTAATATCCTCCACATGTAATCCTGCTCGCTCAACACATTTTAATATGTTATGTAGGTTTGTTTTACCACAAGTGATTAATGTTCCTTGCATTTCTAACCGAACACCAATCATGCCACGAGGATCTGAGATTTCATCCTGTCCATCAACAATAAATTGTCTTGGAATAACATCGACAATTTCACGCTCAGGAGGGATTTGCATAACTTGTGATGCTTCTATCACTCTTGCAATATCTTCTTGTTCTATTTCACGCGTCTCACTCGATACAGCGACAACACCATGACAATCTTGTAATTGAATATGATCGCCGTTAATCGATACAACGACACGTTGAATTGTCATATCAACCATTCTTTCCGCTTGATCTACGGCGCTTTGAATAGCATGAACGGTTTGATCAATATCAACAATAGCACCTTTCTTCATTCCTGATGATTCTGCTGTTCCAACACCGATAACATTAATCGTGTCATTTGAAACTTCTCCAATGATGACCTTCACTTTGGATGTCCCTATATCCAAACTCACCAAAATTTCACTTCGGTTCATGATTGCACCTCCAGTAACTGCTCCGTTTTCTATATCGATTCAACGCATCCAATGCGCTTAAACTTCTAATGTATAATAATTCAACTAAAGAAGGCTGAATCCCTGCATAATCTTACAACTTTCTACATTTTTTACGAACCATTATCAATCTCGACCCGCTCCTCATCGTCACTTGATTCGTAAGGGACGAAATATGCACCGACATCAAGATGAAGAACACCTTCCATTGATTCTTCTTGAATCTGCGCTGCAATGGATGGATAGGATTCCATCTTATCAGCTAATTGATCAATCGTTGCAATAATTTCTTGTCCGTCTATTGTGAAAAGCCGAACACGCCGTTGATCCTGATCATTTGGTTCGTAATATATTTCAGATATTAACCGTGAAATGGAATCAGGCATACTAGCCATTTGTTTTGCAACATCTTGTAAAAACTCCCCTTCAAAATTATGGAGTAAAGGTGCGTCTTCACGTGGTAACTTTAATTCGACACGCTCTAATCGTTCACCATTTTGCAAGATTGGATAGAAATAATCACCTGACTGTTGATAAGCAACACGTTCATATTCAGACACCGATATAAGGACTGTATTATACCATTCTCTTGATATTTCAACCTTTTCAATTTCAGGATGTTGCTCTACCTGCTCTTTTATTTCATTTAATTTCAGTTGCCAAAAAGAATCATCTAATTGCACAGATGATAGTTCAACTATTTTTTCAGTTTCTAGAGTTGAATTGCCGGTCGTTTCAATCGACTTGACATGACTAAGTGGCGATTGTATGTAAACTATAATTAGGATTAATAATATAATCAAGATCATAACCATATAAAATCGCCGGTTTGCACGTCTTTTGCGCGAATGTTTTAATTGCGGCATGCGTTCTTCTAACGAAACAACTTTTTCTTGATCATCAGCCATCGTTAAAGCGGCTCCTTACAGACTTATCACTTTATGAAGTGACAGTCATCCTATCTTATCAATTTATTAACCCATTATAGCATAGATTTTCGTAATAATAATAAGGTATTTGGGGCTAAATTAAAGATTTTCTCAAAATTTTGGCTTCACTATTTAAACATTAATTGATTAAAAGAGCCAAACATAAAAACAAGCTCGCTATGTTAGCGAGCCAAAGTAAATCTCTATTTACGTTTTTATTTTCGCATATTGACTAATATTTAACAATAATCCTAGCGAGATTAATGTAATAGTTAGTGATGATCCACCATAACTCAGTAATGGTAATGTTATTCCAGTTACAGGTATTAATCCAATCACAACACTAATATTAATCATAACTTGAATAGAAAACATAGCCGTAATGCCAAACGCTAATAATGAAGCGCTTAAATCCTCAACGTTTAAGGCTATAATAATTCCACGCCAGATAATGATAAAAAACAGTCCAATGATCACACTACCACCGATTAAGCCTAATTCTTCAGCAATGATTGCAAAAATAAAATCTGTTTGTGGTTCAGGGAGATAAAAATATTTCTGCATACTCTCACCAAACCCGAGCCCCAATAAACCACCTGGACCAATGGCATATAATGACTGAATGATTTGAAACCCATCACCTAAAGGGTCCTCCCACGGATTTAAAAAGGCTGTAATTCGATTAATGCGATACGGTGCAGATGCGATAAGGGCCACAAATCCAACCAATCCAAGCATTGCTAACGAAACAAAATGACTTATTTTTGCACCAGCTATATAAAGCATCAACATTCCTGTACCGACTAATACAACCCCTGTCCCTAGATCAGGTTGTAGCATTATAAGACCAAAAGGAATAATCAACAACAATAATAGTGGGAAAAATCCCTTTTTAAATTGATGCAATCGATCTTGCCACTTAGGTAACCACGCTGCGAATAACAGGATCACGCCCACTTTCATAAATTCGCTCGGCTGTATGCTAAACGCACCAACGCCTACCCAGCTCTGGGCACCTCCACGTACCATGCCAATACCAGGGATTAATACAATGATTAAAAATATGAAACACGCTCCATAAATAATGACAGCGAATTTCAAAAACTGTTCATACGGCGTTTTAATCATAAAAATGATACCTAATAAACCAAGAAAGGCAAACAACGCTTGTCGTTTCAAATAAAATGTTGGATCATCGAACTTGTATTCTGACCAGACTGATGATGCACTATAAACCATAAGCAAGCCAATCACTAATAATGAAATAATTGCAAATAATAAAAATCGATCAACAGAGTGATGTGATTTGAACAAAAAAACACCCCTAACTTCAAAGAGGAAGTTGGGGCTTACGTCATGGACAAGCCCCTCACTAGAGCTTATGCACGACTTCGATAAACATGTCACCACGATCTTCAAATGTTTTGAACTGATCCCAACTGGCACATGCTGGGGATAATAAAATGACGTCACCTGCTTCACTTTGCTGGTAGGCTTCATTTGTTGCTTCAACTATATCTTCGCAAATTGTTACAGCATGAAAATCATGTTCATAAGCTGATTGCGCAATCTTCTGTGCTGACTCACCATATGCTACACAGTATTTTACGCTATCAAATTGCTCAATGAGCTCATCAAATGAAACACCACGATCTAATCCGCCAGCAATTAAAACAATTGGATTGGAAAAAGCCTGGATAGCTTTTGTGGTCGCCAAGATATTGGTGGCTTTTGAGTCATTATAAACATAACGACCATCAAGAGATTTCACAAATTGTAAACGATGCTTAACCCCTATAAATTGCTTTAACACCGATTCAATAACTGAGTGAGGAACATTAAACTGAGAAGCTACAGCAATACTAGCTAACACATTCTCTAAATTATGGTCACCAGGTAAGGCGACATCACGTTTAGCCATTAACTTCTCTTTGCCAATGTATAGGTCGCCATCAAGGCATGAAACACCATGAGGCATAGAATTTATCATAGAAAACGGTGTTTGTTTCGCCTGAAACGATTCATGGTTTGATGTAATTGTGGAGTCATCATGATTATATACAACAAAATCTTCTGCTGTTTGCCGTTCAACTAAACGTAACTTGGAATTAACATAATCCTCAAGCGTTTGATGATAATCAAGATGAGCTTCCGTAATATTTAACAACACTGCAATGTCTGGTTTGAACTGATGAATAGCTTTTAGCTGAAAAGATGATAACTCCATGACAACTGGTTGACCTGGCTTCTGTTCACGAACAACTTCTGAGGCAACCACACCAATATTACCTGCTAGAAGTGGGTTTAATCCTGCTTCATCTAAAATTCGATGGATGAGTGTTGTCGTTGTCGTTTTACCGTTCGTTCCTGTAATGGCAACAAGTGGCCCATCGACTAAGAGATACGCTAGTTCTATTTCAGTTACAACAGGCACACCTTGTTTTTCAGCTTCAGCAACAATAACATGTTGATGAGGGATCCCCGGGTTCTTGACTACAAGATCCACACCATCTAAAACTGATAAAGGATGATCACCTGTGACGACGTCGACACCCAAGCCAGCGAAGTATTGAGCCGTTTCGTTTTGTTCAAATGATTGCTTATCATTAATCGCAAATGAAATATGACTATCATATAGTAATTGAGCAGCTGCTTGTCCGCTCTTAGCTAAACCTAATACAAGTACATGTTGATATGGAAAATTCTTTAACGTTTTCACTAAATAAACACCTCGATGTAAACGCCTAATGCTGCACAAATAAACCCTACAGTCCAGAAAGTAGCTACAACTCGCCACTCAGACCAACCACTTAATTCATAATGGTGATGTAGTGGGCTCATTTTCAAGACTCTTTGTCCAGTAGCTTTAAACACAACAACTTGTAACATAACTGATAAAGTCTCAACAACAAATACACCACCAATTAGAATTAATAATAATTCTAATTTCATTAAAATCGCAATAATTGCTAATGATGCACCTACTGCAAGAGAACCTGTATCACCCATAAAAACTTTAGCAGGATGACTATTAAAGACTAGAAAGCCTAATAGTGCCCCTACCATTGCAAATGTGAAAATAACAATTTCTGACGGTAAACCATAAGCCCAACCAATAATACCAAAAGCAGCGAAAGCAATCGATGCTGTTCCTGAAACTAAACCATCTAATCCATCTGTTAGATTAACGGCATTCGATGTGCCGACAAGCATGAGTAAAATAAGTACACTATAAAGCCAACCGAATTCTAGCGATAAATCTGTACCAGGTAGTGTAACAGCCGTTGAGAAATCACTATTATGTAATATCCAATAAACAACAACTGCAATGACAACCTGAGCGAGCATTTTTTGTTTTGAAGTTAAACCTAAATTACGTTTTTTAACAATAATAATAAAATCGTCTAAAAATCCAATCAAGCCATAACCAACTAGTACAATGAGTGCAATCGCTAATTCTTTAGTCATAAATAGTTCTGTCTCAAACCATGTAAGCGCCAAACTAGCTATAACGGTAGCGAATATGATCATTAATCCACCCATAGTTGGTGTACCAGATTTAACTTGATGTGATTCCGGTCCTTCTTCGCGAATGCTTTGACCGAATTTCAATCGTTTTAGAAACGGAATAAATATTGGTGAACACATCACGGTTATTAAAAAACCCACCGCCATGGTAAACAAGATAATCGACTGTGACACAATTAGAACTTCCTTTCTTCTACATATAAAAAATTAATTCATTAACTCATCAATAATTTTCTCCAACTGCATACCTCTAGAAGCTTTGAATAAAATAACACTATCGTTTTTTAAATAAGGCTTAATTAAAGAACTAGCGTCTTCATTAGACCTAACATGAGTTTTATATCCTTTAAAGTTGTCAGATAAACCCTCATGAATAAAACGACTAGCATCACCAATTGTAATTAATGCAGTGATGTCAGAATCTATTGATGCTCCTACTTTCTTGTGTTCTGCTTCAAGATGCTCGCCCAACTCAAAAATATCCCCTAAAACGAGAACTTTATTTTGTTGTTTCATGTTTTTGACTACATCAATAGATGCTTTCATAGATGTAGCTGACGCATTGTAGGCATCATTAATCAAGAAAGCACCTGATTCTGTTTCGATTTGTTCGAATCTCATACCAGGCAAAGTTAAGTCCGCTAATGTTTGAACCATCTCTCTTTCTGGAATCTCTAAAGCACGACCAACAGCAAGCGCATATGCACTGTTTTTCGCTTGATGACTACCCAGTAATGGAATCGATACAGGCATTTCATTGATCATGAAAGTGGTTTGATCATCATGCTGTTCAATTTGGGAAACAACATAATTCAATTCATTCGCAAAACCACAGGTAAGCATCTGCTGAGATAAAGTGACATTTAATAGTGGTTCATCTCCATCCACAATGACTAACCCAGATTTCTTCATCCCTTCAACGATTTCTAATTTAGCTTGTGAAATGCCTTTGCGACTACCCAAGTATTCTATATGTGATTCGCCAATATTAGTGATGACAGAAATATCAGGTTGGGCTATTTCTGATAAGCGGGCTATTTCACCGAATTGATTCATTCCCATTTCTAATACGAGTACCTCAGTATTTTGAGGCATTGCCAGAATGGATAGGGGCATTCCAATTAAGTTATTTAAGTTACCTTCAGTCTTAGAAACCTGATAAAAAGGTTTCAAACTAGAACTTATAATTTCTTTTGTTGTCGTTTTACCGTTTGACCCTGTTATACCAATTACTGTTGGATTAATTTTGTTTCGATAGGCTTGTGCCAATTCTTGCAGAGCCGTTAATGAGTCATCAACGAGGAAAAACGGTATACTGTCAGGTTTGTTTTCAGGGAATGGTTGGTCCTTCTGCCAAATAACTGCGACAGCTCCCTTATCTATAGCCTGCAAAACAAAATCGTGCCCATTGAAACGTTCACCAATGATTGGCACGAATAACCCTTGAGATACCGATTTTCGGCTATCAGTATAAATTTCTTGTATCTGTACTTCTTCTTGTATGTCCCCTGAAAATTCTGGGAAAAGTTGGTTTAGAAAATTAAAAGTAAATTTAGTCATTGTCCTGCTCCTTTATGACTTTTGCCGCGCTAAAATTAATTCACGTGCTACCTCTCGATCATCGAAATGATGACGTTCACCAGCAACATCTTGATAAGTTTCATGACCCTTACCAGCAATTAAAATCATATCACGCTCACCCGCGTTGTCAATGGCTGCTTTAATCGCGTCTCGCCTGCTTTCAATCACCTTAAAATAGTTACTTTCATCTAAGTGATTAGTCATGTCTTTCAAAATGGCATGCGGATCTTCTGTTCGAGGATTATCGGAAGTGAATATAACTTCATCACTATAGGCTATAGCGGCATCAGCCATTTTCGGTCGTTTTGAACGATCACGGTCTCCTCCACAACCAACAATCGTAATAACTCGCCCTTGTTTTAATTCTTCAATTGTTTGCAACACATTTAAAAGAGAATCAGGAGTATGCGCGTAATCAACAACAACCGTGTAATCTTGGTTGGCATCTACCAATTCAAATCGACCAGGAACACCTTGTAGTTGTTCGATGGCACTTTTAATCATCTCTAATGATAATTCATGTCGATAAGCTACGCCAATTGCAGCCAATATATTATATATATTAAACTTACCTGACATTTTCGTGGTAATTGGAATATCACCAAGCGGCGTCTTCACCACGAATGATAATCCATGCGGGGACAACTCATAGTCTTCAACTTGAATAACCGCTGATTGTTCTAAACTATATGAAATAATTGATTGAGCGGTTGACCTCATCATGACACCACTGTATGAGTCATCTATATTAATGACGGCTGATTTAGTTTTACCTTGTAACGACTGTCCTAATTGCGCAAATAATAACGACTTCGCATAAGCATAATCATCCATGTGCGGATGATAGTCAAGGTGGTCTTGTGATAGGTTCGTAAAAACAGCGTCATCGAAATCAATACCTAGCACTCTTCCTTGTTTTAAAGCATGTGAGGATACTTCCATGATCACGGTATCAACATTTTCTTCACGCATTAAATGTAAGTGTCTATGTAAAAATAGGGCATCAGGCGTTGTGTTTTCAACAGGGATTCGTTTATCACCTATTTTCATATCTATTGTGCCTATCACAGCAGTCTTTTGTCCTACTTCTGAGAAGATTGCATCAAGTAAATACGTTAAGGTTGTTTTTCCATTAGTCCCAGTAATTCCAATTACGTTCATGCTTTCACTTGGATAGCCATAAAACGTATTAGCTAAATCCGCTAAAACATGGACAGCACTTGGTACTAATATAACTGGCACATCGACATCCACCTGTTTTTCAGCAACGATCGCTTTAGCACCTTGTTCAACAGCTAACCCAGCATAATCGTGACCATCTACTGTCAAACCTTCCATACAAATGAATAGTGCCCCATTGCTTACTTGTCTAGAATCCATTTCAATAGCTGCAATTTCTATTTCCTGAATAGTTTCTCGATCTATAGCATTTATCGTTTGTGTTGATTGAATTAATTCGTATAAGTTCATATAATCACTACCTTTAATACAGTTTACCTATACTATTATAACAAATTCTGTCTAAGTCGAGGAACTCAATTTTCGTCTTTTTCTGTATCACCCAAAAATACACGTATGGTTGAACCTGATTCAACCACTTCACCTGCAGCTGGTGATTGCGAAATGACCGTGTCCCCTTCACCTTGCGCATCAATTGTCACATTTGTTAAATAACGCGAGAGATCATCAACCGACTCCCCAATAAGCTCTGGTACTTCTACTGTAGGTTGCTCTGGCCATTGGAAATCTTTCGCTAAACCGTCATCTCTTTTTGGAACGTCTAACTCTCGTAAAGAATCTTCAATGATTCGACCTGCAATTGGACTGGCCACAACCCCACCAAACTGAATAACGTCTTTAGGATTATCAACGGCAATATAAACAAGTAATTCAGGATCATCTGCTGGTGCAAAACCCATAAAAGATACAATATGATTATTATCTAAGTAATTGCCATCTGGCCCAACTTTTTGAGCTGTTCCTGTTTTACCTCCTACACGGTAACCATTAACATAAGCACCTCTACCTGTTCCTTTTGCCACCACATGTTCTAAAGCATTTCGCACTTCTTCAGACGTTGATTCTGAAATGACTTTATCTCTCAAAGTGGGTTCTTTACTTTCTTTCATATCTCCAGTTTGACCATCAACAATGCCTTTTACAACATGGGGTTCATACAGATATCCGCCATTAATTGCAGCAGAAACCGCAGTTAATTGTTGTATAGGTGTAACAGAAACCCCTTGCCCAAAAGCTGTGGTCGCTAATTCTACAGGCCCAACTTGACTTTCATCGAATATAATTCCTTTACTCTCACCTTCCAAGTCAATACCTGTTTTTTGACCAAATCCGAATGTATCAATATATGAAAATAGTCGTTCTTCCCCTAACTTTTGACCTAAATTAACAAAACCAGGGTTACATGAGTTCTGAACAACTTCTAAATAAGATTGATCGCCATGGCCTCCACTTTTCCAACAACGAAGACGTGCCCCGCCTACTTTCGTATGACCATGATCATGATAACTATCATCTTCCAAGTCAACTACACCTTCTTCTAAGGCAGCAGCAAGGGTCACAATTTTAAAAGTTGAACCTGGTTCATATGTACTGAAAACTGGAAGGTTACGATTATAAACACTAGGTTCTACAGATTGATAGTTATTCGGGTGGAATGTTGGACGACTTGACATAGCTAGAACTTCCCCGTTAGATGGGTCCATAACGACAGCCATCGCTCCATCTGGATTATATTCTGCAACGACTTGATCTAACTCTCGTTCAATGATTGATTGAACATCTTTATCAATTGTTAAAGCTAGATGATCACCATCACGCGGTGGCGAGTAACGATTGGATCGATTTTCCAACCTACGACCTTTATTATCAGAGAAAAATGATAAAGCACCTGACTCACCACTTAAAACATCATCATAACTTGCTTCAAGTCCCATTAACCCTTGGTTATCGATCCCTGTAAAACCTAAAACATGCGCCAAGTCATCATCATTTGGATAATGGCGAATTGAATCCTCTGCCAAATATAAACCTGGTAAATTTAAAGAACGTATTTTATCGGCTTGTTCATCAGACAATTGACGGCCTTCAGGGTGAATCGCTTCAACTGAGACTTCTTTCGTCACATGGTCTCGTAATTTATCTTGTTCAATATCAATAATCTGAGATATTTCATCTACCACTTCATCCACATTTTCCACTTGTCGGGGTACAATAACTAGACTGGGCGCTACTTCATTTTCGACCAGAACATCACCTTCACGGTCAATAATCTGCCCCCGTTCTGCTTGAAAAGGTATATCTCGACTCCACAAATCTTCTGCCTTTGCTAGTATTTCTGGACTGGAAACCAATTGAACATAAGCTAATTTAACAATCATAATCAAAAAATAGACAGCTAACAAACACAGCAATATGACGAGTCGTTTTCGAACAGTCACAAAAGAAATTCGTTTCATCTTCATACCCCTTTTATTCACAATAATGAGCTTGTACTCATAATATGTATGAAACGATCAATATATCACCTGTTGCTTTCATCATCTTGATTCTGTTGTGATTCATAATTTAATAATTGTCATGAAAAAACCCAGATGATTTCAAATATAGAAATCATCTGGGTTCTAGAATAAAAATTTCAAAAAGTATAGATCTAGTATGACGATCTATTCTTCTTCATCGTTATCTTGATTTTCTTGATCAGCTTCTCCGCTAGTATCAGATAGTTCTAATACTAACTTTTGATTAGATTCAAAGGTTGCACCTGGTTTTATATTTTGTTTCTGTACAAATCCTGTTCCTATATAATCTAACTCTAAATCATTCAATCTACCGAAAGCTAAAGCATCACGTAATGTCCAACCAGTCATATCAGGCATTGTTAATTCTCCATTAGTTTGAAGTAACACTCTTTGACTAGCTACAACTTCTGTATTCTCCGCAGGCCACATAGATTTGATTTGCTCACCTGAACCTATAACCTCTACATTCAAGCCCTTCTCTTCTAATGTCGCGACAGCTTCATCCGTTGATTGGCCTGTTACATCGTTAAGGCTTTGCTTCTTAGTTTGATCAACATTCTCTTGATCAGGGGTTACATCAAGGTAATTTAAACTGTTTTCCATAACAGTGTTATAGATAAAAGACGTTGTTTCACTACCTTGGTAACGATATTCAACATCTGGTTGTTTAACCGCTACATACATCATCAATTCAGGGTCATCTTTAGGTGCCATACCTATATAAGAAAAGACATAGTTGCCTCCACCCTTCATATATAGACCTGTTTCTGGATCAGGTATTGATGCAGTACCAGTCTTACCGAATGATGAATACTGATTAAGTTCAAATGCACCAGCCGTACCTTCTTCTGCTGTCACAACCCGACCTAATAAGTCTTTCATTTGTTCCGTTGTGTCTTCACTAATCGGTTGACCTACAACTTCACGTTCAGTTTCCTTAACCTTATCTCCAGTTTCCGAATCTGTGATATGAGAAACAACATAAGGTTTCACCATTTTTCCACCATTAGCAAATGAAGTGGCAGCCTTCATAATTTGCATTGGCGTGAAAGTTGAACCTTGACCATATGCGGTTGTGATTTGTTCCCAAGGACCACCATATGATATGCGACCTATACGTTCACCATTAATATCAATTCCTGTTTTACGATCGAAGTGAAACGCTTCTAGATAATCCATATAAGTGTCTGGTCCCATATAATTCCATAATAGTTCAGCCATAGCGACGTTAGAGGATCTTAGAACTCCTTCGTCAAAAGTAATCGTCCCCCAACCATCTACGTCATGGTCATGTATAGATCGACCTTGTTCATTAATTTTAAATTCACCTGATTCATATGTTGCTTGTCCATTATAAACACCTGCTTCCATTGCAGATGCAACGGTGAAAATCTTCATTGTTGAACCTGGTTCAAATGGTGACGAAATCATATCATTATACCAATTTTCGATATTTTCTCGTTTATTCGGGTTAAATGTTGGTCGATTTGACATGGCTAAAACTTCGCCAGTATCAGGGTCCATAACTCCTGCCATAATTCTTTCTGGATCATATTCATTTTCAACGGTAGTCAATGCATCCTCTAAAAAGGACTGGATTTTCTGATCAATTGTTAAATGCAAATTATTACCGTCTTCTGGTGCCTGAACATTTTTATCAGCATTTCGAATAGGGTCACCATAACTATCTTGTTGATAATTGACATAACCGTTTTGACCTGTCAATTCTTCATTATATCGTCGTTCAATACCATACACACCAGTGATTTGGTTATTATTTTCACCGCCATAACCTGTATAGCCAATCACCTGCGATGCATATAACCCATTAGGATAGTAACGATCGAGTGATTCATTGAAATATATTCCTGGTAAATCAAGTGATTTTATTTCTTCATAAGTTTTTTCAGATAATCCTTTTCCTATTTGGCCAAATTCTGTTTGATACCGATTTTCCTCTACACCATTGGAAAGGATCTCCTTAATTTCGGCTTGTTTAGCATCTAAAACAGATGCTAGTTCAGAAGCCGTACGATCAACATCTTTAACATGGAGAGGCGATGAAGAATCTCCGGTATAGGATTCATCTAAGATCGCATACATATTATAAACTGGCTGATTGTCGGCCAAAACCATGCCCGAACGATCATAAATCAAACCACGTTCTGCTGGCACAACTTCTTCCGTTTCACGCATGTTCTCTCCGTATTTAACCAAATCAACATTATGAACTTCTCCTGTCGCTTGTATGTATAGAAAGCGACCTAAAATTACGAGAAATAAAAATGAAAAAATAACGACAACACCGAGTAACATGAAATTCATTTGGTTCTTCTTCAAGATGATCACACCTTATGGCATACTCGACGCTTGTTTCACTTCTGCATGGCGAATGTTCAATCCATTCTCTTCAGCAATTGTTAAGATACGATTAGGGTTACTAAGCTCTTGAACATTAGCATGTAATGAATCGTTTTGTGTTCTTACCTCAGTTAATTGAGAATCTAATTGTTCGACATCACGATTTAATGAATCAACTGAAGAAGAAAAATTCACAACAAATGTTGCCATAACTGCAATTATTAATATCCCACAAATATAAATAACTTTCTCACCTTTTGTAAACCAAGGTTTTTGAACAGGTGGTTGTTGTGGGCTGTGTTGATCATCTTGTCTTCTCGTGGGTTGAACAGGTTCTTGAACGTGATACGACCTAACTTCCTCAAGCGCCATGTTTAACTTCTCCTTTCTTCTAGTGCATATTTTTCGTCCCATTCAGTCACTTTTTCAACGATACGTAATTTAGCCGATCGAGATCGTCTGTTCTCATCCAATTCACTTTCAGAAGGAACGATTGGTTTACGTGTTATCATCTCAAACGGTGGTTGTACTTCTTCGGGTAACAACGGAATATCTTTAGGAATAGGTGGTTCTGAACTCCATTTCTTCATCGCTTGTTTGCAAATCCGATCTTCTAATGAATGAAATGTAATAACAGCTAAACGTCCACCAACAGCTAATTTTCTTGCTGCTTGATGCAATGCATCTTGAAAAACGTTTAGTTCGTCATTCACAGCAATTCGAATAGCTTGGAATATCCGTTTGCCAGGATGACCACCCTTACGTCTAGCAAAGGCTGGTATTGCTTCTTTGATGACATCAACCAATTCTAATGTTGTTTCGATTGGCTTTTCTTCTCTTTTTCGCTCAATCTGCCTAGCAATTTGTTTAGAAAATTTCTCTTCCCCATATCTAAAAAAGATGCTAACCAAACTTTCATAAGACCACTCATTAACAACTTGATAAGCTGTTAAATCTTCTGACTGGTCCATTCGCATATCTAATGGTGCATCTTTATGAAAACTAAATCCACGTTCACCTTCATCCAATTGGGGTGAAGATACGCCTAAATCGAATAAAATACCATCAACTTCAGAAATTCCTAATTCATCTAAAGTTTCTGTCAATGTAACAAAATTTCGATTCATAAAGTTTGTTTGAGCTTCATAACCTTGTAGTAATGATTGGGCATATTCTAGAGCTGTTTGATCTTGATCAAAAGCTATAAAGCGTCCATCACTATTCAAGAGTTCACAAATACGTTGGGCATGACCAGCACCACCTAGCGTACAATCAACATAAATTCCATCAGGACGAACATTAAGCCCTTTAATTGTCTCTTCATTTAGTACACTATAATGATCAAACATGGGGTTTGCCTCTTTTCGTCACATTAAATATCAAAATCAAGTAGATTCTCTGCAATTTCGCTAAAGGAATCCTCAGAGCCTTCTACGTATTCATCCCAAAATTCTTTCGCCCATAATTCAACTCGGTTTGAAACACCAATAACAGTACATTCCTTGTCCAAATTGGCATACGACCGAAGTGATGAAGGGATGTTAATTCTTCCTTGCTTATCAATTTCACATTCCACTGCGCCTGAAAAGAAGAAACGCGTGAATGCTCGGGCATCTTTCTTCGTCAATGGAAGCTGCTTCAATTTCTCTTCTAATTGCTTCCACTCGTCCATAGGGTATGCAAATAAACACTTGTCTAATCCGCGCGTGACGACGAAAGTTTGACCAAGTCCTTCACGAAACTTGGACGGCACAATCATACGTCCTTTTGCGTCTATATTGTGTTGATATTCTCCCATGAACATAGACTTTGCCCACCTTTTCAACAAGTTTACCACATCGCTCCACTTTTCACCACCATGTATTTAAAATTTATCAAAAAAATACACGTATAGTTTAAACTATACGTGTTCAATCCTTGCTATATAGAGGTTTTTTTAGTGTGGTAGAAAAGTGGTAGCGGGTGGTGACTCAGTGGTTACAGATAAACAAGTTGGTGATCTTGTTCCCAACGAGCTGGCAACTTGGTTAATTCTTGGGGTAATGATAACCCAATTTCATTCAACCAATAAGTGATATTCCAAATCCGCTCTTGTAAACCACCCTCCGGTCTATAGAACAAGTCTAGTGTATCAAAATGATTAACAGTTACTTGGTTTTTTTCCTTTACTGCCTGCATTAATCGGTTTTCTATATAATTGATTTGTTCTTGAATTTGATCCAGATTCGTTTGAGTTAGATCGTGTAAATCAGAGCTAATCGATGCCGCTAAATCTTGTAGTGGCTTATGATCCTGGGTGAATTGTTTCTTCACTTCATTCACTGTTTCGTCAATAGGCGACTGAGTTTGACGTTTTAACCAATTCATCTTGTCTTGGTAAGTTCCATAATTAATCAAATCCGTCGCGTTTATTTGATAGTCATTTAACAATGTTTGGTGATTCCGTTTCATTAAAGTTAAAGATAAACGTGGCGTTACAATTGGCAACTGCAAGTCTAGAGCTACAAAAGCATCTTTCAAAGCTGCCCAATAAGCAATTTCACCCGGACCACCGACAAAGGATAACACAGGAAATACACATTCTTGCATTAGAGGTCGGGTGACCACATTATTGCTGAATTTCTCAGGTGACGCTTCAATCGTTTCTTTTAGAGATTCTTTGGTGAAACGAGCTCCTCCACCTTTCGTCACGAAATCCCCTGAATCATCAACTTCTAACAATAAACGTTCACCTTCATGATGATAGAATAAATGTGCATCAGTTGCCGTTACATCTAAAGAAACGTGATAATCATCTTTTGACAATTCTTGCAATCGATTAACAACAGAAGTTGCGATTTCTTGTTGATGATCGACAATTTTAATGAAATAATCTTTTTCCATTCGGCGCAAATCGTCATCTGCTGCATCAACCAAGACTAGCCCTTCTTCTTGGAATAACTGTTGAATAAAACAGGCAAAAAAGTCTACATAGGTATCACTTGCTAATAAAGCTTGCGTCACTAAATCATAAACTGCTTTCGTATGCTCAGTTTCTTGGAATGATGCAAAGACACGATCTACAAACGCTTGCGTATCTTTTGGTAATTCGCGTTTTGAAAGTGGTAATTTCACATCAAACGGAGTCTGGTCATTAATTCTTGTTTTATGTAACTCATTCTCATCAAGCGTATAGACATGATCGACTTCTAAAAAATCATGGTCTTCTCCAGCCATCCAAAAAACAGGAATAACAGGCTGTTTTAAATAATCTTGTTGTTCTTTAGCTTGAATGATTATTGATACAATCTTGTGAATGGTATATAAAGGACCTGTTAACAACCCTGTTTGTTGACCACCAATCACAACAGAAGCATTAGGATCTAATAAGGTATCAATTTGTTTTTCTACTTGATCCGACATCCCCCATTTTCGATTCTGCGTCTTTAATATTTCGACTAAATTCTCACGTTGATACTTTTGTTTTGTTATATAGTCTTGACGACGTTTGAAGTTATTAATTTGAAACGGATCATAGTAAAAATGCTGATAAATTGATTCTTTTCTATCTCGATAATCTTGCATTAATTTGGATTGATCTAATTTTATTGATTGTACGTCCATCATGATACCTTCCTTTAATTACACATCTATATTTTCGATTCAATTACAAATTCATTAAGATAGCTACAGGCACTAACAAAAGATAAGCTACTGATAACATAACAAAACTTAAGCGCCAAACAAAACGAACCGCTCGAATAATTATTATTTCTTCTTCTCGCCGCCATTGAATGGTTAAGACAATAGCAAAAATAATGATATAAGCTAATAGCGTTTCCCAGAAAGGAACGATATTAAATATGTAATCTAATAAAGCAATATCAGCAAAAAGAAATAACACAGTAGAATAATCGGCAGCTCGTTTTGTCGACCGCGACGCTTGTCCAGTCCATTTCCTAAACACCCAAAATAGAATAAAAAAGGTTAAAAATGGAACAGTGGACAACACTGCAATAATCGTTCCAAAATACGCCACCACTTACACCTCACTTAAACATTCTTTCACCTTTATCATTTGATATATTAATTCATGAGTCGGGCATTGTTCAGAAGCTAACTGAACAAGGTAACCATTCATATAATCTATTTCTGTTTGTCTTCCACGTTTAATATCCGCTAACATCGAAGACGTATTTTCACTTGTGTTACGGCATACTGACTCAACCCGACCCCAAATAACCTCATCGTCTAAATCTAATACCTCCGTTGCTTCTAATACCAATCGATGTGCTAATCGTCGTAAACGATTTACTTTTAATATTGTTCCATTTTTAACACCGTAAATAGCAGTTAATGGGTTTATAACGCTATTGATAACAAGTTTTTCTTCTATTGTTTTTTGTAATGAATCCTCTATAATAATAGGGAAATGATCATGTTGAAGGTGATTTAAACTAAACGTTTCTGTATGATTAAGAGGAGCCAGTCGTATAAGCCCTTTCCCTGTATGTAAAACATGGTGATCATTTTCACGCTTAACACCATGCTCGCAGACACCGATAAACTTTTGCAAGCCCGTTAAAGCGTTAATCTTTTCAACATGTCCGAGACCATTCTGTAAAAACACAACATGGTTAATTTTATCGTTCGCTTGATCAATCCGTTCTAGAACATTATCTAAATCTGTTTGTTTCGTACATACAAACAACCAATCATGTGCTTGTAGTGCTTGCGTCATTTGAACATTCGGATAAACTGGTGTTTGATCATCTTTCTGTATGCCTTCACGATCCAGCGTAATCTTCTGGTCCTCTCGCTTCACATAACAAGTGACCGAATAACCCATTTGACTTAATTCATGTGCGACAAATAAACCCAATGCACCAATACCAATTACACCAACTGACATCACCATTCACCTACCCACTATCGTACCTTCACTTCTTATTTTAGCAAAAAATATCACGATTAGGGATGGAATTTCTGAGGACAATCGTTTTCATTAACGTGCGATTGTACTATAATAAGTATCAGAAAACGTAAGGAGGTCCGAACCATGCCAACGAAAGTAGAACCCTTATTAATAAATTTTAGAACGCTAGAAGAATTTAAAAAATTCAAAGCATACGGTATTCAAGAATTATCAATGTTAGAAGACTTAGAAAACAATATGATCGAAAACAACAGCGAATCACCATTTTACGGTATATATTATGGTGATGAACTCGTTGCTCGTATGAGCTTGTATCGTGTTGATGCCAAGTATGACTATTACTTCGAACCACAGCAAGACTTCTTACAACTATGGAAATTGGAAGTCTTAAACAGCTTCAGAAATCGTGGATTTGGTAAACAGTTAGTAGACTTTGCCAAAAGTTTTAATTTACCTATTAAAACTAACGCACGTATTAATTCTCATGGTTTCTGGGAAAAACAAGGTTTTCAACCCGCTACTTATGAATTACAACGTGATTTCGGCGAAAATCCTTTCATTTGGTTACCTGAAGGTGTCAGCGAAAAAGGTAGTGAATAATACAAAAAGCACCTCATCCCTTGTTCATATTGGGATGAGGTGCTTTTACTTTAATCAATCTGTTTTATAACCATTTACAAATGGCCGTGTTAAATGATGAATTTGTGACAAACATGTTTGGTAAGCTTCCAATTGCTCTTGTAATTTTTCAACTTTATCTGGTTGTTCAAACTCACCATACTCTTGTTTTAAGCGTTTGAGTTGAGCAATCAAATCATCAAATCGTTCGCTTTCTTGTTTGGGCATCTCTTCTTCAAAAGTTTGTAATCGTTGTCTTCCCAATTGTTTTCGATCTTTTTTAGCCAGTTCAATCGCCTGATCATAATGCTTTCTTAAATTAGCATTCCAACGAAAGCCACAAGCTTGAGCAGTTCGATTGAGCTTTTCCCCTACTGACTGAAATGCTTTCATTTGGGTTTTTCCTTCTCTTATGTAGCGAATAACCGTTTCAGCCAATAATAGATCTTCATCTTTAGTCCATGCATCTTGTCTTGTCGTCATGTCTATCCCTCCTTTACTAGCAATCATTACTAGTAAGGTATGCATCTAGAAGATTAGATAGACTAGTGAATTTATTTTCGATTAAAAAATTGAGCAACGGCTTGATGATGTGCTTCACTAACCCACAAATAACTACAAGATTTTACTTCATCATCCATACGAGTTTTTAACATTTGTAAATCAAATTGTTGCAACCATTGTTGCTTCCAATGTTTTAATTGTTCGATGTCACGATTAAGAAACGGCTTCATAAGCTCACTTTCCCAAATATCATCATGATTTGAAAATACCCCTTGAGCAAAGCGATTGGCAATTAACTGATCAGCCTCACGAACATCGGCCGTCACTAACCAATAATAAGCATCTTGTTTATGGATTCGCTCATATAGTAAAGTGCCACCACCCCAACCAGTTGAAATACCAAGTTGACCTTGTGTGAATCCATAATTGCTTCCCGATTGAACAAAGCGAAAATCACAAGCACTCGCAAGTTCCATGCCGCCACCTCGTGCTAGTCCATTCATCCAAGCAACTGTTGGGACAGATAGTGTTGTTAACTTCCATAGAACGGATTTCATCGGCTCTAACATGGTAAGCGCTTCTGGTTGCGTTAGATCACCATGAAATTCAGATAAATCACCACCCGCACAAAAAACTTCTCCTGCACCTTTAATAATCACAAGTTTTGTATGTGGATCATTATGTAATTGATCAATAGCTTGTTGTAATTGTTGGATCATTTGTGCTGATAAAGCATTGCGCTTTTCCGGTCGATTTAAAGTGATTGTTGTCACATTAAAGGATTCATTGTAATCCACATTGATTAAATTTTCCATTATATTCACCTACATGATGAGATTAGTTAATAAAAAAGATGCCTCTTGTTGAGACATCTTGATTAGTTAATGGGTTGTTGATTTATTTCTCAACAACCTCTTTTCCGTTGTAATGACCACATTCTGCACATACGTGGTGAGGTTTTGCATATTCACCACAATTTTGGCATTCTACCATACCTGGTAAATGTAGTTTTTTGTGCGTACGACGTTGGCGTTTTACTTTACTTGATGTTTTGCGCTTAGGTACTGCCATGTTCTACACCTCCTTAATCAGTCCGTTTTAGGATCGATTGAATTATTCATCATCTTCAAAATATTGTTTTAGGGATGAGAGTCTAGGATCTACTTTCTTTTGTTGTTCTGATTCTTTCTCTTGCTCGAATTTCTTTTGCTGCATCGCTTCTTTTTCTAGATATTCATCTTCACCTAGAACAGTAAATCCTTCTTGCTCATCAACAACATCCTCGATTTTAGTACCTTCACTAAAAACGCGAATGGGAACTTCCAATAAAATATTTTCCTTGATATAAGGCGTTAAGTCAAGGACTTCACGGTCAACGAAAAAGATTTCATCATCTTTTGAGGCTTTATATTCCACCTGAGTGAATTGTTCATATGCTTCAACCGTAAAAGGATAAGGCACATCAACTAATGTCCTTGCACATGGCAAGATCATTTCACCAGTAATGTTTATTCGGAACGTAAAAATACCTTGATTTAGTGTAGCTTCAACCGAAACATCAACTGATCCAATCCGGCGAATATCATTATCGAAATCCTCTAACTCACTAACATCAACCGTTTCCGTAATTGTGTACGGCGTATGTGCCACAATTTTTTGTAATGCAATATTCATTATAATCACCTCAAGGCAACAAGAGTTATTTTAAAAGGTATTCAGCCTTTTGTCAATATTTTTTCTTAACACCATCTTAAATCATACATTTTTATATAATTTATATTCATCATACCATATCGCCCTTGTTTTTTGAGCGATTTATTTCTACGATAGACTTAATGATAATAAAAAGGATGAGTCTAAATGAAAGCATGTGGCCTGATCGTTGAATATAACCCATTTCATAACGGACATTTATATCATCAGGAAGCTTCTCGCACGAAAACAAATGCAGAAATTACCGTAGCAGTCATGAGTAGTTCTTTCTTACAACGTGGAGAACCAGGCATTATTGATAAATTCTCTCGTACCCAAGCAGCCCTTAAGCATGGTGTTGATGTTGTAGTCGAACTCCCGTTTATCTATGCCGTTCAATATGCTGACCTTTTTGCTCACGGAGCTGTCTCGATTTTAAATGCATTAGGTGTCGATTATCTTTGCTTCGGAAGTGAATCTGGAGATATTACGGAATTCACCGAGAATTACGATTATTTTAATGAACACGAAGACCTGTTCAATGAAATACGACAAAACCATTTGAATGAAGGCCAATCTTTTCCTCAAGCTAGCACCAAAGCCTATGAAGCAATTGGTTTACGCGATGGAAAACTTGATTTAGGTCAACCGAATAACATTCTTGGATTTAGCTATGTAAAAGCAATCCGTCATCTGAATAGTTATATTCAACCCGAAACCATCACTCGTACTAAAAGTCATTATCACGACGAGACCATCGATTATTCCATCGCTTCAGCAACAAGTATTCGTAAAGACTTGTTTAATGAAGGAGAATTATCCGATTTATCAAAAAAGGCATTACCTGACGAGACCATCAACCAATTGATTACCTATCAGCAGACAAGTGGATTATGGCATGAATGGGAACTATATTTTCCACACCTTCAATTACTTGTTCAAACGCATTCTCATGAGCAGTTACGTCATATTCACGGTATGATTGAAGGATTGGAATATCGTCTTAAACAAACAGTTAACCAAGCAAATAATTTTCAAGATTGGATGGAACGATTAAAAACGAAACGTTATACATGGACACGTCTTCAAAGAATGTTTGTCCACTTATTAACAAACACAACTAAAACAGAAGTTGATCAATACAAAGAAAGAAAAGAACCACCTTATATACGTTTACTTGGTATGAGTTCAATGGGTCGCGAATGGATTAATTTACGCAAAAAATCATTAGATGTTCCACTCATATCAAACCTTCAGCAATTAAACGATCCACTCTTAAACATAGAAGAACGTGCAACTGATGCCTATTATAGTCCTATACCCCCTCATAAAAGATATTCATTAAAGCGGCAAGAAATTAAAGGGCCGATTATCACTTAAGTGATGATTACTAATATAAGATAAAACTCTAACGATCCTCCATGAACGTTAGAGTTTTATTAATAACTTATTTTTTACTTATTCCATAGATTCTAAATAATCAACAGCGTCTTGGAAATTGTCTACCGGCACAACGTCAAACGACGCATCTATTTCTTCTGCAGTCTTTTGCGCTACTTCATAATTTGATCCTTCACTTCCATTTTCATTAGGTGCAAAGAACAAATCAGCATTATCTTTCTCTGCGGCAACAACTTTCTTATCAATACCACCAATCGATCCTACTTGACCATTATAATCTATAGTACCTGTACCAACGATATTTAATCCGTTAGTCAAATTTTCATCCGTCAATTGATCATAAACTTCTAAAGCAAACATTAACCCGGCGCTTGGTCCTCCGATTTGACCACTTTCATACTCAACTTCTGGTTCAACAGACACATCACGGTCGGTCACTAGCGAAACACCCATCCCTGGTCGATCAGGATCTTGAGGTAACGGCGCCAGTTCTACACTCACGTTCAATTCCTCTTCATCTCTTAAAAGTGTTACATCTATGGTATCTCCCATACCAAATGAGGATGTTCGTTCAATTATATCATTTGTTGATTCAATTTCTTGACCATTAATAGCGATAATTTCATCACCTGGTTCAATCACATCATTTGCTGGCATATCAGGTAAAACTCCTGCTACAAATGTGCCATTATAATTGATTGTGATATCAGCATCGGCCGCTTCATAGGCAACGACTGTTGCGGCTTCTTGTGAACTCTCCATATAATGTAATTGAGTTTCCATATATTCTTCTTGACTAATACCTTCTGGTCGCACCTCTTCAAGATCAACAATGTCATAATGATCTTGTAACATAGCCCACCCATAATAAATAGGTGTGGCTTGACCACCACGAACTGTCACTAAATTAAATTGCCCTTCACTTCTTTCTGTTCCTTCGATTTCAACAACATCCGTCAATGATGTCGTATCTCCTGGTTGGTATATATAATAATCCAGCTTATAAAACGAAAGAAACGCAGCTACTGCAATAGTTAAGACTAAGATTACTAAATGTTTTCTGTTAAATCCCATCATTTATTGGTTCCAACCTTTCATCAGCGTTTGAATTTCTGTTATCCGTCTTTCCGCTTCTTCTTCTCCTTTTTGTAAGATTTCTGCAGTGTTTGAATAATTTCGCGAGCTAAACGGATAAACTTCTGGTCGCATGACAATATCTGCATCGATCATCATATGATCCGTAATATCATCTTGCATTATATCAATACTTTGCATGATGACATCATAAATTGATTGAATGTCTCCATTTGCTTCAAATTTAGAGCAATCCACAGCTATGACAATATCTGCCCCCATATCACGAACAACTGATATAGGAACACGGTCAATAACTCCACCATCAACAAGAAACTGATCATTTATCTTTTCTGGCACAAAAACTCCTGGAATGGAAATACTCGCGCGTACAGCAGATGCAGCATCCCCGTCGCGAAAAACCACTTTTTCTCCCGTGTATAAATCTGTTGCGACGATTGACATCGGAATCGTAAACTCTTCTATAGTTTTTTTATATGTAAATAGTCGAATATACGATTTGATTCTTTCACCTTGTAATAACCCCATTCTTGGTACTGAAACGTCCATGAAGTATTTGCGTTTAAATGTTAAAGCCAATTTATATAAATCATCGACATTTTGTCCGGCTGCATAAAAAGCTCCTACTAAGGCACCCATACTACTTCCAGCAATATAATCAATCGGAATTTTATGCTCTCTTAATTTCTTTATGACACCGAGATGAGAGAACCCTCTCGCCCCGCCAGAACCTAATGCTAAACCAATCGTTGGTCGTGTCATTCTTAACACCTCTTCTAGACAATGAGCCCCTAGCATATATATAGACAAGTCACAGTTACAAGTGCTCTATTAATGCATATTTTACTACGCTCCAACTTATTCGTACAGTTAGAATGCAAGGAGGCAACAAACTTGTTCAAATTTGCCACATTCTATTATGCCTTGATTGTCTTATTCTTTGCAATTGCTATGATTCTTTTTCCTGATCAAACATACGAAGCTTCCATTCGAGGACTTACGTTATGGACTGAAATTGTGTTCCCATCATTACTACCTTTTTTTATCATAGCAGAATTATTACTAGCCTTTGGTGTCGTTAGGCTGATTGGAATATTATTAGAACCACTCATGCGCCCTCTGTTTAACTTACCTGGTGCTGGTGGTGTTGCTATTGCGATGGGTCTTGTAAGCGGTTATCCATCCGGTGCCAAAATTGCGACGCGTTTATATGAAGAAAAAGCCATATCGACTATAGAAGCAGAAAGATTAATTGCTTTTACGAATGCTTCCAACCCTTTATTTATCTTTGGCGCAGTTGCAGTAGGATTCTTTCATAATCCTACGTTAGGATGGCTTATTGCGATTAGTCATTACGGGGCTAGTCTATTAGTTGGTGTATGCATGCGTTTTTATCTTCGTCATTCGGACACTAAAAGCGAGAAATCCAATCAACAGTCATCATCGAAGCTTGGAGAAAAAATCAAACACATGTTATCCACCCCACAACCACAACAACAAAAACCACTCGGCCAACATCTTGGAGATGCTGTCTATTCTTCAGTCAAAACGTTGGTCATGATCGGTGGATTTATTATACTTTTTTCCGTCATTAATAAATTGTTATTTTTATCTGGTGTTTCTGAATGGCTAAGTTCTATTTTAGAAAAAGGGCTTCAATTTATTTCTCAACCTGGAGAATTAGCACTTCCCATTATTAGTGGACTATTTGAAATTACTTTAGGGGCACAAATGGTTGCACAAACGGACGAAGCCACTTTATTTGTACAAGTCATCTTTGTTAGTTTATTACTAGCTTTCAATGGACTATCCATTCATTCACAAGTCGCCAGTATCATTGCCAACACTGAGATTCGTTACAAACCCTACCTGATTGGACGTCTATTACATATGGTATGGGCGGTTATACTTGTGCTACTCTTATACCAACCTATTTATTTAGATCGTCAAACATCTAATCCACAAGACGTTCCGGTCGACACGTCTAAAACAGCTGACCATTGGGTTATTAACCTCTTGAATGATATCCAAACATTTGGCCCCTTAATTACTAGTTTAACTATATTGGCGACAGTCTGGTTGATGATAAAAAATATGACCCAACGTACTACATGACGTTGGGTCATTGATTAAGCTTTGTATTTTTCGATCAAAGCTTTTTCAACAGGTTCTGGCACAAGTTCTGATACGTCAGAATGGTATCGAGCGGCTTCTTTCACCATACTTGAGCTTAAAAATGAATATTTGTTATTGGTCATCATAAATAACGTCTCTACTTCCTCATTTAAATGACGGTTCATTGAAGTTATTTGCATTTCATATTCAAAATCACTGACCGCACGCAACCCTCTTAGAATAGCTGTTGCATCCTTTTCATCAGCGTAATCTACTAATAATCCATGACTAACATCAACCGAAACATTGCTAAGATCTTTGGTCGCTTCACGAATCAATTGAAGTCGCTCCTCTATTGAGAATAAAGGTGATTTTGATTGATTATTAAAGACAGCTACGATCACATGATCAAACACTTCAGAACCTCTTCTAATAATGTCTAAATGACCGTTAGTAATGGGGTCAAAACTTCCTGGGCAAATGGCTGTTTTATACATTAGTATCCTCCTGTTTCTCATAACGATAGACCGTAACGGCGATTGTATTGCTATATTTATCGTAATGTTCTTTTTCAAATAAAGCTTGGCTTTCTGGTAATGTATCATTTGGATCATGTTCACAAATAATCATGGCATCAACATTTAACACTTTATGATCTATAAGCGCTTCGAATAATTTATCAAATGACACTTTCCCATAAGGGGGATCAAGAAAAACATAATCAAATTGTCTGTCTTGTTTACCGGCTGCTTTTATCGCACGAAATGCATCCTGGCGAAACACATCATAATTCTGATCAACTTTAAGTGTCTTTAAATTGTTGTGAATCGTTTTTACAGCTGCACTCTGAGCATCAACAAACACGACATGTTCAGCGCCTCTACTTAATGCCTCAATCCCTAAGCCACCGCTTCCTGCAAACAAGTCTAAAACTTGTCCACCATCAAAAAAAGGACCAATTCGATGAAATAAAGATTCTTTGACTTTATCAGTAGTAGGTCGTGTACTCATTCCCGGTACCGCTTTCAAATTTCTTCCTTTATATTTTCCTGATATGACTCGCATGGCCTCACCAACTTTTTTGTTCATCTCAGTAATATCTTTATAGAAGTATAGCGAAATGTCAATGTTACAACAGAAATTTGCTTAAAAATGTATAGCTTTTCTTGAAATGGCCATACTGATAACAAGAGCGGTATTGAGGAATCCGTTCTAGATTCGGAGAAGTCTTATCATTCCCCATAAGACCTTCTTCCGGTTTCTCCTCTCCCTTTTTGTGCTCTTTGTTAACGCAAAGAGATTGTGGCTCTTTTTCAAACATTTGAAAAAGAGCCGTTTTTTTATTCAAGTCGTATCTCTTCGCTATTCTCTTCAAATGTTCGGTTAAATATTTCACTAAGTAAACTTATACTGACATAAAATGACTCATCTGTTTCAAACCATGCTGATTGATCAACTTGGAAACGAGTATCATCAATCATGTAAACAGAGCGATCCAAGTAAAAGCGGTACTCCTTTTCATCAGACTCCACGAACCACTCATTTCGTTGATCAATAGAGAAACCATAAAGATCAAAAGCAGTCATAAAATTATTCATCTTCATATAGACTTGTTCATTTTTCCGCTTCAAGTCATAGTCAACTTGCTCACCATTGATATACAACGACCTTGTTTCATCACCAAACAACGAAACAAAAGACTCACTTGAATCATTTAACTCGAAAAATTGCGTCTGATACCCTAATAAACCTGATAACAATTGATCTAGGAGTTTAATAAGCGAACCTTGATTCATATCTAAACTCATAAGTCGCTGAAATAGCTTACTCTGTTCTTCATTAGTTAATGTTTCTGTTAAAGCATTAACAAGTGGCTGATCAACGTCTTGTTGATAAAATAAATTTGTTAATGTTTGAATAACTTTCTGGTCTCGCTCAACATCAGTTGAAACAGATTGCAAATAACTTTCAAACATTTTTTCAGTAGAATTATTTAAGTTGCTTACAATAACCAAATGATCTGTAATCACTTTTTCTAAATTAGGATTAACAATTAACAGTTGATCATGCGACTGATTAAATGTCTTTTGTAAGGTTTGTAATTTTTTCTGAGAAATAGCTTCATACGATAAGATATTTAAACGGTTCAATCGTTCTTGATAGCTCACAGGCTCTTTTAATTTGATTAACGGTGGTTCTACAGAATCTTCAAATTGCCATTCATAATAATGAATATTATTTCGCTCACTATCTAGCACAGGCGGCCTGATACTATGCCATTGCCCTTGTTTCTTCCCTGATAAGGTCATTCGGATGTTTCGCGAATTTTGATCACGTTTCTCTGGATCTAATTTTACGAGCCAATCATTTATGTAATAAACAGATGGAACAATCGTTGTTTTAGCAACTTGATATTCTAAAGTATAGGCCCCTTGTGAATTCACAATCAACTCATCATTTTCAACCTGACACTGTTTTTCTAAACAAGATATAGAATTAACCTGGCCTGGAAGACTTATTGGGATTTGCATTTGTGATAAAGAGTCCAATTGATGTTCGATCATCAATGTCTCATCAGTCTCGGTTACTCTCACTGTTTCATCAATGACTAAATCTTTTTCGGGAGTAGATTCTTGGAATGACGACCAGTGATAGCCCCCTAACAAAACGCTTGTCACTGTTAAAAACACTATTATACTCATGACTGTCCGCATGTATACAATCACCTGTAGCTTTTGACTTCATCTAGCATATAACGTTCATTTTATCAAATTCGACTCAATCAGACTATGATTTCACAAAACAAAGACAACATGCTACATTAAACCTGTATCAAAAGGAGGAACAGAAAATTGACACAACATATAATAAAATTAGGTGAAGGCTATGGTGACGTTTATGAATTAATCACGTTAATTAATTCAATGCCTGACCGCGTCCAACATTTATTAGTACTACACACCACAAAAGATGATCAGGATAAGATTTCGTTTGCCGCTATTATGAAACCTACAAGTCAAGCTCACTTCTTGCCAATATACGTGTGCTTAGAAGGTATGCCTAAGCCTCAAGAAGGTCAAAGCCACGCTCGATACGAAGCATTTAATGAATCTGCAAAGCAAATCGGAATCAATCTAATAGAATTTGACGTACCACCTTCAACCAAATATCATGATGAATCTTTATTCTTTCAACAACTCATTGCCGTCTTCAGATTAAACCACTTACTGCCACCGATTTGAACACAAAAAAAGGGTGATTGTTAGTACAATCACCCACTTTTATAGTAACTTTCCATTTCAGCTTCAAGGTCATGCGTTTTATTCAACATCCCTTGATAAGCCGTATCTATATCTGGTTTATGAGAACGTTCAACAGATTTTACAAAAGATAATTCATTTAACTCATCCTCTATATCTTCTAAATCTTCTTGGTTCACATATAACACAGCATATTTCAGACGCTTTGACGTATAAATTAAATGACCATAACGACGTAATTTTTTAGCTTGCTTAATATGTTTAAACCAGATGATTAAACCCTGTCGCTTTGTGAACAATCAAGATTCCCCCATTTCACCTAAGAGGCTTCACAGCCGCAATCACCGCCGCTGCCACAACCGCAACTATCTCCCGTGTCTTTCAATGCAACACCATCACGTGGAGCTTTAATGTTCGGACTTACAGCACCAGCTACAATTTCTGATACATCATCTAAAAATGATTGTAATTGCGTCTCTTTTTGTTTGAATTCTGCCACAGTATCATGCATATCCAAATCACGTTTTACTTCTCGTATTTCTTTCATAATTTTGGTGTAATCTGGATGATAACGGCCAAAACGTTGCACATCTTCATAATCATCTTTCATTTGTTGAAAGTTATTCATGAGTCTTTGTGCCTCAGGGTCACCATATAATTGTTGTTTGTGTTGCTGATATATCTCATAGTCTTCCGATTGCTTAATCATTTCACCAAGCTTTTCTGCTTGTTCTAATACTTCTATAACTTCCGTGTTCGCTAACATCTACACACCTCCATACCATCATCATAACAAATATTATTCAGAAAAACCAATATCCTTTAAAATGGAAATCGTTTTTTGTCCGGACCTTTCTTCATTTGTTTAAATTGATCTGATAAGTGTTCTATTTGAGCTAAAGCTCCCATTAATTGATTAACATTCTTTTCAACTTGATCAATATCAATTTCTGAAATCTTTTTTAAGACGTTTTGTATATAATCACTATTACTTTGACGTGTCTCTGTTTTTGTTGCGCCAAACTGCTTCCAAAAGCCTTCTTCTTCCCCTTTTTCTTTCCATAAATTAAACAACGTTTGCCAAGTATAATGCCCTTGTCGAACTAAATTTATAAGCTCTGGTCTCGTTTCAACAAATTGCTTAAATTGATGCAGTTCTGGTGGTAAATGAACCGGTGACATACAGTTACCTCCTTATATCCTCTTTATGGTATATTACGACATACAACCTAATTGAGTTCATAAAGAACCACCCGATTTGATAAAATTGTTACAACTCAATGGAATTTAGGGATTAATAATTGATAAATTGTTGATTTCATAATATGATGAATTTGATGAGAAGAATTTAGAAGAGGTGACCATAATGGAAATTACAAAGTTCTCAATTGATGAGACTGTTGTTAAACAGCAACCGTTAACCCATGTTTTAGAACAAAACGGCTTCGTTCTTGCTGGTCAATGGGATTATGAACGTGCCACATATGATTTGAAAATTGAATCACCTGAAAAAAATATTACTTATTATCTAAGATTGCGTGGAATTGCAATTGAGGGTGATGTTGACAAAGGAACTGCTTTAATTCAGTTACTACCACCACTCCTTGGAAAGCATTATTATCCACATGGTGTAGAATACGGTGATGAAGATTTTCCTAATAACGTCATTGACCGTAGTGAACGAGTTTTAAGCAAAGTAGAAGAAGATTTACAACAGTTCAAAGAAGAACAATCACAACAATAGTAATTAAAAGGTGACCAAATAGTCTATTTGGTCACCTTTCCCTCATAAGTCTCCATTTTTTATTCAAACGGCTTCAATAATCAGAATTTTGAGTCAAACAAGCATAAATTCTACTTTACTATGTTATAATCATTCTATAAATGTATGAAAGGAGACACTATTCCCATTGTTTAAATATTTATCTAAAAAACAGTGGACGTTGATCTTCTTGGCTATCATAGCGATCATCGTCGGTTACTTTATTTTACCTATTTCAATTCCACTTATATTAGCTCTTTTTACAGCTCTTTTATTAAATCCTGGCGTGAGCTGGTTCATGAACCGACTTAATTTAAAACGAACGATGGCGGTTACCATTGTCTTCTTTATCTTCTTAACTGTCACTGCGACAATTGGTACATATACGGTTACGAAGACAATTGGCCAAGTCGTGAAACTAACTGAAAACGCTCCTGAATATATCGAAGAAGTCGAAGATATGTTGATCGATATGCAAGATAATATTAATGCATTTACGGAAGATTGGCCTAACCAATTCGTTCAAGAAGTTGAACAAACTTCGATTCAGCATTTACAATCCGTAGAGCAACAAATCATGGATTATGTTGAAATAGATCAGGTAGCACAATTCATTCTTAATATACCCGACTTCTTAATCAGTTTTATCGTCTATCTTATTGCACTTTTCTTATTCATGTTGGATTTACCTACTCTCCGAACGAAAATGTATAATTTGATGACAGACGAAACTCAAGAAAAGTTTAAATTCATGAATAACCGACTGGCCTATGTACTTCTTGGCTTCTTTAAAGCTCAATTTTTAGTCAGTTTAATTATCTTTTCTGTTACGCTTGTAGCATTAATATTTATAACGCCTGAAATTGCGCTTTTGATGTCAATTATTATTTGGGCTGTAGACCTGATACCGATTATAGGGTCTATTATAATCTTAGGTCCTTGGTCCATTTATATGTTCCTAGCTGGTGACACACTAATGGGAATTCAACTTGGAGTCTTAGCGATTGTACTGCTCGCGATTCGACGTACTGTTGAACCTAAAGTGATGGGGCATCATATTGGCTTAAAACCATTACCAACACTCATCGCTATGTATATCGGACTACAATTAATAGGCATCCTCGGATTCTTTATCGGTCCAATTGTGGTTATCATTTTCAATTCGGCTCGTGAGGCAGGAATTATAAAATGGCGTGTGAAGATCTAAATAAAGCTCCCTTTTAAGGTAAATCATTACCTAAAAGGGAGCTTGTTTATTAACCACCAAAAATTGCTCGAAATAAGCTTGTACTATGGCCGCTATCATATAAAACATATAATAATAAATAAACCATAACGCCTGTAATTGCTGTGAAAAACCAGATAATTGCAGTTACTGGACCTATTTTTCTATGCTTACTGATACGGCGTTTGAAAGCTAAATAAAGCGTTACAATCCCAAAAGCAGCACCTGTTGTCGCTAAGATAATATGAAACACTAGGAAACTCGTGTAATAAATTTGCATATCATCTGGACCGCCAAATGTCTGATTCCCGAGGAAAATTGTCCTTGAAACATATAGTATAAAGAATGTTAAGGCGGAAATCGCTGCAGCAATCATCGTTCGTTTATGAGCAGTTGCTTTACCATTCGCAATTAACACCCAACCAATCGCGACTAAGATGGCACTCAATACAATAAAAACGGTACTAATGGTTGGTAAAAACGGCATTCATTGTCATCCTCTCTCTACAGTTGCTTGTTGTTCTAAATCTTGCGGGAGCGGGTCAATTCCTCTTTGATTTTCACTTTGGAACCAGTTATAGAAAAGACGAGCTAAAATTCCGCCATACAATAATTCTTGTGAAACTTTCATGATAATACCAGCTGCTTGTTGGTCGCTAACAAGTTCCATATTTAAGAACACTTGTGGTCCACCGAGGTTCATGCCACTTAATACACTTGGTGGTACACAAAGTGCTAATGCTTGCATAAAGGCGTCTGGCTGAGAATACGTCGCATACAACGGTGTATCAGCGAAAATAATTAATGCACAAGCAGGTGTTAACAACATGCCAGCACCAAATATATACAACAGTTTAAATAAAGGCTTGATTTCCACTCTCTTTTCTAATGGGCCAAAGATCGGCCACCACATAAACAAAGCAAAAACTAATAAAAGGATGGTAACAGCCCAGTGTACAGTGATATGAGACTTAGTAAAATCTAGAATTAACGGTATATGATAGATCGAAAATAATAAATTAAACATCACTAAAGCCATTAGCGGGCGTGTAAACAGCGATAAAACATGTCTAAGCCCAGAAGCATTAAATACCTTGCTCCACCACTCTTTTGGAATACCTTTAATGATTAAAATCGGCGTTAGCAAGTATAAGATAGCCATCTGTCCCATGTGAGCCATCAACATAATATGTGACATCAAATAAACCGGCGATCCTTTTACAAGATAGAAAATAGCTAATGCTGAATACATTGATATTTTCTGTTTTTTAGTCGGTGCTTCTGATAATCCCGCTTTATGTTTTAATGGTCCGGTAAATAAATAATACAGAATCACTAACGTAAGCGTGATTATAATTATTTCTGGATTCCATAGGGCTTGGAATCCAAAAATTTGTATTTTATCCCACATAATCTTCACCTCTGAAGTCTAGTTATCACATCATTTACCTTCAGTATACATGATAACATCTTCACACTCGACTAATTCCATTAACGTTAATAAAATTGTTGAATTTGCCAACACATATTTAAAGCCTAAAAGAGTGTCATCTCTTTTAGGCTTTAAATCAATCCTCAATTTTTCATTTTCGGATCGAGTGCATCACGTAAACCGTCACCGATTAAATTAAATCCAAGCACCACAAGCATAATTGACACACCAGGGAAAATCAAAGTCCACGGCGCTAATTGAATAAAATCTCTTGAATCAGATAACATTTTCCCCCACTCAGGTGTAGGAGGTTGTGCACCTAAACCTAAAAACCCTAATGCAGCTGCTTCTAATATAGCTGTCCCGAATCCAAGTGTTGCCTGAACAATAATCGGCGCTAAACTGTTCGGCAAAATATGATGAAGTAATATTCGACCTCTTTTCATCCCCTGTGCCTTGGCGGCCAAAATAAATTCTTCTTCCCTTAAACTGATTACCTTAGAACGAACGAGTCGACCAAAGATGGGAATATTTATAATAGCAATAGCGATTAAGGCATTTGTTAAAGATGCTCCTAAAATAGCCACAACCGCAATCGCTAGTAAAATACTAGGAAAAGCAAGTAAAATATCAAAAATTCTTGAAATTAACATATCCACCCAGCGCCCAAAGTAACCTGATATAATCCCTAATAAAGTACCAAACACTAAGGCCCCAGTCACAGCTGTAAAGCCTGTGATTAATGAAATTCTTGCCCCATAGGCTAGTCTTGTAAAAATATCACGACCTATATCATCTGTTCCTAGCCAATGATCAGCCGAAGGGGGTTGCAACCGATTGATAGGGTCATCCCCATCAAATTCATATGGTGATACAAATGGCGCAACAAATCCTAAAATAATAAAAAAGAGAACGAGTAAAAAACCGGTAATAGCTAGAGGACTTTTTCTTAATTGTTTTAAAGCATCTTTCCATGGTGATATCGCTTCGACATCCTCTTCTTCTTGATAAGGGTTGGGGTTATATACTTGTGACTCGTCTTCTAATTGTTCGCGCTGTTCTTCACTTGTCTTCATAATAACTAACCCCCTTAATATTTAATCCTTGGATCAATAAATGCATAGAGTAAATCAACAATGAGGTTGATCATAACGAATAAAAAGGCGATAACTAAAATACCAGATTGAATCACTGGATAATCGCGATGATTTATTGCCTCATAAACATAACGACCTAAACCAGGCCAAGCAAAAATTGTTTCTGTAAGAATAGCACCACCTAGTAAAACCCCTGTTTGTAAACCAATCACAGTTAGTACTGGAATAGTTGCATTTCGTAATGCATGCTTATAAATAACTAAAAATTGTCCTGAACCCTTAGCTCTTACAGTTCGAATGTAATCTGATTTCATTACTTCCAACATACTCGAACGCGTCATACGAGCAATAATCGCCATTGGAATAGTACCTAGTGCCACAGCAGGTAAAACTAAATGTGAAAGCACTTGAATTAGGCGATCAAAATCCCAATGCAAAATAGCGTCGATCACATAGAAATGCGTAATGGGTTCGATTTGACCGGTGCTAGGTTGTCTACCAGAGGAAGGCAACCACCCTAATTCCTGGGCAAAAACCCATTGTTCCATCAATGCTAACCAAAATATTGGCATTGATACACCGACCAAAGCAAAAATCATAGCAGCAAAATCTAACCACGAATTTTGCTTCCAAGCACTTATAATGCCGGCATTAATACCAATGATAATAGCAAATAACATAGCAAAGAAAGTTAACTCAAAAGTCGCAGCTATACGAGGTAAAATTTCATGACTAATATCACTCTTTGTTCTTAAAGATGAGCCTAAGTCACCTTGTAATAAATCAGCCAAATAAAAACCATATTGTGTGAAAAACGATTCGTTCAATCCCATAGATTGTTCTAATTGCTGAATCGCTTCTTGTGTCGCCGTTTCACCTAAGATAACCTGAGCTGGATTACCAGGGATCAAGTGAACGATTGAAAAAACGATTAATGTCATCCCTAATAATACTGGTATTAGCATTAACAAGCGACGGATCGTATAGGCAAACATGTTTTCCACCTCAGTTCTTTCATCATTGTCTATGTAGCCAGTTATAGTTGATAAATTGAAGAAAGGTAGTAGAGGTATGCTCTACTACCCTCCCTCCTCTTATTATTCTAATTCTACTTCTGCAAGTGATTCACTTGTTGATGGGTGTGGTACATAATTTTGAACACTACTTAATGAAGCTAGAACTGGTTCAGAGTGAACAAGCGGAATCATTGGTGAATCTTCATAAATAATTTCTTGTGTCTGTTTGTATAATTCAGCACGTTCCTCTTGATCTGTTGCAACTTTCGCCTGATCAAGTAATTCGTCTACTTCATCATTTTGATAGAAAGAACGGTTACTTGAACCAGCATTATCACCATGTAACAAACTACTTAAGAAATAATCAGGATCACCATTTGTACCTGACCAGCCAAGCATGAACATTTCTTGTTCACCTGCGGCTGTTTTCTCTAAGTACGGCGCCCATTCTTCACGCACAATATTAACAGAAACACCGATTTCAGATAGGTCTGATTGAATAATTGTTGCCACCGTTTCAGCATCTGGCATATACGGACGGGCTACGGGCATCGTCCATAAATCAATTTCAAAGCCATCTTCATAACCTGCTTCAGCTAATAATTCTTGCGCACGTTCTAAATCATATTCGTATAATTCTAATTCATCATTATAACCCAAATAATTAGGTGGAACTGGGTTTACAGCCGGCTGAGCATAACCAGCGTACATTGCTTCAGCAATTTCTTCGCGGTTAATCGCATGGTTAATTGCTTGACGTACCGTTGCATCGTTGATCGGTTCTTTTTCAGTCTGGAAGCCTAAGTAACCAAAATTATTTGCAGCACGAGTGTAAAGTGTTGTAGCATCATCTTCTTCTACACCTGCCGCATCATCTGGGTTTAAACCGTCCATAATGTGAACTTCACCAGAATTTAGTGCAATTAAACGAGACGAGTTATCTGGAATAACTTCAAACACAACACCGTCTAATTTAGGTTGACCATCCTTGCGATAATCTTCAAATGCTTCTAACTCAATTTGATTATCTCTTTCCCAACTTACAAATTTAAATGGTCCAGTTCCTACAGGGTTTTCGTTAATTGCTGCTCCATGTTCTTCTAGAGCTGCAGGAGAAGTAATCGCAAAGTAACTCATCGCCATGTTTTGTAAGAAGAAACCTAATGGGCGTTTAAGTTGGAATTCAATCTGATGATCATCAACGACATTAATGGAATCAATCACGTGACCTTCATCACCGTCAAAACCACCAAACATAGTGCCATACATTGAATATGCGTACCCTTCGTCTTCAAATGCGTACGTATCATCAGCACCTGACCAGCGATCAAAGTTCGTTTTAACCGCTTCTGCATTAAATTTAGTACCATCATGGAAAGTAACGCCCTCTTCAAGATGGAATGTATACGTTAAGCCATCATCACTTACTTCCCAGTCATGTGCTAAGCCTGGCTTAATTTCGAAAGATTCTTTTTCAAAATCTAACAAACTCTCATAAATTTGTTTAGTGACACGAGATGACTCACCATCCGTTGTACTAGCAAAGTCTAGACTTTCTGAATCACCGCCGCGTGCATAGACAAGAATATCTTCTCCATCTCCAGAAGAAGCCTCATCGCCACTTTCACTTTCACTACTTTCTTCGCCATCATTACCAGACTGTTCTTCTGATTGCCCATCATCAGACGAGCCAGAATCAGATGATGAATCTTCACCATCATCGCCACCACAAGCTGCTAACACTAAAAATAAGGTTAGTAGCATGGCTACCAAAAAGGAAAACTTGAGTTTCATACCTTTACCCCCTAAATAGATTTTTTATAGATAACATTTGTAGCACATTTATTCATATAAATGACATGCTACATAATGTTGATCACTATGATCTTGAAACGTCGGTGTAACCTCTTGACATATATCCATCGCCTGAGGACATCTTGTGTGGAATGGACATCCAGACGGTGGGTTTGAAGGACTAGGTACATCACCTTGTAAAATAATGCGTTCACCTGTCTCGTCAGGATCCGCTACTGGTACAGCTGACAATAATGCTTGTGTGTATGGGTGTTTCGGATTCTCGTATAATTCATCCTTATCTGCCAACTCAACCATGCGCCCCAAGTACATAACGCCTACTCGATCACTAATATGTTTCACAACACTTAAATCATGAGCGATAAACAAATAAGTTAAATTAAATTGATCTCGTAAATCTGACATCAAATTCAATATCTGTGATTGAACTGAAACATCAAGAGCCGAAACAGGTTCATCGCAAATAATTAGCTTAGGGTTATTTGCTAAAGCACGAGCAATTCCAATCCGTTGACGTTGGCCTCCACTAAACTGATGGGGATATCGTGATGCATGATAAGCACGTAGCCCAACAATCTCAAGCAACTCTTTCACACGCTCTTTTCGCTCTTTCGCGTTTGTCATGCCATGAACTAATAAGGGTTCAGCTACTATTTTTTCCACCGTATGACGAGGATTTAGTGAAGCATATGGATCTTGAAAAATAATCTGCATATCACGTCTAAGCTGCCGCATTTCCTCACTATTGACTTGCGTGATATCTTGATCGTTAAATTTCACTTCGCCTTCTGTTGGTTCAATTAACCTTAACAATGCTTTTCCTGTTGTTGATTTACCACAACCAGACTCACCAACAATACCTAGGATTTCACCTTCATTAACTGTAAATGACACATCATCAACAGCCTTGACAGCTCCAACCTTTTTGCCAAAAACGCCACCACGAATATCAAAATATTTTTTTAAATGATTAACTTCTAGAATCGGTTCCTGCATGTGTTGCCACCTCCTGTTCTTCAAAGTCGTCATACAAGAAACAACGAGCGTATCGATGATCTTCTGTTTCATATAGAGCTGGGTTCTCACTAAAACAACGACCAAATGCATATTCACAGCGCGGAGCAAATCGACAACCTACAGAATCCATGGTTACTTTTGGAACAGTACCAGGAATAGAATATAGTTTTTGTTCCTTTTCATGAAGATTAGGAAGCGAGCGTATTAAGCCTTTTGTATATGGATGTTTCGGATCTTTCAATATTTCACGAACTGTTCCTTCTTCTACCACCTGACCTGCATACATCACAACCACTCGATCACACATTTCAGCTACAACCCCTAAGTCATGTGTAATCAATAATATGCCAGTATCTTTTTGTTTATTTAAATCACGCATTAGATCAAGAATTTGGGCTTGGATCGTAACATCTAAGGCAGTAGTCGGTTCATCAGCTATCAAAAGTTCCGGATCACAAGCCATTGCCATCGCAATCATAACGCGCTGACGCATTCCGCCAGAAAGTTGATGAGGAAACTCATCAACCACTTCTGAAGCACGTGGAATACCTACTAAATCTAACATTTCTATAGCTTTTAAACGGGCTTCTTTTTTAGACATTTTATTGTGCATTCGAATTGCTTCAACTAACTGATTTCCTATCGAATACAAAGGGTCTAATGAAGTCATCGGTTCCTGAAAAATCATGGCAATCTCATTTCCACGTATTTGCCTCATTCTTTTTTCAGAGGCAAAAGCAAGATTTTCACCTTTAAAATTAATCTCACCGCTAACAATTCGTCCAGGCGGGCTTGGAACTAATTGCATAACAGAAAGTGATGTCACGCTTTTACCACAACCTGACTCACCAACTACACCCACAACTTCACCCTTATTTACATGAAAACTGACGCCATCAACAGCAGGTATTTCACCACTATCTGTAAAAAAATGTGTATGTAAATTATTTAATTCTAATATCGTATCCGACATGTTACCTCCCCCTTTGCCGAAAATTAGTGCTACTTTTGTGAATTTTCGAAATTCTGTATGTAGTTAAATATACTTAATATCGAGAAAATAATCAAGCCTATTTGCAATCTTTTTATAATTTTATGACAACCATCCTCAAAATATTGACTGATATTGAGCAATAATTGAACAAAAAAAGAGCTCAGAATTGATCTGAGCTCTTTTAGAATCTTTACCACCATGTAATAGTCGTAAGCGCAAGAATGGTTAAAACAGCAGCAAATATACCAGAATAGATCATTACTGCTGGCCACTGATGGCCTTCCTCATTCATATGCATAAAGTAATATAATTGGAAAAGAACTTGCACAGCGGCTAAGACTAAAATAATTGGAATAGTAAACATCGCACTCACTTCTGCAATAACTAAGCCAAAAGCAATTAGCGTGAAGGCAATCATCATCACAAACGTGACAACTTGATGTTTCATTTGCTCGCGATGCTTTTTCTTATAAAATTCATGCTTCTCTGAGTTTTCTACGGAATTGGTGTGATCTGCCATCGATTAGCCCACCTTTCCTAGCAAGTATACAACTGTGAAAATGAATACCCATACGACGTCAATGAAGTGCCAATAAAGACTACCAATATAGAACTTCGGAGCGTTGTATAAGTTCAAACCACGTTTTGCATTACGAATCATGAGCGCTACAAACCACGATAAACCAAATGCAACGTGTGCACCGTGGAAGCCTACCAGTGTATAGAAAGCACTAGAAAAGGCTGATGTCGTAAAGCCAAATTCATAACCATGCACGTAATGATAAAATTCATAAATCTCCATGCCCAAGAAGCCGAGTCCGAGGACAACTGTAATTCCTAACCATAATTGCATCTTCTTAAAGTCATTGTTTTTCATGTGATACATAGCGTAAACACTTGTCAGTGAACTTGTTAAAAGAAGCACCGTCATAATGAAAACAAGACCTAATCCAAAGATGTCTTCTGCTGCTGGACCACCAGCATTGGAATTACGTAAAGCTAAAAAGGTACCAAACAAACTTGCGAATAAAACAGTTTCTCCGCCTAGGAAGAACCAAAAGCCCATAAATTTGTTACGGCCTTCAAGGGTGGCTCTTTCAGGATTCTCAGGCAGATCACCTGATTTAAGAACGTCTTCAGCCATTCGAACCATCCCCCTCTTCTTCTAATTCTTCTTTATGAACATGATAACCAATATCATCTTTCAAGGAACGATATAACATTGAACCAAGTGTTGTCGCAAATCCGATACCAGCTAGAACCCACATACCGCCTTGATACATAATACCGAAACCGGCTATAAATAAGCCAAGTGAGATCATAAACGGTGTCAATGAACGGTTAGGCATATGAATGTCACCTAATGGTTCAGCAGGCTGGATTTTGCCGTTCCCTTGCATTTTTTCAATCCATAAAGGATCTAAACCACGTACAAGTGGTTCTTGTTTAAAGTTATAGAAAGGTGGAGGTGATGGAATGGACCATTCAAGCGTACGTGCATCCCAAGGGTCTCCAGAAACTTTTTCACCTTTCATTTGTGTCTTCACAACATTGTATAAGAATACAAGTGTACCGACTGCCATAAAGAAGGCACCTATAGTACTAATTAAATTAAACAAGTCTAGGTTTTGACCTTCAAGGTACGTCCAATAACGACGTGGCATTCCCATTAAACCAAGGAAGTGTTGTAAGAAGAATGTTAAATGGAAACCAATAAAGAATAACCAAAAGAACCAATGGTTTAGCTTCTCATTTAATAACGTACCAAACATCTTCGGCCACCAATAAATAAGACCTGCAAAAATACCAAGTACAACACCACCCACGATGACGTAGTGGAAGTGTGCTACAACGAAGTAAGAGTCGTGATATTGGAAGTCAGCCGCGGCTGATGCCAACATAACACCTGTCATACCACCAATGGTAAAGGTTGGTATAAAACCGAGAGCAAAGACCATCGGCGATGTCATCCTGATTTGGCCGCCCCATAAAGTAAATAACCAGTTAAAGATCTTAATACCTGTGGGAACAGCAATTGCCATTGTTGCAACCGCAAAGATTGAGTTAGCAATTGGGCCAAGTCCTACGGTAAACATATGGTGTGCCCATACCATGAAACCAAGGAATGCGATTAAGATCGTCGCAAATACCATGGATGAATAACCAAACAAACGTTTTTTAGCGAATGCTGGTATAACTTCACTAAACACACCGAATGCTGGGAGAATTAAGATGTAAACTTCTGGGTGTCCGAAGATCCAGAATAAGTGCTCCCAAATAATAGCATTACCACCCATATCTGGGTTGAAGAAATTTGCTCCAAATAACCGATCAAATGTTAAAAGGAATAAACCAACTGTTAAAGCTGGGAATGCAAATAGAATTAAAACACTTGCAATAAATGATGTCCACGTAAATAGCGGCATACGCATATATGTCATGCCTGGTGCACGCATATTAATCACGGTAACAAGGAAGTTGATACCTGCCATTAATGTACCAAAACCTGCAATCTGTAAACCAATTGAGTAATAATCTACACCATGGCCTTCTGAAAAGACTGATAGTGGTGCGTATGCTGTCCAACCAGCATCAGGTGCGCCACCTGTAAACCAAGATATGTTTAAAAATATCCCTCCGAAGAAGAATAACCAAAATCCTAGTGCGTTTACAAATGGAAATGCAACGTCCCGCGCACCGATTTGTAGTGGCAATACAGCATTCATGAGCGCAAATAAGAGCGGCATGGCTGCTAAGAAAATCATGGTTGTTCCGTGCATCGTTAACACTTCGTTATAAAATTGCGCTGAAAGGAATTCATTTTCAGGTACAATTAGCTGTATACGGATCAGCATCGCCTGAAGTCCACCTACTAGGAAGAAAAACATTCCGCCGATTAGGTAGAGAATAGCGATTTTTTTATGGTCAACCGTAGTAAGGTAATCCCATAAAACTGAACCAATACCAGCTTTTTGATTAGCTGTCGTGCTCACGCTTGTAACCTCCCTCTATTCATAAGTCTCTATACATTACTCATCTGAGTTACTATCTGAATTATCATTAGAGTTCTCGCTAGAACTACCTTCAGAATCACCCTCAGAATTATTTCCAGACGATTCGTTGTTTCCTGACTCTGAATCTGAACCTGATTCAGAATTATTATTTCCTTCAGAATCGCTATTTCCTTCACCTTCACCAGAGCCTTCACCTTCAGATTCTTCTGGGAATAATCCACTTAAATCAGAATCTTCATAAACACCATTATTAGCACTTTCAGGTGTTACGTCACTAGGGCTTAGTGTCATTAAGTATTCCATCACTTGATTAATTTCTTCATCGCTTAAGTCATATGGAGCATCCATCATGGAGTTACCAGGTTTCATTTCTTCACCTTTAGTAGCAATCCATTCACGAAGATTTTCTTCGTTCATGTCAAAGACTCCAGCTAACTTTTCACGATCAGCAAAATTTGTGAGGTTTGGTCCTGTTTTATTTGGAGAAGAACCTATTGCGTGACAAGACATACAATTATCTGCAAATACTTGTTGTCCTGCTTGTGCTGTTTCAGATTCTGGTTCTTCTTCACCAGAAACAGATTGCATATCTTCTACCCATTGTTCAAACTCTCCTGGGCTTACAGCTACAATCTTGAAGTCCATGAGTGAGTGAGACGGACCACATAACTCAGCACATTTACCCCAATATACCCCTTCTTCTTCTGCTTGGATATACATCTCATTTTTATTTCCTGTAGGGTTAACGTCCATCTTACCTTGGATTGTTGGAACCCAGAATGAGTGAATAACGTCATTAGAAATCATTGATAAGTTCACTCGACGATCAGTTGGGATGTATAACTCTTGACTTGTAGTGACTTCTAAATCTCGATATTCAAAATGCCACCAATATTGGCTCCCGGTTACATCTACCCAAATTTGATCAAGTTCTTCCCCTTCTTCAGTCGTTTCTGGACTAGTGTCTGCTAATGCAAACGTATACTGAATAGTTGGAACTGCCAAAATGAGGAGTAAAATAATTGGAATCACTGTCCATAATGTCTCAAGGGCGTGACTACCTTCAACCTGTTTCGGCACAATATCTTCTTGTCCTTTCTTTTGACGGAACTTGAAGATAACAAAGACATAAATAATCATGACGATAACAAAGACAAATAACATAATCACGATACTTAAGATCATTAGGTCTAGAAGCATCGAGGCTCCCTCACCACTCGGTTGTAACGCACTTAAAAATGACTCGCCACAACCTGAAAGGATTAGGGCCATGACTGTTAAAGCGAATACAGCTTTAAACCGACTCATCCAGCCTTTCATTTTGTTTGATACCTCTCTTTCTCTTAATTCATTGTTGTTTTATGCCCAAAGCATATTTATTCATTAATTAAGAAAATAAAAATTTCTTAATTGAATCACAAGAATGATGGAATTGTTGCAACAACTAATCCCACGAAAAACAATGTTAAATAATTAAGGGAATATATGAACATCCATTTTGCCCATTTCTGATCATCTTTCATCAGAAAACCATATAACCCTAAGATGAACCATCCTATGTTTAATAATGTAGCAAACACAATAAAGACCATACCTAATTGGAAAAAGTATAATGGTAATGGTAATAAACAAGCTGTATAGATTACCATTTGTCTTTTAGTGATTTCATTACCATAAACAGATGGAAGCATTGGCACTCCAGCATTCGCATAGTCATCCTTTTTACGTATAGCTAGCGCTAGAAAATGTGGTGTTTGCCATATAAACATAATTAAAAATAATACAAATGCCGCCGGATGTAAAGTGCTATCAACAGCAGCCCAACCAATTAATGGCGGTGCTGCACCTGAAAAACTTCCGACAACGGTATTAATAGTATACTTTCGCTTAGACCACATTGTATACAAGACAACATAGACAAACCAGCCCATAAAACCGAACAAGGCTGCCTGTATTGTTGTTGCATATAAAGTTAATAAACCAATAACAGAAAAAGCAATACCTAACCCTAAGATAACAGGTAGAGGAATTGTACCAGTAATCGTAGGACGTGATTTAGTACGTCCCATATCAATATCAATATCGCGGTCATAATAATTATTAATGACACAACCACCAGCGATAACCAAGGCTGTTCCGAGCATGACTAAGAGGAATGTTCCCCAATGCTCAAGCGGATTTTGGTTCGTGAAATGTAATGCCAACCAAAAACCTGCAAAAGTTGTAATTAAATTGGAGTTAATAATGCCAATTTTAATTAGCGCCAAAAAGTCTGCCCATAGTGATTTTACGCTAGATTGGGATTGATCAACGATATTGGTCGTCGCTTTTTCTGCTGAGCGCACTTCACTCATAGCATTCGACCTACCTCTCAACCTTTCTACATTGAAAAGGATAAAATATGACAATGTATTACAAAACTATTGTATCATGTTACATCTGCCACTTCTATTTAATCATATAAAAAATCTTAAGTTGTGAAGAATCTGTGAAAAATCTGTGAGAAATCTCCACAATTTAAACTTAGCATATTTAATAAAGTTTTAAAACGACTAAGCCTTGTTTTCATGGCATTATTCAATAGATTGTTATAATTTTGTAACGTTTTATATTTTCGCTTGGGCCATATTTATATTAAGATGTACTATGAAATGGATAGTCATGAAAAGAGGTGTCAACAAGACATTGAAATATATCTTACATCCTAAGGTCGTTGCTGTTGTATCTGTCATAACGATGTTTTTCGTTTTAGTTGGCGGCGCCCTTGTAACAAAAACAGAATCAGGTTTAGGTTGTGGCAGAAGTTGGCCACTCTGCCATGGCACACTTATACCGGCTGACATAAACATTGAAATGATCATTGAATATAGTCATCGGATGGTTTCTGGAGTCGCTATAATAATCATTTTACTATTGTCTTACCAGGCTCGGAAATACTATTCACAAATCAAAGAAACTAAATTTCTGATATTTATTACGATTCTTTTTATCGTTATTCAGTCCTTATTAGGTGCAGCTGCTGTTCTGATTGAACAAACACCACTTATTAAAGCATTACACTTTGGGATCTCTCTAGTTTCGTTCGCTTCAGTATTTTTACTGGCTGCCATTATTTTTAACGTCGATGAGAAACTTCATACGACAATGGTCAAGATTCCAAAAACAATTCGTGTCCACCTATATAGTTTATTCGTATATACGTTAATTGTAGTTTATACAGGGGCCCTTGTCCGCCACAAGCAATCAAGTCTCGTATGTGGTGGCTGGCCATTCTGTTCAAATGATAATCCATTTGCCCTTAGTAGTTTCTCAGTTGAACAAGCTGTTCATATGGGCCATCGTTTATTAGCAGGTTTATTATTTGTTTGGGTGATTGGTTTACTTATTTACATTCTCCGTCACTATCGTCAAAATAACTTTTTATTATATGGTTGGACGATTGCATCATTATTAATTGTATTCCAAGTCGTTTTAGGAGCATTAATTATCATAACGATGCTAAATGCGACCATTGCGTTACTCCATGCTGTGATTATTTCACTATTCTTTGCGTTATTATGTTACATGATTATGATTGCAAGACGTTCCATTTAATTAAAAAGGCTGAGACAAAACCCCATAAAGCAAAGTAAAACCCGAACGATTTAATTGAAAATTAAATCGTTCGGGTTTATTACTTGATTCACGCTCCATCAAAACACTTCGCTTGCCGCGGGCACGGCTCGAGTCTCCTCAGCCCAAAAGCGGGGCTTGCGGGGTCTCGAGACGCGTGCTATTCCCGCAGGCGTCTACGTGTTTTGATTCCGCTTTATTACTGCTCACCTATAACTATTTCAAACATTCGTTATTTGTATAACTAATTATTCTTTTGTCTCAGCCTCTTATTATGAATCCATTTCAACAAGTAAATCCCCAGATTCTAACGACTCTCCATCTTTTACAAGAATTCGTTTCACTTTACCATCAAACGGTGCTTGTATGGTTGTTTCCATTTTCATGGATTCTGTAATCATCAGGTGATCATTTTTCTTCACTTGCTCACCTTCTTTTACTAATACACTAACCACTGTACCAGGCATAGACGCACCAATATGGTTTGCATTGCCTTCATCAACTTTAACACGTGCCTGCGTGACATCTTGAACACTTTCATCACGCACAATGACTTCTCGTGGCTGACCATTTAATTCAAAGTAAACCACACGCGTTCCATCTTTTTGAGCTTCTCCGACTGATACAAGCTTAACCATTAATGTTTTTCCTTGCTCAATTTCAACAGCTATTTCTTCACCAAGTCGTAAGCCATATAAGAATGAAGGTGTGTCTAGGACTGACACATCACCGTATTGATCAACAAACTTTTGGTAATCCAAAAATACTTTTGGATACAAAGCATAGGATACAATTTCAAATGGCGTCACTTGTCGATCTAGTTTCTCGTAAAGTTGCTCTTTTAATGCTTCAAAATTAACAGGTTTGAGTGTTTTACCAGGACGTGTTTCAATAGCTTCTCGACCTTTTAACACAATACGCTGTAATTCTTTTGGAAAGCCTTTATAAGGTTGGCCGATATAACCTTGGAAGAATTCAACGACAGAATCAGGGAAATCAAGCGATTCACCCTTTTCATAAACATCATCAACGGTCAATTCGTTTTGCACCATAAACAATGCCATATCACCAACAATTTTTGATGATGGTGTAACTTTAACGATATCGCCAAACATATCGTTTACATTGCGATACATCTCTTTCACTTCATCCCAGCGATCACCTAAGCCAACAGCTTTCGCTTGTTGTTGTAAGTTTGAGTATTGACCGCCTGGCATCTCATGAAAATAAACTTCTGGGTGAGGTGATTTCAACCCGTTTTCAAATTGATTATAATACTGTCGAATATCTTCCCAGTATCTTGATAAATAATTGTAAGACGCAATATCAACATTTGGTTGCTTACTAGAACCTTCTAAAGCGTAATACAGACTATTCGCACTAGGTTGAGATGTACTACCAGCCATAGCACTTGTTGCCACATCAACTGCATCGACACCAGCCTCTACAGCGCGAGAATACATCATAATACCATTACCACTCGTATCATGTGTGTGTAGGTGAATTGGAATTGATACTGCTTCTTTTAGTGCGCTAATCAATTGATAAGCTGCTTCAGGTTTCAATAACCCGGCCATATCTTTAATTCCTAGAATATGAGCTCCTGCTTCTTCTAATGTTTTCGCCAGATTAACGTAATAGTCTAGATCATACTTATCGCGTTTAGGATCTAAAATATCACCCGTATAGCAAATAGCCGCTTCAGCTACTTTGTTTTGCTTACGAACAGCTTCAATGGCTGGGATCATACCTTCAACCCAATTCAAGCTATCGAAGATTCTAAAGATATCGATTCCTGCTTCAGCACTTTGTTCAACAAAATCATCAATAACATTATCTGGATAGTTTTTATATCCGACTGCATTACTCGCTCTGAGTAACATCTGGAAGAGTACGTTTGGCATTTTCTCACGTAAAGTTTGCAGTCGTTCCCATGGATCTTCTTTCAAGAAACGGTATGACACATCAAATGTTGCTCCGCCCCACATTTCGACTGAGAATAAATTAGGTAATAATTTTGCTGTTGGTTCAGCTACTTGATATAAATCTTTAGAACGAACACGTGTTGCTAATAACGACTGATGAGCATCTCGAAATGTCGTGTCAGTTAACTGCACTTCATTTTGTTCACTCAACCAATCAGCAACTGCTTTAGGACCATGTTCCTCTAAGATTTGTTTCGTTCCATTTGGGTATGGCGAATGTTTATCCACATCAGGTAATCGCGGATTTGAGAACAGTGGTTTTTTATCAACTCCCGTTGCTGCAGGAGCGTTTACCGTTGTATAGCCTAAATAAGACAATAATTTCGTTCCGCGGTCAAATCTTTTCGAGAACACAAATAATTCAGGTGTAGTATCAATAAACGTCGTGTCATAAGTCCCATTCAAGAACTTATTATGCTGAATGACATTCTCTAAAAATGGAATATTCGTTTTAATGCCTCGAATACGGAATTCTTTTAAATTACGAACCATCTTATGGGCAGCTTGTTCAAATGTAAGCGCCCATGTCGAAACTTTAACGAGTAAGGAATCATAATGAGGCGAAATAACAGCACCTTGAAAGCCATTACCAGCATCTAAGCGTACACCGAAACCTCCACCTGTACGATAGGCCATAATTTTTCCTGTATCCGGCATGAACTGATTAAGTGGATCTTCTGTTGTAACACGTGATTGAATGGCATAACCGTGTGTAATGACATCCTCTTGTCTAGGAATACCAACATCATGACTGTGTAATGTATAACCCATTGCGATACGGATTTGTGACTGAACAATATCGATCCCTGTAATCATTTCAGTAATCGTATGTTCTACTTGGACCCGCGGGTTGACTTCAATAAAGAAAAATTCATCTTCAGTTACTAGGAATTCAACTGTCCCAGCGTTAACATAATCAACTGAATTCATTAATTTCACAGCTGCATCACAAATATCTTCACGTTGTTTTTCATCTAATGAAATACTTGGAGCAATTTCAACCACTTTTTGGTGACGACGCTGAATTGAACAGTCTCGTTCATATAAGTGGACAATATCCCCTTGGTGGTCACCTAAAATTTGTACTTCAATGTGTTTCGGTTGTTCGACTAGTTTTTCAACGTAAACCTCATCACTACCAAAAGCAGCTCTTGCTTCTGATTTTGCACGTTCATATGAATCGCGAAGAGACTGACGTGTGCGAACAATGCGCATACCACGTCCACCGCCACCTAACGCAGCTTTAATCATAATCGGTAAACCATGTTCTTCAACAAACGTTTCTACTTCTTCAACAGATGATACAGGCCCATCCGTTCCTGGTATAACGGGTATATCAGCATTCACAGCCGCTTCTCGCGCTCTTACTTTATCACCAAACGTATGTAATAAATCGCTTGATGGTCCAATGAAAGTTATTCCTTCTTCTTCACATCGTTTAGCAAATTCAATATTCTCAGATAGAAAACCATAACCTGGGTGAATCGCGTCAACATCGACTTCTTTCGCTAATTCAATGATCCCCTCGATATCTAAATAAGCATCAATTGGTTTTTTACCTTGACCAATTAAGTACGATTCATCAGCTTTATAACGATGATACGATCCTGTATCTTCTTCTGAATAAATCGCTACTGTTCTAATATTCATTTCTGTACACGCACGAAACACACGAATCGCAATCTCTCCTCGATTCGCGACCAAAACTTTATTAAATGATTTAAGGTCTGCCATAGTTTTACCTCCAATGAATGATTATTCTAAGCATCGATTAATACTTGATTACCATTAGGATATTTACTTAAATATCTGAATATTTTTTAGATTACATGAAAAAATTATTTTTGTCTAATGATGTAATGCTTCGAAATAAGGCTAATACCAAAGAATATTGCATCTCATTGATCAAAAAGACTAATTTTAACAGTTGTTGGTGGATTTTATTAATAAAGCACTATAATACCAATGAAATCGAGAAAATAAAAAAAAACTCAAACTAATAACTTATATTAAGCCATTAGTTTGAGTTTCTATTAAGTCGACTTTTGTGCCTGAGCCGCATCGTGTAAGGCACTTAACTCTCGCTCTAAATTCTCCATGATTTCTTTACCTGTATCTTCGTGTATTAAATTTAAACGAACAGCGAAATTAATCTCGCGAGACAATCCAAACATTTGTGTATCTAAAACCTCTTCGTAAAGAGGACATTGCGGCATAGTTAAGTTATCCATTTGCACTTTAATTAATTGCAATATTTTATCCGCATCTGCCTTTAAGAGGGCGAGTGCTTGTTCATTTTCTTCAAGCGCTACATGAGATGACACGAAAATTCCCCCTTACCTATTAATCCTATCTACTTAATTATACTACCGTTTCACAGCTGAAAATGCAAGAAATCTAGTTATAAAGAAGAATTTTAATAAATCGACCATTTCTTTTCTTGTGCAAGTTTTTCTAATAATTCGATGCCCACTACACTGTTACCCTTCTCATCTAATGAAGGCCCAAATACAGCCAGACCTCCTTCATTTTTGATTACACCAAGTATTGCTCCGGAAACTCCACTTTTAGCAGGGATCCCCACATTGATCGCAAATGTTCCAGAGTAATCATACATTCCACATGTGACCATAAAAGTCTTACAAATTCTTGCGACAGTTGCTGGTATAAGAGGAACATTCGTATCAGGATCTCGCCCATCATTCGCAAAAACAGCACCGATCCTCGCCAATTGCTTTACATTCAATTCAATCGCACATTGTTTCGTGTAGACATCTAATAATTCTTCAACACTTCCTGTAATGATTCCATTTTGTTTCATGAAATAAGCTAATGAGCGATTCAAAAAAGCTGTCTGAAATTCAGATTCAGCAACGTCGCGATCATAAGAAATTGAATCATCTTGACATAAACGTCGAATAAAGTCTAAGATTTCTTCCACCATCTCTTCAGAATGACGACCACGAATCATATTGGTTACGGCAAGCGCTCCAGCATTAATCATTGGATTGAGTGGTTTTCCCGGCGATTCAAGTTCTAACTTACGTATCGAATAAAAAGGATCACTTGAGGGCTCTTTACCTACACGATTAAATACCGCTTCTTCTCCATGTTGAATTAACGCCAACGCTAATATGAAAACTTTGGATACACTTTGTATGGTAAATGTATAATTTGATTGTCCAGTACTTGGACTTTCACCATCAACACTATAAAAAGCCGCCGCACTAATTTCAGGACTTTGATTAGCTAAGGCAGGAATATAATCGGCGACTGTTCCATTATTAGCATAAATTCGCACATGTTCTAACCAGTAATCAAGTTCTTTCTTTGAAACAAAACTCATTATCATCTCTCCTTAATGCATGATTAGCTATTTTTAGATATAATCAACTTATCGGTCTATAAAAAATGACCCAAAATTGATTGTTCTTATAGAAAGAGGTGCACGTCATGATCGTACAAATTAAAGGAAACGTTGGCTTTCCAATCACTCTCGATCCCACTGTATGGATTTTTGATGACCGGAAAGTGTTATTAGACGAAGTGTTTAATCAAACACCACAAGATGAACAACAAGAGGATAAAGCGGATGATGCTTTAACAGTTCAACAGTATCAACAAAAAATTAATCCTCCAATTAACGATAGTGTCGATCGATACAATCGAAAGAAGGCATTAGAAAACAGTTATGTGATGCCACTTCAACATTTCATCCATAATGCAGAGCCTAGCGCTGATGCTACAGAAGCCATTTTACATACCGATAATGGTGAGAAACGTATTTCGATTTCAGATTTAATTAATTGTTATCTATTGTTCTCAGTTGATGGAAAACCATTAAAAGAATCTGGTCCTGTTCATGTGATTTTACCTGATGGTTCTAATCAAGCTAATCCTTATCAAGGTGTAGGCGAAATTACCGTCGTTTAAAATTGGATAATCTTGTTACGATTAAAAGCTCCTTTTAACTTAATACTAAGCTAAAAAGGAGTTTTTTGATGAGATATTTTATAATTGGCTCATTTCTTTTAGCGCTTATGGGAATGTATGCTTGTCAAAATGAACCTGAAATGGATTCAATTGATTCTAATATCAATGAAGAACACATTATTCAAGTCGAAGATTCAGAAAAACCCCAAAACCGCGACCATACGAACCAAGAAGCAGCAGATCGTCTCTCCCAAATTGCTGCTGAAGTCGAAGAAGTTGAAGAAGCTAATGCATTAGTGTTCGGTCGTTATACGATTGTTGGTATTAATGTGACTGATGATCTTAGTCGCTCACGTGTAGGTAGTGTTAAATACACGGTTGCTGAAGCATTAAAAGATGACCCATACGGCCATTATGCATTTGTTGTCGCCGGTGGAGATATCGTTGCACGTATCCAAGAAATCAACCGTGGTATCCGAGAGGGAGAAGCACAACATGTCATTGTTAATGAAATAGCTAATCTTGTGGGTCGTTACATTCCAGAAACTCCTCCAGAATCAAATCAAGCTCCTTCATATGAAGAACAAACGAATGAACAGCAAACGGACGAACAGCAACGCCACCCTCAAAACCCACCTCAGCAGGAAACATCTTCATAATAAAACTAACTCCCAAAAAGGATTGACTTTTTGGGAGTTAAATTTACTCTGACTTCACTTCATTATAATATTGCACACCGAATTGAGATCCTTCTGCTACCATTTCAGAATTTTCAAGATCATCTAATTCAGGCTTACCCGCTTCCTCAATCGGGAATCTTTCTCCTGTTAAGTAATTTGTAAAATCATTAATTTTGTTTTTTACATCCTGACGTCTATTCTCATCAATTAATAAATAAGATGTGACGGCCGCTCCAGCAGCAATTGCTGATGAAATAATAAGTTTTCTAGACATAAAAGTTCCCTCCTGAAATGAAAAATTTCTTAGTTAAGGTATTCCCTGATGCTACTATTTCAAACATCGAAATGACAATTTTTTGTTTGTCGTGCTATAATACAAGCTATAGATGAATTAATTGAGGTGATCGAAATGCGTGCACAATGTGTGCTATGCGATCAAATAGACAAAATCGATTCGGTTTCACTATTAGCAAAGCAATTACGGAAAAAAAGAAAAATTTCCTATCTATGTGAAGAGTGTTCTGAGCGTATTACAACTAAAACAATTGAGCGAAAACAATCACCACACTTTAAAACTTATCAAACGGATGAGTATGATGAATATTTAAGATAGGTTGAGAGCGAATTTTTTACAATTCTCATTAAAAAATTCCGGAAGGCTTAAGCAATTTAGCCCTCCGGAATTTTAACATTCTAATTCGTATTTCGTTCACGATGGAGGCGAAAACGATAAATACCTAACACCGCCGATACAATCATTAATACTTCAACAATAGGTAACGAAAAGACCGCAAATAAAATTAATAAAAAGCAACCTAATACTAACAGTCCATAAACAATCAACGATTTACCGATCGGCAATTGTTTAGCAAACCCTAATTTATATGTGATGATCGCAAATACAGCAATAGCTAAAAATAATAACCAAAAGCCCGCTTCACCGCCAACATCTACAAGAAAATATTGTTCAATCGGTGCAAAGCGAAAATGCTGGTCTGCTGCTTCAATTGATTCTGAGTCCACAATAATCCCTCTTTTCTAACCTTCTTACCCTTTACCATCATACTAAATCCGAAAACGTTGTGCTACATAGGAATTGAATGTTTTCAAAATTTGTCACATCGTGTACACTTAATATGAATGAGGTGAAATCATGAAATACGAAACGAAAATGCTCATACTTGCTATTATTATCGTATCCTGCTTTATAGCAACCGCGATTGTCATCAGCTATAGAAATTATGGGTTAATGGCCCTCTTTTTCTTCTCAGGTTTAGCTTTAATGGGATATGGCTTTAAATTAAAAAGCGAATATCAACGTGATGAACAATAAACGAGCGCTTACTTAACGTAGGCGCTCGCTTTCTATTTCGGTTCAATATAAGTTAATAGCTCAGAGTGGATTGCCTGATTAGCACAAATTACCGTATTTTTTTGTAACAAATCAAGAGGCGATCCATCTATTTGCGTGGTCATACCCCCCACTTCATTCACTAGAATCATTCCAGCAGCTACGTCCCATGGAGCTAGACGCATAGTGACATAGGCATCGATAATCCCTTCAGCAATAAAAGCAAATTCTAAAGCAGCCGATCCATACGAACGAGTTCCTTTGGCCTTAGCAATAAGCTGATGAATCGTCGTTTCCTTCAGACGCCGATTAGGCATAGCCCAAACATTATTTAAACCGATTAGAGCGTCCTCTAGTGTTTTCGTTTGATCCAAGGATTGTAGGCGTCTTCGGTTTTTGTAAGCTCCTTGACCACGTGCAGCTTCATACATCACATCGCCCATCACATCATAGATGAGGCCAATCTCGCCAATTCCTTCATGATAGATACCTACTGAAATTGCAAAAAATCGTTTCTGATGAACAAAATTCATCGTTCCATCGATAGGATCAATAATCCATACGGTGCCTTCTAGTGATTTAACATCTTCACCTACACCTTCTTCCCCCATCACTTGATGGTCAGGATAGATCGACTTAATTTTATTAAGTAAGAATTGTTCTGTCGCTTCATCAACTTCAGTCACTAGATCTTTGTGATCTTTTTTGGTATTAATCTGATACGGGCTTTCCATCATATCTCGGATCAATTGACCAGCATCATAAACCCATTGTTTAGCTTGATCTAACATCGATTGTTTGCTGCGATTATCCATTAACAGAACCCCTTTTTCTCTATTCAGTAACTATATTATAACAAAAATAATTAACCCGCATAAGCTAAAGGGTTTCATGCTACAAGATGAGCTAAATATGTTAAAATAACTAACGAATTCGACATAATACGAACATTAATTGAACAAGGAGTGTTTGCATGACAACGTTTAATGGATTTAGCCAAAAAGACTTTGACGTTTTTACGATTGACGGATTAGATGAGCGAATGACTGAGCTTAAAAGCCGCATATCGCCCAAACTTCAAGATATTGCAGAACGTTTAGAACCTACTGTTTCCTCACTTGCTGGCGATCAAATGTATATTCACGTTGCTAAACACGCACGTCGTAAAACAAATCCACCTAACGACACGTGGGCTGCCCTTGCGAATAATCAACGTGGTTATAAAAAGCTTCCGCACTTCCAAATTGGCATGTGGGAATCCCATGTATTTATTTGGTTTGCCGTTATTTACGAAAGTCCAATTAAAGAAGATTTCGCAAAACAATTAAAGGCAAACAAACAAGAGATTCTCAGTCAAATTCCTGATAACTTTGTATGGTCTAAAGACCACACAAAACCTGAAACAATTAGTCATAAAGATGTTAAAGATCGAGAATTTGATGAACTTGTGGAACGTTTAGAAACGGTGAAAAAAGCCGAAATATTATGTGGTCAAGTTTTCAATCGTGATGATGAACGTTTACAGGATGAGGAAACGATGATGGAATTATTTGATGAAGCTGTTAGAACACTAATGCCGCTTTATAATCTGACGAAAAAACTACAGTAACCAAAAGAGGTTGAGACAAAACTAATAATGCAAAGTAAACCCCGACCGATTTTTATGAAAAATAAATCGGTCGGGGTTTCTGCTTAAATGACGCTCCATCAAAACACTTCGCTTGGTTCTACGTGACATAAGCTCAACATCAGCTCTGCTTACGCAATCGCTGTGTTTCCTTTACCGGGGCACGGCTCGAGCCAGGCGACACCATCGAATAAGCTACCTTGAAACTTGCACCGAGGAAGCCCGCTTCGAAGCGTTACTAGAAGACGCAGGTGCATCCCTCAGCCCAAAAGCGGGGCCTGCGGGGTCTCGAGACGCGTGCTGTTCCCGCAGGCGTCTACGTGTGTTGATTCCGCTTTGCTACTGCTTTCCTATGATTATTTCAAACATTCATATTTTGTATAGCTAATTATTATTTTGTTCCAACTTCTTAACTATTAAGTCATAGAAAATGAGTCTTGTTCATTCAATTCTTGTGCTTTTTTCACGACTCGATAAGGGATATAATCCGTTTCTTTTTCAAAAGTTTTAAACATCGATTTTTCTTCACTCTTAGAAGGCACAACTGCTTTGAATTGTTTGTAATCATCTAATACTTGTTTTGCCGTTACTTGTTCTTCATAAGCCGATTCTACTGTGTTAAAAAACTGAATAACTTGCATCACTTCTTCCGTCGACCAATCAGGATCAATCGGGTAATGATAATTCATATTCTGTCACCTCTTACATTTGCCATTGTTTTTGAATACGTGCCACGTCTGATTGAATAGCGCTAAATAATTCTTCTACTGTCGGTATATCCTGAATTCGCATAGCAACTTGACCGGCCCAACCAAAACCTTGAGCTTCGAGCCCATCATAAATATAACGTTTATTAGCTTGACCACTAATATAATCTTTTAGTCCTTCATATCCTGCTTCTTTTGCTTCTAACGACAGAATTTCATCTGTCCAATTATTTTTTAAGGCTCGCGCAGGTTGACCTAGAGATGATTTAATCACAACAGTTGATTGTGCATCAGCATTAACGAGATCCTGCTTATATTGTTCATGCGCTTGAACACACTCTTGTGTCGCGATAAACCGTGTCCCCATTTCAATCCCTTCTGCACCTAATGCTAAAGCAGCCATTAATCCACGTCCATCACTAATGCCACCTGATGCAATAACTGGAATATCAACAACATCAGCAACTTCAGGAGTTAAGACAAAGGTTCCGAGGTCATCACGACCAATATGACCGCCTCCTTCTTGACCTACAACCATCACTGCATCTGCCCCCAGTTCAGCAGCTTTTTCTGCTTGGCGTTTGGCAGCTACTAATACGAGCGTTTTGATACCTGTGCCTTCAACTTGATCTAAAACAGGCTTAGGATTGCCACCTGTTACTGAGATTGCTGGAACCTTTTCATCAATCGCTACTTGCACCATGTGACTAAACTCTCGATGCCCTTGCCCAATGGCGAAGTTTACACCAAATGGGCGATCTGTTTTTTGTTTCAATTTATGTACTTCCTGGCGTAAAGCGTTTTCGTCAGGTAAACTCATAGCTGTTATTTGACCAAGTCCGCCAGCATTTGAAACAGCAGCAGCCAAATCAGCATAAGCTAAATGAGCTAAACCTCCTTGGATGATAGGCCACTCAATGTTTAATAATTCTGTTACTCTTGTGTTTAAACCCATTGCGTCCCCTCCTTTTTAATTAGTATAGCATTTTCCCTTCGAATTGAAAAAAGCACACGGCCTATACCGTGTGCTAAAACTTTGATACTGAAAGCGATTTCAAACTAGTGTTTATGACAAGAACACTGACTACTATAAATTACTGTCACTTTTTCAACTTCAAAGTGATCAATAACACGTTGACACTCTTTACAAACAATTGTGCCCATGACCATCGCTCCTTTATCAGAAAATGATATAATTTTAGGTTAATAACAGTATATTATGTCATACTAATTTTTGCAACAGGTTATAATAATTATCTGCAAAAAAATTGTTTCTGTTTCCTTAAGAAATGTGATATAGCAACATTTTGATTTATACAATTAGTTAATTCTATGATCCAAGTGATTAATTTAATCGTATGCTAAATAAATCTAAAAAGGGGGAGTGTAAATTAAATGAAGCCCATAATAAGTTTAATCTGTGTTTTATTTTTTCTTATTTTTTTAATTGGTTGTGCGAGTTCTACACAGAACCAGATGAGTTCAAATAATTCCACTGATTCAGAAAGTGCTTTTGAAGAATCAGAAGAAAAGCAAGATAAAACATCTTCAAATGATGAAATCGAGAAACGTAATACAAAAAGCAAGATTCAAACTTCAGATCATATGCAAAACGAAAATTCATTTTCAAGTAGTGATATCATAAAGGATGAACGAAATGGTATTACACCTACACGCATAAAAGTTCCCGCTATTGGTGTAGACACCAAAATCGAGCATGTTGGACTACTAGATAATGGTCAAATGGATGTACCGGATGGACTTGAAAATGTTGCCTGGTACGAACCGGGTACCAAACCTGGTGCACGCGGCAACTCAGTTATTGCTGGACATGTAGACGATACAGTCAATCCTGCAGTCTTCTATGATCTGCACAAACTAGAATCTGGTGATGAAGTAATCATAACTGATAAACATGGCAAAGAACTTACTTTTGAAGTTTTTAAAAAAGAAGTTTACCCTAGAAAAGACTCACCAGTAAAAGAAATTTTCGGTTATTCCCATCGTAGTCTTCTCAACTTGATTACTTGTGAAGGTGAATTCGATCACGAATTTAATGGCCGGGAAGAACGGTTAGTAGTCTATACAGAATTGAAAAAATAAAAGCAAGGCAATCGCACCGAATGCGATTGCCTTCTTTATGTATTAGGTCTTAGACTTTTTATGGCTCTGAATGCAGTTTATATTAGAGTTTTATTATATAAAGTATCGGATTAATAAACAGCATTAGAAATTGATAAGATTCCACAGGCTTTAGAATGGATCTTGAAATGATTCTTAAATTATTGAACTAATAGTGAGTAGATCAAAGTTGTCTCAAAAAAAGAACCGTCCTAAATATGGACGGTTCTTTTAACTTTGATTGTATAATTATTGTTCGGATCTTCTAATATAGAATCCTGTGGCTACAATTGCTGCAAGAATTCCAATTAGTGCAGTTATTCCAAAGGTTGACATGCCTTCATCTGCGGGTGCTAGACCTGTTTTTGGCATTTCTGATGGTGATTTTTCTTGGAATTTATCTGGGAACTGATCAACAAATGCTGTTGATAGACCTTCAGCGGGATTGAACATATGTGCGTATGCTTCACGCGTGTTATCATATGCCATTTCATAATCACCTGCCACATAGTTATCAAATGCACCTATTAATTGATTCACATGCATTTGAAGTCCTTCAGCCAATGCGTCAGATTCTAGGCGTTCATCTGTTGCATTTTCAAGGAAAGTTGAAAAGTCTGTTCGGTACTGATCAAGTGCATCTAGTGCTGCTTGTTTCGCTTCTTCATCCTCGGCTCCTGTTGCTTGAACGTATTCAACAAAGTTACCGATGTGTGCCGCCCACATTTCTTTAAACTTCTGTCCTGCTTCTTCACCATATATTGATGAAATCGCCGCTGCCAAGTCATCTGTGTTATTGCTAAGTGCTGCTGCAGATGCATCAAAATCTTCTGAACCGTCAATTCCATTTTGCATTGTCATTACAGCTAGTCCAGCATGCTCAGATAAAAGATTATTTAAGTCTGAACGAAGGTCTGCCGCTGCAGTTGCTGGTGACATTTCATTAAACTTATCTGGGAACTGATCAGCAATCGCTGTTGATAAACCTTTACTTACCATATACATATGACCAATAGCTTCACGCTCATACTCATATGCTGTTTCGTAATCGCCAGCCACATATGCATCAAAGGCTCCGATCAACTGGTTTACGTGCATTTGCAACCCTTCTGCTAGCGATTCAGCTTCTAAACGTTCTCCCGTCGCTGTTTCTAGAAACTCGGAAAATTCATTCTTATACTGAGCAAGTTCATCAAGTGCTGCTTGCTTTCCTTCTTCATCCTCTTCGGCAGTAGCCATGACATAATCAACGAAGAATCCAATGTGATCTGACCACATTTGGTTAAACTGTTGACCAGCATCTTCACCATATACCGATTCAATTGCTCCAGTTAAATCTTCTGTGTTCTCGTTAAGCGCTGCTACGATAGCATCGTAATCTTCTGCACCATCTGCACCTTTACGCATAGCTTCAACGGCTAAGAACGCATGTTCACTTAAGTAATGATCTAATGTCGCTCGAAGGTCAATTGCTTCATTCTGTACTGTAGGCTCCATTTTCTGACTGTCGTGATCATCTGCGTTCACCGTCATCGTCCCTGGAATTACCAGTGATACCGCCAAAGGTACAACCATTAATCCTCTTTTCCAATTCATCATTCTCCACTCTCCTTTTTATTGATTTCACTGAGCATACGTGGAGGTTGATGATTTGGATCACTTCTATTATAAATTATTTTGAAATTTTTGTTGAAATAATTATGTGACATGCACTTTGTCATATAAAAAACATTTGCCTCATGCCATATCACTTCAATAGTTAAGAAGCAATATCACACAGACAAATGTTAATGGTGCTATTTATAAACCAGCAGCTAATAAGATATCCCCTTGAGGAACTTCACTGTTAGGGGTTGGCTCAAGCGTGATGGCAACGGTATCCCAGTTTACATCTTCTAAGCTATCTAAATTAAAGGAAACAGCTCCGCTACCATTTTCACTAGGAACGAAGGTACCAGCCCTGTAAGGCTGTTCATCTTCTAATAACCATACTTGGTAGGCTTCCTCTCCAGACACTTCCTCTAAATTATCAGCTTGCACTAATAATGTCCGACCTTCTTCGTTTTCCAAAATCGATGCCTGACCGGTCGCGTCCATTACTTCAGTTGCATCTAGGGCCACGGATTGAATGAGTTGGTCTGTTTGATTTTCAGATTCTTCGACAGGAGTATCGGCAGTTTCATTCATCTCCATGAGAAGATATATATTTCCTACAAGTGATAGAAATAAAATTGCTGCAATGGTATAAAATGAACCTTGCTTTTTCTGAACCCTTCTTTTTGAGTCATTTTTATGAATAAATGGAACATTTCTCTCTGCTTCTTTCTCCTCTTTTCCTTCTACAGTTTCTGATTCATTACTTGAGTTCGTTTCATTATTTGCGAAAACATTCCCAAGCACACGGTCCTTCATACCTTCAGGAGGTTTAACAGGCTCGGAAGCAAAAGGGAGATCTTCGTGTAATGTGTTTAATTCAGCTAATTCCTGTTGGCATTCCAAACAGTCCTTTAGATGTTCTTCAAATTCTTCCTTCTCTTTTATTGATAACTCCCCGTTAAAATAATCAATCAACCAATTACATTTTTCGTTATTCATCACGCGATCCCCCCTTTTCATCAATTGTCGTCAGATGTTTCTTTAGATGATTTAATGCCAGTCGTATCCTTCCTTTGACTGTCCCAAGCGGAATATCTAGTCTTTCAGATATTTTTTGTTGTGACATTGCATCAAAGTAGAACAAATGGATAACTTCTAATTGATTTGTATTCAATTTACGCATAGCCTCTCGAACCCTTTCAGCATCCTCTTTCCACTCGAACAGCTCTTCTGTTAAAGGTTCTTCACTATACAGCGAATCTCTTTCTTCTAACGTGTAGGTTTGAACTTTCTTTTTTCTCATGATATCGATTGCGGTATTTCTTGCTACTGTCAGAATCCATGAAGAGAACTTTCCTTTCTTTTTTTGGTAAATCCCCTTCTTAGTCCAGATCTTAATAAATACTTCCTGCACGACTTCTTCAGACAGTTCGTTATTCTTCGTCATCTTAAAAGCAAACGAATACAGGAGCTTTTCATACTTCTCGTACAATTCTTCGAGCGCATGTTTGTCGCCCCGTTGGATTGCATCATATAATTCCAAATCCCGATCGCTCATATGAGTCTCCTTTTTATGCTAAGTTAGTTATTACTATTATAATTAAGAGATCAGCCTTTCACAATTTATAAGGATTCATTAAGAGTACGTTTGAAAAAAGTGATTGGATGATATTTATCAAAAATCTTCTACAATTCATATAGGAAATCCTAATTCAACAACTTTAACAAAAAAACTTGGTGACCACCAAGTTTTTTTGTTTCTTATTTATCTGTCGGTAACAATATAGTATCAGGGTTAAGCATGTCATATCCTTTGTCGCGCAAGCCTTGAACAATATCTTTCAAAGCTGCATTTGTCCATTCACGATCATGCATCAATAAGTTTGCTCCGTCTGATAATAAGTTTGTATTAACCATGATGTCTGCAATCGCATCTTTCTCCATGTAATCCTGCTTAAAATCATAGCCATACGACCAATTCATTAACAACATGCCTTCCTCTTCTACCAATTGCTTAGCAAAATCAGTGTTAACGCCATGTGGAGCTCGGAAAAACTCTGGTTTTTCACCTGTCACTTCCTTAATCAGTTGGTTAAGAGACAAGATTTCCTCACGCTGCTCTGATTGACTAATTTCACTCAGATTTTGATGACTATATGTATGGTTGCCAATCGAAAAACCCATCTCATGTATTTGTCTAACAATTTCTTGGCTTTCTTCATCTTCCATAAAAATGCCGTTCACAAAAAATATCGCTGATGCATCTAGTTCATTCAATGTTTTGGCCATTTCAAGGAATTGACCATCAGGCCCATCATCAATCGTAAGTAAAACAACTTCTGAAGGTGCGTCATTAATTGGTTTAAATGACCATACATCATTCATTTCATATAAAGGCTTTTGAACTTCTTCATCATTATTACCAGAAGTAGAGTTCTCGTTATCGTCTTCCACTTGATCTTGTTCTTCATCATTTTTTGCTTGAGCTTCATTTTCACTTGGTTCAGTTGTTTCCTCATTTGATTGATCTTCTGTTTCTTTCTTTTCTTCGTCTACTTGTTCATTTGATTGCTCTTCTTGATTATTAGTTTCTTCACTCGATTCTTCGTTTTCAGTTTCACTTCCACACCCAACTAATGCTAAAATGCACACAAAAAATATGATCCATTTTTTCAATTCTGTTCCCCCTCTTGATCGTCTCTAGTTATATTATATCTTACGTTGATCTAAAATGGATAGGTTAATTTATGACTGATTTATGTATGGATTAGAATGACTTGCTAAAACTAACGATGTCTTACTTTCAGATAGGAGGATGTTTTATGAAGAAATCCGTTACACGCGTATTTTATATATCATTAGTTATCGCCATATTATTTATTGCGTGGGGTGTCATTCCTGAAGAAACCTGGCCAAATTGGAACCTCAATACCGTTACAAATAATGTGCAAAGTTTCCTTGTTTCTAAATTTGGTTGGTTTTATTTATTATCTGCCACCGCCTTTTTAATTTTCGCTATTTATTTGATCGTCTCAAAATACGGAAACATTGTCTTAGGTAAAGAAGATGATGAACCTGAATACAATTACTTAACTTGGTTCGGTATGTTATTTAGCGCTGGTATGGGGATTGGTTTGATATTTTGGGGGGCCGCTGAACCTATTTCGCATTTTAACGCACCTCCGTATGATGTTAGTGGTGATGGCGAAGCTGGACGCGTTGCTATGCGTTATAGTTTCTTTCATTGGGGTCTACACCCTTGGGGAATTTACGCGATTTTAGCTTTAGCTTTAGCCTATTTTCAGTTCCGTAAAGATTATCCTGGACTAATTAGTAGTACACTGAAACCATTATTTGGCGACCGAATGGATGGCAGTTCAGGTACGATCGTTAACACGATTGCCGTGTTTGCCACTGTCTTCGGGGTAGCGACATCACTTGGGCTCGGTGCTCAACAAATCAGCAGTGGCCTAGGCTTCGTTAATGAAAATTTATCTAACACTGTCACTTTGCAATTAATTATTATTGGTGTCGTAACTATTTTATTTATGCTATCTGCTTTGACAGGTTTAGACCGTGGTATTAAATATTTGAGTACGACGAATATCGTGCTAATGTTTTTGCTATTCTTATTTATGTTATTTGCCGGACCGACCAACTTCATTATGAACTATTTCACGACCACCCTTGGTAGTTATGTTCAAAATTTACCGTTTATGAGTTTTCGTACAACGCCATTTAGTCCAGATGATACAGGATGGCTTGAAAGCTGGACAATATTCTATTGGGCATGGTGGATTGCTTGGGCTCCCTTTGTTGGTATGTTTATCGCACGTGTTTCACGAGGAAGAACCGTTCGTGAATTTATCATTGGTGTTCTTTTAGTTCCGACGATTTTTGGTGCACTTTGGTTTTCAGCTTTCGGCGGTTCAGCAATCTCCCTCGAATACCATCACGGGATGGACATACAAACAGTCATAAATAATGTAGGTGAAGAAGGAGCTCTATTCACAGTCTTAGAAAACTATCCCTTACAACTTGTCACCACATTACTGACAATCTTATTAATTAGCACATTCTTTATCACATCTGCCGATTCAGCTACTTTCGTATTAGGTATGCAAACGACTGGTGGCGATCTTAATCCTGATTTGAAAGTAAAACTTGCTTGGGGGGTTGTTCAATCGGCAACAGCTGCCGTTTTATTGTGGCAAGGTGGGTTAGGTGCTTTACAAACCGCTTCAATCATTGCCGCCTTCCCGTTTGTGTTTATACTCATAATGATTATATTCTCTATTGTCAAAGCCTTTCGGGAAGAAGCAAAACAACACGACCTCAAACGCCGCAAATATAAATAGTTTTGAAATAAATGCATTCATTTATTTCAAAACTCACTTCATTTATTTAATAAGTTCACTTATTTATTTAATAGGTTCTAAGTCAAATGTTGGGGTGCTCTCTTAAGAGCACTCCTTACTTATGCCATTTGGCCTTGTATATCCTTATATTTATGATGCAATAAGACT